>NZ_QEWP01000048.1 GCF_003121985.1 Marinilabilia rubra
TTTGGATAACTACTCTCCAGAAAGGAGGTGTTCCAGCCACACCTTCCGGTACGGCTACCTTGTTACGACTTAGCCCCAGTCACCAGTTTTACCCTAGGACGCTCCTTGCGGTTACATACTTCAGGTACTCCCGGCTTCCATGGCTTGACGGGCGGTGTGTACAAGGCCCGGGAACGTATTCACCGCGCCATGGCTGATGCGCGATTACTAGCGATTCCAGCTTCATGAAGTCGGGTTGCAGACTCCAATCCGAACTGGGACCAGTTTTCGAGATTAGCATCACATTGCTGTGTAGCTGCCCTTTGTACTGGCCATTGTAACACGTGTGTAGCCCTGGACGTAAGGGCCGTGCTGATTTGACGTCATCCCCACCTTCCTCGCGGTTTACACCGGCAGTCTTGTCAGAGTCCCCATCTTTACATGCTGGTAACTGACAACAGGGGTTGCGCTCGTTATGGGACTTAACCCGACACCTCACGGCACGAGCTGACGACAACCATGCAGCACCTTGAAGAGTGTCCGAAGAAAGACATGTTTCCACATCCGTCACTCCCCATTTAAGCCCAGGTAAGGTTCCTCGCGTATCATCGAATTAAACCACATGTTCCACCGCTTGTGCGGGCCCCCGTCAATTCCTTTGAGTTTCATTGTTGCCAACGTACTCCCCAGGTGGATTACTTAATGCTTTCGCTCAGTCGCTTACTGTGTATCGCAAACAACCAGTAATCATAGTTTACGGCGTGGACTACCAGGGTATCTAATCCTGTTTGATACCCACGCTTTCGTGCTTCAGCGTCAGTTATAGTTTAGTAAGCTGCCTTCGCAATTGGTGTTCTGAGTAATATCTATGCATTTCACCGCTACACTACTCATTCCGCCTACCTCATCTATACTCAAGAATGACAGTATCAACGGCAGTTCTTCAGTTGAGCTGCAGTATTTCACCGCTGACTTACCATTCCGCCTACGCACCCTTTAAACCCAATAAATCCGGATAACGCTCGCATCCTCCGTATTACCGCGGCTGCTGGCACGGAGTTAGCCGATGCTTATTCGTACGGTACCGGCAAATATCTACACGTAGATACCTTTCTTCCCGTATAAAAGCAGTTTACAACCCATAGGGCAGTCATCCTGCACGCGACATGGCTGGTTCAGACTTGCGTCCATTGACCAATATTCCTCACTGCTGCCTCCCGTAGGAGTCTGGTCCGTGTCTCAGTACCAGTGTGGGGGACCTTCCTCTCAGAACCCCTAGACATCGTTGCCTTGGTGGGCCGTTACCCCGCCAACTAGCTAATGTCACGCATGCCCATCTTTAACCGTCGGAACTTTAACTCTTAATACAGGCGTATCCAGAGTCCCATGGAGCATTAATCCCCGTTTCCGGGGGCTATTCTCCAGTTAAAGGAAGGTTGCATACGCGTTACTCACCCGTGCGCCGGTCGTCATCGAGAGCAAGCTCTCATGTTACCCCTCGACTTGCATGTGTTAGGCCTGTCGCTAGCGTTCATCCTGAGCCAGGATCAAACTCTTCGTTGTAGGAAAGTTTTTAAAATAATTTCTTTTAAGCACTCATCCCAAAACTTCAAGACTCTTGATCCGGAAATTAAAATTGACTTGTTAGGATCCGCTTTTACCTTGCTTTTTGGTTTTGCATTAATAATGTCAAAGATCTTTTTTTTATTTAGTGGTTAGTTAATAGTTTTAGTCAATGCCTGACTCCACTCTTAACCTCCCTCCTTGCTTTGTCTTTCTTGTCTTAGCGCCTCTTTCGGCGACCGTCAGATTTTTCAAAAGCGAGTGCAAAGATAAGTGAAGTTTTTTAATCTGCCAAATTTATTTTTCAAGTTTTTTT
>NZ_QEWP01000049.1 GCF_003121985.1 Marinilabilia rubra
GGAGCTTCAACCCGCAGTGGCTGCACCACACGCCAGTTGTCCCGGTAGGATACTATTGGAAGAACAATAGGTTTTATCAAGGCCATTGCCTTGTAAAACAATTATATAGAGCGACATCGTGTCGCAATAACGTCCCGGCTATATGCGCCTGGGCGAGGCTTTCAGGCCAGTTGTGACTTTATCAGCTTGAACGCATGGGAGAGGGTAAAACGAACCTCTCAATATGCTGTGGATGCCACGGCTGGCGTATAATAGCTTTGTTAGCGTTTCGTGCTTGATTTTCTTGATTCATCAATCTAAAAGGATAATAAGGTGTTCTTGATAGATTTATGCACTTTATTGAAGAATAATTTTCCTTCTGTAATTGTATCATCCACGCTTGAACTTGATTTTAAGCCAGAGATGTACTTATCGACTCTATCTACTGAATATTCTATTATATCTTCTGGCATTTTTGTCTTATTGGCATAAATATCATAAAAATTTGAAATTACATAGTAGATTAAAATCGGATGAAGTCTTCCAATTTCTTTCTGCGCTGCCATTTGTTGTGGATAGGAATTAATTATTACATTTAGGGGTACTTGGTGTTGCTCTTGTAAATCATCAAAAATTACAGATTTAAACTTATCATAAAACAACTCTTTCTTTGTATCTAATAAATTAAACAATTCAGGTGCTGCGTAGAAATTGTTTTGAATCATGGATGATGCCAAACAGTAATAAGAATTCTCTGCAGCTACGGAATTTATATCAATGTCACCATTATCTATGAAACGTGCAAAATAGCTAAACGCTTTTCCAATCATCTGGAGTTCACTTGAATCAGAGAATTTAGTTAATATACTTGCACCATTTTTTTGTACATATTTGTAAAGTTCTACAGCGGAATTAAGAAATAAATCATTATTTCTTGTAGATAAACCCCAATTTGCACTTTGCGCTAGATTTATAATTGTTTCCATAGCTTAATTTTTTAGTTCCAAAACATGCCAACCTTTGTAACATAATCAGTGTAATTGGATTCTTCAATTCTATCAACAGTTTCTGCATTTAAATATTCATTGAGAAGTGAGACCCAAATTTCATTTGCGTTACTTTGTTTAAATTTACCAAGTTCATGAGCGGATTTTAAATCGTTTGCTAAAATTTCGTAGTATTCTGGTTTAAAATAAAAAATACAGTCATTACAATTTGGAACCTTAGCTGAAGTAATATCGCCATTTTGTGGTCTAGTAAATAGTTTTTTACCAAATGCTTGAAAAAGCAATGCTAATTCCTGTTCGTTAAATTGTTTCTTTAAATAATGCATTTGTGTGTGTTTTTATGAAATCAATAATTTAACTATGTAAAATGTGTTCTTTCTCGTTTGCATGAACGCTAACGGTTACGTGTATGGTGTCGTTTGGCGATTCGAAGCACGAACCTGTCAAACCGTTACACCGTTTATTAGTTGTAATGCCCTTGAAATTAGCACTATCCGCCAAATGCACTATACACGATGTGTGTGCCCTGCATGAGCAGCAGCGCACCCACACTGGAAGTTCTTGAAAAAGATTAAAAATACAAATCTTTTTCAAGGAACCATAAAGTGCGGGGTGATTTTATCCAGAGGGTGTAAGTCCCTTA
>NZ_QEWP01000005.1 GCF_003121985.1 Marinilabilia rubra
CCTCAGTTAACATATATTCTGATCAAAACAGAAAATTAAAATCAAATGTCAATCAAGGCACTCTTTTTTTTTAGCAATTTTGCAGTTAATAATAAATCAAAAAGTCAACCTATATTAGGACGGCTCAACGCGGAACCCAAAACCCTGAACTCCCTTCTTCACACCCCCTAATCCCCTGAAAGGGGAACCTCCAACCCGCAACTCTCAAACTCATAACGCGAAACCAAACCACAGAACGCAGAACCCAAAGTCCCCTCTTGGGTGATTTAGGGGGCCCTAACCTCAATACAAAAAACCAAACAACCACAAAGGGATTCGGTTCCCCCGCCCGGTTTCTATATCATCAATCACCAGATAGGAATTGGCAATATCTTTAATCTGGTCAAAATTTTTGTTCCTTCCTCCAACTTCTATATAATATTTCCCATCTATCAGGAAGTCCCCTATTTCGCTATAGTCCACACGATGGTTCTGTCTCAGCTGTTGAAAAAGAAATGTTTCCCTCAAATTTCCTTTATCTGGTTTTTT
Source organism: Marinilabilia rubra (assembly GCF_003121985.1). Classification (GTDB taxonomy): domain Bacteria; phylum Bacteroidota; class Bacteroidia; order Bacteroidales; family Marinilabiliaceae; genus Marinilabilia; species Marinilabilia rubra. The sequence continues at coordinate 529 of NZ_QEWP01000005.1, forward strand.
ATCGGAAAGGCTCATTAAAATATTCACATTCCCGGGGAATATCTTTTCCGCTTTTCTCATTCGCGCCAACCCGGTTTTTGAAGATTTCAACAATAAAATAATTCCTGCCCTGCTTAGTATCTCAAGATAATGGTACAATGTTTTTCTGTCCAGGCCAACCACAGAAGCCAGTTTAGACATATTAGGAACGAACGGTACATTGGAACTTATAATCTCGATCAATGATTTTAATTTAATAATATTCTTATATTCAACTCCGTGTGTAATTGGTATATCTGACTCCAACACGGTATTAATCACCTCCTGCAACCGCTTTGAATAATGAGTCCGGCTATCTTTGTAATAGGGATAGCATCCGTTGGAAAAGTACTCCTCCAATACTGCAAGCGGCTTCAATTTTTCACAAATATCCCGGCTGATTGACATGTGATTCGCAAACACATCATTCAATGAATAAGAAGGAAATCTAATACCATGCTCAAGTTCAACATACTCACGAAGCGACATTTCAGACACTAAATAACCTGAAACCCTTCTGCTTAAATCACCTCGCCCTTTGTAGATATCCAGGACAGAGGATCCTGAGAAAACAATCTGCATATCAGGATAACTGTCATACAAATTCTTAATTTCACCAGACCAGGAAGGATACTTGTGCACCTCATCTAAAAAAAGCACCTGGCCCCCATGGTTGTAGAAGTCTTCAGCAAAGTCAACCAAACGATGATTTGAGAAATAAATATCATCCAAACTTACATACAAAGCTCCCTTGTTTCCGGAATAATTCTCCTTCAAATACTGAAGCATCAGTGTTGTTTTTCCAACTCCTCGCGCTCCCAAAAGTGCAATTAACCGATCATTCCAATCGATTAATTCAAAGATGTAACGCTTAAACTCAAGGTCTGTATTCTTTAACAAACGGGAATAAATATCATATAACCGATCCATGATTATTGTTTTTGAGGAATCAAGTACACAAATATAAACTTATTTTGTACATTGAGAAGAACAGATCCTAAATATCTAATGATTTCATTCTACAATTTTCCAGTTCCCGGCTAACCTAATCTTTCGCCATATTTTGAGGCTGGGAGGACTTATTTGAGTCTCCTGAATCAGCAGGGAGGGGGCTTTTTGAACCATATAATGCATATACAGTACAGAATTGAAACAAACCTCGGTCGGAGCTTTGTTGCTTAATGTATTTCTCCAAATTGATTTTTACTATCCGGCTTTCACAGCGGAGCGGTAAAAAAAATTAAAACACCGTCTTCGTGACACTTTTTCTCCCCCTCGTTTTCCCACGAGGAGTTTATAACCGTCGTCTCCCGACGACAAATAAGACATCTCCCGCAGCTCCGCAGCTCAATCTTTACAGACCACATTCCGGCTACCGGTCTGCCACCGCTCCGCGGTTAAATAAAGGAATCGAAACAACAGATATTGCACATCACCTATAACTCACTGGAACAGGAATCACCAACCCCCAAATTCCATCATTACCGCAAGAAACAGACAACCCTGAACACAAAACTAAATACGGAACCCAAACCACAGAACGCAGAACTCCAAGTCCCCTTTGGGGGATTTAGGGGGCCCTTAGGGGGCTCTCTCCCTCCTTTCATCAAAGAAATTCCCTTATTTATCCAATCCTGTAGGCTTTTTCCTCATTTTTTGCAATCTTTGCGCATTGAAAATGAGTATACATCATCAACTGAAAACATTTCAGCCACGAATGGTGTTTTTAACGCCAATGCAACCTATTGGGAAAAGCAGCGTAACAGCACCAAAGAAAATTTCGTAAGTTATACCAAATTGAATGTAACCTGAATGCAACTCGGGAAAAACAGATATACAAATTCTAATAAGAAAGCCTACCGGAAACCGGTATTGGAGGTGGTGGAAGTGGATCGGGAGATTGTGTTGATGGCGCCTTCTACGGTCCCTCCTGATCCAGGAGTAGGTGGAACTGGAGGTCCAGCGGGAGTATCATCCTTCCCCTCGAAAAATACCACAAACACCCAACCACCCTCCAAATCATCCAACCCTTTTGGTGGTGGTACTCCGGATTACGAACGTTAGACTATAAAACCAAACATATCAAAAAGGCTGAATTCCCTTAATTGGAAATTCAGCCTTTTTTAGTTGATTTAAACTCGTAAAATCGTATTTAAGACCTAATGAGGTTCAAACAATAAACTCACCCGGTGGTTACAAACCTCCAAACGTGAAAAAGCCCCGCTTCCAACGTTTTGGAGCAAGGCTTTCAAACTTCACAGGGTTAATTGTGATATCTTTTACAGGGAGGCCCCTACTACTTTTTCAGTCTTAACAACACCACCGGCGGCTACTTTTACAATATACATTCCGCTGTTGTCCGATAAAGCAATCTCTGTTTCCTGATCAGTGGTGTTTTTTCGCTCTATCAAACGACCGTTCATATCCATCAACTCAACAACTGCATTTCCGGCACTCAGCAACTCATCGCTGATGGTCACTATTGCATATTCATCTTTTCCGACAATGGTAATGTCACCTTTAGCTGAGGACTCCGGATTTTCCACACTGGTCGGCACCTCTTTAACTTTATCAAGATGAAGCACAAACCGGTCGTGGTCATCGCCCATTTGGACAGGTGTATAAGCATATTCGTTGATATCCCTGAGATCGGTCCAAGCTCCTGTTACTTTATCTTCCAGCAATACATCATAGGTTACGTCGGTAAATTCATCAAGGTCAAAGACCAATCTGACTTCACCCTCTACACGGTTGCGAACACTCAATGCGTATGCATTTTCCTCAGCACTCAAAAGAGGCTGGCCATTGATGGCCAAAGCCTGGGTATTTAGGCTTGTGTATACTTCAGGAACTTTCTCTGAGCCATTGAAACGTTTCTCTGAATCTTCACTGCCTTTGCCGGTAATGAAACTGCCATTGAAATAAAGCACTGTAGCGTCCATTGTATGTGCATTCTCTGCCTTAATCCGGATCATTTCAAAGGAACCGTCTCCCGATGAAGCGCTCTTGAGAGGTGCATCGCTGTTCTTGACCCGGGCTGCCCGTTTTACAGTCAATGGAACAGCCGTTTCAGACTCCTGCTTCATCCATACCGACTGATACGGGGGGATGTGGCTCATGGTAGAAGCATCGTAACCATTAGGTTCTAATGTCCATACACCCGGCAATGCATCTCCATTATTGTTATAGGTCTGTATAATACGCTCACCTCCATAATTAATCCAACTCCAAATGGTATTGGAAAAACCGGCACGTGTCCATCCTGCTGGATCTTCCCAATCAATAGCTGTCGGGTATGGATTTCCTACCAGGTGATAACCGGGATCATCAGGCGTTACTGTCAAATCTGTATTTTGAACCGTCCCGGTGTAATCCAGATGTTTTGTATCTGTATAATAATACCCAACAATCCCCTGCATATCGCCTATCGGACGGTTGTTATCCACATCGGACTGATCCAGACGGATCCATTGCCAACGGTTATCAACCACCTCAAAAACATAAACGTAATCTTTGCTGACATCCTCTGACGGTTTGAACCATCCGGCTACAGTATTCTGAAGCGGGCTGCTCATATACCAGTAGTGATCGGGATCCAAAGTCAGTTTTACATTGACATTACCAGAGTTGGTCATAGTCTCGGGTAACATCAGTGAAGACAGGCTGGAATTGGTAGATTCCAGAACAATGGTGCCGGAATTATCCACATCGTTGGCTATTTCCAAGGTAGAACCAGCTCGTAAAGTAAGACTGGAATTAGCCTCCAGGCTCAAGTCCTTACAGAAAGCATCTCCGTTTATCACTGGTTGGCTACCGCCTGAAGGGCTTTCAGGAATGTCAATTTCTGTACTCAGTGAAGGAACATTCCCAGTTGCCCAGTTACCAGCAGTAAACCAATCCTCAGTATTTCCAACCCAACTGTAATTGTAGATCTGAACCCCGCCAATGGTAAAGTAATCTCCATCAACAAACTCGTTAAAGTTTAGCAAGGCATCAGACTGGATGGTTCCGGAATTTTGTCCGTTATCGGTAATATTGCCTCCTACGTTATCCCAGGCATCAGTAGAAAGATCTTCCCACGAAACTAATCTCAAATCCTGACGTTCTGTGGGATCAGCTGAAACACCGCTCTGAGAGTCCCAACGAACAGTAATATGAGCCTGTGTTGACTCCGAAGCTTTAACCTGCCAGTATTCGTTATTGCTGACAAACTGCAATGGAGACACAAAGGAGTTGGGATCAAAACCATCATTCCCGGGATTGTGATTAAAATAGGTCACTTCCCAAATGGAAGCAGAAGCCGTTTGTGTACTTGACACATTCAATTCACCTAACCGCCCGGAGGCACCGACGGGGAAATTAAACGAACCACCGGTATTGATAGATTTCTCGAAGGGGCCCCACACATATGAAGAAGCACCTCCACCCAAAACTGCATTAGCATCATAGCTGGTTACTGTAAAACGGCTTCCACTGATATTATTGACAACTCCCTCGGTAAGAGAAAGAACGCCTTCTGTTTCAACATCAGTTTTCACAGTTACCCCGAATGAATTATTGATCTCAAAGTGATTAAAAGCGTTGCCTCCTGTAAATGCAGATAATCCATCTATGTTTTGAGCCCCATTGCCGTTGAAAACAACTTTGGCATTATTCCCGTTACCGGCATCAAAGATTCCGGCATCAAAGATAAAGTCTCCGTTTAACGACAAAGTCCGGTCATGCTCATTAATCAGTGAAGGTCCGTCCAGTTCGATATCTCCGTAAACTTCCAAATCGATATTAGGAAGCCTGCGTTCACCTGAACCTGTAAACCTAAGGTTATTCACAAAAGTATTCTCGCTAAGAACATCATAATCATTGCTGCCACCATACTCCAGAGTACCTCCTGTGGCTGACAGGAATTGATCATAAACCCCGGCAGGCAATTCACCCCGTAACAAGCTCAAAGTGCCCTGACCGGTAACTTCTCCCAAGCGATGTCCAAAAGTACTGCCAATAGATAAAGTACCATTCTCCTGAATTTCGGTTTTGTAACTCACCTTATAATTATTCGTCATAGAGACATCATGGGCAATAATTACTGCTGATCCACGAGGGCCTCCGGCAGGAACAGTCCCACCGCTTGTTGGATAAGTATCCCAAATAGACCCGTCTCCCCAAATTCCGTCTGTTGTGGTGATATAAGTTGGCACCTGATCAGGAATAGCACCTTCACAAGATCCGGACTGATCCTCAACACCCGCAGTATAATCTCCACTTACACCATTATCATCGGTATTGGAAAAATAGAACATTAACAGCTCGTTAGATTCATCGAAACTATTGGCATCGTATTTATTCCAGTCCGTGCTGTTTCTCAGCAATCTTGCAGTTGCATAATCCGTTATATCGTATGAAGTTCCTGAAAGAGAATTATCAATCAATACATCATCCGAATAATACTTCATCGAAGCATTCCCGCTAAAGTTATTAACACCACTGGTTTCCAGTGTCCAATGATAATCCAGGACATTTTGTGTATCTGTAATATCGTTGCAGGGTTCATCATCGTCAACAACAGTTGGGTGCTTTTCGTCGGCTGCTTTCACCCTGATGAAACTACCGGCATCAAGCTGGTCAATATTGAACTCAACAGGTGTATATTTCCCAGTCGATCCAAGAGGGTAAATGAAAGTTGTTGCAGAACTTATTGCCGGAAACCATTTCTTAATGCCGTTATCAGTAAAAGAAATATTGGTTTGAATCATGTTTTCTTCAGAAAAAGCATTTGCCTCAATTATGTCAGCATCTACGGTAAGTTCCAACAGGTTTTTACCAATGTCAAAAACGCCACTTTCGAGCTGCAACGCACCATCAATATTAATGGTATTGCCTTCGGGAACAAAGACGCCCCCGGGATTATTAATAGAAAGTTTTCCAAAAACACCACTCCCCTGAAGATTCTGCTGAGTTTCACCGGCCAGGTAAATGCCTTTTCCGGAACCTCCCCAGGTATGTCCACCATTAAAGAAAACATCCCCTTCTATTGTTAAGGTGTTACCGCCGTCACTTAAAATACCGCTTTGATGGTCAAAAACATTTTCGACAGTTACATCATTATTCAGAGTAAGCGTTCCGGCATTGGTCTTGGACAAATTATAAAACACCGGAGAACCTGAAATCTGCTGATCAGAATCACTGTCAATATAAGTGGTATTCCCATTGGCCACAAAAGCCCCATTAGCAAATAAATCTCCACTCAGGTTTAAATCAAGACCATTGCCATTGAGTGAGGCACCTGATTCAACTGTTAAATCTCCGGAGACAGACATGGGAACAGTCCACATCTTCAATTCAGGATCGTTTCCACTACTATTATCCACCATTACATTTGGCAGATCTACCGTTGAATACACCCCGAGGGTTTCCCCCGATGGCGTATTGGTATGTCCAAAATGAAGAGTTGCCGAAGGATCCAATGCAGATGTTTCCGGATCCAGGTAAAAGGCAGCTGTTTCCGGATTGTTCTGTGATCTTACGATGTAAAAGTCACCTCCTGTTATCTCAAAATGGCTGCCATCATTGAGTATTTCAAATACTCCGCGATTATTCTCGGATGCTGTATTGTTCCCTGCAACCACGGTTCCTCCACTTTGAGAAAAACTTAAAATGCCTTCAGATGAAGTCAATCCCCGTCTTATCTGTGACCCTACAATTAAGCTACCGACAGATATATCAATGGCTGCATTACCACTGGCCGAGTATTGAATGTAATTATCGCCACCACTCATATCCAGGGTACCACCGCTAATTTCAATTGATCCGTCTAAAACAATACCGCTGTTACCATTGGCAAAAAGCTGTCCCTGAATAACCTCCAGCCCGGCAGTTCCGGGTATTACAAAATCATCATCACCGGTAGTAAGGTCAACATTAATACCACTGTTATTGAATATCAGTTTACCATTTTGCAGTTCCACAGCTTTAAGCTGATCAGCTCCATCAGTTGAACCAGTTAAATCAAAATTACTGTTAAGAGAAAATGAATGGTTATTATCTGTCCCCTTATTCATTATCAATCGATAAAACTGAGGAGTATCACTGCCATAATTGTTAACAAAGGTATTGTCAGAATCGCCCTGGAACTCTAATTCAACATTGGTTTTGGCCGGATCGCCATCACCTAACCGAATTCTGCCTCCATCATTAACTACAGTTATATCTCCTTTTGCAATTAACTTGTGAACTTTAGCTGATGCGGCGGCATTTTCAATACCGATTTCTGAATTAGCACTTCCCCGCACCCTGATGTCCTTTTCAACATTAAGGGTAACACTACCTGAAGCAGCGCCAGGGAAAAGAAACTTTCCATAACCAAGAGAAGAATGGCCAATATTCATATTCTGCTCCATGGTAATGGTATTATCGGAATCTCCATTGGCCACAACAATAACATCACTGGGAATTGTAAAACCACCATGAATGGTCACATCTGTATTTGGAAAACGAATTTTCCGGCTGCCATTACCATTTGAGAACCACATCTGGGGATACTCTGTCGCAGCAGCAGAAAGTGTTATATCTGCGTTAGCAGGAGCATTTTCCCAGCTATAAATCACCAATGCGTTGGGATAATTGTTAAATCCGCCAAAATCACCTCCCGGGAAGCTACTTGACCATGGATGCGCTGTTTTCCAGGCACCTGGTAATTGATAGTTCATTAAGGTTCCGCTATTACCATTTGAAGTATAGTCTGTAGCAATATTGTCAGAGCCACTTCCATCCAGTTTGTAATAAATATTAAGACCCGATTCAGTCCCACTCAATGATTCATCCATTGAGCCTGACAATTCATTTTTTGAACGGGCAATATTCCAAACCCGAACTTCAGAGATACTTCCATTAAAATAATTAGTAGGGCCTTTGTCTCCGTCATAAAAATTTGCTTCGGAGCCAACACCAATAAAGCCATACCTTGTCACTCCACTTCCAAAAGTACTTCCCCGTGAAGTTGAATTATCCAATACTCCATCAACATATATATAGGCATCACCATTATCATAAACAGCTGCAACATGGTGCCATTCTCCATCATCAATCCTGATAGTTCCTCCAAAATCCAGCTGACCGGCATCGGTCATAACATCAAAACCAACCTGTCCGGTACCGGCCCCCTCTCCATTTATCTCAAGACGCCAGAACTGGTTCCTGTCAAATGATGCAATCACCTGATCTGAACCATCATCTGTTTTTACCCATGCTTCAACAGTTAACTCCTGATGGCCTCCTCCACTATAATTATAATTCTGAATAGCAATATAGTCGTCCTGCCCATCCATCTGAAGAGATGTACTGGCATTAGAATATTCATCATCCACATTATACTGAACCACGGCACCATGCGTATTGTAATCGAGGACACCTCCCTTATGGGTGTCAGCAACATCAAACACGCTAAACACACTATTAAAAGAGTCATAGTTATTTTTTGAGCTAAATATAACTCTTGGACACCCGCTGCTCCATCCATTCTCATCATCGAAAATAACGGCAGCGGCCCGTTCTGCATTTCTTACTGTCACGATGCCGGAATAGCTAGTTCCAAAACGTCTGATTACTGCAATATCTCCAGCTTTAGGGTAATCTCCGGCACTGGGTCCTCCTCGTGAAAAAGACCAGGTATTATTATTGTCCCAATCTCCGTTCCTTCTTAAATAGAAAACATCGGGAGTCCCCTGAAAACGAGCAATAACACCTGCAGTGTAGCTAGCTTTTTCGAGAGTAAAACCAGTATCTGTTTGCCCATTGAAAGTAATGTGATTATTAGAAGTATTAACCCCTTCACTCTCCGAGGCATCCTCATCCTCATAAATACGGTCAAAAGGATAGGCATCTAAAACTTTCCCGGCCACGTAGTTGGACTCATTTCCGGCGACATCACCTCCATCATAGAATAACCGTAACCGGTCAATAGTAGGCATATTTTCAAAGCCTTCATAATCCAACTTCCAGTAATATTGTAATATATCCCCTCCAGATAAATCAGTAGTTTGTAACTCACTGTCAACAGGTGTCAACCTGATATATCCATCATCTACAACATTACTTAAAGTAATTTCTCCCGGCGTATATTTACCCAACATTCCCAGCGGAAACGAAAAGGTCGTACCATCGGAAGAACTGGCAGGAACATAAAGTAACAATCCTCCATCGGAAGCATTCCCTGAAGAAAAAAACATCTCTTCATTACTGTTCCCATCAGAAATATCGTAATTATTGGTAGTCAATCCATCATGAAGGTAATCCAATTTAAGGGTATTGGATTGCAGGTTAATCCTGCCATGGAAGTAAGCAATCCTTTTTACATAAACATCGCTTGAGAAAGAGATAATATCCGTTTGGGGGTTTGGATTCATTTTAACATTACCCAATACAGCACCCTCTTCTGTATTAATATTAAGATCGGCATCTTTCATCATAACCATTGCCCAGGGATGGGTCGTTCCAGGTTCCCATACACCACATTCTCCCTGTAAACCAATGGTAAGCGGACCATAAAGGCGGAAAGAACTACGCCCCTGATCCAGAATTCCTGATTCAACCGTTAAATCATCTTCTATACGCACCAGTCGTGCATGCCAGTGATTTCTATTGTTATCATCCTGATATTGTGCTGACTTCTGATTATCACAAACAACTGTAACCTTACTACCAGGAGTTTTCTCTACCGTCAAATCATGAAAAAACTGTTCAAAACCATCTGAGCTATTGTATCCAATGTAAAACTCGCCATCTTCAGAACCATTGAATACAGTATTGTTTGGTTTGGACTGATCATACAAATAGCCAATATTATAATCATTCCAAGTATCACTCAACCCACTATCATCAAAGGTTTTTCGTTGAGCATCCCTGTCGATGTAAAAATCACGCCCCACAAATACATCATTCCCATCGTGATTCAAAAATGCATCAGCTTCAATGGTAAGATCATTTAGAACTCTAAGGGGTTGTGCGGACAAGTTTTCATCAGAGGATCCAACATCTACTCCATCAGCAAGAATATGCTCACCGCTACCTCCTGAAGTGTTTCTCAAAATCACATTCCAAAAAGGAGCTGTTGAAGTTATTGGGAAATCATTTCCGTCCCCAATATCCATTATCACGGTACCGCCGGAAACATTATAATTGGTTTCATCTGAAGCAATAAAAATGGCTCCTTTACCTTCAGTTTCATGAATGTGCAAAGTACCACCGGTCATATTGAAAACATTTCCAGAATAGGAAAGATTAAAACAATAATAATCATTAGTAGTATTAGCCCCCAGGATATTAACCACTCCTCCACTCTGAACATAACCACCTACATTATCAGTTCCAAGAACAGATGTGCGAAGTTGATTAATATTTAAAATACCCCCTTCAACCTTCACCAGACCATTTGAACGAGTTGTAATTCCACTGCTTATTTTGGCTTCCAACAAACCGGAACTAACCAAAATCTTACCATAAGGAACAATGGCAGATCCGCTGTTTTTAAAAACACTTCCACCATCAATCCACAAACGGGCATTTTCATTAATGTTGTAGTTGCCTCCGGTATTCAATACAGGTATACTCACATTACTTTTAATACGCACAGTTCCGTTCAATAAACCAAGGGCATTATCATTTTCTGGCAATTGAGGGGTATCTCCATGGCTGTCCCCTGCATAACCGTAAATGTTAAAATACGATGAATTAGTCGCCTCCAGAATCAATTCATAAGTGGCATCACTGCCTTTATCAATTTCGACACGGTAAAAAGTAGCCGGACCATCTATGAAAACTGTTTGGTTTTGACTATCGCTTAAGAAGTTGGCATCTACAATCCCATTGGTAGCTTCGCTGCCATAGTTTGCAGCGGTACGATTGGTAAACTCAACTGTGCCTTTATTGGTGAAATCACCATAAAAATTAAATTGGTGACGGGCATTGGCTGACCCGGTCAAAATTGCCCCATTGCTTTCAACCACAACGTCGCCATTGGCTGAAATATTAAGATTTGTGGCACTTGCATCATCATTTATCTGAAGGGTTCCTGAGGTAATCCTCAACTCACCATTGATGGTGTAATCATTAAGCAAGGTTAATTGAGAAACCGGGGTGTCCATATCAATTTCCAGGTTGAAGAATTCCCTGGAAGTGGCCAGATTAAATCCCGATCCGTAATACTCTACAGTTCCTTCTCCCTGTCCTTCAGAAATAAAATCGGTGGCATCCCCCGTGGGGAAATGATCTCCGCTAAGTAGTATTCGCCCACGGCCCTTAATCGCTCCAAAACTGTGTCCGGATGAAGATTGAAAATCAAGACGTCCGTCAACGGTAATGGTATTGTGGGTTTTGTTATCGCTGGAAACAGTGACCGTTTTACCAGTTAAAACCACCACCTTATCAGCATTAGCTGTAGGGGAGGTTGATGGCGTAAGTTGATTGGGGTTGTTGGGCAAAGCTCCTGATGGGTCCAGTGTCCAAACTTCCCAGTTATCCCAATCTCCGCTGATAAGGGTATACCAGGTGCGTCCGGATTCTCCTTCCAGTGGAGAGTTTGCTTCATCAACCGTTCCAAGAGTATAATAACCATCACTCAGATCTGCATCATTGACAGCAAAATAAATCTGATCGCCATTTTGGACACCTCGCCCCGCCACGGTAACCGTATCATAACTACCTGCCAATGAAGCTTTATACATCAATCGGTAATTCTCAATATTGGAAGGAAAATCACCACCAATTCCCTCGCTTAAATCAAAGGCAATTTTGGCATCTACAGTTCCTGTTTTATCAACATACCAATCCCTGCTCCAGGTAGCTTCAACCTCGGAATGCAATACTGAGGGACTACTATTAACAGAATTGGAACTGCCATCATGTGCGGCAAAAATATATTCCCCATTATTGAAGTTACCATTCTGAGTTATTACCAGTCCATCCGACTCCAGAACCGTTGTACCATCACTCTCTTTCCCCATACCTGTCAGGGCCTGAATATATGAGCCATCCTCTGGAACAAAAAAGTCTGTGGAAAGATTTGCATCAAGACCATACTTCTGAGCGAGATAAATTTCAATAACTGTTCTTTGAGCCTGCTTTAGTGAGGATCCGTAAATTATTATTTCAGCAATATCACCATCATAATCCTGATCCTCTCCATAACCAGCGTCAACACCATCCTGTTCCCCACCAATAGCGAAAGAACCATTCTCATAAAGCGAGACTCCTGAACGATGATTGGTTGAATATAACTCAGAACCATTCAGATGCATCAATAAGCGACCATCTGAATTACGCCACTGATGAGAAAACACATTCCAGGCTCCATCATTAATTGACTGGCCGGAATTATCCTGACTTCCATCTATGTAGGTCCTGAACGACCCGGGCTCAATGAAAAGATAATTATTTGCTGACCCTGCACCTTCATATGAGAGTAAACCATCATCATCATTGCTGCTGGTTTTTAATACCATGAATACAGCAACAGCCTCAGTGGGCATATTGAATGGATTTCTGAGAATTCTGTTATTGTTTTTAGAGAATTCCAGATAACTGTGACCATTCAATGCACCTCCCCTGTATAAAGGGGAAGTAGAGGAAGCAGCACTAAGGGTCTGACTTTTCCCCGAAAAATCAGTCCAGTTAAGCACATCATCACCGTCATTCAATGACAGAGAATCCGGCAATAACCAAAGAAACAACTCTGGTTGGCCATCGCTACCATCAGTATTACCAATACCCCCAGGCACTGATTGGGCTAAAATCCCAATAAAACTGAAGATATATAAAAAACTAAGGAGTAAAATTCTTGATTTCATAATTTTCACTTTATATATAACCCTGTTCAAAAAGTAAATTTTGAGCATCCAAATTTATTAATGTATACGCGATTAATACATAAGAGCTTTCTTTATTTGGCTATCGTCTCTTCAGATTAGATTAAAACACCCTTTTTTAACATTAAAGTAACTACAATAGGAAAAGCCCCGCTATCCAACGTTTTGGAGCGAGGCTTTCAAACTTCACAGGGTTAATTGTGATATCTTTTACAGGGAGGCCCCTACTACTTTCTCAGTCTTCTGCTTTCCACCAGCGCTTACTTTGACAATATACATTCCGCTGTTGTCCGGTAAAGCAATCTCTGTTTCCTGCTCAGTGGTGTTTTTTCGCTCTATCAAACGACCGTTCATATCCAACAGGTCAATAATTGCATTTCCGGCACTCAACAACTCATTGCTTATCGTTACTAACGCATATTCATCTTTCCCGACAATGGTAATATCACCCGCAGCTGAGGACTCCGGATTTTCCACACTGGTTGGCACCTCTTTAACCTTATCCAGATGAAGCACAAACCGGTCGTGGTCATCGCCCATTTGGACAGGTGTATAAGCATATTCGTTGATATCCCTGAGATCGGTCCAAGCTCCTGTTACTTTATCTTCCAGCAATACATCATAGGTTACGTCGGTAAATTCATCAAGGTCAAAGACCAATCTGACTTCACCCTCTACACGGTTGCGAACACTCAATGCGTATGCATTTTCCTCAGCACTCAAAAGAGGCTGGCCATTGATGGCCAAAGCCTGGGTATTTAGGCTTGTGTATACTTCAGGAACTTTCTCTGAGCCATTGAAACGTTTCTCTGAATCTTCACTGCCTTTGCCGGTAATGAAACTGCCATTGAAATAAAGCACTGTAGCGTCCATTGTATGTGCATTCTCTGCCTTAATCCGGATCATTTCAAAGGAACCGTCTCCCGATGAAGCGCTCTTGAGAGGTGCATCGCTGTTCTTGACCCGGGCTGCCCGTTTTACAGTCAATGGAACAGCCGTTTCAGACTCCTGCTTCATCCATACCGACTGATACGGGGGGATGTGGCTCATGGTAGAAGCATCGTAACCATTAGGTTCTAATGTCCATACACCCGGCAATGCATCTCCATTATTGTTATAGGTCTGTATAATACGCTCACCTCCATAATTAATCCAACTCCAAATGGTATTGGAAAAACCGGCACGTGTCCATCCTGCTGGATCTTCCCAATCAATAGCTGTCGGGTATGGATTTCCTACCAGGTGATAACCGGGATCATCAGGCGTTACTGTCAAATCTGTATTTTGAACCGTCCCGGTGTAATCCAGATGTTTTGTATCTGTATAATAATACCCAACAATCCCCTGCATATCGCCTATCGGACGGTTGTTATCCACATCGGACTGATCCAGACGGATCCATTGCCAACGGTTATCAACCACCTCAAAAACATAAACGTAATCTTTGCTGACATCCTCTGACGGTTTGAACCATCCGGCTACAGTATTCTGAAGCGGGCTGCTCATATACCAGTAGTGATCGGGATCCAAAGTCAGTTTTACATTGACATTACCAGAGTTGGTCATAGTCTCGGGTAACATCAGTGAAGACAGGCTGGAATTGGTAGATTCCAGAACAATGGTGCCGGAATTATCCACATCGTTGGCTATTTCCAAGGTAGAACCAGCTCGTAAAGTAAGACTGGAATTAGCCTCCAGGCTCAAGTCCTTACAGAAGGCATCTCCGTTTATCACTGGTTGGTTACCGCCTGAAGGAACTTCGGGAATGGAAACTTCTGTACTAATGGAAGGAACAGTATTACTTGCCCAGTTTGAGTCGACAAACCAGTCATCGGTAGCACCTATCCAACTGTAATTGTAAACCTGAACACCACCAATGGTATAGTAATTCCCATCCACAAACTCGTTAAAATTTAGTAAGGCATCAGATTGAATGTTTCCTGAGTTTTGTCCGTTATCGGTAATACTACTACCGGCTTCTTCCCACCTATCGGTGGCCTGATCTTCCCAGGAAACCAGTCTCAGATCATCACGCTCCCCTGCATCAGCTGAAACACCACTTTGAGAGTCCCAGCGAACAGTAACATGGGCATTAGCTCCATCAGGGCCTTTTACATTCCAATATTCATTGCGGCTTACAAACTCAATAGGTGCAGCATAAGACTCGGGATCAAAACCTGCATCTCCCGGATCGGCATTAAAATAGCGAACCTGCCATGGAGCAGCAGCACCTGTTTGAGTTGAAGATATCTCCAACTCACCATACCGGTTTCCGGCACCCATAGGGAAAGTAAATGAACTTCCATTGTTGACCAGCTTCTCAAAAGGTCCCGTTATGTAAGAAGAAGAACTTCCTCCTGTAACAGAAGCAGAAGACGCATTCATTAATGCCAAACGATTGCCAAGGGAATTATTAATCACCCCTGAAGTAAGCGATAAGCTATTATCAATTTCCACATCCGTTTCTATAACGATCCCTGAAGTATTGTTGACGCCAAAATTGTAGAAAGTATTACCACCGATAAATCCGGTAAGTCCGGTAACATACTGAAGAGCATTGCCATTAAAAATCCATGATGCATCACTTCCGGTACCGGCATCAAAGGTTCCCGAATTAAACTCAAAATCTCCTCCAAGCCCTATAGACCTGTTATGCTCATTAATTAAGTCAGCACCGGAAAGCAAAACATTGCCATTAATCTGCAAATCAATATTTGGCAAACGGCGCTCACCGGTTCCACTGAATATCAAATTATTGACATCACTAAAACTACTGAGGACGTCATAATTTCCATTACCGGTAAATTCAAAGGTACCAGACAGCAAAAAGTTGTCGTAAATACCGGCAGGTAAATTTCCGCTCTCAAGTTTAAGGATTCCTTCTCCGTCAACCTCTCCAAACCTGTGACCAAAAGTTTGGCCCACAACCACTTCTCCACCGGCATTAATAGTGGTTCGGTAAGATGAAACATAATTGGATGGGATGGTCACCTGATGATCAACATACACCATGGATCCCCGAGGCCCTCCGGCAGGTACAGTTCCGCCGGGGACAGGGTATGTATCCCAGATGGTTTCATCCGTCCAGTTACCACTAGTCGTTGTGATATATCCGGGCACCTGATCGGGGATTGCTGTTTCCAGCCCCGCAGTGTAATCTCCACTGATGCCAACATCATCGGTTCCCGAAAAAGTAAATACCAGTTCCTGATTACTCTCATCAATAACATCTGCACCACTGTACTTTTCCCAATTTCCCGATCCATCAGACAACAATCTGGCGGTCCAGTAATCGTTTATGGTATTGGGGGCTTCTACTTCAACATCACTATTAACATATTTCATTCGGGCTGTGGCACTGAAACCAGTCAAACCATCAGCTCTTAATACCCAATGATATTGCAAAACATTATTGGGATCTGAAACACTTGGATGTTTCTCATTCGATGGTTTAACAACAATACTTCCTCCCGTAGCGCTATTATTTGTAATATCAAAAGTCACCGGAGTATACTTCCCGGTTGATCCCATTGGAAATACGAAACCAGCTGCTCCGGTTGGAAGGATTTTTTTAACTCCATTATCTGTAAAAGAAATATTGGTTTGAATCATTTTGCTTGCCGAAAAAGGTGCAATACCAGCGACTTCTTCTATTTCACAATTTTCTCCTAAAGCCAGGAGATTTTTATCAATGTTAAATATACCCCGTTCCATTCTCAGGGAATTGATAATGGTTAAATCGTTGCCTAATGGAACATTCACTCCCGAGCTGTTATTAATGGTCAGTTTTCCGAAAGTTCCGTTTCCGCTTAACAATTGAGCATTACTCCCATTTAAGGACACACCTTTACCAGCCCCACCATATTGATGAATACCATCAAAGAAAACATCGCCCTGAACAAAAACAGTATTGCTGTTATCAATCAGAGAACCTTGATTAATGCTCATATTGTTGGCAACATTAACCGCTGTCACACCAGAAGACAGGATAAAATCCGTACTGCCATCTTTTTGCAAGTTGTAGAATGTGGTATTGCCCGAGAGGGTTTGATCTGTCAAACCTGTAAAGAAAGTATTATTACCTCCGGCAACGAAGTCGCCATCATTTGTAAAATTGCCATTCAATGTTAAATCAAGACCATTTGCATTAAATACAGCTCCTGCATCAACAGTTAAATTGTTTAACTCCAGGGGAACAATCTGCATAAGAACCTCGGGGTTGTTGCCTGAAACATTATTAACAATAACATTCTCAAGAGGCACAGAGGAGTATAGCCCAAGAGATTGAGCTGCCCCGGTGTCTGTATTTCCAAATGTTATTGAAGATCCTGCCCCCAGAGTAACATCATCATTCGCAATATCCAGATAAAAGGATGGAACAGATGAGTTAGCAACACTATTAGCGATGATTAACTCAGCGCCATCTACCTGTGAAAAAGTTGAGGTGTTCAAAAGTTCCAACATCCCCCGGGCAGCCTCACCTCCCTGATCGGCATTTGACCCAATTACGATTTCTGAATTGGAATGGTTTTGGTTAAAATGCAGGATTCCATCTTCGGTGGCCGGGTTGCGACGAATCTGGGATCCAACATACAAATGTCCCTGATTCATAACAATAGTTGAATTACCGGAAGCAGTGTATTCGATGTAATTGTTCACTCCGCCGTTTATATACCAGTAAGTATCCCATCCAATACTAATTTTACCATCTAACCAAATACCCGTGTTATCGCCTGTTACCCTGACTGTACTCTGAGTTCCTGTATACAACTCAGCTTCTGCAGGAATTCGGAAGTCTGCTCCACCCGAAGAAAGTGTCACATCGATACCGGCGTCTCGTAACTGCAACCTTCCACTAATTAACTCAAGGGCTTTTGTATCACCATCGGATGGGCCATTGAGCGTGAAGTCATCTTCAAATGAAAAGCTTTTATTTTCCATTTTATTCATGACAATGCGGTAAAAATCTGCAGTTGCCTCTGGAGCTTTTTCGAAAGACTTTCCAGCTTCGCCAGTAATTTCTAGGATAGCATTGCTTTGACCATCATTGTTAGTAAAAAGATCAATTAGTGAGTTATCATCACGCAATTGAATATTTCCATACACAATAAGTCGATGTTTCAAATCAGAATTGCCTCCTTCTTCAACTATTATCTGGTTATTTGTATAAGCAGCCCCATCTGTGTCCATTGACAAGTCTCCTTGTACTGTAAGTGATCTGTTGTTTCCACTATTAGGAAAAATAATCCGCCCAGCATTATCTGTTCCGATACCTCCCACTCTCAGCGAATCAAGCACCTCAACATCACCAGCACCACCATCATTTAAACGCAGAGTTCCTCCGTATCTTACATTCAGGTTTTCACATGTGATATCAGTAATAAAAGTAACTGATCGCGAATCGGTCCAGTCAGGGGAAGAACCTGGAATACTTAACCTGGGAAATCTTGTTAAATTGGTTGGTGCAATTACATTACCTTCATTAGACCGCATAATAAAGCTGGCACCTTCTGTCTCAACAAACTCACCAAAATCTCCCTCAAAAAGAGGTATATTGGAATTCTCCATTTGAAATTGTACTTCTCCATCCCCGGAAATCTTCCCATTAACCCTCAACCCTCTTGTGGGAGGAATAATTAAACGGCTCATTTCTGATTCGTTTGCTCCGGCTTCAGGATTTTGTTCAAGAACTAACGCCGCAATTTCAACCGGATTAGAGGGAGTGCCTACATTCAATGTAACCCTATGGCGAACATAGCTTCCTGGACTTCCTTCATATCCAATTTTTACAATATCATAAGGTCCGGGAGCAGAATTAGCCTTAGCTCCACCATAACTTTCATTAGACCAAGTATTTTTAGAACTCCAATCACCGTCCTGACGGCTATAAAAAATCTTTAGATTATTAAACCCGGAAGGATTTCCGACTGTAAAATCTCCTCCAACCATTCCTACGTCGTAAAAATAGGCATCCGGAGTAGCATCATCATTATTTTTTACCCAATCGGTTGTATTTTCCAAAAGTTTCATAACCTGCCAACCGTTATCAAAACCACTTAAATAGGTCAATTTATAATTCACGGAGGAAGAGTTAATTCCATCAAATCCATCGACTGATGCAACCCAATAGTATTCCAGAGCATTTCCAGAGGAAGCTGCAGGGTGTCTTCTATCAACACCTTTCAGTGTAATTTCACCTTGGGTAATTCCCGGATTTCCGTCTATAAATACACTTCCAGTATTAAACCCTGTTGAAGATCCTATAGGAAAAAACAGGACTTCCTCACTTGAATAAGAGCGATCTTCCAAATTCACAAATAAAGTAAGACCTCCATCAGAGGCATTCCCTGCAGTTTTAAACATTTTAGATCCAGAATAGCCACTACCATTAATTCGCCCTGAAATATCAAGGTTGTAAACATCAAGATCCATTACACCATTAACTAGTGTAAATTCAGAAACATTAATGTCACTCAACAATAAAGCACCGTTGTTATTATCCAGTTCAATATGGCCAAAATCCTGCTCTTTACTTAAAGCACCCTTTATGGTCTGTTGTGAACTCCCATTAAGTCTTATCCGGCCAGGGTTATTATCTGTGGCTATCATCTGACCGTCAACAATCTCAACATTGCCACGCACATCCACCAGATACTCATCCACATCAAATTCTCCGCGTAAAACAGTCAGATTACCTTCAATCAACAGAGGAGAATCAGCAGAGGCTCTTCCATTGCTCACCACTTCAACCCGGTGAAAAAGGGAAGTATTGTAACGCTGATCTTTGGCCAATTCAACGTCATTCAAAGTTAATTCATGAATTGTATTTGTGTTCCGAATGTAAATATTAGAACGTCCACTGCCTATAAAACGGGTAGTATTGCCTCCGTGGGTATATGTTCCCTTGTCATTCAGATCAAAATCCCCACCAATAGAAACATCGTGGCCGTTGGCTGTAAGTGTTGCATTGGATTGAATTTCCAAATCATTCAGCACAGTCAGTGGTTCCTGCAAAGTAAGGGAAGAACCTCCATTTATGACCAAATTATAGAACGGAGCAGTGGATAAAACCTCCGTATTGGAACCTGAATTAATGTAAACAGTACCGCCTGAAACATTGTAATTACCAATCGAACTGGCAATATGAATTCCATTAGGGTCATGACCACTGGTACCATCAACATACAATGCTCCTCCGGTCATAGAAAAAGTCATATCTGCATTATCAAGATTGAGCAACGCCCGTCCCCCATCTGAACCATATTCATCGGTTACTCTAACTTCTCCTCCATTGAGCACAAATGAGAAATTACCTTGTGAAGCAGAACTACTTATTGCAATTTGATTGGCTTCTAAAACACCTCCGTCAACCTGAATAATTCCCGGAGCCTCATCTCTAAAGTTTATGGCTTCACCTTTTCCAAGGTAAAAATAACCATTGGAAACCTGTAACTTCCCATATGGGTAAAGCCCCTGCTGGCTGCCTCCGGTGTTAATACCATCCGGCGCCCCATGAGTCATACCTGAGAAATCCGTGTTCTCATCGGCAGAATTTTGCACATAAACATCGGGGCCATCAAGTACCAGACCGGCCCTCTGACCAATGGTGTAATCCCGACTCCCTTCGGTCAAAGATGGAATAAAAACACTCCCGGTCAGTCTGAGTGTTCCATTTTTGATCCAAAGTGCCTTGCGATTTTCCGGATGTGCAGAATCGGTATCATCCCATTGTTCATCGTTTTCACCAAAAAGTGCAAAATAGGCTTTATCATCGGCGTATAATTCCAATTCATATGTGCGGTCGTTGCCTTTGTCTACCACCAGATTATAAAGGTCAGTGGTGTTATTACACAAAAACCCTTTATTGGAAGCTCCATAAAACACCATTGAAACAGCACCATTTGTGGCTCTGGAATTATAATCAGGAGCCAACAGATTAGTAAGTCTTACTACTCCGTTATTTAGAAAATTTCCACCAATTCTAAACTGGTGAAAGCCTTTGTGATAGTTACCATAACCGGATTGGAGGGAAGAACTGTAAGCATCGGCAGTTCCTACCGACAATCTACCATTTGAGTTAACAGTTACATCTCCCGCAACATCGAGCATTAAAGGATTGGTATTTGCATTATCGTTAATTTGCAAATCCCCGGTTTTTACAGTAAGATTCCCAACTATGGTGTAATCCGTTTCAAGAATTAATTTGGTGGTCGGGGCATCCATCTCTACTACTACATCATTAAATGTCTGCGATGTAGTAAGATCATAACCCGCTCCATATAATTCGACGGTTCCATTTCCCTGTGCATTAAATGCCGAAGCATCCCCTGAAGGGAAATTATCAGCCTGTATAAGAATTCTTCCGTTACCGCTTATTTCACCAAATGAATGGCCCGTTGTAGCGTTGAGATCCAGACGACCATTCACTTCTATTGAAGCATTATTCAAATTATCGGATGTTACATCAACGGTACGACCATTTAAAATGACCACCTTGTCGGAATTTGAAGCAGAAGGGGTCAAATTATTGGGGTTATCGGGCAAAGCTCCTGATGGATCCAATGTCCATATTTCCCAATTATCCCAATCACCACTTACCAGACTGTACCATATCTTCCCCGGTTGTCCCTGCACAGGGCTTCCTGTTTGATCCAATGAACCAAAAGTATAGTACCCATTTTGCAAGTCCGCATCAGGCACACTGAATAAAACCTCTGCACCATTAATGCTGGTGGCAGTAGTCACCTGGCTATAAGCTCCGGTAGTACCCGATCGATACAACAATACATAGTCATCGGGACTATGAGGATGGTTACCATTTTCAAAACCCTCTGCAATATTAAAGACAAACTGCGAATTCAGACTACCTGTTTTTTCAACATACCAATCTCTTTTCCAGGCAGATTCGGCACCAGAACCAGTAATATCTGATCCATAACGAATATTGGCTTCATTATTTACAGCATTGTTATGTCCGAGGAACAAATAATCTCCATTATCGAAATCTCCGTCCTGAAAAAGCGTTAATCCTGCAGAATAAGCCTGATTTTGTGCTCCATCACTCTCTTTCCCTAGTCCTGATATATTATGCACCCAGGCAGGATCGCCTCCGGAAAAATAGTCATTGGCAATAGTGATGGCATATTTTTGCGAGATATAATTTTCCAGAACAGCACGTGAAGCTGAGTTAAGCACTTCTGCAAACAAAAAGACTTCGGCAACCTTTCCATCCCACGAACCGTTTGCATCTTTGGGCCCCTGCCCAACAATAAGTTTGGTGGAGTTTGTGATAGTCCCCGACAAAGCACCATCATCATCAGTTAAAACATCGGTACTACCATCTACAAACAACCGAATACTTCCCCCGTCAGTCCACTGAGATGATATTAATTGTGGTGAGGTTGTCTGAATATTTTCAGAAGATTCAATTTGCACTTGGCCATTACCGGTGCGAACTCCAATCTTAATTACATCGTCTCCTCCTCCATTGGCACCAGAATCATCGTATCGTACCGCAAAAACATCATCGCCACCATCCGGATCTTCAGTGTCAAAAAAACCGGCATCAGTATTTGTAACATCAGATTGCACAACAGCAAAAAATGAGAAACCATCCAGTCCGTTGAAGTAGGACTCGCCGTCATCATCAATCAGGGACATATCAGAACCGTCAAATTCTATTGCCGAATGTCCATTTATCGAAGAAGTTTTAAAGACTGGTTGTTCAGATATTTGTGCCTGAGAAAAATCATAGCTATTACCTGAAAGATCATTCCATACACTTACATTGTCATTATCAGATAAAGAAAGAGAATCGGCATTTAGCCAGAAAAGAAGTATTGGCTGGCCATCATCACCATTAACATTTCCAATTCCACCAGGCCCGGTTTGAGCCACTCCTGAAAAAGAAAACATGCTAAAAATAATTATACCCAATAAATAAATAACCCTGTTCATAATTCGAATTTTTAATTCGTCCAGTTAACCTTGATTTCATTAACGTATTGGCCGCTGCAAAGATCCTTATATTTGGTTGCATGCTCGATTTTTTAGACCAATGTCACAATATCACTGACAAAAGAAAAAAGTCTCGCTACCCAACGTTTTGGGGCGAGACTTCTTTACTTCACAGGGTTAATTGTGAATATTTTTAATATGAAGGAGGCCGCCTAAATCCCCCAAAGGGGGACTTTGAAATTCAAGAGACCATATTCTACCAGATCTATCGTTTTACCATTTATCGACCTGCTTTCATAACGACCTTTTCAGTTTTAACAATACCTCCGACATTTACTTTCACCACATAAACCCCACTGTTGCAGGGCAGTTCCACTTCAGCTTCCGTACTTCCGGTATTAATGCTCCTCATCAGACGACCAGTCATGTCTAATACTTCTATGACTGCCTCGGATGACTGCAGCAATCCACGACTGATTTTTATCAAAGCGTAATCCTGCTGACCGATAATGGTGATATCTTCTTTTTCTGAGATATTCGTATTTTCAACACTGGTAGCTACCTGTTTTACTTTTTCCAGATGAAGCACAAACCGGTCATGATCATCGCCCATTTGATCAGGTGTATATACATATTCACTTACCTCACGAAGATTAATCCAGGCCCCGGATTCTGTGTCTTGAAGAAACAGATCATAGGTGGGATTTGCGAAATCGCTCAAATCAAAGCTCAAAGTAACATTTCCTTCCACACGGTTTCTTACGCTAACAGGAATTTCATAATTCTGTTCTGAAAGAGCCGGTAATCCGTTAATGGATAAATCGGTATTTCCAACTTTGGTGTAGACTTCAGGTACGTTCTTTGAACCATTGAATCTTTTTTCACCATCTTCCTCTCCCACATTGCTTGACAGGCCTTCGCTAAAGAATAGGACAGTTTCATCTAAGGCATATTCATTCTGGGTCCGGATACGGATCATCTCCAAATCATTGCTTTCGGCTGAAGTGCTTTTTAATGGTGCGCTGTTATCCTTTACCCTAGCTGATTTTTTTACCGTTAAGGTTGCTTTCTCTGTGGTTTGTTTAATCCATACGGACTGATAAGCAGGAATATGTCCTTTGTTTTCACTATTGTAACCTTCAACCTGAGGTGTTACAATATCAAATTCACCATTATAGGTTTGCACAACTCTTTCATTACCTATTGAAACCCAGCTCCAGATGGTATTGGAAAAGCCTTCACGCTCCCAGCCGTCTGCATTATCCCAACTCCAGTCAATGGCTGTTGGGTAAGGATTCCCTAAAAGGTGATAGCCGGGGTCATTAAATTCTTTAACGATTTCATCATTGTTTACCTCACCTGTAAAATCCAACTGTTTGGCATTGTCGTAATAATAAGCAACCACACCTTGCAAAGGATCAATCCCCCTTTGGTTATTCACATCTTCCTGGCTTAACCTCACCCACTGCCATCGGTTATTCACTACCTCGAAAACATATACATAATCTTTATCTGCATTTTCTGATGGTTTAAACCAACCTGCTTCTGCATTTTTCAATGGTGCACTCATGTACCAGTAACGATCCTCCTGCAACAACATTTTCACATTGGCTTTTCCCGGCTTTGAAGCATTGTCGGGCAACAACAAAGAAGAAAGGTTGTCAAACTCAGATTCTAAAACAAATAAACCATCATTTTGAACATCTTCTGTTATTTCCAAAGTAGAACCGACATTCAATACTAAACTTGATCCCTCTGCTATCGACAGCGATGAAATAAGAACATCACCATCAATAACCGGAGAAACAACTCCCGACTCAATCTTAACAGAAGATTCTATTCCAGGGATTTCCTGGTTTTTCCAGTTCGTCTGGTTAAACCAATCATTATCTGTTCCACCAACCCATGTGAAAAATGCAGGTACCAGCCCAACATTCTCTACTATTTCTTCAAGAACCGATCCTTCTTCATTGATTACAAAATCATCAAGATTACCATAATCTCCGTTTTCAATAATACCCCAACCAGGAGAAGTGATATTGGCCTCAGGATCCAATATATAAATATCATCGCTTTTGGCATTCAAACCTCCTCCAAGGTGAGAAAAATCGCCACCCACAACAAGGTTTCCTTTATTCTGAACCTGAGTGCTGGAAGAAGTTGAGAAGTCCCCTTTGACTATAACATCACCGTTGGTTTTGAAGCTGCTTCCAGTTGATGATAAATTACCATGAACAATAAGGATTCCACCCTTTTTCACAGAAATTCCGGCAGAACCTTCAAGATTTCCAAATATTTCCACCGTTGCCCCATCTTCAATAGTTAAGCCGCCCCATTGATTATTGGAATAGTTTCCTGACACATTTAATATACCATTAACGGTTACGGTTACCGGATTAAGATTCCCATTGCGCGAAATCGTACCATTAATGGTCATTTCCTTATTGATGTTCTCAAAATCGGAAGGTATGTTATTATTGTCCCAGGCATTGGAGTCTTCAAAATCACCCTGGAAATTTGAGTTTGTAATGTAAGTATTGTTGTTTCCGCCGTTGCCATTACCGCCTTTTTTAGCAACGACATCAAAACTAAAGAAAAAAATTAACCCAATTAAAGTTAAACTAATCCGTTTCATAATTCACTAATTTTAACCCTGTTCAAAAATTTCAGACCCTTTTGGGAGTCCTCTTGTACAATTATACCGTAAGGCAGATGAATTGTTATTAAGCTTTGATTAAAGACCAAGGTTGTATTGACGAATCAGTTTGTTTAAGAGATAAAGTTTAAAAAGTACTTTTATAATAATTACGTAAGCAAACGGAGAATATGACTAATAAAAAGCCCCGCTATCCAACGTTTTGGAGCGAGGCTTTCAAACTTCACAGGGTTAATTGTGATATCTTCAACAGGGAGGCCCCCAAAGTCCCCCTTTGGGGGATTTAGGGGGCCCCGACTACTTTCTCAGTCTTCTGCTTTCCACCGGCGGTTACTTTTACAATATACATTCCGCTGTTAGCTGGCACAGCAATCTCTGTTTCCTGCTCAGTGGTGTTTTTTCGCTCTATCAAACGACCGTTCATATCCAACAGATCAATAACTGCATTTCCGGCACTCAACAACTCATTGCTGATGGTCACTAACGCATATTCATCTTTTCCGACAATGGTAATATCACCTGCAGCTGAGGACTCCGGATTCTCCACACTGGTCGGCACCTCTTTAACTTTATCAAGATGAAGCACAAACCGGTCGTGGTCATCGCCCATTTGGACAGGTGTATAGGCATACTCGTTGACATCCCTGAGATCAGTCCACGCACCTGCTACTTTATCTTCCAGCAATACATCATAGGTTAAGTCGGTAAATTCATCAAGGTCAAAGACCAATCTGACTTCACCTTCTATACGGTTGCGAACACTTAATGCGTAGGCATTTTCCTCAGAACTCAAAACAGGCTGGCCATTGATGGCCAAAGCCTGGGTATTTAGTCTTGTGTATACTTCAGGTACTTTCTCTGAGCCATTGAAACGTTTCTCTGAGTCTTCAACTCCGGTGCCGGAAACAAAGCTATCGCTAAAATAAAGCACCGTGGCATCCATAGTATACTCATTCTGAGCTTTAACTCGAATCATTTCAAAGGAACTCTCTCCCGATGAAGCACTCTTCAGTGGTGCATCGCTGTTCTTTACACGAGCAGCACGTTTAACGGTCAACGGAACAGACGTTTCAGACTCCTGTTTCACCCATACTGCCTGATATGGAGGGATATGGCTCATAGTAGATGCATCATAACCGTCAGGTTCCAGCGTCCAAACACCAGGTAAGATATCTCCGTTATTATTATAGGTCTGGATGATACGGATACCACCATAAGTAATCCAACTCCAAATAGTATTAGAGAATCCATCTCGTGTCCAACCGGCTGGGTCTTCCCAGTCAATAGCTGTCGGATATGGGTTTCCTACCAGGTGATAACCGGGATCATCAGGCGTCACTGTCAAATCTGTATTTTGAACCGTGCCTGTGCAATCCAGGTGTTTAGTATCTGTATAATAATACCCAACAACACCCTGCATATCGCCTATCGGACGATTGTTATCCACATCTGTCTGATCCAGACGAATCCATTGCCAGCGGTTATCAACCACTTCAAAAACATAAACATAATCTTTACTGACATCCTCTGACGGTTTGAACCATCCGGCTACAGTATTCTGAAGCGGGCTGCTCATATACCAGTAGTGATCGGGATCAAGAGTCAGTTTTACATTGACATTACCGGAGTTGGTCATAGTCTCTGGTAATATCAGTGAGGATAAGCTGGAATTGGTCGATTCCAAGACAATGGTACCAGCATTATCAACATCACTAATCACTTCAAGAGAAGCTCCGGGTCTAACCGTTAATACTTCACCTGTTGTAACAGTTAAAACATCGCAGGAAGCATCACCTGCATCAATCACAGGATAAGTTGCACCCGTTCCATCAATAATAGCAGGATTCGCAGCAGATGGAACCATCCCTGAACTCCAGTTGGCGGAAGTAAACCAGTCGGTAGGGCTGGTTAAATCATCGCCCTCCCATGTATATGGTGCAATAGATGCAACTCCAAAGGTAAGATACCTTGAAGAAGAAAAAGTAACAGGACTGTCACTGGATGTGGTGGCCATTCCAGTATTTACTGTTCCGGTAACTTCATCCCACTGAGATGACACAAATTCCACAATCAAAGCATTATCTTCATTAACGCCACTCTCTCCGTCAAATCTCATATTAACATTAGCATCAAGGGCTGATGAAGGAGCTGTTACATTCCAGTATTCATTATTGCTTACCCATTCGACACCTGTGCCATAGGTGGCAGAGATATCATCTTGTGCTGATGAATTATAGTATTGAGCTGTCCAATAACCACCTGCCCCTGCAACAGGTTTAATTTCAATATTTCCAAATCTGGATACATCACCAACGGGGAAATCAAATGAAGAACTTTCATTTATCTTTTTGCTCATTGGTCCATCTACAAAACTTGAGGAACTGCCTCCAATCACTGCATCTGTTGCAGTATTATTAATAGTTAGCATTGTGGAAGAACTGGAAATAATATCTCCCGAGGTAAGCAGCAAGTCGTTATCTATTTCGATATTCGATTGAAGCTCTAATCCGGAAGTATTATTTATTTCCAGGTTATAGAATGCACCACCCGATGCGGTTGTAAAATCAGTTGTTCCTGAAATCACCTGTGTTGAGGAACCGTTAAAAGTAATGGTTGGCACTTTGGGGTCAACATAAGTTCCTGCATCAAATGATCCGGAATTAAAAGTAAGATCACCCATTATAGAGATACTGTTATTATGAGTGTTCTCTATATCCGGGCCATTTAGAACTAAATCACCATACAGTTGAACGTCAATATTAGGCAGTGTTCTTGTTCCAGTTCCAGTAAATACAACACTATTAACATTAGGTATTTCACTTAACACGTCATAATTATCAGTCCCTGCATATTCTAACACTCCTCCATCAGAAGAAAAGAAACTATCGTAAGAGCCGGCAGGCAAATCCCCACTTTGAAGTTTCAACGTTCCGGTTCCAAAAACATCTCCAAGTCGGTGTCCTATTGAAGTACCAATATCAACAACTCCTGTTGGATTAATAAAGGACCTGTAAGCTGCTTCAAAATTATCCGGAAATGAAAGCGTGTGATTAACATAAATAATGGAGCCTCTGGGTCCTCCTGCCGGAACATCAACTCCGGCCGAGCCTGTCGTTCCTGTTGATGGATCATAAGTTGCCCATGTCGATGTATTCGAATAATTACCGTCAGTTACTGTAATATAAGAAGGAACCTGATCCGGTATTGCACTTTCAATACCAGCAGTATAATCCCCGTCAATACCATTATCACCGGTCCCTGAAAAAGTAAATATCGAAAGGTCATTAGCACCAGCCTGTCCCTGAAAATCATCTGTTGTAAATTTGTTCCAGTCTGTGCTCTCTAATAAAATCCGCGCTGTAATGTATTGAGTGGTATCACCAGGAGCATCCCCGTCATTAGAATACATTTTTGCCTCCCCTGAAAATCCGGAGATACCATCTGCATCTAATGTCCAGTTATACTGCAATACATTTCCCTGATCTGCCGTTGGAACAGAAATATGTGGCTCATCAGCGGCCTTTACTCTGATAGATCCCGTATTATTACCATTTTCAGTTATGTCCATTACAACGGGAGTATACTTCCCTAAGGAGCCAATTGGATAGGTAAACGAAGTAGCTGACGAAATAACCGGGAACGTTTTTTTAATTCCATTATCAGTAAACGACAAATTAGTCTGAATCATATTGGTATTTGAGAAAGGATTCACTTCCTCAATGGAAGCATTCTCTCCAAAAACCAACAGGTTGCGTCCAATGTCGAAAACCCCATCTACCATTCGTAGTTTGTTGGTGAAGTTAACCGCTCCTGATTGAGTCGGCAACACAACGCCATTTCCGTTGTTAATGGTCAAAACAGAATATGACCCACTTCCTGAAATTTGTTGAATATCGGAACCGGCCATAACAATTCCCTGACTTGGATCTGTACTTGCTGTAGTAACATTATTGATCAAATCACCAAGCACGGTCAGATCATATGTACCGGTATTCAAAGCTCCGCTGCTTAACGTCAAGTCATTTGAAACAGTAATACCCCGACCTAATACCAAAGTTCCGGAACCGGTTTGCTTTATAACATCTGCAAAAGTAGTTATACCAGTTCCTGATATTGTCTGGTCTGATGCTCCTGTAAAATAAGTAGTATTATTATTAGCGGTATAAGTCCCGTTGTTGGTTAAGTCTCCATTCAAAGTCAAATCCAACCCATTGGCATTAAAGGTTGTATTAGCTCCGATGGTTAAATTACCGTTGAGCGTATGTCCCTGAGTCAATAATTTCAATTCATTTCCTGTTCCTCCTGAGATAGAAACATCGTTCAGATTCTGAGGAGCATAAATTCCAAAAGTTTCATCCGAAATTGTGGCACCATCAATATCAAAACCACAACGCCCGGTATAGTTCACAGTTTCAGGATTAAAATACAAGGACGGAACCAATGTACTTCCATTGGAAGAATGAATCGTTATAGCATCGCCATCATTCTGAGAGAATGAACTTCCTGTACCAAGAATTTCAAACATACCGCGGGTGCTTTTAATATCAGCACCTACTGTACCTATATTAACATTACCACCATCTTGAACAAATGTCAAAACGCCTTCATCTGAGTTGGTAGACCGGCGAATCTGATCACCAACAGATAAAGTTCCTAAGTTGGTTACTTCAAGATTAGCATTGCCAGATGAAGTAAATTCAATGAAACTACTATTAGATGTGCCACCGGCCGCAGTAGAACCATCTATATTGGCTGTACCGCCATTTATAATTAAGGACCCATTCAGATTTATTCCTGAATTTCCGGATGCATTTACAGTACCGGCTGTAACTTCCAATACAGAACCTGAAGGAATTTCAAAGTTGTTGCCACCTGTTGTCAGGTCAATATTAATCAAGGCATTGTTCAAATAACAATCACCTGAAATTAACGTTAAGGCTTTAGTGGCTCCATTGGTTGAAGCACCTAGCGAAAAATCTGAAGTAAAGTCTGTATAAACTCCCGTTGATTTAGCAATAACTGTCCTATAAAAACCAGCAACATTCCCACTGGAGCTATAGGTGGAATTTGTATCACCCTGGAAATAAACAGATAGATTACCACTGGCAAAATCTATATTACCACTACTTCCCAAATCTATGTTTCCGTCAAGATAAAGATAGTTTTCCGTACCACCGGAGGCGTTAAAAGTCCCAGTTCCTGTAAAAGAAATATTGCCATCAACATCCATATACCTTATTCCAGTCGATTCATAGGTTAAAGTACCGGAGTTAATGCTCACATCTCCTCCAACAGAAACAAACTCATCATTATTGCCATCCAAAAAGAAATCACCACTCTCGACTGTTAAATCTCCATTGACAATAAGATTCATACTATTGGTCGTTTGCGTAGTTCCTGTGGCTTCAGAAATCACAATATTTGGGTAAATGGGGACATTTGAATCGTCCGGGATAATATGGGGCCCCGCACCCGAAGTCGAAGTATATTCTATTATTGCTGATGCATTATTGCAAAATTCGGAATGATCTCCTGAAATATGTACAAAATCCGAGTGATAATTATAATTATTCTCATACACCAAACGGCCACCTCCTTTAATAATATCAATAGAGTGACCTGATGTTGCATGAGCTACTTTTAAAGTACCGTTTATTTCTACCTGAGAAGCCAAAGCATTGTTATTTGCAATTGTTACAATATCTCCTGCCTCAATCACCGCAACATCTGATTCTCCCGGAGGACCTACCGATGTAGTTCCATCCTGATCTCTCCAACTAGAGGTATTCCAATCATGGCTTCCATTACTGTAATAAACATCAATCCCTGAAATAGGAATTTTTCCGTTTCCATTATCTAATCCAGCTGTATAATCGCTATTTATTATATTTGGATACGGTCCATAGTTTGTCGTTCCATCAAAAATCAGGGTTGTTTCATTATTTCCGTACTTATAGTCACCTACCTGCCAATCGTAGCCATTAAGGAATGCGGCTTTCAGATTCTTCAAATTGTTATTGGAAGTAAACTCAAGTCTAATTCTATTATCCTCCAAATTATCAAAACCAGAAACTCTTGTTTTCCAATAATATGATATAACATCATCAGCTTTATTGGGATCAGTTGATGGGTGTGCGGTATTAATAGGAATAACCGTAAAGCTACCACTGGCATCAACAGAATTACCACTTGTAGTTTTGACAACACAGGGTGAGTATTGATCTGTTCCAACAGGAAAAGTAGCATGAGTAGCTGTAATTCCGGCAGGTATTGTAAATTGCAAAGTTAATCCTCCATCGGAAGATTGGGGAGAATCTGAAGTTTGAAACATACAATTTATTCCCCAGGAAGTATTTGTGCTTACGGAACCTGAAACATTCAAGTTATACCCTCCAAGGTTTACGACCTGGTCGGTTGAAAAAATTACCTGGTCGGCGTCTACATCAGAGTCTAGAAGAACCTGCGGTGAGGCACTTCCATTATTTAATATTAGGCGACCAAAGTTGTAGTCTTGTCCACCTGCACCTTTCAACACTTGTTGAGAAGCACCTGTTAACTCAAGCCCACCAGTTCCGGATGAAGTTAAATCACCATTTTCAATAACCACACTATCCGTCACTTGCGGCGTAAAATCAACAACATCAAAAGCACCTCGTGAAAGCTTCAGAGTTCCTTCAATGGTTACATTATCTGATCCTGTTAAGCTTACAGTATAAAACTGTCCTGAAGTCTCATGCCTTTCTTTAAAGACATGAAGTCCAGGCAATGTTACAGTTGCTCCTGAAGTGTTATTTATAGCAGCATCCTGTGCTCCGTTAAAAACCAGGTTTCCTGATTGTGTAAATGTCCCGGCAATATTAAAATCACCGCCAATAGAAATATCATAACCATTGTCGTTAAAAGTTGCATTGCTGGCGATTGTTAAATCATTCGATATAGAAAGATTGGAAGGATTGCTAGTTTCCCCATACTGATCAACAACTTGAACTTCCTGACCGGAACTACTTGCATTAATTGTTAAGTTGTACAAAGGCACAGTTGAATAAACTTCTGCCTCATTGCCTTCAGGTGAAGTAGTTGGGGTATTAAATTGAATGGTTCCTCCCGTAACATTATAATTCCCTTCTCCTGAAGCAATGCGTAGTGCGGTAATATTATGCTTATTGACAGTCGAGAATTCGATCGTTCCAGCACTCATTTCAAACACCTGATCTTCATGTGCAATGTCAAACGATGGAGATCCCCAGTTATTAGTGGGCAAAGAATGGATATGGAAAGCACCTCCGGATTGCCTATAATTCAAGCGTCCATTAGAATCTTTTTGTCGGAGTTGAGTTGCATAAATTGTTCCCCCCTCTACAATTAAAGAAGAAGGAAAGGATACATTGTCATAGTAGGATATTCCACTTGATTCTTCGGGCAGTGTTAATGAGCCAGATGAAATTTTTAATGCCCCCCGCAGTGTAATCCCGGTCCAGTCTGCAATGTATCCATGCTCTGAAGCATCAAAAGTAGTAACACTAGCCCCATTTACGATCAACTGTCCCGTCTCAGGTATCGTAAATTCATTAGGAGCATTTCCACTCATATTCTCTCCCAAACGGTCAATAACAATATTTGAACCTAATTCAAGCGTTCCATTTTCAATAACAATTGGTAATCGCTGCCATCCGGCAGATCCATCTGTGGCATCAGCACCAGAATAATCGGCAGATGCAACAGGTCCATAAAGATTGAAATTGGTATTTTGATCGGCATTAATACTTAACTTAAAAGTCTTGTCATTACCCTTATCTATAAAAAGACGATACAAGTCTGTGGGCCCATTACTGACCAACGAATTATTGCTGGCTCCCAAAAATTTTAATTTCACCGCACCACCAGAAGCCTCTGCGTACTGAGAAGAATTACTAAAATCCACATTTCCTTCATTGGTAAAGTCCCCATAAACATTCAGCCAGTGAAATGCATCCCCGGTTCCAACAGTAATACGGCCGTTAGTTTCAACAATCACATCGCCATCAACAGTAACATTAAGGGAAGTCGGTCCATCATCATTAATACCAAAAGAGCCTCTCGTTACAACCAACGAACCATTTAACGACAAATCATTCTCCAGAGAGACTGTTTGCCCGCTGTTCATATCGATTTCTACATTAAAAAAGGTATTAGCAGATGCTAGAGAAAAGCTATCTCCATAAAAAACAACGGTTCCTTCTCCTTCTCCCCTGGTGGTGAAATCGGAATCGTCAGTTATAGCAGGATAGTTATCTGCTGCCATCAGAAGACGACCGGAACCTTTTAATTCATTAAAGGTATGACCGCTTGAAGTTCTTAAATCCAATTGGCCGTATATTGTTACGGATCCACAATTTAAAGTAACATCTCTTAAAGGTGAGTCATAAGGAGCTGCTCCATCAGGCACAGTCACTGTTTTTCCACTTAAGATAATAACATTATCACCATCGGCAGGGACCGCACTAGCCACAGACACTGCCCCTGCAGGATCTTGTGTCCATATGTCGGCATTATCCCAGTCACCACTGGCTAAAGTATAATAAGTATCCTGCCCAAACGCATCATTGCTTAAGCTCAACCCAATAAAAAGCCCAACAATTAATAAGTAAAATTTTCTCATATCACTAATAATTTAACCCTGTTCAAAAAGCCCAACCCGTTTCAGGGTTTAGCTGCTAAATTGTACACGCGCGCGATTTTTTTGTTAAAACTCTTTGAGGAACGAAAGCAACCACTTGACAAATGGATAAATTTGACAGGTGAAAGAAAAATGGGCATGGAGCATGGGGAAAAGAGCATGGAGAAAACAGGCAAGTTCCAGCAACCAAATTATTTTTAAAAACACCTGATTTTATGAACCATAAAGACCAAGTCGGCCGCATTTAACAACAACATTAAACATACCTGAAAGAAGCCTAAAAAGCATTAAAAAAAACCTCTCGTCAACGCAAAGCAGCATATCAATCCTTCCTATAAAACCAATCAAGACAATTTCAAAAATCGCAATAAACTCTACTCTAAATACTTACTCTTTCATGAAACCACAATTAAACATAACAACAAAGACAAGACTCATCTAATCAACTGTTTTTCTGCCACTTAAATAGCCTCCATCGCCCCTTCTCCTACCATTCTTCGGGGCTTGTTCGGCCTTTCTTCGGCATTTGTCCGACTCTATAGGGCCGAAAAAGTGTCGAAGAACAGTCGAACAAAGGTCGAAGGAGGTACGACTGAGGGACAAAGGAAAATAAATGAAACCTCGAAGAGATTTCATTTATTTAATGGAGAATGAAAGGTTAAAAACAAGATCCCGGTTGTTCGATGATTCTTCGGACCTGGTTCGGACCTGGTTCGGGACTGCTTCGGAGCAGATTCGGTGTTTCTTCGGTTGTTCTTCGGTCGGGCTTCGCTTCTTATAAGGAACGAAGGATAAGCGAAGACGAACCGAAGAGCAACCGAAGCAGGTACGAAGCAGTACCGAAGCAATCCCGAAGGTGGGACGAATGGCAACCGAAGAAAAATCAAATAATTGACTTTGAAAGGGGAGTGTTTATTCTGTGGAGATTGTCTAAAAGTAATAAAGCAGGTTTGGGGAGTATTCAAAAGGGACAGATTCTTCGACAAGCTCAGAATGACTCAAAACTCCAAATATTGAAAGTCTCCCAAATAAAGGTACGCAGATATAATGTGGGGTTAAAACCAATGAGAAGCCAAATACATTTATTACATTTATCCCAACAACAAAACCCCATTTGGTATGTCTCACTCAAAAGTGGAAGAAGCAATCCCGGTGGTTGCCATCGGCGCATCGGCAGGAGGACTTGAAGCATTGCAAGCCTTTTTTAAAGTGGTGCCTCCCGAACCCGGGGTGGCTTTTGTTGTAATACAGCACCTGTCTCCTGACTACAAGAGTTTTATGGACGAATTATTGGGGCGTATCACTACACTTGACATTCAAGTCATTGAAGACGGGACTCAACTCAAAACAAACACCATTTTCCTGATACCTCCGCGTAAAAACCTTTCGCTTTTTCATAATCAGCTATTTCTTGAAGATCAAAGCCAAAGAAAAAGTCTTCATTTGCCCGTTGATATATTTTTCAGATCACTGGCAAGTGAACGGGGCAAAGATGCCATAGGGATCATTCTTTCGGGAACGGGCAGCGATGGCACACTGGGTACCAAAGCCATAAAAGAGTACGGAGGTATGATTATGGTGCAGGATGAAGAATCCTCCAAATTTGACGGCATGCCCCGGAATACCATAGCGACCGGTCTTACCGACTACATTCTTCCACCGGAAAAGATGCCCGAGGCACTGCTTGGCTATTTGAAACATCCCTTTATTGAAAAAAGCAGTTCTATAGATTCCATTCTGAAACAGGAAACGGATGTTCTTTCCAAAATACTAATGATTCTGAGAGATTACTCAGGAGCAGACTTCTCCTTCTACAAAGAGAAAACGATCACCCGCAGACTTGAGAGAAGGCTGTCGGTCAATCATTTCCAAACACTGGAAGAATATCTGGAATTGCTTAGCGAATCGGACAAAGAGAAAGAAATTTTATACCGGGAATTACTAATAGGCGTAACAAGTTTCTTTAGAGATCCCGAAGCATTTGAAAGCATCAGGAAAAATATACTTCCGGAATTGTTGAAACAATCAGACAAGAAAACGCTGAGAATCTGGGTGGCTGCAACGTCGACCGGAGAAGAAGCCTATTCAATAGCCATTTTAGTGATGGAATACCTGAAAACAAATGGCATAAACACTGATCTAAAAATATTTGCAACTGACATTGACAATGAATCCATTGAAATTGCCGGACAAGGTTTCTATCCCGAAAGCATTGTAGCAGATGTTTCACCTGAAATACTGGCTAAATATTTTGAGAAAAATGAGAATGGCTATAAGGTATCCGAAGGCCTGAGGAAAAAAATCATTTTTGCCACTCATAATATACTGAAAGATCCGCCTTTTTCAAAAATAGACCTCATCTCCTGCCGGAATTTGTTCATATACTTAAAACCTCAAATTCAGGAAAAGATTTATTCCACGTTCTACTTTTCCCTTAAGTCAAAAAGTTTTCTATTCGTTGGAGCCAGTGAATCACTGGGAAATATGCAATCAGCATTTACCCCTGTTGACAGTAAATGGAAGTTGTTCCGTGCGCGGGAAGGATTCAAGCCCCCCTTTGCGCCCAACATACCGCATTTAAGAACCTCCTCTGAAAAACCAACCAAAAGTCAGTCTCCTGTTACGGATAAAACCAGCCACAATCATGTGAAGCTGGATAAGATGCTGGAAATGATTATTCATGATCTTCTCCCCCCTTCAGTGATCATAGATGAAAATTTTAATCTCATACATGTCATCAATAATATCAATGACTACATTAATCTGCCATCCGGCAAATTCACCAATAATTTTCTTTCACTGCTAAATGAGGACTTGCGCATGGTTGTTTCGGGGCTCTTACGGCAACTGAGAACAGAGAATCAAACGCCGGCTTCTGAAACACTCAAAAATGCCAAAGGTTTCCCGGGAAAGCTTCTCCGTATTGAAACCAGACGTCTGAATCAAAATCAGGATTCCTTTAAGTACTTTATTGTGTCCTTCACTGAGAAAGAGATAAAAAACGATACGGAAACACAATCATCTGAAGAACGACCGACCGACTTAAATGAAAAACAATCTGAGGCTTATTATGAACTTGAAAAAGAGCTGCAATACACCAAAGAAACCCTCCAGGCTACAGTAGAGGAACTTGAGACTTCCAACGAAGAACTGCAATCCTCCAACGAGGAGTTAATTGCCTCCAACGAAGAACTGCAGAGCACTAACGAAGAACTACAATCGGTTAATGAGGAGCTATACACAGTCAACTCGGAGCATCAGGACAAAATAGAAGAACTGACAAAACTCAACAATGACATCAACAACCTCCTCAAAAACACCGACATTGGAACCCTTTTCCTGGACAGTCATTTATGTATACGGAAGTTTACACCGGTTGTATCCAAACTTACAAACATCATTGAGATGGATATTGGGCGCCCCATCCATCATATTTCTGTGCCCGAAAATTACGGGGCGTTTATCGAAGACATCAAGAAGGTTTTAAATGACTTACAACCTGTTGAAAAAGAGATCTGCGATAATTCAGGCCAATGGCATCTGGTAAAAATTATGCCTTACCGAACAGAAGAAAATGCGGTGGATGGCATCATCATTACTTTTGTTAATATTTCCACTCTTAAGAAAGAAACCAAACGTGCAGATATCGCTGCTGCCAGATTGGAACAAGCCATGGATGCCGGCAAAATGGCATGGTGGGAATGGGATATCCCCTCAGGCAATGTCACATATGATGATAAAAAAGCAACCATGCTGGGCTATCATCCCGATGAATTCCCCAACCAGATCTATAAAATCACAGAACTTATTCACCCTGAAGACTTCGAATCAAGTATGCAGGCCATGCGTGACCACCTTGCCGGGAAAAAAGAAAACTACGAAGTTACTTATCGCATAAAAAGAAAAGACAACACTTACGGCCGGTTTTTCGATAAAGGCGGGGTGGTCGCATGGGACGAAACCGGAAAACCATTAAAACTGACCGGTATTGTTGCAGATGTATCATCATTAAATTTACAACAAAAAGCTTAAGTACTAAAACAAAATCCCTGTTTCTGAATTATAAAATAAAAACAGAAACTAAGAAACTGTTTAAATTTTGTTCTCTTTTAACGATCTGGTCTATGGGTGATTTATCCGACAACAAGAAGGACATCTTAAAGCAAAAGGCGCTGCAACTGCTCCACAATAAAGAGAGCTTACCGGGTGACATCTACAACAGTAACCTGGAAGAACTGGTCGAAAACCTTCAGGTGTATCAGTTTGAACTGGAAATGCAAAACGAGGAATTAAAGCGTGTTCAGGACGATCTGACCATCAACAAAGAGAAGTTTCAAACCATCTTTGAACTGGCACCGGTTGGTTATTGCATGCTCAATATGGAAGGAACAATTATTCAATGCAACAACAAATTCCGCAGTCACTTCAACATTCCTAAAAATAATTTAAACAACAGGAAACTAAGGGAATTGGTAGAGCCTTCCAGTCAGGATGACTTTTATTTCCATCTTAAAGTTTTAAAAGAGAGAAAGGAAAAAAGCAATGCATTCCTGGGCTTTAAAGGAAAAACCGGCACCATACATATTAAAATAAATTCCAGAGTCATTTACCTAAACTCTGAAACCAGGGAGAAGGTAATACTATGTGCCCTCAATGATATTTCAGACGAAGTAAAGTATTATCACAAACTTAAAGACAGTGAGGAGAGATTTCGCTCTCTGGTCGACTCCATGAACGATGTCATCTTTACTATAGATCAGGACCTGAGGCACTCCAGTGTCCATGGGAAATGGGTTGCAGAGGCTGGGAGAAAAGAAGCAGACTTTCTGGGTAAAAGAGCTACAGAAATTTTGGGCGAAGAGGCAGGTGAATTCCATGAAAAGCATTTCAGGGAAGCCCTCGCCGGCAAGCCGGTGGTTTATGAATGGACCGCCGGAGAAGGAACCGGTCAGCAACATTTTCAAACTTCTTTATCCCCCATTTACAATGAAGAGGGCCATGTTAAAGAGATCGTTGGTGTTGGAAGAAACATCACGCCTGCCAAGAAAAGTAATTTTGATCTTCAGGAGAGGATGAAAGAGCAAAAGTGTTTGTACAAGATTTCTAAAACACTTCACCAGCAAAATCATCCAACTGATGATATTCTGCACCAATGTGTAAGAATCATTCCTGAGGGATTTCAGTTTCCTGAAAAAGCCAGAGCCTGCATAAAGACCAGTGAAAGAAATTATTTTAGCCACGAAGCATTTAATATTGACGAAGATATATGTTTAAAAAGTCAGCCAGCGTTCTCTGGTGGCACCTTAGCACAAATTATAATAAAATACAGTGACCAGGACAGTGGTGATTTAACAAGGTTGTCCTCCTCATTTCTTGAAGAAGAACAACAATTGATAGATGTTATCGCCAGAAACCTGGTTCAAGCCCTGAAGAACCAGCAAACCAAAGATGAACTGGACCGTAAGAATAACATGCTGAGTCAACTAAATGCCGAAAAAGACCGGCTCCTGTCTGTTATAGCGCATGACTTAAGAAGCCCCTTTTCTTCCATCCTCGGGCTCATCGGCCTGATGCATGAACGATTTGACAGAATGCAACCCGAATACATAAAAGAACTGCTCGGGGCCTTAAATAAGTCAACCAACTCCTTTTACACGTTGTTGGAAAACCTGCTTGAATGGTCAAGAATTCAAAGAGGCCAGAAAGAGATAAAACCCACCCCTCACCTGGTCTCTGAGATTGTTAATCAGGCCATAGAAGCTCATCAGAATATAATAGACAACAAAAACATTAAATTGAATCTTAACTTCGATAACAACTTAAGAGTTTTGGGGGATCAAACTTCCCTGATATCTGTTTTCAATAATTTATTGAGTAATGCTATAAAGTTTTCTGAAAAAGGAGGTGAAATCTCCATCCTTGCAAAACCTCAACAACCAGACAACATCATCTTTTCAGTCTGTGATCAGGGCATAGGCCTCAGTAAAGACATGCAGCAAAAACTCTTTAAAGTTGATGCCGATGTAAAGCGCCCCGGAACAGACAATGAACCCAGCACAGGGCTGGGACTTCTCATCAGCAAGGAACTTGTGGAAATGAATGGTGGGGAAATATGGGTGGAAAGTGAGGAGGATAAAGGAAGTTGCTTTTTCTTTACCATCGCCAGGAGCAATTAATTGAAATAAAAACCTCCAAACCATTTATTTTGGATCAGAATCTTAATGAATACAGACGGTGGCTCGATCAACTCCTCGACAAAGGACAAACCGTTCAGGTTCCGGTGCATGGCATGAGTATGTTTCCCATTCTTATGCCCCGGGACACGGTGCAAATCAGGAGGATAAAGTGGGAGAATCTTAATCCCGGTCAGGTTCTGGTTTTTGAATGTGAAGGAAAGTGGATCGCACACCGCCTTATCGCTGTAAATCAACAGGAAAAATCATTGCTCACCAGAGGTGATGGACTGCCCGCGCCGGATAAACCAATAATGGCAGAAAAAGTAAAGGGGGTTATTGTAAAAATAATAAAAACCAGATCTCCATTTGCATGGACCATCAATACTTCATTTGACCGTTTCATGGTCTTTGCAGGTCCTCTGTCGGGGAAAGTTTTCTGGTTTCTGGGCCGCGTTGTGAGTTGGGGGTTGAGGGTTTGGAATTGAATGTTTTGAGAATAACTTG
The DNA here is from genome assembly GCF_003121985.1 of Marinilabilia rubra. Classification (GTDB taxonomy): domain Bacteria; phylum Bacteroidota; class Bacteroidia; order Bacteroidales; family Marinilabiliaceae; genus Marinilabilia; species Marinilabilia rubra. Next base: position 41,350 of record NZ_QEWP01000005.1, read on the forward strand.
CAATATGCTTATCTTTGTTTAAAACATTAGCGCCATGGGAATCAAAAAAGACAAATTGAATTTAATTGAATGGATCTCTAAAATAGAAGATTTTTCGATTATTTACCAGATTAAAAAGATCAAAGATAGTTCGGCTCAAAGCTTTAAACAATCAGACAATTTAAGTAAAGGCGAAAAAGACTCAATACTAAGAGGCCTGAAAGACTTTGAGAATAAAAACACGCATTCTCATACCAAAGCCCGCAAGATCTATGAGAAATACTTATAGAATTATTTGGTCTGATGAAGCCCTTAAAAATTTAAAGAATATAATTGAATATCTTGAACGTTATTGGAGTGAAAAGGAAATAGAGAATTTCGCCCAATTACTTGATAAACATCTAGATCTACTTCAAGAGAATCCCCTTCTGTTTCCTAAAGATCCCAAATATTTCAACTAAGAAAAGCTGTCATCTCTAAACAAACCTCCATCTATTATCGTATTTCTCAAAATCAAATACAAATCATTTCTTTATTCGATAATCGCCAAAATCCTGAGAAATTAATGGCTACATAGAGTGCGCTGAAAAACGCATATATCACCCTGAAAATCTCAATAACTCTATACTTAAACAAACACTGGTGTCCGGTTAAAATACTAAGATTGCTTCGGTTAAGAAGCAATCTAAATAGGGAGCGCTGAAAAACGCCTACTTTATTAGCGTTTAAAACTTTAAATCATATCAACAAACTCCTAAGTGCAAGGTTATTCCACATCAAACTCGGATTTCTTTGCACTTAATCATAAAAAAACAGCTAATCAAAAGAACAAAATTTACTGCACCGCCCGAATCTCGAAGTATTTCAATACTCCTTCGATTGGGCGGCTTGTAAATTTTGCCCTTTTGACTTTTTCAGCAGCCCCTAAATACACACACGCTACTTTTAACTTAAGCCGTCACCAGCTCTTATTTCAAAGGTTTAGAGTATCAACACAATGTTGAAATTCTCGTCCAGGTCCTATCCTAATGGGCAGGGACAAATTTTGGTTCTCACTCTAAACTCTCAAAAATGTTTTATATTTGAACAGCCCTTTGCCTGGCTGAGCTATAACACTAAAACCAACAACTATCAGAAACTATCGCCAAATACTAACCATTTTACGTTATATCTGGTCGAGTTCTCCGGGCTGGACAATTCTAAATGCAGCGCTAATCCTGATAAGAGGGGTACTCCCATTATTTCTGCTTTACCTTGTTAAATTACTTGTTGACGAAATCCAGACAGTGGCTACAGGCCCCAACGGAGAGGATGCATTTAACCGGCTTTTGGGACTATTAATCATTGCAGCTGTTGTTTTTCTGGCCAATGCTCTCTCAGCCTCTTTGGGAACATTGGTTCGTGAGCGTCAGTCATTCCTGATTTCTGACTACTTTGATAATCTCATCCACAACAAAACCACCAACATAGAATACGGCTACTTTGAACATCCAAAGTATCAAAACGTCTTTTTCCGGGCTTTAAATGAAGCCTCTTTCCGGCCTTCACGAATCTTCTATGGCATCGTTGGACTTTTACAGAACCTTATTACCCTGATTGTAATGGGCGGTATCCTGTTAATGGTACACTGGTCAATATCCATAGTGCTTTTGGTTGTCACACTGCCGGTTACTGCAATCCGTCTTCGATACGCCCGGTCACTTTTCAGTTTCAAACGAAAGAATACCAACCGTGAAAGAAAAGTCAACTATTACAATCGACTGCTCACCTCCCGGGAATTTGCAAAAGAGCTAAGGACTTTTGAGCTGGGCAGCCTCTTTCGTCAGCGTTATCATGAAATAAAAGATGATTGGCGGCAAAGCCAGTTTAGAATGTTAAGGAGTAAGACTCTCCGTGAAGTAGCAGTGCAGGTTCTGGCTGCCATTGCAGTCTTCTCAGTGTATGGATTAATCGCCTTCAGAGCATTTCAAGGTCAATTATCGATTGGAGACGTGGTTCTTTATTTTATGGCCCTTCAGCGCGGATATGCATACCTTCAGGAATTTCTGGGAAGGATATCCGGCTTGTATGAAGACTCACTTTTCCTGAACAACCTCTTTGAATTCTTACACCTTCCGGAAGCTCAACCCACCCTTGAAGAAAATGAAAAGGTGCCTTTTCCGGCGCGCATGAAGCAGGGAATCAGATTAGACAATGTAGGGTTTCATTATCCATCCAACGACCGGTGGATTCTACGCAATGTTTCGTTTCAGATAAATGCTGGTGAAACCGTTGCGCTTGTAGGGGCTAACGGCACCGGGAAAACCACTTTGGTAAAACTTATTTGCGGGCTTTACAAACCCAATGAAGGAAAAATATATGTTGATAAACATCCTATCGACCATCTTAAATGGAAATCCAGGGTCGACAACATCAGCGTCATCTATCAGGATTTCATGCTTTACAATGTTACTGCTAAAGAAAATATTTGGTTTGGCAATGTCCGTCAGCAGCTTTCAGAGAAAAACATCAAAGACGCTGCTAACCAGGCCGGAATCAATGAGGTAATTGAAGAATTTGAGAACGGATACAATACAACATTAGGCACTCTGTTTGACGACAGCGAGCAGCTAAGTCCCGGACAATGGCAAAGATTAGCCCTGGCCAGATCATTTTTCAACCAGTCGCAGGTTGTTTTGCTGGATGAACCCACAAGCTCACTGGATGCTTTTTCTGAAGCAAAACTATTAAACTACATTAAAGGCATTACAGAAAACAGGACTGCCCTCATCATCAGCCACCGACTATCAACCATCAAAATGGCAGACAGGATCGTGGTTCTTGATGGTGAAAATGTTGTAGAAACCGGACATTACAGAGAGCTTATGAATATGAAAGGCCACTTCTATAAGATGGTCCAATCCTTCTCGGAACTTGGGATAATAAGGTAAGTGAGGCAGTTATAAAGGATAGTGAGTATTTTATATATCCCCAAAAAAAGAAATCATGAAGGGTCAGTTCCCGAGTCCCGGAGGGACGATATGTAGGTAAAAAACATCAGGTAGAACACAAATGAGTGCCGTGGGTACGGAATATTTATTTCATCCCTACAGAACTTGATTCCATCAACAACCTAATCTCCACCGACATCATAGCCCTAACGGGCCTCTACCACAGCATAAAAGGCCATCCAACATAAAAACACAGAAATAAGAAATCACGTAACAAGTCCCGGATTGAGGTAGTATCGGTAAAAATCTATTGACAAGAAGAATAAATAATAATCTTTATCCAATCCCATTACCACTCGTAAAACAGCCCCGTAAAGACACCGAAAGAGTAAGGACGGAAAGTTCCTGGTGCTTCTTTGCTTACATCAGAAAGGAAATAATCGACCCGTGGTTCCATTCTCAAATGGATTCCTTTAAACACAGGCAACGAAACGGCAACACCTGCATGTGTACTCAACCCCATATCTGCCAATCCCTGAGTCTGACCAATTCGCTTCTTGTCACCTCCCATTTGTAAATAAGCATTGTTATCAACCAACCAATTGGTGCTAACACCACCTGACAATGAAAGATTTAATTGTGACTGCTTCAACAATTGATAACGAATGGTTAATGGAACCTGAACATACCCCAGGTTTTGTTCGAGCAAAGGATTTCCATTTGCTGCAAAATTAGAATTCTGCAAATCAACCAATTCATTAGAACTGCCCTGAAAACCTGCAGCATCCTGCATCCTTGAAGGTGAGGCATCGGGCGTAACAGCTCCAAGTGAGTTGGATAAATTGATTTCTGTAATATCCATACTGCTCTCCAATGAAGGGGAAGCATCGGCAAAACTATACACCCTGTCAGATCTGGAAGTGGCACTCACCTCCTGCCCCAGCATTGCATACTTCACACCGGTTTCTATCTGCCAGCGGGAATTCAGCTTAACGGCAAGACTTATTCCACCACCGGCTTTGTTAATTCCACTCTCTGAATTGCCTGAGCCCCCTCCTGATGTTTCCCTAAAGGCATAAGTTGGGGAATATTCACCTCCTAAAACAAACCTGAGAGAAGGCCTTGAGTCATCCACATCACTGACAGGTTCATCGGGCTTATTGCCAATTAATTCCACCTTATCACTGTGTCTGTAAGCCAGCTTTCGGGTATCGGGACTTGCCACATGCCAAAGATCAAAATTGAACGCATGTGATTTCATGGCTTCAACAGCGACAACAAGATGGTTCTCTTTGTCTTCCGTACCGGTCAATTTGGGATTGAAGGTTTCTGTTGCTGAAGTATTTCCTTCAGCAGTCATGGTAGTAAAAGAAGTGTGTTTAGTTTTTTCACCCGAAAAATCAGAAACCACATTCAGATTATTTGTTTTCTGAAGGTCCTGATCAATCTCAACTTCCTGCTTTATTTCCTCATCATTCATTTGCCGGGCCATCTTTGGAGTGGTAGCCGATTCATTCGGGGAAATATGTTTCTGTTGTGCCATATCTCCACTTGAAAGATCTGAGTCAGGAGAATTGAAAATAAAAAATCCGATCACCAAAAGAACAGATGCTGCAGCACCCACCCACCAATAAAGTGGAACAAGGCGTTTTCTCTTTTTATCAAGAAGTCCCTCGATACCCTCCCACACCTTATCGGATGGTGAAATTTCAAGATCTTTAAGATCATTGAACAAAGGGTCTATATTTTGATCGGGTATCATCATGTTCTTGCAGCCTCCATCTTTTTATTTTCCTTCAACCGATCCTGCAGCCATTTTCTGGCACGGGAAAGATTCGATTTACTGGTTCCGGGAGAAATATTCAGTTGTTTGGCAATTTCATCATGGGACAATTCTTCCAATACATATAAATTAAAAACCAGCCTGTATCGTTCAGGGAGTTGCTGAACCAAAGCTAACAAATCGTGCAACGAAGGTTGCTGAACGGTGAAATTGCTACCCTCATCTTCCTCCTGATCAGGAAATTCATCCGTCAACTCGGTTTTTAGTTTGTTTTTCCGGAATGACTCAATAATCATATTGACGATAATTCTCCGCATCCATCCCTCAAAAGAACCTTCAAAACGGAACATTCCAATTTTTTCAAAGACCCTGATAAAACCATCCTGCAAAAAATCTTCAGCTGTCTCCCGGTTTCCGGCATACCGCATACAAACCCCCAGCATTTTGGGCGCAAAAAGCTCATAAAGTGCCTTTTGAGCACTCCTTTCCCCTTTCTGGCATCCTTTTACAATATTGTTTATTTCATTATTTTCAGACACTGAAGAACTATCAAGTTGGTTTCCTGTAAAAGTAAGCCACTCAACTTAATAATGCAACATGAGGGCCACCGGGGGTTAGGGTAATAATATAACCACTCCCTGCTTTTTATGATTAGATGAAAGAATATAAAAATGGTTGCGTTGAAAAGGGTAAAAACTTCAAGTAAACCATAAAAATCTGAACTTCAGAACCCGAAAACGGGGAGCAGATAAATTTTGACACCCTTATTATGGGGCTGTCCGAAAAGTCCGGGGTTGGTGTCATTCTGAGCTTGTCGAAGAATCTTTTCGTAAAAAACCAGATGTTTCGACTTCGCTCAACATGACAAGCTGTAAGTGTATAATAATTCTGGGACAGTTACCCTATTAACTATTGCCTACAACTATCAACTACTAACCTCTTCTAAAAACTCTTCCTTGCACGGTCCATCTCCCGCCTGGTATCTTTTGCTTTAATGGTCTCCCGCTTATCGTGTTGTTTTTTACCCTTAGCCAGGCCTATTTCAAGCTTCGCAAAACCCCGGTCATTAATAAACATTCGAAGGGGTATAATGGTAAGACCTGATTCTTTGGTTTTTCTTTCCAACTTGTAAAGTTCCTTCTTGTTTAAGAGTAATTTACGTTCCCTCTGGGGGGCATGATTGTTAAATGTTCCATAAAAATACTCAGAAATATTCATGCCCTTAAGCCACAGTTCCCCTCTCACAAAATAACAGAATGAATCTACCAGGGCGGCACGTCCCATTCGAATGGACTTAATCTCAGTTCCGGAAAGCTGGATGCCGGCTACAAACTTCTCCTGTATTTCATAATCGAAATAAGCTCTTTTATTCTTGATGTTTATGCGACTTGCCGACATATCATATAGTTAATAAATTCAACAATAAAATCTTAATTAAAAAGGGAATGCCCATCACCAAAACGCCTACAACAACCGAGAAAACAAATTTGCGGTGATGTACAGGTCCTGCTATATCCCTAACTCCCAGCCATGCCAGGTAAAAACTGTAAAAGGCCAGTATGTAAATGAAAAATATTTCAGGTATCAGGGCTGTTACAAAAGAAATCACATACAAGGGTCCTGAACTATAAATAACCAGTTTGGCTGCTAACTCCCCTGAAACCACAAACTGAAAAAACTTCAGCAGTTTTGCCACAATATACCATGACAAAAACACAGCTCCAAGTAATGCCACAAAAACCAATATTGCTTTCTTCATGGCCAACTCTAAAATGAACGCCTGTTGATTGATTAAATGCGACACAAATGTGGCAATCGTCACCAATCCGACAAGTGGAAGGGCAAAATTCCCCAACATATCATTAAAAGTGGTGCTCTCGCGATGAATGCTCCTCCACTCCAACACAGGTGAAATCACAAAATTCCGTAATCTAACAACAAGGTTACGATAGAGTTCTCCCGTATTTTCAGGTTTCTTTGTAGACATAAAGTTCCTCTAAAATCAAGATACAAAATTAAAAAATAAGGCACACCCTACAAATCACTTGGAATGCTTTGCAAAGAAAGGTTATCCTGACAAAAAAAAACGGTTGCTTTCCAATTAACAATACACCGTTATCCTGGCTCTAGTGTCAATTCAAGTGTAGAATTTCGGGTAAGCTGCCGCTATTTTTCACCTTGTGCAAATCAACAAAAAAGTAAGCATAGCCGTAGCTACGTGAGTCTTTTTTTGAGAAGCACAAGGTAGAAAGAGCAAGGCTTGGCCCGTCAGACTATGCTTGACTTGACACTCGAGCCGTTATATTTTGTAAAAAGCTATAAATCAACTTTTTGGAATTACACGCATAACTACCTTAAAGCCCTGGTTATTTACATATTATAGCTTGTCTTAAATCTGACATCTAACGATCTATTGAATTGGCTGTAGTTTAGTTTTGCAATGATATTAACAATTAGGTTCTTTCTATAAATTACGTACCTTGTGAATGACACAAATAGGGCTAATCCATCAAGTCCCTGATAAGCTTGCCTGCCGGGAGGCAGGGGGCGAACTTAAATAACCCCGGGGCAACTGTCCCGGGGTTAAACATGCTCCCGGCACCGGGTCCCTGAAAGGGGCCAACTAATTACGAACAATGCAGGTTAAACCTTTTTTCTTAGATTTGAGAAATAAATACAACCGAGAGTCATACCATGCAAAACAAAACACCATACAACCTTTTAGTGATAACCGGACCTACGGCCAGTGGCAAAACAAAACTGGCAGCCCGAGTAGCCAAAAAAATAAACGGAGAAATAATCAGCGCCGACAGCCGGCAGGTATACCGACGTATGAATCTTGGTACAGGCAAAGATTATGATGATTATCTAATCGATGACAAAGAAATCCCATATCACCTCATCGACCTAAAGGAGCCCGGATATAAATACAATGTGTACGAATATCAAAACGACTTTTTCAACATTTTTGACGACATTCATAAAAGAGACAAATTTCCTGTTATGTGCGGAGGAACGGGACTTTATATACAAGCTGTCCTGGACCAGTACAAAATGGTGCATGTGCCCCCTGACCGCGCCCTGAGGGAAAAGTTAAAAGACAAATCTCTTAAAGAACTGACAGACATTCTGGCCTCCTTTAAAAAGCTGCATAACACGACGGATACCGACACCGTAAAACGTGCCATAAGAAGTATTGAAATAGAGACCTACTATCAAAACCACCCGGAGATTGAGGTGAAACTACCTGAAGTAAAACCATTGCTGATAGGAGTCAGAATTGATCGCTCCCTGCGAAGAGAAAAAATAACCCGGCGGCTTAAGGAAAGATTAGATGAAGGCATGGTGGAAGAAGTTAAAGGCCTCATTAAAGAGGGTATTAAGCCTGAAGACTTGATTTACTACGGTCTTGAATACAAATTCCTTACTCAGCATGTAACAGGTGAGATCTCCTATAATGAAATGTTTGAGAAATTAAACATTGCCATTCACCAGTTTGCCAAAAGGCAGATGACCTGGTTCAGAGGGATGGAGAGGAAAGGCCATAAAATCCATTGGATAGATGCACGGGGTAACATTGAGGATAATGTGGCGGATATTGTCAGGATGCTAACAAAGACAGATTAATTAGTCAGAAGTTGTAAAAAGCCAAACCGATTATTATTGAACATTCATTATTCTTTCGGCTGTAGTTTAATTTTGTGTTGTTAAAAACCGGGGTTCATTTTTTCACCACATCCATATATCCATTCCCCTAAAACAAGCCAATGATAAATAAAAAACCACTCAAATCCTTTTCACAACACACTGTCCCAGCATAATAATCAAGCACTTACCTCAACAGCACCACTCAAGTATCTTTAACAATAAGAAAGGCTAGTTAAGTCTAATTACTCAGTCAAAACGGCCATAAGTCAGGGATTATTAAACTTTCATCAAAGATTTAGTCACTTTTTTCATTTTTTCACGTACAACAACTTAATCTGAATTTAAGAAATTTCGCAAATGGATAATATCCACGACTATATAAGCAGAATTACAAATCTGGCCAATCGTAATAAGGAACTCAACGATCAGCTTCAAAATCTTGTTGGCAGGTATTCCGTTATTCAGAAACAAAACGAAAAGTACAACGAGCTTTTATCAAAGTTTTCAGATACCAAGCCGAACCATTACAAAGATTTATTTGAAAAAAAGCCGGAGAAAAAAGTTGAACATCTTCGGACTGTTTCATTGCTTTATCTTTCCATCGGTGGATTTGAAGCGTTAAATCATGTTTCTGAAAAATCGGAAATGATAGATGTTCTGGATGAAATCTATATAACCATTGACAGGATTGCTACAGAATATAACATTTCAAAGATCAAAAGTTTTGGCGATAACATCATTTTTGCTGCAGGTTTAAACAACGAGCACCGCACCAATCCGATAAACATCACAATGGCTGCGAACAAGATGCTGGCAACGGTGAAGAGCATCTGCAAAAACCACCCCTCAGCCCCGCCCTGGACAGTAAAGATGGGCATTCACACAGGGCCTGTACTGGCAATTGACTCCTGCACAAGCCACAATCCTTATTCTATTTCAGGCGACAGCATTAATGTCACCTGTCGATTGGGCGAGGCCTGCCCTCCGGGTGAAATCAACATGTCTGAGATGACCTACGAACTGGTGAAGGAATTTTTTGATATTTCGCAGTTAGGCGCTATGCCCGTAAAGTACAAAGGCGAAATGAACATGTACCTGGTAAATGGGTTGAGAGGCGAATTGCACCACAAGGAAGATCGTTTTAGAAGCAACGAAAAGTTTGATGTCAGATATGGCCAGATCCAATTTATGGACATACAGGAAAAAATACTGGATCTTTTGGAAAATAACCTGCCTGATAACCTCTACTACCACAACGTAAAACACACCGTTGATGTTGTTACAGAAGTAGAATTGATTGGCTGGGCAGAAGGCCTTAATGAGGAAGAAGTATTGCTCCTGAAGATTGCAGCCCTCTTCCATGATGCCGGTCACATTGTGGATTATAAGTACCATGAACACCAGGGAGCACTGCTCGCCCGACAAATTCTTCCAAGGTACAATGTACGACAAGATCACATTGATACCGTCTGCCGATTAATAATGGCTACTAAGTTACCACCTCAACCAAAAGATAAAATGGAAGAGGTAATGTGCGATTCAGATCTTGATTATCTCGGAAGAACTGACTTCATTCCTGTTTCCAATACGCTTTACAGCGAATTAAAAGAACGTCAAATGGTTAGCTCATGGCACGATTGGAACAAGATGCAGCTGAACTTTATCAAGCAACACCAGTATTTCACCAAAACAGCCAGAAATCTCAGGGAAGTAAACAAACAACACCAAATTGAAAGACTAAGACATTTACTTGAAGAACTTAATGTCAAGGTAGATATTTCAATAGATCGTTAGATTTTTAGACACCTGTCTGACGACAGTCAGGAAAGATGTAAGATGATTCGTAAAATATTGATATTCTAAATCCTGACAAACAAATACTTTTAAATGCAAACTATTGATTTGCGGTGCATTGCAAAAGCTTTAGGCTGTAGTGTAAAATAGGGACTGCTGAAAAAGTCAAAAGGGCAAAATTTACAAGCCGCCCAATCGAAGGAGTATTGAAATACTTCGAGATTCGGGCGGTGCAGTAAATTTTGTTCTTTTGATTAGCTGTTTTTTTATGATTAAGTGCAAAGAAATTCGAGTTTGAAGTGGAATAACCTTGCACTTAGGAGTTTGTTGATATGATTTAAAGTTTTAAACGCTAATAAAGTAGGCGTTTTTCAGCGCTCCCTAAAATAGCAATTTCTCCATGTGCTGCCACTCCACGGTTTCTCCGCTTGCCACACACTTTTACAGGGGTAATTAGCGACATTGCCCCGTTCCTGCCGCCCTGATAACGTTTCAGGCTTCTGGTGCAATGCATTACCGGGTGCAATCCATTCCGGTCTTCAATCTCTTTCACAACAATTCAACCGTTAAAAAATAATTTCTAACTTTGGCTTTGCATTACATAAACTAAGCGGTTTTAAAATCCGCCCCGGCAGCGTTTCTTTTTCAGTTATCTGACTATTTACGCTGTTTTAGACCAATGTCAAAGAACAAATAAACATCTGTTTTTCAAGACACTAAATAGTTCAGCATAACTCAAAAAAATGACACGTATGAAAAGGTTGTTTCTGTTTTTCATTGCTTTACACGCAATAACTTCCTGTCAGACAAACCAAAAAACCTATACCGCCTCGGCACCCGACATAAAAGAAAAAGTGGAGGCTTATCAATCTTTTAAACTGACTTCAAATCTGGACAGTCTTTCACCCAATCAGAAAAAAATGCTGCCCTTGCTTTTTGATGTTGCCGATATAATGGACAATCTCTTTTGGCAACAATCCTGGGGAAACAAAAAGTCCTTACTGCGCAAGATTGACAACCAACATCTTAAAGAATACACCAGGATTAACTACGGCCCATGGGACCGGTTAAACGACAACAAGCCCTTTATCAAAGAGATAGGTCCTAAACCTGAAGGAGCAGGTTTTTATCCTGTCGATATGCAAAAAGAGGAATTTGAAGAATTTGAAAACCATAATAAAAACAGTCAATACACCATCCTGGAACGTGACAAAGAAGGTAAGCTTCTGGTAGTACCCTATCACGAGAAATGGAAGAAAGAGCTTCAACAAGCTGCAGAACTATTAAATCAGGCTGCAGAACTGGCCGAAAACAGTGACTTCAAAAAATATTTGACAGAACGAGCCAAAGCTCTCACAACCAGCGATTACTACAAAAGCGACATGCAATGGATGGACATGAAAGACAATGAAATCGACTTCGTTGTTGGTCCTATCGAAACCTATGAGGATGGTTTAATGGGGATTAAAACAGCTTTTGAAGCATACATTCTCATTAAGGACATGAAATGGTCTGAACAATTAAAACGCTTTGCCGCTCTTCTCCCTGAAATTCAATCCAACCTTCCCGTTGATGAAGCCTACAAAGCAGAGAAACCGGGAAGTGACTCAGACCTGGGTGTTTACGATGCCATTTATTATGCAGGTGACTGCAATGCCGCAAGTAAAACCATTGCCATCAACCTGCCCAATGATCCGGATGTACAGATGAAAAAAGGAAGCCGCAAACTTCAGCTAAAAAACAGCATGCGGGCCAAGTTTGAAAACATTCTCGTTCCTATCAGTGAGATACTGATTGATACTTCTCAACGTCAATACATCGATTTCGACGCTTTCTTTGAGAACACCATGTTTCACGAAGTTGCTCATGGTCTTGGAATAAAAGAAACCCTTGACGGGAAAGGAACCGTGAGGGAAGCTCTTAAAGAAACAGCATCAGCTATTGAAGAAAGTAAAGCCGATATTTTAGGACTTTACATTGTTACCCAGCTTGCAGAAAACGGGGAACTTAAAAATAAAGATCTTATGACCAACTATGTTACCTTCATGGCAGGTATCTTCAGGTCAGTTCGCTTTGGTGCAGGTAGTGCTCACGGACAATCCAATATGATACGGTTTAACTACTTCCTGGAAAAGGATGCCTTTTCACGCGATGATGAATCGGGAACTTACAAGATCAACTTTGATAAGATGAAGCAGGCTATGAATGAGCTTTCTAATGAAATCCTGGTTCTTCAGGGCGATGGAAATTACGGGAAGGCCAAAGAAATGATAGAAAAGCTGGGCATCATCAATGCTGATCTCCGGTCAGATCTGGATCGGGTAAACGAAGCCGGCATTCCCGTGGATATTGTTTTTGAACAAGGACCCGAAGTATTGGGTTTATAGAATTAGCACACTAAACATTAATCAAAACCTGTTGATCTTTGAATTTCAAAGTCAGCAGGTTTTTTGCAAAATAGAATAATACATGGAAAAACTATTTCCCGATAATTCCGTTTCAAAACTTTTCAACATAGAATACCCTCTTATTCAGGGAGGAATGGTATGGTGCAGTGGCTGGAAGCTGGCCTCTGCGGTAAGCAATAATGGCGGACTTGGCCTTCTGGGCTCCGGAAGCATGTATCCGGAGGTATTGCGTGAGCACATTCAAAAAATGAAAAAAGCAACCACCCGGCCCTGGGGCGTAAATGTTCCACTGCTTTATCCGGACATCGATGCCATAATGAAGATTATTGTGGAAGAAGATGTAAAGATCGTATTCACCTCGGCAGGCAGCCCTGCAAAATGGACCGGCTTTTTAAAAGAACATGGCATTCAGGTCGCCCATGTCATTGCCAATTCACGCTTTGCAAAAAAATGCGAAGACGCCGGAGTGGATGCAATTGTTGCAGAAGGCTTTGAAGCAGGTGGCCATGAAGGACGGGAAGAAACAACCACATTCTCACTGATTCCCCTGGTAAGAAGAATGACCTCCCTCCCGCTCATTGCCGCCGGAGGCATTGGTTCAGGTCAACACATACTGGCGGCCCGGGCACTTGGTGCAGATGGCGTACAAATTGGGTCCCGCTTTGCCCTATCAGAAGAATCTTCGGCCCATCAGGCATTTAAAGAACATGCGGCCGCTGCCAAAGAAGGAGACACCATGCTCACCTTAAAACAACTGGCTCCTGTCCGGTTAATGAAAAACCACTTCTTCAAACTTATTGAACAAGCACAATTACGAGGCGCTTCTGCTGAAGAACTCAAAGAACTTTTAGGCCGGGGAAGGGCAAAAAAGGGAATTTTTGAAGGAGATCTGGATGAAGGGGAGCTCGAAATCGGACAGGTTTCAGCACTCATTGAAGAAGTAAAACCTGTCAACGAAATTTTCGACGCATTACTTGCTGAATACCGGGAAACAAAAAAAAGAATCCTTTAATCAACGGATCGTTAAGCCTTTAGACACCTGCCTGACAGCAGTCCGGTTAGATAAAAGTAGCCCAGCCGCGCGGAAGCCGGAAGCTGGAAGCTGGAAGTTAGAAGCTGGAAACATTCGAATATAAGAAATTTTGATTCTTTTTGCGGCATATTTAAAAAACTAAGAAAATTATAAAAAACACATTTTAAATGGTTTAATGATTTTACTTAGATAAAAAATAAATTGCATAATAGTGAAAATCTGCGTTTTTACTCAAGCAAAAACGAACACACAAGCAACTGATTACAAATTTATTACAAAAGCCCAATAAAGTACTATTAATGATAGAATATAAAAAACATACATTAAAAAACGGCCTGAGGGTGGTCGTTCACCGTGATAGAACCACACCTATGGTTGCTGTCAATGTCCTTTATGATGTGGGTGCAAGAGATGAGACCCCTGATAAAACAGGCTTTGCACATCTATTTGAACACCTCATGTTTGGGGGCACCAAAAGCATTCCTTCTTTCGATGGGCCGGTACAGCAAGTTGGCGGGGAAAACAATGCATGGACAAGCAATGATTTCACCAATTATTACGTAACCGTTCCTGCCATAAACGTTGAAACCGCTTTTTGGCTTGAAGCAGACAGGATGAACGAGCTCGACTTCTCAGAAAAAAGCCTGGATGTTCAGCGCAAAGTCGTAATAGAGGAATTCAAACAACGTTACCTTAATCAACCTTACGGAGATATACCTCTCTTAATAAGAGATCTTGCTTACAAAGTTCATCCTTACAGGTGGCCTACTATTGGCAAGGATATTTCCCACATTCAAAATGCTGCACTGACAGATGTCAAAGATTTCTTTTACAAGCATTATGCCCCAAACAATGCAGTATTAACAGTTGCCGGGAATGTAGATCCGGACCACATTTTCAAGCTTGCTGAAAAATGGTTTGGCTCTATTCCCCGACGAGATGTGCCTCAAAGAGACCTGCCTCAGGAACCACCACAGAAGGAAGCAAGGTTTTTGACGGTAGAGCGGGATGTTCCGGCACCCTATATACAAATGGTTTTCCATAATGGCCGGCGCACCGATGCCGATTTTTACGCCAACGATCTTTTATCAGATCTTTTTGCCAATGGCCAATCCGCCCGGTTATTCCAATCACTCATCAAAGAACAGAGGCTTTTTTCTGATGTAAATGCCTATGTTGCCGGTGACCGTGATCCGGGATTATTCACCATCACAGGACGATTAATGCCACAAGTCCGGATGGACAAAGCAGAGGCAGCTATTAAAAATGAGTTAACCCGGATGGTCAATGAAGGCCCTTCAGATTATGAACTTCAGAAGGTAAAAAACAAAGTAGTTTCAAACCTTATTTTCGGAGAAATTCATTATCTCAACAAAGCAATGAACCTATCTCAGTTTGAACTTCTGGGAAATATTGAAAAAATAAATCAGGAACCGGAACAGTACCGTGCTGTTACCCCCAACGAGATTATTTCAGTAGCCGAATCTGTTTTTGTACCGGAAAACTGTTCCACTTTATATTATCTCCCGGGCAAGCCAAATACAAACAAAGCATAAAGAAACCAGCATGTCAGATTTCTATCATAAAGCACCTGAATTTAAAACAATAGACAAAATTGACTTTCTACCTGTTGAAAAGACATCTCTTGACAATGGCGTTCCTGTATTTACACTCAGGGCGGGTAGTCAGGATGTCACAAAACTGGATATTCAATTTCCGGCCGGGGCTGTTCAGGCAGGTATTCCATTGGTAGCCTCTACAACAGCCAATCTCATGCAGGAAGGCACGAAAGGGAAAACTTCCATGCAAATTTCTGAGATGATCGATTTTTTTGGTGCATACATCAACTCCCAAACCTATCACCATCAAACCATATTTACAGTTTTGTGCCTAACCCGCCATCTTCCCGAAATGCTGGAACTGATTCATGATATTATTACCCGTCCGGCATTTCCGGAACACGAATACGATCTTTACTTAAAAAAGAAGAAAGAGGAATTTATCTTTGAGGGGGAAAAAGTCAAAACCATAGCCACCCGCCAGTTCGGAGAAACCATTTTTGGGGCTGATCATCCATATGGCCGTCAATTAAAAGAAGAGCACTTTGAGAAAATATCACTCGATCAAATCAAGGACTTCCACAGGAGTCAATATCAACCTGAGCATGCAAAAATCTTTGTTGCCGGACAACCGGGTGACCAATTACAACCATTGCTGAACAAGTATTTTGGTAAGGGGCAGGCCGTCAAAACCGATGACAACGAAATGGTCCCCCCTGTTATGCCGGCTTCTGGGAAATTCATCTCCATAAAAAAGGACAATGCCATGCAAACAGCCCTCCGTATTGGCCGTCCGCTTTTTAACAACCATCATCCCGACTTTATTCCCTTGCAGGTACTAAACACTATCCTCGGTGGTTATTTTGGATCAAGACTTATGACTTCAGTCAGAGAAGAAAAAGGACTGACCTATGGCATTGGATCCTTCATTATGCCACTCATGCACAGCGGAGTGTGGGGAATCAGCAGTGAAGTTGCAGGTGAAAGTCGCGACAAAGCCATTGAAGCCATATTCGGGGAATTTGACAAACTTCGTTCAACCCCGGTTCCCGAGGATGAACTGCAAATGGTAAAGAATTATATGATGGGTGAGATGCTTCGTAATTTTGACGGGCCTTTTTCCACTGCTGATATTTACAGAACATTACAAGAATATGGAATGGATTTTGATTTCTACCAGAAGATGATTGATTACATTCGTGAAGTTTCAGCCGAAGAAATTCGAAAAACCGCAGAGAGATACCTCAGGCGTGAAGACTTCTGGATTGTTGCTGCCGGAATGTGAACAACAAAGAAGATAAATCAGTATTGAATTGATGAATTAATCAGGTTGGAAGAACAATTTCTTATCTTTATCATTAATTTAGGGCACAGGTAAATTGACAGCATGAGCGAAGCATCAAAGATAACAGAAGAGCAACAGGTTAATCAATCCTTCAAAGAGCTATTGGACTTATGTCCCCGTTGCCAGACTGCCGAGGGCAAAAAACTGGTTCACAAAGCTTTTGACCTTGCCTTTGAAGCACACAGGGATGTCCGGCGAAAGTCGGGGGAATTATACATTTTACACCCCCTGGCAGTGGCACGTATTGTTGCTGATGAAATAGGACTGGGCTCCAAAGGAGTAGCAGCAGCTTTGCTGCATGATGTTGTTGAAGATACCGACTACACTCTTGAAGATATTGAAGGGATATTTGGGGGTAAAGTGGCCGATATTGTAGACGGACTCACTAAACTGGAAGGGGTCTTTGACCAGACCAAATCAAAACAGGCAGAGAATTTTCGTAAGCTTTTGCTTACCATGGTGGAAGACATCCGTGTCATTTTAATTAAATTGGCCGATCGACTGCACAATATGCGCACATTGGACTCAATGCCGGAGCATAAACGACTTAAAATCGCTGGAGAAACGCTTTACCTGTATGCCCCTCTTGCCCACCGTTTGGGACTATATTCTATAAAGTCGGAACTCGAAGATCTGTCTTTGAAATATGAACACCCAAAAGTATTCAACGAAATAACCTCTAAACTCACAGAGTATCAAAATAAAACCCAGCATCTTATCACGCGGTTTTCGTTGCCGATCATTGAGCGGCTTTCCAGTGAGGGATATGAATTTGACATCAAAGGACGGCCAAAATCGATCTATTCCATTTGGCGAAAGATGCAGAGGAAACAGGTCCCTTTTGAGGAAATTTATGATCTGCTTGCCATACGCATTGTTTTTAAACCCAAACAAGGTATTCCCGAGAAAGCACAATGCTGGACAATCTATTCGCTGATTACAGACATTTACAGACCTAAGCCCGACCGTCTGCGTGACTGGGTAAGTACTCCTAAAGCCAATGGATATGAAGCCCTGCATGCTACGGTTATGGGCCCCGAAGGCAATTGGATAGAGATACAGATTCGCACCGACCGAATGGATGAAATCGCTGAAAAGGGATTTGCTGCACACTGGAAATACAAAGGATCTAATGAAAAAGAGTCTGAGCTGGACAACTGGTTACAACAAATTCGAGATGTTCTGGACAATCCTGACTCGGACTCACTGGAATTTCTGGACGATTTCAAATTAAACCTGTTCAGTCAGGAGATCATGATTTTCACCCCAAAAGGGGATGTTAAAGTTATGCCCAAAGGTGCCACAGCGCTGGATCTGGCGTTTGAAATCCATACCGAACTGGGATACAAATGTATTGGCGCTAAAGTCAATTACAAACTGGTTCCCTTAAGCTACGAACTTAAAAGTGGTGATCAGGTTGAAATTCTCACCTCTGAGAAACAGACCCCTAAGTACGACTGGATAACCTTTGTCACCACGGCAAAGGCCAAAACAAGAATTAAAGATGCTTTCAAAAAAGAGCGTAAAGCCATTATCCAAAGGGGAGAACAGAAACTGGAGGAAGCCTTGAATGAGACAAAACTTACCACCAATTCCAAAATTCTTAAAAAGCTTCAAAAACACTATAACCTGCCCACCAAAGAAGAGCTGTATTTCAAGATTGGTAAGAACGTTATTAATCTTGAAAATTTAAATAAGATATTAAGCGACAAAACTGAAAACAAATGGATACGCTATTGGCGTCTCTCATTCGGAAAGGGCAGCGAAAAAGTCTTTGGAAAGAAAAAAATCGGCAAAGACAGCAAAAAAACACAGATGGTGGTCTCAGACGACATGGATGCAGAGCAATACATCATCGCTCCCTGTTGCAACCCCATTCCGGGCGACGATGTGGTCGGGTATCTGGATCAGGATGATAAGCTGATCCTTCACAGCAGAAAATGCCCCGTGGCAATACGTCTGATGTCAAGCCAGGGCAATCGAATTGTTTCAGCTGAATGGGAATCGCACAAAATCCTTTCCTTCCTGGCTGTCATAAACTTATCGGGTATTGATCAGATTGGCATTGTGAGTAAAATCACCAAAGTCATCTCAGATGATCAGACCGTCAATATGCGTTCCATCCACGTGGAAAGTCACGATGGCATTTTTGAAGGAACCATTTATCTGTACATCCACAACACGGAAGACCTCAATAACCTTATTTTCAATTTGGTGAAAATAAAAGGTCTTCATAATGTTACCAGACAGGAACGTATTCACAGCAATTCGTAGAAACTGATTCTACGAATTGCCTTCAGGTTTCATTTCTCCGTAATATTCATGACCTTCTTTACCTCTTTTTATTCCTTAATTCAATTTGGTTTTATTCTAAATAATTTTTTTTAACTTTGCCTGTAAATGATTCAGTTATCATTATTTTAATTTGGAGTTAATTATGAACAGGCCTTCAAACAAAGAAACGGTCAAACAAATATTTACAGAATACCTGCAGAAAAACGGGCACCGCAAGACACCTGAGCGATATGCCATTCTTGATGAAATATATTCGCGTGATGGTCATTTCGACATTGAATCGCTCTATATTTTCATGAAAAACAAGAATTACAGGGTTAGTCGCGCAACGCTCTATAACACTATAGATCTTCTACTTGACTGTAAACTTGTCATTAAGCACCAGTTTGGAAAAAACATTGCTCAATTTGAAAAGGCATTTGAATCCAAACAACACGATCACCTGATATGTACAAACTGTGGTAAGGTGACCGAGTTTTGCGACCCAAGCATTCAAATAGTACTGGACAATGCTGCTAATAATTTAGACTTTCAGGTTACCCATCACTCGCTGTATGTTTACGGGACTTGCAAAGATTGCCGTGAAAAACTAAATAAAAGCAAAGGCAAAAAATCCTCATAAATTGAGGTTATACTGCCAAAAATCATTACTTTTACGCATCGGAATGTCGACCTAACTGGTAGGCCTTCCGATTTTTATTGCGCTTAAGTCTGGAACAACAGACATTAATACAAACAAAATCAAACAATTGGAAATAATGAAGGTTGATGTTCTATTAGGATTGCAATGGGGCGACGAAGGGAAAGGAAAAGTGGTAGATGTACTAACCCCCGACTATGATGTTATTACCCGCTTCCAGGGTGGACCCAATGCAGGCCATACTCTCGAGTTTGACAATAAAAAATTTGTTCTTCACAATATTCCATCCGGAATATTCCAGGGAGATAAGGTCAATGTAATCGGAAATGGCGTAGTTCTGGACCCCATTACTTTCAAAAAAGAGATTGACGGTCTTAAAGCTCAGGGCTTCGACTTGAAAGACAACCTGTTTATTTCCAAAAAGGCACATTTGATCCTTCCAACGCACAGGATATTGGATGCAGCATCAGAAGCCTCAAAAGGCAAAACAAAGATAGGTTCTACGCTCAAAGGAATCGGCCCTACATACATGGATAAAACCGGAAGAAATGGAATCCGTGTAGGTGACATTCTTTCCAATTTTGAAGAAAAATATGCCGCTCTGAAAGAAAAGCACGAGCAACTCATTAAAATGTACGGCTTTGAATATAACCTTGCAGAATACGAAGAAGGCCTGAAAGAAGGCATTGAAGCGCTCAGGGAATTTACGCTTATAGACAGCGAGCATGAACTCAACCGCTATCTGAAAGGTGACAAATCCATTCTGGCAGAGGGTGCCCAGGGGACTTTGCTTGACATCGACTTTGGCTCATATCCTTATGTCACTTCCTCCAACACTGTATGTGCCGGTGCCTGTATTGGAATGGGCATATCGCCCCGAAAAATTGGTGAAGTATATGGCATCTTTAAAGCCTACTGCACAAGGGTTGGATCAGGCCCATTCCCCACCGAACTGTTTGATGAAGATGGTGATAAAATGCGTGAGCATGGCCATGAATTTGGAAGTACCACCGGACGCCCGCGCCGATGTGGCTGGCTTGACCTGGTTGCATTGAAATACAGCGTAATGGTAAACGGCGTAACCAAACTGATCATGATGAAAGGTGATGTTTTGGGATGTTTTGAAACCATTAAAATCGCCACGGCTTATAAGATGGGAGATACAGTAACAGAAGAATTCCCGTTTGAGCTTCCGGAAAATCTGGAGCCCGTTTACAAAGAAATGCCAGGCTGGAATTGTGACTTAACCGCCCTTAAATCGGAAGAGGAATTCCCCCAAGAGCTTAACGATTACATCCAGTATCTGGAGGATGAGCTGGAAGTACCGATTACCATTGTTTCTGTTGGCCCCGATCGCGAACAAACCATCGTGAGGGAATAGAATATTTTAGACAATTAGATCCTTAGACATTAGATTTAAGAGGGCTTTAAAAACAGATGTCTAAAGCTTTCAAAAGAATACTACACTTAAATTTCAGCCGCCGGAAAATTTCCGGCGGCTTTTTTTGGTCCTCATCCAAAACATGAGCAAACTCAGGCACGACAACATCATATTAAACATCCGAATTTTGTATCTTTAATCATGTCAAAATGTTTAATCTGATTATGCCAAACCTTAATCAGAAAAAAGATACGAAATGAAACCTCTTCTGATAAAAAACATAAAAAAACTGGTCTCAGCAAGCCAGTCTGCCCCTCAAAAAGTGGCAGGGAAACAAATGAAGCAGTTATCATCAATTGATAACGCTTATTTATTAATCGCAGACCATAAGATTTCAGAATTTGGCCCAATGGACCAAATTCCGTCAATTAGCGATGCCGAGGTAATGGATGCCTCTGGAAGATTTGTCCTTCCTGCCTGGTGCGATTCTCACACGCACCTTGTTTTCCCTGAAACACGGGAAATTGAATATACCGATAAGATAAAAGGTCTTAGTTACGAAGAGATCGCAAAAAGAGGCGGTGGCATCCTCAATTCAGCCAAAAGAATGCAGGAAGCATCTGAAGAGCAATTGTACAATGATGCATCAAAACGCCTTAAAGAAATAATGAGTTACGGCACAGGGGCTGTGGAAATAAAGAGCGGTTACGGACTTAATACCGAGTCAGAATTAAAGATGCTCAGAGTTATCAAAAAACTAAAAGAAGAAAGCCCTGTAACCATTCGCTCCACATTTTTGGGCGCACATGCCGTCCCTCCGGAATTCAAAAGCAACCCTGATAAATATGTTGATTTAGTCATCAATGAAATGCTACCGGAAGTTGGAAAAGAGAACCTGGCTGATTTTGTAGATGTTTTTTGTGATCGCGGGTTTTTCTCTGTTGATCAGACCAGCAGAATTCTTGAGGCAGCTCAAAAGTATGGACTTCGTCCAAAAATACATGCCAACGAACTGGACTTTTCAGGCGGAATTCAAACCGGTGTAAAATACAATGCTCTTTCAGTCGATCACCTTGAATTTACCGGTGATGAAGAAATAAAGGCCTTGAAAGACTCAGATACCATGCCGGTAATTCTTCCCGGTGCTGCCTTCTTCCTGAACCTCAAATATGCGCCTGCCCGTGAAATAATTGATGCTGGTCTGCCGCTCACACTGGCGACCGATTTTAACCCCGGCTCCTCTCCTTCAGGAAATATGCAATTAATCATCTCCATGGGAAGTATTTTATATAAAATGCTGCCCGAAGAAACCATTAATGCCGTCACCATAAACGGCGCTTATGCAATGGGACTTCAGCATGAACTGGGAACCATTACCCCCGGCAAAAAAGCGAACCTTATTATCACCAAACCTATTCCGTCTGTCGAATATATTCCTTATGCATATGGTGAAAACAAGGTGGAAATGACCATCCTTAACGGAAGGATTGTTTATAGTGGATAACTTATAGTCAACAGCTTACAACAACAAGAGATCAAATCCAATTTTTGAATAAAAACTTAAATCAACAATAATGCAACAACTCATAGAATGTGTCCCCAATTTCAGCGAGGGACGTGACATGGACATCATCCGTCAGATAACTGATGAAATTGAATCAGTAAAAGGCATCCAACTTGTGGACGTGGACCCCGGACAAGCTACCAACAGAACGGTTGTCACGTTTGTGGGAAAGCCGGAACCTGTTCTGGAAGCGGCGTTCAGAGCTGTAAAAAAAGCCCGTGAATTAATTGACATGAGAAACCACAAAGGGGCCCATCCCCGGTTTGGTGCCACTGATGTATGTCCGTTGGTGCCGGTATCAGGCATTTCCATGGAAGAGACTGCAGAGTTGGCACGTGAACTGGGAAGAAGAATTGGAGAAGAACTGGAAATCCCGGTTTACTGTTATGAGTTTGCTGCCTATGAAGACAAAAGGAAAAACCTTGCCAACTGTCGCGAAGGTGAATATGAAGCACTGGAAAAACGCCTGACCACACGTGAATGGAAACCGGACTTTGGTCCTTCAGTATGGAACCACAACACTGCCGAAACGGGCGCCACAGCTGTAGGTGCGCGAAATTTCCTGATTGCTTACAATGTCAACCTCAATACCACCTCTGTGCGCCGGTCCAATTCGGTTGCATTTGATGTGAGAGAAAGAGGCCGTGTAAAAAGGGAAGGAAACCCCATCACCGGGAAGATTGTTACAGATGATGAAGGAAATAAAGTATATGAACCCGGACTTCTGAAATCGGTAAAAGGCATCGGGTGGTTTATTGAAGAATATGGCATCGCCCAAATATCAATGAATCTTACAGATATTTCAGTCACCCCGTTACATAAAGCCTTTGATGTTACAGCCGACCGGGCTGCATCCCGGGGTTTAAGGGTAACCGGCTCAGAATTGGTGGGAGTTGTTCCGTTGAAGGCTATGATTGATGCCGGAAAATATTTCCTTAGAAAGCAAAGGCGATCAACCGGTTTACCCCAAGAGGAGCTCATACGCATCGCTGTAAAATCAATGGGACTGGATGAACTTTACCCCTTCGATCCGGATAAAAAAATCATTGAATACATATTGAGAGACAAAAGTAAAAAGAAACTTACCGACATGTCTCTTACCGGCTTTGCCAATGAAACCGCCTCAGAATCTCCTGCACCCGGCGGCGGATCTATTGCAGCCTATACCGGAGCCCTGGGAGCTTCACTAGGAACAATGGTGGCCAATCTCTCGTCTCATAAACGCGGGTGGGATGACCGATGGGAAGAGTTCTCGAACGAAGCTGAAAAAGGCATGGAAATTCAACGTGAACTTCTTAAGCTGGTGGATGAAGACACCCGGGCTTTTAATAAAATCATGGATGCATTTGGATTGCCCAAAAGTAACGAGGAGGAAAAAGCCAACAGAACCAGGGCCATTCAGGATGCCACGCTTTATGCAACACAGGTGCCCCTGCAAGTTATGAAAACCGCTTACCGGAGCTTTGATTTACTTCGGAATATGGCAGAAAAAGGAAATCCCAATTCGATAAGTGATGCAGGTGTGGGTGCTCTTTGTGCCAGAGCAGCGGTCAGGGGGGCCATGCTGAATGTTCAAATAAATGCAGCAGGTCTTTCCGACAAAGCGTTGGCTGAAGAATTAACCAGTGAGGCTAAGGAGCTAGAAGAGAAAGCGTTGGCCGAGGAACAGGAAATAATGAAGGTGGTAAATTCAAAAATTGAGTAGCCGGAGAGTGCTTTTCAACCTCATCCTCTCTCCCCATCGTTTGTAACGAGGGGGGGGCAAACTCTCGTCTTTGATGAAAAAGGTGGATATTTTTCAAAATAAAAATATTTTCAAAGACAATTATCGTCGCAGACGACAGATTAATAACCCCTCGTTGGAAACAAGGGGGAGAGAGGATGAGATAATTATTTCGCACTTACGGCACTCTTTTCAGTTATATTTACCAGGCCCCAATAGCTTTCTATCGTCACTCTGTGTCATTTAACACCACTCTAAACAATCCTAAACATCAATAAGATTCTTGGTTTTAAACAAATCTTAATAAATTTGGTCAGAACAAAAACTTCAAATTATCCATAAAATCATGAAAGTACTCGTATTCTATACCAAACGATTTGCTTATACAACCTCTGAACAAAACCTTAGTGATGAAGAACTCTCAATTTTCTATCCCGACAAAAAACAAATTGAGCATAAAGGAGAGCACAAAGATTGTATTACGGCCTTTATTCAGGTAGAAGCTGAGGATGAAGAGAAAGACCTGAAAAGCAGGGAGAAAAAACTTGCCAATCACTTAAAATGGGTTGCGCGTAAAAACAACACTGAGAATATCGTGTTGCATTCATTCGCTCATTTATCAGCCTCAAAAGCCACTTTAGAATTTACTGCAAATCTCTTCAGCGCTACTCAAACCCGCTTAAACAACGTAAGTTACACTGCCTCACAAACCCCCTTTGGCTTCTTTCTTGATCTGGATATGGAAGCGCCGGGTTTTTCAATGGCACGGGTTTGGGGTGATTTGTAAAAAAGTCTCTTATTTTTGTAGGGTAAATGCCGGAGTAATGAGAGGTTTAATAATTTTATTATACATATTTCTTTGCGGAAGTTTTGTTTATGGTCAGGCACCGCCTATCACTAATCCGTCGGCCAGTCCAAATAAGGGGGAAGGTGCCTGGGGATTCTTGTCACGAAACAATGTAAACCCTAAAGAATTCATGGAAGAATTCCGGAATTTGAACAAGGGCAGATTTGACGAAAACGGAGGGCTTTATTTACATGAAACATACCTTCTTCCTGCTACTACTTACACGCTCACAGAACCGCTGTTTGGTAAAGATTACGAAACTGTAGAAGTTGAAAATCCGGACCTTAAAGATGCAACCATCATTCTGGTGGCCGGCCACGGAGGGCCCGATCCCGGGGCCATAGGTCATTACGGAAAAAATGATCTTTATGAAGACGAATACGCCTATGACATTACCTTGCGGCTGGCCCGAAACTTAATGAGCAGGGGTGCAGATGTGCATATGATCATTCAGGATGAAAAAAACGGCATTCGAAATGATTCACACCTCATCCCCGACAAATCCGAAACCTGCCTTAATTTGCCCATTCCCCTTGAACAAATAGACCGACTGAAGCAACGGGCCAAAGCGGTCAACCAAATCGCCCGGGAGCACAAAAGAAAATACCTCAGATGTATTGTAGTTCACCTTGACAGCAGAAGTCAGAAAAAACAGCTGGATGTTTTCTTTTACCACCACAAGCGAAGCAAAAACGGAGAAAAAATGGCAGAAAATGTCAGAGAGCGATTTCGAAAAAATTATGCAAAACATCAGCCCCTGAGAGGATTTTCAGGAACGGTTACTGACCGAAACCTCTACATGCTTCGAAAAACCAACCCCGTTACACTTTTTGTGGAACTGGGAAACATTCGTAACTTCCGCGACCAACAGCGGTTCATTGTGGAGAACAACCGGCAGGCCCTTGCCAATTGGTTAAGCGAGGGTATTATTGATGATTTTAATAACTCAAACAACAAAAAATAATTCAATTCACATGAAGCCAACATTATTAATTCTTGCAGCAGGTATGGGAAGCCGCTATGGCGGACTAAAACAAATGGACGAACTTGGTCCCAACGGAGAATCCATTATAGATTATTCAGTTTACGATGCCATTCGGGCAGGGTTTGGAAAAGTGGTATTTGTCATTCGTCATTCTTTTGCTGATGCCTTCAAAGAGCGCTTTGAAAGCCGTTTAAAAGGCAAAATAGAAACTGAATATGTTTTTCAGGAACTGGACTATCTGCCCAAAGGCTTTTCGGTTCCTGATGGTCGTGAAAAACCCTGGGGTACCGGTCATGCTATGCTGATGGCTAAGGATGCCATTAATGAGCCCTTTGCCATTGTTAATGCTGATGATTTTTATGGCAAGGAAGCCTACCAAAGTGCTGCAGATTTCATAAAAACACAGCCCGATGAAAACAAATATGCCATGATTGGTTATCCCCTTCAGAACACGCTTTCTGAAAACGGAACTGTTTCAAGGGGCGTTTGTGAAACAGATGAACAAGGCAATCTGAAAGATATCACGGAACGTACCAAAATCGGATGGGAAAATAACGAAATCTTTTATTACGAAGGGGATAGCAAAACCCGGCTGACCGGCAAAGAACCTGTGTCTATGAACTTCTGGATTTTTAAACCTTCATTTTTCACTCATCTGGAAAGCGGGTTCATTGAATTTCTGAAAGCTAAAGGCACAGAAATGAAATCGGAATATTACTTTAATGCGTGCGCCGATGAGCTCATAAAAGCCGGGAAAGTATCCACTAAAGTTATTGACACCGATTCAAAATGGTTTGGCGTCACTTACAAAGAAGACAAACCAGTTGTTTTGGAAAGTCTCAACAGTCTCATAAAAAAAGGTGTTTATCCTGAAAAATTGTGGGAATAAAAATTTAAACCAACTCTTTAAACCTAATAGATCGTTAGTCCCGATGCTTCGGGATAGATATGAGATGCCTGCCTGACGGCAGTCAGGTAAGACAAATCTCACAACACTGAAAGCCTGGGCATTAGCCTAAACCAGCAGATATCTACAAACAGTTGATTACGACTATATTGTGTAAGTTTAACGGAGTATTTTAAACCATGAAAGAGCAAAAACCTGACCAGGATCAACAAAGCATATTGTACGTATATTCTCTGTATAGTTCATTTTCGGAGGTCAAATACTTGCAATATACCGGGGCCCTGGTCATTTTCTTCTATTTAATGAAGCAAAACATCTTCCCTGATTACAGAGAACATCTGCTGATATACGACTATAAAGACACCAGACGTTTTCTTTGGGAAGATAAAAAATTCATGACGGATGTTAATGCGGTCAGAAATAACGGCTTTTTAAGCAGGGCACGCCTGCGCGCCCAAAACTACCGGGACATGAATGCTCACCAATGTACACAGAGCGGTTTTGATTTTTTAAAGAGTATCGGATTTGAGAAAACCGAACATGCTCAAAAAATAAAAAAACACCTTACATGTGGTTGTGGAAAATTGTACAGCATTGATCTTAAAGACAATGGCCCGCAATTGATTTGCAAGCATTGTAAAAAATCCGGATTCGAGGTTAAAGGTTTCCTGTTTAACCCAAACCAACCTGTAAGTCATCCGTTTAAGCCGGCCTTCATTTAACCAAAAACAGAAAGATGCAACAACTTTCCTTTGATAACCCTACCATCATTTCTTCGGCCTGGCTTCCCTTTGGCCGAAGCGATATGGAAGCACTTAACCGATTTGTGGGAGCCCATAAAAGATACTCAGCTCCAACAGAATTTGGAAGTATTGGAGAAATAACTGATCTTTCCAACGGGACAATCCGCATGGATCATCATGGAATTTTTCTGGTTCCCGTAGACTTTGAATTTACCGGATTTTTGAAAGCCAATGTTCAATCAAGTACAGACAACTCGAATCAATATGGATTAAGCATCTATAAAAACGGGCTTACGGGACTTGGCATTACCCTTGAAACCAAACTAAGGGCCGAGGACATAAAAGTTTTAACCGGCAAGCTGTCCGATGGGTTTTCCGATTATGTATTTCCCATTCTCACAGATGTTCAAAAGTCTCTGGTGGCAGGCATCTACAATGAAAAAAGCATCAACAATCTCCGCAACAAATTCCATACATATTCAGTAACAATAGGAGAACAAAAAGAACTGCAAACCCTGAGTTCAAGTGAAGTCCTTGAGAATTTTCAGTCCGAAATTGAGGTCATTACCGATTGGGTGGTTTTTCATACAACGACTAATGATTGCCATATTTTTGCAGGAATGGCAGGGTGTTTAATTATTGGTACCCCAACAAAAGAGATGGTGGAACTTTTCAGACAGTTAATGTTCACACAGGTTTGCCAAAAAACAGCACAACGAATGCATTCCCATTTATGGGCTCTGAGAAGGCAACTTGAGCTTATTCGCCAAAATTTACAAAGGGGCAGTTACATCGACTTGAAGAACAACCATCAGAAAATTTGTGAAATCAATGATGTTTTGTCCCATACCGAAGTTTTTGAAAATAAGCTGAGGTACGAAATAAAAGATCTTCACCATAAATTTAAGGAATCAATAAATGCTTCAGACCCACTTATCGAATTCATCAGTCAAAATTTCGCTCACGAATTGGAAAAAGCGGAGAATCGGGAAAGCACTGTTCTTCAACTTTCTTCTGAAGTAGGTGTTATCAATGATGAAATGGAAAACAAGCTGGAGCTGATCATGACCAAGGACAACATGCAACTCAACCTTGTTCTTTTGATTTTAACCGTAATTTCAGCATTTAGTATTGCCGAAATCATGAATTTCTCATTTGAACAATGGGGGTTGGTAGCTTTGTTTATAATTCCATTTACCTTGTTTGTGTTAATTTACCTGCGGAAAATGGTGAAAGAATATCGGTTCTCTTTGTTAAAAAGACCATCCAAAAGACATGAATAACTAAAGGCACAAACCGGCAACAAACAATTAATCAGTATAGGTCATGTTTTTTCAACCTTTACGGCTCCTTTATTCACCACATCTTCCAAAATCATATAAAGACAAGGAACGATAACCAGTATAATGGTAGTCGCAAACAATATCCCGAACCCAAGAGAAATGGCCATCGGAATTAAGTGGTAAGCCTGGCTTGAAGTCTCCAGGATAATTGGGGTCAATCCGCCAAAAGTGGTAAATGTGGTTAGTATAATGGGCCTGAAACGGCGGATTCCTGCTTCATGAATGGCCTCAAAGGCCGACTTTCCAACTCTTTTCCGGTTGGCATAATCGACCATTATAAGTGAGTCATTTACCACAACTCCCGAAAGTGCAATAATTCCCATCAGACTGACCAGTGAAAGATCGTGCCCCAGCAAAATGTGACCGATCACTGCCCCTACAATTCCAAATGGAATGGCAAACATGACAATCAAAGGCTGCACATAATTGCTAAATGCCACAGCCAACAGTGCATAGACCACCAGCATGGCCATGGAAAATCCGCCCCACAATGTCTGGGTAGATTCCCGCATATCTGCCTGAGTGCCTTCAAAAGTCCAGGTAAGTCCGGGATAATCGGCCCTGATCTGAGGCAGAACATTTTTATTAATGGCATCCATAACCTGAGAAACAGCACTTTTAGGTTCCACATCCATACCTACCGTAACAACCCGTCGCCCATCACGGCGGTTAATGCTGGTGAAGGCTTCGCCCTGTTCCAGGCTCACCACATCAAGCAACGGAACTTGAACGCCTGCAGGTGTTCTTATCTGCAAATCCTCCAGGCTGTGTATATCTTCACGCTCCGTGTAGGGCAGTTTAACACGCATTTCTACTTCATTGGTTCCTCGCAACTGGCGCATGGCCAGTGCCCCGTAAAAACCATCCCGGATCTGCCGGCCCACTTCGGTAGGGGTCAATCCCAGCTTCCTGCCTTCCGGCAACAGCTTAAAGTCAAACTGCATTTTACCGGCATTGTAATTGTCGTTAACATCGCGGGTCATTTCAAACGATTCTGCTTCTTCCAGAAAAGCCATGCTGGCTTGCTCCAGCGTTTTAATATTAGAGTGGCTCAAATCCACACTAATATCCTGGGCCCAACCTCCGGGACCTCTCTCAGCCTCAAAGGTAATCTGATCCACCCCTTCTATTTCCCCAATTTCATTGCGCCACAACTGAATGAGCTCGCGTGCTGACATATTACGTTGATCAGGAGGTCGCATAACCACTTCAACATCAATAAAACTCTGTCCGCGTACATTGGTTTTGATACCTTCTGCCACCTCGTATAGATTATACTCATCAAACATCTCTCGAGTTGATTTTGTAATCTCGCGGGCCACTTTTTCAGCCTGTTTAGGAGTCGTTCCCACCGGTAACCTGACACCGGCCTCTATCTCATCAGCAGCTACTTCAGGCATCATAATAATACCCATATGATCGCTGTATCCATATCCGCCCACAACCACAAACAATCCGATGGCAATACTTAAGGTAATGTAACGATGGCGCAGCGCCATATCCAAAAATGGAGTATATTTCTTTTCAATAAAATGATCAAAACGTTTCCCGAATGCTTCTCTTATTTTCTCTATGTACCGCCCAATTTTAAAAGAGGATTTTCCTTTGGTATGAGCAAGGTGAGCCGGCAAAATAAGTAAAGCCTCAAACAATGAAATTGCCAGAACGGTAATCACAACAGCAGGCAAAGGCCACCAGAACTTCCCGGTTTCGCCGGGCATGAATAGAAGCGGTATAAAAGCGATGATATTGGTAAGGATACTAAAAACAACAGGCTTGGCAATATCTTTACTTCCTTTTATTGCAGCTTCGAGAAACCCCATTCCCTGTTGACGGTATTCATACACATTCTCTCCTACCACAATAGCATCATCAACAACAATACCCAGGGCAACCAGGAATCCAAACATGGAAATCATATTGATACTGATGCCAATCATGGGCAAAAAAGCAATGCCGCCGATAAACGAGATTGTCATACCCATCATTACCCAAAAGGCTAACCGGTACTCCAGGAAAAGTGCCAAAATCAATAACACGATAACTACAGCCAGCAAACCATTTTCAGTAAGCAAAGACAAACGTTCCCGGTAATCCTCGGCCCGGTTACTGTCAATGCGGTAACTGACACCAGGTGGAAGAGTCGGGGAAAAATCAGAAAGTATCTCCTCAACTGCAGATTCAATTTCAAGAGGCGACTGATCCCCGATACGGTAAATTTGCAATCCGACTGTTGGCTGCTCGTTAAACTCCCCATGAAAACCGGATTCCTCAAACCCATCGGTTACTTCTGCAATATCAGCCAATGTTACCGCACCTCCATGAGCAGAAGGAATGATCTCAATCTTTTCAAATTCATCGGCCCACTGTTTGCGCTCCTTCATTCGTAAAAGGATTTCTCCACTTCCGGTTTCCAGAGCACCTGCAGGAATATCTTCACTCGAACGGGCAATGAGATCCGCAACTTCACCAAGTGTCAAACCATACTCCCGTAATTTATATCTGGGAATCTCCACATGGGTAAACATATCCGGTACATTCCCGATTTCAACTTGTGTAATGGCAGGGTTATTCAAAAGTTGATCACGCAAACGCTCAGAAAGCACTCTCAAAGTCCATATGTCCACTTTTCCATAAAGACTAATCTCTAAAACATCCCGTTGTCTGGACTGGAGGTTAACTCTTGGCTCTTCAATATCATCGGGGAAAGTGCGGATGCGATTGACCGCCTGCTCAATGTCCTGAAATGCTTTCATCCGCTCAGTTCCGGGAACCAGCTCAATGCTGACCCTGCCCGAGCCTTCCCATGCGGTGGAAGTGATTTCCTTAATTCCCTGAACTCCTCTGACAGCTTCCTCAACGGGCATAAGAATACCGTATTCCACCTCTGCCGGGGCTGCACCGGGATAAACCACGCTTACGTCAACAATATCCAGTTGAAATTGTGGGAATACCTCCTTTTGGATATTGTACATAGTCCAGATGCCGCTGCCAATCAGAATGACCATCAACAAATTGGCGGCTACCGAATTACGGGCCATATAGGCGATCAGACCTTTATGCTGAGTTTTATTATTTTTTGGAGTTTTTTCCATTAGTCCATTTATTTGAAAAACCTATATAAGGACAAGTCACAAGACCTGCTCCTTTTTTTCTGCCTGCCCAACCAGCTCCTGTAATCACTCCTCAAGTCTTAAAGGCGAACCTTCCACAACAGTTGCAAGATTTGTGGTTACGACCTGATCATTGTCCTCCAATCCGTCGCTGATATAAGCAAATTCAGCATCTGTAAGGACAATATCTACCGGTTTGATAGCTAATGTATCGTTTTCCATAACCCAAACCGTTTGATTTTTCCTGACAAAATCCCGATTCAATTTAAATACGTCTTCCAATTCTTCACCCTTGATACGGACTTCCACAAAAGCACCAATCAACAAATCAGGACCTTCGGGGTTGCTGGTTGAAACATTCAACGGATCTGGAACAGCCACTAAGACCCTTACCATGCGGGTTTGATTCTCCAGTGCCCCAATCATTTTGTAAAGAAAACCTTTCCGGTATTCATTTTCTCTCCAGGCATTGCGATTTTGAATAGTTACCTGAGCAGCCTCCTCCTCCTTTTCTGCAAAACTCAACCATGGAATTCTGGATTGCGGAACCGTTGCAACTACCCAATAGCGCTCTGTACCCACCAAATTGCCAAGTTCCTCTCCTCTTGCCACCTGGGATCCCAAATCTACATTACGACTTAGAATCTGAGCATCAAAGGGGGCAGTAATTCGGGTTCTTTGCAAGTCAATTTCAGCCTGTCGAACCGCTGATCTGCCAGCCGCCACGCGGGCACGAGCAGTTTGTTGCTGGGGCTCTCTCAAAACCAAAGACTGATTTTCGGGAGATAAAGTTTCTCCCGCTTGTTGAAAATCGCGTCTTGCAATCTCCTGCCGTCCTTTTTCAATCTCCAGATCAGCCATTGCTTGCTGCAGTTCGCTTTTTCTCAATTCCAAAGCAATTTCATAATCGACAGGATCCAGGCGCAGGAGAAATTCATTCTTTTGAACCGTTTGTCCGGGATCAAATTTATCAGAGCGGTTAATCACTTCCCCTGCGACTCTGGGACTTAACATTATTTCCCGCTCAGGTTCTACGGTGCCGGTGGTTACAATAACCGGTTTGTAATTGCCGCGTTGTATCGTTTGCACGTCTACCAGCATAGCTGTTTCCTTTGTGGCCCCTTCCCGATGAGCTGTAGGTTCTGTTTGGAAGATAATTACCACAACGATGGCAGCCCCCAGTAATATTGACAATGATATGAGTAATGATTTCTTTTTGCTCATAAGAATATTTTTTCAAAACCGTTTATTGTTCCTGATTGATTTCTTCTGTCTCGAAGCCCCCTGCCAAAGCACGATAAAGTGAGATACGATACTCAAGCAAAGTCAGTCGCCCGGCCATTATTTCACGTTGTAATCGCTGTTCCTCTTCCAGGGCTGTCAACACATCCAGGTAATTCCCCATCCCGTTAAGATAGGAACGGCGAATCTGATCGTAAGCATCACGGGCCAGCTTGAGTTGCTTTTTCAAACTTTCAACTCTCTGTTTTTGTTTTTTCTCTCTAACCAAAGCATCCTCTACTTCACGGAAAGCTATCAATACCGACTGGCTATACTCATACAATCTTTGGTTTTTTACAGCCTCTGCACGGTCTGCTTCAGCTCTTCTTTCACCTCCGTAAAAAAGCGGTGCCATAAGATTCCCGGCAAAAGAACGCACCCAATTGTCAAACAAATCATCCGCATTATCAGAAGAAGAATTTAGTGAAGCTGAAAGACTTAATCGGGGAAATTGGCTACTTATTGCCGATGCCCGGTCACGGTCAGCTGCTCGCAAAAGGTTGAACTGACTCACCACATCAGGCCTTCTTTTTACTAAGTCTGACGGGATACCAGTTTCAGGCAACGGTGGTAATACAGGGAGGTTAGCTTTTTCAAAACCGCTGTTCTTTTTAGGAGGATTACCGATAAGGACCTGAAGTCTGTTTTCAACAACCTGGGCTCGGGATTCAGCAATCAACATTTGTTCCCGCGTAGATTCCAGCAATCTTTCCTGGCGCAACACATCAGCGTAATTGGTCTGACCGTTTCCAAACCTGGAACGAAGCAGATCCACCATTCTTTGATTAATTTCAAATTGTTCGGTAGCAATATCTACCTGAAGCCTGGATTCCTGCAACTCAAACCAGGCAAAAGCAACCTCAGAGGAGATAGTAAGCGCCATGGTTTGATAATCCAAAAATGAAGCCTGTGTTCTGAATTCCTGAGCTCTTGCTGCAGAACGAATCCGCCCCCACAAATCCACTTCATAACTGGCAGATAAACCTGCAGAAAACTGATCTGAAGAACCGGGAATATCATCCCCGCTGGAAGTTTCAGCATTTCCAAAAGCATTTATCCGGGGAAAGAAAGAGGATTTCTCACGACGCTCAATAGCGCGTGCCTCCTGAAGCCGGTACCATGCAGTTCTCAGATCCAGGTTGGAGCTGAGAGCGCTATCCACCAGGTTGTTCAACATTTCACTTTCAAAAACGGTCCACCATCGATCGGGAAGATCAGCTTCTCCGGAGGAAGAAAACGACTCAAGTTCCTGGACAGGCATTGAGATATCAGCTGTTTTTCGCGAACAACCAATATTCCAAATGGAAATGAATAATCCGGAAAATATAATGATAATAAAGTGTTTCATTCAATTGGTTCTATAATAATGACTAAGCTTCATTATTTAGAACATGAACAAAGGAATTTGGTTTAACAGAGTATTAATGGATAGATGGATAAATAGTGAGGAATTTTTTGACAATCCGGCATGAAGACACAAATACGGATAATTACCTGCAAAAAAGTCCAGCAGCGACGGAACATTTATTCCATCCCTACGAGACTTACCCAATATTGGAACATCGCTTTTCTACCAATATTGCAGCCCTAACGGGCCTTAACCATAGAATAAAAGGCTTGCCAAAATGAAAACCCAGATATGGGAAATCACCCACAAAGTCCCGGAGGGACGAAATGTCGGTAGAATTCATCGGTGAAAACATAAACAAGTGCCGTAGGTACGGGATACGAATGGACTGCAAATTTTCAAGAGCCGATGGGCGGAATCGAACCGCCGGCCTGCTGTTTACGAAACAGCCGCTCTGACCGACTGAGCTACATCGGCAGAAAAGACAGCTGGGATTGAGGCTGAGGTTGAGATTAAGGCTGAGGCCGGGAAATGTGTTAATACCATTTCTCTTAACCTTAGCCTATATTAAAGTTACACCTATTCGCTTTCCTTTGCCGCATTATTTTTCAGATAATACTTGCACCAAAGCTTCAGACCGCATTTTTCGCATTTCGGCTTGCGGGCCAGGCAAACATAACGTCCATGCAAAATCAGCCAATGGTGAGCAATGGGCAACAATTCTTCAGGCAGATATTTCACCAGTTGCATTTCAGCATCCAATGGATTTTTGGCTTTAACTGTCAACCCGATTCTTTCAGAAACCCTGAAAACATGCGTATCGACAGCCATGGCAGGTTTTTGATAAACCACCGATGCAATGACATTGGCGGTTTTGCGCCCAACGCCGGGCAGCTTTTGGAGCTCTTTAACATCATCAGGCACTTCTCCTTTAAAATCATCCCGAAGCATTTTAGACATTCCCACCAGGTGTTTGCTTTTGTTGTTGGGATAACTACAGCTTCTGATTACCTCAAAAACCTCCTCGGGTGTGGCTTCTGCCAATTCATTTTCAGTGGGCCATTTCTCAAAAATCGCAGGGGTAATCATATTCACCCGTTTGTCGGTGCACTGTGCCGAAAGGATTACTGCAACCAGTAATTCAAAAGGATTGGTATATTTCAGCTCGGTTTCGGCCACAGGCATATTTTCCTGAAACCAGGCAATAATGTGTTTAAAACGTTCTTCTCTTCTCACAATAGATGAATAGATTTAAAGATTTAAGACATAAGACAAATCGTATTGCATTGATATTTTGAACTTTAAAACAATATATCGTTAGTCCCGAGGTTTCGGGGTAGATGTAAGATGAATATTATAATGTTGAAAATCTGCATCTTAGCACAAACAGTCGTTTAATTATAAATAACTGACTTCAAGAACCTTGCAATCCCAATATATGGAATTAACGGAGCATTGGGATAAAAATCCAACTATAAAACATTACAAAACCTCAACGGCCCACAACCCTCATTACCGGAACTATAAAGCAAACCTATAACTCAATCCAAATCCGGCAGACCAGTCCACAGCCCTATCATTCAATCCAAAACCGGTATAAGCATCCAATTGGAAATCGTGATTGAGCAACCAGGTTAGTCCCAAATTGCCACTATGCATAGGGCCTGCCTCCTCAGCCAAAAGGCCAAAAACTTCAACAAATCCGCCAACTGAAGAACTAACAGGAATTCCCAAAGCGAGGGAATATGGGAAAGCAGCGCCATTAGAGTTACCATCAAACGCAACACCAACATTGGCGCCAAGACCTATTTCACCAAGGCCCCAGGACATTGCTCCCAGTATTTCTCCTTGCCAGGCTTCCGGTTGAAAAGCCGAAGAACCTGTAAAGTCAGGCACAAAAGTATTTAATACGGCCATTTCAGGCAAAATACCTGATTGCTTAAACATTTCATATTTAAACCCAAAGGACAAAGGCTCAAATCCGGATTCTGTATTTCCCGGAATTGAAAAAGAAGAATACCCCAGGCCAAATCGAAACTCCAAACCATCAACCAACCCATATCGCAGCAAGGTGGAATTAAAGTTTCTGGAAATTGAATTCATTTCTTCAACCTCATCACTTTCGTAATGAAATCCTGATTCGATCTGCATCAAACCGGGCGCTACCGACACCGTCGACTCGGTCATATCAGGCCGGTCGGTTACCAACGGTGATTTTTCCTGAGCCACCAAATCTGTCGTAAAGAATATTAAACCGCCTATTATTAGTTTTAATTTCGTCATGATCGTCCTATTTAATTAAATAAACATCAATAAACTCAGGGCCATAACCCCCATACCGGCAACAAGACCGTATATGGATAAGTGGTGTTCTCCATATTCCTGAGCAGCCGGTAATAGTTCATCTATACTGATAAAGACCATTATGCCAGCCACTGACGCGAAAACAATTCCAAAAACAAGCGGACTCATAAACTGCATCAAAAGAAGGTATCCAATTATTGCACCAACAGGCTCAGATAGTCCGGAAAGGAAACTTAAACGAAAAGCCTTTCGCTTACTCCCTGTAGCATAAAATACAGGTACAGAGACAGCAATCCCTTCAGGGATATTGTGAATGGCAATGGCTACAGCAATGGCAATACCCAGATTGGGATCATTCATGGCTGCCGTAAAAGTAGCCAGTCCTTCCGGGAAATTGTGAATACCAATAGCAAGTGCTGTAAATCCTCCCATGCGCATCAGACGCTTATCTTTCTTTTGAAGACGCTGCTCCGGAGTCATATTTTCAATCATCTCCATTTCGTGAGGATTTTCCCCTTTAGGTATGAACTTATCGATCAGCCCGATAAAAATAATACCCCCAAAAAAGGCTGCTACTGTCAACCAGGTTCCCTGTTCATTTCCCAGAGCTTC
Source organism: Marinilabilia rubra (assembly GCF_003121985.1). Classification (GTDB taxonomy): domain Bacteria; phylum Bacteroidota; class Bacteroidia; order Bacteroidales; family Marinilabiliaceae; genus Marinilabilia; species Marinilabilia rubra. Next base: position 78,915 of record NZ_QEWP01000005.1, read on the forward strand.
AGTAAGTGAATCTTTTGCTTTGGCAAATATTTCGATGAATGACACATAAATCATCACACCTGCCGAGAAACCAAGACTGATGGATAAAAATTTCGTATTGGTGCGTTTTGCAAAAAATGCCATTGCGCTTCCAATTCCTGTTGAAAGACCTGCAAACAAGGTTAATCCAAATGCCAATATTAAACTATTCCATTCCATTACCAGTTATCTTTTTTCAGATTCTTATTTTGAAACGTTTTCTTCTTCAGTGCAAAAAATATTGTCAGCCAATTTTCGACTTATGGTTATTGTTTCACCCTCCCCTGACTCCAATTCAATACTTCCGTCAAATGAGAAAACCTTTTTGATTTTAAACACCATGTCTTTTTCAATTCCGTATCGCTCATACATTTCGGATGTTTCCTGATGCCGGTACCGCAATTTTCTGATCAGGCATCTTCCTCCCTCTTTCAATTCTGACAAAGACCTCACCCCTTTTTCTGATGGAATAATACCGTCGCCACCTGGAATAGGGTCTCCATGAGGATCAAAATCCGGTTTATCCAAATACTTATACATTTGCTCCATCAGTTTGTCAGAAGTATGATGCTCCAATCTTTCCGCTTCTTCATGCACAGTCATCAAATCCATTTCAAGAACTTTGTGAAGAAACAATTCCCAAAGACGATGTTTTCTGATAACTTTTAAAGCAAGCTTTTGGCCTGCTTCAGACAAAACAAGTGATCGGTAAGGCTTATAATCCAACACCCCCTGCTTCCCCATCTTACGTGCCATATCGGTTACAGCAGCCACTGAGACATTGAGCTTTTCTGCCAGTAAGCTGCTGGTTACCGGAGACTGTCCTTCCTGATTGAGCAGGTAAATATTCTTAAGAAAGTTTTCTGTTGATACCGACATCTCTTTCAAAATTCTTTAAACCACAAATTAAGCTTACTTAAAAAAAAGAAACAAGGATGATTGAATTTTGTTCGCAAAATCTTAACAAACCTTTCAATAACGACAGTTGTTTAAACCGTATAAAAACAGCATTTTTACGACTCAAATAATATTTCAGAAAACAGGAGGTTAAACACCTCAAAAACAAATCAATAAAATTATGACATCCAAAATTTTAACATTGTTGCTTTTTGTGGCAATCCCCTTTATCGGACAAGCCCAGGAAGATTATAAGGAGAAACACAATTTAAAAGAAACCTTTGTCAATCCTCAAAAACATGAGGTAGATCCCATTTCCGACAAAACAGTAAAAACCGGCCAGCACCCGAAAAACATTATCCTGATGATAGGTGATGGTATGGGAACGGCCCAATTATTTGCCGCCAAAACAGCCAATGGCGGTGAACTATATATCACCAATATGCCCTGGTCAGGTTTTTCCACAACCAATAGTGCTGACAATTACATCACCGATTCAGCTGCCGGAGGAACTGCCATTGCTACCGGAGAAAAAACATACAACGGAGCCATCGGGGTAGATGTGGACAAAAAGCCATTAAAAACGATTCTGGAAATATCAGAAGAACATGGCAAGGCCACCGGACTGGTTTCTTCATCAGCCATTACCCATGCTACTCCGGCATCCTTTATTGCCCACAATGAATCGCGCCACAATTACGAAGCCATTGCCGCTGATTTTCTGAAAACAGATATTGATATTTTCATCGGTGGCGGCAAAAGCTTTTTTGAAAGCCGCGAAGATGGTCGAAATCTTCTCAATGAGCTTAAGGCTAAAGATTACCAGATTTTCGACTCTGTAGATGAAGCATCAGAAACTGATGAAGCACCGATGGCCATACTAACAGCAGAAAAGCACAACCCTGCATACCCTGAAAGAGGGGAAGTGGTTCCTGAAGGCACCGAAAAAGCCGTAAAGGTTTTATCAGAAAATGAAGAGGGCTTTTTCCTGATGGTGGAAGGCTCTCAAATTGACTGGGGTGGTCATGAAAACAATACTGCCTACATCGTTCAGGATGCATTGGACTTCGATCGTGCCGTAGGCCGTGCCTTGAAGTTTGCTGCCAAAGACGGAGAAACCCTGGTAATCGTAACAGCTGACCATGAAACCGGTGGAATGTCGATCGACAACGGTGATTTTGAAAAGGGAGAGATAACTGCCAAATACACCACCGGAGGACATACCGGAATAATGGTACCGGTATTTGCTTTTGGCCCTGGGGCAGAAGAATTTTCAGGTGTTATGGACAATACAGATATTTTCAAAAAAATGTTTGAACTTTTTGGGTATTAAAAAATAAGCAGAAAGTTTCCCCATACTAAAAAAGGGAGATCCCGGAATTTACAATTGTGTAAGTTTCGGGATTTTTTATTTTAAAACAAATGTTTTCTTACTTTTGGTAAAAATCAAACAAAGATCAATCAGCCGTCCCCGAAGTAACCATTAAAACCGTCATCATCTTTAAAGCAAACGTCATGAAGAAATCCAATTCATTTCTAATTGTTCTCCTGGGAGTAATGTTGTATTCCGCGGTGAACATACCCAGCGCCTCTGCGGGTAATGCATTAAATGACAAACGCCCCAACATCATTTTTATCCTTACCGATGATCAGGGAAGCGTAGATATGAATTGTTACGGATCCAAAGATTTGAAAACCCCGAATATGGATGCTCTGGCTGAGACTGGCATCCGCTTCTCTCAGTTCTATGTGGCAGCTCCCGTCTGTTCCCCATCAAGGGCATCATTGCTCACAGGACTCAATCCCCATGCTGCAGGATTGCCCGGTAATGCATCTTCACATCAAGGCCATGCAGGAATGCCATCCGACAGAATTACCATTGCAGAAGCGCTAAAAGAGCATGGCTACACAACAGGTCATATAGGCAAATGGCATCTTGGTTTTACGCCTGAAACCATGCCCAACGGACAGGGTTTTGATTATTCATTTGGTCACATGGGGGGATGCATAGATAATTTTTCTCACTTTTTTTACTGGAATGGCCCTAATCGTCATGACCTGTTCCGCAACGGACAAGAGATTTGGAAAGACGGAGAGTACTTCCCAAGCCTGATGGTAGAAGAAGCAGAGAAATTTATTGATGATAATCAGGACAATCCTTTCTTTCTCTATTTTGCCATCAATTTGCCTCATTATCCGCTTCAACCCGAGCTCAAATGGCGGGAATATTATGACAACTTACCTCATCCCCGAAGCGATTATGCAGCTTTTGTCTCCACCATTGATGACAAAGTGGGTGACCTCATCAGCTACCTCGAAGAAAATGACCTCAGAAAGAATACAGTCATCATCATCCAAAGCGATCACGGGCATTCGGTAGAACAAAGAACTTTCGGAGGTGGTGGCAATGCCGGTCCCTTCCGCGGAGCTAAGTTCTCACTCTTTGAAGGTGGGATACGAGTGCCGGCAATCATCAGTTGGCCTGAAAATCTGCCACAGGGATCGACTTTTACCGAAATGGCCGTTAATGTGGACTGGTTTCCGACCATCCTCGATTTGTGCGAAATTCCCAATCAGTATGATCCTGAAGGGAAGACCCTCCTCCCCTACCTTAAAGGAGAGAAAGAAGGGACGCCCCATGATCAGTTTATCTGGAAAAATGGCATAAGCTGGGCCATCAGAGAAGGAAATTGGAAGTTGATTGGCAACCCTCAGGATCCGGTCAATCCCAAGTCAATGGATCCTAATAAGGACAGCTACTTCCTGGCAAATATGGAACTTGACTCTACCGAGCAAACCAACTTTGCATCTAAGCACCCTGAAATTGTTGACAAATTAATAAAGGAATACCTGAAATGGGAATTTGCCTCCAAAGATGACCTGCCTCTCAAGCGTGAAAAAATTGAACACCTGGGCAAAGGAAAAAGAGTGGATATTGAATTCGATCCGGACCCCAAATACGAAGGTGATGGCCCCCAAATGCTGGTAGACGGACAAACCGGTACCCGTTCCTTTAAGGACGGACTGTGGATGGGATTTCATGGAGATGACATGGTGGCCATTGTCGACTTAGGCGAGATCAAACCCATATCAGAAGTTTCCGTTGGTTCATTGCACGATCCGGGTTCGTGGATTTTTGCCCTGAAAGGATTATCAGTTTCCTTTTCCAAAGACGGTAAAACTTTCACTCCCATATCCACCAAAGAAACAGGAGATTTGGAAGATCTTAACCGGCCATCGATATTAAGAACGGCTATTCAGTTTGATGATACGGATGCCCGATTCATTAAGGTAACTGCCGTGAATATCGGAAAGTGCCCTGCATGGCATCAGGCTTCGGGCAGTAAAGCGTATCTTTTTGTGGATGAGATTGCGGTGAAGTAGCAGCTGGGGAGGATTTGTATCCTCCCGGGAAGCATTGCATCTGGCAGGAAGCAAAGGTTCACACCCCTTAGGTGCAATGTTCGCAGCCGGGAGGGGGTGAAGCACAGCCTCGAGGGGATGTTAGTCGACCGGAAGGGCCCTGCAACCGGCCTGAGCCAATTTGTTGCCGCCCGGGAGGCCTTGCAAACGGCCTGAAGGCATTTGTAATCGCCCTGAAGCCAAATTGAAACCGCCCGGGAGGGGTTGCAAACGGCCTGAGGGCATTTGCGGGCGCCGGGAAGGGGCTGCAGTTGCCCGGGAGGCCTTGCGAACGGCCTGAATCTCAAAAAATCAATGGCTGTAACTTAAAAAAGCGTTTTTAAACACCCACGCGACTATAAATATCATAAAACCATTTCATCTTCACCCAATATAGTTTCCATCAATACACTATCAAAATAATCAATTTGACTTTAAACAGATTCCATTCTACTTTTGTTAAAGTTTTAGATCAAATAAATTATTCAATTTCAAAAACCCATAAAAGTTTTAAAGAATGGAAAATCAAGAACAACAAGAATTTTACCCAATGCCACGCATTGGTGACCAAGCACCAGACTTCACAGCAATGACCACAAAAGGTCAAATCAAATTTTCGGATTATGCTAAAGACAAGTGGGTGGTGATGTTCTCACACCCTGCCGATTTCACTCCTGTGTGTACTACTGAAATGAGCGGATTTGCCACACGCAAAAAAGAGTTTGATGAACTCAACACCGAATTAGTTGGATTGAGCATCGACAGCATCCACGCACACCTTGGGTGGGTTTCAAATGTAAAAGAGAAAACCGGTGTTTACTTTGATTTCCCGATTATTGCCGATCTGGACATGTCCGTTGCTAAAAAATACGGGATGTTGCAGCCCAATGAGCACGAGACTGCAGCTGTAAGGGCAGTATTTTTCATTGATCCCGCAAAAAAAATTCGTCTGATCATGTATTACCCATTGAATGTGGGACGCAACATGGACGAGATTTTGCGCGCGCTCAAAGCCCTGCAGGTTTCTGACGAACATAAGGTTGCCCTTCCGCTTGACTGGACACCAGGTCAGCAAGTAATTGTACCTCCGCCAAAAACGCTGGAAGAAATGGAAGCCAGAAACAAGGAAACCGGCATTGACCGGATCGACTTTTACCTGTCGAAAAAAGACCTTAAGCTGTAAATCATGACACCACAAACACTTTGACAATTGTAACCGGGGCATTCGTGTCCCGGTTTTTTTGTTTTAAACGATATTCCTATAAAACCGTCAAAGAGAAAACAAAAACACAAAACGCTATGAAGAAATTTATTTCACTTACCGCTGTAACCTTAATGATTGCTCTGTCTGCTTTCGGGCAGTCACAAACTATTGAACTTCCAACTCCCGAAAAATCGGGCGGAATGCCGTTAATGGAAGCTCTGAATGAACGCCATAGCAGTCGCGAATTCAGTCAAAGAGAGTTATCTGATCGACAGCTTTCAAATCTTTGCTGGGCTGCCTGGGGTTTTAACAGGTCTGATGCGAAAAAACGAACTGCTCCCTCATCCATGAACAAGCAGGAAATAGAACTTTATGTAGTTTTGAAAGAAGGCGCCTACTTTTACAATGCTGAAGCTCATCAGCTGGAGTTAATTAAAGAAGGTGACCTTCGCTCCTATTGCGGAAAACAGGATTTTGTGGCAACAGCCCCGGTAAACTTTATTTACGTGGCCAACATGAAAAAGGCCGGTGTTGAAAAACCGGAAGCTATCACCCCCACACACATTGCCACATCACACGCCAATGCAGGTTTTATTGCCCAAAACACTTACCTGGCATGTGCTTCTGAAGGTCTGGAATGTGTGGTTCGCGCCTGGATTGACAAAGAGGCCCTGGAAAACGCAATGGAACTTTCACCATTTCATAAAGTTATTTTGGGGCATACCATTGGTTTTGGGGAGTAGTTAAATAGTTAATAGTGATAGTCAATAGTAATAGTGAGTAACGATTAACTTCACTCCCCCTCGTTTGCAACGAGGGGGAGTGGATTAAAAAGGAAATCAAAATCACACAAAAAAGATAATAATCAAACTCAAAACCAGTAGAAAAAAAGCAGGCAAAGACTTAATCAACGGATCGCTGACTCGTATATGCATAACCAGTGCTCCTGCCATGAGAGGAGCAATACCAATAGCGCCTACATATGCTAATGAGGGGAACCACAGGCCCACCAGCAGTAAAATGGCAAAACCCACTTTCAAACCACCAATGACAATCATGAACCAGTATGGAAGACCGTAATTGGCAAATTCCTCTCTCATGTTTTGGGCATCTCCGCCACGGTAAGGAGTTTTTCTGTTAGCTCTAATTAACCAGACGTTTAATAATCCAAGACCTATAATTACCTGAATGATTTTGATTGCGATTTCCATGCTAATAAGGTATTAATGTAAATTCAAAAAGTGTATTTTTTTATCAAAACGAATGTCACAGGTAACTATAGATTCAATTTGACAGATCCGTGAACACCCCTCTAATCTAGGCTATCTGTGTTCAATCCCTGATTTTTCCTTATTTCGCATCTTATTCCGCCTCATTGGCATCGCATCAATGGTCCTAAAAAGTTTTTCAATACTCAGAACTTCTGATTGCCTGAGTTTCACTCTCCCGTCCAGCCCTAACAGAATGATCTCAAATCCTTTGTCACCCTTCCGGTATTGATCATTAAGGCTGGTAGATTCGATCCACTTTTCGCACTGAATTCCTTTTTTATACTGCTCAGGCATAACAGAATATACCACCAGTTTTCTTTCTTCAAGTCCGTCAATGTCATCCTTAAACAGTTCCATCTGTTCCTTGTACAGATCTTCCGAATTCTCAGTTGTTAAGACCAGCAACAACCGGTCTTTCCATTCATGTGAACTTAAATCCTGTGCCGCCATAGGAAGCGTTGTATTTAAGAATGATGCGATAACCAAAAGTAATATGTGTGTTTTCATAATACAATAACAAGTTATCATTGAGGATGTTCAGGCTTATCTTTCAAAATAAAATTTACTCCTTTGCAACTGAATGAGGTTCATCCCTCCCCCTCGTTTGTAACGAGGGGGCTTTTCCTGTCGTCTGCGACGACAATTGTCTTTGAATGTATTTATAATCCACCTGGCTCGTCAAAGACGAGAGCCAGAAGAGGTTGTCTCAAAAGTCCGATTACGATGTCATTCTGAGCTTGTCGAAGAATCTTTTTGTTTGAGAAACAGATGTTTCGCCTCCGCTCAACATGACATGCATTTAATATTTTATACTTTTGAGACAGCCTCGTATTGTGAGGCTCTCTTTTAACGGATTTATGAAAATCCCTGAGCAGAAGGGGGGTTGAGGGACTGAAGAATTTTTGTAAGGATTAAATCGCTGAATAAACGTTTTTTATAAATCATGTTACATTGTGTAACCTCCGTTATACCTCCATTAAACCTGATACATAGTTTTTAACATCTGTTACCTGCCTGGTAGAGCAACTGTTTTTTTAAGGATACATTTGGTTATTGAACAACTAAATGTACCGCCATGAGAACAATACTTCTGCCTTTTATCTTACTTCTGGTTTTATCAGCCTGCAACATTGATTCCGGCACAAAGAAAGTTGGATTCCTGGTCACTTCTTTTGAAGTTGAGCGCTTCCGAAAAGAGGCCGATTATTTTAAGGCCAAAATGGCAGAGTATGGCTATGAGGTCATTCTTAAAGATTGTGATGAAAACCATGCTCTCCAGTATGAACGGGCCAAAGAGATGCTGGCTGAAGAGATTGACATCCTGATTGTCATTCCTGTAAACATCAAAACAGCCGGCAACATAGTTGACCTGGCTGTCAATCAAGATGTACCGGTTGTTGCTTACAACAGAATGATTATGGATGCCGACATAGAAATGCTCATTTACAGCGATAATGAATTCATTGGAGAAGTGATGACCCGAAGCGTACTGAACAAAATGGATGGCGGAAACCTGGCTGTCTTAGCCGGTGACCGCATGGATCCCAATGCTGTCGAACAAAAAGAAGCTATGGACAAAATGATCAGCCAACACAAGAAAGCAAAAAACATAAATGTTGTTTACGACACCTATATTGAGGACTGGAACAATGAAATTGCCGCCATCGAATTTCAGCAGATCGCAAAAGTGTATGAAGTGAATGGAATTATCGCCGGAAATGATGCTATGGCTAATGCCATCATTGACATTATCCAACAGCGAAACCCTGATTATCCTGTTTACGTGTCTGGTCAGGATGGTGACCAAATAGCTCTTGAAAACATTGCTAATGGTTTTCAGGTTGCAACCGTTTATCATCCCTATGATAAACTGGCAGGAAAAGCAGCCGAAATAGTCAGAGACATCCTGGAAAATAAAAACACTGAGGAGCACATCAGTGGAAAAGTTTTCAATGGATTGAAGGAGGTACCGGTAGCCAGGATCAGATCGGAGGTGATAACCCGGGAAAATGTTGAAAGTTATATAGAAGAATGAATTTAGCCTTAACCAATAATTTATTAAGCCTCCTCCACAGACATATCTTTTATACAAAAAATCTATTGCAAAACTAAGGTTGATATGTCAGAAAAAGGCAGATCCCGGTCACCACCCTGATTTATTTTCAAAATAAACAAAGAACATTTTTTTAATCAAATCCATTATCGCAATGAAAAACGAGAAAGTTCATTTAAGCAAATTAACTTTGCTAGCCCTTCTTTTTGCAACGATAAGCTGCCAAACAGATGCCCCCAATCAAATGACTGAAATAAGCTTAAAAAGGAATTACTCCTTAAGTTCAGCAAGTCAGTGTGATTCACAAGAAGAGGAAATCGATTATACGGTTTTTAAGATGTATTCTGATGGAAAAAGAATTGGTGATGTTATGCCATTCTTTGATGAATCAAATTCAAAGTTTTTGATTTATAACTTAAAAGATATATGGGATGATCCAACTCACAAGAGACACCCTTGGTATGCATTTGAAACAAATGATTTTTACTCTTACAGTGAACCTCCAAATGAAATTGTATCCTGCTCCTCAAATGGTTGTGATCAAGACTATGCATTAGGTACTGGATCAGTAATTAAAAAAGATGGTATTTACTATGCTTTTTATACGGGACACAATCCGAACTATCCTTCTGAATGTGTAAGCAAAAAAGAAGGAGTAATGTTGGCTACCTCAAGTAACTCAACTGCTGGTTTCACAAAATCAAATTCTTTCGAAACAATTTATCCTCCAATAAATCAAAACTTTGATGAGCAAAACAACTTTAGAGATCCCTTTGTTTTTGAAGATGATGGTAAATACCATATGTTGATTAGCGCTAGAAAAAGGGTAAATGGAACCTTTAGGGGAGTAATTGCCCACTACAAATCAACAGACTTAATAGCATGGGATTACAATGGAATAATTTATGATGGTGGAAGCATCAATTATTTCATGATGGAATGTCCTGAAATTTTCAAAGAGGGAGATTATTATTATCTAATTTTCTCAGATATCAATACCCGTAATGTATATTACCGGAAAAGTTCATCATTAGAAGGGCCTTGGGAATATCCTAATGGACCAGACAGGTTTGATGGTAATGGAATTTATGGGGCTAAAACAGCTTCAGATGGAATTGATCGATACATCTTTGGATGGACAGCAGTAAATTCTGAACACTCTGACGATGGGAACCCTATATGGGGTGGAAATTTAATAGTTCATAAATTATATCAAAAGGCAGATGGAGATTTAGCAGTATGTATTCCTCATACTATAAAAAATCATTTGGAAGAGATTGATTTAACCATCAACAAGCAAAGTCAATGGGGCACTGTGGAGAAATTAGATGCTAACAATGAATCCTACACTCTCATTAGCCAAGAAGATGCAGATATTGCCAACGTTCTGTATGATCCCATTTCTGCTGAAATATACAAAATAAATGCGACCGTTTCTTACTCCGAATCTTCAAAAGACTTTGGTTTTTTTGTGGGAGCTTGCGACGGATTTGATGATGTAATTAGCTTAAGGTTTGTTCCTAATACAAACTGCTTTAGACTTGATAAAGAAAAACGTACCATGATTACTGAAAACACAATTCCAGTAACTGATGTACCAATTTCTTTAGATCCAAACACAGAATATGATGTCCAGATTATTGTAGAAAATTCAATTGTAACAGTTTACATTGACAACCACAAAACATTGAGCTGCCGAATATACAGAGCAACCAATAAAACATGGGGAATATTTGTGGACAATAGCACTGCCACTTTTAAAAATATTGAAGTCACTTCAAAAAACGTAGAGGTGGCTACTTCAATACACTAAAGACATTTAATATCGGATAAAAAAATTCTCCATCTTTTTTACTCCTTATCCCTACCCATTTTTCTTCATTTCACTAACAAGTTAAAACCTAAAATCAGCATGGTTTAAACCAGAAAAGCAAAATATTTAGATAGCGTTGATCTTAAATTAAAATGAACTAATTCAATGAAAGACAGCATTTATATTTTTTTGTTATTGCCTTGTAAAACAACAATAATTTACTTTTCATACTCATGCTTCACGGGTTGTACATCTTTGGGCTGTTGAAAAGAAGAAGCTGTCAGCTCAAACCCAAATTTCTAACTCAATAATACTTTGACTTAATCAAAAGCAGGCTTGACAAGAAACATATATCTATATACCTAACAGTTACACTCAAGCCAAAAATATAAATCAATACAATTTAAAGCCAGTCAAATTCAGCAAAACTTATAAGAAGGTTTTTCCTTAAGGTTAAGAACGAGTCGCCGATTAATTTTTTAAAATTATATCATAGGGAGGAGAAGAAGTCTTTTTAATACTTCTTCTACCATACTCTTTCCAGTAAAGAAAGTTCACCTTCAATAATTTCAATCCTCCCGCCTTCAGTAAAGAATTCAATTTTTGAAAAATCTTGCGATGGAAAAAAACGTTCAGTCATTGTAACCAAGCCATCAACTGCAAACATTTCAACAGAGGACTTATCGATAATCAAATGAAAATCTAATTTGGTTTGATTCAAGATGTAAGGGGCATAATTTATTTGAGAGAAATTATTCTCAGACGAGTCCCATCCGGCATTTCTGCGATCCACAAAAAACAGTTTATCAACATTATTATACCCAATGGCTAGTGATTCACCCTTGTCATTTAAGAGTCTCACCCCGAACTTTTCAGCAAAGTTCATGCTTGAATGATCTCTTACATCGAAGGTTAGTTTTAGCTCCAAAGGCAATTCCTGACGATCAACGACCTCCATTTCACCCTCCATTGCAAACCCTGCAATTTTCTGCGAATCTTTTCTCAGTTGGTCATACTCTGAAACAGGCTGTGATTTTAACAAATAATCGCCGTAACTATTGACGAGCTCCAATTCGCGAGGCAAGGTAAATGCCCCACGCCATCCATCTGTAGGGATTTGTTCTGCATATTGCCAGTTATTCATCCAGCCCATAAAAACTCTTCGCCCGTCATTTTCAGTAATCCCGGACCAGGTAACACCGGCGTAATTATCCTTACCATAATCCACCCATTTTGTTTTAACATCTTCATCTTCTCCAACCGGATCAAAAGATTCACCATCAAAGTCTCCAACAAAATACTGGGTGCCGGAGCCTCCATTAGGAGCACCTTCATTTACACTTACCAGAAGCACCCATTTCTTTTCATCGGTTTCTGAAACAGACACCGAAAATAAGTCAGGGCATTCCCAAACTCCTATGTGCGAACCAACCCCAAGACCAAACTCACTTTCAAAATTCCACTTTAACATATTGGATGATGAATAAAACCTTATATGATCTCCTGCCGCCAGGCTCATTATCCATTTATCGGTAGCTGCATGCCAGAATACTTTGGGATCACGAAAATCAATGAATCCAGGATTTTCAAGAACGGGATTATCTGAGTATTTTTCCCAGGAGCGCCCTTTGTCAAGACTGTAGGCAATTCCCGGGTTCTGAAACACCAATTCTCCTGCATCTGCTTTTTTCTGATTATGATATGTGAATATGGCAATCATCGGAGAAACTCCTTCTCTTCCAAGCCCTGAAGTATTATTATGATCCACGACTGCACTTCCTGAGAAGATGTACCCTAAAGAGTCAGGTTTTAAAGCCACCGGTAGATGCTCCCAGTGAATAAGATCTTCACTTATGGCATGCCCCCAATGCATTGGGCCCCAAACTGTACTATCAGGATTGTATTGATAAAATAAATGATACTCTCCCTGGTAATAAACCAGTCCGTTAGGATCATTCATCCAGTTTTCCTTTGGAGAAAAATGAATTTGAGGTCGATGCTGTTTTTTATAAAGATCATCCTGTTTTACATTACCACAGCCTGAGATTAAAGCCGCAAAGAAGAAAAGCAAAAAGTAATTTCTCATCATTCCGATATTTATTATAAAATTAAAAGAGATTGCCGGATGATAGCATAGCAATCTCTTTTTTTATTATTTCGTGAATTTAATGCCTGCTATTCACAACAATCTTTTCACTCTCCGTGGATCCATCAGAGTAGTGCTTAACCTTAATGTAAACACCTGGTTTTAACACATCGTAAACATTATCTGAGGCCTGTATTCTGGAAATTACAAGGGTTCCCGTTATTGAAAATATTTGTGAATATGCCAATCTTTTTAAAGTTGGCTTTTCAACAATTCCTGTAGCTAAAGAGGAATATGCAACCAATTCATCCCAATACATCCTGTGACCTGTAAAATCAGGATCCTCTTTTGTATCATCAATATGTGGAGCAACAAGAATTGTAGTAATATCACCGGTAAGAGCTGTCGTTTCGGAGATGACAAACTCCAATTCAACCCAGGAACCAGCCGAAGCACCAGAATAAAGAGCTTGCAAAAATTCTTTATTACCACTTCCATCCTGAATTTCAAGCTGAACATTCCCTTCAGCCTCTTTTAAAACCATAAGAGTAAACCTCTCAACATCCTGAGAAGCCAAGTTTAATCCTCCTAATCCACCACCGGTCCATGCGTCATCTCCGGGGTTTCTCCAAATGGTAGCCACTTTGTCTGTGGAATTAACAGCATCCATAACAGGATTATCCCAGTGATTGCCAACCTCACTTGCAGAGCCAACAGGCCACCAGTCCGGTGCCACATTTTCTCCATTATAGACCACAGTTTCCTGAGCATTAGCTGACAGAAAAACATAAAACAAACAAAAACTTAATAAAAAGTAAAATTTTCTCATAACTAAAAAATTTATTTAACAAAAAAACTTCAAAAGCCAGGCTAGGTCTAATTCAAATCAGAAACCTTTACCTCAAAATCATCAAAAACGACATTTCCGGTATCCGAAAACAGCATCCAGGGATTTTGAGTCATTTTATAAATACGGTTGGTAAAAGCCTTTTTACCATCGAGATAAGTAACACAAACAGATCCTTCAATAAGTATCTTAATATTTAATTCTGTATTAGGGGTTACGTCAACCGGAAGTGCATTAATCACCTCATAAGAAGTGTTATCACTATTCCAATCAGACAAATAAGCCAATTTCAAAAGCTTCTCATTAACATCAATATGTAAGGCATAAACGGACTCCAGCCCAGTGGTTGCGCCAAAAACAAAACCAAAGTTTTGAGCATCTTCATCAAATGTCACATTGGTCTCAATTTTATGGGGCTTTAAAATCCGACTTAACCAAGCAGTCTGGCGTTTCTCACTGGCATCTAATTCAAATCCGTTTTCTGTTTCCAAAGTTCCCTCTGTCTGCTCAATCACTCCCCAGGCAGCCATTTGAGAAAACTCTGTATCCAGGGCGGCAGGCATGGCTGTTTTAAGTGCTCCTGTTTCGTCTGCTGCCAGATTGTGAACCACTAATGAGCCGCCCCAATTGTAATCATTCGAGTCTTCATCATTAATCCGTGTAGGGCACCATCCAAACAAAAGCCTTTCCTGACCATCACTTGCCGATTTAGCGGCATAATAAGCTGAGCCGTCCAACAAATCATCCTGAGGTTTTTCCCATTGACCAAATAAACTTTCTGAGGTCAAATAATGAACTTTCCGGTCATTGATATTAGAATAAATGAAGTACCATTTTCCTCTCATTTCAAAAATATCCACACACTCAATCATAAATACAGAATCATCTGAATAGAATGGGAGCTCCAGTTCCCAGTTGATTAGATCTGTAGAGACATATTTTGCCAACGTAGCTTTATTATTGAGCCGGGTACTAACAAGCATAATGTATTCCCCACTACTTTCATCCTTTATCAAATAGGGATCCCTAAATTCATTTTGGTCGTAGCCCGGATCAGCAAAAAGCATAAAATCCTGATTCTTATTCCAGTTTTGCAGATCGGTTGAAGTCGCCATCATAACAGCTTCACGGGGTTGATCAGGAGCATGGTTCCATTTATGTCCTGTATAAAAAGCATAATAAATACCATCCTTCTTAATTACACTACCGGTTCCAATAGCTATGTCCTGCTCATCAGTTTCGCCACAAGGAATAGCTACTCCTTTATAATCATAAGAACTTGCATCATTTGTTTCAACCAGGTGCCATGGGTGAAACTGATCTGAAGCCGGCCGCTCATCCTGAAGGTAAAACACATGGTATGTCCCATTTTCATAAAAAGGCATAGGATCTCCCACCCATGTATTCTGAGGTCTGAAAAAATACTCATATCCTCCAACTTCCTGCGGGAAACGACGCTGAGTTGATAAATCCACATCCGGATCTTCCTTGATATTCTCCGAATTGTTTTCATCGTCACAGGAAGCAGCCATACCAACTATTCCCAATAACATTAAAATAAAAATATACCTCATCTCAAAACTAATTTGGAGCGAACAGAAGCATCTGCCCCTGTTCGCCCGTTTATTCAATCCTATTACCCTATTCACCTGCAGGAAGAGCAACCAACTGATCCCAATACATTCGGTGACCGAAAAAGTCAGGATCATTCTTTGTATCATCTATCTGTGGAGCAACTAGAATGGTCGTTATTTTTGTCAGACCATGACCTTCCGGCAAAGTAAACTCAAGCTGTTGCCATTTTCCAACATTCTCAGCAGTATAATTTACTTTTAAGTATTGATTACCGGCACCTTCTCCCTGTATTTCCATCTGAACATCTCCGGCCACTTCTTTCAGTACCATTAACGAAAAGCGTACATATTTGGAAGGATCAACATCCAGACCTCCCAAACCTCCTCCGGTCCAGGGATCATCCTGAGGGTTCCTCCAAATAGAGGCACAATAGGAAGTGGCATTAATTCCATCTACCTGAGGATTTTCAAACTTGCTGGCAATGTCTCCGGCAGAGCCAACTGTCCACCATGAAGGCACAACATCTTCCCCGTTATAGATCACCAGGTCAGGAATAACTTCCTCACCTTCCTCAACTGTTACAGAATACTCAAAAGTTTCTTCCATAAAAGTTAAGGTATAAATAACCGTAGAAGAAAAATCCAGAGACTCACCTGCTGCCGGTGAAATCACAGCACCATCGGTATACTCAAGATCAGGTTCTAATTGCGTAAGATCTGTTCCAAATGGAACTGTTAGATTTATGGTTCGGGCTTCATGGTCTATAACACCCTGCCGCTCACCAATGGTAAACGAGGTGATTTTAGCATTAATAGACTGAACTGTTACGTTGTACTCACTAAACAAATTCCCGTTTTCCACCCGGAAAACCACAGGACTTTGTTCCGAAGAACTAAAGTCTGTTGTTTCTCCTGCAGAAGGAGTTATTGTAGCCCCTTCCGCAATTTCCACCTGTGGAGACAATGCATTCACTTCTGTATCCTTGGGAAGATAGACACTTATGGAGTTTTCATCCTGGTTGATTTCACCTTCAACGCCATCAACAGTAAAACTCTTAATCTGAACATCTGTATCAAGCTCCAGTCCGCCATTTCCCCATTCACTTTCTTCGCAGGAATTAAGTAAAACACCTGCAAAAAGAAAGGCTGTGAGTTTCAATAAAACATTATATCTCATGATTTTTTAATATTAAGTTTAACGTATTACCATCCGGGATTCTGCTCATACAATCCTCGACTAAAATCAATTTGTTGCTGAGGAATAGGGAAATATTCATGTTTCCCGGCAGTAAATTGTCCGTCTTTCAAATACTCACGTTTGGCAGACTCTTCTGCGAAGTACTCATTAATGTATTCAGCAGCAATTCCCCAGCGAACGAGGTCAAAGAATCTAATGCCCTCCATGGCAAACTCAAGACGACGCTCCCAACGCAAAGCCTTTCTGGCAAAATCCTGATCCCATGTACAGTTAACACCGGGTTCATATTCAGCCATACTGTAATTCGAAGTAGGGTTGCCATCACTGTTAACCAACAATCCGGTGCTATTAGCTGCGCGATTTCGGAGGGAGTTGATAATTGGCAGTGCTTCATTCTGACGCCCCAACTCAATCAAAGCCTCTGCTTTCCAAAGCAATACATCAGCATATCGAATAATATCAGTATTTTTTGAACTGGCCATAAATGGAGGTACTTTAGAAAAGCAGGCACATTCGTAATGCTGATTCTCTTTCAATGAAGAGAACGTACCATAGATTTGGGTTGCCCTGGCCCAACTCTCTTCATACACAAAGTCAGGATCATATTTCCAGGGGTGACCTGGAATAGCCACTGTGTGGTCTAACCGGGCATCAAAGGTGTTATTTTGAAAGTCGTCTCCCTGAAGGACATCGAAATCATTGAATGAATCATACATAGGCAATCCATCCTCACTGGTTTTGAAGGAATTTACAAGATTTTGAGAAGGAATATGAAACCAGCAGCATCCATACTCGGGGTTCATGGGGTAGTTTAGCATATTACCCCAGTCAAGACGCCCTTTAGGTGTTCCATCGTCAATACTTCTTTGAATGGCCCAAACTGACTCCGTTGATCCATCATCGTAATTCCATAAGAAGTTGTAAGCAAAATCCGGGAATAACTCATACTGACCTGAGGCAATAACTTCATCAACCAGACCCACAACTTCCTGCAATAATGACTGATTTATACTTGTAACATTATTATCTGCGTCCTGTTCGTAAGCTTTATAAAGCTTTGCTTTAGCCAGGTAAGCAGCAGCAGCATATTTATTGGGACGCCCGGCGTCCTCCTGGTTTTCGGGAAGATTATTCATTGCAAACTGAAACTCTCCGGCTATTTTACTCCAAAGCTCCTGATCAGTAAATTCCCGATTTGAGACCTGTTTAAACTCATCTCCTTCGATTGTTTCATCAATCCATGGAATGTGCTTAAACATGGTTTTAAGAATAAAAAAATGATGAGCTCTCAAAAACCTCAATTCGGCCTGACGATGCAATTTCTCAGGATATTTTTCTTCTGAAATCTGGTTCACAATCCTTAAAGCTTCATTGGCTCTCGAAACACCTACATAAAGTCTAAACCATTTTTGATCGACTAAAGGATTATCAGTTGTATTGAAAGAGAATAACTCAAGAAAATTAAATTCCCAAATATCTCCGGTACCGCCTCCACCTTTATAGGCATCACCACTGGTAATATCGGCGTATGGCCATAAGGAATTTGGCGCTGTATAGTGATCGTTGCCAAGCTCGGCATAAGCAGCAATCACCATTTTATCAGCATTCTCCGGAGTTATCAACTGGCCCTGACTCACTGTTCCTTTAGGGGTAATTTCCAGGAACGATTCTTTACAGGCCCCCATCAGCAATGCAATAAGCAAAACTGAACCAATCAATATATTATACTTAAATACTTTCATAATTCCAAATTGTTTAGAATGTTAAATTAAGACCAATGGTATAACTTGCGGGAATCGGATATCCGAAGTTTGGATTTTCCGGATCTACACCTGTGTATTGGTCCTCTCCGCTCTGATCACTTAGAGTAAAGACGTTTTGTCCCTGCAGATAAATTCTTGCATTGGATATGTTCATTCTTTCAGTGAATGTTTTTGGGAGGTTATATCCCAACTGGATATTTCTCAACTTTAGATATGATCCGTTTTCGATAAAGTAAGTAGATCCTCTGTTTTCGTTGTTTGTATCTGTTAATGTGAGCATCGGGATTGATGATCCGGCGTTCTGGGGTGACCAGGCATTCAGGGTACGCGCTCCAAAGTTTGTTCCCTGCCAGATAGAAGTAAAATCGGTCAGGTGCTTGTATTCATTATATACATCAGCACCATATATTCCCTGAAAAAACATTCTCAGATCAAAGTTTTTAAAAGTAAAACTAGTGCTGAGTCCATATTCAAAATCAGGATTGGGATCACCAATAAAAGTTCTATCAAGTGCATCCACGACACCATCAGGCTCATAAACAAAGTTTCCATCTGAATCCAGGCCGCCAATATCTTTATAGCGAATACGTCCAACTCCTTTACCCGTTTGTTGAGCGTGGGCGTCTACTTCATCCTGGTTTTGGAAAAGGCCGTCTGCAACGTACCCAAAATGCACATTTTCGGCTCTTCCAAGTACATTTTTTCCGGTTGCCGGGTCACCGGGATATCCGGTAAGAACGTTATCAGGCAGATAAGTAATTTCTCGTCTGAATGACGAAACATTTGCGGAAATATCAATACCAAGGCCGTTTTCAAATTCATTCCGGTAACCAATTACAATTTCAAGTCCCCGATTTTCCAATGTGGCACCATTCTGAGTCTGGTCACCTCCTTCCCCTTTCACAGCAATGTAAGGTGGGGTAATCAAAATATCACGGGTTTCTTTCATGAAATAATCCACGCTACCATAAATGCTTTGTTTTAACAATCCAAAATCGAGTCCAATATTGGTTTCAGTAGCTTCTTCCCATGTAAGAAATGGGTTACCTTCTCTTACTTTTCTATATCCGGCAGGCAAAGCTCCGGTGTCACCACCTGAAATATCGTAGGCAGTACCGGTGTCAAATGTCCACGTAGGATCGATACCATAAACAGAAGTATAGGTGGAATAAATTGCATCATTTGGCATAGACTGGTTTCCTGTAACTCCCCATCCTGCCCTCAATTTAAGGTTGGAAAGCATGGGTAAAGCATCTTGCACAAACGCCTCTTCGCTTAACCTCCATCCCAGGGTAAATGCAGGGAACGTTCCGTATTTCTTCTCTGAACCGAATCTGGAAGAACCATCGCGGCGAAAAGTTGCAGAAGCCAGGTATTTTTGGTTAAATGAATAGTTTATTTTCCCAAATACAGAGAATAGGGAGTTTGAAGCTCCACCACCTCCATTTAACGGTTTTTCAGATCCTGCATCCAGAAACATGTAATCCGGGTCTTCAAGAGCAAATCCCTCTTTACTTCCGTAATACCATTCGTCTTCATACTTTATGGCCTCTGTACCTGCCAAAATATCAAAATCATGTTTACCGGCTTTGAACTTATAATTTGCGGTATTGGTCCAGGTCCAAGCAAGATTGTGTGATTGAGAAGTGGTATTGCGAGAAATATCGCTAATCAAAAAGCCGGACTCGTAACTATAGTCCATTCTTCTCAGATATGCCTGATTATAGTCAACTCCAAAATTTGACCTCAGGGACAGTCCTTCAATTGGGGTTATTTCAGCAAACATGTTACCGAAAATCTTACCACGCTTTTCTATATTCTGCTTGTTTTGTTCAATCATTCGAACCGGATTATGACGGTCGGTCATTCCTGGCGCAGGACCTCCCCAGCCACCATCCACACTATAAACAGGAACAACAGGCTGCTGAACCAAGGCAAGATACATGACATCACCTGTTGGAATTTGAGTATTGTTAATTTTGGAAACTGCAAGGTTTTCACCTATTTTCAGTTTACCATCAAGGAAACTGTAATTACTGTTTACCCGTGCCGTAATTTTATTGGAATTGGTCTCTTTGATTATTCCATCATGATCGTAATAATTAATGGAAAAAAGAGAATTTCCTCTGTCATTTCCATTAGAAATAGAAAGACTGTAATTTTGAATAAGGGAAGATTGAGTCACCTCATCATACCAATTTGTATTGGCCGGCCGCATTGTTTTTGCAGGGTCGATAAACTCAGGCAACAAAATTTTATCCAGAACGGCCACACCCTCGTCGTTGGTATGCCATTCATAATCATAAATAGCTGACGTAGGCGTTTTACCGTCGTTAATGGAAGCCTGCCAGTTAACGAAACCTCTGTCGTAAGTATTCAGAACATCTAATTGATCAGGATAGTACTCCATAGTGGCGGAACTTCTGAATTCAATGCGGCTTTTGCCACTTTTACCTTTTTTGGTCGTTATCAGAATCACTCCATTATTAGCTCGCGCTCCATAAATACTGGCGGCAGAAGCATCTTTTAATACTTGCATCGACTCAATATCGTTGGGGTTTAAGAAATCAATGCCGCCAGGAGTTGGAGTTCCGTCAATAATATAAAGAGGATTGTTATCATTCAAAGTACTTCCTCCTCTGATACGTACAGTTGCACCTCCTCCGGGATTACCATCTGTTTGAACAAATACTCCGGCAACCCGTCCCTGAAGCGCTTTCATCGGATTGCTTGTGGGGATTTCCTGCATTTCATCAACTTCCACAACACTTACCGAACCGGTAAGATCTGCTTTACGCTGGGTTTGATAACCTGTTACAACCACTTGCTCCAGATCAATCATGGTACTCCTCATCACCACATCAATACGACTTTGACCATTTACCGGAATCGTTTGTGATTCCATTCCAATGAAACTAAAAACCAAAATCCCATTTTGATCAACATTTATCAGGTAGTTACCATCAATATCAGTAATGGTTCCCTCTGTCGTTCCTTCCTGCACTATAGTTACACCGGGAAGAGGTTCTCCTTCCTGATCTGTTACTTTACCGGTAACTTCTATATTCTGACCTAAAACCTTTGTTACAAAAAGGCTCCAAAAAGCGGCCATAAAAATTACCCTTTTTAAATTTTTAAACATTAGATTTTTCTTCATGATCAACTGATTTAAATTGAATAACATTTATTAATGCTCTCATCATTCTATTATTTTTTCCAGGACACCTTCCTTTAAGGAAGGCATTGCTCCATTTTGTGTACAGACAAATGCTGATAAATTAACAGCTCTTCTGTGAATTTCTGGAAGTGGTAAACCCTCCAATAGCCCCATAGTTATGGCAGCAGTAAAAGAGTCTCCCGCTCCAATTGTATCAGCAACCTCTACCTTAGGGGTTTCTAAATGGGAAACTTCAGATATTGTCATCAATGTGCTCCCTTCTTCTCCTCCTGTAAGTGCAAGAAGTTTCAGGTTAAATTTCCCCATTAACTCTCCGCATACTTTCAGGTCATCACCTTCGAGCTGAAACATTTTCCTCAGTTCAATTAATTCCTCATCATTGAGCTTAAATACGGTTGCTTGTTGCAAAGAGGCTTCAATTATTTCTTTGCTGTAATAGTTCTGGCGAAGGTTTATATCAAATACCTTTTCACAGCCGATAGGTGTAGCTTCAAGAGCTTTACGAATTGTTTGACGTGAAACCTCCGATCGTTGGGCCAAAGAACCAAAGCAAATGGCATCTGCATGATCTAAAACTTCAATTGCTGTTTTATTTAATTCAATGCGGTCCCAGGCAACATCTTCAAAAATTGTATAATCCGGAATCCCATTCACCAGTTCCACCCCCACAGTTCCAGTTGGTTTCTCCAATATTGAGATCCCGTTTGTCAGGCCTTTGGAATTAATTAATTCCAAAATCTCATCTCCAAGTTTGTCCTGACCTATAGCACTTATTACAGCTCCATTAGCCCCTAATTGCTTAGCATGCCAGGCAAAATTTGCTGGAGCTCCGCCCAGTTGTTTTCCTTCGGGCAATAAATCCCAAAGAATTTCGCCAATTCCAACAACAGCTTTTTTCATAATATTTTTAATATTAAAAAGCTACCGGATCTTGCGCAATAGCAAGTTTGGTAATCCCCTCTAATTAAGGAATCAGGTTTAACACTTGAAAAAACTGAGATCCGGTAACCTTTATTCATTATGAGTTAATTGTCTTTATATTCAATTCTTCTTCAAGATCACCTCTCAATCCAAGTTCTTCCTCTATTTCTTCCAGGGATTTTCCTTTTGTTTCCGGAATTTTGGCAAGAATATAGAAGAATGCCCATACCGTAAAGAATAAGAAGAATCCAAACGCTACTGCACCGCCAAGGCTATTAAGCATCCATGGGAAAAACTGCACCACGATAAAAGTACAGACCCAGCTTACTGCAGTGGATACCGACATGGCAACCCCTCTGATCTTGTTTGGATAAATTTCGGATGTCACTACCCACATGACCGGCGCCAGGGAAGCCGCAAAGAAAGCAATGTATCCAAGGATGGATATCAATACGCCCAAACTGTCGGCACGTCCTGTAAGAAAAGCAAACACCAAATAACCCAGGGAAACAGTCATACCGGCGGTTCCTATCAGCAAGAGCTTTTTACGCCCAAGCTTGTCGATCAACCATACGGCAACAAGGGTAAACAGAAAGTTAACAATGCCAACCATCACTGACTGAAGCAGAGCCATATCTCCACCTACTCCGGTTTCATTAAAGATGGTAGGTGCATAAGCAATAATAGCGTTGATACCGGTTATTTGCTGAAATGCAGCCAACATTATTCCTAAGAACACAACCTTACCTACCTTGCCTTTAAAGAGATGAGAAAACTTCACGTCTTTATCAGACTTTTTCCGATCTTCTTCAATCCCTTTTACAATGCTATCGTATTCTTTTCGCGCATTTTGCGGTCCTGCAACTCTTGTCAACACATGAAGTGCCTCATCTTTAAACCCTTTAAGCACCAACCAGCGTGGACTCTCAGGGAATTTCACCTGCATGGCAATTAAAAAAGGTACAGCAATAAACAACGGACTTGCCAGCATCCAGCGCCATCCATGTTCCACATCCAGCATGCTGTAATCAAATACATAAGCAAGCAAAATACCTATCACAATACCTAACTGATTGAAGGTTCCCAGGGTTCCTCTGACCCGCGCCGGAGCAATCTCACTGATATAAGTAGGCACCATTACAGATACGGCTCCTACTCCAACACCTCCAATAATTCTGGCAGCAACAAGTCCGCCCATCGATGATGCCAACGCACTCCAAACAGCCGATATGGAAAACAGAACTGCTGTTCCGATCAGTACATTTTTCCGGCCAATCTTTTCGGATATGGATCCTGCGGAAAAAGCACCTATCATACAACCTATTACAATAGCACTCACCACCAGCCCAATCTGAAATTCACTCAAAAGAAAGTGATCCTTCACAAAAGTCACAGCACCGGAGATGGCGGCCATATTAATGCCAAAAATCAAACTGCCCATCACAGAAACGATAATGGCCCACAATAATCTCTTTTCAATCTTCATATTACTTCTATTAATTGTTTTCGTTTTGTTTCTGTTATTTCCAAATTGAGTTCAAAACTCTTGCTTTGGCAGTTATCAGTTGTGAATCTCCGGAACCATAAATCTCAACTCCGGTAAGAAGTGTTTCAGGAAAAACCAAATTGGTCATTTGGACTTTTCCTCCATTGATAAACATCTCTACAGAGGATTGATCAACGTACAAATCAACTTTAACGGGACCTTCAAACGCAACAGGAGCATCGTATTTTCCGGGAAAATTCTCATTAAAGGTGGTTTCTCCCGAGTCTATCCTGTCAAAAACAACCAATTCACGATTTTTGTCAAGGGTGATAAAGATGCTGTCGCCCGCTTCATTGTACAGATCAATGGTTGCGGTAGCATCCATCTGAATGTCAAACTCAAGAGACAATTGGTAAGCTGCATCCTCTTCAAAACTGAATTCCAATGTTCCGGCTTCAGCAGCTGCCACTGGAAGGTCGCTTTTTTCCTGCCAGTCACCGGCAATGTTTTCGATGGTATTGACTACCTCTCCTTTTAAAACAGGTTTTCCACCAGCGCCTTCCACCAGTTCAAGTGAACGGGGCAAAGTCATGGCACTTCTCCATTGCTCGGTAGGAACAACGGTAGCATATTGCCAGTTGCTCATCCATCCAATAAAAAGGGTGCGGCCATCTTCCTCCGGGATATTAGACCAGGTGACACCTGCATAATTATCTTTTCCATAATCGAACCAATGAGTTGGGGCATTCGGATCGTCTGGAATGAATTCTTTTCCGTCAAATTCTCCGATGTAATATTTAGTTCCCGATCCCCCGTGCAGAAAACCGGGGTTCAAACTGATGAATAAAACCCATTTTTCTTGCCCGTTATAGTTCAAGGGGAATAAATCGGGACATTCCACAACTCCATTGTGTTCCTCATCCTGTGCAAAGCTGCTTTCAAAAGTCCACTCTTTAAGATCTGGTGAAGAGTAGAAGGATACCCGGTCTTTTACAGCCAGGGTCATAATCCATTTTTGGGTAGGCTCATGCCATCTCACTTTAGGATCCCTGAAATCTCTGATTCCGGGATTATCGAGAACAGGGTTTTTCTCATATTTCGTCCAGGTGCGGCCATTGTCCAGACTGTAAGCAATACTTTGTGTCTGATAATCTATTCGCCCTTCGCTTTCTTTCTCATGACTGTGATTGGTATAAACAGCCACCAAGGGGGTTTTCCCATTCTTGCCAAAACCGGATGTGTTATCGACATCTGCTACTGCACTTCCGGAAAAAATGGTTCCCAATGAATCGGGATATAACCCAATGGGCAAATGTTCCCAATGTATCAGGTCTTCACTTATGGCATGTCCCCAGTGCATTGGCCCCCAAACATTGCTATTGGGGTGATACTGATAGAATAAATGATATTCTCCGTCATGGTAAACCATACCGTTGGGGTCGTTCATCCACTGAGCTTTGGGAGTAAAATGGATTTGTGGGCGCCACTGCTCACTCATCAAGCCGCTTTTCATCCCACTGGTTCCTTTATCCTTTTGGGGTACGTTGCAGGCACCTAAACCGAAAAGAACGAAAAGAATTAAAAAGACTGTCCTCATAATTTGATATTTTTAATGTTAAACCTTAGCAAACTTGTTTTTGATAAAAATCGTTAACACAAATGTAAAGGTGTTGCACTCCACCATGCTATCAAGATGGTTACAAACACTATTAATTTTGTTTCAAACACAACCTCCTCACAGCTGCAATAAGGCATGTTACACAAAATGTAACAACATTAACAGAGCAAGAAAAAAAGCGAATTAAAAGAAGTTTTGAAGCAATTATTATTCGTGGAACTATTTTAATTTTTCTTAATTTGCCTCCCGAAGAACATTGATTTATGAAACAATCTTTAAGCAAATACCCTTTTCTATTCCTCCTTATTATTCTTTTTTCAGGTTGTAAGAAGAATAACCAGGAAACCTTTCACATTGGATTTTCACAATGTGCAATGGACGAATGGCGTGAAACCATGAATAAGGAAATGGTGATGACCGCCGCTTTATATCCTGATCTTGAACTAACCATTTTGAACGCAAGAGAAAATACACGGCGGCAACAATTACAAATCCGGGAGCTTATCAATAACAAAGTAGACTTACTGATCATCTCCCCAAACGAATCGGGCCCCATTACGCCTATTGCTGAGGAAGCCTTTGAACAGGGCATTCCAACAATTATTATAGATCGAAAAATCAACTCGGGAAAATATACCGCCTTTATTGGCGCCAACAACTACCAGATAGGCAGGGATGTGGCTACTTACATTGCCAATATTCACAATGGTAAAGGCCGCATTCTTGAAATAAGAGGGATGGATGGTTCCAGTCCTGCCAGGGAGAGACACAATGGTTTTTTTGATGTATTAAAAGATCATCCCAACCTGAATGTTGTAGCCAGTATGGAAGGCAAATGGCTGCCTGATAACGCCAGAGAAGTAGCAGAAGAAGTTTTCAGTGAAGAACAGGTGGATATTGTTTTCGGTCACAATGATGTAATGGCCCGTAGTGCCAGAGAAGTGGCCAATTCGATGGGCATTGAAGATCTTTTTGTGGTAGGTATTGATGCCCTGCCCAACCTCGGGATGAAATTAGTTGAAGAGGGAGTGCTTCAGGCTTCTTTTATCTATCCCACAGGCGGGAAAAAAGCCATAGAGATTGCACGTGCCATATTGATAGATGAGCCTTTTAACAAACAAAATATTCTGGGAACATCGGTTGTAGACAGTACCAACGTTACAGTATTGAGACTCCAATTGGAGCAGGTCATCGCTTTCCAGGACATACTTGTCAAACAAACCAGTCGTATACGGCAGCAGGAACAACAATTTAACGATCAACGTTCTTTGTTAAACATTGCTCTCATCAGCCTGGCTCTTCTGGTAATTTTATCTTTATGGCTGGCCTATTACTATACCATGATTCGCAGACGCAACAGTCAGCTGGCTCATAAAAACAAGGCAATTGAAAAGCAAAAGGAACAGTTAGAGCATCAAAATGAGCAAATCAGGGAAATGAATAAGCAGGTAGAACGAGCAACCCAGGCCAAGCTCAGCTTTTTCACAAATATCAGCCATGAAATCAGAACGCCTCTAACCCTTATCCAGGCGCCCGTTAATGAGTTAATATCAACACTGAGCAGTTCCGAAAGCTCACTTTCAACCTCGTTAAAGGAAAGTCTCAATCTGATCAAACAGAACACCGACAGACTATTAAGACTGATCAATCAGCTAATGGACTTCCGTAAGATGGATACCGGAAAAATCAATCTTAACATTTCCGAAACACATCTGCATGAAATAACGGAAAACATATACAAAGCTTTTCTTCCCCTTGCCCGGCAAAAGGAGATTGATTTCAAATTGGAGTCATCACCTGAAGAAGAGGTTGTCTGGATTGACATTGACAAGATAGATAAAGTCATCTTTAATCTTCTTTCAAATGCCTTTAAGTTTACTCCAAGAAAAGGAGAAATTACTCTCAGTACTTTCATCAATGCAGAGGACCAGATTATTATTGAAGTCAGTGATTCTGGTCCCGGCATACCTCCTGACAAACAACAGGAGATATATGAGCCTTTCTATCAGCAAAAACATCACCGGTCCATGGGAACAGGCATAGGTCTCGCTCTCTCCAAAGGATTTGTGGAGAAGCACGATGGAAGTATTGAAGTGGCCAGCGATGGGAAATCCGGAACACTTTTCAGGGTGACACTCCCAAGGGGAGAAAAATATAAGGGAGCCCAGGATTTAGTCAAACAAATGCCGGAAATTCCCCAACCGCAAAAAAAGGAGTTTGAAGAAAACGTTCAGGAAAAAGAATGGAAAGATTTTGATAGAAAACCCCGCTTGCTTATAGTAGAAGATGACGAACAGCTAAAAACTTATTTGATAAAGCTATTAAACCAGAATTATGAAGTTAAAAGTGCTGCCAATGGAAAAGAAGCGTTGGTTGTAATTGAACAACAACCCCCTGAGCTTATTCTCACGGACCTTATGATGCCTGAGATGGACGGCATTGAACTGACTGACCATCTTAAACAAACCATAGAAACCAGTCATATCCCAATCATTATGCTTACAGCAAAAGCCGGAATCGATCAAAAAATTCATGGTATTGAAACCGGAGCTGATGCATACATCGAAAAACCTTTTGATCCCAATTACCTCTCGGTACGGGTTAGAAAACTCATTGAAACCCGAAGAAAGCTTAAAATTCAATACCAAAGTAACATTGCTGCTATTGGTAAATCAGAAAATATGGACAACGTCACCACAGTTGACCAAAAATTTCTTTCCAATCTTCAGAAAATTCTTGAAAAGAACTATACCAACCCGGAATTCTCGGTAGAAGACCTCAGCCGGGAAATCGGGATGTTGCGGATTCACTTATACCGAAAGATGAAAGCTCTGACGGATTTTACACCTTCCGAATATATTGGCAAGTTCAGACTGCACAAAGCCAAATACATACTCGAACAGCAACGGGGAAATATTTCAGGTGTGGCCCTGGATGTAGGCTTTACTTCGCCGGCCTATTTTTCAAAAAAATTCAGAGAGGAATTTGGAAAAACACCGTCTGCCTTTATTGGAAACCATTAATTTATTTTTTATCCCTTTTCCAAAACCGACCCGTTTCCCATCAATCC
The DNA here is from genome assembly GCF_003121985.1 of Marinilabilia rubra. Classification (GTDB taxonomy): domain Bacteria; phylum Bacteroidota; class Bacteroidia; order Bacteroidales; family Marinilabiliaceae; genus Marinilabilia; species Marinilabilia rubra. The sequence goes on from NZ_QEWP01000005.1 coordinate 107,314, forward strand.
GGGGAACACCTCTCCCAGTCCTTCCAGCATAAACTGAAAGGCAATGGCTGTAACCATAATACCAAAAATGCGGGTGAAAATGGTAAAAACAATATCATCTACTTTTCTTTCCAAATAAAGAGAATTCAGGAAAACCACAAAAAGAGTCAGAAAAGCGACAAACACGACTGCAGGCAGAACAATATAATCAATGGTTGTATCTGCCTGCGTTCCGAATACAATAACAGTAGTAATAGACCCGGGCCCTGCCAGTGCGGGAATACCAATGGGAACCACAATCTTCCTAAACCTCTGCTTGGCAATAGACATGTTTGTCGTACCATTTTCTTTGCGATCGGTTAACTGTGAAGCTGTACCCCGCACCATTGATATACCGGTATTCAGCAGCAATATACCTCCTGCCACTTTAAAAATTTCCAGGTCTATAGAGAAGAACTCAAGAATGTATCTTCCCGAGAACAAGAAAACCAGGAGAATGCCGTACGAAGTAAGAACGACCAGAAATGCCACTCTGTTTCTAATGGCACTTGCCTGATCGTTGGTCAACTGACTCCAGACGGGCCATATACCTATGGGATTAACAATGGCCATCATTGCGGCCAAAAAATTCAAATACAATTGTGTGTTCATTATTACAAAAATTTGCTTCAAACAGATGGTCTAAAACACTAATAAACAGAAAAGGCGCAGGGATGATTCCCCTGCGCCTTCAAATAGTATTTCTCAGTCCAGTCTATTTGAGCACCACCACTGCTGCGGGATCCACACACTGAAAAGTAAATGATTCAGTAAAGTACAACTGTACGGTTTTTTGGTTATGTGATTCATAGCCAATAGAAATATCCTGGCCAATCACCATTTCAAAGTCTCCTCCCCTCTCAGAAACGAGATAGGCATCTTCAACGTAAGGTGCCATGATAATAGAGCCTCCCAATAAACTCTCTACGCGTTTACGTAAAGGATAGCCCTGACCGGAAGAATTGAAACGCTGCCATTGCTCGGTATTCAACACCAAAGAATAAGGTCCTTCAACTGAGGCTGCTTTTAGCTTCGCAATTCCTTCAGAAATCACTGCAATTATTTCGTCATCATCTGCAGGCAGAGTTAAAGAATCGTGTTCTGAGCACTCTTTAATCCCTTTAATTTGACCTGATTTGAAACCATTGTAAATAGCATCCTCTTCGAAACGGGCCAATTTACGCGCGGCTTCTTCCATATTATCCAAATCGATGTCTTTGGCACCGCGGGCCACATTGTCTAGCTCCCAGATATTTAACTCAAAAGGAACGCGAGTCTCAATTAAAGGAAGCACCTGATGAATCCCATATTGAACCTCGCCATTTTGTCCGCTGGGCACATCTACACGCCCCAAAGATAACGCCGGAAAGTCCCATCCTTTAGGCCCTTCAACATCAACAAACTTTCGAGCTGAAAGAACAGAGGTAAGAACTTCGGCTGCATTTTCATTAATTTCTTCCCAAGCTTTCTCGCAAATGGGAGCCATAGATTTTCTTAAAATATCCATATGTTCCTCCTGTTATTTTTCAATTTTTCCAATTCCTAAAGAGTCTGAACCTGCTTCGCCTCCTTCTTCGCCTTCCTCGAGTTCAGTTATATCACCCTCGGTAAACAAATAAGTGCGCAATTGCTCTTCCCAGCCCGGCATATTGCGGCGAAGCCACTCTATTGTCATGCAAGCATGTTCAATTTCTTCATCGCGGTTATGAGCCATAATACCTTTCAGGGATTCATCTTCTGAAAGATCAACCCTTTGATGATACCAGTCTACAGCCTCAACCTCTTCTTTTAAACTATTCAGTGCCCTGGAGAAATCACGGGCCTGTTGTGATAATTCTTCTGCTGGTTCATGATAATTTGACATAGTATTTTACTTTAATTGTTTATTTATTTTTACGGTTTTCCTTCTGTTATACCCAAATATACTAAAATTGAACAAGAATCAAGAATATTCCAGGGTTTTAACACCATTTCACAACGCCTCCTAATCATTTAATTTATTTTTTTTTTGCATTGTTATATTGCCCCAATAGATCGTTAGTCCCGATGCTTCGGGATAGATAAAAGATTTAAGATAAAGGCTGTAGTTTAAAAATGCGTTTTTGCCCTTAGAGATTAAATAGTGCAAGTCCTTGCAAGGACAAAGTCACCATATTAAAGTAAAAAGGGCATCATTGGTCCTCCTGAAATGGTAGTACCGAATTAGGTCTGGCGAATTCCGATCCGCCACCAGAGGTAAAACGGCGGATCGGCTTCGGCTCTGCCGCTTTCCCAGAAAGAATCCGCCGCGCCTGATCTTCCATTGGTAAGGCTCGATCCCCAAAAACACGCAAAAATAAACTTAAGCCAAGATAAACCATATAGCATTGATAATCTGAAACTTAAAGCAAATGCATCTTTGGTCCCAAATAATTGATTTATAGCTTTTTACAAAAGTATAACGGAGTATTGATTGACCATAAAACCCCAACAAAGAAGACTGACAAGAAATGTTTTGTATTCCGGAGTGCGAAGTAAACTAAGACAGGAAAAGTTACTGACAATAAATTACATCAGACAAGCTAACAGATGACAATGTGGAAGACAGAAAAGATACACCTTGCAGATCTCCTGCAACCTTACAATTATTACGTTTAATTACCTGCCTTTTGCCAACAAAAATCACCTATATTTGTATTATTCATTGAAAGAACTGCCCTAATAAAAATAGTTTCGTTGCAATAAAAATTGAATAAATCACTTTTTTCCCTCAAATTCTGCCAATATGGAATTCACAATACTTAAGGATATCCTCATAATATTTGCTCTATCGACTCTGGTAAACTTCATTTTTACGAAAATAAAGATTCCCTCAATAGTAGGCTACCTTTTAACAGGTGTACTGGCCGGGCCACACCTAACTGGTGTTATCAGCAGTGTGGAAAACATTGAAGTTTTGGCAGAAATTGGGGTAGTATTGCTTCTGTTCACCATTGGACTGGAGTTTTCATTAAAACATCTGATTAAGATCCGGAAAATCGTTTTCTGGGGCGGTTTTCTTCAGTTTTCGTTAACCACTCTTATTGTACTGGGCATTTCCAGAATGTACAACCTCGATTTCAGAGGAGCCCTTTTCGTTGGTTTTTTAACAGCATTAAGCAGTACAGCGGTCGTACTAAAAATACTTCAGGACCGGTCAGAAATAACCTCCAATTACGGAAGAACAGTTTTAGGAGTGCTGATTTTCCAGGATCTCATACTGGTTCCCCTATTGCTTTTTACCCCCATCATAGGTGGCGAATCCACCAACATAATGGAAGAAATATTGTGGATGGGCCTCAAATCTTTGGGCATCATCCTTTTTGTCATCTTTGGCAATAAGTGGTTTATGAACAAATTGCTCCATGCCATTGCCATGACCAAAAACCAGGAACTCTTTCTGATGAGCATCCTGTTGATATGTCTTTCTGTTGCCTTTCTGACTGCTGAGTTGGGAATGTCTCTGGCTTTTGGAGCTTTCCTTGCCGGGTTAATGATCTCAGAATCGGAATACAGTCACAATGCTTTTGGTCACATCATCCCTTTTAAAGACACTTTTTCGTCATTCTTTTTTGTCTCTATCGGGATGCTTCTGGATCTTCAGTTTCTTATGGACAATATCACCATTGTTTTAGGAACAGTGGCCATGGTGGTGTTGGTAAAGATGTTTATTGCTAGTGGAACCGCTTTTATGCTTGGGCATACTTTCAGGGGAGTGGTATTGGTAGGACTGGCCCTGGCACAAGTAGGTGAGTTCTCTTTTATTTTGGTCAAACTGGGTCAGAATTACCAAATAATCTCGGAATATTACTATCAGTTATTTTTAGCTGTAGCAGTAATAACCATGTCAATTTCCCCTTTCCTGATTATGGTGGCTCGTCCGCTTTCACATGCAGCCATGAAACTACCCCTTCCAAAAAGATTTGTGGAAGGATTGTTCCCTCTTAAACAAATTGAAATACCGGAATTGCAAAACCACCTTATTCTTATCGGTAAAGACTCAAGAGCCTTAAGTATGTCGGTAATGGCCAGACACGTTAAGATTCCTTACATATCCATTGTTTTTGATCCGGCCACGGTAAAGGAAAGGCAGCAGAAAGGTGAGAGTGTTATTTACGGTGATGCTCAGAATTCCCCTATCCTCGAGAAGGCACATGTAAAAACATCTGCCGTTATTGTTATCTCTGTAGGTGATGTGGTTACCGCAATGTCCATCACTGAAAAGGTGCGGCACCTCAACAGACATGCAGCCATCATTGTCCGTACACGTCAAATTGATGATGCTGAAGACCTATATAGAATGGGAGCAACACAGGTTCTGCCCGAAGAGTTTGAAACAGCCATTGAAATGTTTGAACGTGTCCTCAATAAATTCCTGATGCCGAGGGATGAAATTGAGGTGACCATCGGAAGTATTCGTAAGAATAATTACGGTCTTGTAAGGGATTTGAAAAAGCGTCCGAGACGCTCTATCTTAAGTCAGCTTCCAAATCTTGAAGTTTCAGCACTCAGGGTTGCCGACCACTCACCCGTAGCAGACCACACGCTTAGTGAAATGGAATTCAGAGGGACTTATGGAGTTACGGTTGTAGCTGTTAAGCGAAAAGAAAAATTAATTGACCATCCCGGGCCAAACACGAAAATCCATAAAGATGACATTGTTTATATACTTGGCAAGCAGGATCAGATTGCCCATGCAGTAAGTCTTTTTGAAAAACAAAAGAGAAAAAAGGAAGAGAAAATAATGTAAGAGCTAATTTTGTCAAAAGTTATCGTCGTATTTATTTAGAGTCCAGAAATTATTAACACCGAATACTAAAGATTTACGCTAAGCCAGGGCGCGCTGAAAAACGAGTATATCCTTAACTAGAGCGGGCTGAAAAACGCCTATTTTACTAGCTATTAAACACTTAAAGCTTGTTACCAAAGCAATAGGTGCAAGGTTTTTTCACAACATTCTCGAATTTCTTTGCACTTGTATACAAGTAAACGGTAACTGCAAAAATATGGCAGTTACCGTTCAACCTTAAATCTATTTAATTTAGGGGGCGCTGAAAAACGCTTGCATTATTAAATACTAAAATCTTAAGTCACATCAACAAACTCCAAAGTGCAAGCTTATTTCGCATCACACTCGAATTTCTTTGCACTTAATCCTAAAATAACAGCTAATCAAAAGAACAAAATTTTCTTCACCGCCCGAATCTCGAAGTATTTCAATACTCCTTCGATTGGGCGGCTTGTAAATTTTGCCCTTTTGACTTTTTCAGCAGCCCCTAATTACATATCATTTCACTTCCCAAACTTCTCCGGAAGTAACAAGATCCTTAAACGTTTTGATTTTTGATCGCTCCCGTATTTCATCAATCTGCATACGTGCACACTGATCATAAACAGGAGCCTCCGAGTCACGAATAACCCCTAATGCAACAGGAAAATCCGGATATTCCATATCTGCAAGTTTCAGATGAATAGTGGGATCTTCGCAATGAGCATCATGCACCAAAAGATCTTTCTCAGTAACTCCATCTTCTCCGATGGTGACCACCCGCAATTTGATGCCATCCAATAGCAAACCTTTATTTCGCTCTTTTCCAAAAATCATCGGTTTGCCGTGTTCAAGCACGATGGTACGGTCATCTTTAAACTGCTTATCTGTAATTTCTTTATGGGTATTATCATTGTAAATAACACAGTTCTGCAACACTTCCACAATTGAAGTACCTTTATGCTCAGCAGCTGCTTTCATCACTTTTGTCGAAACCTTTAAGTCCTTATCAATGGTACGGGCAAAGAAATATCCACGGGCACCAATGGTCAACTCCCCGGGTCGGAAAGGGTATTCAATGGTTCCGTAAGGCGATGTTTTAGAAATAAATCCTCGTTTGGAGGTTGGAGAATACTGCCCTTTGGTCAAACCATAAATCTGGTTATTAAAAAGAATAACATTGATATCAATATTTCTGCGGATGGCATGTATGAAGTGGTTTCCTCCAATAGCCAAGGCATCGCCATCACCTGTTATTTGCCAAACATGCAATTTAGGGTTGGCCACCTTAACTCCTGATGCAACGGCTGAAGCCCTTCCGTGTATAGTATGAAAACCGTACGTATTCATATAGTAAGGCAATCGCGAAGAACAACCTATCCCTGAAATAACAGCTACCTCCTCCTGAGGCACTTTCATATCTGCCATCACTTTTTGTATCGAATTAAGAATGGCATGATCCCCACAACCAGGACACCAGCGAACTCGCTGGTCACTTTTATATTCCTGAAAAGCTAATTTATTATTCTCAGACATGATTTAGGCTTCTAAAAGTTTTTGAAAATGATTTTTAAGCTCAGCCACAGTAAAAGGTAAGCCTTCCACTTTGTTGTATTGAAGGAATTCAACATCGGGGAATTTACTTCTCAAATGTGAAGCAAACTGCCCCAGGTTTAATTCACAAACTACAATTTTGGAATACTTCCTCAGTACTTCATAGCTATTCTTTGGTAGAGGATTGATGTAACTAAAATGTGCCAATGCAACTTTTTCACCTTCATCCTGAAGTCCTTCAAGAGCTGTATAGAGATGACCGAAAGTTCCTCCCCACCCCACAATCAGCAAGTCCGCATCTTCATCCCCATGAACTTCAAGCTGTGGAATAAAATCGGCAATGCGTTCAATTTTCTCCTCGCGAACCCTAACCATTTTATCATGATTATGATGATCGTAAGAAACCGCGCCTGTCAGGAAATCTTTTTCCAGGCCACCAATCCGGTGCTGGTATTCAGGTGTTCCGGGTAAAGCCCAGAACCGATTCAATTTTTCCGGATCACGCTCATAAAGCTTCCATTCGGAAGCCGGCTTTTCAACATACGGGGGCACAATGGCCGGGAACTCTCCTTCTTCAGGAATCCTCCAGGGCTGAGTACCATTAGCCAGGAATCCATCGGATAACAATATTACCGGAGTCATATGTTCAATGGCTACTTTGGCTGCATAGAAAGCATAATCAAAGCAGTTGACAGGGGAGCTTGCCGCCATAACTACCAACGGGCTTTCTCCATTACGTCCGTAAAGGGCCTGCATCAGGTCCGATTGCTCTGTTTTAGTAGGCAGGCCGGTACTTGGGCCACCACGCTGAACATTTACCACCACCAAGGGTAACTCGGCCATAACAGCCAGCCCTAAGGCTTCACTTTTGAGTGCCAACCCGGGCCCTGAGGTTGTGGTAATAGCCAGATCTCCGGCAAAACTGGCACCAATTGCAGTAGAAATGCCGGCAATTTCATCTTCTGCCTGAAACACTTTAACTCCAAGGTCTTTGCGTGACGACAACTCCTGAAGGATTTCAGTCGCAGGGGTAATTGGGTATGATCCCAGAAACAATTCAAGGCCACTTTTTTCAGCAGCCAGCAGAAAGCCCCAGGCAATGGCACGGTTTCCGTTTAGGTTTCTGTAAGTTCCTTTTCTAATATCTGCCGGGGAAATATGGTATGACGGAGTTCCGGCCTGAATAATCAAACCATAGTTATACCCTGCTTCCAAAACCCGTATGTTGGCTTCTGCAATTTTCTCATTTTTAGAAAATTTCTGTCTCAGCACCTCTTCTGTATTTTCAAGAGGTCTGTTAAAGAGCCAGAAAACCAATCCCAAAGCGTACATATTTTTACTCCTGAGAATGGTTTTATTATCAAGTCCCATATCTTTCAGACTCTCTTTTGTCAGAGTGGTAATGGGTGCCTTAATGATGTTGTAACTTGACAGATTATCTTCCTCAATTGGGTCATTGCTCTTATATCCTGCTTTGGCAAGGTTTTTATCATCGCAGGTATCCACATCAATGATTATGGTAGCTCCGGGCTTGAGCCATTCCAAATTGGCTTTAAGAGCAGCCGGGTTCATTGCCACAAGCACATCTGCATTGTCTCCGGGAGTATAAACCTCACTGTGTCCGAAATGAACCTGAAAACCTGAAACACCGCCAATAGTACCTTGCGGGGCCCTGATTTCTGCGGGAAAATCCGGAAAAGTGGAAATATCGTTTCCGTAAATTGCAGACGAGAAAGAAAACAAAGAACCGGTCAGCTGCATTCCGTCGCCGGAATCCCCGGAAAACCTCACAACAACTTCCTCTTTCTCAATTACTTTAGATTTTTTAGCCATAATAAAGCTGATTACGAATTGCTATCCTGTTTTTTGAGAGATGTTAAATATAAATAACCGCCAAAACCATTCCATAGCCCCGGGGGTTAACATGTAAAACTAATGTAAAATTAGAGACTAATAATTTAGCTAATGTTGACATTAGTCAGATTTTAGACAGAATATAGGTGTTTTTCAACAGGTGCTTTATATTTGCATCTTCGCAAAGTGAAACGCTTTTAAATTAACATCTTTTTACAACAGAAGGTTTAACCTTATTACAAATTAATAAATCATGGCATTATTAAAATCAGTCAGAGGATTTACCCCCAAAATTGGGAAAAACGTTTTTTTAGCTGATAACGCTACAGTTATCGGCGATGTGGAAATGGGTGATGATTGCAGCATTTGGTTCAACGCTGTACTCCGAGGCGATGTAAACAGCATTAAAATCGGAAATAAAGTAAACATTCAGGATGGATCAGTACTGCACACGTTGTATGAAAAATCAACGATAGAAATCGGCGATAACGTTTCGGTGGGGCACAATGTCACCATTCACGGAGCAAAAATTGAAGATAACGTATTGGTGGGCATTGGAGCTACTGTTCTTGACCACGCTGTCATTGGATCTAATTCCATTATTGCAGCCAATTCATTGGTGCTTTCAGGAACAAAGGTAGAGCCAAACAGTGTTTATGCAGGGGTACCAGCCAAGAAAGTGAAAGACATTGAACCGCAACAAACCAGTGAGATGATCAATAAAATTGCCAATAATTACCTGATGTATTCAGATTGGTACAAATAATCAGGGTGCGCTAAAACACGTATTTCATTAACTATAAAACACTTAATTCACATTGCCAACAACCGGGTTCAAGGTTATTTCAAAGCATATTCTAATGCCTTTGCGCATGTAAATAAGAAAATTGCTAATCAAATTAAAAAAACACGATTGTCCGGTTAAAAAATAATATTCCTTTTTATGCGCTCAAGCCGCGCGGGCTTTTACTTCTTTTGTTCATGATTTTGCCTGCTTTTATAGGTAATCACGATTTCAGCTTCGCTCCAATTCTACAGCAAAAAGAAGTAAACAAGAAATGCCGTCGCTCACCCAAATACCCTAAAAATCAAAACATTTTTCTAAAATCCGAAAAACTCGCTACGCTCAAACAGTTCGGATTTCTTAACGAAAAATGTTTTGATTTTCTTCACGGGATTTGGCTGAAGCGATTCCAACCCCGTCTCATAGCTCAGATAGCTAATAACTCCGTGAATTAAGGCATAGATAATTTTATTAATTTTTTCCCCGGACACCAGTGTTAAAAAAATTTCCCTCACCGGCCCAATCTCGAAGTATTTCAATACTCCCTCGATTGGGCCGGCTTGTAAATTCTCCTCTTTTGACTTTTTCATCAGACCCTTATTAATTCTGAATTGAAGAGGTGTATTTTCCATCTCTACAATTCAATTTTATGTGATTTAACGGGTTGGTCTAAGAAAGCTCTTGAGGCCCGATCAAACACATCATTATCACCTGTCGTAAAAAAACTGCAAACACCATTTTTAGAACACTTCTCATCCATCTCAGGATGACGCTCCAGGTACTTTTTTAAACTGGATGAAACAATTTCACCCTGTGACATTATTTTTACGTTAGAGGGAATGTGCTTTTCAATTACAGGCAATAAAAGAGGATAATGAGTACATCCTAAAATAAGTGTATCAATGTCCGGATCCTGTTGAAAAAGCAAATCCAAATCGCGCTTAACGAAAAAGTCGGCACCGGGAGTATCAATCTCACCATTCTCTACAATCGGCACCCACATCGGACAAGCCTGTTGACTCACCAGCACTCCGGGAAAAAACTTTTGAATCTCAATCATATAAGACCCTGACTGAATGGTTCCTGTAGTTCCAAGTATACCAACATGTCCATTTCGTGTAATTTTCCCGGCAATTTCGGTACTCGGTCTCACCACCCCCAAAACCCTCCTCTCCTTATCGATCGCCGGAAGGTCTGTTTGCTGAATGGTTCTCAATGCTTTGGCAGAGGCAGTATTACAAGCAAGAATGACCAGATGAGCACCCATATCAAACAAACGCCTAACATTTTCGAGAGTATAATGATAAACCGTATCATAAGAACGGGTTCCATAAGGCGTGCGGGCATTATCTCCCAAATAGATGAAATCATAATCTGCATAGTCCTTCAAAAACTCATTTAAGACGGTTAAGCCTCCATAGCCGGAGTCAAACACACCTATGGGGCCAGGGATATGGTCAACATTGTTTTTCATATAATTACCAATAATAAATACTTTGCTTCCAATTTCATTAGCGAAGATAAAAAACTCTTTTCAACGAAATACTCAGGGCATATTGAAAAACGCACATTTTGTTAACTATCTAACAATTAGAATACATCACGGGTTAAACTTGGTGTAAGGTTAATTCATTGCAGACTATTATCGCGTTGCACTTGGTTACCCAAAATCCGCAACGAAGACAAAGATATACTTAGTGACACCTTGCGGATTCGATATAAGTAAAACATCTCGTTTGGCATCATCCTTCACCCAAATGAGTGATTTTCTAAATCGGGGTTAACCTAATGCCAACAAAGGTTATCAGAGGAAAATGTAAAACCTTTGCAGAAATTAGAGATTATTTGAAAACTGCTAATCAAAAGAACAAAATTTACTGCCCCCCATTTTCGAAGTATTTCAATACTACTTGGATTGGGGGCTTGTAAATTCTGCTCTTTTAACTTTTTCCGAAGGCCCTGCTGATTTCTAAAACAGAAAGGTCGGTATCACGAAGACACCGACCTTTCTGTTTTATTATTTATAGATTAAGAAAACAACAACAAGTTTTCTTGTATAGTCATCAGAAAAAATATGACAACTCTCTACATTTCGTTGAGTTTAGCTTTCACCATTTCTTCACAGTCTACACTCTGATCCGAATTGTAAAGAATGACCTGTGAACTAACATCAAAAATATAAACAAAGCCCTGTTCCTCGCCTACAGCCTTAATGGCTTTTTCAACCTTTTGAATAATCGGTTGCAACAGCTCCTGTTCTTTCTGACTCAATGATTGTTGTGCCAGCTTATTAAAATTCTGAATTCTCTGATCATAATCCTGAATTTCTTTCTCACGGGTAGATCGAATCAGCTGAGACAGAGAGTCACGCTGTGACATGTAAGTTGAATATTTCTCATCCAACTCTTTGCTCATTACCTGCAACTGGCTTTGCAATTTTTGAGCTTCAGCCTGAAGCTCTTTGTCGGCAGCCTGTTTGGCCGGTAATTCGGCAATTAATTGTTGAACATTAAGATGCCCGAACTTCAATTCCTGAGCAGAAGACGTAGCTGCGGATAACGCAACCAGAAGAACAACAGCAAATAGTTTAAATACCTTCATCTTCATCGTAAATTATTTCAGATTAATACCTTAATTAATACCAAGCTTCTTTTTAACAAGCGGGGTAACATTCACACTCTGATCTGACTGATAAACAGTGGCACCTGAGTTTTCGGCAAAGATATAAATAAATCCACCTTCTTCACCAACCTGTTCAATAGCAGCTCTCAGTTTTTCCATAATGGGTTGCTGAAGCTGTTGCTGCTTTTGAGACAATTTTTGCTGAGTGGACTGATAAAACCCCTGAATTTTTTGAGAAGTTTGCATCAGTTGTTGCTCCTTTTGTTGACGATCAACAGCATTCAGATTTTTAGCATTTTGCATGTAATCCTGCTCCATCGTTTTGTAATCTTCCTGCATGGTGGCCAACTGATTTTCCAGCTGACTGTATTCGGTTTCCATTTGTTTCTGCATCTCTTTAAACTCAGGCATTGCTTGCATAATTTCCTGCACATTGGCATGTCCGAATTTTAAATCCTGTGCATTTATCCCGGATGCAAATAATAACAATACACTTATCAGGGCTGTAATTGTAACTCTTTTCATAATCAATTATTCTTTTCTATTTGGTTTTAAAACTGATAGTTGAAATTAATTGGACAGACCCAATTGCTTGAGTACATCATCGCTAATATTTTGACGTGGTTTCACATAAACCACCCCCATATTCCCTGCCATGTCAAAAATGGCATCATAATCTTCCCGATCAGCAATTTCACGAATAGCTACTGAGACTTTTTCCTGAATTGGCTGAATCAACGTCTGCTGTTTTTTCATCAGCTCCCCTTCGGGGCCAAAATATTGCCGCTGAAGCTGCTTAGCGGCATTCTCAAGGTCAATAATCTCGTTCTCTCGTTGAACTTTCATTTCCGCTGAAAGAAAAACACTTTCCTTCTGATATTTCTTATAAAGCTGCTCAACTTCAGCATAGACGTCCTGGATATCCTGCTCCCACCGCTGAGATTGTTGGTCTAACTGTTCCTGAGCTGCTTCATATGCCGGAATATTGGACATGATGTATTCCATATCCACAAAAGCATATCTCTGAGCAGCCACATCGCCGATACTAAAAAAAGTTCCGGCAATTACCATTAATATCAATACAATTCTTCTCATCTTTTTCTACTTAAATTCACAATTGGTAATTGATTATTTTTTAAATAACAAAAACCAAACCATATTATGCACTGGTGTCAAGTCAAGCATAGTCTGACCGTCCAAGCCTTGCTCTTTCTACCTTGTGCTTCTCAAAAAAAAGATTCACGTAGCTACGGCTATACTTACTTTTTTGTTGATTCGCACAAGGTGAAAAATACCGGCGGCTTAACCAACATTCTACACTTGACATGACACTAGAAATTTTGTCCAATTACAAAATGGAAGTTACTTCCGCTGGCATTGGGACGCCCGGGCACTTCATCAAATCCATATGCCCAGTCAATTCCCATCAATCCGAAGATTGGAAGGAAGATTCTGACACCTACTCCCGCTGAACGTTTTAAACCAAAAGGATTATAATCCCTGAAATCAGACCAGGAGTTACCGGCTTCAGCAAAAAGTAATCCATAAACTGTGGCAGATGGCTGAAGTGTTAAAGGGTATCGCATTTCAAGTGCCAGTTTGTTATAGATATTACCATCCTGACGTCCCTCTTCATTATATGGAGTCAGTGAGGCATTCTCATATCCCCTCAGACCAATTGTTTCACTTCCGTAATAACTGTATCCGGACATTCCATCCCCACCAAGCACAAACTTCTCAAAGGGAGATTTCCTGTTTTCATCAAAATATCCAAGGAAACCACCTTCTACTTTGGTCATCAACACTAACTTGCTGGCATTGTCCAGGGGTTTAAATACATTTCCTTTGAAAGTCCACTTATGGTATTCAACCCATTTGTACCGTTCAGAATCGGGCATATCCGGATCTGAAAAGTCCTGATCATCGAAATAAGAATAAGGAGGTGTAAATTCCAGTCCGAGTGAGAAGTTAGATCCATGGCGGGTATAAAGTGGATTGTCAATTGAGTTTCTTGAAAGCATAACCTTAAAGTTAAGGTTGTTACTATTTCCGTTTTCCATCAGGAAATATACCCAGTTCTTAAGATCATATCTTTGATAACTGGCTTGTGTGTAAAACTGGAAGAAGTCATCGGGCCATGACAAACGTTTACCAAAACCAACTGAAAGTCCTGTAACTTTCATATGCTCATCGGGATCCTCTTCCATTGGTGGCTGGTAATAATTACCATAGCCGCCACCATATCCCCCATAACCTCCATAGCTGCCCATACCGCTGCTGTATGGATTTCCATAGTAATAACTGCTATTGGTTCCGGTTTGGATAGAGTGATAAACTGAAACACTTAAAGAGTTAGGCTTACGTCCTCCCAGCCAAGGTTCTGTAAAAGAAAAGCTGTAAGACTGATAGTATTTCCCATTGGTTTGTGCCCTCAAGGAAAGTGTTTGCCCATCGCCTGTTGGAAGAGGACGCCATGCTTCCTTATTGAAAATATTACGAACCGAAAAGTTGGTAAACTTAAGTCCGAGAGATCCGACAAACATGCCGCCTCCCCATCCTCCGGAGAGTTCAATCTGGTCATTGGCTTTCTCAACAAGATTATATTCAAGATCTACAGTACCTTTTTCAGGATCAGGAATAGGTACAGGATTGATATTCTCCGGGTCAAAGTGCCCCAACTGAGACAGTTCCCTAACGGTACGAATCAATTCTGATTTATCGAACAATTCACCGGGTTTGGTTCTTAATTCACGGCGCACTACATGCTCATGAGTCTTGGTATTTCCCTTAATGATTACCTCATCAATAGTTGCTTGCTGTCCTTCATAAACCCGCATCTCCAAATCAACGGTATCATTGTAAATCTTAATATCAACAGGTTCAATATTGCTAAACAAGTACCCGTCATTCATATAAAGGTTATGAACAGCATCATCGTCAATAAACAAACGCTCGTCAAGCAAAGTCTGGTTAAAGACATCTCCTTTTTTGATTCGAAGTTTTTCGCTTAAGTATGGCCCGGGATATACGGTATTTCCAACCCATGAAATATCTCCGAAATAATACTTGCTACCTTCGCTGAGTCCTATTTTTATATCAACCGTGTTGTCGGAATTACGAGAAATTGAATCATACTCAATGTAAGCATCACGGTAACCTTCTTCGTTATATTTCTCAATAACGGTTTTAAGATCATTTTCATATTCTTCGCTGACAAACTTTTTGGTGCGGAAAAAGTTCAAGATTTTTCCTTTCTCGTTTGTCTTTTTCATGAAGCGGTTCAACTTGTAATCAGAGAATACATCATTACCATAAAACTCAAGACTGTTGACCTTTACTTTATCTTTTTTGTCCACAGTGATATCCAAATAAACATGGTTGGGCGTATCCGCATCATCACGCTGGACTATTGAAACTTCTGTATTAAAGAAACCTTTATCAACGAAGTGTTGTTTAATGTATTTTTCAGCCCGGTCAACCAGGTAAGGTGTAACCTGCGATCCCCTCATCATTGAAATTTTCCCTGAGATATCATCAATCTCTGATTTTTTAAGTCCGGAAAAATTGATGTCAGTCAAGCGGGGACGTTCCTGAAGATAAATATTTAAGTATATCTTATTACCTTCTATTTTATCGGCAGAGATCTTTATATCACTGAATAAGCCATACTCCCAGTATTTGTCAATAGCATCCGATATATCTTCTCCGGGCACCTGAATTTCCTGACCAACTTTCAGTCCTGAGAGGTTGGCAAGAATTTTCGGGTCGTTATTCAAATCTCCGGTAACCTTTATATCAGCAATAATATAATTTTGGGGTTTTCCTGAATAAGAGATTTCCGGAGTTGATTCCTGGGCTTTGATACCAATAAAAGATAGGATTGTTAAAAGGTATAGTACAAACGAGCGTTCCAACATTACTATGAATTTATTTTTTTACCTGATCACTAATTTTTCCAAAACGTCTTTCTCTACTCTGATAATCGAGTATCGCTTCAAAAAAATGTTCCTTGCGAAAATCAGGCCACAATACATTACAAAAGTATAATTCTGAATAAGCAATTTGCCAAAGCAGGAAATTACTAATTCGCAGCTCCCCACTGGTCCTTATTAAAAGCTCAGGATCAGGCATCTCTGAAGTCTCCAGATATTGACCAAAAAGATCTGCATTTATTTGAGAAGGATCAATTTTTCCTTCAATTGCATCGGTAGCCACTTTTTTCACACCCTCAATAATTTCCCAACGGGAACTATAACTAAGAGCAAGAACAAGGGTCAAGCCATCATTGTCTTTGGTTTTTTCAATACAAGCGGTAAGTTTATCCTGAACCCCACTGGGCAGGGTTTCTTTACACCCAATAAAATTAAGCTTTACATTGTTATCCATGAGTGTTTTGGTTTCGGAAGCAATAGTTGAAACCAAAAGCGACATTAGGGCATCGACTTCATTTTTTGGACGGTTCCAGTTTTCGGTGGAAAAGGCATAAAGTGTAAGATATTTAAGCCCCAGCTCAGCGCCGGCTTCAGTCACTTCACGCACAGCTTTAACACCATTTTTGTGTCCAAAAACCCTTGCGTTACCTCTTTTCTTTGCCCATCGACCGTTGCCATCCATTATTATGGCCACATGTCGGGGTAATTTTTCTTTATCCAGTTGTTCTTTAACTGACATACATTTCTTTTCGTCACAATTCTAAAATCCGGCATTACAAGAGACTCTTTGGTGAAACAGATCGAAGGTGACAAAAACACCTGCAAAGGAATACCAGTCATTATTGTGCCAATCAGATGACTCCTGGAAATCATACGGGTCAGATGGATCAATTACTCCAGGCCCCATTTTGTCCAAATCATCCACAAATGTGCGCCTGAATGTCCACTCAAACCCAACATGCACCCAATCAGCCGGTTTCCATTTCACCCCTACGCCGAACGGCAAAGATAATATAAAATGTGGGTTTTCAGAACCGCCACTTTGATCCTCTTCGTATCTGCGGTAAAATGTATAGGCTAAACCACCACTCAGGTAAGGTGTGAAGCGGGTTTCCTCTTTTTTATGAGGATCGTCATATTGAAAAAAATTTATCTCTAACTGAGTAGAAATATCAGCCATAGTCCGCTGAAAACTGTAAGAAGCAGGAGTATTATTAGTGGATGGATAATACGTTTGTTTCTGTGGATAACTCCCTTGTATTTCAACTGCTGTAATAGTCCCTTTAAAAGCAATCCGAGAATTCATCACTGCCCGAACCATACCTCCAAATGCAGGCTTAGCCCGATAAAACTGACGCCCGGGGTTTAAATCTCCATTATAATATGATGCCCCAAGAAAAAAGCCACCTTCTATCCTTTCCTGAGAAATGGCTGAATGAGTCACTCCAAGAAAAAAAATAAAGAGCAATTGCCACTGGCGAAAAATTATACGCATAAACTGTTCCGGGTTAAAAACATCTCATCTCTTTGAGAAACGATGAGCATTCCTGAATATTGCGAACACTTCTAAAACTTATCAATTTCTCCTGTCGGCTCCCCACATCAGTTTGTTTCGCAAAGTAGAATAAAAGCTCTGATTAGACCGTTCCACCATTCTCACAGAAAATCCGGCTTTTCTGATTTTCAACTCAGTACTTTCATCAACCACCACGCTTCTTGAGTCAAGGGAGGCCAGAAACTTTCCACCACGGGCCTCTACTTTCAGGGTCAATTCCATTTCATCGGGAACAACCAAGGGACGGACAGTCAGATTATGAGGTGCGATGGGTGTGATAATGATTCCTTGTGAAGAGGGATGCATAATAGGCCCACCGACACTTAAAGAATAAGCCGTTGACCCCGTCGGAGTACTAACAATAAGCCCATCAGCCCAATAAGAATTCAGATATTCATTATTCAGATAAGTATGAATGGTAATCATAGATGAACTGTCCTGCTTATGAACTGCAAATTCATTGAGTGCATAATTAAAATCCCCCACAAGATTTTTCGGGGTAGTTAATTCAAGTAATGAAAGATCCTTAATTTTATACTCGCCACTATCGATTTCCTCTAATGCAACGGGAAGTTCGTCCCTGGAAATGTCAGCCAGAAACCCAAGTCTACCACTATTGATTCCAACAATCGGGACACCGGCGCTTTGCACAAAAGTAACGGCCTGAAGAAAAGTGCCGTCTCCCCCTATACTGAAAAGCATATCTACGGATGGCAACTCATCAGGCTCATCAAAGAAACCTGCCACTTCGGGCTTAATATTGACTTTCTTCAACAAGAAATCATAAAAAGGTCGATAAATATGAATTTTCGTCCCTTTTTCATACAGGTAATCAAACAACTGATGGCAATTGTTGAAAAACACCTCTCCAAAACTTTTACCGAAAATGGCAACTTCCATTATACTTTTTGTGAACGAAGATAAAAAAATAGACTCAGAAACTATTTTATTTTTGCTTTTGGAATAGGTTTTTGAAGAATTTAATCCTCAGATTATGTCAAAACCGATGCAAATAACAATACTACTTCAGGAAATTTTGATAGAACACAAAAGCCCAAGGCCCGGAAAACATAGCTAAGGATAAAACACTAGTGTCAAGTCAAGCATAGTCTGACGGCCCAAGCCTTACTCTTTCCTCCTTGTGCTTCTCAAAAAAAAGACTCACCTAGCTGCGGCTATGCTTACTTTTTTGTTGTTTTGCACAAGGTGAAAAATAGCGGCGGCTTACCCAACATTCTACACTTGACTTGACACAAGCGGTTTCTCTAAAGACAGATTAAACGTCCAGGTATTTCATCAAAGACTCATAATTCTTACGGGTAGTGTCGTCAACATGGTTTTCACCAAGATAGGTTGCCTTAACCTTGTAACCATAACGCTCAAAAGCATTTACCACACCATTAACATCAACCCGATTGAGTTTGATAGTAATTTTTAATTGCTCGGCAGCATTACTTTGGGAAGCATATAAACTGAGCACTTTTGCGTCAGCATCCTCTACTATCCGGGCCATCTCAGACAAAGCATAATCCCTTGGCCCCACTTCGATTTCAATAATTCCTCCCGGTGTGTGGGCAGCAATAAGCTCAGAAAACTTCAACATCAGATCGTTTTGGGTAACCACTCCTATATATTCCTGTTCAACATTTAGAACAGGCACCAATGTAAGCTTTAGCCTGGCTGCGATTTCAATTATATCATAAATATGCTGATGATCGAAAACATATGGCTTTGCAAGAGAAAGCCGGTGATTCCCCAGAGGTTCATCTGCTGAGTTGAGGTCATAAATATCCGTATCCGCAATTAACCCAAGGAAAATTTTATTATTAACAATGGGCAAATGCGAAACCCTGAAAGCCTCCATCCAATTTAGAGCATCTAGTCCGGAATCGGAGGTTTTCAAAGCAGGAACAATATCTGATATTAAATCTTTTGCCAGCATAAAAATGCGCTTTCTGGAAATACTTTGTAACTTTACCGCCTTATTTAAACAATATAAATGCCAGAATTACTTATGTGGGGAAATTACCACCAAATTTTTAAACATACAAACCATTTTCTGGTTTTCTGTATTGTATTACCTTATTAAATTCGTTTTTTTTCTGATTATGACAAAGCTTAGTGTTAACATCAATAAAATAGCAACTATCAGAAACTCAAGGGGAGGGAATACTCCTGATGTATTGAAAGCTGCAATAGATGTTCAGGAGTTCGGGGCACATGGCGTAACGGTTCATCCAAGACCCGATGAACGCCACATAAAATACAAAGATGTTTATGAAATCAGGCGTATCATTAAGACCGAATTTAACATTGAAGGTTACCCGTCTCCAAAGTTTATGGAATTGGTCAAAAGCGTCAGACCACATCAGGTGACACTTGTTCCTGATCCACCGGAGGCCATCACTTCCAGCTCGGGTTGGGATACTATCAACAACTTGTCTTTCCTTCAGGATATCATTGGTGAATTAAAAGAATATGGCATTCGTACCTCCATCTTTATTGACACCAATCCCGATTTCATTGTCAACGCGGCTAAGACCAACACTGACAGGGTGGAATTATACACCGAACCTTATGCTTCAGGATTTGAAAAAGATCCTGAAAAAGCCATTGCTCCATTTGTGGAAGCTGCCAATATTGCCAATAAATCAGGGGTGAGCATCAATGCCGGACATGACCTTAACCTGCAAAACCTCAAGTTTTTCAATGAAAAAATACCATTCCTGAAAGAAGTTTCAATTGGCCATGCCTTGATTAGTGACGCCCTTTATTTGGGTCTTGAACGTACCATCAGCATGTACAAAGAACTTCTGGTAAAAAACAAATAAGTTATGGAACTGTTTTTTCGGGAAAAAGGTCAGGGCAACAGAACCATTATTATTGTTCACGGACTTTACGGAGCTTCAGACAACTGGCTCTCTGTTGCACGTGAGCTTGAAAATGATTTCAGAGTTATTATGGTTGATCAGCGTAACCATGGAAAATCCCCGCATAGTGAAGAGCACACATATAAGACCATGGCAGATGACCTTAACCAGCTAATGGACAAGCTCAACCTGGAAAAGGCCATCATGATTGGGCACTCAATGGGTGGTAAAACGGTTATGAGATTTTGCCTCGAACATCCCGAAAAGGTAGAAAAAATGATTGTCGTGGACATTGCTCCCAAATCATATGATTCCTTCTCTAACTACGCAGAGGTCACCGCCAATCATAAAAAGATCATAGAAGCTCTGGCTGCAATTGATCCTTCTCAATACGGCGAACGCAAGGATATAGACAAAGCCTTAAGCGGTTCATTCCCTGACAAGAGGCTTAGAGCTTTTCTCATGAAAAACTTAAGAAGGGAGAAAAACGGAACCTACTCCTGGCAACTCAACCTGGAAGCCCTGAAAAATAACATGCAAGAAATCATGGATGGTTTTTCGAACCTTAACAAAGGTGAATCAGAAAAAATGCCTGAGACTGTTTTCATAAAAGGAGAAAATTCCCCTTATATCAATGAAGACGACACCATTTTCATCAACAACCTCTTTCCCGGGTCGCAAATCGTAAACATTCCCGAAGCCGGGCACTGGGTTCATGCCGAAAAGCCTGAATTATTCATAAAAACAATCCGGTATTTTCTAGGATAAAAACGACTGATTAAACCGAAAACACCTTTTCCGGATTTAACAATGGTTCTCCTTTCAATCTCAAAAAAAGCTGTGTGGTAGCCAAGACATCCTTTTCGCAATATTTGGCTATTCTGTCCACATCATTTTCTTCATAATAAACCGATGCCACCTGACTCCCATCGATGTCATCCTTTGGAGAAGGAATTCCGAGAATATGGGTCAACAGGTTTAAGGATGTATAATGTTTAAAATCTCCAAATTTCCATAAATCAAGGGTGTCTATAAATTTAACCTCCCAAGGCTTTTTACCGGCAACATCCAGAATATCTGGCAACGGCAGTCCGTTGATTATCATACGCCTGGCAATATAGGGGAAGTCAAATTCTTTTACATTATGCCCGCAAATATTAGTACCGGGATGCGAGGTGAAACTTTTTAAAGCAACAGAAAACTCATTTAAAAGCTTCACCTCATCGTGTCCGTAAAATGATTTCACCCTAAGAGTTCGCTCCCCGCTTTCGACCTTTATGATACCTGCTGAAATGCAAACAATCTTTCCAAATTCTGAATAAATTCCTGCCCGGGCATAATCTTCTTCAGGCGACACATCTTCTTTTGATATTCTGGAGGACTTCCGCTCCCAGAACTCCTGCATCTTGTTATCGAGCTGATCAAATGAAGAGTATTGAGGCACAGTTTCAATATCTATGTACATTATTTTTTCTGAAGATACATGATCAAGCATAAATTCAATTTTTTAGGAAAGGTTTTTCTTGATAAAATGAGTTAAAATATCAATTGCAACGTGATTCTCCCCTCCCTGAGGAACAATCAGGTCGGCATAGCGCTTGCATGGCTCAATAAACTGAAGATGCATAGGTTTTACAGTCTTCTCATAGCGACTTAAAACCTTATCAATCGTTCGTCCCCGCTCTTCAATATCCCTCTGAATCACACGCATTAAACGATCATCAGCTTCTGCATCAACAAAGACTTTCAGATCCATCAAATCGCGAAGGGCGGGATTGGTCAAAACCAGAATACCTTCAATGATCACCACTTCTTTAGGTTCCATTGGAATGGTCTCTTCCGATCGAAGACAAGACAAATAGGAATAAACCGGTTGCTGAACAGATTGATTGTCCTTCAGTCTTTTCAAGTGATCTACCAACAAATCAAACTCGATGGCATCAGGATGATCGAAGTTTATTTTTTGACGTTCTTCCAGGGGCAGGTGACCATTATCGCGATAGTAAGAGTCCTGAGGTAGAATGGCCACCTCATCGGCAGGCAGCCGTTCCATTATTTTTCGGACAACGGTGGTTTTACCCGACCCGGTACCTCCGGCAATACCAATTACGAGCATATCTCTGATGATTTTTTTTAATTTTACGGCACTAATTTACAACAGATGGTAATAATTAAAAATAAATCCCATGATTAAACACATCGTACTCTTCAAATTTAAAGAGAATCTTGAAGAATCTGAAAAAAGCCAAAGGCTGGAAAAAATCAAAACTGATCTGGAAGCCCTCATTTCCAAAGTTGAAACATTAAAAAAGATGGAAGTCGGATTGAACTGTAATCCCGACGAAAAATATGATCTGGCTCTTATTTCCGAATTTGATTCAATGGAAGGGCTTAAGGCGTATGCCGTCCATCCTGAACATGTAAAAGCAGGCTCCTCAATACGAGAAATACTGGTAGAGCGTGCTTGTGTAGATTATGAATTCTAAAAAAAACGCACGGTCAGAGTAACTCTGACCGTGCGTTCCATATTTTCATCAAACTTAATTCAAATCTCTACAAACTATCTGAATAATAAGCAGGTGGATTCTCTCGTAAATTATATCGTGAAACCATCACCTCGCCATAAGCACCTGCACTTCTCAAAGCAACCAAATTTCCCCGCTGCATTTCGGGCAAATCTAATGCTTTTCCAAAACTGTCGGATGATTCACAGATGGGGCCAACTACATCATAACGAGTCTTGGCGCCTTCCGGATTGGAGATATTTTCCACTTTATGCCCTGCCTGGTAAAGAGCAGGCCTGATCAAATCAGTCATTCCTGCATCCAGGATAGCAAACTTGGTTTTAACCCCCTCTTTTACATAAAGCACTCGTGAAATGACATTACCTGACTGAGCGACCACAGAGCGTCCGAGTTCAAAATGTACTTCCTGCCCGGGTTTAACAGTCAGAAAGTCTTTAAAAACTTTAAAATAAGGAGCAAAATCGGGTATGGGGTTGTCATCAGGATTGTCATAATCAATGCCAAACCCGCCTCCAACATTTATCACCTTTGGAAAAAGATGCTTTGAAATAAACCACTCCTGCAACTCATTTACTCTCAGACAAAGATCCTTAAAATTATCAAGATCAGTAATTTGAGATCCTATATGAAAGTGCATCCCTTCAAACTGAACATTCTTCATGTCCACCATTTTGTCGAGCACATTTTCAAGATCCATCATGCTGATGCCAAATTTATTCTCATCAAGTCCGGTTGTGATATAATGGTGAGTATTGGCATGTACATTTGGGTTAATTCGGAATGCCACACGAGCTTTTTTCCCCATTTTATGGGCGTGGTCATTAATAATTTCAAGTTCGGGTAAAGACTCAACATTGAAACAATAGATATCGTTTTTCAACCCTAACTCAATTTCCCAATCCGCTTTCCCAACTCCTGCAAAAACAATTCCGTCGGCGCTAAAACCAACATCCAATGCTTTTTGAATTTCATACCCACTCACACAGTCAACACCAAACCCATTTTCCCGGATTTTCTCTAAAATCCTGTCATTTGCATTCGCTTTAATGGCATAATGCACGTGAAAGTCATGCTTCCGAGACTCTTTTTTTACAATTGAAAGGGTCTCATTCAGCAGATTCATATCATAATAATAGAATGGCGTCCTGAGTTCTTTAAATTTATCTGTAGGGAATACAGTCATACTCCTGTTGTATATTAAAAAAGTTTTGTGCTCAATGCCTGCAATGCATCCTTCTTGTCCTTAGCATTTATGAGCAACGAAATATTGTGTTCACTTCCACCATATGAAATCATGCGGATAGGAATTTCTTTCAAGGCATCAAAAATTCGATTGGCATAACCTTTATTTTCGGCTACCAAATCTCCCACCACACAAACAATCACCTGGTCATAATCGACCTCAACAGTACTAAACTTTCGAAGATCATCAAGAATTTCTTCCAAATGTCGATTGTTATCAATTGTTACTGAAACCCCAACCTCAGATGTAGTAATCATATCGATAGGGGTTTTATAACTCTCAAAAATTTCAAACACCTTGCGAAGAAAACCAAAAGCCAGCAACATGCGTCCGGAGGTTATTTTAATTGCCGTAATACCATCTTTAGCTGCCACTGCAGTCAATCTGTTTTTATGCTGCGATGAGGAAATAGTTGTTCCTTCGGCATCCGGATCCATTGTATTCAGCACCTTAACCGGGATATTTGCAATTTTTGCCGGCAAAACACTGGTTGGGTGTAAAATTTTTGCCCCGAAATAAGCTAACTCTGCAGCCTCATCGAAAGAAATATTGGCAATCGACTGGGTTTTATCAACATATCTAGGATCATTATTGTGCATTCCATCGATATCAGTCCAGATCTGAATTTCTTCCCCGTTGATGGCTGCTCCAACCAAAGAAGCAGTATAATCACTACCACCACGCTGCAGATTATCAACCTCACCAAAGGCATTGCGACAGATATATCCCTGGGTAATAAAAATTGGTGTATCGGGATATTCACTAAGAATACGCTCAAGATTTTCTCTTATATAACCAGTATCGGGCTCATTGTTTTTATTGGTCCGCATAAAATCCAGAGCGGGCAATAATACAGAATCATGCCCTTGCTCCTGAAGATAGAAATTAAAGAGAGCTGTAGTAATCAGCTCACCTTGCGCCAAAACAGACTTCTCTTCAAATACAGTAAAAACATCTTTGGTAAATGACTTGATGTAATCGAAGTGTGATTTAACCAATTCAAGGCCCTTGTGCTTAAAGTCTTCCTTTGCATAAAGCTCTTCAACAGCATTGAGATACCCACGTTCCAAACGGTTGATCACCTCATTGGCACCATCATAGTTTTTTTTGTATAAGTAGTTTGCTATTTCAACGAGACTATTAGTCGTTCCGGACATGGCCGACAAAACGACAATTTTGCGCCCCGGCCTTGTAACCAATTCCGCGACTTCACGCATACGATCTGCTGAACCTACTGATGTTCCGCCAAACTTAAGTACTTTCATTACGTTATATAGTTTTGGGGGTTGACAATTTTTCATCTTTTGCAGCCTGCAAAGTTATAAATTTACAGAAAACTACCGCATTTAGCTAATAATTCCGCATTCACAAAGCCCCGTCGGCTGCATCCAACCAATATCAGAAGTCTTGATTTATGAGCCCTTGATCGATGACTTCTCCCCTTTCGGGACATCAGGCATATGTACTTCCAGCAATTTACAGCTCCCGGAGGCTTTTATGCTAAATTCTTTTAAATCGGCCGGCACCAAAAGAGTGTCCCCTGCAGTAACTGTTTCTTTTTGATTTTTCTGATAAATCAATTCGGCTTCACCTTCAACACATATCAAAATTACAAAGGAATCCAGATTGTAAATATCTTTTTTCAGCTCTTTGCCCTTTAAATCAATCAAGCTGGTAACGAAATAGGGAGATTCCACTATTTCTGTAATTTCATTTTCCCGGGAAGTGTACTCTGTTTTGTATTCACCGCCACCAGAAAAATCGATGGCATCAAGAGCCTGTGCAGTATGAAGTTCACGAGAATTACCTTTGGCGTCCTTGCGGTCAAAATCGTAAATGCGATAAGTTACATCTGAAGTTTGTTGAATTTCTGCCAGCAAAATACCTTTTCCAATGGCATGTACCCGTCCTGCCGGAATAAAGAAAACATCGCCGGATGCAACTTCATGACTTGCCAAAAGTTTGTCAAGTTCCTTGCTTTCCAAGGCTTTCAGATATTCATCCTTGCTGGTATCCTTTTTAAAGCCGCTGATCAACTCGGCTCCTTTGTCAGCTTGCATCACATACCACATTTCAGTCTTCCCGAAAGAATCGTGACGCTTACGGGCCAATTCATCTTCCGGATGAACCTGAATTGAAAGCGCATCATTGGCATCGATAAATTTTATCAACAGTGGAAATTCAGCTCCATATTTTTCAAAAACCTTATCTCCCACCAATTCGGACATGTAAATTTCCAGCAACTCAGAAAGTGAGTTTCCCTTTAAAAAGCCATTGCTAACAACAGAAACATCTCCGGGAACCCCGCTCAGCTCCCAGCTTTCACCAATATCAGAAGCTTCTCCGGTATTTTTATTTAAAACTGCCTTAAGTTTGGTTCCTCCCCAAAGCCTTTGTTTGAGGATGGGCTCAAATTTTAGTGGATATAGTTTTCTTTCCATGTTTATTATTTTTTGTCCTAAATGCAAATATAAGGACTTCACGTCAACCCATAAGCAACTATTATTCCGGAGCATAAAAGAAGTCAATCAAAGAACAAGCATAAGGAATTGACAAACTGACATTTAGCGCAAATAAAATTCAATGTCTTCAACATCTCTTATTCACTCTTTAAGCTTTTTAAAGAAACTATTAGTTAATACAATAGATCGTTAGATTTTTAGATATTAGATTTAAGATGAATCACATTACACTAATATCCGGAGCTTTAAAGCAATCATGTGTGTTATTCCAAAAAGTTGATTTATAGCCTTTGAAAAAATTTAACGGAGTATTGAGTTATATAATAGATCGTTAGATTTTTAGATATAAAGATGTAAGATGATTCGTACAATCTTGATATTCTGTATTTCAACAAACAAACACCCATAAGCACAAATTACTGACTTGTAGTGTATTGCGAAAGATTAACGGAGTATTGTTATAAAAAACTGCTGTAAAACCGTAAAACATCCTATTTTTGCAAAAAAAAATGCAAATAAAGGAAGCTTCTTTTCTTACCAGCAGTGTCAATCCGAAAGATTGCCCTGCTCCAAACAAGCCCGAATATGCATTTATCGGCCGCTCCAATGTGGGAAAATCCTCGCTTCTTAACATGCTATGCAACAAAAAAAAGCTGGCCAAAACTTCCGGCACCCCCGGTAAAACCCGACTTATCAATCACTTTCTCATTGACCACGCGTGGTACATGGTAGATTTACCTGGCTATGGTTACGCCAAGTTATCTAAGACCGAGCGAGAAAAATTCAAAAATATGATTGACGATTATTTGACAGAAAGAACCAATCTGGCAAACTTATTCGTCTTGATTGATAGCAGACATGCCCCGTTAAAATCTGATTTGGATTTCATGCAGCATATAGGAAACATTGAAATTCCATTCTCAATTGTATTTACCAAAACCGATAAACTTAAGCCCTCTGAACTGGAAGAGAATCTGAAGGTTTATCAAGATAAATTACATGAAGAATGGGAGGATTTGCCACCTGTTTTTCTCACTTCATCCACGTCTAAAAGTGGAAGGGAGGAAATGCTCCGATACATTAAAAACATTAATAAATCACTGGCATGAAGTTAGGTTCCATAACAAAGAAATTTAACTTTAGTGCTAAATAACTATTAATAACAAGCGATTTTTTTTATCTTTGCAAACGAAAGATACTTCTGAAAATAATTGATAAACAGGACTTTAAATGCCACCTAAAGCACCAATCAAACTTTTCACGGGAACCAACACCCGTTATCTCGCCGAAAAAATAAGTCTTTGCAACGGAAGAGAATTAGGGAACATCAACCTCACACAATTCAGCGATGGTGAATTCACCACTGCTTACGAAGAGACCATTAGAGGCTCACATGTGTTCCTTATTCAATCGACTTTTCCGCCATCTGACAATCTTTTTGAATTACTAATGATGATCGATGCAGCCAAAAGAGCTTCAGCTTACAAACTGGTAGCTGTGATTCCATATTTTGGTTTTGCACGTCAGGATCGAAAAGACAAACCCAGAGTGTCAATTGGGGCCAAATTGGTTGCCGATCTATTGACAACTGCAGGAGTGGATCGGGTAATCACCATGGATCTGCATGCTGATCAGATACAAGGTTTTTTTGACATTCCTGTAGATCATCTTTATGCTTCCAGTATTTTTGTTCCGCATATTCGCAAACTTAACCTTGATAATCTGGTAGTCGCATCACCCGATGTGGGAGGAACAAAGCGTGCCAACACCTATGCGAAATTTCTGGATGCACCAATGGTTATTTGTCACAAGCATCGTTCAAAAGCCAATGTGGTTGATGAAATGAGAATCATAGGTGATGTAAAAGGAAAGAATGTTGTTTTAATGGATGACATGATTGACACAGCCGGAACCCTCACCAAAGCTGCCGACATAATGATGGAGCAGGGAGCTCTTAGTGTAAGAGCGTTTGCAACCCATCCGGTTCTTTCGGGGCCTGCTTATGAGAACATTGAAAAGTCCCAGCTTTCAGAAGTTTGCGTAACAGATTCTATTCCTCTGAGACAAAAATCTGAGAAGATAAAAGTGCTGTCAGCAGCTCAACTCCTGGCCGACACCATCGACAAAGTTTATAATTATCAATCTATAAGCACGCAATTTGTAATTTAATTATTACCTTTGCAGCCGCCAAAAACGGCATAGTGTGATGGGAAGTTAAGGTTTCACATTACAATCTTAATTTTGAGTAACACAATTAAAATCAAAGAAATGCAAACAATTGAACTGAAAGCAGCCAAGCGCGAGAATCTTGGCAAAACAGCTACCAAACAGCTTAGAAATGCAGGTCAGGTACCTTGCGTTATTTACGGAGGTGAAGAAACAATTCATGCTTCGGCTCTTCTGAAAGATTTCAACAAGCTTATTTACACACCAAAGGTGCACATTGTTAAGCTTAATGTTGATGGAAAAGTTTATGATGCCGTTATACAGGATGTACAATTCCACCCGGTAAGTGACGATGCCATTCACGTTGATTTTCTTCAGGTATTTGAAGATAAGCCTGTTACTATTGAAATTCCGGTTAAACTTAATGGACTTGCAGCTGGTGTTAAAGCCGGGGGTAAATTGAACCTGGAAAAGCGTAAGCTGAAAGTAAAAGGATTGGCTAAAGATCTTCCTGACACACTGGATGTCGACATTACCAAGCTCGGGCTTGGAAAAGGTATTCAGGTTGGACACTTAAGCTATGACAACTTTGAATTGCTGAATAACAAGAATCAGGTGGTAGTTTCTGTGAAACTTACCAGAGCAGCTCGTGCAGCGGGTCAGTCTGGCGAAGAAGAATAGCACCACAATCATAATTCAAAAACCTCCATATTTCCATATGGGGGTTTTTGTGTTTATGTATTAGTGTTCAGAATCTTTATTTTTGCCTAAGTAAAACTCAATCATGGGCAACATTTTTGATAGAATAAAACAACTTCTGGTTTCAGAAAAAAAGCAATCGGACAACACAGTGAAATACTTAGTAGCAGGCCTTGGAAATATTGGGCGTGAGTATGAGAATACGCGGCACAATATTGGATTTGATGTATTGGACGAACTGGCCAATAAAGAAGGTTTAAAATTTGAAGACCAGAGATATGGCAATGTAGCAGAGTACAAGTTCAAGGGTCGAACATTTGTTCTGCTAAAACCAAGCACTTACGTTAATCTTAGTGGAAAGTCCATAAATTTCTGGATGAAAAAAGAAAAAATTCCGGTTGAAAGACTACTGGTAATCGTGGATGATCTGGCTCTTCCATTTGGCACTTTACGCTTAAAAGCGAAAGGTAGTGACGCCGGCCATAACGGTTTAAAAAACATCCAGGAAGTTCTTGGGCACAACAAGTATGCCCGGTTAAGGTTTGGCCTTGGGGATAATTATTCGCGCGGGCGACAAATTGATTTTGTCCTTGGAAAATGGGATCGCGATGAAGCAGCTGCCCTTCCTGAAAGAATGGATAAAGCGATTGAAATCATTAAAGGATTTGGAACTGTTGGACTGGCACAAACAATGAGTCAATATAACAACAAATAAGCCATATGAACAAGACTGAAAGCGTACGCATTGACAAATTCTTATGGGCCGTAAGGTTATTTAAAACAAGAAGCGTAGCTGCTGAGGCCTGCAAAAAAGGCCGTGTCACTATGGACGATCAACCTGTGAAATCATCTCGTTTAATCCGCCGTGGTGATGAAATTTCTATTAAAGTCCCTCCGGCGCAAAAAACCTTCAAAGTGCTTGATTTGTTCGAGAAACGCATGGGAGCAAAACTGGTTCCCGGGTATATAAAAGACATTACCCCACAGGAGGAACTGGATCTTTTGGATATGGCCCGAATGACTCAGAAAATGAACAGGCCCAAAGGAACAGGGCGCCCCACAAAAAAAGACCGGCGCGACCTGGATCAATTAAACAATCAGGGGTGGGACTTTTTCGAATAATAATTGGTTTTTAAGCAAGTAAACAATGATTATATCAAGACATAAAAAACAAAACGACATTGCAGGATATGTGCTTTATATGTGGCAAATTGAAGACCTGATAAGGGCTTCAAAGCTGAACATGGAAACCATCGAGAAAACAGTCATTGCCCATTATGAACAACCTGATGAAGTAAAACAGGAGTTGAAAGCATGGTACGAAAACCTGGTTGCCATGATGAAGAATGAAAAAATTGAGCAATCGGGTCACCTTCAAGTCATAACCAATACGGTAAACGACATGAACCGATTGCATATTAACCTCATGAACTCCTCAAAAGAAACTGCTTACCAACAACATTTCATGAAAGCAGTACCACTAATAAAAGAGCTTGAGCCTAAAATGAAACCTAAACCTCAGCATGACATTGAATTAATGTTGGCCGCAATGTATAATGCTTTTGTTTTAAAGCTTCAGGGTAAGGAAATTTCTGCTGCAACAACCGAGGCTCTTCAGGTTTTTGGCAAAACATTGTCAATGCTTTCTGCCAAATACGGCGAAGATCAGAAAGGAAAACTTAATCCTGAATAATGGTACAAGTATTTTTCCTGCCAAACCACTTATAACGGTTATTGGCAACCACACGATATCCCCATTTTATCCAGGAGGAAGGAAAAAGCTTAAAAACTGAAGAGAAAACTCTTCCAAACCAGCCGGTTTGTTGCATTATAAAAAGAATTGCGGGGGCTCCATTAATAACTTCATGCCCCTGCAAAACAACAACTTCATCCAACTTTTGCGGCGAAATGCCGTGCTTATGTAAAAGCTCCCGTCCATCATTGGACTGCATAGCAATCAGACGAACTGAATCTCCGAATTTCTTATGAAGCCATTGGGCAAAACCACTACATAACACACAAAAGCCATCAAATAAAACTATCATAGGTGCTTTCAATAGATGCATTGAGAATCCTCATCTGTATTCTGATTCTTATCGCCATCGCATTCCCGGTCAATACAAGTACATTCCCCTGAGGTTCGTAAAAACTCTTCCGGATCTTTAACAAAGCCGGAATTGGCAAACACACCATAAAGAAAATCCCTGTCAAAAAGCCTTTCGGCACAATACGTCTTCTCAAATCTTACCATATGCAAAAGGTTTTACAGGATAATACATCATTTCTTTAAGCAGAAAACGTCATTTAATTGCTTGAACGAAAAATAAGACCTAAATATCCAAAAAGCAACAGTAAAACCTTATAAATAGTTTATCAAAACTCCGGAAGTACGTTAAATCTTCTTAATCAACCACGAGATCAACCCTGCGATTAACCATGCTCAGTCCCCTGGGAGACAACTCCTCTAAAGGAGACAAAGGATTGTCTTCTCCTCTTGGGTAAATTGAAATCCTGTGGGGAGAAATATCCAAATCGCTAACAAAAAATTCCTTTACAGACTCGCATCTTTGACGGCTCAATTCCAGGTTCGTTTCGGCAGATCCACTGGAATCGGAATACCCATAAAGAGAAAGTGTTTTGCTAGAATCATTTAATAATTCAATTGCAACTCTTCCCATCAAAAGTTCATCATCCGGGGAAAAGCGACGGGAAGCTCCGGGAGGGAAAAAAATAGTTTTTACATCATACCGGTCATAAACAACTCTCAAAGTCTCAGTAATAACTACTGAGTCTTTATGCACAGGCCGGTTTTTTTCATATTCGGCTATATCATCTTCAAGTTGCCTGACTTCGTCTTGAAGCCGATTTTCCTGTTTCCGGCCAAACATATCCATCCCTTCTGCCCGATAAGTCCAGCGCATATGTCTTTGATCTTTATCACCAAATTTGTAACTAACATTAAACGCCGTATACAGATAACGATCATTTGTGGCTCCCGTTAAGATGTTATCAAGCCGATCCGCAGCAGAAAACCGGAGCATACTCTCGAGTCCTATATCAAAACTGTTATTAATCCTGTACATAACTCCTAATCCAAACGGTAAAACCAGATCGGCTTCCCGGGCTGTTTTTTTATTCGGATTGGTTTCATCATAACCTAACACCACGTAATCGTCATTAGGAGTATCATAAACCTCATTTCTTCTTGCCACCTCTCCTGTTTCATAATTTATCAATTTACTCCTGAACAATGAGGCACCAACACCTATTTTTAAATAGTAGTTCCACCTGTCTTTTAAAGGCCCGGGTCGAGCTGACATTTGATTGATAACGGCAATCCCATTTATTGAAACGTCCAGAAAATCTCCTTCAAAACCATAACGCCCTTCCTGCCCATACATTTCGCTCTGAAGATATTGCAATTCGAAAGCAAAAGCAGGCACAAGGTGTTTAGTCACCCATACAGATGGGCCTAAATCAATTTTTTGATTGGGAATTAAGCGGTAATCACTTTGATCTGCATAGATAAAGACAGGACCAAAACCACCAGAAACGGACCATGAATTATAAGTCTGGCCGAAAGAAAAAATCATCTCCGGTGTTTTAACAAAGACGGAATCCTTTTCTCTTTTTTGCCCTGTAAGAGAGGCAGATAAGAGCAACAAAACAGTTAATATAAAAAACTTCATTATTCAGATTTTTGATCCCTGATGAGGAATATATCAACCCGGCGGTTGACACTATGAATGCCGCGAGGTGCAAGTTTCTGGGTATCAGACAACAATTTCGATTCGCCTTGTGGTTCTGTCTCAAACCTTGATTTATCAAGTCCGTAGTCATAAACCAGGACTTCCACCACAGCATCACAGCGCCTTTGGCTCAAACGAATATTGTAATCGTCTGTTCCCCGCTCATCACAGTATCCCTGCACTAAAATACGCTCTTCAGGATTTTCCTTCATGAACTTGGCGACCATGGCCAGCACTTTATGTTCGTCAGGCTTGATATTCGACCGGTCAAAATCAAAGAAAACAGAAGCAGCCATAATATCCCTGCGTTCAACAGTTTCCCTGTAAATAAATGTGGTATCGGATGTTGAAGAATCATTGGCAGCAATATAATCTAATCTCTGGCGCAGAGAGTCCAGTTTTTGGGCCATTGGATCCATTTCCCGCTCCCTCTGATAAGCCAGATTAAAGTCTTTGTAAGTCCATAAAGCATGGCGTTTATCTTTTTTTCCAATTTTATAGGTAACAGTTACCGATGCCGACATATAAGAATCATTGTCTGCACCTGTCAGATTCACATCCAAGTTGTCCTGAGTCAGGTTCCTTAAAGTTAGTTCAAATCCTAAATCAAAACTTTTATTCAACCTGTAATCTATTCCCATACCAATGGGAACTACCATTTCACTCACGCGATCTGTTTCCTGAGCAGGATTGGAGCGATCATATCCGACGGCCAGGTAATCCGAATCATCCCAGCCATACGGTCGTGGATATCCCGGAGTGGAATTGTGTACATCTCCTACTGTGATCCACTCTCCTGTTTCGTTAGTTCGCTGGCGGGATCTGAAATAGTTTGCTCCAAGACCAATTTTTCCGTAGATATTGAGCCTGTCCCTGATGGGGCCAAACAACACCAGCTGGTTAATACTAACATTAAGATTAACCGTCAAATCGTAAAAGTTTCCCTCAAAATAACGGGTATTTTTCTGCCCATACATATCAGCCATAAGAAACTGGGCATCGACAGACCATGGACGGCCAAACTGCTTGCTCACCAGAAAAGACGGCCCAAACTTCAAATTACTGCTTGGAAAAACAGTAAAATCAGCTACATCGGTATAATAAAAAACAGGACCGACACCTGCTGTTACCGACCATGTATTATACTTTTTATCAGGATCATAAAGCTGTTCATCTTCAAGATTATAGAAATCTATCTGTTGAGCTGAAACGCTTCCCAGAAACAAAGACAGCAAAAGAAAAAGAATAAATATATACCTCATTAGTTCAGGTCTGTTTGATTAAGTTGTACTGATTTTAGCTTAAATCTAGAACTAAAAAAGATGAGGAGAAAGAAAATTTTTACCAAAAGGGCTATACTTTAGATTAATGAAGGATGTTGCGATAATTTTTTATTGATGGTATAAATTTCCCAAAATTCTCCCACATTAGGTATAACAAATAAAAAACCCCGCCGGCAAAAAACCAACAGGGTACATGATTTATTTAGAGTTACTGAAAATCGCAATAATAAAGGAATTTTAAATGATTAAAACTACTAAATATGGCTCAGATGCAAGGGTATTTTACAACACAAACTGTTTTCCTTACACCTATCAACAAAATAATGTTAATCAAAAGAACAAAATTGCTTTCACTGATAAGAATTTGGCACATTTTGAAATGCATTGCATTTGGCGAACTGCAAGTTCTGCCCTTTTGACTTTTTCATCAGGTTTTATTTAAAATTTTTATTGCTATTTATTTTCAAACTTTTCAAGTCCTGATTTCAGCCATTCAATGTAAGCATCTACATCGGTATTGTATCCTCGCTCTTCAACAAGCTTCTCTTCATCATGACCTAAAATCACATAGTGCGGCTGACTATTTCTCTGAAAACGGGAAATCTGAAAATCACTCCATTTATTACCTACGGTCCGGATCTTCTTCCCGGTTACGGGAGAAACATATTGCTCACCTTCGGGCAGTTCCTGCCTGAAATCAACATATAAAGATGTCAGAACATAATCATTGGCAATCATATCTTTCACTGATGGATCAGACCAAACTGCATCCTCCATTTTTCTGCAATTGGTACATCCTTTTCCTGTAAAATCCAGCAACAATGGTTTGTTTTCTTTTCTGGCATATGCCAGGGCTTTGGCGTAATCATCAAAAGCAGGAATTCCCTGCGGTCCCAAATGCATTTCTTCACTCAACGTTGCAGCTGCCCCACCCGAACCAGGGGCCTTATTACCTACCCCGTAAGGGGATTCTGCATAGTTATTAGGCGGTGGGAATCCACTGATCAGATTTACCGGAGCACCCCATAAACCGGGAATCATATAAATTGTAAATGAAAATACAACCAATCCAAGCATCATTCTTGAAACCGGCAGATGATCCATTGGGGAATCATGAGGCAGTTTTATTTTTCCCATCAGATAAAAGCCCAAGGCTCCAAAAACAGCAATCCAGATAGCAATGAACACTTCACGCTCCAGAATATGAAGTCCCCAGACCATATCGGTAATGCTCAAAAATTTGAAAGCAAAAGCCAATTCCAAAAATCCGAGAACAACCTTTACAGAATTAAGCCACCCACCAGATTTAGGTAAAGAATTCATCCATCCCGGAAAGGCTGCAAATAAAGCGAAAGGTAAAGCCAAAGCCAATGAAAATCCAAACATTCCAATCACCGGGGCCATTCCTCCAACAGAGGCAGCCTGAACAATTAAGGTTCCCACAATTGGTCCTGTGCAGGAGAATGAAACCAGTGCCAATGTAAAGGCCATAAAGAAAATCCCAATAAGGCCTCCTTTATCAGCGCCCTTATCAGCAGCACTAATCCAGGAATTAGGCAAAACTATTTCGAACGCACCAAAGAAGGAAATGGCAAAAACAATCAGCAAGGCAGCAAAAAACAGGTTGAACCAGGGATTCGTTGACAAGGCATTCAATGCATCAGCACCAAAAACGGCAGTAACCACTGTCCCGAGAATAACATAAATCACAATGATAGAGATACCATAGACTATGGCATTCCTAAACCCGATTGCTTTTGTCTTGCTTTGTTTTGTAAAGAAACTCACCGTCATGGGAATCATTGGAAAAACACAGGGTGTCAGTAAAGCTGCAAATCCTCCTAAAAAGGCAAGCCAAAATATGGTCCAGTTACTTTTGGCATCCTCCTCGTTTGAAGGCTCAGATTCAGTTATATCTTCATTTTGGGTTAAACCCTTATCAATTGGCTTGGAGACCTCTTCAACCACCTCTTTTTCATTCTCCTGAGAAACAGCCGACTGCTCACCAATTGGCAAGGAAAAATCAACCCGATCCGGAGGCAAACACTGTTCGTCATCACAAGCCATAAACTCCACATAACCCTCTATAAGAGAAACATCTTTTGATTTCAGCTCCACAGGCAGAATTAACCTCGCACTATTGGAAAACCATGACAATTCCATCCCAAAGGCTTCGTCGAATTGTAATTCAGGTTCTGGTTGCTGTTTTATATCACCTGCCCGAGTGTACAAATCGGAATCTACCAAATTTAAGGAAGTAGGAATTGGCCCGCCCTCCGGAAGAGTGGCAGAATACAAATGCCATGTTGGATCAATAGTGGCATCGGCAACTATCTCAACATGATTTTCTGAGATTTCATTAAGCGAAAACTCCCATTTAACGGGTTCCAGTATTTGACCGCTGGCGGCTATGCCATTCAAAAGAACGGCAAGGAAAAATAAAAAACTAACTTTTTTCATTACAATAAAACGTTTATTTTGCTACCTCTTCAAAAGAAACCAGGCAATTCTTATTTAAATTTTTATTCAAAACACATCAAACTTCAATCTGCTTTTTATAAAGTTTTGAAAATACCAAATATTTTCAAAACCACAATCCTGATACAAAATACTTAAACCAACCGACAGGCTATCAACTTAAACAAAACCAACTAAATGGAACATTTAAGTCTCAAGATCATCTGGAAACTGTTTAAATTTTGTTTTTGGAAGATGTTTTTGAAGAATTGAGTTCTTAGACAAGTCAAAATTGACACGAATAGCAACGCTATTTAAGGATATTTTGACGAAGTATAAGAGCCCAAGACCAGAAAACATCCCAAAGGATAAAACTTAAAAAGTTTCTTAGTTAATAATTTATCCACTCAAAACAATAACGCATTTTCCTGTCCCGTGTTCGACCGACAAAAATCACACTTCCCTACATATTTACATTAATAAATATTTTGTGGTAAAAAAATTGCCTTAAACTTCCATGTGAAGGATAAAGCAATTCTATTTTTTATATACCCGCATCAAAAAGCGAGCCATTTTTTAAGGCATTTTATACACAATGGCATTAATATTCATACCAGCACCAACCGATGTAAAAACAAAATGATCGCCCGGGTGCAAATGATGACTCTCCAGTTCTTTATTAATCAGCAAATCAAACAAAACAGGAACAGTTGCCACCGAATTATTCCCTAAATCCCCTATAGTGAGAGGCATCACATTTTCAGGCACCTGACGAAGACCATAAAGTTTAAACAAACGAGCCAATATGGCATGGTCCATTTTGGCATTGGCCTGATGAATTAACACTTTCTTTATGTCAGAAATATCAACGCCCGCATTTTCCATGCATTTTTTCACCGTTGCAGGAACTGTATGAAGGGCGTATTCGTAGACTTTACGTCCATTCATTTTCAAAAACTGATCTTTGGGATCAACCTCCTTATTGTAAGAGGGTCCCATTTTTAAAAGAAAAGCATTCTTGGCAGTATCGGTTCTGGAAATATGAGACAAAATACCAACCGGTTCTTCACTTTCAGCAGCTTCTAAAACAACAGCTCCGGCACCATCGGAATAAATCATGC
Source organism: Marinilabilia rubra (assembly GCF_003121985.1). Taxonomy (GTDB): domain Bacteria; phylum Bacteroidota; class Bacteroidia; order Bacteroidales; family Marinilabiliaceae; genus Marinilabilia; species Marinilabilia rubra. The sequence goes on from NZ_QEWP01000005.1 coordinate 144,994, forward strand.
TGTCAATGTCATGCAGGTCAGAGACGCGAGACAGAGTTTCGGCTCCAATTACCAGAATTTTCTTTGCAGCACCCGATTTAATATAAAAATCTGCCTGAATCAGGGCCTGGACCCACCCGGGGCAGCCAAAAAGAATATCGTAGGCTACACAATAAGGATTTTCTATTTTGAGCTTATACTTAACCTTGGAGGCAAGCGAGGGAAGAATGTCGGTACGCATAGTTTCTTTACTGACATCCCCGAAATTGTGGGCAACAATGATATAATCGAGACTTTCGGCATCAATTCCGGAAGAATCAATGGCCTTTTGTCCTGCAAAAGCAGCAATATCTGAAGTAACAAGCTCATCATCCACATATCTACGCTGCTCTATCTCGGTAATTTCCCTGAACTTATCAACAATCACCTGATTAGGTTTTGTCATTTGTTCCCCTGAAGGAGAATAAAATTTATGCTCAAGAAAATCTGCATTCTCCACAACTTTGGGTGGCAAGTAGGATCCCGACCCTTTTATTACCGAATAAATTTGCTTTGTCATAACTTTTGAAAATTGTAAAAAACGATTCGCAAAGGAACAAAATTTTTAAATATCCATCACAAAAAGCGAATTTCGTTTATCCCACACTCATTCCATTCACCACATTTTAACCACAAACAAAGAGACACAGTTAATATGGAATTCAAAAATATAAAAAATCCAGAACAAAAAGACTTATTCCTGTTTTATATTAGATCTCAGAAAGGTACCCCTATTAACTAAGGAAACCTACCCGCTTTAAGTTCAAAAAAGGGAATGATTTTTTGAAAGACTATTGTGAGATAGTTCCTAAAAACCTATATTTGCACCCGCATAAAGGATATCAAATCCGCCCGGATGGTGGAATTGGTAGACACGCTGGACTTAAAATCCAGTGGCCATTGCGGCTGTGCGGGTTCAAGTCCCGCTCCGGGTACAAAAAAGCCTCTGCAAATTTTGCAGAGGCTTTTTTTATTTCAGGACCCCGGAAATCTTATTTTAATCCGGAGATCCTTTTTATCTCATTTAACTTATTCAAAGCATCTACCGGGGTGAGATTATCGATATCGAGGTTGATAATTTGGTCCCTGATTTGTTTAAGCACAGGATCATCGAGCTGAAAAAAGCTCATTTGAAAACCTTCACGATTCTGAGCAATATCCCCGACTGGTTTTGAAATGCCACCCTGACGATGGTTGTCCTCCAATTCCCCCAGAATTTCATTGGCCCTTTTCACAACACTGGGAGGCATTCCGGCCATACGTGCAACATGAATACCAAAACTATGCTCACTGCCTCCCGGTACCAGTTTTCGAAGAAAAATGACTTTATTATCCACCTCTTTTACCGAGACATTGTAATTTTTACAGCGCGGATACGACTTCTCCATCTCGTTAAGCTCATGATAATGGGTCGCAAACAAGGTTTTTGCTTTAGCCCGGTTATTTTCATGAATATATTCCACTATTGACCAGGCAATGGAAATTCCGTCATAGGTACTGGTTCCGCGCCCCAGCTCATCAAACAAGACCAGACTCCGGGATGACAAGTTGTTTAGAATGCTCGAAGCCTCATTCATCTCCACCATAAAAGTAGATTCGCCCAAAGAAATATTATCAGAAGCACCAACGCGGGTAAATATTTTATCAACCACGCCTATCGTGGCACTTTCAGCAGGCACAAAACTTCCCACCTGAGAAAGTAGGACGATCAGTGCTGTTTGACGCAAAAGAGCCGATTTACCAGCCATATTAGGACCGGTAATAATAATAATTTGCTGCTTTTCACTATCCAGATAAACATCATTTGGAACATACTCCTCCCCCACGGGCAATTGTTTTTCAATAACAGGATGACGTCCGGCTTTTATGTCAATATCCTCACCTTCAGTCACAACAGGTCGAACATAATTATTCTCAGCAGCCAAAGAAGAAAAACCAATCAGGCAATCCAGCTTAGCCAAAAGATTGGAATTAAGTTGAATGGCCGGAATAAATTCTGAAAGAGCAGAAACCAGGGCATTGTAAAGCTCTGCCTCAAGCACATAGATTCGCTCCTCTGCACCAAGAATTTTTCCTTCATACTCTTTAAGTTCCTCTGTAATGTATCGCTCGGCATTAACAAGAGTTTGTTTCCGAATCCAATCGTCGGGCACTTTATCTTTATGGGTATTTCTGACTTCTATATAATACCCGAAAACATTGTTAAAACTGATTTTCAGACTTGGAATACCCGTTCGTTCAATCTCCCTCTTTTGCAAATCGTTGAGATAGTCCTTCCCTGAAAAGGCAATATTTCTCAAATCATCCAGTTCTTTGGACACACCGTCCCGAATAACATTACCTTTATTGATATTATTCGGAGGATCGGTATCTATCTCCTTTTCAATGCGATCCTTTATGGTAGCACAAGCATTCAACTGATCTCCAATATGATTCAGAACTTCATTATCAGCATTCAGACATAATTCCTTAATAGGCACAACGCTGGAAAGAGCATTGTACATTTGCCGAATCTCGCGCGGAGTAATTCGCCCTGCAGCGACCTTGGAAACTAAACGCTCCAGGTCTCCCACCGGCCGAAGATGGGCCTCTAAATCCATTTTTAGCTGAGGCTCTTTAAAAAAGTGTTCAACCACCGATTGACGGTCCTGAATGGGCTGAACATCCTTTAATGGCAAGGCCACCCAACGTTTAAGAAGTCTGCTCCCCATCGGGGTTATTGATCGATCAATTATATCAATTAATGACCGACCTCCTTCATTTACAGGAGCAAAAATCTCAAGATTACGAATGGTAAACCGATCCAACCATACGTATTTATCTTCATCAATTCGGGATAAACTGGAAATATGCCTGACCTGATGATGCTGAGTAAGATCCAGGTAGTGCATAATAGCACCAGCTGCCACAACACCCAGCTTCATACGTTCAACCCCAAAACCTTTTAACGACTTGGTTTGAAAATGCTTCAGGAGCCTGTCTTTAGCCGATTCTTCAGTAAAGATCCAGTCATCCAGACCATAGGTGTAATGTCCGGGACCAAAAAGCTCTGAAAAAGTTCCCTTTTTATTCTTCTCAAACAGAACTTCCTTCGGTTTAAAACCTGAGATAAGCTTTTCGATGTGATCGAACGGCCCTTCTGCAGTTAAAAACTCACCGGTAGAAATATCCAGAAAAGCGACTCCTCCGTTTTTATGATCCAAATGCACGGCAGCGAGAAAATTATTTTCACGATGTTCCAGAATGTTATCATTTATAGCCACCCCGGGGGTCACCAATTCTGTAACACCGCGTTTAACGATCTTCTTGGTCATCTTCGGATCTTCCAATTGATCACAAACGGCCACCCTTTCTCCTGCTCTCACTAATTTTGGAAGATAGGTATCAAGTGCATGGTGCGGAAAACCGGCCAACTCGATTGAGGAAGCAGAGCCATTGGCCCTCTTTGTAAGTGTGATACCTAATATTTCAGCAGCCTTAACCGCATCTTCTGAAAAAGTCTCGTAGAAATCGCCAACACGAAACAACAAAATAGCATCAGGATATTTTCCCTTGATACTGTAATATTGCTTCATCAGGGGCGTTTGAACAACAGATGTCTTTGATTTAGCCAAAGGGAATATTATTTTAGTGATTTTACCTTAAAAATCTTTCTCACTATTGATTCAGACAATTTTCAAAAAACCTAAACACCTTATCTCTTAAAATCCGGCCTTTTACCTCAATAATAACAAGATGCTTATTTCTGAATGAGAACAGATTGATTTATCCAACAAAATTTTCACAAAGATATAAAGAGAATCAAATTTGAAAGGAGAGTTATGAAAGGTTTTTCATGTTCTCCAATTTTGAAATTAGGGATTCAATTAATATTTTTATCTTCGCAATCAAATCAGAAACAGTAATCAAATTTGTGTATTATGAAATATCTTCTGAAAAACCTGGGAATACTCATGATCATTGCAGCAGTTGTAATATTGGGAGTATATGCAATGAAAGATTTCATTGACAATATCTACCTGATTATTTCATTGTTGCTATTAATTAGTGGAATCTTTGCTCATATTATTCTTAACAGACAAATAGAAGAATGAGAACAGCAATCTTCCTGAGATGAAATAACAAAACGGAGTTGAAAAGAAATGGCTTTTTAATTCCGTTTTTTATTTTTATCCTATTGGTTGTCATTCTCATTCTTTTTTATGGGACTTAAAAGATTTTGCCCTCTTTACTAAACGGCATAAATAAAATCACCTATTCTTTTACAAACAACAGGAACTTCATTTTTACGGAAGCAGTATTCAAGGTCTGCACACCTGCCTTTGGCTTTCAAAATCCCGTAATGTCGGCCATTAGCGGCAAAAAGGCGCATATCATCCTCAACGCTAAGGTATAATTTCCGGGATGCCAAAGCAGCATCTGAGAGCAAAATATCTTTATCAACTTTTGAAATAAGGTCTGCTAAATAACCGGCACACAGAGTGTCTTCCAAAGAAAATCCCCCATCCGTTCCGGAACAAATTAATACAATATTCTCATGTAAAAGGAGAGCATTAACTGTGGATTCTGCATTCAAAAACGAAGCGATAAAAAGATCAGACGCTTTTTCTGCTCCTCTAATTGCTCTTGTGCCATTAGTTGTAGTCATTACTAAGGTCGCATCAGAAACAACCTCATTCTTCATTTCCAACGGGCTGTTTCCATAATCAAATCCATCAATTCGATCGGTATTCCTCTCGCCGGCAAGTATGATTTTAGCATCATTTTCCATCTTGTATTTAAAGGCTTCAGAGGAGGACAGAACGGGAAACACTTTCTCAGCCCCATTATTTAAAGCAGTTACCATAACAGATGTAGCTCGCAAAACATCAACAACAACAGCTGTTTTCCCCTCAATTTTATCTTCTGACAATTCGGATGCCGAAAAAAGTACGTTTAATTTTGAAGTCATATTTTCAACAGATCGTTAGATTTTTAGATACCGGCCTGACGGCAGTCAGGTAAGATTTAAGACGAACCATGTAAGGTTAATAACCAGGGTTTTAAGAAAAACATGCATATAATTCAAAAACTGACTTACAGGCTTAAACGAAAGCCTAAAGAAGCATTAATATTTTTAATTCTTCTCTTTTGTAAGCCATCTGAAACGCAGTAACAAAAATATTGATATTGAAGATAATCCAATTAAATAACCAAACCAGATTCCCTGAGGCCCTAAATTCCAGTGAAAAGATAAAAGCCAGCCAACAGGAAGTGCAAGCACAAAGTAGGCCACCAGCAACATGCCAAAAGGCAGATTCACATCTTCAAGCCCCCTGAGAGCTCCCAGCATAGTAACCTGCAACCCATCAAAAAGCTGAAATGCAGCAGCAACGATCATCAATCCGGAAGCAATCAGAATAACTTCAGAACTATCAATAAAAAGCGAAGGAATCAACTCATTGAATAACACAAACAAGATGGCTCCTGTCCCCATAAATATCAGAACCAAATGAAGGGAAGCAAAAGTTGTTGACCGCAATGCACTTGGACGCCCCTGACCCACAAACTGACTAACTTTAACGGTAGTCGCTGCAGCAATGCCCTGGGCAACCATAAAAGTAAAACTGGCAAGACTTAATACAATTTGGTGGGCAGCCAGGGCCGCTGCGCCAAGCCACCCCATCATAATGCTTCCCAGACTAAACGAAAGCACCTCGACAAAATGCTGCCCCCCTATTGGGAGTCCCAACCACATAAGGTGTAAGCTTTTCGTCCAGGAAAATTTGGTTTCTCCAATATGCTTTCTGTAATATCTGAAAAAATCAAATTGGTAATAGCCCCAGATAAATAAAAGCGGCATTATCAGCCTGGCTGTCAAAGTTGCATAACCAGCTCCCATAAGTCCATAGGCCGGGAAGCCCATTTTTCCAAAAATCCATAGATAATTCAGAAATATATTCAGGGCATTGGCCGAAACAGTTATTACCATGGCTATGCGGGTATTCCCAAGTCCTTCGGCAAATTGCTTAAACGTGAAAAACAGCACAAATGGAATCATGGAAACGACCAAAACCCGGTAATACGGTAAAGCTGCATCGACAACAGCCGGTGGTTGCCCCATATATGGCATTAAATAAGAAACGCCCCACAATAGCAAGGCAAGTATGAGCCCCGCCAACTGAAAGGCATATAAACTTTGTTTAAACCAGGATGCTGCCAATTGTCTATTACCTCCCCCATAGGCTTTACCTACCAGTGGTGTGAGGCCATTGACCATCCCAATTCCAAATACCATTCCTACTACAAAAACAGTATTGGCGAACGATGCGGCTGCCAAAGGCACTGTCCCAAGTTGTCCGACCATGAGGTTATCTGCCAAAACCACAATCATCTGACCTGCCTGCGCCAACATAACCGGCAACGCCAAAATCAAATTGGGCTTATAGTGCGGTTGGTATTTTCCCAGTCTGCTGTTATTCATTTCATACAATAATTCTGAGAGTGCATCCAGCAAAAAGCCTTTCTCCCCAAAATGACATACTCTCTTATTAAATGCGAATCGGCAAAGGTACGGTAAAAACAAGAAATAAAATAAGTGCAGAAATAAGAATCTATTTAATAAGATGCGGTCAGAAAAGCCATACCAACTACTTATAAAATCCACAAGGGCTACTTCAAATAGAATTCCTTTGTCATTTTTTTAAACTCTTCAGTGTAGTGGTGACGTGATAATTCCAATACCATTTCATTTTCTTCATGTGTTGAAGGGCTGAATTTCTTCCAGCATGATAAAACCCGTTTAACAGGTTTCTGAGGAGTTGGTTTTACAGATAAACGACTGTGCTCAAAAAGTCCCTGGCGGGCAGCTTTCAATTTAAATCCGGAATAGTCGGTAACGGGTAAGATAAGACAAAAGCTTCCCTTTTCTGATAAGACATTTAAAACACTGGAAATCAAGTCGTCCTGGGTAAGGACATCGCTATGTCTTGCATTGGCTTTTCGATCGCAATTATTACGTATCCCTTTGCTAAAAAAAGGAGGATTACAAATTACCAGGCCATAATTCCGATTGATTCCCCCCGCAAAATTCTGAAAAGTATCATTGATCACATTTAACTTTTCAGACCAGGGGGAATTAGTAAAATTTCCACGGGCCTCTTCTGCTGAAGGAGCATCATATTCAATAGCATCTATTGTGGCTTCAGAGCTTCTTTGTGCCAACATCAAAGCGATCAGTCCGGTGCCGGTCCCAATATCCAGAATATTCTTAATTGACTCATCCAGGGGAGCCCACGAGCCCAGAAGAACACCATCTGTTCCCACCTTCATGGCAGAATATTCCTGTTTTATCGAAAATTTTTGAAAATGAAACATACTATATCCAATACTCCGTTAAACCCTTATAAAATATTTGTAATCAACTATTTTTGAACATGCCCCGTTTCAGATTAATGCGCAGTTCTTCAGGGATATAAGAACTATCTCAGGGTGCGCTGAAAAACGCAGATTCAATTAACTATCAGACACCTAAAGCACATCAATAATTAACTGCGTGCAAGGTTATTCCACAGCATACTCTTATACCGTTGCACTTGTAAATAAGAAAACTGCTAATCAAAAGAAAAAAATTTACTTCACCGGCCCCATCTCGAAGTATTTCAATACTCCTTCGATGGGCCGTCTTGTAAATTCTCATCTTTTGACTTTTTCAGCAGACCCTATCTTTGATCTCATATCTAAAAATCTAATGATCTGTTGATATCAGAACTTTTCATAAACTCCCAATCCAAAGAGAGCGTAATCGAAAGAAACCGGGTCTTCGGGTCTCATTTCTGAAAGATGATTGGTCAGCTCCAAAACGGCCTTAAGATCATTCTGTTTGCGATTTAGGATTCCTAATGAACGTGCAACACGAGCAACATGCAAATCGAGAGGAATAAGCAAGTCTGCAGGTTCAACATTGGTCCACAAACCAAAATCGACCGGTGAGGGTCGACGCACCATCCACCGCAGGAACATGTTTAAGCGCTTGGCTGAAGCTTGTTTGGCAACATTGGCGACATGCTTTCCGGTACGTTGAGGAGCTCCAAAAGACAAAAAAACCTCTCTAAAACAGCGTAAACCTTCAATAACCCCTCCATTCGAATAGCCTTTGAAAAAAACATTGTGAAGCCCACCATAATCTGTATAAATATTTCTTAAAGCTTTCAGAAAATAAACCAGATCGACATTTTGAAAAGTCCGGTAAACAAAACCATCCATAGCTGCCATTTCGGCATGGGATGCACCGCCTATAAAATCATATGGTGCCATATCCATACGTTCCATCAACTGGCGACATGCCGAAAGAATCATTGTTCTTTTACCCCACGCAAGGGTAGCGGTGAGAAAACCGGCTATTTCAATATCTTCTTTTTGGGAAAAAAGGTGAGGAATTTGAATCGGATCATCATCAATAAACCACCTGGCTTCATAATGATGGGCTTTCTCAAAAAGAAAATCTCTTAATTCGTTTTTTCCGGCATAATTATTCATCAACGATAACTCCGTCCACAATATTGATCATCCGGTCTGCTTTTTCAGCCAAATGCCGATCGTGCGTTACAATAATAAACGTTTGATTGAACTGTTTTCTGAGGTCTACAAACAGATCCATTAATTCATCCTGATTTTTCGAGTCCAGATTTCCTGAGGGTTCATCAGCAAAGACCACCAAAGGGTCATTAACCAAAGCACGTGCGACTGCCACTCTTTGTTTTTCCCCTCCACTCAATTGGGCGGGTTTATGCTCTAATCGATCCGAAAGGCCAAGGTAATTCAAAAGTTTCAGGGCTCTGTTCCCGGCATCTTTCTCACTTTTTCCTGCAATAAGTCCGGGAATCATACAATTCTCAAGTGCAGTAAATTCAGGCAAAAGCTGATGAAACTGAAAAACGAAACCAATATGCTGATTCCTGAACCTGGCCAATTGATTTCCTTTCAGGGAACTAATATTAGTTCCATTGATAAGCACTTCACCATTGGAAGGTTTGTCCAAAGATCCCAGAATTTGCAACAAGGTTGTTTTTCCGGCTCCGCTGGCTCCAAGAATGGTCACAATCTCTCCTTTTTCAATGTTGAGATCAATGCCTTTCAGGACTTTCAGATCACCGAACTTTTTCTCTATATTTTTTCCAATTACCATTAATCAATAGATCGTTAGATTTTTAAATATTAGATTTAAGTAGCCCAGCCGCGCGGAAGCCGGAAGCTGGAGGCTGGAAGTTAGAAGCTGGAAACTTTCGAATATAAGAAATTTTGATTCTTTTTGCGGCATATCTAAAAAACTAAGAAAATTATAAAAAACACATTTTAAATAGTTTATGACTTTACTTAGATGAAAGATAAATCATAGCCAATAAATAATACAAGCGTTAGCCCAGAAAACCATAAACCTATAAACAACTGACTCAAAGCTTATTGCAGAGCCATCCACATCCCCTTCCATATGCCAGGCCGGCAAATCAATAACCGGCAAAAGAACCAAAGAAAACCTAGTTATTCTGCATTCACCTGAAAGACCAATTACGATTGAAACAAAACCCAAATATAAACAATATAGATTACTAAAAGAACGGCCCCTTTCCACCGGGAAAGAATCCCTTTCCTGAGAGGAATCATAAAAAGAATGAGTAACACTGCTACAGCCACCATCCATATCATATCAAACGAAACCACCGCCGGGGAAACATTCAAAGGTTTAAGCATTGCAGTAATCCCTAAAATGGAAAACACGTTAAAGATATTGGACCCTATGATGTTTCCAATAGAAATATCCATTTCCTTTTTAAAGGATGCAGCCAGAGAGGTAGCCAATTCCGGCACACTTGTACCAAACGCCACCACTGATATACCAACAACCCTTTCACTTACACCCCAACCAATTGCAAGATCGCTCGCTCCTTTTACCAACCACTCGGCACCAAAATAAAGTCCGATTACTGCCAACGCTACCAAACCAAGAGCAGGAAGAATGTTCATGCCCGGAGCAGGGAATTTCTCTTCATTTTTGGCTGACTTTTTTCTTGAACTATAAACAGACCAGATAATATAAAATACAATCAAAGCAAAGAAGATAACCCCTTCATAAAACTGCAAAACCCCGTTAATCAGGAAAACAAAAAGAAGCAAGAAAGCAACCATCATCACCACCCAGTCAAACAAGACCGAGGGGCGTTTAACATGAATCGGGAACACAATGGCCACAGCCCCCAGAATAAGGGTAACATTGGCGATATTTGACCCTACCACATTTCCTATGGAGATATCAGGCAAATCTGTAAAAACAGCTTTAACACTTACAAATAATTCGGGAGCTGATGTTCCAAAAGCAACAATCGTTAATCCTGCCACAAGTGGACTTACACGAAAATGTCTCGATAATTCAACACCTCCTTTAACCAACCAGTTTCCACACAAAAACAAAAGTACGAATCCGGCCAGAACATATAAATAGGACATTAAATCCATAAAACAAATACTAGAAAATTTTTAAGAATTGTGGGGGTAATAAGGACGCATTAAAAAGAACAAAAAAGATATCCCGGTCAGGATTTTAGAGAACAACAACTACAACAAATTATTTCTTTTCATCATCAGATGTATCAATGATATCTTTATCTTCATTTTCATCTGACTCTTTTGTACTGCCGGCTTCATCCCTTTTACCGTCTTCGTCCAGACCATAAACATCTTTGGAGGCATCATCCATAACCCCTTTTATATCTTCGGTTTCCTCTCGCACACGGTCCTTGATATCCTTCTGACCTTCTTCAAAGGTATCTTTAACGTCATCTCCGGCACGTTTGATATCTTCCTTTATATCCTGTCCTTGTTCGCTGATGTATTGACGGGCATCATGCAGGTCATCCTTAAGGTCACTGGTATTTTCCTCAAATTCCCTTTTAATATCATCAGCAGCTTTTCGAAATTCATTCATTCCTTTACCAAGCATGCGGGCAAATTCAGGAATTTTATTGGCCCCAAACAACAACAGAACCACCAGAAATACTATTATGATCTCCCCCATAGAGATCCCGAAAAGAAATGTCACCATAATGCTGCATTTTGGTGGTAAAGATATAAAAAAAATCCCCGGTTCATTTGCTCAGAACCGGGGATGAATATGAATTAATATTTCAAAAGAAAATAACCGAAGGAATTATTTCTTTTTCCCTTTGGCTTTTGCTTTTATGCGCTTTTCAATAAAGTTATAAGCAATTGGAGAAGCTATAAACAATGAAGAATAAGTACCTACAACAACCCCCACAATTAGAGCGAACACAAATCCCTGAATAACTTCACTCCCGAAAAGGAAGATGATAATTAATACCACCAGGGTGGTAAGAGAGGTATTCAATGTACGGCTGATGGTTGAGTTCATAGCAAGGTTAAAAACCTCTTTCAACTCCCGTTTGGGGTACAAACCACGATATTCACGAATACGGTCAAATACAACCACTGTATCGTTTATAGAGTATCCAATCACTGTAAGAATTGCTGCAATAAATGACTGGTCAATCTCCATTGAGAACGGCATCACTGCATATAATAAGGAGAATACTCCAAGTACAATAAGAACGTCGTGAGCAACGGCTCCCAGTGCTCCAAGACCAAACTCCCAGTTGCGGAATCGAATAAGAATATAAAGGAAGATTACCACAAAAGAGAAGAAAATTGCATATCCGGCTTTATTTCTGATATCGGCGGCAATTGTAGGTCCTACCTTCTGAGAACTCATTCGGTAGTCAGACAGAAACTGGTCGCGACTTACATCGTCTCCAACATATGATTTCAAGCCGTTGTAAAGCTGAGTCTCAACTTCAACATCAGCAGATTTCTCATCATTATCAACCATATAGTTGGTAGTAATCCGAATCTGATTATCTCCACCAAAAGTTTTGGCTTCAACATTTGCTCCATCAAAGGCAGTCTTCAAAGCAGACTGAACTTCAGTTGCAGGTACCGCTTCATCAAAGCGCACCACATATGAACGACCTCCGGTGAAATCAATCCCCTGCTGCAGACCACGAAGTCCGAGCGAACCAATTCCCACTAAAATCAGCACTCCGGAGATAACCATAAACATGTTGCGTTTCTCAATAAATAAGATGTGCGCACCCTTAAAAAGATTGCGGGTAAGATTTGTTGAAAAGCGAATGTCTGCTTTGGTTTTCAACAACGCTTCATATACCAAACGTGTAATGAAGAACGCCGAGAAGAAAGAAGTAGCAATACCGATCATCAAAGTAGTTGCAAAACCTTTAATGGGTCCGGTTCCAAACAAGAATAAAATTAAACCTGTAAGGAAAGTAGTCACGTTGGCATCAATAATGGCTGAGAAAGCATTTCTGTAACCATCGGCAATGGCCAATTTCAGTCCTTTTCCGGCTTTAATTTCTTCCCTTATTCGCTCATATATCAGCACATTCGCATCCACCGACATACCAATGGTCAATACAATACCGGCAATACCCGGAAGGGTAAGAACAGCGTTAAATGCTGCAAGCACACCCATAATAAAGAACATGTTGGCAACCAATGCAAGGTCAGCCACAACACCAGCTTTAAATCCGTAATAAATGACCATGTAGATCAAAACGGCAATAAAAGCCCAGATAAATGATTTGAGACCAGCATCAACAGCTTCTGCTCCAAGAGAAGGCCCCACAACAGTATCTTCAACAATGCGGGCCGGAGCCGGCATTTTTCCTGATTGCAGAACATTGGCAAGGTCTTTTGCTTCCTGAGGGGTAAAGTCTCCGGTAATGGAACTGCGTCCACCGGTAATTTCATTCTGTACAGTTGGGAAAGAGTAAACATATCCGTCCAGAACAACAGCAATCGACTTTTTGATATTAGCTTTTGTCAGACGAGCCCATGTTTTTGCGCCCTCGCTGTTCATTGACATTTCAATCTCATAGCTGCCTTGCTGGCTGGTAACTGATCTGGCTCCGGTAACAACATCGCCTTCCAGCGGAGGACGTCCGTCGTGACTGGTTACTCTGATTGCCACCAACTGAAAAAGCTCATCATTAGGATCAAATTGTTGATTGGTCCAGTATTGAGCATCTTCACCCGGAATTGACTTAACGGTCCACATGAATAAAACATCACGTGGCAGCAATGACTGCACCTCTTCAATGGCAAGGAAGCTGTTAACTTTAGAAGTATCACGCGATACAGCCAATCCAACAACCGGGCTGGAAGGACGGCCACTTGGAGCGAGATATGAAAACAAAGACTCTACCTGCTGGTCATCTCCTTCAACTGCCAGAGAATCACTATCAATTTCATCCAACAGAGCAACGTCTGTTTCTTCAGGTTGCTCATCCACCTCTACTTCAGGGTCAACTGTTGAAGAATCAACACCGGATTTCTCCATAGCAGTAATCTCAGCAGTTAACTGATTGGCCTGCATCAAGCTCTGAAAGATTTCTTCCTGATTGTAAGTTTCCCAGAATTCAAGATTAGCGGTTCCCTGCAAAAGGTCGCGAACACGCTCCGGATCGCTGATACCAGGAAGTTCAACCAGAATACGACCGGTTTGCTCGAGACGCTGAATATTGGGTTGTGCGACACCAAAACGGTCAATACGGGTGCGAAGAATATTAAAAGCATTGTCGATGGCTCCCTGGGCTTCTTCCCGAATAACCTTAATCACGTCTTCATTGGTAGAATTGTAATCTACCTTGTCGCGCAATTCAACGGTATTAAAAATGGCAGCTAACCTACCTTCAGGTGCTACTTCATCAAACGCTTCTCCAAAAAGGGTAATAAAATCCTGAGTTGAAGTTTTTTCGCGTTGGCGAGCCAAACGAAGAGCTTCAAGAAAAGACTCATCCTGATTGTAATTAGAGAGAGCTTTTACGATGTCGGAAACGCGAACCTCAAGAATCATGTTCATTCCGCCTTTCAAGTCAAGACCGAAATTAATTTCACGCTCTTTACATTCCTGATAGGTATATTCTCTTAATCCAAAAAGAAAATTATACACCACCTCATTTTTCATGGAATCCAGGTAATTAAACCTGTATTCACTTATCAGATTTGGGTCATCACCAGCACGATTCTCAGCATATTCCTGAGCCTGTTGTTCAACGTGGCGTGTCTGGTAAGTAAAGATCAACTGATACAAACTAACCAATGCCAAAAGAATGGCAAATAGTCTGATCGCTCCTTTGTTCTGCATTTGTAGATATTTTTATTAATTCAAATTCACGTTCCTTTTTCTAAACGCGCAAATATATTAATTTTTTTAAAACCTTTTGGCTTTGTGGTATTAAAAGGCGAGGTAATAATTCCAAATCAAAACTGATGGAGCGACATACGCGAAAAAAGACGTTTTAAACCAAACATGGCAATACCGATAGCGAAAGCAATTAATAGAATTGACGGAAAAAGATAACAAAAATAATCCATTTGATACTGAGCTGTAAATGTCTCAGCCCATGCTGACAGGAGCCCCCTGGAAGCCGGCAATGCAAGAAGAGCACCTGCTAATACAAAAAAGAAGTAACCGGAGAAAAGAAACCTCAGGTTGGATGCATCAGGTATTCCCATTATTTTTCTGAGCAAAACGTCCTGTTGACGTGTTGCCACAAGAAAGGAAACTAATCCAGTGAGCCCCAATAAAGATATTACAAGGACTAATATTGAAAAAGCGGTAGCAAGGGAGCTGTAACGATAATCTTCTTTATAGTAGGATTTGATTCTTTCCTGCAATGGGGTTGATAAAAAAGGGACCTCAGTTTCTGCTTTATCCCAAATTCCATTGATTTCCTCAATTGCTGAATTCAGGTTATCAGGGTTTATCCTAACTAAGATACTCCTTGGTTTCTCATTCCTGTCCATTGGAATAAAAATTGAGGGTCTTAATTGATTTTTCAAACTGCCAAGAAAGAGGTTTTCAACAACTCCGCTAATTTCAAATTCAACCGAAGGTGAATTTCTATGAGTAAGCGTTTTCAAAGATTCCCCTACAACAGCCCCATCAGGGTTAAGCAAAGTAGCCGCTAACTCATTAACTACAATTTTACTGGAATCATTACTAATTTTACTGGAATCATTACTTTCATATTTGCCATTTAGCATCCTGCTCTGCAGGGTTTCGAAAAAAGTGCTATCTACATAATGGACTGCAAAAAGATACAATTTTGTACTATCCCCGCCTCCTTCAAAATTAAAGGACATAATGGATGTGGGATCACCCGGATTTCGATAGAGCTTACTATAACTTGAGACACCTTCAACATCGGCAATTTCCTTAAACACCGAATCGGGGTTCCCGTCCAAATAGTGAGCTCTCTCAATCAAAACGAGATTACGGGAATTAAAACCCAAATCCACCTGCTCCACATGTTTTATTTGTCGCCACATACCAATGGCAGTAGAACTAACAAAGACCGCTACAAATATCTGCACCATTACCAACAAACCACGAAACCAAAGTCCCGGATAAGAAGAAAATTTTGTTCTTTCGGCCTGCACTTGTGAGGCCCGGATTTTAGAAAAAACAAAAGCGGGATAAAGTCCTGACATCAGGCCCACACAAAACGTAATAAAAACAATCCATGGGAGATTCAATTGCTCCCGGTAATTCTCACTCAAAAATTCGACCCTGAACAAGTTGCTAAAAACAGGCAACATCAATTCCACAAGTACAAGTCCCAGAAAGAGAGCCACAAAACTAAACAATACCGACTCACTGATAAATTGTCCTACAAGACTCCTGCGAGGGGCCCCAAAAACACGACGTACGCCTGCTTCCTTGGCCCGATCAAGGGCCCTTGCGGTAGTCAGATTCATAAAATTAAAAGCCGTGACCAATAAAATAAAGAAGGCAACGCCCAAAAAGATAAAAACATAAACAGGATTAGCGGTTTCCCCAAGCTCAAAATCCAAATCAGAAAAAAGATAAACCTGTTCCAGAGATTGGAATTCATAATGAAGATTGGTGTGTGAATCCCCCCCAAATAAGTCCCGGTCTTCTTTTTCCATTTCGGGCTTAAGGTCTTCATTTAAACGAGTGGCAAATGCCTGACTATTTGTTCCTTCTTTAACCCTGAAATAAACATAACAAGTCAAGGAAAACCAACTATTAATAACCTGGTCAAAATTATCCTCATAATATTTTCTTAATTCCTTTTCCATAATGGTATAAGGAATGACGAAGTTGTACTTCAGATGACTGTTATTTGGTACATCCTGAAAAACCCCTGTCACCTGAAAAGAATCTTCCTCATTAATTCTGATAAATTCCCCAACAGGATTGCGATTCCCAAATAAACGCGAAGCAGCAGACCGGGATATGGCCACAGAAAATGAATCGGTTAAACATCCCTCTGATTGTCCCAGAAGAAACGGGCGGGAAAGCACATCAAAAAAAGTAGAATCTGCAAAGATAATTCCTGATTCCAGAGATTTGCCATAGGGACTTTGAACAGGTTTTTCGGAAGCATCAGCTATCCGGGTAACCGCCTTTGTCTGGTAATATTTTTTTAACTCAGAAGCCATTGCCATTGGGGCAAGCGCTGCATTGACCTTTTCATTTTCAAGCTGCCCCTTGGTAACAATGCGGTAAATACTTTCGGAATTCTTATAATGCCGATCGAAAGAAAACTGATAAAAAACATATTCAAGCACAAAAATACTCATTGCAATTCCTAAAGAGAGCCCAAACAAGGTAAGTAAGGAAAAACCTCTGTGCAGGAAAAGCGTCCTAAGAGATATCTTTATGTAGTTAAAAATTCTCATATTTAATTAATGTCAATAGATCGTTAGATTTTTAGATTTAAGATTTAAGACAAACCATATACTGCTATTAACCAAAGCTTTAAGGCAACGACATATGCAATACCAAAAAGTTGACTTACAGCTTTTTACAAAAATTTAACGGAGTATTGAATGTAATGCACCCTTAAAAAAATGACTAAAGCCGTTTGGTTAAAACCCCTTTACCACATAAAAAACAACCCCTTGCTATTTACTATCCGGGCTCAGTCACCCTCGAAACCACATGCCCGTCATAAAGAGGAATAATCCGCTGACCATGCCGCGCAGCATCAGAAGAGTGAGTTGCCATAACAATGGTTTGCCCTGCTTCGTTCAATTCACGAAAAAGATCCAGGAACTCATCACTCTCAGTAGAATTGAGCCGTCCCGTAGGTTCATCTGCGAAAATAACATCAGGCGAACTACTACAAGCCCTGGCCAGTGCAATTTTTTGCTGAATAAAATCATCCAAACGGCCGGGATATTGACGCCGCAGATGGGTAAGCCGAAAACGTTCCATTAACTCTTCAACAATCCGTCGTCGTTTTTTCCGTGAATAAGAAATATACAGCAAAGGCATTTCGATATTCTCAAAAACAGTAAGCTCATCTATCAAATGAATATGCTCAAACACCACAGCAATGTGCTTTCTCCTTAACTTATTTCTGCGGGATTCAGACATATGTGCTACCTCTGTCCCCTTAAAATAAATCTCGCCCCCGGATGGGACATCCACCAGGCTAAGTAAACCAAGAAGTGTTGTTTTTCCACTTCCTGAAGGCCCTGAAACTACAACATACTCCCCTTCTTCAATATCAATGTTGATATTTTGCAAAGCTTGTCTGGCATGCTCGCCCCGTTGATAGACCTTCTGTATATTTCTGGTATGTATCATATTGTTATAAAATGTTCGATATTGGACACTACTCGTCCGCTCGCGGACACTTCAATATTTTAGTGTTGCGTTTAATCGCAAATATAACATCTTGTTTAAAAGCATATATTGCTTAAAAACCATATTCCTTTATGTAATTACAGATTATCATAAATCCGGCCAAAAATCACAAAAAACTAATAAACAGCACCTTTAGACATACCACCCATAATTTTTTTGTCAAAAACCATTCTAAAAATGTCCGTTTACGAACAAATAATATATATCATGACCATTTTTTTAATACATTTGAAAACAAGAGCAAAATCAACATAAACCTATTACTATGGCATCTAAAACAGGGAAAATTCTGGCAGTAGACGACAATACGGACATTCTTTTTGCATTAAAACTGCTCCTGCGCCCGCATGTGGAACTCATCAGCACAGAAACAAATCCGTCAAATATTCCATCACTTATGAAAGAAACGGATTATGATGCTATTTTACTTGATATGAATTTCACTCAAGATGCCATCAGCGGAAAAGAAGGGTTTCATTGGCTGAACAAAATCTTAGAAATTGATCCCCAGGCTGTTGTTTTATTCATAACTGCTTATGGTGATGTTGAAAAGTCGGTTCAGGCGATAAAGGCAGGAGCAACTGATTTTATCATCAAACCCTGGCAAAATGAAAAACTATTGGCAACCATCTCCTCTGCAATAAAATTAAGCAGGTCAAGACGTGAAGCCTCAGATCTTAAAGAAAAGCAACGGGAGATCAACACCATTATGGATCAACCTTTTTCCGATTTTATTGGTGTATCGCCCGGAATGCAGCATGTCTTTAATACCATTAAAAAAGTTGCAGGCACTGATGCAAACGTTTTAATTCTTGGTGAAAACGGAACAGGAAAAGAACTGGTAGCCAGAGCCCTGCACCGATATTCATTGCGTAAAGATGAAGTTTTCATCAGTGTTGATTTGGGCGCATTGAGTGAAACTCTATTTGAAAGTGAACTATTTGGTCACGTAAAAGGTGCTTTTACCGATGCCAAGGCCGATCGTCCCGGACGTTTTGAATTGGCTTCCGGGGGAACCATCTTCCTGGATGAGATAGGAAACCTTTCTCTGCCAATGCAGGCAAAGCTTTTAACGGTATTGGAACGAAGAGAAGTAACCCGTGTGGGGGCGAACAAACCTAAATCCATCGACATAAGACTCATTAGTGCAACCAATATGCCACTGAAACAAATGGCTGCTGAAGACCAGTTCAGGCAGGATCTTATTTACCGTATTAACACCGTTGAAATTGAAATCCCACCGCTAAGAGAAAGACCTGAGGATGTTCCATTACTGGCCGATCACTTTTTGAAGATATTCTCTAAAAAATACAATAAGAAAATCAACAAGCTAAGCAATCAGGTTATCAAGAAATTCAATTCTTACCCCTGGCCGGGAAATGTAAGAGAATTCCAGCATGTCCTGGAAAGAGCCGTAATTATGAGTGATTCTCCAAACCTGGATGAAAATGACTTTCATCTCTCAGCTCATGGTTCAACAGGAGATGCTTTTGAATTTGAAAGCTACAACCTGGAAGATATCGAGCAAAAAATAATTGAAAAAGTCATGAGGATGCACAGTGGTAATGTTTCAAAAGCAGCCAGCGACCTTGGCCTTACCAGGACTTCCCTGTATCGTAGAATGGAAAAATATGGCCTTTAATAATTTCAGAACAAACTACATCATCCGGACTGTACTCCTGACTGTTTCCATCATTGGATTCAGTTATCTGCTGTACAATACGAACCTAACCATGACCCTGATCCTGGCTGGTTTACTCATATTATTTCAGGTCATCGCCATGATCATTTATGTAGACCGCACCAACCGGGTTTTAAATAATTTTCTGGAGTCTATCCGCTACTCTGACTTTACCAGAACATTTCAGATTGAAAGCATGGATTCATCGTTCGATAAACTTAAAAAGTCATTCAACGAAGTAATCAAGGATTTTCAAGCGGTAAGAGCAGAAAAGGAAGAGAACTATTTTTATCTGCAAACAGTTATTCAACACATTGGGATAGCTCTCATCGCATTTCAAAAGGATGGAACCGTAGAGCTCATTAACAATGCCACCAAGAAACTTTTCCAGGTAAGAACACTGCATAATATTCAGGGGCTCAGGGAGTTCAGCCCGGAAATTGTTCAAAAATTATTAACCATAAAACATGGTGAAAAAACGCTTGTAAGAGTCAGAGAGAAAGACGATTTATTGCAACTTGCCATTTACGCAACTGAGTTCAGAATTCACAATCGCACCATAATCCTGGTATCTATAAAAAACATTCAGCAGGAGCTGGATGAAAAAGAGATGGAATCCTGGCAGAAGCTGATTCGGGTTCTCACCCATGAGATCATGAACTCTATTACGCCCATTTCCTCCCTGTCTTCAACAGTCAAACTATTAATACAAGACATCATAAATTCACTTGAAAATCAGAAAGTTGAAGCCGATGACACCGAATCACTCAAAGAAGTGGAGCAAGCACTACAAACCATACACAAAAGAACGGATGGCTTGTTACATTTCGTCAACACCTATCGTAACTTAACAAAAATACCCAAACCTAACTTTTCGATATTTAAAGTCACCCATCTTCTTAATAACATACATGAGCTTCATGGGAAAGAAATTAAAGAAAAGGGAATTACCTGTAATGTCATTGTAGAGCCGGAATCACTGGAATTGTCTGCCGATGAGCATCTGATTGAGCAGGTATTAATCAATCTGGTAAAAAATGCCATTCATGCCCTGGAAGAAACAGAAAATCCACGCTTGGAAATCACTTCATTCCTGAATCGGCGCGGACGCATAACCATTCAGGTAGCCGACAACGGCAAAGGCATTCTTCCGGATGTATTGGATAAAATATTCATCCCGTTTTTCACTACAAAACCACAAGGCTCAGGAATCGGACTCAGTCTTTCCCGCCAGATTATGAGACTGCATGGAGGCAGTATTAACGCTTACTCCGAACCGGGAAAAGAGACCAGATTCTCGCTTACTTTTTAGAAGTTAGAGTTTTGGTTTTGGCTGAGCATCGTGAGTCGCAGGCCCATTTAAGAAGTTTATGCGCAGATCCGGGGTTTGATTGTGGTCTGTAAGGCATTAATCAACTTTAAGGCATAAAAAAACCGGAAGTTTTACACCACCGGAATATTATCGTAAATCTTTTACTCGATCAACCCGGATACTCTACCCTGCATTTAAAACCTTATGACCACCGTTTAATAACGCTTAGCCATTTGCTGCTTAATCTCATGCAAACGATTAAACATTACAGCCAGATGAGCATACAATGAGGTATTTTGAACAACAATATCTTCAGGTGTTTTAATGCGAACTGGTGTAAAGTTCCAAATAGCTTTAATTCCCCCTTCAACCATTAAATTGGCCACCTGCTGGGCACTTTCGGTAGGAACGGTTAAAATACCAATCTCAACACCTTCTTCACGCATCAGTTTGAAATCATCTATGTGATGAATGGGTACATCCACAATTTCACGACCAACTACTGCCGGATCAATATCAAAAGCTTTTACTACATTCAATCCGTATTGCTTCAAACCGTGATCATGCAAAAGGGCACGCCCCAAACTACCCGCACCAAAAAGAAAGGCATTATCAACAATTCGGAAACCAAGGAAATCTTCCAGGGCATCAATTAAAGGTTCCACTTCATAACCAACCCTTGTTTTTCCGGAAATACCAGTATAGGATAAATCTTTGGTAACCTGAGTTGGATCAACCCCCATGTCGCCGGCAATATTGGTAGAAGAGATGTAGCGGTCTCCCTTTCTCGAGGCAATTTTCAGGTAAGCCAGATAGCAGGGCATTCGCCGAAGCGCCGGCTCAGGTACCAGAAAACTCTTTTTTTTGTTATTTCCTTCCTCCATGGTTTATTTATAGTATTTGAACCTGATTAGGTTGTACAAATTTAATGAAGTTTTTTATTGCAGAAAGAAATCAGTAATAAAAAACACCCATCTTCAGGGAACAAAAAAAGGACCCTGGAAAAGGTCCTTTGTTTTGAGTGGGCGATAAAGGATTCGAACCTTTGACCCCTTGGGTGTAAACCAAGTGCTCTGAACCAACTGAGCTAATCGCCCTTTTGAGAAAATAAGTTTAGAATTGGTGGGCGATAAAGGATTCGAACCTTTGACCCCTTGGGTGTAAACCAAGTGCTCTGAACCAACTGAGCTAATCGCCCCTATTTTTCTCAAAAGCGATGCAAATATAGGAGAGTTTTTACCAACCTCCAAACAAAATCTTCATTTTTCCAGTGCCTCAGCCACTACAAATGTGCTCCCACCGATGAAAATCAAATCATTATCTGATGCATTTTTTTTTGCAGCTTTAACAGCCAATTGAACATTCGGATAACTTTCGCCCGACAATCCCACTTTCAAGGCCTGATCAAGAAGCTTTTTTTCATCCAATGCTCGCGGTATAGATGCACGGGTAAAATAATAATCAGCATCCTCCGGCAACATTTTCAAAATACCGGAAGCATCTTTATCATTTACCATCCCCCAAACAATATGGATTTTTTGATTTTTGCCCCGCTTAAGCTGAGCCACTACTTTTGCCACTCCATCGGCATTATGGCCGGTATCACAAATCACAAGGGGATTTTCCGACAAGATTTGCCAACGTCCCAAAAATCCGGTTTGTTTTACCACTCCATAAATACCTTCTTTGAGTACATTCTTGTTCAGATTGTAACCAATCTTCTTTAATTGATTGTAAGCACTCACGACTGTCAGAAGATTCTCCTGCTGATACTCGCCCAGAAGAGGTAATTTAACACTAACATCCTCTGATTGAGTGGACAAATCAATCACCTGGAATCCCGAGACAGATTGAACATTTTTGACTTGGACCAGATCCTCTGAAAAAAATACCGGCGCGTTAACGCTTTGTGCTTTCTCTCTAAACACATCTGCAGTTTCAGACTGATAGCGACCAACCACAACAGGTGTTTCAGACTTTATTATGCCGGCTTTTTCTTTGGCTATAGAGTGAAGGTCATCACCGAGAAACATGGTATGATCCAACCCAATATTGGTAATCACAGAAAGATCAGGAGAAATAATATTCGTAGAATCCAGCCGCCCGCCAAGTCCCACTTCAATAACTGCAACCTCTACCCCTTCTCTGCTAAAACAATCGAATGCCATAGCTACAGTCATTTCGAAAAAGGACGGAGCAACTGACTCCATAACGCCCTGATTGTCGGCCACAAAGTCAACCACATCCCTTTCGGAAATCATTTGACCATCGATTCTGATACGCTCTCTGAAGTCAAGCAAATGAGGTGACGTATAAAGACCTGTACGATACCCCGCACTTTGCAGAATTGAAGCCAGCATATGAGAAACAGACCCTTTTCCATTGGTACCCGCAACATGAATGGTTCGAAAATTTTTATGGGGATGCTTAAAATATTCATCCAGTTTAAGCGTATTTTCAAGATCAGCCTTGTAAGCAGCTTTTCCTTTTCGCTGATACATGGGCAACTGATTAAATAGATATTGAAGAGTTTCCTGGTAGGTCATTTTTAAGTACAATTGTTTGGTGCAAAGTTAACCACGAAAAGGAAAATCCAATCAATTGACATCAATGCAGGATTGAAATGAGCTTCGGGGCTAATTCGAGTCTTCAATTGGCAAGAAGACTGACACAACCGTCCCCCACTCTGGCTCAGATTCAACCTCCACAACCCCATTCAAAACAGAGACATAGGATCTGGCTATAAATAAGCCCAACCCATTTCCTGGAAAACGTCTGGACAATGAAGCATCCTCCTGGAAGAACGGTTCAAAAATTCTTCCCCGGACAGCAGGAGGAATCCCTACGCCAGCGTCTTTAATCTCCACCTTTACCTGGCCCTCCATTTCTTGTAAATTAAGGCATACTGGCGTTTTCCTGGAAAATTTTAAAGCATTATGAAGAATTTGATAAAAAACTGATTTCACTTTTTCAAAATCCAGGAAAACCTCAACATCCCCCAAAAAATTCAGTACAATCTGCCTTCCGGAAAACTCACCTGAATTATCGACCAATGATTCCATCACGTCTTTAATCACCTCATTCAAACTAAATCTGCTTAAAGAAACACTGGTCTCTCCGGAAAAAATTTCTGAAGCCACTAGTATATTATCAAAAGTGCGCAGCAGTTGATCTCCGGCATCCACCGATAAATCAATCAATTCAGAAAGCTCAGCTTTGCAGCTCATGGATTTGGCCACAGAAGTAAAACCCAAAATGCCATTTAAAGGAGTGCGAACTTCATGGCTCAGGTTTCGAATAAAAGACAATCGGTATTCGTTTAACTTTTTCTCTTTCTCCAGTGCCTGCTCAAGACGTTCATTTTTTAAAAGAAGATCCTCCTTCAGCTTTCGGTTCTCTCTCCGAAACTGACTCATCTCAACAGCCCTGTCAATGGTGTTTTTCAACTCCTCGTGATTCCAGGGTTTTTGTACAAAAGAAAAGATACAATGCATTTCAAGCGCACGGATCACCACATCAATATCGGCAAAAGCAGTCACTACAATAAAGGTAAGCTCAGGATGATCAACCCTGATTTTTTGAATCAAAGAAAGACCATCCTTTTCAGGCATTTTGTAGTCTACCAAAACCACGTCGTAATTCTGCTTATTAATCAGATCAATAGCAAGCCGCCCATTCAAAACCGTATCAATATTATAAAATTTGGAATAGGAGGCTTTAAAACCAACCAGATTATCTTTTTCATCATCTACAAATATCACTCGTGGCTTATCCATCACATCTCAAAAAAATTAACGGGTTTGGTTCATGTAAAAAACATCTCACTAAGATATTATTAATTTCCGCTCTTTTTACTTGACCGGAAATCTAGAGTCAAGTCAAGCATAGTATGACGGCCCAAGTCTTGCTCTTTCTACCTTCTGCTTCTCAAAAAAAAGGCTCACGTAGCTACACTTATGCTTACTTTTTTATTAATTTGCACAAGGAAAAAACAGCGGCTGCTTAACGGACATCCCTCACTGGACAGGACAAGCCTGCATTTTTTCATAAAAAGACCCAAAAGCTCCACCGACATCTGGTTCGGCAAAAACTGTCCCCGGTGTGCGCCGAATCAAAAAAACATTGGAATCTAAAACTTCTCAAACTCATGGGGAGAAGTTTCACCCTGCTCTTCCTGGCTAAAGAAGTTTGCACCTTCAGAGGACAGTGATTCTTCCACCTCCATAGCCCCCAATCCTCCGGTTGAAGGTGAATTGAACAGAGACTGATTACCTCTACTTCCGTCCATTTTAAAGTAACTAATTAAATTCCGTAATTCATCAGCCTGATTGGACAATTCTTCCGAACTGGAAGCCAATTCTTCAGATGCAGCTGCATTTTCCTGCGTTACAGAATTCAATTGCTGTAAGGCGCTGTTTATTTGCCGGGCACCTGAATTTTGTTCTCCACTTGACATTTCTATTTCACTTACCAGTTCGGCCGTATGGTCAATATGAGGCATCACCTGCTGCATCTCCAACCCTGCATCCGATGCCAATTTATGACTTAGATGTGCTAAGTTCACAATTTCAGCAGCAGCTTGTTTACTTTTCTCGGCCAACTTTCGCACTTCGGCGGCCACTACAGAAAAGCCCCTTCCGTCTTCTCCTGCCCGGGCTGCCTCAACAGCAGCATTAAGAGCCAATATATTCGTTTGAAATGCGATGTCGTTTATGACACCAATTTTATCAGCCACCTCTCTTCCGACCTCTGTCGCTTTGGATGCGCCACCAGCAACTTTATTAATTCCTGAAATTACTTTTTGAGAATAGTCGCCGGTTTTTTTGGCATGACTAAGGTTTTGGTCAATATTGGCAGCCATTTCTTCCATGGAAGAAGATACCTCTTCCAGAGAAGAAGCCTGCTCAGATGCCCCCTGGGAAAGTTGCTGTGACGTACTGCTCACCTGGCTGCCGGCACTCGCCAGATTATTAATACTTGAGGCAACCGCACTTAGCGTTTCACGAATCTTCAATCCCATGCCGTTAAGGGTACGTATTAAATCTCCAATCTCATCATTTAATTCAAGATCGCTTATAGATGCCCGGAAAAAAAGATTACCACTTGCAAAGTTATTCGCAAGTTCTTTCATTCTGCTTATGGAACTGGTAAGATATCTGCTAAAGAAATATACAACTAAAAGACTAACGATAATCATTGCCCCGATCAAAACCAGCATAAAAATCACAGAAGACTTATATAGATAAGACACCCTCTCACGGAGAGCTGATTTCATTTCTTTCAGGGTTGAATCAACTTCGTCCCCAAGAAAAAATGCTGAGTCAATCTGATCGGCCTGCTTAAGCTTAGAAGAACGAAAGCGTTCGGCCGATTTTTTATTTTCTCCCAACATTGAAGAGACCTCAGAGTACCCATACTTCTGAGCCACCTCAGCTGCCTCTTCTATTTTGGCTGCATAGTTTTGAAAATATGTCTCATTACCCAATGATAAATAATAGGCACCCGCCAGTCTTCCCTGAATAAAAGCCTGTTGAACAGGGTGCCGTGATGAGATGCTATAATCAAGAAAAAACGCCTCCAAACGATCATTCTGCTGTCTTTGTTCCTGTATTAAGTATTGCTGAAGCAGAAGCTCTTTCTTCAGGTCATGGATAACGGACTCAAATTGAGATAGTTTTTCCGAATAAGAATCCTGAAAGTCCAATTGCTCGTTGTTTTCCAAAACTGTTGCAAGGCTATCCAGCTTCACCTCTACAAAATCAATGTTATTCAAACTTTCATGGTAAAAGGTGGTATCCCTCTGGTTTAAAAACTCCACTAAATTAAGCCGGGCCATTTGCACTTTTGTTTCTAATTCACTAAAAACAACCAGTCGCTCTTCATTTTGAACCATGGTACGCAAAGCCTGCACGCCCAATAAGGAAGTCACCGTTCCTAACAATAAAACCACGCCAAAAGCAAGACCCAGCTTAACTCTTATCTTTAAATCTTTAATTCTCATACTCTTAATGTTTTCTTTTAAAAAGGCCGCACACTCTCACTTTATCTTTCTTAAAGTCTATTTCGATAGAAAGAAACATGCAGCACGCTTAATATTTCCTTTTGTTAAACTTTTTGTGTCGCGTTATAAATCACAATAGATTGGTAGATTTTCAGATATAAGATTTAAGATAAATCCTATGTCATTGATAATATGATCATTAGAGTCACCACCACGCTACTTGTAAGCAATTAACAATCGGACGATTATAAAACTTTAACGAACTGTTGTAAATCAACGACCTGCGGGTTTTGAATTTCGGATTAAAATGACTGAATTACTTAAATCAATCCACATACCAAAAAGACCAAGAAACTGAATTACAAACAAAAGGCAGAAAAGCACCCTCATCCAAACACAAAAGCTCCACGATATTTCAGGTTAATTCCGAAATATCGTGGAGCTTTCAATTTATTCACCTAACCGGGCTATTAAGGCCGCATTATGCCCAGTTTCTTCATCCTGGACTCCAATGTACTGGGATTCAAGCCCAATAAGTTAGCTGCCCCTTTATCTCCACGCACACGCCATCCCACTGATTCAAGAGTTTTAACAATGTGTTTTCTGGTTACCTCATCCAAAGTAGGAACTGTATTGGTTCTATATTGGGCCTGATTCACTCCTGGCTTAAACCACTCACCCACAACCAACTTGCCATCTTCACTTAAAATATGTGCCCTTTCTACCACATTTGACAATTCCCTGATATTTCCGGGCCAGTGATAATCCATCAAAATAGAAAGTGTGGATCTGGGCACCGTATCTATCTTTTTACCGGTTTTGCGGTTCAATTTTTCCACAAAAAACCTTACCAGCAATGGAAGATCCTCCATCCTCTCTCTCAAAGGTGGAATTTCAACAGGAAAAATATTCAAACGATAAAAAAGATCGTCTCTAAATCGGCCTTTCCCTACGGCATCTTCAAGGTTACGGTTGGTAGCAGTCACCAGTCTGAAATCGGTTTTAATCGTTTTATTTCCCCCCACCCTTTCGAATTCATACTCCTGAAGAACCCTTAATAATTTAGGCTGAACGGCCAAAGGTAATTCACCAATTTCATCTAAAAACAAAGTGCCACCATTGGCTATTTCAAATCTACCATGCTTGGTATTAAGGGCTCCGGAGAAGGCCCCTTTTTCATGACCAAACAACTCACTTTCTATTAATGTCTCAGGAATGGCCGAACAGTTAATGCTTACCAGCAGATTATCCCTTCGGTTGCTTAGCTTGTGAACCAACCTGGCAAACAATTCCTTTCCGGTTCCCGTTTCTCCCAGCAGCAAAACCGAAGAATTAGTCTCAGCTGCCTGATGAATTTGCTTCAAAACTTTAACCAGAGCTTTACTCTTTCCAACAATCTCTCCAGGACGAATAAACTGATTCAAATCCTCTTTAATCAGAACATTTTCCTCCTCAAGTTTCTTTTTCATCTGGAGAATTTCGGCATAAGCTTTTTCCAATTCCTCATTTTTCCGGGTCAATCTGGTCACCAGTTCTTTATTTTCCTGTCTCAGGTGACAAGTCTGAATGGCATTCTGAATGACTTGTTTTAATTCATCAAAATCCCAGGGTTTCAAGACATATCCAAAAACACCCCCCAATCGGATGGCTTCAAGCATTACATCCCGGTCATCGTAAGCCGTAAGCATGATAACAGGCAGCTCGGGCCGTATTTTCGACAATTTACCGGCTAATTGAAGCCCGGTCATTCCGGGCATCCTCTGGTCAGTAACAAGGACCGATACTTCAGGTTTCTGCGCAATTTGCCGGGCTTCTTCAGGATTGGAGGTTACGATAACCTCAAACCACTTTCGAAAACCCATTTTGAAGGTGATTAAATTGTCCGGTTCATCATCAACATATAAAACCTTCATCATCAAATCTTTTCTCAACTCAATATTATTAATCAAACTTTTGTGCAAGCAGTGCTTTCTTCAGCTAAAAAATATAATGGCCCAGCCCTTCTAAGTTCCGGAGTCAAGCAGAACAACTCTGACAACAAATCGGTTCAACCTTATTCTTACTTCTGTGGTAAAATAATTTTAAAAGACGCGCCATCTCTCTCCCTGCTTGTGAAAGATATCTCTCCATCGTGATCTTTTATCATACTTTCTACCAATGCCAACCCCATACCTGTACCCTCATTAACCGATTTTGTTGTAAAAAAGGGGTCAAAAATCTTTTTCTGCAGCTCAGCGGGAATCCCGGCTCCATCATCAGTTATCCGAACACTTATTTGCTTTTGACGCTTCAACCAACCAGTTTCTATGGTAATATTTCCTTCTCTCTGGATGGCCTGAATGGCATTCATCAGCAAGTTGACCATTACCTGACTCAACTTTCCGGGGAAACACATTATCAGTGGAAGCGTCTCAAAGTTTTTATGGATCGCTATCCGGTGTTTATATTTATTTTTCAGAATTACCAGGGCCGATTCAATAATTTCATGAATATCAGCCCTGGATTTAACCTCCTCATCCATCCGTGAAAAGACCCGGAGCCCCTTCACAATATTAGTAGTACGGTTAACCCCATTTTCGATGGCTCCCATCAACGATTTTAAATCAGACATTAACGATTCCACTGTGGCTTGGTTATTTTCTGGTTTGACCTCATCCTCAAAACCTTCACCGGCGGTATACTGATGAATCTCTTTCACAACTTGTTCAAGTCCATGCATTCCGCTGCTGATAAAATTCAAGGGGTTGTTCATCTCATGGGCTATGCCTGCTGTAAGCACTCCCAATGAGGCCATTTTCTCCGACTTAATCAGCTTTCCCTGGGTAACCTTAAGTTTTTCAAGGGTATTTTCCAATTCCTGTTTCTGATTGACCAGCATTTCATTCACTACCTGCAATTCGTCATTAGAGCTAATCAGCTCCTCATTGAGTTGATGAATCTCAGTGGTTCTCTGATCCACCAATTGTTCCAGATTTTCTTTATGGAGCATCAATTCGTCTTCGAGCTGCTTCATTCTGGTAATATCCTGATAACATCCCAAAACTCCTTCGATGGATCCGGAGGCAGAGAAATAAGGGATAACACTTGCCATTATGTATCTTTTTCCAGCCCCGGGTATTTGCAACCACATTTTCAAATTCAAAATTGGCTTCCTGGTTTTTAAAACTTCAATATACAATCCCTTATAGAAATCTGCATCCTCTTCCATCAAGAGATCATAATCGGTTTTACCATGCAATTCAATCTCCGATTCATACCCCAAATCCTCCAGAAAGGAAGCATTTCCTCCAACAAACTGCAACTCTGTATTCTTCCAGAAAATCCTCACCGGCACAGCATCCAGGATGGTTTCCAGAAAGTCGTGAATTTCATCGGCACGGTGACCGGCCATTATTTTTTCAGTCTCATCAAATAAAATAGCCACAACGCCGGTAATCGAATTATTCTGCTTCAAGGGAGCTAAAATCCGGTGGAAAAATTTTGTTTGCCCTGCATTTTCGATCCGCTCTATTCCGTCAAAAGCTTCTCCTGTTAAAACCTTATCGTACATCCATTCTCTCTCTTCCTCCACGCCCAGCTTTAAAGGAAAATCACTGACATACTTATCTTCATAACTGCCCCATTTTTCAATGCTGTACCGGCTTTGAGCCAATATTTTCCGGTTCTTATCGAACACCCAGAGCTCAAAAGGCATGCTGTTAACAACCGATGAAAACAAATCATCTCTGTAACGAAGTTTGTTTTTTAAAAACGCTATTTCGGAGAAATCCTCAACAATCCCCCAAAAGCTATTTTGGCCGGAATCAGAAAGAGAATCAACGAAAAATGTCATGTTTGCAAAAATCATCTTCCCGCCAGGCTTCTTTATCTGCCGGTTATTGATGGTAACCTTCTCTTCACCTTTCAACAAATTCCTGAGAATAGTCCGACGCTCTTTTCGAGGTAAAACAGTTTGGTCTTCATCCAAAAAGTTAATTGCCAGGTCAACATTTTTCAGCCCCACCAACCGGAGTAAAAACTCATTAGCATCTACAACTTTTCCATCTTGCGATAGTCGAAAGATGGCAACAGGGATTTTTTTCCAAAAAAATTCAGACAGTATTTTCTCCGAAGACATTAATTATCAATTTAGCATTTATTGCAAAATATTTTCTGCTCAATACAAGATTCAAGCATACGTATAATCTTTTCAAAAAGTTAACCACGATGTTCAAAAATGACCATCTATTTTTTAAGATTCTTCCCGGGTCTCGATGCTTCTGTAAAACCAAATTCCTATAACCCGAAACAATATGACACCATTATTTTTAACATTCTTTATCTATCTCCAATCTAAATAGAAATTAATTCACCAACCGCCCACTCTCAGGCCATTTCAATCATAAACAAAAACTTATAATGGTTTTTTGTTTGCAATTAAAAAAATAAGCCCCTATCTTACAATAACAATAATTAACAGATTGATTTAAAAAAACAAACTGGAGATAATAGCCTCAAAAAAACAAACAGGACCCTAAATTACCGCCTCTTACAAAACAGCTCACAAAACGAAAAACATTTTTTAACAACTAACCAAAAAAACATGAAGTATCTTCTTTTATTGTCCCTTATTTTGGTATTTAGTTGTCGAAATACCAACACACAGAAACAGGATGCTAAAAACAATGAAACCAACTCCGTGGAAATGGCACCTGAAAATGCGATGAAATTCATCGTCACCATTGAAGGGATGACCTGTACAGGTTGCGAGCAAACCATTCAGAATTCAGTAAAAACAGTGGACGGAGTTATTAACATCAAAGCCAACCACAAAAAAGGCATGGCCTCAATAACCACAGATCCCGGACAAACAGATACAACGCTTATAAAGCAAAAAATTGAAGAAGCCGGATATCATATTACATCCATATCTCAAAAAAACTAATCCCCCAATCTTTTAATGAGCAATGGGGGTGAAAAATAAGTCCACATTATCAGACTTCAATTCTTTTCTTTTCCAATATGAACGAAAAATCTCAATCAACACCAGAGGGAAACGATCCGCAAAAAGAAGCCAGGAACAAATCGAGACGTGATTTTCTGAGACGTTTTGGTCTTGCCGGGGCAGCAGCTGCTGCAGGGGGGGCTGCTCTATATTCAGGTTATCAATACGAAAAGGCCAAGGGAAAATCGGAAATGGTGCGTGTTTTGACTGATGACAACAGACTGGTTATGGTTCCACGGGACCAGATTCAGGAATCAAAACCCGATCAGGCCTTTCTCCAAAAACGGGGACGCAAAGGTTTGAAAGGTCACCGCTGGGTAATGGTAATCGACTTGTCTAAATGCCGTAATGCCCGGCAATGCGTAAAAGCCTGCCAAAAGGCTCACCATCTTAGGCCGCATGAATACCACATCACAACTCTGGAAATGCAGGACGGACCTAATACCGCCCCCTATTTCATGCCAAAGCCATGCCAGCATTGCGACAATCCACCTTGTGTTTCGGTTTGTCCGGTTGATGCCACATTCAAAAGGCAGGATGGAATTGTTCTCATCGACAACGAAAGGTGCATTGGTTGCCGGTTTTGCATGTCGGCGTGTCCTTATTCAGCCAGGATGTTCCAATGGCAGGAACCTTTCATGGCTGAAGATTATGAAGAAAACCCTCAACCTTATGACGTGGAATTGAATATTCCGCAAGCAAAAGGAACCATTTCCAAATGCCTGTTCAGTGCCGATCGCCTCAGAGAGGCCGAATTACCTTATTGCGTATCAGCCTGTCCAAACGGGGTATTTTACTTTGGTGATGAAAATGAAGACGCCGTCACCAATGGTACTACCAAAGAAACGGTTCGCCTTAGCGCTCTGCTTAAGCAAAATGCAGGTTACCGCCTCATGGAAGAACTGGGCACCAAACCACGGGTTTATTATCTGCCACCTAAAAACCGGCTTTTCGACTTTGACGATCAACCCTCCTCCTACAAAGGAGACAACGAAGAAAAAGCCTGAGCGACCTAATAAGCAAAGCTGATCACTAAAGCATACAATAATATGGCATTAGCAACACCAAATACCAACCATCAGTTCGAAGAAAAAGCTGCCAGTGACATTATGCAACCGGTGGGCTTAAATATAAAATTTCATGCCTGGATGGGCCTTTTAACCCTGGTTCTAATGGCATGTCTCTACGCCTACTATACTCAGTTACGCGATGGACTCAGCGTCACCGGCCTTCGGGACTATGTAAACTGGGGCATGTACATTGCCAACTTTGTATTTTTTGTAGCTGCCAGTCTGATTGGCATGCTCATCAGCGGGGTACTCGGATTACTGGGATTTCAGTGGATAAAACCCATCGCCCGGATTGCGGAAATCATTGCTGTAGCTTTTGCAGCAGTGGCCGGATTGGTTATTGTTTCCGACATGGGACGCCCCGACCGGCTTCCATTTGTATTTCTTTATGGAAGAGTGCAATCGCCCATTTTGTGGGATGTAACAGTAGTGACAACCTACCTGGTGCTGAGTCTGATGCTTTATTATGTTCCGTTATTACCCGATCTGGCAATTGGCAAGACCCGTATGAACCAAAGCCATGGATGGCTGGCCAAAATTTATGACATCCTTTCCTTGAATTGGAAGCATTATCCCGAACAATACAACATCCTCCACAAAGCCGTCCGGATTTTATTAATCCTGATCGTACCAACTGCCTTTGCCATACACACAGTAACCTCCTGGCTTTTTGCAGTTAATCCTCGTGCGGGATGGGACAGCACCATCTTTGGGCCATACTTCCTAACAGGAGCTTTCGTTGCAGGATGTGCAGCGCTGATCATTGCCATGTATTTTTTCAGGAGCAACTATAAGCTGCATCGCTACATTACTCCCGAACACTTTGACAAGATGGGAAAATTGCTGGTATTGACATCAATCATATACCTCTACTTTAACATCAATGAGTTTCTGGTACCCGGATATAAATTAAAAGAAGCAGATGCTATTCATTTACATGAACTGTTTTCGGGCCATTATGCGCCCCTTTTTTGGGGAACACAAATTTTAGGATTGATATTGCCCTTAATACTTCTGCTCTTCAAACCAATGAGAAAGCCCTTACCTGTTCTGATCATATCCTTTTTTGTGCTTGCAGGAGCATGGGCCAAAAGATACATTATTGTTGTGCCGACAATGGAGCACCCCTACCTCCCCAAACAATATGTACCGGATGAATGGATGCTTTATCAGCCCACATTGACTGAAACGGCCATAACTGTGGGCTCCATTGTACTTGTGCTGATGATCATTACCATTCTGGCCAAATTATTCCCGGTAATACCTATTTGGGAAATTGAAGAAAAACCGAACCAAACGTCCAACCAAACCAACGAAACATCATGATCCGATTTTTTATAATCATACTTTCGAGCTTATTGATTTTTTCTCAGGGCCGGGCTCAATCAGATCAATGGCCGGTTCCTGAAGATGAAGCGGAGCGATTGAGTCCCTTTGCTTTTAATGACTCCACCCGGGAGGCAGGACAGGAATTGTATGATCTTAACTGTGCCAGTTGTCATGGCGATCCCGGAGAGGGAAATTATGCCAATCTGGATCCCCTTCCTGCCGATCCTGTTTCGCCCACCATCCAGAACAACAGCGACGGAGCTTTGTACCACAAAATAACCGAAGGTCGCGGCCAGATGCCAGCATTCCAAAATGTTTTAACACCTGAAGAAAGGTGGTTTGTTGTTTCCTATTTGAGATCATACAACGATGGTTATGTACAGGAAGTAGCGAAAGAGGTAATAAAAAAAGGCTACAAGGGATTGATTCGTATCATGATGGATTATGATGCGGGACAAAACAGAATGATTTCCAAAATAACCGGCATTCAGGATAACGAGGAAGAACCCATCTCCAATGCAAGAGTACGCCTTACAGCAAAACGGTATTTTGGGGATTTGACCCTGGATGGCGAAAAAGAAACGGACAGTATTGGAATGGTTGCTTTTACTATTCCGGAAGACTTACCGGGCGACTCCACAGGGAATGTTCATTTCAGGATAGCCCTTACTGAGCAGGAACTCTACGGGTCTGCAAAAAAGGACACAGTATTAAAAGCTGGCTCACCTGTTATGGCTCCACCACTCAATAAAGAGCGGGCCATGTGGAATACGGTTTGGAAGGCACCGGTATGGTTACTGATATCCTACCTTGGTGCAGTATTACTGATCTGGGGAACCATTTTCTTTATCATTCTTCAAATCAGGGAAATATTTCTAATTGGAAAGAGGAAAGAGTCGTAAGGCAGAGATTGGAAACTAGAAGCTGGAGGCTGGAAGTTAGAGGTTAGAAGTTGGAGGCTGGAAGTTGGAGGTTGGAGATTAGAGGTTAGAGGTTAGAAGTTGGAGGTTAGAGGCTGGAGGCTGGAAGTTGGAGGTTAGAGGTTGGAGGTTAGAGGTTGGAGGTTAGATGCCAGATACTGAAGGTTAGTCTTTGAACCATATTAGACATATAAGGATATATCAGAGGGCCATTAATGAAATGAAAAAACATTTTTCGAGGCCTTCTAAGGATTAACAAAGATCAACAAACAATGGCTATAAACACAAAAAACTAAGCGACATGATTAAATTATC
This sequence comes from Marinilabilia rubra, assembly GCF_003121985.1. Lineage (GTDB taxonomy): Bacteria > Bacteroidota > Bacteroidia > Bacteroidales > Marinilabiliaceae > Marinilabilia > Marinilabilia rubra. Next base: position 180,373 of record NZ_QEWP01000005.1, read on the forward strand.
TTCATTGGGGAGAGTGCTCTATGCCATTCCTTTTCTTTTGTTTGGGTTGAACCACATTTTCTGGGTGGATTTTTATTTAGGAGAGTTTTCATCATTCATTCCGCTGGGACCATTCACCGTTGTTACCACCGGAGTTGTACTGATTGCGGCCAGCATCAGCATAATGACCCGCTATTATGTGAAATTTATGGCCTATGTACTTGCGGGCCTGCTGACTCTTTTCATTTTAACAGTTCACCTGCCCCATTTATTTGATGACGTCAGTGACAAAGCAATGGTGGCCTTTGCCTTGCTTAAAGACTTTTCACTTTTGGGTGGATCGCTGATGATTGCAGGCATTTACAAAGAGGAAGACAAGAACCGGACGTTTTTTTAAATTTTAATGACTGCTGAGGCTCGAACCTGCATTTTTCACTGGCGTAAAAAACCAGGCAGACCGGATAATTACCTTTTCCGGATGCAAGTAAAACCAAATCAGACATAATCAAACAAAGGAATAATAGACTGACTCCTTCAATTAAGCCATTAATTATCAAAGATTATGAAACAAATCCTGATCATATTTTTTTTAGCCTTCTTCAACTTTAACGCATTCTCTCAGGCTCCTAACCCCGAAGACATCGAGGTAGGAATTGTAGAGCATTTGGGGGATACCATTCCGTTAGACCTCAAGTTTATGAATGAAGCCAACGACACGGTTACCCTTGGTAGCATTATTGATAAGCCAACAGTTCTCTCATTCGTTTACTTTGATTGTCCCGGCCTTTGCAGTCCGCTGCTAAGTGGTGTTTCGGATGTAGTTGAAAAAATGGACATGAAGCTTGGAGAAGAATACCAGGTTGTCACCATTAGCTTTAACACTAAAGACACACCCGAAAAAGCCAAAACAAAGAAAAAGAACTTTGTACAAAATATCAGCAAAGACAACCGAGAGGCGTGGGTTTACCTAACTGGCGAACAGGAGAATATTCTGACCATTACTGAAGCCGTAGGTTTCAAATACAAACCCCAGGGATTGGATTTTGCACATCCCTCAGCTATTATCCTGGTCAGTCCGGAAGGTAAAATTACCAGATACCTGTATGGCATTAACTTTTTACCATTCGATCTGAAAATGGCTGTCATTGAAGCTCAGGATGGGATTGCCAGACCTACGATCAACAAGATTCTGGAATACTGTTTCGCTTACGATCCGGCCAGTAAAGGTTATTCGCTCCAGATTACCCGTATTGTAGGGGGCCTTATTCTGGGCATCATACTCATTGCACTCACCATTCTTTTAATCAAAGGAAAAAGAAGAACCGCTAAGCAATCATAAACTATGGACCAAACCAATAAATACACCCACACCAGTTATCTGGAGAATGAGGGCCGTTTCAAAGGAATTCTCTCCTGGCTCCTTTCCACCGACCATAAACGCATTGGCCTGCTGTACATGAATACCATCATTGTCTTCTTTTTGGTAGCTGCAGTATTGGGTTTACTAATGCGCATAGAAAAAATGGCCCCCGGGGCTGACATCATGGATGCCCAAACCTACAACGGGGTTTTCACCATCCATGGCATCATCATGATCTTCATAATAGTGATACCAGGACTGGCAGCTGTCTTTGGCAACTTTTTTCTGCCCATAATGATTGGGGCCAAAGATGTGGCCTTCCCGAAACTCAACCTGCTTTCGTGGTACATTTATGTAATCGGTGCCATCATGGGTGTACTCTCTCAATTTGTGGGCGGAGGCGCACCCGATACCGGCTGGACTTTCTACGTTCCTTACAGTGCCGAGTCGGCCACCAATGTACTGTTTGCCCTCACAGCGGCATTCATATTGGGATTCTCCTCCATTCTCACGGGATTGAACTTCATTGTAACTATTCACAGAATGCGCGCTCCGGGAATGGGCTGGTTTAAAATGCCACTGTTCCCCTGGTCGCTCTATGCCACAGCCTGGATTCAGGTACTGGCCACCCCCATCATCGGGATTACACTGCTGCTGGTAATTGCCGAGCGCACCCTCAACATAGGCTTCTTTGATCCCGCATTGGGTGGCGATCCGCTTCTTTTCCAGCATCTGTTCTGGATCTACTCCCACCCGGCGGTGTATGTAATGATATTGCCTGCCATGGGGGTAGTAACAGAGATATTCCCCACATTCAGTCAAAAACCTGTATTCGGATACACCGCCATTGCCATATCCAGTCTGGCCATCGCACTGGTGGGCTACTTTGTATGGGGGCATCACATGTTTACCTCGGGCATCAGTTACTGGTCGAGATGGTTCTTTTCATTCCTCACCTTCATTGTGGCAGTGCCCAGTGCCATTAAAGTATTCAACTGGGTATCCACCATGTATGGCGGTTCTATTGACCTCAAACCACCTTTGCTTTACGCCATATCGTTCATCTTCCTGTTCATGATCGGTGGTTTTACCGGGTTGGCATTAGGATCACTTGCCACCAATGTTCACTTGCACGATACCAGTTTTGTGGTTGCCCACTTCCACTACATCATCTTTGGCGGAATGGGATTCGCCTTCTTTGCCGGCATTCACTACTGGTTTCCCAAAATGTACGGGAGGATGTATAACATTAAACTGGCCAATATTGCATGGGGAATCCTGTTTGTTGGATTTAATGTTTTGTACTTCCCGCTTTTCATCATCGGACTGCAAGGCATGCCAAGACGTTACTTCGACTATTTACCACAGTTCGAAACCGGTCACTTTGTTTCCAGCATTGGTGCATTCATCCTGTTTGCAGGATTGATTCTGATGCTATACAACCTTGTACGGTCTCGGCGTAAAGGTCCCTGGGCCACAGCCAATCCGTGGAAAGGCGTTACTCTGGAATGGCAAATCGAATCGCCGCCCACACACGAAAATTTTGAAACCATACCTGAAATCAAACATCCCCCATATCTCTTCAAGAAGGAGAATGACTAAACCCATTTTATTATGGCAGAAACGACGATACAACAACATCAGGGAGAACATGAAGCCGGAAAACTGGGCATGTGGATATTCCTATTCACCGAATTGTTTCTTTTTGGCGGTCTCTTTCTGGTTTATGCTGTACTCAGGGCAACCTATTCAGCCGATTTTCACCGGGGTGCCGAAGAGCTGGATGCCTTTGTTGGTACCCTCAACACGGTCATTCTACTCATCAGCAGCATGACGGTGGCCATGTCTATTACGGCAATTCGGCGAAAAGAATCGGGTAAAGCATTGCTTTTACTTGTGACCACTATTTTGCTGGCCGGCCTGTTTATGGTCAACAAATACTTTGAATGGAGTCACAAACTGGAGTTAAAAATTTATCCGGGCTCCCCTGTTCTGGAAAATATGGAAAGAGGAGAATTGCTGTTTTTCGGATTGTATTACATGACCACCGGACTCCATGCTCTGCACGTACTTATAGGAATGATCTTACTAACTATCACAGCAGCTAAAGTGAGGTCAAAACAAATAACCTCAGAAAGCTACCTGTTACTGGAGAACGGGGCACTCTACTGGCACCTGGTAGATCTGATCTGGATATTCCTGTTCCCGTTGCTTTATCTGGTGACGTAATGATATAATGAGGGAGTGAGGGAGTGAGGGAATGAGGGAATGAGAGAATGAGGGAGTGAGAGAATGAGGGAGTGAGAGAATGAGGGAGTGAGAGAATGAGGGAGTGAGAGAATGAGGGAGTGAGAGAATGAGGGAGTGAGGGAATGAGGGAATGAGGGAGTGAGGGAGTGAGAGAATGAGGGAATGAGGGAATTCACCATTAATTGTTTATTGATAATTGTTCAATGCTAATTGTTTTCTGATCATGGAAAAACCCGGACATCACATATTAAGCTATAATTCACTCCTTGGGGTGCTGGTAGCCCTTTTAAGCTTGACGGCTTTGTCGGTATGGATCACCAACTTTAACTTTGGCACTCTGTCGGTGGGCGTTGCATTATTGGTAGCCGCCATCAAAGGGGCAACCGTTCTGACTTATTTTATGCACCTCAAATTCGAGAGCCGCATCCTGAAACTTATGGTAGGAGGCGTATTCTTACTTTTTGCACTGGTCATTATCATCACATTTATCGATTACTTATTGAGATAACCTCATAAACCTAAGTCTATGTTTGACGGAGCATCAAATCTGGCGCAAGGCGTTGACAATGCCTTTTTTTTCATATTCGCTGTAGCCTTTGTTTTTATTGTTGGCATCACTGCCTTCATGATCTACATTGTCGTAAAATACAAACGCAGCAAAGGCAAACCTGCAATGCAGTTTTCCAGGAACATCAAACTGGAAGTTATCTGGACAGTCATTCCCCTGATTCTGGTGATACTAATGTTTTACTACGGTTGGGTGGGATTTGCTCCCATGCGCAAAGTTCCGAAGGATGCACTGGAAATTACCGCGATCGGCCGAATGTGGGAATGGGAATTTGATTATGGCGACGGAAAAGTAGCTAAAGAGCTGGTCATCCCGGTGAATAAACCGGTGCGACTTAATCTTAAATCAGAGGACGTTAACCACAGTTTGTTTATTCCTGCTTTCAGGGTAAAAGAAGATGTGGTACCCGGATACGACAACTACCTGTGGTTTACCCCATACTACATTGGCGATTACGAAATATTATGTACCGAATATTGCGGTTTGCTTCACTCCTCCATGGTATCTAAAACACGTGTTTTGGCCGAAGAGGAGTACGAAGACTGGCTGGCCAATCTGGAAGCCACGGGTGACATCCCCGATCCTGAAGGATTGGTATTGCTGCGTGAAACGGGCTGTCTGGCCTGTCACTCCCTGGATGGCAGCAAACTGGTAGGCCCCTCCTTCAAGGGTGTTTACAACAGTGAACGGGTGGTTGTGGACTCCAACGAAGAAATCACCATTGTGGCAGATGAAGAATATCTGAAACGGTCCATTTATGAACCCGATGAACAGCTGGTAAAAGGATTTAACAAAGGATTGATGCAATCGTACGAGGGCACTGTTACCGGAGAAGAAGCCGACCTGATGATTGACTATTTGAAGGAGTTGGAGTGAATTAATTAATGAATGAATGAATGAGAGAATGAATGAATGAGAGAATGAGAGAATGAGGGAATGAATGAGAGAATGAGGTACAATATGTCGCATAGTTCAAAAAACATTACGGTTCTTCTGCAACTGGTAAGACTCCGGCTGTCGCTTTTGGTAACCTTTTCGGCCATAACCGGATACTTATTCACAGGCGAGGCAGAAGTTTCTTCCTTGTTAGTACTGGCATCAGGAGTATTTCTGCTGGCCGCAGGTTCATCCGCTCTGAATCAATACCAGGAACGTCATCTGGATGGAAGGATGGAACGCACCCGCTTGCGCCCGATTCCGTCGGGGTTAGTTCTACCGTTGGAGGCCCTGTTTATTGCTACCTCCATCATTATTGCCGGCAGTCTGGTGTTGTGGCAATTGCAAGCCGCAACCATGGTATTGGGTCTTTTCAACATTCTCCTTTACAATGGGCTCTACACCCCCCTTAAAACAAAAACACCCCTGAGCATACTGCCCGGAGCATTGGTCGGCGCCATTCCGCCACTTATGGGATGGAGCGTATCAGGAGGTTCGCTGGTTCATCCACACATCTTATTTTTGGCTTCATTCATGTTTCTTTGGCAGGTGCCACATTTTTGGTTGCTGATGATCATGTACGGGAAAGATTATGAAAAAGCAGGATTCTCTACCATTTCTAAACACTTTAAGCCCGCAAGTTTAAAAATCATCGTATTTGCGTGGGCAACCACCACTTCCGTCTTTCTATTGTCGTTTCCCCTGTTTGGGCTGGTTATACCTCTGGCACTGGTGATGTTTCTTTTTGCCCTCAATCTTTTTTTCATCATCATTTTTTACCGCTTCCTGTTTGGCCGGCCCGAAAACATCCTTTCAGCTTTCATTACCATAAATTCGTTCATGGCCATTGTGTTGATTTTGTTTGTGATGATTGGGTCTCTTTAGAAAAAGAGTTTTCGACTTTGTTATTACTTTGTGTGTGTCCATAAAGTCCCATTTATCTTCAATCAAAAGACCCGGCAATCTTTTGGTTTCTAAAACATCCACTTCGTTTATTATTTCAAAATCTATTCCTAGTTTTGGGGCAACATTAAACAACCTCGAAAAATGAAAGTATATAACGAAGAACTTGGCTTTTACCTGACCGACTCCCCTGATGAGCCCGATGTAATTCATCCTGTGCCGGACTCTCTAAGTCCGCAATTAGATAAAATTCACAGAAAAGCAATTAAGGGGAAGAAATATTACATCCCCACATTGCTAAAACTCATCGATCAATACCCTGACGTACCGCTACTTAAGAACCACCTGCAGGTGCTCTATACAAATACCGATCAACCGGATAAAGCCGAAGAAGTGCTGAATGAAATAATTTCAAAGCATCCCGATTATTTCTTTGGAAAGATAGGTTTGGCAACAAAATACATAAATGAAAAAAAGTTTGAATTAGTTCCGGATGTTCTTGGAGAATCCTTCGACTTAAAAGCCTTGTATCCCGAAAGGCAGGTTTTTCACATCAAAGAAGTTACTTCTATGCTGGCTGCCAGCATAATTTACTATTGTCTGACCGATCAACCGGACAAAGCAAGGGAAAAGCACGACATACTAATGGAAATAGCACCCGACTCTCCCGATGCCGAGTTAGCAGATAATTTTATGTTGAGAACCAATTTAAAAGCGGCATTAATGCTTAAGGGTGAATACGAAAAACAAAATATTTCGGTAGAAGTAACACCTGCACCTGAAGAAGACACTGAAACACACCCTCCGGAGTTCAACCATCCCGAAATACAGGCATTGTACGACAACGGATTTGACATTGCGCACGATGATTTAAAAGCCATCATTGACTTTCCGCGTAAAACATTAATGGAGGATCTCGAAAAAGTAATTAATGATGGAATTGCCCGTCTTAATTTTTTTTATGAGAATGGTGATGATAATGAATTTAAGACAGACTTTGTACTTCACGCTCTTTTTATACTGGGTGAGATAAAAGAGGAAAAGGGGATTGACCTCTTTTTTGAAACCTTTTCTCAATCTCAACTATTCCTTAACACTTTCTTTGGTGACATACTTACCGAGATGGTTTGGGAACCCCTTTACAAAACGGCCAATCAACAATTGCCCCGGCTAAAGGAGTTTATGCAAAAACCAGGAGTATATACCCATTGCAAAACTACCATCTCCCGAATGGTTGCTCAAATTGCCCGTCAGCAGCCTGAACGCAGAGAAGAAGTCCTTGAATGGTTCAACGAGGTATTTGAGTTTTATTTAACATGCAGCAAAAAAGACAACATACTGGACAGTGAGCTCAATGCTTCAATGATTTGCGACCTTATGGATATTGGAGCCACTGATATGATTCCTTCCATCAAAAAGCTTTTTGCAGAAGGTCTGGTAGCTGAGGGATTTTGTGGCAGTGAAGAAGAAGTTTTGGAGGACTTTTTAGCTTTAGAGGATATTGATGTTGAACCGGAAGAAATTGGCTCCATTTATGAACAATACGTAGATATTCTGGACAATTTTCAACCCCTTTCGCCACTTCCTTTTGAAAAACCTGAGGATCCTGAGGATTTCTTTGTGCCGGAAGATATAGTTGAACCAACAAGGAAAGACCCTAAAATTGGCAGAAATGATCTATGTCCGTGTGGCAGTGGTAAAAAGTATAAGAAATGTTGTTTGAATAACTAATACTTCTCAATCCCGGATGCAAGGAAAGTGCATCCGGGTTAACCCCATCCAATCAAAGGGATTTGGATCCATCCTTTTCAGGCCTCGAAAGCCCCAGGTCTTTGAGAAGTTCATCCTCAATATGGGTATACGCCAAAACATCAGAGCTGAATTCCGGCATCGCATTGTATTCCTTTGCCGGGAAATACCGGTACTGCTTACTGGTAAAAGCACCTGCCATATACGAAAACTGACGAAGATCCGGCTCCCCATGATCAACGGGCAATTCTGTCGGGGAGTTCACTTCAACAACCTCAGAGACACTTTTTACTCCGCAACCCAAAAACTTCCTTATAATATGCATTGTGCGTTTAATCATTTTATTGCACCATTAACAGCGCTCCATTTCATATTTGAACGCCTTCACATCCATTAGTTGCAGAGGCACAAAACAATTGAAAAAACATTTCGCTTATTCTGTTAAAAAACATCCCTGTCAACAACAGCATTTCGGTCAATTCTTTGCGCCTTGCGATATTTATGATTTATGTTGCATATTGCAAAAGAAAAGCCGTAATCAGCAAAAATCTAAAAGTCAATGACAGTTGCACTCAAAAACAACATTGGAAACCAGACCTTGATATTTGCAAACACTCTGGAGGATGAAGCTCTTGGCCAGATAAAGAAGCTGATAAATTCCGATGCTTACAAAAATGCCAGAGTACGCATTATGCCGGATGCCCACGCCGGCAAGGGGTGCACCATTGGCACCACCATGACCATTACGGATAAGATTACCCCCAACCTGGTAGGCGTGGATATTGGATGCGGCATGCTCACCATAAAACTCAATAACAATGACATCGACTTCGCCAGACTGGATAACATTATCAGGACAAAAGTACCGGGTGGAACCAAAATTCATGAAACCATACAAAAGAAGTTTGACTTTTCCGGATTAAGATGTAAAGATCACGTTGATTTAAGCAGGGCCAACCACTCCATCGGGTCTCTGGGAGGTGGCAATCATTTCATTGAAGTAAGCCGGGCAGATGCCTCAGGCAATGTTTACCTCATCATCCACTCGGGCAGCCGCAAACTGGGAACCGATACATGCAGATATTATCAGAATAAAGCCATTGGAGACACCGCAGAGACGAAAAAGGCGAAAAAGAAACTAATCAAAGAGCTGAAGAAAAAAGGCAAAGAAAAAGATATCTCCAGGGAACTGATGATGCTAAAAAAGCCGGAGATTGATAAAGATCTGGCATTCCTCACGGGAGCTGATTTTGACGATTACATGAACGACATGGCCATTGTTCAAAGATATGCTTCTGCTAACAGGGAAACCATGGCAGAGATCATTCTGCAGGAAGCAGGATTGAGCGAAATCTCCAGGTTTGAAACCATTCACAATTACATCGACTTTAAACGCAGGATCCTTAGAAAAGGCGCCGTTTCGGCTGAAAAGGGAGAAACATTGCTTATTCCCATTAATATGCGCGATGGTTCTCTGCTCTGCATTGGAAAGGGCAATGAGGACTGGAATTTTTCTGCCCCTCATGGTGCCGGCCGGTTGATGAGTCGCCGCAAAGCCAAAGATTTGCTCGACATGGATACCTTTAAAAACTCGATGAAAGACATTTACACCACATCGGTTTCGACAGCTACGCTCGACGAAGCACCACATGCCTACAAATCTATGAACGAGATTAAAGAAGCAATTACCGATACAGTGAAGGTGATTGACATTCTTAAGCCGCTGTATAACTTTAAGGCGCATTAAAAAGCGGCAAGGTTCCTGCAAGTGTCTATCGGTCAGATGCTCCGTCCCACAAGTGCCAACCGGTGTGCCCTGCAGCACAGCCCTACGCTGATACGATTGGACTTTCCCACCCTCGTTGGGGACAAATTCATTTTCTTTCGCTCACTTTAATTATCTTTATGACTTATGTGAAGATCCTCTCATGTTGATTGCACTGATTAAATCTCTAAAAACAAAGGCATTTAAACTACAAGGGGCGTCGACCTCCCTAAAAACGGCAATAGAGAAAACATAAAACGAGGTACTTTGCCCTTCACCAGCTCTTTGACTTACCGGGAATAAACAACTTAACCAACATTGTCGAAGGCCGGGTATATTCTTAGCATCAGACATCGACAACTTTTCAACACTCTAACGCTGGCCTTTATTCTTCTCAAACGCCTTTATTTGGGTGTTTTTTTGGCAATAATTGACGGCTACCAATCGTACCATTGTGGAATTGAAATTCAGGACAATGCGGTAACAATCCTATGCCTAAAGCCCCCAATCGTACCATAGTGGAAAGCAAGCTTTGGCAGTGGGCTTGGCCGGGCGCGGCTTGGTTCACGAGAGGCTGTGCGGCCTGATTGTGGGGACGAGTAATTGATCCCGATAAAGAGTTTCCTGGTAAAGAGCTATTACAACCTTTTATGCTGAATTCCTGACTGCTCTTTGTTTAGAAACTCTAATTCGGCACCAATCGTACCATAGTGGAAAAGAGTTGGATGGTTGAAAGACAAAGGGGTGAGATGTTGTCTGGCTAATTTTTTCTTGGGAAAGAGGTGGAGTCGTAGCAGGCCAATCATCTTCAAAGGAAGTAAAACGGTGGTAGCAAACCTGCGAACCTAACCCAATGCTGCAGGACAGTCAGTCTGGCCCACCCTTCTTCAGCTCTCAGGCACGATTGATTTATACCCGTACGCCCCTGCTGACGAGAGAAGGCCGTTCCCTTCATTCTCTCATTCAATCATTCTCTCATTCTCCCATTCCCTCATTCTCTCATTCTCTCATTATAAAACCACCGTCGATAAAAAGTAAACAAGCGGCAACGTAAAAAGACTCAAAACCGTAGTAAGAAAAACATTCTCTGAGGCGCGATCATCGGCAGCATTGTAGTTTTTGGCCATAATAACAATCATACTCATACAAGGCATTGCGGCTTGCAGAACAATAACGGTTTGTGCCATTTCACTTAGCTCAAGTTGAAATTGAGCCACAACAAAATTAATGATCAGCAATAACAAAAACGGAATCAGCAGAAGTTTATTAACACTGAGGGCATAAAGATCATACCGTCCCAAAATACCTTTTATTTTGGTTCCGGCTAAAGAAGCCCCAACATACATCAGTGCCAAAGGACCGGTTATACTCCCGATACTTTTCAGTGGTGTTTGGAGAGTATCAGGAAAGTCCAATTGCAAAAAGAAAAATATCAGTCCCAACAAAAAAGCTACGGTATTGGGATTTAACAGAGGTTTGATGCGCTCTCTTAAAGTGGTATTTCCTTCACCCTTAAGGCGAAAAACAGCGTAGGTCCACTGCAACGCTGAAGTAACCATGTAAAAAATAGTGGCAAAGAAAATTCCCTCCTTTTGAGGATATAAAGCTGCGATTAGCGGAAAACCAAGAAAAACAATGTTGCCAAACATGGTGTGCACTTCATGTACAGCGGCACTTTTTTCAGGAAGATTAAACAGACGTGAGGTTAGCTTACCGACAGTATACATCAGCAGAAAGGCCAGCAATGAGAAAATAAGTGCCCAAAAACCATCAACCAAAATCTTCCGGCTTATGTCCATTTCCAGGAAGGTAGTCATAATAAGCAATGGTAGAGAGATGTTAAACACCACTTTTGAAATGGATTGCTTGGCTTGCTCATTAATAATTTTGGCCCAACTACCCAGCGCTCCCACCAAAACAATTATTCCGGCAATTATGATTTGTTCAACGATTACTTGTGAATGCATAGGTTCGTTTTTGAAATGAGCAGGCAAAAGTAACGAAATTGTGGCTTTTTACCTCTGTCCATAACTCACATGATTGCCTTCTGTTTCCAACAACCACTTCCATTTCTAACGTTTCTATATCTCCGCCAGCTGAAAAAGTCAAAAGGGCAAAATTTACAAGCTAACAGATCGAAGGAGTTTTTAAATGCTTCGAGATTATGTCGGTGAAGTAAATTTTGTTCTTTTGGTTAGCAATATTAGTACTTTCAAGGGCAAACAAAATCGTTGGTTTTGTAAAACATCTTTACCCCAAAGCAATGCCCCATTCATATTAACAATCTGTTTTACAGCTGCGATAGCTTTTTCAGCGCGCCCTGTTCCAAAAGAAAATTCAGCGGAGCCCACCACAGGCAAAAAGGAGCGACGAAAAAAAATCCGTCACTCCCATCCACCAGGAAAAAAATACAGACAAGAACATACCTGATGAAAAATTATTTAACCATTTCCTGTTAGTCAGTGCTCTTTTTCAAAAACCGGTCCAATACCCCTTTCAATTTATCGCGCCAAATGGGCTTGCAGATACAGGCATCAATACCGGCATTTTGAATTCGTTTAAAGTCCTCTTCAGAAACCAGGGCAGTTTGAGCAATAACCGGCACATTGGGTTTGATTTTCTTAATTTGGTCAGTAGCCTCCAAACCGTTCATTTCAGGCATCCTTATATCCATCAAAATCAAATCAAAAGACTCTGGCTTTGCACATTTTACCACTGCCTGTTTTCCATTTTTGGCAAATGAAATATCAAATTCAATGATGGGATAAATTGACTGGACAAGCTCGCTTAGAAAAAAAGCATTATGTTCTTCATCATCCACAATAAGAAGCTTTACCTTATCTTTAAAACTTTGTTTTCGTTCACCGGGTAGCTCCATCCCTCCAGTTTGCCTGGTGTATTTCAGATCGAAGTAAAAGCAGGAACCCTTGCAAGGCTCTGAATCAACCTTTATTTGGGTATTCATAACATGGGCAGTTCTTGAGGCAATAGTAAGACCTAATCCGTTTCCTTCAAACCGGCGGTTTACTTTGGCATCTAATTGACGGAAAGGCTCAAAAATAATGGACTGATTTCCCTTTTCAATCCCGATCCCTGTATCATTTATAAAAAAACGGATTCCATCATCCAAACATTTAAAGCCTATCTTTATCGAGCCCTTGTAAGTAAATTTCAGGGCATTTACAATTAGCTTTTCCAGGATGCTCAGCAACCTTGCCCTGTCAACCCAAACAGGGGGCACTCCCGGACATATTTCCTTTTCCATCAACACAAGTCCGGTACCCGAATTGCAATATTTCAGGAATAATTCATCAACCACCTTTACGGGATCTACCATTTCGGGATTAAGCATTAAATTTCCTGATTCCAGCTTGGAAATAATCATAATATCATCTACAATTTCTAACAACTTATTGGTAGAGCCCACAATTGTTTCCAGGTACTGCTCCTGCTTCCCCTCTTCTAACTGCCCCAAGCTAAGCAATTCTGAAAACCCAAGAATAGAATTCATTGGGGTACGAATCTCATGAGAGATATTTCTTAAAAAAGCTTCTTTCAACTGATCACTTTTCTCTGCCCGCATCTTAGCATCTACCAAATCCTGCTCAAATTGTTTTCTTTCAGTAATATCTCTTGATAGTCCGGCCCTTTTCTTTAAACCATCGATTTCCGGAACCGGGTAGGTATGTGTTTGAATCCATCTTAAAGTCCCATCCGGCCGTCTTATACGGAACTCAAAGGTGAAGGGCTCATTAGAAAAGGCTTCTTCCATCTGCACCATTTTTTTCACCAGAGGTAAATCCTCCGGTATCACAACGTCCAAAAAAGAAAAAGGATCTTTGTAAATAACAGATATCGGGATACCAAAAATTTTCTCGAAAGAAGTACTTATGTAAAGAATTTTCCGGTTAGTATGCAACCAAAAAATCTGGTCTATATTCTCGGCCAGCTGACGAAATTTAAGTTCACTATCTCTCAATGCCTTAAGCGCCTGCCTTTCTTTGGTTATATCTTTTTTTACTGAAGCATAATGACAAACAACACCCTCCTCAGAAATTGGGAATACCACAGCCGACTCATAATACAACTCCCCATTTTTCTTGGAATTAATAAATTCTCCATTCCAGACGTCTCCTTTTCTCAATGTTGACCATAAATCATGGTACAACTCCGGAGGTGTCTGACCGGAACTCAAAATCCCAGGTGACTGACCAATCACTTCATCAAATGCATACCCGGTCGACCTGAAAAACTGGGGGTTAACGTATTCTATCAGGCCATCTGTATCTGTTATTATTATTGAATCAGGGCTTTGCTCAACTACCCGTGACAGCTTCCGCCATTCCTTCTCAGCCTCTTTTTGGCGTGTAAGATCGACATTCAGACAATAGAGCTCCTTTTCACCATTCCCGACGTTCAACACTATATAACTTGAAAGCACCGGGACAAACGTTCCATTCTTACGAATAAGGTTTTGCTCTTCCGGATCAAGAATTTCACCGGTCAGGGTCATTTTTTCTATTTCCTGCCTTACATCTTCCCTCAATTGGGGAGGAATTATCAAATCCAGAAGATTCCTTCCGATCGCTTCTTTTGCCCGGTAGCCATAAAGATTTTCGCTGGCTTTATTCCAGAAAACCACCGTTCCGTCGGGTTTATAGCCCTGAACAGCAATGCTGGATATTTGAGATATCAGATCGGCAAATTTTTGTTGAGAGCGCTGGATTTCTTTTTCCATCTTTTTCCTGTGGGAAACCTCCCGGGTAATTCCTTCCACATAAAAACCCTTTTTCGAAGAAGGATCTTTAAAAATGCGAGCTGTAATTTCGGATGCAATGGTTTTTCCCTTTTTATTCCTGAGTCCAATCTCAATCGAAATCTCACGATTTCCTGAACCGTGGCCTTTCATAAACTGACTGATTTCTGAATTGGCGAGTTCCATTACCCGCTCAAAATCATCGGGAAGACAAAATTCCCTAATCCCAAGATTTAAAACTTCTTCTGGGAAATAACCTAATACTTTTTCCACCGAAGGGCTGACATATTCAAATTCTAAATGATCATTCATCCGCCAAATTACATCGGAGGCATTATCAGCCACCAACCGGTAAACTTTTTCATTCTTTTGTAGTTTATTCAGATACTGCTTTTGCTTATCAATCTTTGCGGTTGCCAGACATACTGCATCAACTTCTCCATGCTCACCAACCAATGGGATGAACTGAACAGAAAACCAATGCTTTAACCCATCAGCCGATTGATTTATCTCTTGTTCTACAGTAATTTTTTCCCCTGCGAGACATTGATTGAAATGGTTTAAAAAATTCTGCCGATCCTTTTCAAAAACAAAATCCAGAAGATTTTGACCTTTTTGGATTTCTTTTCCAAAAATCATTTGAACTTCATCTCCGGCCAACTTGTTATAATCTAACACATTAAGGTTAGAATCAACAAAAACACACCCTAAAAGGTCATTTTTTAATAAAGCCTGAAAAAAGAGGCGATTATTTTCTTGCATAGTTGGTATCTAAAAAAAGAAAAATCTAAGTTTTTTAACCTGATGGCAAAAAGCATTTTGACTTTTAAACTGCCACTACGTGTGTCAGAAAATAATTTGAAACCATTTTTAATAAATTACTAAAGAATATTGAATTTTGTTTCAAAAAACTCCTTTTTTCTATAATTCTAATGACCATTTCTTTACCCGACTTATCCATTGGAGTTTTTTAAAACCGTAATCCTCACCCAAACAATTTTTCTAAACACCTGATTACCAAACCCAATAAACGATCAAGCAAAATACATTGATTGATGACAGAAAAACAAAGAATATGAATTATCTTTAGTTTAAACCCACTCAAAATATATAGAAAAAAACCTTAATAACAACCATTAAAACGCCGTTTTTCAATATGTCAAATCAAATTATAGATCGTATAGAGGAGTTTATGGCGACCAAAAACCTTAACAACAATCAACTCACCAAAATTGCGGGGTTATCGGTTGGCATGCTCGGAAAAGCCAGAAGGACCAGAAAAGGATTTCATTCGGACAGTATCGAAAAAATCCTTAACGCATTTCCCGAGCTTAGCCCGGATTACCTCATCATGGGCAAAGGCCCAATGTTCCGGCCATCGGACCACCAGGAAATATTACTTTCCACCCATTCCGATGAAACCTCTCAACACAGAACCTACCAGTTATTGGCCAATATTATTCGGGAAAAGGACCGCAGAATAGAAACACTGAATCGTGAAATCGGAGCACTAAAACAGGAAATACAGCATCTAAACAAGGTGCTTTAAAAGGACAAACTTCAATTCGCACCCGGCCGGGCTCCTCATGCTTTCTTTTGCTTTTGGCTGTGCGAATCATTTCCTAACTTTTTCTTCTGACAAACAAACTAAAAACCAACTGCAACCAAACAGTTTTCAACAACCCCCCCCGGACAAAAGTCTACAAACACTATCCTTTATTCAATATAATGTATCACTGATGTCCGGAGAAAACATTTATTCTGGTGGTCAATCGACCGAATAGTATGTTTTTCTGTATGATTGGCAAACGCTGGGGCTTACATTTCGCATCAAGACAATCTCGTTTAGAAAATCAGAATGTTTTCCGTTAAGAAACGAACTTGCGAGCTCATCGAATATCTTTGAAAACAAGCACGTTAATGATATAAATCCGGACTGGTTGATCCCGAGATTAGTTTTTGTTGGTTTTTGAGTACCAAAATCCTTACAAAACTTAAATCGGGAGAGTTTCCGGATTTCAGGAAAATATTCTGATTTTTTCCCGATTATAGTTTTATAAGCTTTTGCCCCAAAAGGCAAAAGCAACAAAAACTTATTTCGGGATTCTTTAAGCGACGGCATTTTTTGTTTCTTTTTTTTTTGCTGCAGAATTGGAGCTAAGCGGAAATCGTGATTACTTATTAAAGTATGCAAAATCATGAACAAAAACAGGAAAAGCCTGCGCAGCCTGTCTCGCCCCTTTTGACTTTTTCAGCAGCCTCTATTTAACAATACCCCCCCAGGCCAAAAATGATGCTTTTTTTGTCACGTTAAAAAACTAAAATCCGCTTCATCTTATTTCAAACATTCCTCAACGCCTGGATCGAAATTTGAAGCAGTAAGACCTGAATAATTATTATTTTTTGCTATATTTCAAAAAATCAACCAACTAATCACAAAACGAACAATGAGTTTGTTCATTAAAATTTTAGAGAACCAACAATATATTAATCCGGAGGCATAAATAAACAGAGGAATTATGGGGTTTACAAAACAATCGGGAAATTGGTCCATTCTCCCATACATTTAAAAACCATAAAAAGAAGGAATCTTAACCTATGACAGAACTTTTAACCCCTGAAGGGAAAAAGATATATGACAACGCCGTTTACACGCTTTCATATAAAAAGGGAGAGGTAATTTTTAAAGAGGATTCACCCATAAATCAGGTGAAAATCGTAATAAAAGGTCTGATTAAAGTCTGCCGCAACCAAACCCCTTCAAAACCTTTAATAATACAACTTCAAGGTGAAGGGGAGTACCTTGAACTCAGTTCTGTGTTTAATAACCGAAACCATTCAGTCACTGCTGTTGCTATTGAAAACACAGTAATTCATCACATTGCTATTCAAACATTCTTTACTCTTTACCATAACAATCCCTCTTTTAATGAAGAAATCAGCCGTAAAATCGCCCACTCCAATCAATACCTTCTTAAGCAATTAATCGCTCGAAGTATTAAGCGATTACCCGGAAGAGTGGCTGATGCCATTCTCTATTTTTATAAGCTGAATAAACAATCCCCCTCCTTTACTCTACCCTTAAGTCGCCCTGAAATGGCCCAGTTTGTTGGCACCACCAAAGAAAGTCTTATCAGAACTCTCATGGAATTTAAGAATGACAAAATAATTGATTTGGAGGATCGTGACTTGACCATTAACAGTTTGGAAATTCTGCAAACATTGAGTCGGTTGGGGTAATCTATTCCCTATCTTAATCCTGCCACAAAACAACATTCTCCTCATTTCAAATCGTTTTTAAATTCAACAATAGCCCGGGAATCAAGTGGTACCGTTTCATGCGTTTCCTGCTTCTTCAATCAATTGATGAGGGCAATTTAAGAGAAATTTTCGTGGACTAATATTCCGGTAATCTTACAGGAATTTCAGAAATTACAAACAAGCAGTTAATAATCAACACCCAAGAGGTTCTGTTTTTTTTTTGCATTGGTTGAATCACCAATAAGACCCACCCATTTAAATACCTATCACCCTGCAACTTAGCCTCGATCATAAAATTTACAAGCTCATTACCAAACCATTACACCGAATTCACGTTACAATACTGAATTTAATTGCAATTCATAGCTCCAAAGTGTCATTCAACCAAAAGGAATATCTTCCCAAATTATCATTATTCGGACCTGATTCGCCCCTGCTCCGGGACAAGTTCGGAGTAGATTCGTGGTTTCTTCGGTTGTTCTTCGGTTATCCTTCGCTTATAAGGGAACGAAGCCTGAACGAACAACAACCGAAGGACAACCGAACCTGTTCCGAAGCAGGACCGAAGCAATCCCGGAGGTGGGACGAATGGTAAGCGAAGGGAAATAAGATAACCTCAAAAAATTCAAGTCTCTATGGGAGATTCATATAAACAATAATCGATTAAAGATATCTTTATTGGAATTGATCAAAACATAATTAGCCTACCATCCTGTTTTCCCCAAAAATTTCAATATATTTAAAAAAACAATAAATCTCTAAAACCCTTCTTTATGGCTGCAAAGAAAAAGAATTCAGGAAAAATTTTCGTACTGGACACCAACGTTTTACTTCACGATCATAAATGCCTTTACAATTTTGAAGAAAACGACATTATCATCCCAATTGTTGTACTCGAAGAACTCGATAAGTTTAAAAAAGGTAATGACCAGATCAATTTTCAGGCCCGCGAATTTGTCCGTGAAATGGATCGCCTTTCCGGCGAGCAATTGTTCACAGCCGGCATTTCTCTGGGAAAAGGTCACGGACGCTTATTTATCGAGACCGGAAAACCTATTCCGGAAGAAATGCAGGAATCATTTTCAGAAAACACACCGGATCACAGAATATTGGCAATAACATTGCATGTCAAAGAAAAGTACAAAGAACGGCAAACCATCCTTATCACGAAGGACATAAACCTGAGGATGAAAGCCAAATCTCTGGGACTGGTTTCTGAAGATTACGAATCCGATAAAGTCAAAAACATTGAGATCCTTCACCATGGCGTCGAAACTTTCGACGGATTTGACAAAAACATTATTGAAGCATTATACAAGGAAGGACAAGTACCACGTTCGGAGTTCCCTATGACTGATGAGCAGTTACCTGCCAATCAATATGCAATACTAAAAAATGAAAGTCAGAGTGTACTTGCCTGGTTCGATCCAAATTCCCAAAGCATTCGCAGGGTTGAGAAACACTCTGCATTTGGGATTGAACCCCGCAATGCAGAACAGACTTTTTCACTTCATGCCTTAATGAATCCGGATGTAAAGTTGGTATCCTTAACTGGCAAAGCGGGTACGGGAAAAACATTATTGGCACTAGCCGCTGCCTTACAACAACACAAACAATACAATCAAATTTTGCTGGCCAGACCAATTATGCCTTTGGCCAATCGGGACCTGGGATTTTTGCCCGGAGATATCAATGAAAAAATTGGTCCTTACATGCAACCACTTTTCGACAACCTGGGAGTCATAAAAAACCGGTTTCAACAATCAAGCAAGGAACTGGCCATTATTGAAGAAATGCAAAAACGGGAGGAATTGATCATTACTCCTTTGGCCTACATTCGCGGACGAAGCCTTTCGGATGTTTACTTTATCATAGACGAGGCCCAGAACCTGACACCGCATGAAGTTAAAACCATCATTACCCGGGCTGGAGAAGGGACAAAAATGGTTTTCACAGGTGACATCCACCAAATTGACTCCCCTTATCTGGACATGCAAAGTAACGGACTGGCTTATCTGACAGACAAGATGAAAGGGCAGGATCTGTTTGCACATGTCAATTTGGTAAAGGGGGAGCGAAGCTTCCTAGCAGAGCTGGCTTCTGATTTACTTTGATAGTAATCTAACAATAGATCGTTAGATTTTTAGACATAAGATATAAGATAAATCGTATGATATTGAAAATATGCACCTTAGCATAAACAATCGTTTAAATATAAATAACTGACTACAAGTGCTTATAAAAGTTTAACGGAGTATTGATCTAACAAACAAGTAATCTGATCGCCATAATACTTGAGGAGGGGATTGTTTAAATCAGTCCGCTCCCCCATGGCTTTTCAATTAATTTTGGTAACATTATCATACCAAAAAGCAGAAAATGCGCTGACTTCTTTCTCCGGACAGAGCCAGCGCATTTTTTTTAGTCTGAAAACAACTCTTTTAAAGCAATTGGTTTTCTCACAAGTTCAAAATCATTCCTATCTTTGCAGATTGATTCATCTAAAATTCTAACTATCCTATAAATGATAGACCAGTCACAATTTCAGCAGAGGACCGTGGCTTTTTATACATTGGGATGTAAGCTCAATTTCAGCGAAACATCCACCATTGCCCGCCACTTGCAGGAGGAAGGATTCACAAGAGTGGATTTCAGGGATGGAGCTGACATTTATGTGATCAACACCTGCTCGGTAACCGAAACAGCAGAAAAGAAGTGTCGGTACACCATCAAAAAGGCTTTGCGCACAAACCCCAAGGCGTTTATTGTTGTTACAGGATGTTTTGCCCAGCTGAAGCCAAAGAACATTGTAAAGATGGAAGGGGTTGATCTGGTTTTAGGCAGCAATGAAAAGCTGGATATGTCATTTTATCTGGGTTCGCTGAAAAAGAAGCAACATGCGGAGGTGCACACAGGAAACATTGCCCGCGACAAACGCTTTATGCCTTCATGGTCATCGGGTGACCGCACACGAACTTTCCTTAAAGTACAGGACGGCTGCGATTATTTCTGCTCATATTGTACCATCCCCCTCGCACGGGGACGTTCGCGCAACGGCTCTATAAAAGAGACTGTAGAACAAGCCCGTGAAGCCGGAAATGCGGGAGCCAAAGAAATAATCCTTACGGGAGTTAACATTGGTGATTTTGGGAAAAGCACCCGCGAAAGTTTTTTTGAATTGATCAAAGCCCTGGAAAAAGTGGACGAAATTCAACGTTTCAGGATTTCCTCAATTGAGCCAAATCTATTGAATGAAGACATCATCCGCTTTGTTGGTGAATCGGACAAATTCATGCCCCATTTTCACATTCCCCTTCAATCCGGAAGTGATAAAGTGCTGAAGCTAATGAAGCGCAGATACAACATTCAGCTCTTCCAAAACCGGATGGAGACTATTCATAAATACATTCCCAATGCATTTACAGGCGTGGATGTTATTACAGGCGTTCGTGGCGAAACCGATGAGGAGTTTGAGAACACCAGGAAATTTCTCACACAACTTGAGGTTTCCCAACTCCATGTTTTCACTTACTCTGAGCGACCAAATACTCAAGCACTTAAAATAGAGCATTCTGTTCCCGGCGATGAGAGGAAACGAAGAAGTGCCGTTTTGCATGAATTGTCCAACCACAAAGTTCGGAAATTCTACCGGCAAAATGAAGGATCTGAATCTGAAGTGCTTTTCGAAGAACAGGCCACCGACGGTCTAATGCATGGCTTCACAGAGAACTACTTAAAAGTGGAGTACCCCTATACGGAGGCACTGAAAAATAAGATCGTCAAAGTTAAATTAAAGGAAACTTCGCCTCAAACAGGAAATATGACCATTGAAGTGCCCAAAAATTTTGTTGAGGTAAATTCCTTTCAATATTCCCCAAAAAATCTTCAATTTTGAATCGCATAAAACCATTTGTTATGCCTGACTATAAGAATATTTGTGAAGAGACTGTAAAGATTGCCCGGGAAACCGGAAAATATGTCAAAGAATATCGCCAAAACAACAAACCTGCAGTAGAATCTAAAGGCCGTAATGATTTTGTTACGCAAATTGATAAAGCTTCAGAAGAAAAGCTGGTGGAAGCTCTCGGAAAGTTGTTTCCGGAAGCCGGCTTCATTGCTGAAGAGAATACCTCGGATAAAGAAGGTGCCATCTATAACTGGATCATTGATCCCATTGACGGAACTACCAATTTCATACATGGATTGTACCCCTTTGCCATCAGCATTGCTCTAAAGGAGAACGATAAGATTGTTGTTGGGGTCGTGTACGAAATGGGGATGGATGAATGTTTCTATTCCTGGGAGGGTGGCCCAGCCCTTCTTAATGGTAAACAGATCCATGTGTCCTCAGCTCCCAAAGTGGCAGACAGCCTCATTGCAACAGGTTTTCCATACACCAACTATAGTTTGATCAACAATTTCATGGAAACCCTCGATTTCTTCATGAAAAACAGCCATGGTCTTCGAAGATTGGGATCCGCGGCAGCTGATCTTGCCTATGTTGCTTGCGGCCGTTTCGACGCCTTTTATGAATACAACCTTAAAGCATGGGACGTAGCCGCCGGGGCATTTCTGGTCCAGCAGGCCGGAGGAAAAGTCAGCGACTTCAAAGGAGGTAACAAATATCTTTTTGGTGGAGAAATCGTTGCTGCCAACGACCACATGTTTGGAGAGATGCAGTCTGTGATCTCAAAGATCATGAATCAATAATTATTCGAACCATAAATAACTCCTGATTAACTCAGGAGCCCACTCCTTTGATTTCTTTTAAAACAAATGGATAAAATCACTTATTATATCTGGTACCCCTTAATTTGGCTGATTTCTTTGCTGCCTTTTCCGGTTCTTTATGCTTTATCAGATTTTCTTTACTGGCCAGTATCCATTATTGGCTATCGAAAGAAGATTATCCTCACAAACCTGAAAAAAGCCTTCCCGGAGAAAGATGACCATTGGCGAAAGGAGATCCTTCATAAGTTTTATCATCATTTTTGCGATTTATTTGTGGAAACGGTGAAACTTCAGCACATGTCAAAAAAGACGATTATGAAGAGAATCACTTTTTCGAACATAGAGGTTATGGAAAAAGCCTTTGAAAACGGTCAGGATGTAGTTGCCATTATGGCACATTACGGCAACTGGGAATACATGCCCTCCATCAACCTGCATTTTAAAGCTCAGGGATACAGTGTTTATCGTCCGCTAAAAAGTAAAGGATTTGACAAATACATGCTGGAATTAAGATCAAGGTTTGGAACCGGAAATGTGACTATGAAAAACACCCTGCGGAAAGTGGTGGAACTAAGAAGAAGCAGTACACGCTTTGTATTGGGACTTATTGCTGACCAAAGTCCTGCCAGACATGAAATCCAATACTGGACCAATTTCCTGACACAAACCACCCCAATTCTGATGGGACCGGAAAAAATAGGCAAGCTCACCAATGGAAAAATAGTTTTTCTCAAATTAAACAAACCAAAACGGGGCCATTATCATGTTGATATTATTGAATTTCCTAATAATGTAGCGGAAGCTGCTGAACATGAAATTACCGAGTGGCATGTCCGCCAGCTTGAAAAATGTATCAGAGAAAGACCGGAGCTTTGGCTGTGGTCGCATAAGAGATGGAAATACCAGGATGTTTATGAAAAAGATAAAAAGGATGGGATAAAAGGCACTCAATAAATTAAGCTGTAAGCGCGAAAAACGCATATTTTATTAGCTATTAAAACTTTAAACCATCTCAATAAACACTTAAGTGCAAGGTTATTTCACAATATACTCGAATTTCTGTGCACTTGATTATATGAAAATTGAATATGTCTGAAAACAACATAGCCGTAGTAATTCTCAACTGGAATACCCGGGACATGCTTAAACGTTACCTTCCCGAGGTTATCAGGCACTCCCGGTTTTCCGGAGCATCGATTGTTGTTGCTGACAATGGCTCCAACGATGGCTCTTGCGAATTGATTGAAAAAGACTTCCCTGAGGTTCAACTCATTAAGCTGGACAAAAATTATGGTTTTGCCGGAGGATATAATCGTGCCATAAAAAGAATAAAAGCCAAATACTCAGTATTGCTCAATTCGGATGTAATACCTTCTCCAAACTGGCTTTCTCCATTATTTGAAAACCTTGAGACTTCAAATAACATTGCTGCTGCAGTTCCAAAAATAAAATCCCTAAAAGCCCCAACAATGTTTGAGTATGCAGGGGCTGCAGGCGGTTTTATTGACAAATGGGGATATACCTTTTGCCGGGGAAGGATATTCGATTCTCTTGAACAAGATGAGGGCCAATACTCAAATTCCGGGGATATTTTCTGGGGTAGCGGAGCAGCACTCATGGTAAGAACGGAATTGTTCAACCAAACAGGGGGCCTCAATGAGCACTTCTTTGCACATATGGAAGAAATTGACTGGTGCTGGAGAATGAAGAACCTGGGAATGCAGATTCAATATGTGCCCGATAGTGAGGTTTTTCACCTCGGAGGAGGAACTTTAAGTGCGATGTCATCGCATAAGACTTATCTGAATTTCCGTAACAATCTTTTTCTGCTATACAGAAATCTTCCTGATAAAGGATTACATCAGACACTGTTTTTCCGTTTATTACTAGACGGCGTGGCCGCCTTAAAATTCTTTATATCGGGAGATTTAAACAACCTAAAAGCAATTTTCAGGGCCCATAGGGATTATTTTCGTCGAAAACCATTCCTAAGGGAAGAAAGAACCCTCCTTCGAAAAGATATCAGGAAAGAAAACCACAAAGAGATATATCAGGGAAGCATAATTTGGGATTACTTCATCCGGGGAAAAAAACATTTCGGGGAACTAAATTTCCCGGACATTCAAAACAAGCTATAATGCACCCGCAATCAATTCGAGACGGTTGGCACGACTTCCTTTTATCAAAACCAACGCATCTTTAAATTTTTCAGTCTCAATTGCCTTTTTTAATGATTGGGTATCCTCATACCAGTCAAACCTTGGATCATCAGGCAGAACATCTTTAAACTCGATACCGGTCAAAAAACAGGCATTAAAATCAATTTTCAGCACCTCTTTAATAAGTTCCCGGTGTTCCGTGAGACTCTGTGATCCCATCTCTTTCATGCTACCCAAAACCAATATCTTATTATTATGTGGGATAGAATCAAAGTTTTTTAGAGCTACTTGCATGCTGGAAGGATTCGCATTATATGCATCAAGCAAAACCTGATTGCGTCCAGTGTTATAGAACTGCGACCTGTTATTTTCCGGAACATAAGATTCAACGGCCTCTTTAACCAATTCCTCCTCAATGCCAAAATAATGTCCTACCGACGCAGCTGCCAAAACATTATCCAGATTATAAAGTCCTGTTAAGCAAGTATTAATGGGATACCCGGAAACACGTGAGGTGTTAAGCTTCAACGAAAGCAAGGGATGAGAAGATACATTAGTTGCTGAAACCACAGCCTCGTCACCTACACCATAACCAATCCATGGGTAATTACCCACCATCTCCAATAAATGGGGGTTTCCCACATTGACAAAGATTTCACCACCCTCTTTCTGAAGGAATTCATAAAGCTCCCCCTTCCCTTTTTTCACACCCTCAAAAGAACCAAAACCTTCCAAATGGGCTTTACCAACATTCGTAATTAATCCATGATTGGGAAGTGCTATTTTACAAAGATCAGCTATTTCTCCTATGTGATTGGCCCCCATTTCCACAATGGCAATTTGAGTTCCCGGAGGAATGGCAAGTAATGTCAGAGGAACACCAATATGGTTATTCAAATTACCCTGAGTGAACCACACCTTATATTTTTTGCCAAGAACAGCAGCAATTAACTCTTTAGTAGTTGTTTTTCCATTACTTCCGGTAATTCCAATCACTGGTATACGAAGTTTCTGGCGATGGTAACCGGCCAGCTTTTGCAAGGTTTGCAAAACATCCGGAACCCAAAAGCACCCTGGTTTATCTTTCAACCTCTCATCATCAACAACTGCCAGTTTACATCCATTCTCCAGAGATAACCCTGCAAATTTATTTCCATCAAAACGATCACCTTTTAAAGCAAAGAAAATACTTCCCGGAGCCAGTGACCGTGTATCGGTAGAAATTATACCCGTCTCCAGATATACTTCATATAAACTACTAATATTATTGACCATACTTCTTCTTCAACTAAATTAAATAACTCAACAGCAACCAACTACTCCAACAAAACTATAGATTCTTCATTTTGTTTAACCATTCTCAAGGCAGGATGACCGCTAAATTATTGATTTTTCATCAGCCCCGGTAAATAAAACTAAGAAATCATCATTCAAATCAGGAATATGGTTTTTATCCATAATATAAGACCTAAAAAAGGGCCGGAATAAAAATTCCGGCCCCTTGTAATCTTATGATTAAATTGAATATTTCCAGCAAACTTTATTTCGACTTACTTGGTCCTCCCACGCGTGTCATTGCACAGCGGAAACCAATGTCATCTCTTGATTCACGTTCATCCAGAAAGCGACGTGTACCAGGGCTCAACCAGTAAGCCCGATCTCTCCATGACCCACCTTTATATACCCTTGTGCGGTCGGAGATTGTACTACTCAATTCTCCCGGGCTGTCAGCATACATATTTTCGGTATCCATTTCACTTGCCGACCAGTTTCCACCCATAGAGATATTAGAAATAGCATCCCCGTCTCTGAAGTTACGGTTATCAGAAGTTCTATAGTTGCTTCTGTCCAGAATATCCTCATCAGTCTCGTCACGATATTGTATGTTACCATACTCATCCCGTTCGACAACATAACCTTCTTCATCCAGAACTTTCGTCTTAAACTGGTTTCCACGGAAGGGGCTAAACTCGCCTACCTGCCCATGCGACTGAGGGCGATAAACGTCAGCTACCCACTCATTTACATTCCCGGCCATACAATACAGACCAAAATCATTGGGATAATAAGAATCAACAGGAACAGTAATATCACCTTCATCATTAAGGTCACCGGCCATACCCATGTAGTCACCCGGACCTCTTACGAAGTTAGCCATCATGCGGCCACGTTCTTGCTTTGAAGGATTACGAAGTGTGTGACCATTCCAAGGGTAGATGCGGCGGTCGGTAAGACGCTCTTCATAGGAGTTTCCGATCAAACCGTAAGCGGCATATTCCCACTCTGCTTCGGTTGGGAGCCGGTATCTTGGTAAAATAATTCCATCACTCTGACGAACCCGGCGGGTGTCTTTATCAGGATCAAGGTCTTCCATAGGACTTTTACCCGCTACACCTTCATATTTACCCAGCAAATACGCCTCAGTATCAAAGTTATTTTGTCCGGACTGTTGGAGATCCAGTTCAAGAATTCCCATATCTACAAGGATCATCTCGTTTACCCTGTCGGTACGCCAGGCGGCATAATCACTTGCCTGAAGCCAGTTTACACCGACAACCGGGTATTCGCTGTAAGCCGGGTGGCGAAGATAGTTCTCAACCATTGGCTCATTGTAAGCCAAAGGACGACGCCACACCAAAGTATCCGGCAATGCGCGACGGTATACCTCAGGCATATCGATAAATACACGATTTATCCAGTAAAGATATTCGCGGTAGTCGACATTGCGAACTTCTGTTTCGTCCATATAGAAAGAACGAACAGTAACCCGTCTTGGGCTATTGTCCCAATTTTTCATAACATCTTCTTCGACGCTACCCATAATAAAGGTACCACCTTCAATAAAAACAAGTCCGGGTCCGGTTTCCTGCTCATATTGGGACTGATACTCAAATCCGCCGGTTTCAGGTTCGTTGTAAGACCATCCTGTTGTCGAAGATGCGGTTTTCTTGGCGCCACCGCCACAAGATGCTAAAACCATCAGTCCCAACAACAAGGTGGGAACAAAAAGTCTGGAATTCAATCTCATAACTTATTTTTCTTGTAATTCTTTTACAATTATCGAATAACAAAGATAAACATTCAGGGGTTTCTGCAAGAATTTTTACCTTATTAAAATTAACCAAAGCTGACATGTGTTGCTAGTCCTACGATCAGGCATAACTTCCTGAGTCAAAATATTAGAACGTAAAAATCTCTTTAGATCCTTATATGTTCATAGAACGACAAGCGAACAAATTCATTGTTTTATACTGCAAAAATAAAAAAAGGTTATACCGGAAGTCCAACTTTGTAATATTTTTTGGCACCATATTCCGGATTGGGGCGATTAAAGAATTTCAACCCCAATCGACATCCCCACTTTCTAAAAGAACTGACAGCCTGTCTCTAAGAAAAACTTCTTTATCTAAAAAAACAATAGATCGTTAAATTTTCAGACACCTCCCTGATGGCAGTCAGATAAGATCCAAGACAAACCACACAACATTAATAACCAAAACCTTAAGGCCGTCATGCGACAAACTCCCCAAAATTGATTCAGAACCTTTTTCAATAATTTAACGGAGTATTGTAAAAAAAGTGAATAAATCCAATGAATATTACACCTTAATTATTCATTAATAAATAGAGATTTTTTCAACGCTAAGAAAAACTCTTTTAAAATTAAGTTCTCATTTCTTTACGGATTAAGTCCTAATTAGTGCGTGTCCATAAAATCCCATTTACTTCGTTATGCTTGCCGCCAAAATACTCATCCCGAAGCATTCGGGACTCCGTTTTTGGGAGCTTCGCAGGCCCCCGAAGAAAAATCGGGGCAGGCTTTGCAAATGGAACTTTCTGACCAGACACATGACTACTCAGTTTCAAAGCCGACTTTATAGCCGGCCCAAATTAAGTAAGGCAAAGAAACTTTCGAAAAAACCCTCGTACCAGAAAATCAACTTAATAACTAATCGTTAACGAAACAAATGCTGATTGCAGATGAAATCAGAAAACTGGAAATAGGCCTCACACCCAATAATCGATATAATAAATCATCATTTTTTCGTTTAAGACAATGGATAGATGCAACCATTGGTTTATTTTTGTGTTTTAAATTAAAACAAAAAACCCTATTGATTTTAAGAGAATTCAGAAAAGAAAAAAAAATGAGTTTTTTACATCTGAAAGCTTAAGGTGCAATATAACTTTAAGAGCCAAAAAACCGTATGAATTTGAATCTGATAAAATAATATAAAGCAGATTGCATCCATTCAATACCAAATTATGAGGGCTTGAATAAATTGATACTTACAGGAAGAATACTATGGCCAAGCGCGCACACATAATAAATTTTATTCTTTTTATTGGTTTAGCAGTGGTTCTTACATCCACCACTCAACCTGAAAACAGACTAAAAAAACAGTTCAGCAAAGAGATTGAATGGAAGAATTCGTTTCAATATCCTGAAATGCCCTTTACTGGTCGTGGTTTCTTTAAGGATGATTCAGGATTACCTGTTTTTCTTATCTCCCTTCCTCTTCCAAATAATTTTGCCGGTAAGGATTTTGATGTTAAAATCACCCCCCGGAAATGGGCACCTTTTGAAGACTCCAAATTACTATCCGACATTACCAATGAGGATTTAGGGGATGAAGCAGTTCACAGGATTGTCACGATTCAAAAAAAGTCCTTCCTGGAAATCGAAATTGTTCCGTTCAGTTTTTCAAATGACAATGCTTTCAAATGGAAAAAATTAACTCATTTCACGGTTGATATTTCTTATTCACCCACCAGCCCCCCGGCCTCGTTAAAATCCGGAAAGCTTAAATATGCCAATAACTCCAAACTTGCCGGTGGCAAATGGGTGAAAATTGGAACAACTGAACGGGGCATCCATAAAATACCCTATGCAACACTGGAAAACTGGGGGTTCACCAATCCCGGGCAAGTACAGGTTTATGGAAATGGCGGAGATATTGTTCCTATGGATAACAGCAAAAACCGACCGGATGACTTACCAGTGGTTTCGTGCATGCACGCCAACAATGCTATTTACTTTTTCAGCACCGGTTTGTGGCGCTGGCAGTGGAATCAGGACCTGAATATTTTTGAACATCAGGCGCACCCTTATTCCTCTCTGGCTTATTTTTTTCTTTCAGAGACAGACAATGCCGTTAAGTCCCCTGAAGTTGCAGAAGAAATAATTGCCCCACAAACACATGTGACAAGAAAGTTTGACTACCTCTTCTTCCATGAAAAAAACGATGAAAACATTCTTAAGTCAGGAAATCAATGGTTTGGTGAAAAATTCAACACATCCATCACCTTGAAAAGGGACTTTAACATTGTGGCACCGTTAATAGACACAAATAGTGAAGCCGCCTTCTATACCCAGGTAGCAGGAAGAGCAAATTCCACCCAGGCATTTAATATATCCATCAATGGTGTTCAACAAGACCCTGTCTATATTAATACGGTTTCGATGAGTGATTATTTGGGATACTATCTTCGCCTGGCAGATAAAAAAATGGTCTTTTATCCTGAAAGCACCGATTTATCAATAACCTATGAATATACTAATACCGGATCAACATCGATTGGATGGCTCGATTATTTTATTGTAAATGCCAGAGGAAATCTGGACCTTGCATCGGGATCCTTTATTTTTCGTGATCACACAACCGTGGGAGATGACAATATAACTTCGTATGAAATCGACAATCCCGGACAGGAAGTGATTATCTGGGATGTGACAAACCCTGTAACCCCTGTTAAGCTTCAGGTCACCACATCTGACAACAAGGCCTCCTTTAAAGATTATTCAGATACTATAAAAGAATATGTAGCTTTCTCACCGGACCTGGATTTTCCTGTTCCTGAATTTATTGAGGAGACCCCAAATCAAAACCTTCACGGGGCCTCACCCGCCGACATGATCATTGTTGCTCCAAAAGAATTCAAAGGACAGGCCACAAGATTAGCCAATCTTCACAGGCAGCATTCAAATCTGGAGGTACTGGTAGCAGAAAGAGATCAGATTTATAACGAATTCTCCTGGGGGCATCCTGATCCCACTGCAATTCGAAGTTTCATGAAAATGCTTTACGATAAAGCAGGTGATAACAGTAATGATCTGCCAGAACTTTTGTTGCTGTTTGGGGATGGCACATTCGACAACAGATACAGCAACGATAAGCCAGCTGCTCCTTTACCAACATATCAATCTGACAACTCCATTTATCAGACAAAGACTTACGTGACTGATGATTACTTTGGCTTTTTGGATGATGAAGAGGGAGAAAACCTTCGAACTGACAGGCTTGACATTGGAATAGGCCGGTTTCCTGTTAACACAATTGAAGAAGCAACTGCCGCTGTTGATAAATCAGAAGCTTATCTGACTGCACAGGAGGATGGAAAATGGAAAACCCGCCTGACGTTCATTGGAGACGATGGCGATTTCAACATCCATACCAGGGATGCCGAAAGGCTTACCCAGAAAATATCTACAGGTCATCCTCAGTTCGATATTAACAAAATTTATTTCGACGCATACAAAATGACTTCAGGGGCTGTGGGCAAGGAGTTTCCGGAAGCAAAAACAAAAGTCCAGCAATCAATTGCAGAAGGAACTCTTATACTGAATTATACAGGACACGGGAGTGAAAACAATCTGGCTCATGAAAGGATTATAACAAAAACCGACATTAACAACTGGACCAATCTTGACAAGCTTCCACTTTTTGTGACTGCAACATGTGAATTTAGCCGATTCGATAATCACTACCACACCTCTGCAGGAGAAGAAGTTTTTCTTAATAACAATGGAGGTGGCATAGCGCTTTTATCCACCACCCGCATTGTTTATTCCAGCCTTAATTTCACCCTGAATAATGCCTTTTACAATCATGCTTTTGAATATGACACCAATGGCCAGCCTTTGCGACTGGGCGAAATGATGAGGCGCACAAAAATTGAATCAGGCGCCAACACCAACAAACTAAACTTCACTCTGTTGGGCGATCCGGCCTTGCGATTAATATATCCGGCAGATGAAGTAATAACGGCCGAGCTAAATACCAAAAGTGTTTCCACGAACCAATCGGACACGATCAGAGCACTGTCTCATAACTCAGTCTTTGCCAAGGTAACTACCCCAAATGGTGATGTTATTAATGATTTTAACGGAACAGCATTTGTAACAGTTTTTGACAAAGCTGTAGATACCCAAACTCTTGGTAATGGAGGCAATGAGCCTTTTGAATATGAAGAATTCTCAAACATACTTTTTAAAGGCAGAGCCACTATTGAAAACGGAAGTTTTTCGATAAACTTTGTGGTTCCTCAGGATATCAGGTACAATTACGACCATGGCAGGATAAGTTATTATGCCCTGGCAGATGATGGCAGAGAAGCGGCAGGCGCCTTCAATGGGTTGGTCATTGGGGGCATCAGCAGCGATACCGCTTTTGATGCTCAAGGACCCCAAATGGATTTATATCTTAACCATTCCGGTTTTCAAAATGGTCAAAGCACAGGCCCGAGTCCCATGCTTTATGCAAATATATTTGACGATTCCGGAATTAATACTTCCGGTATTGGCATTGGACATAACATCACATTAGTAATTGATGAAAACACCAACAATCCCCTGATATTAAATGATTCTTTCGTTGCCAACATCGACGAATACCAGACAGGACAAGTAATTTATCAGCTTCCCGCGCTTGAAGAAGGCAATCACACCCTTTCTCTTAAAGTATGGGACAATTACAATAATTCAACCACAGAAACGTTAACCTTTAAGGTCGCAAGTGATCACGGAATAAATATTCGTAACTTTGCCGCCTATCCCAACCCGGTATCACCTGGTGAGGAAGTATATTTTACCATGCAAATTGATGCCCCTAATTCGATATTGAACACAACCATTCAATTTGCCAATGCTGCGGGAGCAGTTACCGGAACAGTGGAAGATGAATTAATATCAAATGGAAATTTCATAGGACCATACAGATTACCTCTGGAAAAATCAGGATGGAATCGGTCAGGAATTTGCTTTGTAAGACTCATCTTAAAAACTCAAAATGGAAAAGAAAGTTCGGCAACACTAAAACTGGTGCCGGCACCCTAAAAACATATGGAAAATAGTAAACAATGACGCAAAAAACTTTAAGAAAAGCATTTCTCGCATGTGCACTAATGGGATTCATGCCCCTCATTCAGGCCCAGGACGCAATTGATCCAGGCAACATTAGTGGCCGACAAAATATAATCAGCACCGCTGTTCCTTTTCTGGATATTGCACCCGAATCAAGAGGAGGTGCCATGGGAAACACAGGTGTTGCCATTTCTCCGGATGTCAACTCACAACACTGGAATCCGGCCAAATACGCCTTTATAGAGAAAGAGATGGGTGCCGCAATTTCTTACACCCCATGGTTGAGAAAATTGGTAAATGACATCAACCTTTACTACCTTACAGGGTTTAAAAGACTGGATGACATGCAAACGGTAAGTGCTTCTCTGAGGTATTTTTCAATGGGAGAAGTCATTTTTCGCGGAGAGAATCCAGACGACATTGGAGTTCCCGTAAAACCCAATGAGTTTGCTATCGACGCTGCATACAGTCGTGTTCTTTCCGATCATTTTTCAGGTGCTGTAGCATTTCGTTACATCCGGTCTGACCTTCAACTTGGCTTAGGGTCTTATTCCGGAAGTGAGGCCTACCAGCCGGGAAATTCCTTTGCAGCTGACCTTGCTTTTTATTATCAAAGTGAAATTGACCTTGGAGGTCAGGACAGTAAAATTTCGGCAGGGCTAAACATCTCAAATATAGGCAGCAAAATTTCTTACGACGGGAATATTGAACAATTCATTCCTACTAACATGAGACTTGGAGCAGCTCTCACCAGTGAATTGGATGAATACAATCAAATCACCGTTTCGGTTGATCTCAATAAACTATTGGTTCCAACACCTGACACCTCAAATGTGGAAACCACTGAAGGATTCTTTCAGAGCGACGATGTTTCTGTGATATCCGGCATGTTCCAGTCATTTGGTGATGCACCCGGTGGAATGGAAGAGGAATTGCAGGAAATTAACGTCAGCATTGGGGCAGAATACCTTTACAATAAGCAGTTTGCAGTGCGCGCAGGTTATTTTCATGAACATGAGAACAAAGGTAACCGCAAATTCTTCACTGCCGGTGTAGGTCTCACTTTCAACATGCTTAATATTGACGCCTCATACATTATCCCGGTAGTGCAAAACAATCCACTGGCAAACACTGTAAGGTTTACCCTGGGGCTGGATCTGGATCAGATGATAGGACAAAATTAAAACTGTTAAGTTTGACATAACAAAAAAGCCGGACAACATTATTTGTCCGGTTTTTTTGTATTTTTGCGATCTAAAAATTAAGATATGTCTATACGTATAGGAATGGGCTACGATGTTCACCAGTTAGCCGAAGGATATAAGCTCTGGATTGGAGGGATAGAAATCCCTTTCAAAAAAGGATCCGTTGGACATTCGGATGGAGACGTACTTATCCATGCCATTTGTGACGCATTACTAGGTGCTTTAAACCTTAGGGATATTGGTTATCACTTCCCTGACACAGACCCTGATCTCAAAGGCATTGACAGTAAAATCCTGCTGGAGAAAACCATGAATATCATCAGAGAAAAAGGTTATGATTTGGGGAATATGGATACCACCATTTGCCTTCAAAAGCCAAAAATAAATCCGCATATCCCCGAAATGCAGAAAACTCTGGCCCGGGTTATGAAAGTTGATATTTCACAAGTATCCGTAAAAGCTACTACTACCGAAAAATTGGGATTTGTTGGCGAAGGCAAAGGGATTTCGGCATATGCAAGCGTGCTTATCAATAAAACAACTGATTAGTCAGGGCGCACTAAAAACCGCATATTTCATTAATCACTAAGAGCTTAAAGCATATCAATAAGTTAACAGGTGCAAGGTTATTTCACAGCATACCCGTATTCCTTTGCATTTGTATATAAGCAATAGATCGTTAGTCCCGATGCTTCGGGATATATATTAAATGTAAGATATTTCGTATCATGCTGAAATTCTGCACATTAATGGAAAAGAGAATGCGCTTATAATCAATTGATTACGAATCTATTGTAATCCCGATCCATCGGGATAACGGAGTATTGTATAAGTAACAAGCTAATCAAAAGAACCAAATTTACTTCACCGCTCCAATCTTGAAGTAATTCATTACTCCTTCGATTGGGATGGCCTGTAAGTTCTGCTCTTTTAACTTTTTAAGCAACCCCTGGTGTCAAGATCCGCTGGGCACGGAGTTGTGCAAAATTGGGATTTGCATTAACTGACAATAACCAGACAAACAACACAGACTAACGATGAAAAACATTCAATCAACCGATCACTTCCTGGAAGTAACAAGAAATAACGGGGCAGCATTGGTTTATTTTTCTCACGACCAGTGTAATGTATGTAAAGTTCTAAAACCAAAAGTTCAGGCTATGATGGACGAAAATTTTCCTTTAATGCCCATGTTTTATTGCAACACAGTAGAGCAACCGGAAGTCTCTGCACAAAACCGCATTTTTGCTGTACCCTCGGTATTGGTATTCTTCGATGGAAGAGAAACTTTCCGGTTTAGCCGCAACGTTGGCCTGAGTGAACTGAAAAACGCTATTGAACGTCCTTATTCTTTAATGTTTTAGCATTTCGAAAGACCTCATCAATCAGGTTTTCATTTGCCAACCGGGGCACAGTAATTTTCAAACCGGGTTCAGTTGCCATGGCACGTTTAGCCGCAAACATTGCGCCTTCATTTCTCGCCCAGCTTCGCCGTGAAATGCCATTGTTTACATCCCAGAAAAGCATTTTAGAAACCCGCTTCGATGCATCAGAAGAGCCATCCAGAACCATTCCAAAACCTCCGTTCATTACTTCTCCCCATCCAACTCCGCCTCCATTATGCAAACTCACCCATGTAGCGCCGCGGAATGCATCTCCAATCACATTTTGGACGGCCATATCTGCTGTAAACCGTGAACCATCATAAATATTAGAAGTCTCCCGATAAGGACTGTCTGTCCCGGACACATCATGATGATCGCGCCCAAGAACAACCGGAGCAGAGATTACACCTTCTTTTACTGCTTGATTAAAGGCCTCTGCTATGCGCATACGTCCTTCAGCATCAGCATAGAGGATGCGTGCCTGAGAGCCCACCACCAGTTGGTTCGCTTCGGCCTCTTTGATCCAATGCAAATTATCCGAGATTTGTTGAGCTATTTCTTTGGGCGCTTCCTTAAGTAATTCTTCCATTACCCGGGCCGCAATCCTGTCCGTTTTGGCCAAATCGTCATGTTTTCCTGAAGTACAAACCCACCTGAAGGGGCCAAAACCATAATCAAAACACAGAGGTCCCATGATGTCCTGAACATACGACGGGTATTTAAAATTCCCGTTGTCATTCATTATATCTGCACCGGCCCGGCTACTTTCCAATAAAAAAGCATTGCCATAATCAAAGAAGTACATGCCCTTTTCCGACAGTCTGTTTATCGCCATAACCTGGCGCTTTAATGACTCCCTTACTTTTTCTTTAAACAGTTCTGGATCAGATGCCATGAGCCGGTTTGATTCCTCAAAAGACAATCCTGCAGGATAGTATCCTCCTGCCCACGGGTTGTGCAAGGATGTTTGATCCGAACCAATATTAACCGGGATCTCTTCATCGGCAAATCGTTCCCATAAATCGACTACATTCCCTTTAAAAGCAATAGATACAGTTTCCTTGTTATCAACCGCTTCACGGACCCGCTTTACCAACTTATCCAAATCATCTGAAACCTCATCCACCCATCCCTGCGAAAACCTGGTTTCTATTGCTTTGGAATTAACCTCGGCGGTAACACTCACACAACCGGCGATGTTGGCTGCTTTGGGCTGAGCGCCCGACATACCACCTAAACCGGCTGTAACAAAAAGCCGTCCTTTACTTCCGGTTCTGGCCTCCAGGCTCCGTAAAGCATTCATCACCGTAATGGTGGTACCATGCACAATTCCCTGCGGACCGATATACATAAAAGAACCGGCTGTCATTTGCCCGTATTGAGATACGCCGAGTGCGTTGAAGCGCTCCCAATCATCGGAAGAAGAATAATTGGGAATTACCATCCCATTGGTTACAACCACCCGTGGAGCCTCAGGAGAAGATGGGAATAATCCCATTGGATGACCGGAGTATAGCACAAGCGTTTGTTCTTCCGTCATTGTTGCCAGATACTGCATCGCTAAAAGATACTGTGCCCAATTCTGAAAAACGCTGCCATTGCCACCATAAGTAATCAATTCATGAGGGTGTTGTGCAACGGTCGGATCCAGATTATTGGTGATCATAAGCATGATGGCCGCCGCTTGCCCCGATTTACAGGGATATTCACTTATAGACCGGGCCTTCATTTCATATTTTGGCCTGAAGCGGTACATATAAATCCTCCCGTATGTATTCAACTCCTCCAGAAATTCAGGTGCCAACTCACCATGAAAATGTTCCGGAAAATAACGTAAGGCGTTCCTTAATGCCAGCTTTTTCTCATTGTCACTCAAAATATCTTTGCGGCGCGGCGCATGATTAACAGAAGTATCGAAAGTTACCGGAGCGGGAAGCTGTTCAGGAATTCCGGCAAGAATTGATTGTTGAAAATCGATTGTAGTCATAGCATTTACAAAAATTGGGGTGTTCGAAATCGATAACAGGAATTAATAAAATTCATGTTTGGTGAAGTTACAACCTCTGATTGGCAAATGATATGACAAAAAACAGACTTGTACTTAACGCTCTTCAGCCACAAGTTTTCGGCATATTTCAGCGATATTAAAAAGCAGTATAAACTGTTGCTGAACAACTTCGGGCAATCCGGAATGAAGGCATCCCTGAATATCCTGCACAATTCTCAATATTTCATTTTGGCGAAAGGCATGATCTTCATTGGTACTCCCCAGCACCCGCAATACTTCCCTGCCGAGTGAGAGCAATTGCGTGGTAACAGGCTCTTTTTGCTCACGGTGAGCCCCAAATGCAGAAATAAATGACAGCAAAGCATGGTTTAAATAGGTTACCTTAAAGGCTTTCTGCCTAAATTGGTTATATTTCCGAGGTTCGGCCTGCATATCCTGCCAGGCAAGAGCAAGAGCATTGTCAGCCTGATGAGCTTTTCTACGGGCAATACGATATTCAAGGTCATCCTCCGAAGTTTCATTTTCATACTCTTTCAAAATGACCTCAAAATAAGCATTATTCTTTTGCCGCGCTTCGGCAAGCAAGCCCGGCAACTTCTTATATTGCCACTGAGGCCACAAAAGCCTGATTGTCCCCAAAGCCAGGAAAGCCCCAATCAGGGTATCTATCACTCGTGGCAACATAACCGGCACTCCTCTGCTCGAAATCAAATTAAAAGCACACAATACAAAGATTGTAATAAACACAACAGAAACAGAGTACTGTTTTTTGAGCCAGGTAAAAAAGAAAAAAGCAGCACCCAGCATCAACAGAACCTGCCCTGGAATGGTAAGAAGATTAACTATCAAAACCCCGGCCACAACCCCGGTAAGAGTTCCCAAAACCCGCTGAAATAAGCGACGCCTGGTAGCACTGTACGTGGGCTGTAATACAAACAGAATTGTCAAAACAATCCATTCCCCTTTTTCAATATTAAAAACTTCACTGATAAATAATCCCATCCAGAAACACAATGCCAGGCGGATGGCATAACGGGTACGCGGATGTTGTAACGTCAACTGAGACTTAAACCGCTCCCACCATGAGCGGGTATCTCTGGCAAGCCGGGGTAAAACAAATTCATCAGGAACTTTTGTTAACCTAAAAAAGGCTGCATTTGCCCTGACCAGGTTGACTGAAAGCAATTGTAGAGGATGCGTTTTTTCAAGCTCCAGCTTTTCCAACTGTTCGGTAAGGGTAGCAACAATCCATTTAAGTGAAACAGGATGTTTATATCTCACTTTTGTTAGCAAACCATCGGCAAACCGTCGGGCAGCATGGGACAATTCATGCAAAGTCTGACCGGCAATTTCAATTATTTCCTGATTTTCGGGATCATTACTCAACAAATCATAGCGTTCATGGCTTGAAGCAGCCCGTTCATGAAGGGCTTGCAATGTAATAAAATAATGTAGGCGAGGCCTGAGCGCTGTTTCATCTTTTTGCGCATCACGGTAGCTATTGAGAACTTCTTTGATACGTTCCAGATTACTGACCATCTCCACATTCAGCAATGCTAATCTTGCTCTTACTTCCCGTTGAGTAACCCGGTCACTGGGAAATAACCTGGATTTCTCATCCAGATAACGGGCAAGCGCAAGAAAACCACGCCCCAATTGCTCATCCAAGAGCCGATAAGGTCGGTAATACAACAACACAAGAGAAACCAGCCCATAAGCCAAAGCGCCTGCAGGCAATAAAATGGGCTGCCAATACCAGGCCGGACTAATTTCTGCTCCAATCATGGCATAAATGCCAATCAAAATAGCCCCAAATGTAACTCCCCGATACCTCTCTCCGGTTCCTCCGGCCAGGATAAAAACAATAGTGGAAAGCCCCAAACCAAGCCCCAACAAGATCGGCCATTGTCGTAAGAGTTCAACCGAAAGGCTGGAAACTCCGAAACTCATAACTTTTAAAGCCAATGATTTCACCCTTCCACGCGGATGGTCATCAGTTTCAGATAAAGCACCTGCAAGAACACCCAATGCAAGGGATACTGCAAAGAATGATAATCCAAGAATTTCAAGAGGAATTGCGACAACAGCCATGACGATGGTCGCCTTAGCAGCCATTAACCGGTCGGGGTGCCGCCAGAAGGCTCGGCGCCAACGTTCATACCAGGGTTTGCTTTGAAGTTTTTTTAGAGTATTGTAGTGAGACATAGCAATAAATACGGAAAAATTTCAAAAAACAAACCCCCGATCTCAGGAATTGTTTAACATGAGAACCGGATTTAATAAGAAAACCCAGAAGAACATTCCATGAAAATTAAATCAAAAAACCAACATCAAATAAACCAAAGAAAGAATGATAGCAATTAAAACCAATAAAGCAAAAAAACGCACCACAAGGCTCATTCCTCCAAGCAGGGGCATCCGACGGGTCACACGGTCAAATGCACCTAATTTACTACCTTTCCCGCCATCTTGCTCAAAGATCCCCATTTCTTCAACGATCCGGGCAGCCCACTCAGCATCATCTGCTTTTACCTGGAGTTTCATTCCACCAACTGCATTGTGAATATAGGTTTGAGAAACCAATTCATCTTTCACAAAGCACTCAATCCCTTCAGATTCCAATTTGCTTCGTACCAATCCCATCTCGGGGGCATAGCTAAAAGTGGCAATAGTTACAAGTCTGTTTTCCATGGTTCAATGTTTAAAGATTTTTTTGTCCATCAGTGAAAAACGGCTAAAAAGCTGAGGCGTTGCCTTTGATAAACCATGGGTTTCCGAAAAATCTGGACTAAATGTCGTTGAATTTAATCGACCCCCTGTTTTCCTCATCCGGTGCATAGCTGTATATCTCCCTAAGAAGTGGAGCATACTTATTATAGATAACCCTTCTCCGCAACTTCAATGTTGGCGACAACTCCCCGCTACCAGACGACCACGGCTCACAAACAAGTCTGAAACGCTTAATTTGCTCCGTTTTTCCAAGTTGCTTATTATACTGGTCAACTTCTTTCTGAAACAATTTTTGAACCTTTGGGTGATTAACCAACTCCTGGTTGTCACGGAAATGAATGTGATGATCATGCGCCCATACGTGAAGATACTCAAAATTTGGAGAAATAAGGGCACTGGCAAATTTTTCATTTTCACCCACCACCATAACCTGCTCAATAAAGAAGGACTCCTTAAACAAATTCTCAATAGACTGGGGTGCAATGTATTTACCACTCGATGTTTTGAACATCTCTTTTTTACGGTCCGTAATCTTCAGAAATTTTTCTTTTTCAAAGGTTCCAATATCTCCGGTATGTAACCACCCGTTTTTATCAATAACTTCAGCGGTTGTTTTCGTATCCTTGTAATACCCTTGCATAACACTGGGACCTTTCACCAGAATTTCACCATCCCCATCTATCCTGACATCAATGTTTTTCAACACAGGACCAACAGAACCAATTCTAAGGCTGTCGGGTTCTTTCAAATAATTGGCCGCTATTACAGGAGACGTTTCGGTCATGCCGTAACCTTCCATTAGGGGAATACCTGCGGCAAAAAACAGACGGCTCAAGCGTGGTTGAAGAGCAGCTCCTCCGGAAATAACAAATCTTAATTCTCCCCCAAATGCCTTTTGCCATTTTGAGAAAACCAATTTGCGCGCGGCCATTAACCTCAGACCATACCAAAAGTTATGTTTGCCATTGGTACGGTATTTTTCTCCCAGTTTCAAAGACCAAAAGAAAATCAAACGTTTAAGGCCTTTCAGATCTTCACCTTTGGATACGATTTTATCATAAATCCGCTCAATTACCCTTGGAACAGTAACAAAGGCTGATGCCTTAATCTCAGAGAGATTTTGAGCAATCGTTCCGAGGTTCTCGGCATAATAAATACTACAGCCTTTCCATTGGAACAGATAATTCACCATTCTTTCGTAAACATGGCAAAGCGGAAGAAAACTCAAAATACGATCACTATCATACAGCGGATACAAATCGTAAACTCCCCGGACATTGCTTAGCAAATTTTTATGAGAAAGCATAACCCCTTTAGGCATTCCGGTTGTACCTGAAGTATAAATAATGGTAAACAAATCATCAGACTCAATAGAAGAGGATACTTTTTCAAATTTATCGCGGAATTTTATCTTATTGTTATCACCCTGCTCTGATATTTCTGTCCAGTTAGGAACATTTTCATAAAAGTTGAATGTAAAAACATGCTTCAACTTCCCAATTTTTTGGGCAATGGGTTTAAGTCGCTTGTAAGCAGACAAATCTGACACAATAAGCATCCGGGCATCTGAGTGTGATAGGATATACTTATACTCCTCATCCCCTATGGTAGGATAAACAGGAACATGCACCACGCCAACCATGGCCATTCCCATATCCACAAAATTCCATTCGGGACGGTTATTGGAAACGGTTGCTATTTTATCGCCTTTTTTAAACCCCATGGCAAGGAGACCAAAGGCAAAATTCCTGGCATTTCGTATATAATCTTCAGAACTGAATTTAACCCAATGTCCTTCACGTTTGGCTACCAAAATATCAGACTTTTGATAGTTCAGTCTGAGGTTTTCCAACAAGTCAAATGTCCGGTCTATTTTCATATCCATCATTTTATGGCGGCATAAAAAACCATATGCATACTAATGGTTACTAATACATCAGGCCAACTTTTCTTCTATTAATTCTGATGCCATATCAATTGCTTTCTGCAACCCCTCAACGTTCTTACCTCCGGCAGAGGCAAAAAATGGTTGTCCACCACCGCCGCCCTGAATTTCTTTAGCTATGGCACGAACAAGTTCTGTGGCATTCAATTTCTCCTCATTCGCCAACTGATCAGACAAAATTATGGCAAGCTGCGGTTTCCCTTTAACTTCAGCACCCAAAACAGCCACCATATCATCTCCTACTTCGTTGCGTAGCTGAAAGGCAAGATCTTTCAAATTGCTTCCCAGTTCGGGTTTCACCATACGTGTAATTACGCTTACCCCATTTACATCGCGTGCACAGTCAATGATGCTTTGCTTCTCAATTTTCATATAGTTCTGCATCATGCCATCAAGCTCTTTGGAAAGTTGAGAATTCTGGTTGATAACATTCTCAATGCTTTTGCGCAACTGTCCTTTGCTTTTCACTAAAGTGGCAAGTTCTTCAAGCAAGTCACCCTGACTATAGACAAGCTCCTCTGCTTTATCAGCGGTAACGCCTTCAATTCGCCTTATTCCTGCCGAAACGGAGCCTTCTCCTATGATCCTGAAGAACCCAATCTCACCTGTTGCTTTCACATGCGTTCCCCCGCACAACTCAACAGAAGCCCCAAACCGGATGGTACGAACCACATCTCCGTACTTTTCTCCAAACAATGCCAAAGCTCCCATCTCACGGGCTTTTTCAAGCGGTACCTCGCGGTGTTCTTCCACCTCGGTATTAGATCTGATATCTGCGTTCACCAGACGTTCCACCTGCCGGATTTCTTCGGGAGTTACTTTCTGATAATGAGAAAAATCAAATCTCAGATAATCGGGATGCACCAGAGATCCTTTTTGCTCAACGTGGTCGCCCAACACTTTTCTTAAGGCTCTATGAAGCAAGTGAGTAGCAGTATGATTATTGGCTGCACGTCGTCTCTTATCTGCATCCACAACCGCGTTAAAACGGCTTTCAAGATTTTCCGGAAGTTTTTGGGCTATATGGATGATCAGATCATTCTCTTTTTTTGTATCAATAATATTAACCTTCTCATCTCCACTTTTAATATATCCTGAGTCTCCTACCTGACCGCCACTTTCAGCATAAAAGGGTGTGATATTAAACACCAGCTGGTATTGTTCTTTCTTTTTTACTTTTACTTTTCGATAACGGGTAATGAAAACTTCAGTCTCACAGAAATCATAACCCACAAATTCCTCCTCATTATCATCCTTCAAAACGACCCAGTCACCGGTCTCTACTGAAGCTGCATTTCGTGCCCGCGCCTTTTGGGCTTCCATCTCGGTCTCAAATTCTTTCCTGTTAACCACCAGGTCTTTTTCTGAAAGAATAAGCTCTGTTAAGTCAAGTGGAAAACCAAAAGTATCGTAAAGTTCAAAAGCAACTTTACCATCAACCACTGTATAATTTTTCTGAAGCGTTTCATCAATGATTTTATCAAGAAGGGCAATTCCCGTTGCCAGTGTTTTCAGAAAAGACTCTTCCTCTTCATGAATAACCTTATCAATCAACCCTTTCTGAGCCTTCAACTCAGGATAGGCATCCCCCATAGTTTCAATAAGGGCCGGTAACAATCCACTAAGGAAAGGCTTACGCACCTCCAGAAAGGTATATGCATACCGAACCGCCCTTCGAAGGATTCTCCGAATTACGTATC
This sequence comes from Marinilabilia rubra, assembly GCF_003121985.1. GTDB lineage: Bacteria > Bacteroidota > Bacteroidia > Bacteroidales > Marinilabiliaceae > Marinilabilia > Marinilabilia rubra. Next base: position 223,906 of record NZ_QEWP01000005.1, read on the forward strand.
CTGCCTTATTATTAGAAGGCAACTGACCATCGGTAATAGAAAACGCGATGGTTCGGATATGATCAGCAATAACCCTCATTGCAATATCGCTATCATCCGAGGCGCCATACTTCACATCGGTCAAAGAAGCAATTTGCTGAATAATGGGCTGAAAAACATCTGTATCGTAATTTGATTTCTTTTTCTGAAGCACACGGCAAAGACGCTCAAAGCCCATACCGGTATCAACATGCTTCTGCGGGAGGGACGTAAGTTTACCATCAGCTTTACGGTTATACTGAATGAATACAAGATTCCAGATCTCAATCACTTCCGGATGGTCTTTATTCACCAATTCAGATCCAGGTGTCTGAGCAATTTCATCATCACTTCTAAGGTCAATATGAATCTCAGAGCAGGGGCCACAAGGTCCAACATCACCCATTTCCCAGAAATTATCCTTTTTGTTACCATTTATAATATGATCATCGGGCAAATAATTCTTCCAACGTTCGGCAGCCTCATTATCGCGATCCACCTCATCCTTTTCATCACCTTCAAAAACCGTTGCATACAAACGGTCTTTATCTATTCTCAGTTCACCGGTCAAAAACTCCCAGGCCCAATCGATGGCTTCATTTTTAAAATAATCACCAAAAGACCAATTCCCCAGCATCTCAAACATGGTATGGTGATAAGTATCGTGCCCCACCTCTTCCAAGTCATTATGTTTGCCGGAAACACGCAGACATTTTTGAGAATCCGCTACCTTCAAAAACTCAGGCTCTCTGTTTCCCAGAAATATATCCTTGAATTGATTCATTCCTGCATTGGTAAACATAAGAGAAGGATCGTTTTTTACAACCATTGGTGCAGACGCCACAATAACATGTCCCTTAGATTTAAAGAAATCAAAAAATTTCTGTCTTACCTCAGATGCTCTCATATACTGTTAATTCAAAAAATTTGGTCAAAAAAAGACTTTCTAACAAAAAAATTAAACCTTTTTAATTTTTTCCCGTAAACTACTTCTCAAATACAGGGGCCATCAACTGTTTTTTGAGTTCACAAGAAACTAAAAAACAACCACCTGAAAAAGATCATAGAGAGAAAAAATTCAAATATAGTATTCACAAATGTAAGATTGTTAATCTTTTTCTACGCCACAAAATTAGATTATTCATCTAATAAATAGGTGTTGAAAGCATTTTTTTCTATTTTTGGACAACAAAATATTACCGTATGTCAAAAGTTAAGTTTAAATACAATCCTGAAACGTTAACTTACGAACCCATTGCTACGGGAACTCGTTACATTTTACGTCGCATTTTCACATACTCCATGTTTTCTGCTGTATTGGGTGTATTTTATTTTTTGGGATATTCATATGTATTTGACAGCCCTAAAGAGAAGCGGTTAGTCCGTGAAAATTCAAGACTGCAATCGCAGTATGAAATAATGGACAAAAAACTTCAACAAATTCAGGTTGTTCTTGACGACATACAACAACGTGACGAAAACATTTATCGCGTTATTTATCAGGCCGATTCCATTCCAAACTCAGTCAGACGTGCCGGTTTTGGTGGTATGAATCGCTACAAACATCTCGAAAACCTGGACAATGCCGCCCTGGTAGTCAACACGGCAGAAAAGCTGGATGTCATCATGAAACAGCTCTACGTCCAAAGCAAATCATTTGATGAAGTAGTTGATCTTACGCTACGCAAGGAAGAAATGTTGCGCTGCACACCTGCAATTCAACCCATTTCAAACAAGGACTTAAGAAGAACTGCTTCAGGATACGGCTGGCGGATCGACCCTATCTATAAAGTAAAACGTTTCCATGAGGGAATGGACTTTTCAGCTCCAACCGGAACAGAAATCTACTCTACCGGTGACGGGGTTGTAAAAAGAGTGATACGATCGCAGGGAGGCTACGGATACCACCTTGAAATTGACCACGGATTTGGCTATTCTACCGTTTATGCCCACATGGACTCATTTAATGTTAAGCGTGGACAAAAAGTTAAACGAGGCGATGTCATCGGAGAAGTTGGAAACACTGGTAAATCCACAGCTCCACACCTTCACTATGAGGTTCGGGTAAAAGGACGACCGGTCAATCCGGCTCACTATTATTTCCAGGACTTAACACCTGATCAATATGAGAAAATGATTCATATTGCCAGCAACAGTAATCAAACTTTCGATTAAAAGAAATTGTAATGCCATGACTGCAAACAATATTTGCAGTCCCCAAAAAAAAGAATTAAAATTGTAGTTGCTGCCTGAAAGCTTCAGGCGGCAATTCTTGTATATTGGTACTATGTAAACTTTTTCAAGATGCCTTATAAAGAGCCAAAAATCGAAAAGCTTTATTACTCAATTGGTGAGGTTGCTAAAATCTTCGACGTAAACACTTCTTTAATCCGTTTTTGGGAAAAAGAATTCGATGTTATCAAACCTCACAAAAACAAGAAAGGCAACCGCTTGTTTACCCAAAAGGACATAGACAATTTTCACCTCATATACCACTTGGTAAAAGAACGAGGAATGACTCTCAAAGGAGCTCAGAAAAAGCTAAAAGAAAACAAAGAAGGCACAGAAAATAATTTTGAAGTCGTAAAAAGGCTTCAGGATATTCGCCAGGTATTGGTTGATATTAAGGAAAGTATATAGCGATTCAATAAAACATGGTACAACTAAAACATATCATCAAAGAACTGGAAACTTTTGCGCCTCCGGCATTTCAGGAGAATTACGATAATTCAGGCCTCCAGGCCGGTGACCCGGGAATGGAAATTCAGGGAATCTTAACCTCACTCGATGTAACTGAGGAGATTGTTAATGAAGCCATAGATCAGGGCGCCAATTTAATTGTGGCCCATCACCCCTTGTCGTTAAAAGGTTTCAAAACCATTACAGGCCAAACAGCACCTGAACGCATCCTCATAAAGGCCATAAAAAACGACATTGCCATCTATTCAGCTCATACCAATATTGACAGTATTGAAAAAGGAGTAAGTGGAAAGCTGGCCAAAAAATTGGGCCTAACCAATGTCAAAGTTCTCCAGGGAAGGAAAGATCTTCTGGTAAAACTGGTTACTTTCGTACCTGCCGATCAGGCTGAAGATGTTCGCGAAGCCATTTTTAATGCAGGCGCCGGAGTCATTGGCAATTACGACAGCTGCAGCTATAACCTTGAAGGTCAGGGATCTTTCAGAGCAGGAGAAAACACCAATCCCTTTGTCGGAGAAAAAGAAAAACTACATTTTGAAACGGAAGTACGCATCGAAACTATTCTTCCGGAATATCTCAAAGGAAAAGTAATTGCAGCCCTGAAAAAAGCCCACCCTTATGAAGAAGTAGCCTATGATTTATACCCTCTGTCCAATCAATGGGATAAGGTTGGATTTGGGGCTGTTGGCGAACTCAACAATTCAATTAAGGAAATCGATTTTTTTGATAAAATCAAAGAAATCACCGGTTGCGGTTGTATCAGACATACCCGGCTATTAGATCGGCCCATTAAACGGGTGGCTGTTTGTGGCGGATCGGGCAGCTTTTTATTAGAAGGGGCCATATCAGCCGGAGCCGATTTATTTATAAGTGCAGACTTTAAATATCACCAGTTTCAGGAAGCTGACAATAAGATTGTGATTGCAGATATAGGGCACTATGAAAGTGAACAGTTTACTAAAGAAGTTTTTTTTGAGTTACTTACAAAAAAATTCCCTAATTTTGCAGTCCGTTTGTCGAACGTTTCTACCAATCCCATAAAATACTATTAGCAGAATGGCGAAAATGGATACAAAAACCAATAAAAGCGAAAAGCCTGTTGAAGAGAGGCTGCGTGCGCTGTATAATCTCCAAAAGGTAATGTCAGAGGTGGACAAGATCCGTACCCTGCGCGGAGAATTGCCGTTGGAAGTTCAAGACCTTGAGGATGAAGTTGAGGGACTGGAAACCCGGATTAACAACCTGAATTCGGAAATTAAAAACCTCACCAATAACATTCAGGACAAAAAGAACGGTATCAAAGAATCGGATCTTCTCATCAAGAAGTACGAATCGCAGCAATCGAGCGTTCGTAATAACCGGGAATTTGAGTCGCTCAACAAAGAAATTGAATATCAAAACCTTGAAAAAGAACTTTGCAAAAAGAGGATCAAGGAGTTTGAAAATGAAATGAAGACCAAGCAGGAAGCTGTTGCCAGTTCTGATGAATTGCTCAAGGAACGTCAATCTGACCTTGAATCCAAGAAAAAAGAGCTGGAAAACATCGTAGCCGACACTCAGGATGACGAAGAAAAGCTCAAGCAAAAAGGTAAGGAGATTGAAAAAGACATTGACCAACGCTTGTTGACTGCCTTTAAGCGTATCCGTAAAAATGCCCGCAACGGATTGGCAGTTGTTACAGTTGAAAGAAATGCCTGTGGAGGTTGTTTTAACAAGATTCCACCACAGCGTCAACTGGACATTCAGTCGCGCAAGAAAGTTATCGTATGCGAATATTGCGGACGAATTCTTGTGGACAGCGAATTGTAAGAGATATAATTTTTTGCCCAATAAAAAAGGCTGCCATATGAGCAGCCTTTTTTATTGGGTGATATTTTATGGTCATCTTACCAGCTTCCACCAGCTCCACCGCCGCCAAAACTGCCGCCGCCAAAGCCGCCGAAACCGCCACCTCCTCCAAAGGAGCCGGAACCGGAAGAAAAATCCCCCCAACTGCCGGAGTGACTGCGATTACCTGATCCCATCATGGTTAAAAGCAGGAAAAAGGGAAGACTGTGTCCCACAGAATCGTGACGGGACTTCTGTCCCCTGAATGCAACCAGAAAGATCACAAAAATAATGAAAATGAAGCCGAAACCACCCAGCACACCCCCGGAACGACGGGTTTTCTTCATGTATCCATCCGCAGTATATTCCCCACGTGTTAGATCCATCAGTACAGATGTGGCTGCCATAATTCCGCCAGCATAATCATTTTTCTTAAACCTTGGAATCATCTCCTCATCAACAATACGATTGGCCACCGCGTCCGGAACAATGCCTTCCAACCCATATCCGGTAGCAATAAAGGCACGCCCTTTACTTTGAGATGTTTTGGGTTTGATAAGAATTAAGATACCATTGTCTTTGTCCTTCTGACCTATTCCCCATTTTTCGGCCAGTTGAAAAGCAAACCCGGCTGCATCATAGCCTCCCAGATCAGAAATTGTCACAACTGCAATCTGAGTACTGGTTTGATTGTTAAATCCTACCAGTTGTTGCTCCATCCTTTCCCTGGTGCTTTGATCCAGCACGTCAGCAAAATCATTTACAATTTTCGGAGGATTGGGTCTTTCCGGAAAGTCCTGAGAAAACCCGGTAAATAACGCAGACAGGAATATTATTAGAATAGCTATTCGCTTCATAATCTTATTTTTTCTGAGTGATAATTCCTTTATTTTCCAAATGAGATATCGTCACTCAATTCATTGACATCATCGGTTTGGTAGGGGAAATGGTTTTTTAATTGTTCTCCACTCATGAGTACCCCTTTAGTAAGGCCTCCGGCAAAATCTCCTTCTTTAAAATGGTTAACCATGGTTTCTTTTATATTGTCCCAGAAACCTTCCGGAACTTTGATATTTATCCCTGCATCGCCCAATATTGCAAATTTTCGGTCTTTCACGGCAAGGTAAAACAAAACACCATTCCTCAATTCAGTTTTATGCATTTTGAGTTTCTCAAACATAAAAGCTGCCCTGTCCATCACATCTTCAGGACAACTTTTCTCTATGTGCACACGAATTTCTCCGGAAGTATTTAATTCGGCCTCTTTGATTGCTTCAACAATCCGGCCCTTCTGTTCTTCAGTAAATAATTTTTCGGCCATAATAGTAAATTTCAATTAAAACTGTACTTCGGGTACTTCATCGGCGCCTTCCTCTGCCTCAAAATAGGGCTTTCTTTCGAAATCAAACATGCCTGCAATCATATTTCGTGGAAATTTCCGGATATAGGAATTGTAGGCACGTGTGGCATCATTAAATTTCCTGCGTTCTACAGCAATCCGGTTTTCGGTTCCTTCCAACTGGGCCTGCAAATCCCGGAAGTTTTGATTGGCCTTCAAATCCGGATAGCGCTCCATCACTACCATTAAACGGGACAATGCAGAGGACAATCCCTTTTGTGCCTGCTGAAAATTCTGCAAATTTTGTTCATTTAATTGATCAGCCGATAAGTTAATGCTGGTTGCCTTTGAGCGTGCTTCAATGACAGCCTGAAGAGTTTCCCGCTCATGCTCTGCATATCCTTTAACGGTATTTACCAGGTTTGGAATCAAATCGGCACGGCGCTGATACACATTTTCAACCTGGGCCCATTGGGCATCAATATTCTCTTCCAGCTCAACCATACTGTTGTAACCGCAGCTCGATAAAAACGGCATCATAATGGTCACCAGCAATATCCATTTCATTTTTCTCATAAGTAAAAGTTTTATTTACTAACACAATCCAGAGGCTTTTCCCCGGGTATTTAAAAAAATCTAACTATGCGCAAATATGTACAAATCCTTTCCTCAAAAGTAGAGCCAATCACACTAAGATGTGTCAATCTGTCACAATTTCTTTTTTGGAAAGTCCCATCAATCCAATAAAAGTCAACAAACCATTTAGCATCAATTTTTCATAGCCCAGATTGAAGCCAAACCATTCAACGGAATTAAAATCCAACACCCCCGTAACAACAGGCGCAAGAATTGCCACAAAAGGCACCCAGACATCTCTAACACTCCGTTTGGTAAACAACCCAAAAGCAAACAACCCCAGCAAAGGCCCGTATGTATAGCCGGCCAGAGTATAAACCGTATCAATAATACTATCCTGCCCTATAGCTCTGAAAACAATAATAACCAACCCAACTACCAGGGCAAATGCAAAGTGCACAATCATTCTCACTTTTCGAGCGCTATTCCCGGTAAGAGAATCAATGTTCAAAATATCCACCGAGAAAGAAGTCGTGAGTGAAGTTAAGGCAGAATCGGCACTGGACATTGCCGCTCCCATTAATCCCAGAAAGAACAGCACTCCAACGGAAACAGGTAAATACCCTCCCGTGGCTACAATGGGAAATATATCATCGGCCCGGGCAGGCATTTCAATGCCTTTAAACCGCATAAAAACAACGAGCAAAGCCCCCAACGAAAGAAAAAGAAAATTAACCGGAATAAAAGCAAAACCATAAGAAAGCACATTCTTTCTGGCTTCATTCAAATTCCGACAACTCAGATTTTTTTGCATCATATCCTGATCAAGGCCCGTCATCACAATTGTAATGAATATTCCGGAAAGAAATTGTTTGACAAAATGCTGAGACGATCGCCAGTCACTAAACTCGAAGACCTTTAAAAAGCCACTGTTTTTTATTTCTGCAGCGAGTCCTGTAATTCCCAAATCCATTTCCTGACCGATATGATAAATTGTAACAATCACCGCGCAAATAAACAGAATGGTCTGAAGGGCATCGGTCCATATAATTGTCTTTATCCCCCCCCTAAAAGTATAAAGCCAAATAAGTCCGATTAAAACCATCACAGTAGTTGAAAAGGACACCCCCAATTCATCGAAGAGTGAAATTTGAAGCACAACTGCCATGAGATAAAGCCGGGCTGATGCACCAACAATTTTACTGGCAATAAACAACAAGGCACCAGACTTGTATGAACCTGTTCCCAATCGCCCATTAAGATAAGAGTAGATTGAAGTCAGGTTGAGTTTGTAATAGAGAGGAAGCAACAGATAGGCAATTACGATATACCCCACAAAAAAACCAGCCGCCATTTGCATATAAGTATATCCAACCGAGGTAACATAACCAGGCACTGACACAAACGTCACACCTGAAAGAGAAGCCCCTACCATACCAATGGCGACCACCCCCCAGGGAGATTTTCGGTTTCCAAGAAAAAAACTTTTATTATCAGCTCTTTTACTGGTAATCACGGATATGGCTATCAATATAACAAAGTAAACTCCCACCAGGGAAAGTATCAACAAAGGTTCCATATAAATTGCGGTTTTCTTTTTGGCTAATTCGATTAAACCGGGAGATTATGCATTACTGCCTACAAAAAAAAGGAATTTAATTGACCTAACCGGATTAATTCTTAAATGATCTGTCCGGAAGCTCAACCATTGATAAAGCAACCTGTTATTTTTATTAACTTTGTGAACTAAAATAAAACGTGGATGTCAGACCAACAATTCCCATCAAAAATACTGGAAAATGCTGTTAATGAATTTGCCAAACTTCCCGGAATTGGAAAAAAAACAGCATTGCGACTGGTTCTTTTCCTGTTGAAACAGGAAAAAGAATCCAATTACCGGTTTGCTGATGCTATAACCACTTTAAGTGAAGAAATAAAATACTGTAAAAGCTGTTACAACATTTCGGACAGTGACATTTGCTCTATTTGTTCCAATCCCCGACGTGACCACTCCATCGTGTGCGTTGTTGAAAATGTGCGGGATGTAATGGCCATTGAAAACACCCACCAATATCAGGGCATTTACCATGTTCTGGGAGGACTCATATCCCCCATGGACGGAACCGGCCCCGATGATTTAACCATTGCCCCGCTTGAGGAAAAACTCAAAAAAGGTGAAGTAAAAGAAATTATATTTGCTTTAAGCACAACTATGGAAGGCGACACTACCAATTTTTTCCTTTTCAGGAAATTTGCCAGCTATGATGTCAAATTCACAACCATTGCCAGGGGTGTCGCCATAGGCGATGAACTTGAATACGCAGATGAAGTAACGCTTGGGCGCTCACTTGTGGACAGGCTTCCCTTTGACAAAGAAGCACTTTAATTCAGAATGCCCCTGCATCTATCGCACTCTAAAACATCAACCAGTCCTCACATACTTAAATTATATTCAATGCATACACACAAAATAATTCGTCAGATCCGATTCCTTTTTTGGGGCATCTTACTAGCCATGGCAGCAATGTTCTTCATCGCTCTTTTTACGGTAAAAAACATTGGGCCGGTCATCGAATGGACCCTTGTTCAAAAAGAGAATTTCAAGTCGGTAATTCTTATTTTGGCTCTGGGAGGTATTCCTGCCAGCTACTTTTTTCACAGTAAAAAAATAAAACATATTGACAGCGAATTGCCCTTTGAAGAAAAACTTAAACAATTCAAAAGCAGCTTCTTCATTAAGATAGTAACTTTAGAAGCTCTTGCCATTCTTGGATTAATCGGATATATGCTGACGGCTGACAATACTTTTTTATATGTTTTTGCGTTACTATTTTTAGCTTACCTGATAAACCGCCCAACAAAGAACAACATCACAAACGAAATTGAACCTGAGGAAACTGAATAAAAACCCTTATTTATGATAATTGCAGTCGACTTTGATGGCACCATAGTAGAGCACCGTTACCCGGAAATCGGGAAGGAGAAACTTTTTGCCTTCGAGACTTTGAAAGCACTTCAGAAGCAAGGGCACCTCCTTGTGCTATGGACTTTCAGGGTAGGCAAAGAACTGGATGAAGCAGTGGAATATTGCAAAGAGAATGGTTTGGAGTTTTATGCCGTAAACAAAAGTTTTCCTGAAGAAACATACGATGAAACAATCAGTCGAAAAATAAACGCAGATTTATTCATTGATGACCGGAATATCGGGGGATTTCCCGGTTGGGGAGAGATCTTCCAGATGCTGAGCCAAAACACTTCTCAAAACGAAAAGGATCTTTTTATGCAGCGATATAAAAAAGCAGAAAGAAAAACTTTATGCGGTTTTATTAAATCCCTGTTTTGCAAAGATGAATACTAGTCAGATAAAAATTGTCTTTGTTTTATGAGTCCGGAATTATCCATTGTCATTGTTACCTACCAACCCACTCCCGTCACACATTTGTGCTTCTGGTCGCTTGAGCAATGCGATTTAAAGAACTCGGAAGTTATTGTTGTTGATAATTCCGGCGAAAAACACTTCACAAAAGAAATAGAAGACTTTTACCCATTTATCCGGCTTTACCGCAACAAAAAAAACGAAGGATTTGGAAGGGCTTGTAATAAAGGATTCAAGCAAGCCAATGGAGAAATAATCCTGTTTTTAAATCCGGACACAATTGTTCCTTCGAACGTAGAAGAAAAAATTTTCTCATTTTTTAAAGAACATCCATCTGCCGGTGCAATGGGGGTGAAAATGATAGACGCTTTCGGAAATTTCCTGCCTGAATCCAAAAGGAATTTCCCCACGCCCATCTCTTCACTTTTAAAATTATCTGGTCTTCAACATTACATTAACACAAGAAAAAAGTCCTGGCAATACTATGCAGAACAACTGAATCCTGAATCAAAAGGGAAGGTTCAGATCCTTTCAGGGGCTTTTATGGCCGTTCGCCGATCAGCAATGGAAAGTTCAGGTGGATTTGATCCTCGTTTTTTCCTTTATGCAGAGGATATTGATCTTTCCTATACAATAACCCAAAAAGGTTTTGAAAACTGGTACAATCCGGACATCACTATTGTGCACCTCAAAGGAGAGACCTCACTCAGGAATAAAAACTATTCCAGGTATTTTTTTGATTCCATGATTGAATTCTACAAAAAACACTTTTCTTTAAAGCACCACAAAATTAAAGGCTCTTTTACTATATTACTAATTAGGATTCTTCAAGCTTTAAAGGCTTTAAAACACCAAAATAAACTCAAAAAGAGGACTCAATCTCTGCATGAAATTTCCCTCCATAAGGATTCATCGCCTGACACAGTTGAGCTTATACGGAACCAGAATAAAAATATGGTTTTTCGCAACCATTCAAAAAACAAATCAAACACTTACTATTTAACATCTACGAAAAACATCTCCCCTTCGGGTTTGATAGAATTGATAAATAAAAACAAGGAGAGAAACATCCATTTTTTGATGCATCATCCACAAAGCGGATGGTTACTCCAGCTTAACGGGAAAGACGAAACCTGCCCCCACATCCTGAATACCGCTGTCAAGTAAAAACACGTCTTCATCATAAAAATAATGCCATTGAAAAAAGTATTTCACGGCATTGTTAACTCTACCCGTATTTTTTTGTAATTTAACGCATTAAAACCGTGATAAATCCATTAATCATGCTAAGAAAAAGATATCTCAGCTATTGCATAGCCACATTCTTGGTATTACTAATTAGCGTTTCGACCGTATCTGCCCAGTCCGCCAGAAAGATATTACGAAATGCAGACCAATACATTGAAGTAGAACTGTATAGAGATGCAATAGAAAGCCTAAAACCACTGCTTGAGAAAAATAACAGGGAAGCAATTCTTCTGACCGGTTTCAGCATGATGGCCCTGGAGGAAGAACTACCGGCAACCATAGAAATACTTAGAAAAGCCACCGAACTTTACCCTCTGAAAAAAAGACGAAACAAGCAGCAAACCATCGAAGCACACTTTTATTTGGGACAGGCATATCGATTAAACGGAAGCGCCAAGAAAGCTTGTGAGGTCTTCAAAAACCTAAAAGAAAACATTTCTGATTCCGAACTGGCTAATGACATTTCAAGGGAGATCAATTACTGCATGAACCTGGACAGCATGAAAAAGAACCCTGTGGATATTCAAACAGAACACTTAGGAAAAATCCTCAACAGTTCTTATGAAGACCACAGTCCAATAGTTCTTTACGATGAATCAACCATTTACTTTACATCCACCCGCCCAATAGACAGTCTTGACTCCAATACATTGTTCGAAAACATTTTTGTCAGCCATTGGAGAAACCGCAAATGGACAGATCCCAAAGTATTGGAAATCCCCGGAGTTTCTGATGCAAACCGGGCCACCGTTGGACTTACCCCGGACGGACAAGGCCTCATTTTTTATCAAAACAACGGTTTTCAGGGCGGATTATACATCACACGAAAAACCTTTGAAGGATGGTCAGTTCCGGAACCATTGCCGGCTCCCATCAATTCAGGATACAATGAAACCCATGCATCCTTCTCTCCTGATGGAAATACCATATACTTTTCGAGTGAAAGACCCGGTGGTATGGGAGGAAAAGACATTTATCTTTCGCATAAACTACCAGATGGTAACTGGGGCAAACCCATTAATGCCGGAAAAAACATCAATACTCCTTTAAATGAAGAGGGGCCATTTATTCACCCTGATGATTCAACCTTGTATTTCTCCTCAGAGGGACACAATTCAATGGGAGGGTATGACATTTTTAAAAGCTCCAAAACGAAACAAAACCAATGGAGCGAAGCCAAAAACATCGGCTATCCCATAAACACCCCTACAGATGACTTATTCTATTTACCCACTCTCAATGAGCAAAGGGTTTATTACGCTTCCAGCCAGGAAGGAAGTCTTGGGTTAAGCGATTTATTTCTGCTTCATTTTTCAGGATCGGATGAACGATCAATGGCTGTGGTTTCCTCTCACGTTTTCAATAGTAACAACCAGCCTGCCGAAACAGCTGTAATTTCAGTAAAAGACAAGAAATCCAATAAACTCATAGGTACTTATAGGGTAAACCCTGTAACCGGCAAATTTGTAGCCATCATTCCTACCATGCAACAATATGAGCTAGGCATAAAATGCGATGGGCACAAACCCTACTCACAATCATTTGAACTTGGGCTTCGGGATGATTACAAGACAAAAGACCGAGCCATATATTTGCCGGCCATAACCCTGAAAAACAACAAATCTGAGAATTAACACCAGCCATTTTTCATAATGTGCGAATCTGCCTTTTGACATCCGGGGCCTAAGCATTATTTTTGCCAGCCAAAAATTTGGAACATGATCAGAAATGATAAGATAATTTTACGGGCTCTGGAACCGGCTGACGCAGATTTATTGTATGACTGGGAGAACCAGATGGAATTGTGGGCGGTAAGCAACACTCTAACTCCTTTTAGCCGCCATCAAATCATTACTTATATCAATCAGATCTCGTTGGACATCTATCAAACCAAGCAGTTGAGATTGATGATTGATGTACCCAGAGCAGAAAAACAGGAAAGCATTGGAATGATCGATTTATTTGACTTCGATCCATACCACAGCCGCGGGGGCATTGGGGTGATGATTTACAAACCGGAAAGGGGTAAGGGACATGCCCGCGAAGCTGTTGATCTTTTCTCTCAATACTGCTTCAATCACCTTGGGCTTCATCAGGTTTTTTGTGATATTTCTGAAGACAATACCGCCAGCATCAAGCTATTTGAAAGTCTCAATTTCAAGTTCATTGGGCGAAAAAAGGACTGGCTAAAAACCCCAATCGGTTTTAAAGATGAATTATTGTACCAGAAATTAGCAGGTCAGTAGATCCCGTGATCGCCGCAAATACAATCCCCCAACTGAATCCCGGTCCTTATCAATAATTTTGAAGTTCTTCAAATGAAGGAAACCCATTTTTAGCTGAATGCCGGCCTGTTTTTACATCGGTAAAGATACAGTAATGTTTCAGCCCATTTGTCAACACTAAAAATGGCACTTTCAGAGTGGTATTATAGCGGGCAGCCTGAGCCAAGGTTGTTTTATCCACCTCAATCGATGGTGCTTTACATTCTACAATAATAACCGGATGCCCCTTCCGGTTAAAAAGGACAACATCGCATCTTTGAGAAAGGCCGTTTACCTTCAACATTTTTTCCACTCCAGTCAGATTTGAAGGGTACCCCAAATGCTGAGACATAAAATGCAGAAAATTTTGACGCACCCACTCCTCCGGTGTCAGTGAAACGAACTTTCCCCGCACAACATCAAAAATAAACTTTTTCCCTGCTTCATCCTTATATCGAAAAGTAAACGATGGCAAATTCAGTGTCTTCATTTTGCAAAAATATAACAAATGAGCAATTATTTATTCTGATTGAATCAAGCCGTCTGACATTCAATCCCCCGTCAAAGCAACATCATCACTCAGAAAAAATCCGGTGCTTGACCATTGAGCCAACAGAACACCTCTGTCTTTTTTTCGGCCTAAAGGTTTATTCCACTGGTTATCAATAAAAATTTTGGAAATTCAAAAACCTCAAAAATCAAAACAAGCAGATTAAATTGCTGAAAAATTTAAGTTATATTCGTAAAAAAACCGTGACAAACATGAAAACAAAAAATGAAATTGTAGAAAACTGGCTCCCACGCTATACAGGGCGTTCTCTTAAAGATTTCACAAAATACATTTTGCTTACTAACTTCAATCATTATGTAGAACTTTTTTCCAAATGGCATAACCAACCAATATTGGGAGAAGAGCACAATATGCCCAACTGCAGCGCAGAAGGCATAACCATCATTAATTTTGGAATGGGAAGCCCCAATGCGGCAACCGTAATGGACCTTCTGAGCGCCATTGATCCTGAAGCGGTATTATTTCTAGGTAAATGTGGTGGATTGAAAAAGAAAAACACACTGGGAGATTTAATACTTCCCATTGCGGCCATTCGAAGCGACGGTACCTCCAATGATTATTTGCCTCCCGAAATCCCAGCCCTCCCGGCATTCAGCCTTCAAAGAGCCGTATCTACCACCATTCGCGATTATGGAAGGGATTATTACACCGGTACCGTATTCACAACCAACAAGAGAGTTTGGGAATACGATGAACGCTTTAAAAAATATCTTGCAAAAACCCGGGCAATGGCTATCGACATGGAAACGGCTACCATTTTCACAGTCGGATTTGCCAATTCGATTCCATCAGGAGCGCTCCTTTTAGTTTCTGATCAGCCTATGATTTCAACCGGTATTAAAACCACTTCAAGTGATCAAAGGGTAACCCGCGACTTTGTGGAAGAACATTTGCAAATCGGCATTGATTCCTTAAAAGAAATCAGTAACAATGGAAAGTCAGTGAAACACCTTAAATTTGACAGTTAATTTTAACTTTGTCGTTTCAAAGGCAGGTTTTATGACATTCGAAGAAATAGTAACACATTTAAAACAGGGGAACTACGCCCAGGTATATTTTCTTACCGGTGAGGAACCCTGGTATGCTGACTACATTACCGATTATATAGCAAAAAATGCATTAAAAGAGGACGAAAAACCTTTCAATCAGACCATTCTATACGGACGGGATGTGGATGCAGTGGATCTGGTACATTCTGCCAGGAGATACCCCATGATGGCCCCTAAACAGGTTATCATTGTAAAAGAGGCTCAAAACATCAAGAAATTTGATCCTCTGGAATCTTACTTAAACGCCCCCGCTCCCACCACCATTTTGGTCATTAATTATCGCGACAAATTTGACAAACGGAAAAAAGTCTGGAAAGCGCTCAACAAGAAAGAATTTGTTAAACTGGAGACCAAAAAACTCTACGACAACCAGGTTGGTCCCTGGATTTCCAAATATCTCAAATCAATCGGCCTGGCCATTGAACCTAAGGCCAACCAAATGCTGGTTGATCATCTTGGAAACAAACTGACCAATGTCGTAAAGGCTCTGGACAAATTAAAAGTAGCGGTAGGTACAGATGTTAAAACCATTACCCCAAAACATATTGAAGATTACATTGGAATCAGCAAAGACTTCAATATGTTTGAGCTTCAAAATGCAATTGTAAAAGGAGAAGTGGTTAAAGCCAATCAGATTGCCAGGGTATTCGGACAAAACCCCAAAGAATATCCCATTCAAATGACTATTGGGGTTTTGTTTTCCTTCTTTAGCAAACTACTGCTTTACATTGCCACAAAAGATAAAAGCCAACAAAACATTGCATCCAAGTTGGGAATTCCACCTTTTTTTGTAAAAGACTATCAAATGGCTTCGCGGCGTTTTAACTGGAATAAAAGCCGACATGTAGTTTCCCTTTTGCGGGAGTACGATATGAAATCCAAAGGTTTTAACAACAACTCCGCAACACCGGGAGACCTCCTACAGGAGCTTGTTTTCAAAATCATGCATTAAACCAAGCAGAACAACTCTTGTTTCTTTTCAAATATAATAGTTGTCGAACACACTAAAATTTTTAATATGAACCTGGATATTAACCTTATTCTTATAATCATCATTTCAGCCATAAGTATATTCGCATTTTCGCGGCCCGAAATTGTGGGTAAACTTCAGTTTAATGCCTGGCAGATAGTGCACCGCAAAGAGATTCATCGCATGTTTACTTATGGTCTCGTTCATGGAAGCTGGATTCATTTGTTGATCAACATGTTCGTACTTTTCTCCTTTGGGCGTGCCGTTCTTTATTATTTTGATCAGGCTTTTGAGGGAGGTGCTGCTATACGTTATTTGATTCTATTCGTGAGTGCCATTATTGTTTCTACCATTGCAACTCTGAGTAAAGAAAAAGACAATCCCCATTACAATGCAGTAGGAGCGTCAGGAGCAGTTTCGGCAGTAGTTTTCACTTCCATTCTTTTCGACCCCTATAACCCAATATTGTTGTTTGGCATCATTCCTATTCCCGGCATTATTTTCGGCGTGTTATATATTATCTACTCGAAATACATGGCGGGGAAAAACGTTGATAATATTGGTCATGATGCACATTACTATGGTGCGATTTACGGCCTTTTATTCCCTTTATTGTACGAACCCAAACTTGCCTTGCATTTTTTGAACCAGTTGACCAGCTTTAATTTCTAAATAGAAGTGTCTGTACATAAAGTGCCATTTGCGTCGTTACGCTTGCCGACAAAACACTCATCCCGAAGCATTAGGGACTCCGTTTTGGCGGCTTCGCAAGCCCCCGAAGAAAAATCGGGGCAGGCTTTGCAACTGAGCCTTTCTGACCAGACACGTGATAATAAATACACTATCCCGGCTTTATAGACGGGCACTAAATAAGCTTATGCCTCCCGGAACCAAGAAATACCTAATTCTTAACGGCCATTTTTACGAAACCGGAAAAGCTATTTTCTCTTCCGAAAACAGAGCTTTTCGCTATGGAGATGGCCTTTTTGAAACCATGCGATGCCACAAAACCGTTCCTCTCTTTTTTGATGACCATTATGAGCGGTTACTGAGAGGAATGGCAGTTATGAGGATGTCTGTTGCGGCCTTGCCTCCACTTGATATTTTTAAAGGTCATATTGAAAGACTAATTGTTCGAAACAGGATTTTTAGCGATGCCAGAGTCCGGCTTTCTGTCTTCCGAAGAGAAGGAGGCCTCTACACCCCTGAAAGCAATAGTATCTCCTGGCTTTTGGAAGCCACTCCACTGAAGGAGAAAGGATATCAACTCAACGAAGACGGTTTAAAAATTGGTGTTTTTCACGGATTTCCGAAAACATGGAATCTTGCTGCGTCTTTCAAAACACTTAATTGCACCCCATATGTACTTGCCGGCTTACACAAGAATGAACAGCACTGGGATGACTGCTTAATAGAAAACCAGGACAAACAACTAATAGAAAGCATAAGTTCCAACCTTTTCTGGACAAAAAACGGCCAATTGTTTACACCTGGTTTACCTTCAGGATGTGTGGACGGAATTATGAGAAAAAACACCCTTCAATTTGCAGCTTCGCAAAGTATCGCGATAAAAGAGACAGGAGGTGTCTCAAAAGAGGAGTTATTAAATGCAGAGGAAGTTTTTCTGACCAATTCTGTCAATGGAATCAGGTGGGTCATGGCTTTTGAAGAAAAGCGCTACTTCAATAAACTCCCGAAAGAGATTACCCGATGGTTAAATAAAGCAATTCAACTCCAGATACCCGGCTGACCCAGATTGGGGTGGTTAATTTAATTAAAAGCAGGGTTTCGGGGAAAATTAGTCCATGTTTTGTAGATATCCCCCATTAGTTTCATAGCTTTCTCCCAGTTATTTTCAACATCCCGGGTCATAATCAACTCATCATCAAGAGTGGATACCACCCAACTGTTTTCGGCAATCTCACCTTCCAACTGCCCGGGAGCCCAACCACTATAACCCGCAAAAAACTTAACAGACCGGCTTGAGGCTTCTCCTTCGTTGATCATTCTTTTCAGAAACTCAAAATCCCCCCCCCAATATACATGTGGTGTTACCTGAACGGCTCCAGGAACCACCGATCCTAAAGTGTGAAGAAAACTCAAAGTATTACTCGAAACAGGGCCTCCAACAAAAAGCTCCCCTTCAAAGCTTAATAAATCCTCAATAACCTCATCTGGATAAAGTTCTGTCGATTTATTTAAAACAAAACCAACCGTTCCTTTTTCGTTATGCTCGGTAATGAGTACGATTGACCGCCCAAAATAAGGTCCCTGCAAAAAAGGCTCTGCAATAAGCACCCTCCCAGCAGATGGTTGCAAATTGGCTTTTGTTGGCTGGAAAATATTAAAATCAAGATTTTTCATAACTACTCATTTTGCCCGAAGTGCTTTCTCTAATTTCATATTTTCATAAACAAACACACCGCAGCACCGGAATTTAAATTCATAAACCTGGGCAGGGGACTTCTCTGTTGAATCATCTCAAATAAAGTTATTCATTCACAACTCACTACTTATGAGAGTTGAGTAAAACATGTCTTATACAATAAACTTATGACATTTTTAAAATTAATAAAAGTAAAAGCCATAAACTTTTTAATCTTTTACTCCATTTTTATCGAAATTGTTTCTTAATCCCTTTATTCTTCTGACTTAGTCAGGGCTTGCTAAAAAGTCAAAAGGGCATAATTTACACCCCAAAAAATCGAAGATTTATTGGAATACTTCGAAATTTTATTGGTGAAGTAAAGTTTGTCCTTTTGACCAGCAAATTTCGTTGTCTCAAGTGCAAGGTTACTTATGTGTTGTTTTAAAAAGCTTTGCATCTGAGAAACTGTTTTAAGTTTTATCCTTTGGGATGTTTTCTGGTCTTGAGTTCTTATCCTTCGTCAAAATTTCCTTAAATAGCGTTGCTATTCGTGTCAATTTTGACTTGTCTAAGAACTCAATTCTTCAAAAACATCTTCCAAAAACAAAATTTAAACAGTTTCTGAATAATTTTATTTTGCAATTTTAAATTAGTGTTCAATATTATCGGCAATTTTAAGCGCGCCCTGGTTAAATTAAAATTTTATAAATTTAGGTAGTAAATTGAAAGCAATTGTAAAGAATACCAACACGCAAAAGAGTATCTTTGTTTTCGGATTACTCTTTGTTCTAAATTAGGAAAAAATCAAAATAACACCAAAAGTTTGCCTTCCAAAATCCTTCGTTAATCAAATAAAAACGCACCATCTAAACCATCCTGTGGCAATTGGGTTATGAATTAATTAGATTTACAGTGCTGGCATTAAATGCAATTTTGGTAATAAATATTTTTTGGCAGCTATCCCAAAACAGCATAAAAAGGTGAAATACCCTGATCAATAGATCGTTAGATTTTTAGATTTAAGATAAATCATAACCAATTAATAATCCGAACGTTAATCCATAAAACCATTGACCTGTAAACAATTAACTCAAAGCTAATTGCAAGAACTTAACGGACTATTACTGATAAAAAGACATAAAAAACCTAAGCCCCAAAAATTTGTAAATAAAAGTATTCCGACATGCAAAGAAAATTTTCCAGGCATCTTTTATCCATTATTTTTCCAATATTGTTTATCACTTTCGGGTGTCAGAGCCCCAAAAACATGGTATATCTTAAAGATGCCTCGACCCGCGATACAACCATGATTTATCAGCAACCCGCCAAAAAGTACCTGATAAGTGCCAACGACATAATTTTTGTCCGAATTTTGACCGGAAATCCGGGGATATCTGCTCTATACAACAACACGCCAACCTCAGGTTTCAGCACTTCCTTAAGCTCTGAGGCAGACCAATACATAAACGGCTTCACAGTAAACAATGATGGAAATATTAAACTCCCGGTACTGGGTCAATTGAAAGTAAAAGGTCTGACACTGCAGGAAACAGAACAACAGATACAGAGACTTGCAGATAATTATTTAGTAGATGCTACTGTTATTGTCCGGCTCCTGAACTACAAAGTCACCGTTTTGGGAGAGGTCACACGACCAGGTGTATACAGCCATTACAACGACAGATTAACCATTCTTGAAGCGATAGGAAAAGCAGGTGATATCACTGATCTTGGAGACAAGCGGAACATCATGGTAATCCGTCCTGTTCCTGAAGGACGCGTAACATATCAACTGGACCTTACGAATAAAGACTTACTTACATCCCCGGCGTTCTTCCTGAAACCAAATGATGTAATATATGTAAAGCCATCTAAGAGCAAGGCTTTTCAAATCAATTTGCCCACAATGAGCATGATTCTTTCATCTATTACAACCATCATTGTGCTGGCTCAGTATTTTGACAATCAGTAAACCGGATTTTCAGCCCATGAATTACAAGGACAATTTTGATAATAACAACAATAAAGACCACTTCACAAGAAGCAGTTCACAGGATCTGGTCAAATTTTTTCGGAGAATTCTGGATAAATGGTATTTCTTTATTTCCGGTCTTATTATTGCGCTGACCTTCGCCTTTATAATCAACAAGTTTACGCACCCCGTATACCACGGCCAAAGCACGATACTGATCCGGTCAGGACAAAACAAACCTGTAGGTGCGGAAGCTCTTGTAAGAGATCTTTCATTTAGTACCAACAATGATATCCGAAATGAAATTGGCATTCTAAAATCTTTTTCCTTAACTCAACGAACACTTGAGAGTCTGAACCTGGAAATAACGTATAAGAAAGTACCACGTATTTTTGACTGTTGCCGGATCAACTCACTCAGCAGAAATATTTTTCATAAATCCCCAATAGTGATACAAAAAGAAGGCAACAAGCCACAACTTACCGGGGCCCCCTTCTTTGTCAGAATATTATCAACCAAACAGTACCTTTTAGAATTTGAAGCCAGCATTAATGGAAAACAGATAGCACAAACCGACACATTTAATTTTGGAAATAAGATCAAGAGCCCCTACTTCTCCTTTTCTGTTCATTTAAGAAACAAATACGCCCCGGAACTCTTTTCCAAAGAATCTTCTTACTACAAGAACGACTACAGCTTCGAGTTTAATAACATTCAAAATTTGGTTTCGAAATACAGAAATAATCTGGAAGTAGATTTCTATTACGATGACGCTTCCATTCTTGAATTAAACCTTGAAGGGGCACATCCCGACATTGTTACGACTTTTCTAAATCAACATGCCCGCTCGTTTATAGCGAGAGGCCTGGAGGAAAAAAACCGCATTGCCAGTGCCACCATTGACTTTATTGATCAGCAAATAAGTGGCATTTCAGACTCACTACAGGAAGCTGAGTCTAATTTCCAAAAATTCAGGGCAAAAAACAAAGTCATCAACATCAGTACTGAAGGCAATTATGCAATGGAAAAGCTGGAGTCATTAGTCACTCAGAAAAGCAATATCCAACGTATGTCGAAATACTACGACTACTTATACGATTACATTCAAAACCAAAATGAATTTGACGATGTGATTGTGCCCAGTACTATGGGAATTTCTGACCAATCGCTAAACAACCTTGTAAACCGGCTTGGAGAAGCTTATTCCCAAAGAAACCGGTTGCTTATGACAGCGCGGAAAAACAGCCCGCAGGTACAACAAATTACCAGTGAGATTGAATCAATCAGGCAAGCACTCATTGAGAACGTCAGAAACATCATTAATACCACTCAAATTGAAATTGAGGAAATCAACAAACAGATAGAAGAGGTTAACAAGCAAATCAGGCGGTTGCCCGGAACGGAAAGAGAATACATAAATATTCAGAGGGATTTTCAGCTGAATGACAATATATATACATTTCTTTTACAAAAACGCTCCGAGGCAGGAATTGCACTGGCATCCAACGTTTCCGATCACAAAATAATAGATCCCGCTCTGAAGCAAACCACTTACAAAACGGCCCCGCGCCCCATGGCCAATCTGATCATTGCCGGACTTCTGGGGCTTTTAATTCCCGGCATAACGCTGATATTAGGCGACAGCTTAAACACCCGGATCAACAGCCGGTTCAATATTGAGGAGTATTCAGCCGTGCCGGTTTTGGGACATATTGAGCACAGCATGTCCAGTAAAAAACTACCGGTCATTGAATACCCGCGTTCCCCCCTTGCAGAATCATTCAGGGCGCTGCGCACAAACATTGATTTTATGATCGGCAAACAAAAGTCTCCTGCTGTCATTGCTTTAACATCTTCCATCTCGGGTGAAGGGAAATCATTCTGTTCAGCCAATCTGGGGGCCATTCTGGCGATCACAGGAAAGAAAGTTTTGGTTGTTGGTATGGATTTACGGAAACCACAAACACACACAGAATTCAACATTGACAATAAAAAAGGTCTGAGTAATCTGTTAATTGGCACCTCCGGTTTTAACAGCGCAGTGGTTGAATCAAGCGTGGAAGGGCTTTACGTCATCCCTTCCGGCCCTATTCCACCAAATCCCGCGGAGCTTTTGCAATCTGAAGAAATGAACGCTTTTATGGCAGAAGCGAAAAAGAATTTTGATTTTATCATTCTGGATACCCCGCCGCTGGCACTTGTTGCCGATACCTTATTAATCACAGAAGCCACTGACCTAAACCTTTTTATCCTTAGACAGGGGGTTTCCAGAAAACAGGCCATTGAATTCATCAACCACCTTTCAGAGTCTCAGCGGATAAAGAATGCCGGACTGGTAGTCAATGATGTAAAAATATTAAACAATTACAGCCCCGTAAACCGTTACGGATACGGCTATGGATACAGCAGGTTCAGAAAAAGCGGCTACTATGAATAATCACCGATTCACAGAATTGGCAACTTCTGCTCCGATTAACCTGTCGTATCTGGCTCCGGCGGAGCGATAATAAACCAAAATAAGATAATCATTTTCAGTGCGCCCAAAGCTCCCCTCGATGGGCATTACAGATCCAATGGAATCACTTTGACCTTTTACCAGAAATTGATAATTATAATAACCTTGTTTTAGCAACAAGGTCAAGGTATACGAATCATTCTCAAAATCATATTTCATCCTGTTTTCATCATTCAGCATCCAATTGGTAAGGCCCCCCATCAAATAAACTTCTTTTCCGCCAAGGGGTGGCTCCCATTTTAATGAAAAATGCACAAAAGCATAATCAGAAGAGACATCCGGATCCTGCTCTTCCTGAACTTCAATATAGTAACGCCCGTTAAAATCCTGATGGTAATAATACGGCTTGCCTGCGGCAGCCTGATCGGTAAAAACATCCACATGGTAAAAAGGATCAGAAAAAGTAATGTCCTCAATATGATCGGATTGAAAACGAAAACTTCTTAAATCAACCCATCGGAACTCATTTCCACCTTCCATAACCACCTCACGGTTATAGTTGAAATCCATTTTATCATTCCCGAAAAACAATGGGGGTAAACCTGTTACGGCATTGTCAGTTCTACCATTCTGTATTACTGTCACCTTTATTTCATTCGCCGGGTCCATAATAGTAATTCCGGGATGAGAAACTTCAAAATCTATTTCCTGGTAATGATTTCTCCCGGTTGATTGCATGGTATATTTCACATCAGGCTCAATGGTCACCTTTTGTTCATTGACCATAAATCGCTTCACCAGCAAAGGGTTATCCCGGTCAAAATTTTCAAAAACCTTAATAAGGTAATTGCCGGATTTTAGTACAGATGCTTCGTTGTTTGGAAAAACCAGTTCATAATGTACGTAGTCAAAAGTAGTATTGAAGGACCTCCGGTAGTCCTCCACCGTCAAAAACTCATTGCCTCTGAAATATTCGGTCCGCATAAGCTGCGATGAACTCCAGTCCTCGTCACAAAATTCAATCGAATAATGGTAATTTTTAATTTCAGTTCCCAGCTCATCAAAAGACAACACCAACTTCTGGTTGGAGTTTAATTCAATTAAAGGATAAGACATTGGCCATCCCTGACGATGAAAACGAACAGTTTTAATATTTTCATCTACACGTTCCGGATTGGAAAAATTTCTTAAAGTTTGTGAAAGTAATGCCGGAGAAAAGCATCCCCAAAAAAGAAATAATAAAATAAAGAAATATTTGCGCAAATAATTAGAACCAAAGGTTTGTACAATTTGTTTGCCCAGTGTAAAAAATATATAAATGCTCATTTTGAAGTGGTTTCAATAACCTTAACAGTGGTCTAAAGTAATAAATTTAACTATTTTTGCAGACAAATTCAAAAACCGTTTATCAAACATGTCTGAGGTAATCAAAATAAAAAAAGGGTTGGACATACGGCTCAAAGGCAAAGCTGACAATGTCTTCAGCCAGGCCCAGCTGCCCGATTTGTTTGCCATTAAACCCACCGATTTTCACGGTGTAGTTCCTAAAATGGTCATCAAAGAAGGCGAAAAGGTAAAGGCCGGTTCAGTATTGTTTTTCGACAAGTATCAACCCGATGTAAAGTTCGTTTCACCAGTTAGTGGAGAACTCACTGCGGTGATCCGTGGTGAGCGACGAAAAATTCTGGAAGTTGTTGTAAAATCGGATGGCAAGGATGAAGCCGTGGACTTCGGTGTTGAGAGCATTGCCGACTTAAGTCGCGAAGCTATTGTTACCAGACTACAGGAAGCCGGTGCATGGGCTTACTTACGGCAACGCCCCTACGACATTATTGCAAGAACAGGAGATACCCCGAAAGCCATTTTCATTTCCGGGTTCGATACAGCTCCCCTTGCTCCCGACTTCGATTTTGTCATGACCGGCAAAGAGAATGAATTCCAGGCAGGAATTGATATTCTTAAAAAATTAAGCGACAACATTCACATTGGCGTAAACGACGAAGCGGCCTCGAAAGTTTTCACCAACACCAAAGGTGTTGAACTCCACAGGTTCAAAGGCCCTCACCCTGCCGGTAATGTTGGTATCCAGATCGGACAGGTTATGCCTATCAATAAAGGAGACCTGATTTGGACTATTCAGCCCCAGGAAGTGGCCTCTATCGGAAAGCTTTTCACTACAGGAAAGCCCGATTTCGATCGCACATTGGTAGTTGCGGGCTCAGAAGTAAAAAAGCCAGCTTATTTCCACTCTCGCCTGGGCGCCTGTGTTGAGCCCTATATCAAAGATAATTTGAATCCCAATGAAAATGTCCGCCTTATCAGTGGAAATGTTCTTACCGGATCACAAATAAGTGATGACGGTTACGTTGGGTTTTATCACTCACAGATTACAGCGATCCCTGAAGGAGATGAATACGAATTTATGGGCTGGGCAGCTCCCGGTTTTAATAAGTTCAGTGTTTCCAGATCATTTTTCAGCTGGTTGCGCCCCAATAAAAGATACCGTTTGAATGCAAATATGCAAGGAGGCAAAAGAGCCATTGTTGTATCCGGAGAGTATGATAAGGTACTTCCCATGGATATTCTGCCCGAACAGCTCATCAAATCCATACTGGTTGAAGACATTGACAAAATGGAACAACTTGGGATCTATGAGTTGGCAGAAGAAGATCTGGCCTTGTGTGAATTTGTTTGTACCTCCAAGCTGAATTTGCAGAAGATTCTTCGCGACGGAATTGATTTAATGATAAAAGAGCTGGGCTAATCAGGTACCGGCTCTTTGTTTCAGCAAGTAAATTATCACTCAGCAGAGTGAGAAGCTGAAACAAGAGTTCGATAACATAAAAAACAGATACTTTCGAATGAAGGCATTACGAAATTTAATAGATAACATCAAACCTCACTTTGAAAAAGGTGGGAAGTTTGAGAAGCTGCACTCTACGTTCGATGCATTCGAGACGCTTTTGTTTGTTCCCAATACGACCAACAAAAACGGAGTGCATGTGCGCGATGCTATGGATATGAAACGTACCATGGCGACCGTTGTTCTGGCAATGGTGCCTGCTCTGCTTTTCGGATTATGGAATGCAGGTTACCAGCACTTTATGGCAACCGGTCAGGACCCCGAATTCTGGCCAATGGTACTACATGGATTTCTAAAAGTATTTCCAATCATAGTAGTATCTTACGGTACCGGTTTGATCATCGAATTTATTTTCGCCCAACTTCGCGGACACGAGGTTAATGAAGGTTTCCTGGTATCAGGAATGCTGATTCCTCTTGTATTGCCCGTAGACATTCCACTTTGGATGGTGGCCGTAGCCACCGCATTTGCCGTGATCATTGGTAAAGAAGTCTTTGGTGGAACAGGGATGAACATCTGGAACCCCGCATTGCTTGCAAGGGCTTTTCTGTTCTTTGCTTATCCTGCCTTCATGTCAGGAGACACCATCTGGATCAGCGGACTAACAAGCGGAGAAGGCATTGTTGACGGGTTTTCAGGAGCCACAGCATTAGGTGCTGCTGTTACATCCGGAAACATTGACAAGTTCTCTTTAATTGACAGTTTCCTTGGATTTATTCCGGGTTCCATTGGAGAAACATCCACACTTGCCATATTAATTGGAGCGGGTATTCTTATTTACACGGGCGTTGGTAGCTGGCGCATTATGCTGTCAGTCTTTATTGGTGGTTTTGTAATGGCTCTTGGCTTCAATGCAATTGGTTCCACTCCATTGATGCAAATCCCCGCCCTGCACCATTTGGTTCTTGGTGGCTTTGCTTTTGGTGCTGTATTTATGGCTACCGATCCGGTATCGGCGACACGCACCGCCCGTGGAAAATACATCTACGGATTTCTCATTGGTGTATTTAGTATCATGATAAGGGTATTCAACCCTGCATATCCGGAAGGTGTTATGCTGGCAATCCTGTTAATGAACACCTTTTCACCTTTGATTGACCATTTCGTAGTGGAAGGTAACATAAAACGACGTCTGAAAAGAGCAAGTGTAAACGCATAACAATTGATAAAATGGACAGACAAGGAAATAAATATACTTTTCTTTATGCTTCGGTAATGGTAATCGTTGTGGCCACGATTCTCGCATTTGTTGCGGAGGCCCTTGGCCCTATTCAGAAGCAGAACGAAGAAGAGGCTAAAATGATTGATATTCTAAAATCGGTTAGCATTGAGAGTACCACAGCCAATGTAGCCGACAAATACGAGGAATATATCGGAGACAAGAGCTACATTGTAAACTATGAAGGTGACCGACAGGATGCAAGTCCTCAGGCAGCTTTTAATGTAGACTTAAGCAAAGAAGTACGCAAACCTTTGCCTGAGCGTCAGTACCCGGTTTACGAGTGCCATCTCGACAACGGAGAAGTAAAATACATATTACCTGTACGTGGAAAAGGTCTTTGGGGGCCAATTTGGGGATATATTGCCCTAAATCAGGATAAACAAACCATTTTTGGTGCCACTTTTGACCACAAGGGAGAAACTCCCGGATTGGGTGCCGAAATTGCCAACGATGCTTTTCAGCAGCAGTTTAAAGGCAAATCAATCTTCGATGATGAGGAGTTGGTTTCTGTTCAGGTGGTAAAAGGCGGTGCCCCGGACGATGCACCACATAGCGTGGATGCTATTTCGGGAGGTACCATCACCAGCCAGGGTCTGGAGACCATGCTGATGAATTATTTTAATGGTTACGAAGCATTTTTAAAAAAATAAAAAGAGGGAACTATGAGTAGTGAGAAAGAACCTTTGTTCTCGTCGAAGAACCTGAAGTTGATTACAACACCGCTCGGCGCGCAAAACCCGATTACCGTCCAGGTACTTGGTATTTGCTCTGCACTGGCGGTAACCGCAAAACTTGAACCCTCCATCGTGATGTCACTCTCGGTGGTGTTTGTACTAGTTTTTTCAAACCTTATTATATCACTTTTAAGGAATACAATTCCATCCAGAATCAGGATTATTGTGCAGCTGACTGTAGTTGCTTCTCTGGTGATTTTGGTAGACCAGATTTTGAAAGCTTTCGCCTATGAAGTAAGTAAACAGCTTTCTGTTTTCGTGGGTCTGATTATTACCAACTGCATTATCATGGGGCGCCTGGAAGCTTTTGCTTTGGGAAATAAGCCCTGGCCGGCAGTATTGGATGGTATTGGAAACTCCGCCGGTTACGGGCTGATTCTAATCATTGTTGGATTTGTCCGTGAACTCTTTGGAACCGGAAATCTTACTTTCCCTGGCTTTGGCGAGGTTCAGATTGTACCCGATATCATGTACGAATGGGGTTACGTGAACAACGGATTGATGATCCTTCCCCCAATGGCATTGATTACCGTGGGAATTATCATTTGGGTTCAGCGTTCTAAAAACAAAGACCTGGTAGACGTTAGCTAACGTCGGAGAGAAAGCCGATATTTCAAAGAGGTTCTTCAAAAGAACCGGATAAAACAAAAAGCAAACAAATAATCACAGAGAAATGGAAAATCTGCTAAACATATTTGTTAAGTCCATTTTTATTGAGAACATGATCTTTGCCTATTTCCTGGGTATGTGTTCTTACCTTGCGGTTTCCAAAACCGTTAAGACATCATTTGGACTCGGAGTGGCAGTTATATTTGTGCTTGGTATTACCGTACCGGCCAACTATCTGCTGGAAAATTACGTATTGCAAGAAGGTGCCCTTGCCTGGTTAGGAGAAGATTTCGCCAACATCGATTTAGGGTTCCTTAGCTTCATCATGTTTATTGCTGTTATTGCATCCATGGTGCAGCTGGTAGAAATGATTGTTGAAAAATTTGCCCCGGCACTTTACACTTCCCTGGGAATTTTCCTCCCGCTGATAGCTGTAAACTGCGCCATCCTCGGTGGATCACTTTTCATGCAGGAACGTGAATATGCCAATATTGCTGAAGCTTCAGTTTTCGGACTGGGTTCCGGTATTGGTTGGTTATTGGCCATTGTGGGTATTGCCGCTATTCGCGAAAAAATCAGATACTCTGATGTTCCGGCCCCGCTAAGAGGTCTGGGAATCACATTCATCATTACAGGTCTGATGGGTATCGCATTCATGAGTTTTATGGGTATTCAACTTTAAAAAGAGCACTCGAAAATGAATATACTAGCTATTTCACTCCCGGTAATCATAACCAGTGCGATTGTCTTCCTGATAGTCATTATTATGCTGGTTTCGATTCTTCTTTATGCGAAGAAAAAACTGACTCCTTCCGGGAAAGTCACGATTGATATCAATGAAGGAGAAAAAGAATTAGAAGTTGAAAGTGGTCAGACACTTCTCTCAGCTCTTGGAGAAAATAAAATATTCCTTCCTTCTGCCTGTGGTGGTGGAGGTACCTGCGCCATGTGCCGCTGTCAGGTTCATGACGGAGCCGGATCCATTTTGCCTACAGAGACGGGCTATTTCACCCGTAAAGAGCAGGCCAACGACTGGCGACTGGCTTGTCAGGTTAAAGTAAAGGACAATCTTAAAATGGAAATTCCACAGGAAATTCTGGGTATCCAGAAGTGGGAATGTACAGTTGTTTCCAACAAGAACGTGGCTACTTTTATCAAGGAATTTGTGGTTCAGCTTCCTGAAGGAGAAACTCTTGATTTCAAATCGGGTGGTTACATTCAGATTGACGTTCCTAAGATTGAAGTGGATTTCCAGGACATTGAAGTGGAAGAAGAATTCCGTGGTGACTGGGAGAAGTTCAACATGTTTGATCTGAAAATGAAGAATCCGGAACCTACATTCCGTGCTTATTCAATGGCTAACCATCCCGCCGAGAACAACATCATCATGTTGAATATCCGTATTGCCACTCCCCCATTTGACAGGGTAAACGGCGGTTTCCAGAAAATCAACCCGGGTATTTGTTCCTCTTTCATCTTCTCACGTAAGCCAGGTGACAAAGTAACCATTTCAGGACCTTATGGAGAGTTCTTTATCAAAGACACCAAGAAGGAGATGATGTTCATTGGCGGTGGTGCCGGAATGGCCCCTATGCGTTCGCACATCTTCCATCTGTTCCATACACTTGAGACCGATCGTAAGGCCACATTTTGGTACGGAGCCCGATCAAAACGAGAAATCTTTTATGAAGAAGATTTCCGTGACATAGAGCAGAAATTTGACAATTTCGATTTCAAAATTGCACTTTCTGAGCCATTGCCCGAAGATAACTGGGAAGGTTCAACAGGATTCATTCACTCAGTGATTTTTGAAGAATACCTGAGTAAACATGAAGAGCCCGAAGAGATTGAATATTATCTCTGCGGACCACCTATGATGAATGCTGCAGTTCAAAAAATGCTTTACGATCTGGGAGTCCCGGAGGAAATGATTGCATTTGATGATTTTGGATCATAAAACGTATAAAGCCCCGGTTCTACCGGGGTTTTTTTATGTCTGAATAGTTAGATAAATAAAGCCTAATTGTAGAGAGGGTGTTTGCAAAGTTTTTATTACTAGAGAGTTGAGCAACATGCCATCAATCCTTAAACAACTCTTTTTCAATTATTTGTAAAAACTCAACGAAGTATTGTAATTTAGCACCTCCGATAAACAAAACTCACATCCATGAAGTCCTTTTCAATTCTTGCTTTAATCCTGTTGGTATTTACCTCCTGTCAGGATAACTCAAAATGGATAAAAAACCAGGGCCGGGTATTTGGCACCTTTTACCATCTCACCTATGAAAGTCCGGAAGGAAAGGATTTACAGAATAAAGTATTGGCTGCCCTTGATTCAGTAAACCAGTCTTTATCCACTTACGATTCCACTTCGGTCATTTCCTTGTTCAACAGGTCTGATAACAAAGCCACAACAGATGCACATTTCAGGAACGTTTTTTCTTCTGCTCAGGATATAACCCGGAAAACTAATGGAGCTTTTGACATGACAGTAGCGCCACTGGTCAATGCATGGGGATTTGGCTTTACCAACAGGCAAAGAATGACCCCGTCCACCATCGATTCACTGCTGACCTTAATAGGCATGGAGCATGTTGAAATGAAAGAAGATTTCATATACAAAGACAAGAAAGAAGTAATGCTGGATGCCTCTGCTATTGCCAAAGGCTATGGCGTTGATGTTGCTGCAAGCGTATTGGAACGTAATGGTTGCAATAATTATCTGGTTGAAATTGGCGGTGAGGTAACCACCAAAGGACTTAACACCAGAAATACTAAATGGAGAGTTGGCATAGACAGGCCAATTGATGACCCTTCTGCCTCAAACAGGGAAATCCAGCTGATCATAGGATTATCGGGTCAGGCACTGGCTACCAGTGGCAATTATCGCCAGTTTTACATTGACGAAGAAACCGGACAGAAATATGCTCATACGATTAATCCAAAGACAGGAAACCCAGTAGATCATACGCTTTTGAGTGCATCAATCATTTCAGATGATTGCATGACTGCAGATGCCTTTGCAACGGCTTGCATGGTTATGGGGCTTGACAAAAGTCTGGAGCTTTTAAAAAAGCATCCGGAACTGGACGGGTGCTTCATCTATGATACAGAAGATGGGATGAATGTCACCTGGACGGAAGGATTTGACAAATATATCGTTGAATAATTTATTCAATTTCGATATTCCAATACATCCCGGTGCGATTCACCCCATCGTATTAAAACTAAACCAGACTATTTATTATTAACTATCAGCAGTATCGGTACTACAACTACCTGCTGTTTTACAGGCACAGGAGCCACCACTGCAGGTGGTCAATGTGGCATCTTTTTTAAAGAAACTTTTCAATGCAAGGCCTGCAAACGAAAGTCCAACAAAAACAATTGCCAGTGCTATCATTATTAAAACTGTACTCATATATCAACCCTCCTTTTTCAACAAAAATTCTATAACTCCTCTTTCTCTTTTCCTCTGTTAATTTAACAAAGTCATATGGTTTGAGTTCAGTATTATCTCACAAAAACTTTGTTAGAATCCTCAAGAATCTTTGTTGCAAAGATATTATTTATGATTTTAGGATGCAAATATCCCTTTTATAAATAAGTTTAAATTAATATCCTGTATGGAAGTTATAGTAAAAAGCGGCAATAAGAATAATACAGACTCAGGACAATGTATCCTTCAGAATATGCCTTTTGTCTTTACTGGCAATTTTATCTTGCGTCGAGGCACAATAGATGCCTCGTTTAGCCATATTCCGATTACCTCCAATATGTGTATTAGGAAATTTACCACCTTTGCGAAAAATAATACGGATAGCAAATAAAGCCGTTACTGCGCCCATTAAGACTATCGTAACTAAAAGCATTTTAATTATCATCATTGTCAAGCACTTTAATGCTGCAAATATACAAAAAATGGAGTGCTTTAAACATTCGGCATATGCTTTCTGTTTGAATATTGCAACCAACCAAAATCGATCAAAAAATTTACCTTTGCCTTGTTGGACGCTTATGGAGAGCCAAACCGACATCAATTAAACCGCAATGATTACAACTAATACAAAAAAGACCGGCAATACAAAATCAACTTCAGCCAAACAGGAAAATAAAGAAGCCCTTGGTTTTGAAGATTTCAAAAAAGAAGTGCTCAACGATTATAAGCTTGCACATCTTAGCCGCCATATGAGTGTTCTGGCAAGGCGGGAAGTTTTAAACGGCAAAGCAAAATTCGGCATTTTCGGCGATGGCAAAGAAGTGGCTCAAATAGCAATGGCAAAGCAGTTCCTTGAAGGGGACTGGCGATCGGGGTACTACCGTGATCAAACATTTATGTTGGCTGCCGGAATGACAACCCCTAAAAAGTTCTTTGCCTTATTGTATGGGGAGACAAGAACAGAACTCAATCCGGACAACGGTGGCCGTTCCATGAATAATCATTTTGGAACCAGACTTGTTCAGAAAAACGGTGATTGGATTGATCAGACAAAGAGTAAAAACACTTCTTCAGACATTAGTCCCACAGCAGGTCAAATGCCCCGATTGACAGGGTTGGCCCTCGCCTCCAAACTTTACCGGGAACAACCGGAACTCAAAGAGCTCCAAAAATTCAGCAACAAGGGCAATGAAGTGGCTTTCGGAACCATTGGAGATGCCAGCACTTCGGAAGGCTTGTTTTTCGAAACCCTTAATGCAGCAAGTGTACTGCAAATCCCTATGGCACTCTCGGTTTGGGATGACGGCTATGGCATTTCTGTCCCGGTTGAACTCCAAACCGTAAAAGCCAA
This sequence comes from Marinilabilia rubra, assembly GCF_003121985.1. GTDB lineage: Bacteria > Bacteroidota > Bacteroidia > Bacteroidales > Marinilabiliaceae > Marinilabilia > Marinilabilia rubra. Next base: position 256,857 of record NZ_QEWP01000005.1, read on the forward strand.
TATCTCCAAAGCTCTCAAAGGATTTGAAAAGCAAAGAAATGACAAAACAGGCATCCTCATTTTTGAAGCCAACGGATGGGATTATGCAGAACTTTGTCAGATGTACGAGAAAGGCATCTCCCGCTGTCGCAAAGAGCATGTTCCGGTACTGTTTCATGTCAGGGAATTAACGCAACCGACAGGGCATTCAACATCCGGATCGCATGAACGCTATAAATCAGAAAAAAGGCTGAAATGGGAAAAGGATAAGGATTGCCTGGTTCAGATGAGGCAGTGGATCGTGGAAAAGAAAATATCAGATGAATCCACCCTTGACCAAATTGAATCGGAAGCCCGAGATGAAGCAACAAATGCAAAAAAAGAAGCTTACAAAGAATACCTCAAACCCATTGAGGAAGAACGGGACGAACTCAATAAAATCATCAGACAAAAAAGCTGTATTTGTAACCAGAATAGCGAAGATCAAATCAACAGCATCGTCAACAACCTGAACAATACGTTGACCCTTAACCGCAAAGAAATTCTAAGTACTGCCCGTAAAATACTTCGACATGTTTGTTCTTCCTGCAACAAACAGGGAGGACTAAAAGACCAACTCAGAAAATGGGTTGCAGAATACAATGAAAGCGGCCATGAAAAATACACTGCTTACTTGTATGATGAATCTGCAAAATCACCGCTAAGAATAGAAAGCATAGCCCCACAGTATTCCGAAGATGCCCCATTGGTGCCAGGCCGTGAAATAATACGCGATAATTTTGACGCCCTGTTTGGCAACGACCCACGGTTGATTACTTTAGGGGAAGACACCGGCAAGTTGGGAGGTGTTAACCAAACGCTGGAAGGCCTTCAGAAAAAGTATGGAGAATGGCGTGTCCGTGACACCGGTATACATGAAGCTACCATTGTGGGAGAAGGCATCGGACTTGCTCTCAGAGGTCTACGGCCAATTGCTGAGATCCAGTATTTTGATTATCTGCTATATACTCTCCACACCTTGAGCGATGACCTTGCAACCACCCATTACCGTACCAAAGGAGGCCAAAAAGCCCCGGTAATTGTGCGAACCAGAGGACATCGGCTTGAAGGCATTTGGCATTCCGGATCCCCTCTAAGCATGGTGGTCAACAGTATTCGCGGGATATACATATGTGTGCCACGCGATATGACACGGGCAGCAGGCATGTACAACACACTTTTGCAAGGAGAGGACCCCGCTCTGGTAATTGAGCCCCTCAACGGCTACCGAATCAGAGAGAAGCAACCATCCAACTGGGGAGCTTTTCAGACGCCACTTGGCATACCTGAGGTGATCAGAGAAGGAACAGATGTAACCATAGCCACCTATGGCTCTTGTGTAAGAATTGCAGCTGAAGCCATTGATCAATTATCGGAAATCGGCATTTCGGTGGAGCTAATTGATGTTCAAACCCTATTGCCATTTGACACTGAAAAGATCATTCTAAACTCCTTGAAGAAGACCAATCGCATCGTGTTTTTCGATGAAGATGTTCCCGGAGGGGCTACAGCATATATGATGCAAAAGGTGCTTGAAGAACAAGGCGGTTTTTATTATCTGGATCACAAACCAATGACAGTAACAGCAGAAGATCACCGTCCGGCCTACGGTACAGATGGTGATTATTTCAGCAATCCCAATGCAGAGGATGTGTATGAAACCATTTATGGCATGATGGGAGAAGCCTATCCTGATAAGTTTCCGCCGATATATTAAGAGTTCCGGGTTGAAGGTCCCCTAAATCCGCCCAAAGGGGGCTATGAGTACCGTGTTTCCGGGTTTTGAGTTTTGAGTTGACAAACGCTGAACTCAGCCCAGAACTCCGAACCCAAAACTCAAAAAACCCTGATATTTTTCATTCCCATCGCATTTGCTTTTAGTTAGATTTGTATAAAACGATCTTTTGTTAACATCTAAAAAACCAAGTGCTATGCCAAAAGGAATATTTCAGGTGCCACCTGCCAAGAACGAACCGGTCCTCACCTATGCCCCGGGAACAAATGAACGCACCGAACTTAAAAAGCAACTCGAAGCCTTCAGGGCTGTAGAGATGGATATCCCCATGATTATTGCGGGCGAAGAAGTCCGTACAGACCAAAAAGTTTCGATTCATCCTCCACATGAATTAAAGCATTGTCTGGGGCATTATCATCAGGGTGATGAAGCCCATGTTCATCAAGCCATTGATGCAGCATTGAATGCCCGTCCCAAGTGGGCCGGGATGGCATGGGAGCATCGCGCTTCAATATTTCTGAAAGCAGCTGATTTGATTGCAGGTCCTTATCGGCAAAAAATCAACGCGGCCACAATGCTGGGCCAATCCAAAACGGCTTTTCAGGCAGAAATTGACAGCGCCTGTGAATTTGCTGATTTTCTCAGGTTTAATGTCCAGTACATGACACAGATATACGGAGATCAGCCCTCCTCAGCCAAAGGAATCTGGGACAGAGTGGAATACCGTCCTCTCGAAGGATTTGTATTTGCACTTACCCCATTTAACTTCACCTCCATTGCAGGAAACCTGCCTTCTGCACCCGCTATGATGGGCAATGTGGTTGTATGGAAACCTTCAAAAACAGCCATCTATTCGGCCAATATCCTTATGCAGGTTTTCCGTGAAGCAGGGGTTCCCGACGGAGTAATCAACCTGGTTTTTGCCAGTGGCCCTGTGGTTGCCAGGGAAGTATTTGACCACCCCGAGTTTGCAGGATTCCATTTCACCGGATCAACCGAAGTGTTTCAGTCAATTTGGAAAACCATTGGAGAAAACATCCAGCGCTATAAAACGTATCCCCGAATTGTGGGAGAAACCGGTGGAAAAGATTTCATTATCGCCCATAAGTCGTGTGACGCCAAAGCAGTGGCAACAGGCATGGTAAGAGGAGCGTTTGAATACCAGGGGCAAAAATGCTCAGCTGCTTCCAGGGCCTATATACCGGCCAGCCGTTGGGACGAGATTCATTCAGAAATCAAAAAGCAACTTGGTGAACTAAAAATGGGGCCGCCTGAAGATTTCACCAATTTCATGAACGCCGTTATTGATGAAGCTTCTTTCAACAAACTTGAAGGCGCGATAAAAGAAGCAGAGAACCATCCGGATGCTAAAGTCATTGAAGGCGGCGGATGTGATAAGTCTGTGGGGTACTTCATTGAACCTACCATCATCCTTACAACAGATCCAATGTACCGAACTATGCAGGAAGAACTCTTCGGTCCGGTACTGACAGTTTATGTCTATGATGACATGAAATTCGATGAAACACTCACCGTTTTAGATAAAACATCTATTTACGCACTGACAGGTGCTGTCTTTGCCCAGGATCGCTATGTTATCGAAAAAGTAACAAAACGACTGGTTAATGCCGCAGGCAACTTTTACATCAATGACAAACCCACCGGAGCTGTTGTAGGGCAACAACCATTTGGCGGTGCAAGAGGATCGGGTACCAACGACAAAGCCGGCTCGTTGATCAACATGATGCGCTGGGTTTCTCCACGAACCATAAAAGAGAATTTCGTTCCACCTACAGATTTTAAATATCCGTTCATGGATGCCGAATAAAATGCTCTTGTAATAGATCTTGGAGGTTGTCTCAAAAGTATTGAACACCAAAGGAGCATGTCATATTGAGCGTAGTCGAAACATCTGTTTATCAAACAAACAGATTTTTCGACAAGCTCAGAATGACATCAAATTTGGGCTTTTGAGACAACCTCATTTTTATAATTTGCTTTAATTCAAAGCCTCTTTTGATAAACCTGATGACTAGAAATTGTCAAAATCAAGTGAAATAGTTACATTTGTCCGATACCTGCGGGTAAATATAAAAGCAAAAATATGAGCCTGAAAAGTATTGCCAGATTAATTTTGCCATTACTAAAAAACCGGTATGTGGTCACTTTTTTGGCTTTTATCATCTGGGTGGGCTTTTTCGATCAGAACAACCTGGTTGACAGGCACGAGTTATCAAACAGAATTGAGGAGCTGGAGCGGCAAAAAGTTCATTACCGGAAAGAAATTTCCAACAACAAAAAACGCATGGAAGAACTTCAGAGTGATCCGGAAAATCTGGAGAAGTTTGCCCGCGAACAATACCTGATGAAAAAGCCCGAAGAAGATATTTTTGTCGTAATTGAAGAATAAAAAAATTCAAACCATATGGGATTTCTCCGTTTTTTAAGCGGCCTTTATTACGCCGGCCTGATATTAATTCTGGCCGGCATTATTATGCACATTTCAGGCATGGATAACGCCCCATGGCTTTTTGCAGCAGGGCTAATTCCGGTTTTGGGCGTAAGAATCTATAACTTCATAATTGCCCCTTCACACCGAAAAAGGATAAACGGCATTTTAATGTTAAGCGCAGTTTTTCTGGCAGCTACATTGGCAGCTATTTATTACGAAAAATCATATTGGATTGTTTTTATTGCTATTTCAGCTGTATTGGATGGTTACACCTCATTCAGAAAGTACACCTGATATTTCCCCAATAATTAAAAGCTTCTGTCAAAATCACAGAAGAACTTTTTTATATTTTAACAATACAGTTATATTTGTCCTCATCAAAATCTAACATTTAACTTTCATTTTCTAAGGGTATGAAAAATATATCGATTGTCCTTAACGCTATTCTGTTTGTTGCAGTAGCTGCTTTATTCTTCATCGTATTGTCCAACGGTTCTGAATCTGATGATGGAGCAGACCAAAGCCAAAAAGAAAAAGTGCAGGATTATCCCATCGCCTACGTCAACACTGATTCATTACTGATGAATTATGAATATGCTCAATTTCTTAACGAAGAATTATTAAGAAAAGAAGAATCATCAAGAGCTGATTTCAACGAAAGAGCAAAAGTTTTTCAGGACGACATGAGAGCTTTCCAGAGAAAAGTACAGAACAATGCTTTCTTAAGCCTCGAGCGTGCCCAGAAAGAAGAAAAAAGACTAAGGGAAAAAGAGCAGGAACTTCAGGAGCTCAACTCTCAGCTCTCCAACGACCTGATGAAAAAACAAAATCAGATGAACCGTGAGTTGCGCGATACAATCACTGCATTCCTAAAGGAGTACACCAACCAGAAACCTTTCAAACTGGTGCTTAGTAATACAATGGGAGACAATATCTTATTCGCCCATGAGGCTTTGAATATTACCGATGAAGTGGTTGGCATTCTTAACGAAAGATACGACGCAACTCAGGAAGAGGAATAAGAACAGCGGATTAAGTTTGCCGGTTTGAGCCATAAAAAGGCGAACCATTTGAATATGACCACACCAGAAAAGTCATTAAAACTACTTGACAATTATCTGACCAAACACTACCCTGAATTCAGTGTTGATTCAGAGATAGACTCCGAACTGGGGTTAATTGTGGTCATTCCTGCTTATCTGGAAAACGAGCTTATTCTAACGACACTAAATTCGCTGATATCATGTAAACCTCCATCTGCAAAGGTGGAGGTTATTGTTGTTTTAAACACCTGTGAAAAAGACAGCAAGTCAACAGAAGAAAACCAAAATGCGTGTGCAGATGCCATACAATCGTTTATTCATGAGCATCCCCTGCCCAATTGGCTTTCTGTAAATATTCTGAAAGCCTATAATCTTCGAAAAAAACACTTTGGAGCCGGATTGGCCAGGAAAATCGGGCTTGATGAAGCTGTAAGACAATTCCGTAAAATTGAGCGACCGGACGGAATACTTGCCTGCTTGGATGCAGATTCACCTGTTGCCCCAAATTATTTGCAGGCCCTTGAAAACTGGTTCTCTGACCAGAGAAATCAGGGAGGAACAGTCTATTTCGAACACCCCCTGGAAGGCTCTGAATACTCACCTGTAATCTATGAAGCCATTACACTTTATGAGTTGCATCTCAGGTATTATGTGGAAGCACTCAAACAAACAGGGTTTCCTTATGCTTTCCATACCATTGGTTCATGCATGGTTTTCAGAACGCTTAAATATGTTCAGGCAGGAGGAATGCCTAAAAAACAAGCCGGGGAAGATTTCTATTTTCTACAAAAACTAATACCACTGGGGAATTTTGGCAACCTAACAGAAACCACAGTATATCCCTCTCCCCGCCCCTCAGACCGTGTCATATTTGGTACAGGAGCCAGCATAAAACATCATTTGGATGGAACTAAAGAGCAAGGCATCACTTACAATCCCGCTGCTTTTGATGATTTGAAGCATTTCTTTTCTAAAGCCCCTGAATTGGCTGAACTGGACATTCCGGATTTTGAAAACTGGACTTATGATTTAACCGGGCCTTTAAGAAGCTTTTTACTCAATTCAGGCTTTGAAAAAGAGATTGAGATCATCCGGAAAAACAGTAATAGCAAAAAAACCTTTCTAAAGCGCTTTTTTGGGTCTTTCAATGCATTCAAAGTGGTGAAATACCTAAACTATGCTCACGAGCATTTTTATGCTAAATCTGAGCTTTTTGAGGCAGCTCTGCTAATACTGGAAAGGTCAATGAATACCGGATCGGATGCTTTTGATGAAAAGGAATTGCTCCTGGAGTACCGGGAAATGGAGCGGATGCAATTATCAGTAGTCAGTAGTCAGTAGTCAGTGGTCAGTGATCGGTGGTCAGTGATCGGTGGTCAGTGATCGGTGGTCAGTTGTCAGTGGTCAGTGGTCGGTAGTCAGTGATCGGTTCAGTTGAAAATTGGGTGCCCCATATTGAAAGCATTTTTTCAAGTTCTATCCTCTAACATCTAGCCTCTATCTTCTAACATCTAACATCTAATTTCTCTCCTTAAAACAGAGTCCTTCTACCTCTTGAAGATGATTTATTACGCATCCAGTCATTTCCACCACCGTCACAAGGGATAGCTCCTTTAGGAGATTCATTAATTCCGGAAGAGGAGAATCTGAATATCAATGAAAACTCATTGGCTCCTCCGCTATGCCCGGCCAGGTTGGACAGCGTCATGTCATAACTGTAAGCCAAACGCACCGAACCGATATTGAATCCGAGAATAAAAATAAGAGCATCATTATTGGTTAGTCCTTCACTTTCGCCAACAGGAATCCCGCGATACCATAATCCCAATTCAAATGGATTGAGATACCAGTAAGTACCCATATCCAATTGTTGAAAATCATCCTGCATTCTATACATGAAGGCTAATGTTCCACTGACTTCATCCTGATTGCGCGTCCGATTTCTAAACCGGTATTTCCATCCACCATAAACCGTGGTACGGATTGGCAAAGGAGATTCAATATCTGTAAAGCCGATGTTACTTTTCACCAAATGATCCACAACCACCCCGGACCAGAAATCATCGCTGTAAATCATGGCTGAAGCTGAAGCATCAATCTTCTTATAACTTTCCTGCTCAAAATCACCGATTGCACTGGCTAAAATATCACCATCAGGCCCTATCTGGTCACCCCACAACAAGGATGAGGGATCAATTTTTCTTTCAAAGTATTTGAAATTCAAGCCTGGTCTGGCATAAATTTCCCTGGTAATTGGAAACTCATAAGCATAAACCAGTCCGATATTTTGAGTAATAAGCTGTCCGCTTCCCTGGTCATCTCTGACAAACACCAACCCCAGACCACTATTGTATTGCTCGAAGAAATGATCGGCTGCAAATGACAAGGTACGATAGGTATTGGGAATGCCCGGCCACTGATCTCTGTACGTCAGTGCAACACGACTGCCATTGGTAAGCCCTGCAAAAGAAGGGCTCAAATAAACTGGTGCCGCATAGACCTGAGAAAAAGTAGGGTCCTGAGCATTTGCTTTAATACAGCAAAGACTGCACAAAAACAACAGGGTTATGTTGTATTTTATCCAAATATTCATTAAAAATATTTCTTCTTTTCTTTTAAGACCAATTAAAAAAGGCCGGGCATCACCTAAAAAGCACTTCCTTTAACCTTACTACGGATTAAACCGTCAAAAGTTAATCAAAAAAGCTTTTCAGGTGATTCCCCCACCAATCTTTTGTATTATCTAACTAATAACACGCTTCCTGTTTCACGGAACTCGGTACCGTTAACAAAAGTACCATTAACTTTCCATACATATACAGCCTGAGGCACTAACTGTCCTTTATAGAAACCATTCCAACCTTCTTCTATATCGTTAGATTCATAAATCAACTGCCCCCATCGATTATAGATTTGTAAGTGGTAAGTATCTACATCCCTGTATACGGGTTTGAATATGTTATTGGTTTCACTTGGACGGTTAGAAACACCACCATCAGGCCTTGGCTTAAAGGCATTAGGGAATTTTATAAACCCTTTTGAAATGGCTGTTACAGCCCCTTCAATGGTCGCACTGTCGGTACATCCAAATTCATTGGTTACATGCAGCATCACATCATAGACACCACTTTCGGAATATTCATGAACAGGATGTGCTTCAGTTGACATATTTCCATCTCCAAAATGCCATTCGTACTCCTCGGAGCCTACAGACAAATCAAAGAACCTCACTTCATCTCCAGGTACATATACCTCAGTTGGCGTAACGTCAAAGGCTGCCTCCGGGTGTTCATGAACACGAATGATCTTCTGATAATGACCTTCAATACCATCCGGTCCCGGCACGGTCAGCATGACAGAGAAATCACCGGCATTTTCAAAGGTATGGACAGGATTTTGATCACCCGAGGTATTGCCATCACCAAAGTCCCAATGATAATCCCTGTCCTGAACACCAACTGAATAATTTGTAAAGCTCACTGTCAATGGCCAGCAACCTTCATCACCATCAGTAACAAATCCGGCATCAGGAACAGGACGGTACTCTACAGTTACATCATCAAATGAGCTACAACCTTCTACAACAATACTCCATCTGTAAGTATTTATCCCTTCACTAAGTCCGCTGACCAAAGTGTTAAAGAAATTGGGGTCTTCAAATTCTCCTGTTCCGCCAACGATGCTCCAACCGGCATCCAAATCTCCAACATTGTTTGCATTCAACATGGCTTCAGGATCGTAAACCACCAGGTCTTCCCCGGCATAGGCATCGGTCTTATTGCTCTTAACATTAACCGTACTTTCGGTCACACAATCGCCATAAGAAATGGTCCATTTGTAAACGTTATCGCCAAAACCAATATCACGAACAATCGAGCTGTATGAACCGGGGTTATCAAACTCACCGGCCCCACTTACAACAGTCCATGTACCCAGGGCTTCCTCGGGCGGATTATTGGCATTAAGTGTGGTATAGTTTTCACAAATAACCTTATCATTTCCGGCATCGCTCTGTTCCGGTACTTTATTAAAAATGGTAACAGTATCACGAGTAAAACACTTATCTCCATTCCATATTTCCCACATCAAAACATTCTCTCCAAAGCCAAGTTCTTCAATGGTAGTAGCCTCATCGGCAGGATTGACAAATGAACCTCGTCCGGAAACAATTGACCACTCGCCTGTTCCACGCAGAGCAGGATTAGCATCCAACTGAGCCCAATCCTTACAATCCGCTACATCCGGTCCCGCATTTGCCTGAGTGGCTGTATTGTTTTCAATGATAATTTCATCAGAAAGGGTACATTGTCCTTTGGTTACGGTCCACTTCAAACGGGTGGTCCCGTAACTTAAGTTACGAATATGAGCTCTAGGATCGGTCACATCAGAAATATTTCCACCACCTTCGAGAATTGACCAGTACCCATCTCCATATTCAGGCGTAGCCGCCATCAGGTCATGATCGGGTTGACAAACTTCAAGGTCGCTGCCTGCAAACGGTGTTGATGGCAGGTTATTAACAATCAAAACATCATCCTCGCTGCGGCAAATATCATTTTCAACAATCCAGCGAAGAACGTTATCTCCTTTTGCAAGCTGACTAACAGCCGCCTTAGGATTATTCATATCCGCAGAAGTAAAGGTAGCAGAACCTGCAATTACTTCCCAACGTCCAGTTCCGATTTCAGGTTCCAGTGCATCCAGCGTTGTTTCATCAGCACATAAGCGCTGAGTATTTCCTGCATATGAAGTACTTGGAGAACCATTGGTAATGGACACTTCTTCGAAAGTCTGACATCCTCTGTAGTTTATAGTCCACCTCAGTCGATTCACCCCTTTACGGAGATTTCGTACCGTAGTGTTAGGATTATTAAGATCATCGAATGTGGCCTGACTGGTACCTCCGGCAACACTCCATGTACCGGTACCCGGCGACGGATTATTACCCTGAAGCACTTCAGTATCTGAACAAATGGTGCGGTCGTAACCAGCAGAAGCCGGCACACTATTGTACTCTATTTGTACATCATCAATTGAACGACACCCTTCATTTTCAATGGTCCATCTGAAGACATTTGAGCCAAATTGAAGAGAATCAACTCTTGCAGAAGGATTGGACAATGATGAGAAGTTTCCACTACCATTTCTTACTGTCCATTGTCCGTTTCCAACCTCAGGATCATTAGCCGCCAGGTAGACATAATTGTCACAAGTAGCCACATTTCCTCCTGCATCGGATTGAGACGGAGTATTATTAATCACTGTCACGTAATCCACATCAACACATTGATTATTAGTGATGGTCCATGTCAGTATATTTTCCCCTTGTTCCAATCCTCGCACAGTGGTATTAGGATCTTCCGGATCATCAAATTCAGCCGATCCGCCACCGCCAACAACTCCCCAGGTACCAATTCCTGGCAATGGATTATTGGCTTCCAGTACAGTTGTATCCACACAAAGAGGTGTAGTAGCATCATAGCGAATAATGGCCTCTTTAAAATCATTGCGAATTACCACATCATCAAAATCGGAACAATGCCCGTTGGTAATGGTCCATCTGAAACGGTTATTGCCGGGGCCCAGATTAGTAACCTTTGTATCAGGTTCACCCGGAGACTCCAAGTCTCCTGATCCCGAAATCAAAGACCATTCTCCGGTATGATAAATATCCAGACTACCGGAAAGCGTAACACTGTCCTTACAGACAGGAATATCACGACCTGCGTTAGGCACCGATGGTTCATTATTAACAATCGTTACCGTATCCACAGAAGTACAATATTCTGTAGTAATCACCCAAAGGAAGCGGTTGGTTCCCCTGGCAATATTGCGGGCCATATTACCTTCAAATTCTGCAGCTCCTTCGTAAATACGCCATTCTCCAATTCCGTGGTTAGGTATATTAGGTGTCAATTCCACGCTATCGGTACATAATGTTTGATCTTCACCGGCCTCTGCAGGTGTTGCCAAACCATTGGTGACAATGACAGTATCAGAAGAGAAACAAACATTGTTACCCGATCCTTTCTGAATGGTATAAACAAAAGTGTTGTCTCCTTGAGACAATCCCGTTACTGCAGTTTCCGGATGATCGGTGTATTCAATCTGACCACTTCCGGAAATAATACTCCATGTTACAGTTCCCATATTAACATCAGGCGTATTACCCTTAAGCGTGTCGGTGTTATTACACGTAAATCTGTCCAAACCAGCTCTTGCTCTGTCGGGCTGATTATTGGTCACAATAATTGTATCGGAAGAATAGGTCGTTCCCTGTCCATAAGAAATGGTCCAAACAAACTCATTTTCTCCCGGACCAAGATCGTAAACTAAAGTTTCCGGATCTCTGTCGTTTTGAAACTTACCTGAACCATAGCTACCAAGTGTCCATCGTCCTATAGCATTATCCGGATCGTTGGCATGCATCGTTGCTTCCGGAGAACAGGTAAAAATATCCGGTCCGGTATCTGCCTGGATAACATCACCATTGGTAATCTGAACCTCATCATAAGCAATACAGTTGCCAATAGTGACAGTCCATCGGAACACATTTGGTCCGCGACTTAAGTTTTCGATGAGCGTTCCTGGATTATTGGGTTCCACAATGGTTCCACCTCCTGATACAATGCTCCATTCACCTGATGCTCTGTTTGGTAATACAGCCTGCATTGTGGCCTCACCGCTACCGTCGTTAATAATCTGATCTCCACCGGCTTCAACTGTCTCTATGGCGTTAACCATTACACTCACCACATCAGATGAAGAACATCCTGATTGGTCATGAATCACATTCCATCGAAGAAGATTTTCTCCAAAGGCCAACTGAACGCCTACTTTAGGATTATTCTGCGAGCCATCAAAAACAGCTCCACCGGAACCTGACTCTATGGTCCAAAGACCGGTATATCCATCAGGTACAGGTTCAGCATTTAGTTTCACATAACGGTTACAGGAAACTGTATCTTTTCCGGCAAACGCCTCTACTTGCTGATTAAACACAGTCAAATCAGCGGAAGAAGAGCAATTGCCATTAAAAATGGTCCATCTGTAAATGTTTTCACCAAACCCAACATTGGAAATTCTGGTTTGGGGATCATTGGCATCTGTAAAATCACCACTTCCCTGAACAATGGTCCAGCGACCGGTTTCATAACCGGCAGGATCATTTCCTGTAAGAATGGTATCTGTATTACAAATTGTTTGTTCACTTCCAACTGTGGCAACAGTAGGTGTATGACTGGTTATGGTGACAGAATCGGAGCTTTCACATCCATTTTTGTAAAGTGTCCATCTCAAGTCGTTTTCACCGTAAACCAGTCCGCTAACCACTGTCTGATGAGCGGTTCCATCCGAGAAGGAAACCTGTCCTGCAGCAGCACCATAAGCACTCCACTGACCGGTTGAGCCTTCAGGTGGCTCTGTTCCTTCAATCTGGATAACATCCTGACACGTTGTGTAAGGATCACCTGCTTCCACTTCCAGCTGATTGTTACGAATCACCACCTGATCATAATTGGAGCAGTTTCCATTTTTAGAAATGGTCCAACGGATAATGTTTTCTCCTTTGGCAAGATTGGTAACTTCAATTTCGTTGCCGGCTGCATTGGTGGCCGTAATGGTAGCTCTTCCTTTCTCAACTGACCATGTTCCGGTTCCCTGAACAGGATCATTCGCCGTCAATATGGTTTGTGTGTCGCAAATATCAATGGTATCCTGCTGATCAATATGTGCCTGATCGGGTTGATCATTAACCACTACCACTTCTGCATAGCTTTCACAGGTATTCTGCGTCAATGTCCAGCGTAAAGTATTGGATCCCGGACCCAAATCGTAAACAGTGGTTCCGGCTGCATTGGCATCATCAAAACTTCCACTTCCCGATTCAACAGTCCATCGTCCGCTTGTATTTGGATAGGATGGAATTATGGTACCGTAAAGATCAGTATTGCTGTCACATGAGAGGGTTTCCTCAGCATCGGCCTGAACAGATAATTGATTATTGCGAACCATGACTGTATCAGAAACACTACAACCCAAGCCGGTTGATGTATTAGTGACAGTCCATACCAACACCACATCTCCCCGACTGATATCATTCAACGCGGAGGAAGGATCATTAGCTGATGCGATAGTCGCATATCCCGAAATGATTTCCCACTGCCCGCTCCAGTTGGCATTCACGGCAGACGGATCAACTGCAGCCAGCGTAGTACTGGTTCCACACAATTGCTGATCACTTCCGGCATCGGCATCCGGTAAAGGATGCACCTCTACCTCCAGACTTGAACTACTGGTAGAAACACCACAACTGTTTTCGGGTGTTACGGTAATATCTCCAATGGTGGTATTTATGGCAGGATCAACATCCACTTCAATGGTTGAAGATCCCTGACCGTCAACAATGGTAAATCCTGCTGGAACAGTCCAGTTATAGACCGCCGCATCGTTTACCTGAGGAACAGAGTATCTTACTCCTGCAGCGCCTTGACAAAGATCCGGATCACCATCAATGGCACCAATGGTTTGCGGCAATTGATCAATATTAATCTGGAGAACATAGTTTGGTCCATCACCACAATCATTATAGGCATATACCGATAAGTTAGCGGTTTCAGGGGCATCTATGGCATAATCAACTTCTATAGAAGTGGTTCCCTGCCCTGAAACGATTGTTCCGGCACCGGCAGGAAGTTCCCATACATACCCTGTTGCATTGTTTACAGGATCGATAGAATAGGTCTGTGTGCTTCCCTGGCAAATAATGTCACTGCCGGTAATTCCGGTTACACTACCGGCCAATTCTCTTACGGTTACGGTCACCTCTCCGGTCACAGACTGCTCACATCCATTGGCATCTACAACGCTTACCAAACGATAGTCTGTAGTTTCATCAGGAGAAACAGCAAGGTCGTAACTGGCAGTAGTGATCGGGCCAACGGTGTGTTCTGTTGTACCAGAACTTGTAACCGCTTGGTAAGTCACTTCATATGGTGCCGTTCCGGCTGTCAGTTCAAATTTAAGGTTGGTATAAGCTCCTTCACAAATCTCGGCACTGCCCGATATAGTAACTTCCGGTAATTCATTAACAGTTACTGTTGCGCTGCCAATACCGGGAGAATTACTACAATACGAATCAGAAACACTCAGTATTTCATAAGTAGCGTCTGCATTAGGCGTGACCTCAAACAAGTTGAAGGTACCGGTAAAGGTTTCGTTCCACGTATTAGTACCATCAGAAATGGCTACATTCCATGGTCCGCTTCCGGTAAGTTCAATACCAACATCTCTGGCCTCACCCAAACACATTTCGGCATCTCCGAAAATAGTGGCTGTAGGCAATGGATGAACTTCAACAATAGCCGTACCACTGCCTGTTCCCTTAGAACATCCGGCAGCATTCTCAACTGTTAAAATATTGTATTGAGTAATACCTTCAACCGGAACATTAGTAGGCTCAAACTGGAATGGAGAAGCATCAACAGTATAGGTTTCACCATCACTTAGTGCCACTTCAAGATTACCATCGGCAGCAAAATCCCAATTGGCAGTAATTAACTGAAGAGTTGGCAATACACCTTCACATATTTCTTCACTTCCGGTAACAGTACTGAGTGTTAATTCAGCTTCAGGCTGTTCTACAGTAACCTGGGTTTCAATATAACAATCGCTGTTGATATTAAAGTTACTGTCACCATAACCTGCTGACCAGGTATCGTCAGAACCATCCACCTCATTGACATTACTGTCGTCAATCACCCTTACGGTGTAGGTGCCGGCTGGCAAGTTGGTGAAAGTAATATCTGTTGAAGCAGCAGGATTCTGAACAGCTGCTGTTCCTGACGGGCCTCCACTGAGAGAAACTCTGTAATCATTGTTGGTAGAGTGAGCAATTCCGCCATCCACCGAAACAGTAATCACACCAGTCTCGCTGCTGTAACATTCAACATGAGTCGTTACGTCTGCATTCAAGACCAGAGGTGTCGGCTGTAGAATTCTAACTTCAGACCTTATATCCACACCATTGGCATCAATTCCTACCACCTCGTAATCTCCTGCAGGAAGATCTCTAAACACAGCTCCGTTATCATTGGTTACCTGATCAACCTGACCTCCATTGAACAAGGTAATGGATTGATAAGGCAAAGTACCACCAGTCATGTCGACAGAAATAACACCGTTATCGCTGCCACTGCAGGCACCCACATGGCGCTTGCTGATTATCAGATTCAGTGATTCACCGGGCTGACGAACAACTATACTATTAATCTCCGTGGTACAATTATTCTCATCAGTAATGGTAACACTATACGTTCCTGAAGGAAGATTATCTATATATTCCAGATCATTGCCATCAGGATAAGCAGCTCCATCTTGCTTCCATTCAATTGTATAAGATCCGGTACCACCTGTCACTTCTATTTCAATGGAACCGGTAGACTCACCATTAATGGTTACATCTTCCACATTAACCGTATAGGCATCTAATGCTTCATCGGGTTGTGGAACGTTAATGAAATCTCCGTAAACTGCTTCATAGTCGAGTACACATCCATTGGCATCGGTAATAAACACATTGTAATTGCCGGAACGTATACCAGAAAGATCCTCAGCTGTTGGATCAGTAATGGTTCCCGGGCCAACCCACTGGAATTCATAAGGTGCAGTTCCGCCCGAAACTGTAATATCAATTTCTCCGGTAGCTTCACCATGACAAAGCACTTCCGTAACATCAACGCCGGTTACCTCAATAAAGTCGGCAGGTTCGGTTACATTGTAGGTCTCGGTTACAGAACAAGTTGTCCCGGAAATCACATCAGTTACCACAACGGTATAGCTACCAGCCTCCAAACCGGAAATATCCTCATCGGATGAAGTAAAACCACCTGGTCCTGACCAACTGTAGTTGTAAGCACCGGAACCACCTGTCACATCAATATTGACAGCACCGTTAGAACCATCCAGACAACGAACATGTGTAATGCTGTTGACAACCGTGATGGCATTTGCTTCAGCCACTTCTATGTTGGAAATAGTAACGGTACATGGTCCTTCAGGATTACTGTCCGTCACCGTTACTTCATAAGTACCTGCTGACAAACCGCTTTGATCCTGATCGGTAGCGACCAGGCCGCTGCCGTCGGTCGTTGTCCAATTGTAGGTGAATGGAGCTACGCCACCGGAGACAGTTAGGTCAATAAGACCATTGTTGGCTCCGGGACAAGTCTCGGGTTGAGATGTGTAGGTAACTTCAAGTAATTCGCTAAGTGTTACAGATTTGCTTACGTTACAGTTATGAGAATTACCTACATCTACCATAGTTATGGTATACTCTCCACCAGGCAAATTACTCTGAGTAGTTATTGTTGGATTGGAAGTATCTACTCCTGGTCCAGCCCATACATACTCAAAATTACCTGTTCCTCCTGTAGGCGAAGTAATCTCAATAGAATTTTCCTGAATACAATTGGTTGCATCAACATCCAGAGTGAAATCTAATGGATCCGGCTCTTCTACTGTAAATATTCTTGTAATGCTACATCCGTCAGCATCTGCAATAACTACAGCATATTCCCCTTCAGGAAGACCTGTTTGATGCCAGTCACCAGGAGTAATATTAGGTGAAGCATCCCAGGTTAATGTATAGCTTCCCGATCCTCCTGTGATTGAAGAAATATTAATTTCTCCATCAGGCTCCTCGCCTCCGCAAGTCACATTTACAACGTAACTGTCAACAATAAACGGATCAGGTTCTGTTATTTCTACTTCTAATGAAGAGGTGTATGGATTACTAGTCGTGGCACAGGTTTGAGAATTGTCAGTTACCACAACTTCATAGGTTCCTGCTTCTTTACCTGTCAGGTCCTGAGTGGTAGAAGAAGCTGCATCGTTCCATAAGTAAGAATAATCATCGCTTCCTCCGGAAACGGTCAAATCAATTACGCCATTGGTTCCTTCATTACACTGTACCGGGGTAACATCAGCCGATAGTATTGGTTGTCCGGCCACCTCAATGGTTTTGGTCAGTGAGCAGTTTTTATAATCGGTCACTTTCACCCGGTAAGAACCTCCAACAGTGATATCAGAAATCTCTGTATCAGAAACTTCTGTAAAGGTCCCAGGGCCACTCCATGAGTAGGTATAAGATCCATTACCTCCACTAAGACCTGATAAAACGATGGTTCGATCATAATCTACCGAACAATCAAGCGTGCTGGTAAGTGAAAAATCAATGGCATTTGGCTGGGTAACACTAAATATTTGTGTGATTTCACAACCTTCACCATCAATGACTGTAACTTCATAATTGCCAGCTGTCAGTCCTGTCCATTGTCCATCATTGTCAGGATCAGCAATACCATCCAAAAAGTAAGTAATCGTTGGTTGGGCATTGATCACTTCATCCACTATGATGGCACCATTGTTTCCTCCATTACAGCTCACCGCCCATACGGAGGCATCAAATTCCAATGATTTACCGTTCTCAATGGTGTAGTCCTCAACTACTGTACAACTTCCCCTGTTCAGATCTGTGAGGGTCAGTGTATATGTGCCTTCTCCCCGGCCGCTTAAGTCACGGGTTGTGGCTATCGTTGTTGTACCACCGTCGTCGGACCAACTGTAGCTATAATTACCAGAACCACCTGATATGGTAATATCAATACCTCCATCAGTAGATCCGGCACAAGTGGCATGGGTAACCTCACCCTGAACCTCAATATAAGACAGACTGATAACATTGGTATAAATACAAGCTGAAGGATCAGAGGAATTGGCATCAAGAACACTCACATCATAATCCCCGGCAGGAATACCTGTCACACTTATGCTATGAGGAGCAGTTGCTGTAGAAGCAAAATCATCGTTTTGAATTATAATATTGCCATTATTCTGATTGATCAACTCAACACGATAAGAGTAATTGCCTGCTGAGTTAATAAGTCCACCTGAAACCTCAACATCCAATTCTCCACCATCGGTAGGTTCACATTCAATTTGAGAATCAAGATTACTAACTACCAATTGCTCTGGTTCAAGTATATCTGCTGAAACACTAGCTGTACATCCATTAGCATCTTCAACACTAAATATATTGGTACCTGCATACAACTCATCAGCAACATAAGTGTCTGCTCCATTCCAATTAAGATAGGTAGCACTTCCTGTCAGGTCATAATTGGCTGTTCCTCCTTCAACACGCAGAGTTACCTCTCCGGTATTATCACCATAACAAGTTGTAATATCCTGCTGCTCATCCAAAATTAAATGAAGCTCATCAGGTTCACCAACAATAATGTCTGATGAAGTTCCTGTACAACCTGCAAAATTTCCTGTTACAACTACCCGGAAAGTATCTGCAGGTAACCCACTGATGGCGGCACCATCATCAAGAGCATAGTCATCCCAGGAAGAAGTAACCTCGTTGTAGATATACCAATTGTAGGTATAACCATTACTCCAGCTACCCTGTACATTAGTTACAGTGATCGCTCCATCATTGCTTCCATTGCAGGAAAGGTCTACGGCACTCACGTCAAATGTAATAGCATCCGGTTCGTTAAGCGTTACAGTCTGTATTTCATAACAGACTCCTGTGGCATCATAAACCCTTACCTCATAATTATCTGCATCCAGATTATCGAGCAAGACATTTCCGTTATGAGCAAAGGAACCTGATACTGTACCTCCGTTCTCAGAATTAACCGTATAAGTATAATCTCCACCATCATCAAGGTTATCAAGATCACCCAGATTACCACCTGTGGCACTGAATGTGAACTGACCGTTGCCTTCTTCAAAACAGCTAAGGTCCTGAACATTGGTAATATCTATAACAATGGGATCGGGAACCCTTACTTGAATATTGACAAGCGTATCACGGACGCCATTAGCATCGACAACCTCTGCATTGTAATAACCTGCTTCCAGATTATTGTAATAAGCAAAACCACCTGAGACTGATGAAGGTGTAACTGCTGTAGCCGGTTGACGAATTAGTGAGAAGGTATATGGAGCCACTCCGCCCGTAGCGTTGACTTCAATCTCACCATTGGCAGCACCAGAGCATGGTCCTGCGTTACTTAATTCGGTGAGTGAGAGATCCAGTGTTACATCCGGATCTGTGACAGTAATATCCCTTTCTACGTCGCAGTTATTAGCATCCAGAATCTCTACAGTATATGTACCAGCCACTAAATTCTGAAGATTGGTCTGATTTGATGGAAGCCCGGCAATGGCATTTCCGTCATCATCCACACCTGTCCATAAAATATTATAACCGGGTGTACCACCATTAATGCTAATATCTATACTACCATCACTTCCTCCTTCGGAACTTACGTTTGAAACATTTTCAACCGTAATGGCCGGAGACGTGGACGGTTCAGTAACTTCATATATATCTGACCATAACAGACAATTATTATCATCGGTAATCAGCAAACGGTACTCCCCATCTTCAAGGCCTGACAATGTAGACGATGTTTCTCCTGAGAGAAGAATATTACCGCTGCTGGTCACACTGTACCATTGATAGGTGTAGTTCCCTGAACCATCAGGTGTACCGCCGTCAACAGTAACTGAGATCTCTCCTGTTGTCTCTCCCTTACATTGAACATCGGTAATATCATATGAATCAACGATCAATGGAGTAGATGGTTGAGTGATTTCAACATTTATAATATCGTATTTGGTACAGTAAGGGGCCTGGGTATCCAGGTCGCGCATAGACACCTGATAACCACCAACCGATAACCCCGTAAAGGTTCTGCTTGATTGCCAGGTTGTACCACCGTCAATGCTGTACTCAAAATTACTATTGACCGGATTCACCACTTCTCCTGCTTCACCGGGATTCAGAAGCGCCGTAACGGTAAAGCTACCATCTGCAGCGCCATAGCAGGAAACATTATTTATTGTAATATCAGCTGCATCAGCGGACAAACTAAAATTATCGGGTTGATCTACGACGATTCCGCTTAATAAGATCTCACATCCATTATCATCGATCACACGTACCTGATAAGAACCGGATTCCAGACCACTGACAGTCTGAGTATTAACAATGGGATTACCGGCATCATCCATCCACTGATAGATATAAGGAGCCACTCCCCCATCAGCATAGGCAGTAATGCTACCGTCGTTACCATCGTAACAACTGACATCGGTTACAGTGGTATCTACAGAAAGGGTGTGCTCATAAGCAAGATCGAATGGCTCAACAATCGTACATTCTACATTTCCAAGATCATCCAACTGTGACAAGGTAAGTGTATAAGTGCCAAAGCTAAGACCTGAAATATCTTGTGTAATTTCAGAATAGGTTCCATCCTCGCTGTAACTCCATGAATAGCTGTAATTACCGGAACCACCACTCACGCTCACATCAATACTTCCATCGTTAATGCCTGAACAAGTAGGATGAACAATATCAGCATCAATGGTAATATTCTCTAATGTAAATTCCTGAACAAAAATGCAGTTTGAAGGATCAGAAGAATTGGAATCGTACACCTCAAGCGTGTACGTGCCTTCAATAAGGTCTAATGAAGTGGCTGTTCCATCGGGAAGATTTATGGTTCCGTTTGAAACCACATCATTATAATATTCCTGGTTACTTTCCTGCCGAACTACCTTTACATTGTAAGCATATCCTCCATTGTCCAGTCCACCAGAAACATCAAAATTCAACCAGCCACTGGTGGTCTGATCACACAATATGCCATATTCTATATTGGTTACCTGCAACGGATCAGGTTCTGTAATTTGAACATCCTGAATAACATCGCTACATCCATTGGCATCAAACACTTCAAAGTCGTACAGTCCGGCGGTCAGACCTGTGGCTGTATAATCCCCGGCACCATCCCATGATTCCTCTACCGTTCCGTATCTAATAGTATAAGGTGAAGTTCCCCCTGATACAGAAAGACGAACACTACCAGAGTCGTCACCATAGCAGGTAGTAATTGGGGTAACTTGCTCCTGAGCAAGGATCACAGAACCTGGTTCGTCAACAATAATTTCATCGGAGATTACTGTACATGTGGAAATAGTCTCTTCAGCAATTACCCGATAACTGCCTGATGAGATACCACTATAGGTACGTGAATCAGGAGCTCCAACAATATCCTGCCATCCGCCTGCACCATCAGGTTCCTGCCAGGTGTAGGTGTAATCAGTTCCACCAGGACGACCAGTTACCTCAACTGTGATAGCACCATCACTACCATTATTGCAACTAACATCCTGCAAATCGGTGACATCAACACCTAGTACGTTGGGCTGAGTAATGGTAAAAGTGGCAGCATCACTACAGAAATTATCATCGGCAACAACAATTTCATACTCATCGGCAAATAAACCACTCTCTGTTACAGAAGTTCCTGCTGTTGCTGTGTTAGAACGAACCGTTCCTGTTGTATTTGAATAAATGGTATAATCGTAATTTCCACTGCCGCCATTAATGGTAAAGGTAACTTCACCATCATCATTATAAGAACAACTTTCATCTGCTGTATTATCCACTATAACAACCACAGGGTCAGGAACGGTCAGTTGAATATCCGTAGGATATACAAAAACAACTCCGTTGGCATCCACTACCTGTGCTGTATAATACCCGGCTTCAAGGTTGTTGTAATAGGCAAACCCACCTGAAACGGAAGATGCTGAAATATCAACATCAGGTTGCAATGTCAATGTAAAGGTGTAGGGACCAACTCCTCCGGTAGCGTTTAACTCAATTTCTCCATTGGTAGCACCGGAGCATGGTCCCGGGTTAACCTGACGGGTAACTGTCAAGTCCAGAGCAGCATCCGGGTCATTAACTGCAATGTCTCTGTCAACAGAACAATTGTTGGCATCCTCAACGGTCACCGTGTACAGATCTGCATCAAGACCTGCAATACTGGTAACATCAGTTCCTTCGTTATTACCTGAAGAATCCACCCAGTTAATACTATAGCTACCTGTTCCACCAGTAACACTAATCTCGATACTACCGTCGTTGCCACCTGCTGAACTTACATGTGAAACATCTTCAACAGTTATCGCGGGCAGCGATGCAGGTTCATTAACTTCATAAACATCTGACCAAACCTGACATCCATTATTATCAGTAACTTGAACCTGATACTCATTATCTTCAACATTATTAAGTATTAAGCCCGTCTCCCCCGTCAGTAAAACATTTCCACTGCTGGTCACTCTGTACCACTGATAGGTATATGGTGCTGTACCACTACCGGCAGGAACTTCAACTTCAATGGAACCGGTGCTGCTTCCTTTACAATCAACATCTGTAATTTCAACCAGATCAACCACCAAACCAGTTGGTTGGGTAATCACCACATTTTCAATATCGTATTTGGTACAATAAGGTTGTGCTGTTTCGCGGTCACGCATAGACACCTGATATCCACCTGCTGCAAGTCCGGTAAAAGTTTCGCTCGACTGCCACGTGGCACCACCATCAATACTGTATTCAAAGATTCCGGCACGACTGGGTGTAACGGTAAAACTACCATCACTGCCTCCATGACAAGATACATGTGAAACATCAGCAGGGTCATTAACAACCAGATTAAAATCAGTTGGTTGGGAAACGGTAATATTTCCGCTGGTAATTTCGCAACCATTGGCATCGATGATTGTAACAACATAATCTCCTGCAGCAAGATTGCTAACTGTTTGATTATTAACAATTGGATTACCAGCGGCATCTTCCCAGTAATACTCATATGGCTCAACTCCACCCGTTCCGTATGCGGTAATACTTCCATCACTGGCACCAAAACAAGAGGCGTCTGTAACACCCGTGGTAACACTCAGAGTATTGGCATACTCAATGGTATAACTTTCTGTTACCGTACAACCTTCAGTTATATCAGTCAGTTCAAACTGATACTCCCCCGGGGGAATATTGTTAAGATCTTCATTATTGGCTTGCGCTCCAGGAACAGGTCCACCGGAAATAGCTGTCCATGAGTAAGAGACGTTGCCTGAACCTCCGGTTATGTCAAGTTCAATACTACCATTATCCTGACCTGCGCAGGTAGGATTGGTTTCAGTAGCCTGAATGTTAATATTTTCCAAAGAAAATTCCTGCTCAAACATACAAGCCGAAGGATCACTCGAGTTGGCGTCGTAAACCTGAAGTGTGTAAGTTCCGGCAATTAGATAATCTGGTCCGGCAAGCAAACTATTAGTACTTACAGGATTTGTCGGATTGGTAATATCTCCGTCATAATAAACCTGGTTATTTTCGTGACGTACAAGTCTGACATGATAAACATTGTCTCCGGAGACAGTCAATCCACCTGATACATTGAAGTTTACATATCCACTAGTCAGATCATCACATGCAATGCCTGATACCACATTGGTAACCTCAAACAAGGCTGGCTGAGTAATGGTCTCATTTACAGTGAATGAACATCCATTGTCATCCAGGATTTCAAAGGTATAAGAACCCGCTGAGAGTCCGGTAACTGTATAATCATTCAGCCCATCCCACGAATCCGACATTGTGCCGTAATTAATTATGTAAGGTGGGGTGCCACCAGTTACAGATAGACGTACCTCTCCTGAGTCATCTCCATAGCATGTAGTGACATGGCTAACATTGGAGGATACACTTAAGGCCACATCTGGTTGATCAACAACAATGGAACCGGATGGATCAGAAGAACAAGTAGTTCCATCTTCAGTAACAGTAACACGGTAGCGATCAGCTTCAAGTGTATTAATTGTATTAGAGGTTGTTCCGGTAACGGAAGTGTAAGCAACCCAAGCCGAAGTTAATTCATCGTAGTATTCCCAGTCGTAAACAAAGTTGGTTCCGGCGGGACGGCCATTAACAGAGATAGTTATCTCTCCGTTGTTTCCGCCATTGCAGGTTACATGTTCAACATTCTCAACATTGATGGTAAGTGCGTCAGGTTCAGTGACCTCAAAAAATTGATTAGCTGAACAGTTAACTGCATCCCTAACCTGAAGTTCATAATTTCCTGCCGGAAGATCCGGGTCTGGCCAATCAGTTGTAACTGCAAGAATTTCAATATTACTGCCCGATTCAGGAATAATGGTATAAATGTAATATGGATTATCCGGAACTGTTGGATCTCCAGCATCTCCGGGGAAAGGAACCCCACCTGTAGCAACAAAAGTTACTTCTCCATCTTCACCATAACACGCTGCTTCGGAGGAATTTATAAAATTAGATATAATAAGTTCAGGGTTCTCTGCCAGAGTTATAGTTTCTGATATGGAAGCACCAATGTCATCAATTACGGTTGCGGTATAATTACCAGCGATCAGGCCTGTGTAATTGGCATAAGTATCACCGGATGAAGAAGGTGTGATAACATCTCCACTGCTGGTAGTCAATGTAATTGAAGCATAGGGGAGCACACCACCCTGAGCAGTCAGACTGATTTCTCCATTATCGCTACCATAACATGGTCCCGGATCTTGTGTCGAGTAAACAATATCATAATCGACATTGGCATCAACTACAGCAGTCAGATCATCTGTACATCCATTGTCATCCTCAACTGTAACGGTATATGTTCCAGCTGATAAGTTGGGCTGAACAGTGACTCCATCAACAAGTCCGCCTATGGGATTTCCTCCACCATCTACTCCGGTCCAGCTTATGGTATAGGGAGTCATTCCCCCAGTAATGCCTATTTCGATACTACCGTCTCCGGCACCAGGTGAAGATTCATCAGTAACTCCCTGCAATGTAATGACAGGAACACTGGTAGGTTCATCAACACTGTAATATGCTGACATTGAACAACTGTTCTCCCCGTAAATATCTATACGATAATTTCCTCCAATAGAGAGGGAGAAATTGACTGGGGTATTATCCGGCTGAGTATCATCATCTACCTGCACCCAGTTACCAGGAGAAGCCTCTCTGTATAAAACATAATCAAAGTCGCCAGAATATCCTGATTGCTCAGCTTCGACTTCTATTGCACCATTACCGTCACAATCAACATCAGTGATAGTAGCTGTTTCCACAGTTACCGGTCCATCCGGTTGATCGATTTCAACTGGTGTGACAAGAGACTGGACACAAGCGGGATTACCAATATTTCGAACCAGTACATTGTAGGTACCGGAATATAGGTTTCCAAAGATATATTGCGAAGTACCATTGGTCAACCAGGTAGTACCTCCATCAATACTAAATTCATAATCACCTGATTGTCCTCCCGTGGCATTAATAGTAAAAGCTCCATTGTTGTTTCCGTAACAATCAACATCTGTTTGGTTACTACTGGTCATTGATATAGCTACAAGTTCATCTAAATCAATTTCAAGAAAACCGGAGGCAGGTGTTGAAAGGGGGCAGCCGTAACTATCTGTGATATAAACTCTGTAAGGATTAGAATCATCTGAAGCACTCAAGCCGGTAAAGGAACCGGTGGTGCTTGTAGCTATTTCGGAATAAGCACTTGTACCACTGTCAAATTCGTGCAGTGAATAAACAAAGTCCGTCGCCAAACTACTGGCCGTTACATGAATTTCTCCATTACTTGCACCGTTACAAGTGACGTCAACCACATCATCAATGGTGGCCGTTACTTTATTTTCACGAACTTCGACTGAGCCGTTCATTATTGAATAGCAGGCAGGATCGGCAGATGGAAGCTCTGCCTGTACAGTATAAGTGCCTTCATCAGTCACATCAGTTGGGAACACAACAGCTGAGCCATCTGCAGCTCCGGCAACTGTTTGTCCGGCATCGGCCCCGTCTCTTAATAATCTATAAGTAACTCCATTCTCTGAAGAATTAATGCCAATGGTAACATCTCCACCAAAGCAATAAATACCACCTGCTGGATTAGAGGTAACCGAATATATTGAAGGAGACTCTTTTATCTCAAAATCTTTGGTCCGCGTAGAAGTACATCCGGCATTCTCATAAACATAAGTAATCTGTTCTGCTGACGATGCAGCTACCTGTGATGGGTCAAACTCGGCACGACCGTTGTTACCGGTGCCAGAACCATCCACTTCATTATTGATGCCAAGTGCATTGGGATCACCGTCAATCATAAAATAACCGGAACCTGTGGCACCGCCACCGGCATAACGCCCTTCGAATACAACAGGTGTACTGTTCTGACAGTACTCAAGAGGATCGGCAGTCCCGAAGTTAACCGAAGGTGTTTCGTTTACAGTAACTTCTAAAGTTTCGGTAATCTCGCAAGAACCAGAAGCTGTATTATCAAAGACTAATGAAATATCAAAAGTACCAACGGGAGCCGCACCCGGATCGAAATAAATGGCAGCCTCTCCATCACTTACCGTAAATGTATTTGTATAAGTAGCCGGATCAGGATCCCCGCTTCCGTCTAATCGGTAGAAACTTGCTGTAGGAGCAGAAAAAGTATAGTCAGCTGTTTCAAATCCCGGATCTGCGGCATAAGTAGTACCCGACAAAACCAAATTGGTGGCCTCTACGGGATAAAGCGTTTGGTCATTCTGACAAAACGTAGTCTGGCTAAGGGCAATACCCACAGAAGGATCGTGAACTGTTAACTGTATGGTTTCGTCTGAATAACAGCCACCGGTATTAATGGAGTAAGTAATATCATGAACACCCTGCCCGGCTACAGAAGGATCAAAACTATCTCCGGAAATACCATTCCCTGAATAGCTCCCTCCCGCTTGAGTTGGACTAAAAGTAACGGGTGCGTCATTAATACAATACTCAGTATCGCCGGAAGAGGTAGCAAAAGTAGCATCCAGTTCGGCAGGGATTTCTACTTCCTGAGCGAGGGTATTTTGGCATCCATTGTAATCATAGATATATTCGAATACGTAATCATCAGCCCCCAGAGTGGAAGGAATAAAATCTATTTCCGGATTGGAGCCTGAGGTGGTGACAGTAACATCTGCTGTTGCTGTGCCATAAGTAGCCAAAGTTTCGCCCCGGTATAATTTTAAGGTACCACCATCCGTCATTGTAGGATCAGTCGGCTCGCCCTC
This sequence comes from Marinilabilia rubra, assembly GCF_003121985.1. Taxonomy (GTDB): domain Bacteria; phylum Bacteroidota; class Bacteroidia; order Bacteroidales; family Marinilabiliaceae; genus Marinilabilia; species Marinilabilia rubra. The sequence continues at coordinate 284,116 of NZ_QEWP01000005.1, forward strand.
AACCGTATAAGTGGTATTATCATCTACACAATAGGTGCTGGCCAGATTAAGAAACTGAAGAGTGGTTCCAATTTGAACAGTATAATCTACTGATGCATTACATGTATTGTTATCTGTATAAGAATAATTAATCGTGTGATTTCCATTCCCAGCTGTGGAAGGACTAAAAACAGCTTCCCCGGCAGCAGGCCCGTCAGTAACGCCATTTCCTGAGAAGCTACCTGCTCCGTTGGTATGATCTACAGGATTTGAAGTATCGACCGGATCACCCGTAGGACTAAAGAATGCTTTTAACTCAATATCATTTGCTGTTTCACACAATCCCAATTCCGGACTTGGGAACAATTTCCATGGATCGCCAGAGCCGGCTTCACGCCAATAGAAGTCAATATCGTCACTTAGGTCATCATGAAAATTGGTAGTTCCTTCAATGGTGTCGCTACATGTGGTAGAGGCATCTGTATAGGTATATATAAAAGTGTGTTGATCAGCACCTGAAGTAGTTAATGCCTGCCCCACATCAAAAGTAGCCGTGCCATCAGTATTATCAACAAACCATGCAGGAGAGCTACCATCTACTTCCCAGGTGGGGTTTCCTGTTGTACTATTGGGAAAACCTGATATGGTTACACTTCCTGCATCGGCACAATAATCAGAATTAAGGCCTGAAATAGACACTGGCGGAGGTGAATTAACATATATTGAATTAACCTCTGAGTTAGCGCATCCACTTGGGGCCGTATAAGTATATGTAATATTGTGCCACCCTGGCCCGGCATTAGCCGGGTCAAAAGTATTATTTGTATTATCTACATTACCTCCTGAAAAATCACCACCGGTATTGACACTTGGCAACAAATCAACCAAACCGCCATTCTCACAGACAGCGGACCCGTCTGCAGGCGTAAAGGAAGCATCCGGTAAAGGATTAACAACAACATCTATATCCCTTACACTGGAACATCCATTAGCATCTGCTACCTCAACCGTATAGGTAAAAGTACCGGTTGAATTATGGCTTACACCTATTGTTTCTCCTGATGCAGATGTTCCATCCGGATTACTCCAGCTATATCCATAAGGTGGAGGAACAATGGTATTATTATCTACAACAGCAGAAATATCAACTGTAACACCGAGACAAATATCAATACTGGCATTGCCTCCTGAAAAGGCAACATTATAACCAGCTGTAGGACTTTCAAAAGTAATAGTAGGCAGTGGAAAAACTGTAAAAGACACTTCTCCCACATTGGCCACAGTCCCGCAAGCAGCTCCATCTTGAAGATTCTGCACCCGGTAGGTATAGGTATCGGGGTTGGCCGGATCTACAACAGCTTCATAAGTGTCAGAATATAAATTATTAACCGTTTCCACCACTGTATTAGTGGTGACATTATAGATTTCGAAACTGTAAGGCTGTTGGCCTGTGATGTTATCCACAAAAATCCGGAACTCCGGATTGGAAGCACCTGCACAGCGTTCCGTTGCAGCAGATTGTGAAACATCAGCATCCGGAAGCGGGGTTTCTGAAATCATTGGTATTCCGCTCATGGTGGCAGTACAGCCTGCTGAAGAAGTAGCAATAACCTGGAAAGTTCCTTCTGTAAGATTAGTCCATGTAGCAGGTGCAAGGGGATTTCCATCGCCATCAACAGGAATTCCAACATTTGAAAAACCAGTGCCGTCATCTTGTTGTAACTGGTATTTAACCCCGGCCTCCGAATCGCTTAAAGTCATCTCAACACCTGTCGGAGAAACATTTTCACAATAAGAGGTCTGATTGGCACTTAATGTATATTGGTTAGGTGTTGGTTCTATTTCCAATGTACCCGTTAATGTCCTTACACATCCGTTTCTTTCTGCTTCCACCGTATATTCCCCCGGGTTGGTAAGACTAAAAGAAAACCCACCAGAAGTATTTGTTTTAACAGCGCCGGTACGTGTGCCATCCCTTAACAAATAATAGTCAACATCAACCTCTGAATTCGCAGCACTATAACTTGTTCCGGGACAATTAATTCCAGTAGGTGACATTGCCTGATCATTGGGCGCCAAACTCACATAAAACGGCCCCCCACTCATCATAACAGGGCCACTGCAGCCATCAGCAATCACATAGTACTCACCTACCGCATTTTCTGCTCCAAAAATGTGGGATTGTCCATCACTCCCACTTGTCCAGGACTGAACATTTGAAGGAGGATTGGTGCCATCATCATATACCATATGATAGGTAACTCCATTTTCAGAACTTTGAAGTTCAACATCATTCAAGAAGGTTGATGAACAAACGCTTGTTCCCGTAACGGTTTGAACAGCTGCATTTGGCTCAACAGTAAATGAAATCCCACCAGGTATATCTGCGGGATCAACTGTGCATGTCCCATCAACATGTTCAATACTTGATATAGTAAAAGTTGCATCTGAAGTCAGGGGGTCAGAAGTATAGGTACCACTGCCACCACCTGCTGTAACTAAAATAGTTGAAACATCAGACCCTTCTTTAGCTATTACAACATTATAATTACCTGCGCCATCATTGATCGCAACTTCTAAATCTACAGTGCTATTTGAACAGACCGGAGAGGAGGAAGAAGTGGTAAAATCCACATCGGTCGGGGCTTCAGCAAAAACAATTTCAATATCATAAGTAGGTTGGCCTGAATTCTGGTACTCCCATGTTAATAGGTATGAACCATATGAACTAGCTGTAATAGAAGTAGAAAAATCGGTAGCATCGCCTAAATTAATACCAGCAGGAACAGAAATCCAATTCCCGGGATTTCTATCACTATTAGGGACAGCAGCCGGATCAATATTAGATATACTTGTAGAACCACAAACAACTATAGTGGCATCCTGCCCAACAGCATTCCCCCCAAACACAAAAAGTCCGATAAAGAGCACCACACTCTTCAGCGAACCAAAAAACTTCAAATTTTCTTTTCCTGGTAAACCGTTCCTCATCCGTATATATTCTGAAATTCAACAACCTCCAGATGGAGGATTATCAAATTAAGTTAGGCTTTTGCAAATATGCATTGAATACAATGTATCCAATTCGCTAAATACTATTATCCCCATATAAGGGATACACCAAAACCATAAATCCGGAATTTTACTCGTCAGAAGGTGATCATCCATGGCCCTTGGTGTCACAGCTCAAGCCAACAAAAACTATTATTAAATTGATAATTAATCAATCAAAATAATCGGTTATGTAATTGTCAGCTAGTTTTTTCAAATCTAAAAATAAAGGTAATCCTAAAAAATACAAGGGCTGCATCCTCTTCTCGTGAAGAAATACCACCAAGCTACTTTTCAAAATTTTTATTCAATATACCCTCATTTTTGTAAAGAAACAGCAAATTTTTCAAATACGAAAATTGTTTCTCGACTATTTGTACGGTAAGGGACCAAAAAAAGTTGGTCAAAAAAGGAAGAATTTTTTAAAGAAATCTGATTTTTAACATTTACTGATTTGCAGGTTTTTTGTTTTTCACTCATTTTTAGAGGAGTTTCCCGGTCAAACATTTCTCACCTCTCGTCAAAAGGCTTTTGGCATTAATAATCCTTAGATATTCGAATTACACTCAAATATTACAGATAGCTAACAGGGACCTCACAGGTACCTGGTTCGGCAATGGACCTTTCATCCTACCTGCCATATGCTAATTTGAAAAGTCTGAAATTTGAAGAAGCCCCATTAAATGATTGGAATTGCTTAAGAAACACTATTGTTCCTGGAATTACCTTTTCACTGTTTAGATTGCTTCCCTTCTACACCACAATACTCCGTTCAGCATTCGAAAAAAATTGATTTTCGAATAGTTAAGAGGCTTTCACGATATTTCCCAAATTCCTCATAATAAAAACTTTGGGTCTTCGCGTCTTTGCGTTTAGTGTCTTACTCCTAATATTCGTGTTTTTTTGGCAAAATATTTCTAAAATGGCTACGCCATTTTCTGTTTGGTGTCCACGAATTTCACTAATTATACGAATTTTGGTCGCACTTGAAGTGCGACATTAAACGGCTTTCTTTGGCGAGCAAAGCGGCAGAGCCGAGCGGCCGTTTTTCAAAAAAGCTGTAAAACAGCTTTTAATTCGCTTAATTCGTGAAATTCGTGGACAAAAAAAGTAATTGCGAAGCAATTAGCTTATCCAGCAAATTCTCATTTGATTTTCTTTTACTTGTTTGGTTCTGGCTATGCCAGGTTAGGCTTTTTTCACCTAACCATTGTACCAATGATTAAGAAATAAATCCCTATATTCAATACTCCGTTAAACTCTTATAAGGCACTAGTAATCTGTTATTTATATTTAAACGATTGTTTGTGCTAAGGTGCATATTTTCAATATCATACGATTCATCTTATATCTTATGTCTAAAAATCCAACGATCTATTGTATATTAGTATTCATCTGTTAATCAGATTGTTTTTTTCAACCCTAAATTCAAAATTATGGCCGTCTACAAAGGAAATGGAAGGTATTCAGGAAAGGTAGGGTCAGTGGTTTTCTGCAATTGGAAAGACATTGATTACATCAGAAGTGTGCCGGATCCCGTAAAACGCAAACCCTCTCAAAAAGAGAAAACAAACCGGGAAAGGTTAAAGCTGGCCAACCGGGTTATGCAATCGCTCGGAGAAGTGCTAAGAATCGGGTTCCGCGCTACCCCGGGCCGGGGAACTCCGCTTAATGCGGCTTTATCCGATATTATGAAAAACGCCATCACCAGGGATCCGGAAAACATAACAGCTGACTATCCAAGACTTCGTATTGCTGCAGGGTTGTTGCAAGGGCCTCAAAATGTCAAAGCGGTCAGGGAGGCAGATGACATAACTTTCACCAGGGATGACAACTCATCCCTGGGCGATGCTTCGCCTTCAGACCATTCCTTACTGGTTGCTGTTTCAGAAGACGGAAGATTTTTCTTTTCAGATAAAGAATTTACCCGAAATCATTGTCAGTTTTCCCTGACAATCAACGGATATGATGCCACTACGCAACATTGGCACTGCTATCTTGCGTTCTTGAGGAGTAATAAAAAAGATACCAGTACCAGTGTTTATGCTGGTCAAGTTTAAAGACCCGTAATTTACCAAACTAATTTTCGTCTTAGTTTATTTTTATACCCTAACCTTTTTCGCCCGAAGCTTACTATGGCTGCTAAGCTTGTCTTGAGAAAACAATTGAATACCTTTTTATTCACCCAAATCCAGAGGGGCTTTGCCCCTTGCACCCCAATTCCTTTTTTGTCTTGACACAAAAAAGGAATCAAAAAAATTATTTCATGATTATTGCTACACTCAGCATTGTTCAAGCGAGCTTGACACTGCTTTCGCTAATCGCAATAAGTCAAGGCTGTGCCCGCTTCGCTCGAAAAAACAGCATTCGATGGCTAAAATCTTTAAACTCTCCCGATTTAAGTTTTGTAAGGTTTTTGGTAGCCCAAAAACCAACAAAAACTATTATCGAGATCAAACAGAAAAGATTTCTTTAGGCCATCTTCACTTGTTTTTTCGGCTCACCGGCCAGGGCAGTCCTTTAATTCCAGGTTCGCTTTTTACTTGGGTAAAAGAAACAACACACATAAAAAAATACCTTCAAGAATTTCAGTTTAGCGAAATAAGTATCATTACACTAAAACTTTACATTAAACCCGGCTTTCATGAGGTCATCCCAATAACCGGGATAAGATTTACTAACCACAACCGGGTTTTCAATGCTGAAAGCTCCGTGTTTAATAGCCAGTGGTGCAAATGCCATGGCCATTCGGTGGTCGTGGTAGGTTGCAACTAAAGGCTCCACCCGGGGCTCGCTTTTTGCCCCATCCCATTTCAAATCATCCACATCATTGGTAGTGAATGCATAACCAAACTTCCCGGCTTCGTTGATTAACGCCTGTATACGATCGGTTTCCTTTATCTTCAGGGTGTGCAAGCCTGTTAAGTGAAAGGGAATGTCAAGGGCAGCACAAGTCATGGCAAAAGTTTGAGCCAGATCAGGCTGATGGGTAAAATCGTATTTAAAACTACCGGATTTTTCGCCGTTATTGGTAAGTATTAATCCTTTTTGAGAGAATTTATGCTTAACACCCAATTGCTTAAACAAATCGGCCACGGCTGAATCGCCCTGCAGGCTGTAACGGTCCAGCCCTTTTAAAGCAACACTGGCTCCTGCCTCCGACAAGGCCACAATTTGAAACCAGTAAGAAGCGGCACTCCAGTCCCCTTCTGCTTTTACTTCCACAGGCTTTAGTGGCTGCTCTGCCACTGAAATTGTATTGCCATTCCACTCCGACTTCACGCCGTAAAGCTCCATCAGCTTCAATGTTAAATTAATGTATGGTTTTGAAGTGATATCGCCTTTCAGCTTAAGCGTTAAACCATCAGTTATTGCAGGAGCTATCATCAATAGAGCTGAGATATACTGACTACTGATGTTTCCGGGTAACTCCAATGTTTTTCCCTGCAAAGAACTACCCAGTAGCTTTAGGGGTGGAAATCCTTCTTTTTCGGCATACTCAATATTAGCACCCAACTCACGCAAAGCCTCCACCAATACGCCGATAGGACGTTCTTTCATGCGCTCACTGCCGGTAATGGTCCACTCCCCCACTATTCGCGACAAAAAAGCGGTCAGAAAACGCATGGTGGTACCTGCTGCCCCCACATTGAAAACACTGGCATTGGAGGTCAAGGCCACCTCAAGTGCACGTGTATCATCGCTTTCGGAAAGGTTTTTCACCGGCCATGGGCTATACGACAAAGCATTGAGAATCAACAAACGGTTACTGATACTCTTAGACGATGGCAGGTCTATGGTAGTTTGGTCAAGTTCTTTGGGAGAAGTAAGCTTTATAGTTGTCATAAACTCAATAGATCGTTAGATTTTTAGATATGGGATGTAAGATAAATCGTAAAATTCTGAAAATATCAGCATTACACTAAATTACATCACGACTACAAATGATTAATCACCAATATATTATAAGAGGTTAGCAGAGTATTAAAACTGTCACTGAAAAATTAAAAAACACCTCTAAGTCAAGTACTGATCAACTGACTACTGATCACTGACTACTGATCACTGCTTCAATCTCTTCCCTGCTACAATCCACATCAATCACCGGTTCACCAACCCGGCTCAGCAAAGTAAAGTTGATGCGGTTACCCCGGTTCTTTTTATCGTGCTGCATCAGTTGGTATAAATTGTCAGAATCATCATTGGTAAAAGAGTGAACACCGTACAATTCATCAATGTAGGATTCTACTTTTTCTGAAATATCTTTTGAAAACCCCTGCTTCGTTACTGCCAGTTTCAATTCGGGAATAATGCCCCAGGCCACAGCATAACCATGCAACACAGGCTTACCCTGTTTCATGGCAAGGCTCTCAAAGGCATGACCGATGGTATGGCCCAGATTTAATGCCTTACGAATTCCACCCTCCAATGGATCCGATTCCACATAGCGATCTTTAACCAGGACTGATTCAGCTACGAGGCCGGCCAACTTATCTGCTGATATGGCAGAAGGGTCAATGTCCAATAATTTCTCAAGTGTTTCAGGCTTATCAATAAGGGCATGTTTCAACATTTCAGCATATCCCGAAAGCAAATTTTCCCGATCCAGGGTATTCAAAAAAGGCGTATGAATCAAAACCATATCGGCAATCCGGAAGGCCCCTATCTCATTTTTAAAACCATTGAAATTAATGCCTGTTTTCCCCCCGACAGAGGCATCAACCATTGACAACAGCGTTGTGGGAAGATTGATAAATGGAATACCTCTTTTATAGGATGCAGCAGCAAAACCACCCAGGTCACAGGGCATTCCTCCGCCAAGATTGATTAACAACGAATGCCGTGAGGCCCCTCCGGCAGATAAGAATTGCCATACAGAAGCCAGTGCATCCAAATGTTTATGGTCATCTCCTGCCGTTATTTTAATGATTCTGTCTGTCGACAATCCAGGCAGGTCCTCGATTATGGGCAAGCAATGCTCATGTGTATGCTCATCGGTGAGCAGAAATATTTTATCCGGAGAAATCTTCTCAATCAGTTCTTGCAAATCAGCCACAGGATCCTCACTCAGGGAAACCGGTGCCGATTTCGTAGGTAATGGTTGCATGATTAATGGTTTGATAAGTAATTCCTGCAAAAATAAGGTTTTTTATTAACTGAGTTAGTTTTGAGAAACTGTTTAAGTTTTACCCTTTGGGATGTTTTCTGGTTTTGACTTGTCTAAGAACTCAATTCTTCCAAAACATCTTCCAAAAACAAAATTTAAACAGTTTCTCAGTTTTATGAACTTTTATCTTTGTATACCGTACATTATGACAATAGATCGTTAGTCCCGATGCTTCGGGATAGATATTAGATGTAAGATAATTCGTATCATTCTGAAATTCTGCACATTAACACAAAAGGGGATGCTCTTATAATCAATTGATTATGAGTCTATTGCAACCCCGATCCATCGGGATAACGGAGTATTGTCAGGAGTAATAAAACATAAAATCATGATTTCAAATCAAAAAGAATCCACCCGGACCTTGCTGACCTTTTCAGGCATCTGGGCCGGTCTGGTCATTATTTTTGCGCTTTCATTTTTAGAACTATTTCCCTCACCCATATGGATGAGAATTGTGTTAGCGTGTATTATAGGGTTGGCTGCCCTGTTCTTTTATTTGGGAGGCTACCATTACATTCAGCTGGAAGTAAAAGACAATAAAGATTTGATGGTAAAATACTACAATCTTTTTCCGGTGGGAAGAAAATTCAGGGCCTTTCAAATCCCGATCAAAAACCTCCATCATCATGAGGTAAAATACGGTGCCGGAGGATTCACCTCCTGGTTGATAATTTTTCAGAGGATGCAGGGAGGCCTTGCCAAATATCCGGCAGTGGGCTTATCGGCTATGAGCAATAAGGGACGACAAGAGATGATTAAATATCTTTCCAAACTGGAAAACAAACAGTAAAAGCACTTTCAACAAGAGATAACTCACATATTCCTTAATCTTATTAAATTTGCCGGGAAAACATCCAAACCGCTGCCCAAATTTCGCTAACGGAAACATTTTCTGACAATGATAAGATACTCAGTCCTATTGTTTTTATTTTTTTGTATTGTTGCGTCGCTTCATGGCCAGTATCGTGGAGATGCCTGGATTTTAAGTCCCAAAATATCATTTGCAGATTATTCTGACCAAAGCAGTTGGGAAGATTACTCCATAAGTAAAGTTCCGCCTGTCTCCGTATTTCTCGAAAAAGGGATCACCGACTATTTTAGTGCAGGTGGTTTTATTGGATACAATGGAGACAAATACACCAACGACACAATACCCGATAATGTAATGCGTTACAACACAATAACAACGGGTGCCGTGGCAACTATTCATTACGCCCACTGGCTTGAAGCATTAAGCGGGCACAGCATTTTTCTGGGAGATTTTGATTTTTACGTTTCCGGGGCTTTACAAGTAGCATTTAAAAACACCAATGAACAACATTCCTGGAATGCTGAGACGGAAACCTTTGATGACAACAAAAGCTCCGATGCCCAAATCAGAATCCGCCCCATTTTTGGAATCCGGTATTTTCTAACCGAGCGTTTTTGCATGCTCTTTGAAGCCGGGAAAGGCAATGCGGGCATGATAACCACCGGGGTGAGCTGGAATCTTTATTGAATTAAAAAAAGTCTGTCAGCTGCAAGGCAGAAGGTATAAATCGGGCTACCAGCCTTACCAGACACTTTCGCCCTAATTCAGGGCGTGCTAAAAAACGCCTATAATGCTAAAAAATAAATCATTACAGCAAAATAAGATCACCCGGATGCAAAGCTTTTTAACGCAACACACAAATAACCTTGTACTTGACTCTTTCAGCGAGCCCTATTTAAATATTTAAGAATAATCATTACATTTACAGGGAAATACCCCAAAACCTGAAATTGTGAATGAGAATAAATTAAAGCACCGAATAGCCCTAAGTCTGATTAAAGGAATTGGTCCAAAGCTTGCCAGAAACCTTGTTGCCTACCTGGGCTCCGAATCAGCCTTGTTTGAAGAAAAAATGCCCACTCTGGCCAAAGTTCCGGGTATTGGATCTGCCCTCGAGCAACTTCTTCGCAGTACAGACCGAACAAAAATTCTTTTGAGGGCTGAACAAGAACTCCGTTTTATTGAAAAGCACAAAATTCAACCTCTGTTCTTTTCAGACCCCTCGTATCCGGCCCGTTTGTCTTATTGTGAAGATGCACCCCTGATGGTTTACAATCATGGTCAATCTTTTTATGATGCCCCCCGTACCATAGGCATCGTAGGTACCCGCACCCCAACCGATGAAGGCACAGACTTGTGTGAGAAACTGGTTGCCGACCTTGGCACCAGGCATCCCGATACAGTCATCATCAGCGGACTGGCTTACGGAGTGGACATCTGTGCCCACAGGGCTGCCCTTAGAAGCAACCTGCCCACAATTGGCATAATGGCCCATGGTCTGGATCGGATTTACCCCTCTCTTCATCGCGACACAGCCAAAGAAATGCTTACAAAAGGGGCTCTGATGACAGAGTTTTTAAGTGGGACCAATCCGGATAAGCACAATTTTGTTCAGCGTAACCGAATCATCGCCGGCTTGTCAGATGCCCTGGTGGTTGTCCAATCAGCCCGAAAAGGAGGCGCCCTGATTACGGCCGAACTGGCAAGGGATTACAACCGGGATGTTTTAGCTTTTCCGGGCAGGCCTGGTGATAAATACTCTGCCGGATGTAATAAGCTTATTAAAAACAACATTGCAGCCCTGATAGAATCTGTAGAAGACCTTGAGTATGCGTTGGGCTGGGATGCTAAAAACAAAGCGCCGGCTACGGTACAGGGAAATCTTTTTGCCACCATCGAGAATGAAGATCAGCAATCCATCATGGAAAGTCTGATAGAAGAAAAAGAAATGAACCTCAACTTACTAAGTTTGAAGTGCGGTATTCCGGTCAGTAAACTATCGGCAACACTGCTTGATCTTGAGTTTAAAGGATTGGTAAAAAGTAAACCGGGAGGTATTTACCGGGTAGTACTTACAACCTGACCATCAAAATTTCTGAAACCGGAAACCTTTATTTCGACTGCTTTGTTAAATTTGTGGTTTAAATTAAGTTTATAAAACAGTTAGCCTGTTTTATTCATGAATTATCGTTACGAGATGTTCGAATATAAAGAAATACAATTAACCGCAAATAAAATGGATGCAGGAAATAATGGATTATTTCCAAATCCATTTTATTGAGGACGGTTGTCTTTTGGCGATAGTTGGACATCGGAATAGATTATTTATGAATAATGCAGGTTAGCTCAAAACTTGTAGCAATTTCACTTTTATGAAACATACATTACACGGCGACAACGGATACGCCAAGATTGAATCATATGATGATAAAACCACAGACGAATTAAGCACCCATTACAGAGAAGTGCTGAAAATCCTGGGGGAAGACGAAACCCGCGAAGGCCTTGAAAAAACCCCGCTAAGAGTAGCTAAGGCCATGCAGTTTCTCACCCAGGGCTATAACATGGATCCTGAAGACATTGTGAAATCCGCCATGTTTCGCGAAGATTATCAGCAAATGGTTGTGGTTAAAGACATTGAACTATACAGCATGTGCGAGCACCATATGCTGCCTTTCTTTGGAAAAGCTCATGTGGCATACATTCCCCGCCATCACATCACCGGATTAAGCAAAATTGCGAGGGTCGTAGAAGCTTATGCCAGACGTCTTCAGGTTCAGGAAAGACTAACCACTCAAATCAAAGAGTGCCTTCATAAAACACTAAACCCTCTCGGTGTTGCTGTGGTTATTGAAGCGCAGCATATGTGCATGCAGATGCGTGGCGTTCAGAAGCAACATTCTGTAACCACTACTTCCGATTTTACGGGGGCATTTCTGAAAAACATGGCTACCCGTGAGGAGTTTTTTAACATCATAGGCTCTTCATTGCATTAATATCACTGAGGTTTTTAACAATTGCAGGAGAAATCTGCAATTGTTAAAAACATTTTTCAAAAAGATTTCTGCCGGGAGAAAAAGAACCATGTCTGAGGATGGCAACTGCTAAATATAGCACATGAACCCCGTTTCACTTTTCTGCATAAGCGCATCAATATTACTTTTCCGAATAATCCTCTCCCTCATGGTACAAAAGGGAAACATACGAAACAGAAAAGGCTGAGAAGAACCCCAATGCTCCATTGCTAATATTTCCCGGAACATTGGCCGGCGGCCCGCTAAAAAGAGGATATTGCCCCCTGTTTTCCTGCTGAACGGCTTGAACAAAATCGAAATATTCTTCAGTGATTCCACACATCTGCAAAGTGATTACATCACCTTCTTCAAATTCACCACTCTCCTGCCCGGCATCAATAGACTGCACCCAAATGCCATTAGCATTTCCTTCATCAAAAAACTTATCGCTCACAACACTGTATTCTGAAATTGTATTGGAAATAAGCGTACCATTTTTAAATAACCGGAACATATAATAATCTTCCGTTTCAGGATTTTCCCGGGCATACAGTAAAATCTTCCATACATTCCAGCCTTCATCAAATTCCATAGTAATGGAGTCGGGTGCCGAAACATCAGGCAAAGGGGCATGTGATGTATACTCTTCCATTTCTCCATCTTCATCGATATCAACATTAGAAACAGATAAGGAATAAGTTCGCCCGGGCACTCCTCCAAAATTCTCAGAAGTATAATAAATACCGGGGATATCCTGTGCCTCAGATAAGCGTTCAACATTTATTCCATCAGATATAAGCACCTGAGCTCCCGAAACTGTTGGCGAGGCGGAATCGGAAAAGAAAGATACCGACTCTGAAAGGCGTAAAAAATGCATTTTCTGTTCATTTGTGACATTACCATCCACCACCAGTCGTTTTGCTGCCGTCTCCAGCTCTAACTCTATGGTTTCCGTGCATCCTGAGGCTAGCCCAATAAAGACAAACAAAGTCAATGTTTGGTTGATGAAACTATTTTTATTAATCTTTTCACCAACAACTTTCAATATTTTATCAAGATTTTTCAAAACAATTTCAATTTATAAAATAGCATTCCAGACAATTCTTCATTAAACTTTTTTAAAAGGCTATAAACCAAACTCTTACAATCACACGCACACTTACTTCAAAGCTCTGATTATTAACACCATATGGTTCCTCTTAAATCTTACCTGACTGTTGTCAGGCAGGAAATCTAACGATCTATTGCCAGATGGAAATAACTTTAAACTTATAAATCTATTTATACTTTTTTCTCATTCCGGCTAAAACTCCAGGGTATAAGATATTGATGGAACAATCGAAAACAAATATGTTTTTTCGGCTTTGATATTGTATGGTTCCCCGTCTTCATTTACAAAATTTATGGCCCACGGGTTTTTACGACCATATACATTATATATTGAAAACACCCACTGTCCCCCTCTCTTTCCATCAATGGTCATTGACAAGTCAAGCCGGTGATAATCGGGCATCCGCTCAGCGTTCCTTTCTGAATACAAGGGAATAAACTCCCCGTCCACTTCGTAGCGGCCAACCGGCATGGTAACAGGTGCTCCCGTATAATAAACCCAGTTACCTGAAACGGAAACCCGGGTCGACAGCCGGTAGTTCATGAACAGGGAGAAATCGTGAGTGTGATCATAGGGCGACAAGAAAGGTCTTCCCTCGTTTATTTCCGGGGCAACCCTCTCCGACTTCAAAAATGTGTAGCCAAGCCAACCTTTAAAACGGATGGTATTCCACCTGGTCATAATCTCGAACCCTCTCGCCCATGAGGTTCCGGCCCTCACCTCTCCCTCCAGTGTTTCATTAAGAATCAAATTGGGATGGTCTTTAAAGTCGATGGTATTTTGCATCCACTTATTGAAAACTTCCAGACTGTGCTCAAAAACGCCATTTCTTGAGGTTTTAAAAAAACCAAGGGATACCTGATCAGCAATCTGCGGTTTTATATTGGGAGAAGACGGGAACCATACGTCCAAAGGCGTCGAAGAGGTCGAATTACTGGCCAACTGAATATACTGGCGGGTGCGGCTGTAACTCATCTTTCCGGAAAGCCTTGGATTAAAAAAGATGGAAATTCCCGCTCTGGGTTCCAGGCCGACATAAGTGTTGTAGACATTCCCTTTTGAGTACTCTACCGTATCGGTCACCTCGTAATACTCATCAAAAACAAAACTTTTTCCCGGGCCAATATTCTGAAATACTGAATACCTTAACCCCATTCTAAGTATCATCCATGGAGATAATTCTGCGGTGTGGCTGAAATAAATTCCATGCTCAAGGGAATTATTCCTGGGCAAATCCACTTCCTGAAAAAGGGAATTTTCATCCATCCCTGATACCACCCCGGGATCTATTCTGTGGTATATCGACCGGAGACCATATCGCAGGGTGTGTTCAGGGGTAATAAACCAGGAGAAATCGGCACCAAACATATAATCATTAAACTCTGAAACCCATTCCATATCTTCAATGTCCTTCTCGGAAGTCCCCAGAAAATAATCATAACCACTTCGGACGAAGGAAAAATTGGAAAACAAAGAAGGCGAGAATACATGATTCCAGCGAAATGTAAAAGTATTATTCCCAAAGTCAAGTTGTGCCAGTTCATCTTTAAACAAATCACGCCCCATGTAGCCACTTAGGAAAAAACGGTCCTTATCTCCGGCAATCCAGTTTATTTTGACGTTGGCATCGTAAAAATAGAGCTTATTGTTACGAATTTCTTCATCTTCAGCTAAAGGCAAAAACAGATCAAGATAAGTCCTTCTACCGCTCACCAAAAATGATGCTTTGTCTTTACTGATTGGCCCTTCAAGGTTCAGACGACTGGAAATAAGACCAATTCCGGCTGAGCCTTCAAAGTATTTCATATTGCCATCGCGGGTACGCACATCCAAAACAGAGGATAGCCTACCGCCTTCAGAAGCAGGGAAATCTCCTTTATACAGCTGAATGTTTTTTATGGCATCGTTGTTAAATACAGAAAAAAAGCCAAGTAAATGCCCCGCATTGTAAACGATAGCTTCATCCATCAATAGTAGATTCTGGTCCGGATTCCCACCCCTGACAGTAAAATTACTGGATCCTTCACTGGTAGCAGAAACCCCGGGAAGCATCTGAATGGCTTTCATTGGATCAGTTTCACCCATCAATACCGGGATGTTGCTAATGGAGGAGGATTCCATTTTTTCCAGTCCCAAAAGCGGAAAGCGTGATGATCCTTCATTGCCCTCCCCCTTAACAACAACCTCTGCAATGGTTTGTGTCTTTGGTTGAAGCTCTATTGTAACTCGCCGTGAATTATTTACCTCCAATTCAAAAGTATTATACCCCAGAAAACCAAATTGAAGTACATTTTCACCTACAGGCAGATCCAATGAAAAGAATCCGTAAACATTGGTAACTGTTCCCTGACCGGTCCCTTTAATTGCCACTGTTGCCCCCACCAGCATCTCGCCATTTCTGGCATCTTTCACATAACCGTTTACAGTATTTCCGGGAGGAACATTCCCGTCCGCCCGGGAGGTTAATGAAAAGAAACAACACAAAAAAAAGACATGTATATTTCTAAAATAAATCATTCACATCGATATAGATAAATTTATAAGATAAAGAAATGGCAACAACCACAAGTTAAAACAATTTCTTTTGAGAAATAGCAAACTGCTCCGTAACCGAAAACCTTTTTGTAAATTTAGCAAAACACCATTTACAATACCAGTCCTGTTAGAAAACTTAGAAACTGTTTAAACTTTGTTTTTGAAAGATATTTTCGAAAAATTGAGCTCTTAGACACGTCAAAATTGACACGAATAGCAACGCTATTTAAGGAAATCTTGACGAATTATAAGGGTTCAAGGCTCGAAAACATCCCAAAGGATAAAACTTAAACAGTTTCTAATACACTCTCCCTTAATCAATCCAACAGATGGTACAATTTTTGGTTCCGTTGTAACGAAACATTAAATTAGAGAAACCAGGAAGTAAAAAAATACACATTGGATTTCAGAAATAAGAAAGTTGTGACACTAATAACTGGAACGGGATGCTTATTTTTGCCTATTCAAACAAGGATAAACAGAATACTCAATAATTGGTTAAAATAAACGTTTCCAAATCACGAACATTGTAAAAACTAATACATTTACCATTTTAACACAAAAATCACCCGTTATGAAGAAAAGAACATTGATTACATTTTGCCTGATATTGGCTGCTGCTTTCTCTTTCCAAACCATGGCACAGGGAAGTTTTGCACTGGGCATAAAAGCAGGTTACAACTCCTCGAAGTTTAGAACCGATAATGCTAATGACATCCTTTCAGGCAACCAGGAATATTCATTTCAGGACGCCAAAGAAGAAGCTAAAGGAGGATTAATGCTCGGGGCATTTGCCAGAATTCGACTGGTTAACAATCTCTCCTTCCAGCCAGAGTTGTTATATATCAAAAAGGGAGGTGAAACTACATTTTCCGGAGACAATATTTCCACAACTGTCAAAACCACTTATCACACCTGGGACATTCCATTATTGGCTCATCTCAAGTTAATCGACCTTAAGGTCCTCAATATATACGGGGTTGGTGGACCCGTAGCATCATTTGTAGCCAGCGAAGACAATAAATGGTCAGATGTCAACAACCTGCCTTCACTTTCTGAAAACATGAAAAACGCCCAATGGAACTTCCAGGCCGGCGGTGGTGTTGAATTCGGGAGCTTTAATTTCGATGTTCGCTACACATGGGGATTAGGGGACGCATCTACGGAACTTGAAAGAATCAACAACAACCTGACGCTTTCAATTGCTTACAAAATATTTGATTTATAAAAAACCGTTCTTTGAAGAGTCTTACCCGGAATTACCAGGCTGTTTTGGTTTAATTCCGGGTCTTTTTATGCCCTTTTTTAAGGTACTAATAAATCCTGCTACAAAACATGCAATAACGGTAAAAATACAATCATCTTTCCCGTGACCGATTGCATTATTTTTTTTAAAAGAACCGTTTTTTTCCTTACTGAATTGATTGATGTCTCCATTATCTTCAGGCATATTTTTCATTAAATACCCGCCCAAAGCTTCCAATCAGAAATCATAACAACTTACGCAGTTTTTTAGCGTTTCCCCCGGCTCCCCAGCTGCTCCAAAACCATTGTTCAAAGAACGTCTACTACCCTCAAAAATAGTATCTTTTTTCTTTTAATTGAACCATTTAGCTGAAAAATTCATTTCTAATGGCTTCATATATTTTCAGTAAAAAGAAAAAGATTCATTAACTTTATCCAATTGTAAACAACAGACTTATCTATAATTCTTTTAGTCTGGTGTGGTAAAACAAAGGCCCAAGATACCGGGCGCAATACTTGGATAATATGATTATCAAGTATGGTAAATTAGAGATAAAAATTTCTCTAATCCAGGTTGCAATAATGCTCATGTTATTATTGTGAAAAAATCAAAGAGGGTGTCTTAAAATACTAAGACACCCTCTTTTTTTCTTTATCTCTCATTAAATCAATTTACTTTTAGTTAAAAGAAAAAATAACAACATTATTTTTTTAAAAGAAAACCGAAAAAAAGAAAGCCACTGCGTCAGGGAAGGACGGAGGGGATGTCAAGGCTTGGCCTTGACAGACCTGTAGGACGACTTATCTTTACTGCGCTTTTTTTGGTTTTTGACTATCAGAGGGTTTCTCTTAATCTCTTTTTTTTCATCAGTAACCTGCTGATTATAGGGTTTTGTGCGTGGAAAAACAGCCTTGAGCGTGCGGCCGGGCGAAGGGTACAATGAGTGAGTCTACCTGCCGAAGGAACGTAGGCAGGGAACGAAGTGCGAGCCGTCTGCGAGTAAGACCGAGGCCTGACGGCGAGAGCTGATCCCGATTCATCGGGAAGAAAGCAGAGCCGGCAGTGGTGCTTGCACTGAAGCTTTGGCGTCCCGACTTAGTGTTTTGTTGGTTTTTAAGAGCAAAAACCTTACAAACATTTAATCGGGATGACAAAGCCGAACCGAGGGAGTTAGCAGGCGAGCCTTCTCGCAGCAGCGAAAGGATGCGTGGCGGCTGATACGTAGTGAGTGAGGAACGAACAAACGAAGTGAAGCGGCCTAAGCAGACCGAGAGCTGCAGTGAGGAAGATTGAGGAGCGCAAGTTTTGTGACATCCTGCGTAGCGAAGCACCCGAAAGAGGGGCGGCTTTTGTTTTTACCTTATAAAATCATTTCATCTAAAAACAAAGGCCGGACGGGCTGGCACTAAACTTGCCGACGAGTGATGACGAACACCGCTTTTCCTGGCCTGTGCGGTGGGGATTAGTCTATCGCTTACTAATCTTGTTTTCATCACTCTCACAAGGAAAAAAGTCTGTTACATATACAGTTCTTTCCTGCTCATTGATGAAATAGATAATTTTAATGGCTTTTCGTGAAGTGTAGTAATACAAGATGTAACGGTGCATTCTGCCAAGTGGACGAAGATTTTCTTCTTTACGACCAATACTAGGATTATTTTCTAATGCAATGGCCTTTTCAAGTAGCCCTGTGGATTTCCGGTCTGCACTGGCTTCGCTGTGGTGTTTGTAAAAATATTCAAGCACATCACGGTAATAGTTCTCTGCTTCCGGTGTGATTGCTACTGTATAGCCCTGTTTTCTTTCCAAGATGCAATATCCTTTTTAAATTCTTGAATATTCCTTGTTTTGCCTTCTTCAACTGATTGCAGGGATTTCTTAGCCCGTGCCATCATTTCGTCATCGGTAGTATTGTAAAAATCTTTTTCGCTTCGTTCACTTTCTATCATACTATACACCAATCGAAGAAAACGTTCATCGGCATGATTTATAAAGTTGTGTATCTCTTCTTTTATCTGCAGTGAGTCCATAAAAGACATTTTTAGTTCTTTTACAAAGTTAAGATTTATTGTCCTTATTTGTTCACATTTAGCGGATGTAATTTTTCTAATTTGCTTTGCAGTTCATCCTGGTTATTCAACTGGTAACGTTCGGCACTGCTTACATATTTATGGCCGGCCATGTATTGGACTTGCCTTAGATTGTAGTTTTTTAGCCAATGGGTTATCACGCTTGCCCTGATTTGCTTTGGATGAAGGATTTCAGGGCTAAGTTTTTGCATGGCTTTAAACATATGCAAAAGGCTGTTTTTGATGTTCTCGCTGCCGTTGATGCTAATAAATAGTTGGTTTTCGATTTTGGTTTGATTGATTTTATCGTAAGCCTTCGGCCTCCCACGTAATGTAAAAGTAAGAATTTTTCCCAGCCCGGGGGTGCCGGTCTGGGAATTAGATTTTTCCAAGTTCTACTGGAATCTCTTAGAATTTATTGGAATCAGTTGGAGC
>NZ_QEWP01000050.1 GCF_003121985.1 Marinilabilia rubra
TGGAATATTCACAAAATCAAAGGTTTGGTTTATCATTTCTAATATGTGGATACTCGAAAATGTTTTATTTTTTGGTTCTACATTCTGTTCCTTCCGTGTGGCGGTATGAACAAGGCTGGAAATGAATTTTTTTAACCGTTTTTTTCTACAAATAATCGCCATCATAAATGATTCCAAACGAGCATTTACTGTTTTGCAAAACTTATAATAACTCAGATACATCGAAGCTTTAATGTCGTGCGATGCTGTTAGAAAGTTGTTTATCTTGCTATAAGTAATCCAGCTCACCACTATAAGCAATAGCTTTGCATAAAGCTGACATTCAAACCGTTCTTTTTTCATTTTTTTTACATGAGCAATGCAGAATGTGGACTTCCATGATTTGAATATCAGTTCGATCTGCCATCTCAGGCTATACATATAGTTAATATCCTTTGTCTTTAAAATGCCAGCATCAACGTTGGTGACGAACAAGTTAAAACGGCATCGTAATTTGTATTCATCGCTTAGGTTGCGTTTTTTCTTTTTGGCTTCTTTCGTTGCCTTCCTTATCCTTTGTTCGTATATCTTATCAGGCATTCTTTCCGCTATCATTCTCATCCCGATATACTCCTGATCTACTTTAAGGAAGATTTCCAGTTCTTTTGATCTTATAAGGGCATTGTCCATCTCTTTAAGCAACGTTGCAAAATCAAGCTGAAGGAACTCTCCATGCATTGATTTTGTATAGACTGATTGTCTGGCTATTAGTCTGTTTACAAAATAAGCTTCTTGTTTTATTATGCTTTTCAAAAAACCACCGCTTATATATCCTAAATCCCGGATTACCAGTTCACCCTTTTCTACTTTCTCTGCATGGTCTTTGGAAAACTTAACATCCTGGTAGCTGCCCGAGGTTAGTTCTAAAGTGGTTATATTGGAACTCTTGAGGTCGTATTCAAACTGGATGCGGGCCAGCGCCCCTGATGCCGCACCTCCGCAACCTCCATAGTGGGAGGCAAGATGTTCCGGTAATTGAAAACTTGTTGAGTCTTGGATCTTGACTGCTGCAAAATTATTGAGGAAGGCAATATTGTTTCTTGCTTCCAGTTTTTCACTAAGGGCTTTGGCAATGGCCATCTTCACAAACTCAACTGCACTATCGTTAATGCGTTCATTTATAGATTGCTTTTTGATGCTGCAGTCAAATTTGTCGTAAAGTTCATTGCTAATATCGTTTAAGCTTAATTTACTTCCGTCAAATCTAGAAAACATTAAGCTAAGCAGAAACTTAAATGCCGATAGCTTAGACTTCCTTTGCACAAAACCGGATAACCTCCCGAGTCTGTTAATTTCAGTTTCGTTAAGAATGGAATTTAAGGATTTTTTCAAATCCGAAGTCAATGAAAATAAGGCAACTTTCTTCTATAGAAAATAATGAAAAATGCAAAATAAAACGCTGTAATATAGTGTTTTATGGTTTATTTTTATTATATTTACAGTGTAAAATAAGGCCGATCGCTTTAAGATTCACCAATCAAGATCGGCCTTTTTATTGTTAAATAAATCACAGCAAATATATGAAGAAAATTCGACTATCATCCCGAAAGGGGTGAGTTGCG
>NZ_QEWP01000051.1 GCF_003121985.1 Marinilabilia rubra
GTCAACGACAACAAAAGTAGTAATAACAGCCGGGTCTTCCCTCACCGGGCAGGCTTTAAAAGTGCCTGAGCCGTGTGCCGGGAAACTGGCACGCACGGTTCTTAGGGGGCGTAAGCTACCCGGTTAGCGCATTAAAAAAAACAAAACAAGACCATAATGAACGGTACAGAATATACCATTGGAACTAAGAAAGCACCAATTTTCATAAGGATTTTTCTAATCCTGATTATGTCAATTCTTATTCTAATCCCAATTACCGTTATTGCATTAACATACGGAAACGGGCCTCATATTGGAATTTTGGTTTCCTTTATAATTTGCTGGGGAGTAGGATTTTATTTACTAAAAATAGTTCTATGGAATACCATCGGACAAGAAATACTAACTGTAAATCGAGAAAAGATTTCATACATAGCTGACTTTGGCTTTTTTAAAGACGGACGAAAAGAAATCGAAATTGATAATTTAGAAACTGAAATAATTTATACTGACCATAATAAACAGTTCGGAAGACTTATATTGAAAAATAAATCAACCTACATAGAGACCGTTCTACAAGCAAAAATTATGAAATTAGAAGAAATACGAAATGAAATAAAAACATTGCACAAGAAGTTGTAGCGGTCTTGGGTTAACAACTATTCAACAAATTGGCAGAATGATATGAAATTATATGCAAAATGCCCTAAATGCAAATCAGAGATATCCTTTACGAAATGGGTATCAGATAGAATTGAATTTAAAAAATCAAACGGAGAATATATTTCATTGACTTGTAAAAATTGTAACAAAAAAACCAAATTTCACATTGTCAATATTGAAGCAAAAGAAAATAAAATAGCTCATTTCATTGCTCTTTCAGTTTTATTGATTGGAACATCATTGTTATTAATATTTCTTTGGGATTTTCTATTTTTAACAATTAATATTTATACAATTGCTGGATTATTAAGTATTCTGGTTGTTCCCAGCATAATCTTTGGAATAATAACAAAGAACGAAAGAAAACGTGTCAGACTTTTTAATTACAGTTAAAATGAGGCTCTTATTCATATTTGGTTTTCTTTTGATTACAATTATTTGTTTTTCACAGTCAAGAGAAATGACTGATGAATTGATTAATAAGAGTAATGCAATACAATTAATATTTGCTGAGACAAATGATGAAGCCAAGAAATTAGCTAAGCAAGACATAGAAAATGGCAATCTTTTCCTATTCATCCAAAGTGGCATCGCACCAGTTGTTTATTCAACAGATAGTATCTTTGAGAACACATACAAAGTGCATTATTATGAACAAGGCTGCACTGGGCCAGATTATGAATTAATGAAAGAATATAATCACATGGTTTTTGATTATTTCTTCCAGATATATGAAATGGAATGGAAGAAAACCATAAGAAATGATGTAATCGGATTAAAAAATTGGAAACAGGATAGATAAAAACGCGCTACAACACTTAGCCTCCAACACTTAGCCTCCGATCAAGCGTTGCTTGCACACGCTTGATATTGGAGGCTATTGTTGAACTAAACAATCTTCAGGATGCCTCACAATAAAAAACTATATAACAATGATTTAACTATAGTGTTTTC
>NZ_QEWP01000052.1 GCF_003121985.1 Marinilabilia rubra
TTTTATACCGATGTATTTGGTCTCAATCCTGCTGCGGTAGGGTTATTGATGCTAATTGCCCGTTCCAGTGATGGAATCAGCGATGTGGTAATGGGGATTATCGGAGACCGCACGAAATCCAAATACGGGAAATTTCGCCCCTGGATACTCTGGACTGCCGTTCCCCTGGGGATTATTTTGTCGATGCTCTTTACCACTCCTCAACTTAGTCCCACGGGGAAAATTGTTTATGCTTACGCCACTTACATCCTCTTTACCCTGATTTATACCGCCAACAATGTGCCCTACGGAGCACTGATGGCCGTCATGACCGGCGACGACAAGGAGCGAACCAGCATCGGGTCATACCGGATGGTGGGTGCTTTTGCCGGCGGAATGCTGGTGCAGGGGGCATTGTTGTTTTTGGTGGCTCACTTCGGCAATATCAACCCCACCATTGATGTATTGAAACTTGATAATGAGAAATACGAAGTCACCGTTTCGGCCCCCAAAAGCGTTGAAAATGTCAATATCAAAACCGAAGACGGCGTGGCTCTTTTTTCATGGCTTTCCCCACAAGTAACCGATTCAGTCAATAAACCCACCAAAGGCAAAAGCTTTTCGATGGAAGCCAATAAAGAATATGCTTTTGTTGTGGAAGGCGAGCCGGAACTTGATGAAACCAGGATCTCCATTATCGATCAGAAACAAGGCTATAGCTACTCGATATACATAATGTCAGTGCTTCTGGCCCTGTCTCTGTTTATTACCTTTTACACCACAAGAGAACGGGTGCTGCCACCCAAATCGCAGGAGACCAATCTGCTTCAGGATTTAAAAGACCTGGTCAGGAACCGTCCCTGGATCATATTGCTGATGATAGGGTTGCTCTTTAATGTGTACAATTCCATTAAACAAGGGATAACAGTCATCTATTTTTCCCACTATTTGCACGATCAACTGTTGGCCGGTACCTACATGGTCTTGCTGATGGTCGCCTCCATCGGAGGAGCCATGGTAACCTCACCTTTGGGCCGCAAACTGGGTAAGCGCCAGCTGTTCATTTATGCCCTGATATTCTCGGGAGGTATTAATGCCCTGATCGCCTTCTGTGGTCCCGACGATACAGCCGCCATATTTACCATCGGTATTTTGTCCGAATTCGGGGCTGCCATATTCCCGACCTTGTTTTTTGCCATGTTGGGTGATGCTGCCGACTATTCAGAGTTTAAGAATGGAAGAAGAGCAACCGGTCTGGTTTACTCGGCCGGTTCCTTTGCCACCAAGTTTGGCGGTGGACTGGCAGGAGCGATTATCGGACTGGTGCTTTCAGCCTTCCATTACGATGGACAGGATGCTGTCGCCATTGAGGGTGCGGTTCCCGGAATCGTGATGCTGATGAGTTGGATTCCTACCTTAATAGCCATTGTTGCGGCGGTATTGATGAAATTCTATCCGCTTGATCAGGATAAACTGGATGAAATCACCACCGAACTAAACGATCGCCGGGCCAGAGAACTGGGATAATAAATTGAGAAATACTAATATAAAACAAATTGAATTTCTGCTCTTATACCTAA
>NZ_QEWP01000053.1 GCF_003121985.1 Marinilabilia rubra
TCAGTTAACATATATTCTGATCAAAACAGAAAATTAAAATCAAATGTCAATCAAGGCACTCTTTTTTTTTAGCAATTTTGCAGTTAATAATAAATCAAAAAGTCAACCTATATTAGGACGGCTCAACTAATTACTGACAACTGACAACTGACCACTGACCACTGACTACTGACCATCCTTTGGTCGTTAGATATTAGATTATTAGATAGTAGATTGTTAGATAAAAATATTCTCCATGCCCTCTGCTCCCTGCTCTTCTAACCTCTAACTTCTAACCTCCAGTCTCTAACCTCAAGCCTCTAACCTCCAATAATCTGACAACTGACCACTGACCACTGACCACCGACCACCGATCACCATCCCCCTACTTCACCACAAAATAAGGATTCAGCAGGTTCTCCTTATTGTACTGCAATTCATGGTCCGTATCAGCCTGAAAGACCTTTTTCCCTGCAGCTCTGACAACCGCATGACCGGCACCGGTATCCCATTCCATGGTAGGACCAAAGCGGGGGTAAATATCTGCTTTCCCTTCAGCTACCAGACACAGCTTCAGCGAGCTGCCGATACTTACGGTATCTACCGGTTTGTCCGATTCCTTTTCAATATCAGCAATAAAATCTTTTGTCTCCTGATTGAGGTGGGATTTACTGGCCACCACATTAAATGTTTCACGCTCATAAGCAACGGGTAATTTTACCGATTTCCCGGGTATGGCATTCAATGTCTCTGCAGCAGTAACTTCTTTACCCATAAAGGCACCGTCCTCCAGATCTCCATAATAGATTTGGTTCAGCACCGGCGCATAAACTACCCCCAGCACAGGACTTCCCTTTTCTATCAATGCGACATTAACCGTAAACTCCCCATTGCGTTTAATAAACTCTTTGGTTCCATCCAACGGGTCTACCAACCAGAAACGCACCCAGCCTGAACGTTCTGCAAAAGGGATATCAGTCCCCTCTTCACTCAGAATAGGGATCCCTGTTTTTTCCAAAAGATCCTTAATGGCATTGTGAGCCCTGAGATCTGCAATTGTCAACGGTGAGTTATCATCTTTGGTCTGCACCTGAAAATCTGAATTTTCGTAGACATCCATTATTTCCCTGGCTCCCGCCAGTGATGCCTCCATTGCTTGTTTGAGTAATGTTTGCATGATGTTTTCTTTTTCTCCGGCAGTGCCGGTTGTAATTGTCGTGCGAAGATAATTAATTATTTTGGGGAAAGTTGGAGGGTGCGAAGGTGTGGTCTTCATCTACCCAGTAGCTTATTAAATCAACAATTCAGTAGTTTTACCTGCATAGGGCAGGGAGCGTGGGGAAAGGCGCTTGTAGCCTTGGGCGTAAAGAGGTCGTCAGTAAGCAGTAATCGGTGGTCAGTTAACGGGTGAGCCGTCCTAATATAGGTTGACTTTTTGATTTATTATTAACTGCAAAATTGCTAAAAAAAAAGAGTGCCTTGATTGACATTTGATTTTAATTTTCTGTTTTGATCAGAATATATGTTAACTGA
>NZ_QEWP01000054.1 GCF_003121985.1 Marinilabilia rubra
TCACTGTCATCCGAAAGTCTTAATTTTTAAAAGCCCGAAGAATCCAATATTTTTGTTTTCACCACAAAAACAATTTATATATGGGACTCTTCAGGCGAAACAAAAATACCAACAAACCAGTAATTCGACAAATTTTAGATTTAGTTCCCCGCTGGCTATTTGACAATTGCACCAATACTTATAAGACTGATAAAGGTTGCAGTAAATATAAGACTTACGATCAATTTGTTGCCTTAACTTACGGACAGCTGTATAAGTGTCATACATTGAGTGATATATCAACCGGAATAGGAGTAAGTGAAATATTCATATCAGACTTGGGCCTCAAACAAAGTCCGGCTCGATCTACTATGAGCGATGGTAATAGAAAACGAGACTGGCGTGTTTTCGAGAGTCTTTATTACAAACTACTAAGCCACTATAAAAGCATACTGAAAAAGCATCATCAAAGCTTTGTCATAGAAGAGATTAAAGGCAAAAGTATAAAACTAATAGATAGCTCAACTATACCGCTATGCTTGGCCATGTTTGACTGGGCAAAATTTCGGACAGCTAAAGGAGGTGTAAAAATTCACACCTGTTTGGACGTTGAATTAATGCTGCCTGACGTTGTTAATATCAGCGAGGCCAAAGTGCATGATCGTAATGGTTTAGAGCAGTTAGTTTTCCCTCAGAATACGATAATTGTCGAGGACCGAGGATATTTTGATTTCACTTTAATGATGAACCGTATTGCTGCTAAGAACACTTTTGTTACAAGGATAAAATGCAATACTGTATATGAAACAGTGGAAGAAATCGATCTGCCCGATGGGAAAAATGAACATATTGTAAAAGATGAAATTATCCGATTGACCTCAAAAAAGGCCAAGGATTGTGGGATTAATAATCAGGAATTAAGACTTGTGCACGTTTACAAAGAAGATGAAAACAAAATTATCGAGATCATTACAAACCAATTGGAATGGGATGCTTTAACTATAGCCGAACTTTACAAAAAACGTTGGGATATTGAGTTGTTTTTTAAAGCATTAAAACAGAATTTGCAGGTAAAAACGTTTGTAGGGACAAGTGAAAATGCGGTAAAGTCGCAAATTTACATCGCAATGATAACTTTTATGCTACTGGAACTTATTAGAAGAACTATTGCAAAAAAACTACCTGCATTTTCAAGTTTTGTCGAAAAAATACGAATGAGTCTATGCTTTTATTTATCACTTGATTATGTGTGCAATACCATGGGCGAAGGTGCAAAAAGAATAAAACAGAGCAAGCAAATGAAAATACCACTGTCATCCGACTTTTTTTCTCAAAACGAGCAATTATCCCTCTATGGATAAAGGGATGCAGCAATTTTCTTCTCAATTTCAAAAAACTCTCGGATGATAGTGA
>NZ_QEWP01000055.1 GCF_003121985.1 Marinilabilia rubra
CAGGCCCGATTCCTGGTATTCTTGGTAGAGTTGCTTAAAAGTTGTCAGTGTCATCCTCATTTTTTGACAACAAAGTAACGGCTGCCGGCCGGAGGATGCAATACGTGGCAGACCGATGGCTTACTTTCAAGTTAGGTATTTGGCTTTTATTGCCGAAGCTATAAAACTTCCTAATTGAGCCGGACTCCATAAGCTTTATTGCGATTTGTTAGGCAAGGGTAGTTGTTCATTTCCTTGTTCTTTTAAAATTCTGTTTACCAGTTGAAGTATATCATAATTTTCTAGCACAGCAGCAGTATCAGAAAAGTCTATCGACAAAGGATCTCCAACATAATTTTGGGGTACAATTGAATAACTTATTATTTCTGATTCACTATATCCTAAATTTAATTCTTTCAATTCAGTTGGCAAACAATCAATTCTCGCTATTTTCTCATTTTTATTGAAAGTAATAAATCCAATATTTCGTTCTTCTGTAGCTACAGCTCCTTTTTTTGTTAAATATGTTAATTGAATTTTTAGTAGTAAGTCATTAAAAACAGTTATTGGTGAATATTCAATGACTTTGTCGGGATTAGGTCTAACTGTACCAAACAAATAAGCCTTATAATCTCCCACTAGATAGATTGTTTTAAATTCTCCAGGTGCCAATATCACGTAGCTTTCTTTATTTTCATATGGACTTATACGTTTAAAGAAGTTTCTATCATTATTTTTAACTTCTAGTTTTAGTTCAGAATTTAATAAAACCTCCGTCTGGTTGCCTGAATTCTTAATTAACAAAGGGATAGTAATCTTTTTAGTCTCGGTATTAAAACTTGGTTTTAAAGTAGCATATTCTAAAGTATGTTTCTCATTAAAAAACTGAAAATAAATGCTTAGTGCGGAAAAAATGAGTGCTATAATGCTGACTAATAAACTTGGAGATTTAAATAGTTCCTTTATTTTCTGGTATACTTTCTTCATAATCAATATATTCAATTGAATACAATAGTTTATTAATATTGCCTAACGTCCCGCTGTATGCGGTCGGCCGGGGCTTTCAACCCGCTGTGATTTTATCAGGCCAAAAGTATGTAACAAGGCCAAACAAATGGTTGAATATGCTATGAATGCCCCGGCTGCCGTATTACAGCTTTGTGTGTGCCCTGCATGAGCAGCAGCGCACCCACACTGGAAGTTCTTGAAAAAGATTAAAAATACAAATCTTTTTCAAGGAACCATAAAGTGCGGGGTGATTTTATCCAGAGGGTGTAAGTCCCTTA
>NZ_QEWP01000056.1 GCF_003121985.1 Marinilabilia rubra
TAAGGGACTTACACCCTCTGGATAAAATCACCCCGCACTTTATGGTTCCTTGAAAAAGATTTGTATTTTTAATCTTTTTCAAGAACTTCCAGTGTGGGTGCGCTGCTGCTCATGCAGGGCACACACACGCGGTCATAAAACATTGCGCGGATTGTGGTAAATTTGAACGAAATAACATTTAACGGGCGGCTTAGCGGGCTGATAAGTTTGTGTTTCAAAGTGCGCAACGTTTCATACCGCCACCGTTGTGGTTCAGCTTAAAAAAAAACCCCCTTCCAATTGTTTCCTAATTAAGAAACTTGTATCTTCGTATAAAAAGATGAATGAATAAAAAGTTTAAGATTGAACTACTTGGAGAAGCGATTGATTTCGTTGAATCTCTGGATGATAAAACGAGAGAAAAAATCTTGTATAACGCCAGAAAAGCCCAATTAGTAAACGACCCAGAATTATTCAAGAAACTAAATGACTTGATTTGGGAACTAAGGACTAAATACAATAAAAATCAATACAGACTTCTTGCATTTTGGGATAAAACGGAAAATGAGGAAACGTTAGTTTTGGCAACTCATGGATTTATTAAGAAAACGCAGAAAACCCCGAAAGGAGAAATAAAAAAAGCAGAAGAAATACGGAAAGAATATTTTGAACATAAAAATAAAGGGTTATGAAGAGCGATAGATTAAGAAAAAAAAGTCTTGACGAAATGATTGATAAGCACATCGGCGAGATTGGTACTGAGAAACGAGATAATTTTGAAGAAGAACTTCGTCTTGATATTCTGGGACAAACCATTAGGAGAATTCGAGAAGACAAACATTTGACACAAGCCCAACTCGGAGAAATGATTGGCGTGAAAAAAGCCCAAATTTCCAAAATTGAAAACAATTTAACAGACGCACGATTTGAAACAATTTTAAAGGTATTCAGAGCATTGAATGCAAAAATCAATTTTAACGTAGAATTGATGAATCAGAACATCCAATTTGAACAATAAAAAGCCGAAACCACAATCGAGTAGACTGCCGCTAGGCCATTAGCCTAGCGGAGAGCCTCTCACACCACCGTACGTACGGGTCTCGTATACGGCGGTTCCTTAAACCATGGGAAACAGTTGATTCATTTCCGTATTTTTG
>NZ_QEWP01000057.1 GCF_003121985.1 Marinilabilia rubra
GCTCCAACTGATTCCAATAAATTCTAAGAGATTCCAGTAGAACTTGGAAAAATCTAATTCCCAGACCGGCACCCCCGGGCTGGGAAAAATTCTTACTTTTACATTACGTGGGAGGCCGAAGGCTTACACTTGAAATTAATAACAAAAAGTTAAAATCAAATACAACGCTTTGGCTCTGGTCTTTTTGAAAAGTTAGAAAGGATAAATTTCCATATTCATTATTTAGCAGGCCGTTAGTCAATTTTAAACAAAAAAGCATGACAAGCATAGTTTTAGATACAAATATTTGGATTTATCTAACAAAAGATAACTATCAATCACTTTGGGCAAAATTCAAAGAGCTGAAAAATAATAATGAAATTAAAGTCTTAGTTAATGATATAATAATCAAAGAATGGGAAAGAAACAAAGAAAACACCATCAAACGACTGACTGAAAGCATAAAGAATGAGTATATTGCTGCAAAAAATCTAGCAACGTATTTTCAAGGAGAAAAGAAAACAGAGTATTTAGCAAATATTGCTGAATATAGCGAGGAA
This sequence comes from Marinilabilia rubra, assembly GCF_003121985.1. Classification (GTDB taxonomy): domain Bacteria; phylum Bacteroidota; class Bacteroidia; order Bacteroidales; family Marinilabiliaceae; genus Marinilabilia; species Marinilabilia rubra. The sequence goes on from NZ_QEWP01000057.1 coordinate 540, forward strand.
AGTAGAAGAATTGAGAAAGCAAGAAATAGAGTGCAAGAAATTGAAGATTTCATGAATAACTGCGAATTAATCAGGGTTACTAATGAACAAAAACTTTTCATATCCGAATTAGCCATAAACAAAAAAGCCCCATTTCAGAACAACAAGAACAATTTCAATGACGCATTAATAATCAGAAATATATTAGAATACGTCAAAAATGAAATACCTTTTCAATATGACTTAATATTTGCATCTAGAAATCCAGCCGACTTTATTGATAAGGGGACAGGGGAAGTTTACGAGACACTATTGGAAAATTTAAATTCCATAAGGCTAAAAAATGTTACAGAATTAGCAGAAGCTTTAGAACTTGCTCCAGAACTAATTGATGATTTTGAAGATTGGATAGATTATCAACTTGATATGGAAGTACAAAGACAATTGGACATTTAAGGATAAAATATAACGAAACATTGCCTAATCGAGTAGACTGCCGCTAGGCCATTAGCCTAGCGGAGAGCCTCTCACACCACCGTACGTACGGGTCTCGTATACGGCGGTTCCTTAAACCATGGGAAACAGTTGATTCATTTCCGTATTTTTGG
>NZ_QEWP01000058.1 GCF_003121985.1 Marinilabilia rubra
ATGTGAATCAAGGGTTGAAAGCATAGTTTAAAAAAGCAGCAGATAAACGACCAAAGGCATGAACTATCAATCCTTTTGTCGACCGAACCTTGCTAGCCCTTTGTATATCTGTTTTTTCGATTAGCCAGGCAAACATTGCCTCAATTGGTTGTCTCACTCTGGAAACAGCAGTTGAAAACAGATCATCTGCAGCTTTGATTCTTTGCTTAATAACCTCTGCCATTCCTTTTACAGCTTTGATGGGAGCTAACATTTCAGAGTTGTATTCCATTTTCATTTGTTTGTTAAAGTCGTGATTCATGTATATTTTATCTCCAAAAAATGTGCGGTTATACAGGTTTGACCAAGCTGTTTTATAGACATTTAAATCATTTTCTGATGCTGGGGTATAAATTATTTGTTCAGGAAATGGAAGAGTTCCTTTTCTTCGGAACCCGAGCATGTGCAATTTGATACCATAATAGTACATCCCCTTGGTGGAACAGTAACCTTTATCAGTTATTTCCCGTGCAACTTTTCCAGTACGTTTGCCGGAACAAGTTACAATAGGCATAGAATCCAAGAGGCTCTGATCTATGCAACAGTCATCTGGCTGGAAATCTTTTATCAGGATTTCTGATAACCTTGTAAATGCTCCTCCTAGCCGGTTTAACCGGTTATTAAATGCCTGATAAGAACCAATATTAGGGAACCAATTCAACAAATAATCACATGCAAACTTATGGATGTGTTTAATTTTTGTGAATCCCTGATATTGGATTCCGTAAAGGTATATTGCCATAACCTCTTGATCTGTAAAAACTGGCTCTTTGTTATTACTGAACCGTTCACAGTAAAATTGTAATTCCTCAAAATAGCCACAGACTAATTCGTATATTCTTATTAAATTGTCATCCTTATCCTTGAAAACCATATCTGAAAGTCGCTTCGAAAACAACTCTAAGATACTGGTTTTCAGGGATTTAAACAAATTTATTGCGCTGATTTTCAGGCATTTACCATACTTTTTTTATTATATTTTCAACCCTTGATTCACATTA
>NZ_QEWP01000059.1 GCF_003121985.1 Marinilabilia rubra
TCACGGATCATTAGTTATTTGCACTTCCCCGTGACTTTTCGCAGCTTATCACGTCCTTCTTCGCCTCTGAGAGCCTAGGCATCCGCCATGCGCCCTTTTCTACTTTCTTAGTTGGTGTTTTTACCATTGCTGGTAAAAACGTACACTAAAGCACTACTATTTTTTTAGTGTGCTCGTTTTGCTTTTTGAGTCTTATGTTTTCCAATATGTCAATGAACTTTTCAGCCGTTGTGGCTTAGTGGTAAAGTAAGGTGTTGAGCCTTTATTACCTTATTCCCTTTTTTAATGCTAAGATGGTAAAATGATTGGATGGTGAGATGGTATATAATTGAATGGTTACGTTTGACCCTTCTACCCTTTCACCGTTTCACCTTTATACCCTCCCTTTGTAGTCCCGGGCAGACTTGAACTGCCGACCCCTACATTATCAGTGTAGTGCTCTAACCAACTGAGCTACGGGACTGTTTATTTTCCCTGTGTATGGTCGTTTCTGCCCTAACTTATGAGGTTAACCATCAAATGCATCAGTAGTAAAACTGATCACTGTTTACTGTTAACTGATCACTTCTTCTTAAAGGGAACTTATATTTTTATTAACGCAAAACCAAGGTAAAAGCTTTTCCTTGTCCTTTTTATTCTCCGTGATCCGTCGTGCTTGTCGTTTCTTAATTTGGATAACTACTCTCCAGAAAGGAGGTGTTCCAGCCACACCTTCCGGTACGGCTACCTTGTTACGACTTAGCCCCAGTCACCAGTTTTACCCTAGGACGCTCCTTGCGGTTACATACTTCAGGTA
>NZ_QEWP01000006.1 GCF_003121985.1 Marinilabilia rubra
CTTAGTTTTTTAAATATGCCGCAAAAAGAATCAAAATTTCTTAACTTCGAAAGTTTCCAGCTTCTAACTTCTAACTTCCAGCCTCCAGCTTCCGGCTTCCGCGCGGCTGGGCTACTTTTATCTAAAAGTCTAACGATCTATTGTACTAAGGTGCAGATTTTCAATATTATACGATATATCTTATGTCTATCCCGAAGCATCGGGACTAACGATCTATTGTAAAAAGGTACAATTATTCAAATGTGACCATAAAATCAAGCTCAAAATCATCATAAATCATCTTATCCCCAAGGTTATCAAAGAATGACCCTGATCCGTAACGTACATCATACTTTGCCCTGTCCACAACCAGCTTCCCTTCAAACGTTTTGTCATCAGCAGTAGCGTCAAACGAAACAGGATTGGTATTTCCTTTAATCATCATTTTTCCGGTAAACTTATACTTATCGGCACCTGTTTTTTCTCCGTTTTCAATGACCAGTGTAGCTGTTGGATATTTGTCAACACCGAAGAAATCGTCAGATTTCAAGTGTCCTACTAGTTTGGCTTTTGTCTCGGCATCATCAATATCCTGGTTGCTGATGGAAGTCATATCCACCACAAACTTACCTGAAACAAAATCTTCACCCGATTTCTCGAGATATCCGGATAGCAATTTTATATGTCCGGTGTGAGATCCGGTTACTTTCTTACCGGTCCAGGTAATTTTACTATCTGTCACACTCATTTCACTTTTCTGAGCGAAAAGCGAAGGACTGGTTGCCAACAAGCCCAATGCAATAATTAATGTTGTCAATTTCTTCATGGTCAAATTCTTTTTATTGATTTTAAATAACAAACAACCTGACCCGGAAAAAGGTTTAAAGTCTGTCTCTTATAACGAAAAAACAGAGATGCATCTTTGACACATCTCTGTTTTAAATATAAAAGGGTAACTGATTGACTTATTATTTCCGGATGAACCCTCCTGCTTAAATCACCTTAAGCTCTTTCCCAATTGTCACAAAAGCATCAATGGCCTTATCCAAATGTTCTCTCTCATGAGCTGCGGAAAGCTGAATACGGATCCGGGCCTGTCCTTTAGGCACTACAGGATAATAAAATCCGGTAACATAGATTCCTTCCTCCAGCAATTTGGCAGCAAATTCCTGCGAAAGCTTGGCATCGTACAACATTAGAGCAACGATGGCTGAATTGGAAGGCTTAATATCAAACCCGGCCTCTGATATTTTAGTTTTAAAGTATTCGGCATTATCCATCAATTTGTCACGAAGGGCCGTAGATTCAGTCATCATATCAAACACCTCGCTTGCAGCACCAACAATGGCTGGTGCCAATGAGTTACTGAAAAGATAGGGACGAGACCGTTGACGAAGCATCTCAATGACTTCTTTTTTTCCGGTGGTATATCCCCCAAGAGCGCCTCCAAGAGCTTTTCCTAATGTGCCGGTAATAATGTCTACACGATCCATCACATCGTGGTATTCGTGGGTTCCACGACCGGTTTTACCAATAAATCCGGCTGAGTGACAATCATCAATCATCACCATGGCATTATACTTATCCGCCAGATCACAAATCTTATTAAGCGGAGCAATATCGCCATCCATCGAGAAAACACCATCCGTAACTACGATACGGAATCGTTGTGCCTGTGCCTCTTGCAATTGCTTTTCAAGATCTTCCATATCAGCATGTTTGTACCTGTACCGGGCAGCTTTGCAAAGCCTCACACCGTCAATAATACTGGCATGGTTCAATGCATCTGATATAATGGCATCTTCACTGGTAAATAATGGCTCAAAAACACCTCCATTGGCATCAAAGCAGGCAGCATAAAGGATGGTGTCCTCCATACCAAAGAATTTGGCAATTTTTTCTTCCAGATTCTTGTGAATATCCTGGGTCCCGCAAATAAATCGAACCGAAGATAAACCATAGCCATGAGAATCCATTGCTTTATGGGCCGCTTCAATAACTCTTGGATGTGAGGATAATCCCAAATAATTATTGGCACAAAAGTTCAGCACTTTATCTCCCGTGGTAAGCTCAATTTCTGCTCCCTGGGGTGTGGTAATAATTCGCTCCTGTTTGTAAAGGCCTGATTCTTTAATATTATCAAGTTCTTTTTGAAGGTGGTCTTTATATTTACCGTACATAGCGATATTGTTTTACATTTTTAGCAAAGTTAAAGATGCAGACAGCTAAAAAAAATGACAAAAGATAGATAGTCTATCCAAATCTTATAAAACATCTATTATGCCGCAATACTCCGTTAAACTATTATAAATGCCGGATTGAAATAAAAAAACGGACAATCTCAGGAGTAATTATCTCCGGGATTGCCCGTTCTAGTATTTGGGAATAATGAACAATCCTAATTCATCATAGCTTTGACTTGTTTATTTATGGTATCCCAGGTCTCATCATCCATCTTGGGTCCAATGACTTCAATTACTTTTCCGGCCAAAAGTGATCCAATCTGACCACACTTCTCGATGGACAATCCATGAATCATTCCAAACAGAAACCCTGAAGCATACAAATCTCCTGCACCTGTAGTATCAAGGCTTTCTACTTCAATAGCCGAAACCTGAACAACTTCATCATGACGTTTTATCATGGAGCCTTTTTTCCCAAGCTTGAGAATTGTCAGATCACAATAATCAGAGATCTTATGCAAAGCCTTCTCATCTTCAAGTCCGGTAAATGCTTTAGCTTCCTCTTCATTGGCAAAAAGAATATCGACATAATTCTCAACCATTTCATGCAGAAAATCCAGATTATCCTCAACCACATTAAAACTGGCCAAATCAAGAGAGACGGTAAGCCCCTTACTTTTTGCCAACTGAAGGGCGTGACGAATCAACTCTCGATTTTGCACCAAATATCCTTCAATATGCAAAATACTATATCCGTTGAAGATGTCCTCATGAACCTCGTGATGTGCAAGTTCAACTGCAGCTCCAAGAAAAGTAGCAAAAGTACGTTCAGAATCCGGACTGATCAGCGCAAAAGCACGCCCCGACTCACTTGGACTCTCCAGCAAAAGTGGTTTAATGTTTCTGTTTTCAAGGTCAGACCTGAAAAATTCGCCCCATTCATCTTTTCCAACCTTTCCGAAAAAAGCGGTTTCTATCCCCAAATTTGCCAATCCATGGATCGTATTGGCAGCGGACCCTCCGGATGCCTGGTTGCGAGGAAAGTCCCTGGTAGCCAACAATACATTGCCTACTTCTTTCACGTCGACCAGCTGCATAGAGCCTTTGGGGTAATTCAAATCAGAAAGAATGGTATCATCCTGCAAACGCGTTAAAATATCTACCAACGCATTCCCCATCCCAATAACCTTACTCATAATCTCTTCTGTTTTTTTTCGACTGCAAAGATGGCCATTTTTTTAGAAAGTTGCAGGAGAAAAGAAATTTTTCCGCCCTCAGCTATTGCATAATTCAAGTAAAGAATATAGTTTTGCATCCGCAATAGGGGAAACAATGGTTCTCCCAATCTTAAAATCTTCCTCAGTAGCTTCCCGATGGTTCGGGATTAGAGCGGTTCCGACGCTTCGGAATTAATCCGTAAGTCAGAGGTGCTCGTGATACTGAAACAAGATATTTCAAATTAGTTATTCCTCAGTAGCTCAGTTGGTTAGAGCGGCGGACTGTTAATCCGTAGGTCGTAGGTTCAAGTCCTACCTGGGGAGCCATTTAAAAAGCCATCTCATTGTGAGGTGGCTTTTTTGTGCCTTGAACCTGGCTTCAACTCTGTTCATCTCTTCGTCCCTCAGTGTTCTCTGTGGTTTAAAATAAACCCGGCAGGTCCGGTATTTTCTACAAAAACCTCTGAAGACAAGGAGAAGCGCAGAGGGGAGCATCTTTTTCATAAGAGGACAAAGGTGATGTCAAGGGTAGGTTCGGCAGAAGTGAAATAAAAAACAGAACGCAGAAAACTCAGGTTTGAGTACCCAGGGCCGAACCCCAAAAAGATTATTCCATTCTTTCGTAAACTTCAGTTATATCATACCCCTCAAAGTTCATTTTCCGGGTAAGCTTCCCTGCTTCTATGGAGTTGGTTTCCAGAGCATCCCTCCCTTCCATTTCCGATTTAGAATGATAAAGAATTTTAAGATTTAAAACCTCACCGTCCAGCTCATACTTCAAAACACCTGTAACTATCTCTCCATTTTCATATTCATAAAAGCTTGCAAGGTTTTGTTTATTGTAAACCCTTACAGCCTCTTTTACTTTAATATCATCTTTAGTCCCGTCAGGTTTCATGTATTCATATGAGATAAGTTTCCAGGTGCCTTCCAGATCGGGAGTTTTAGCCATTTGATGTTTCATCAGTTCTTTAGCCAGGGCAGACTTATTCTGGCTTGCTTCAAAATCGGGGTTTACCGCCAAAGCTTTCTCAAAACTTTTGTAAGCATTTCCATAGTCGCCTGCTGCCATAAAGTAATCTCCTTTTGAATCGTATGGATTAAACTTTTCAGATTCCAGTTCTATGTATTTATTGAACGCTTTTTCTGCGGCCTCAAAATTTTTAAGCCCCAGATTGGCATACCCAATCATATTATACACCGGTCCTTTCCGGTCGGATAATTCCAATAACTTTTCATAATCCTCCAGCGCTTTTTCATATTCCCCCTTTGAATAGTGAAAAAAACCAGAAAGGTCATAAGAAAAGGGGGCATTTGGATATAACTCCACTAGCTCCTTACCATATTTTGCAACATCCGGTTCTTTTTTTTCATCGATAATATCTTCAAGCAATGACTTCAATAGTTTTTCACCTTCGTTCAAATCGGCATCGGATTCAATGGCATTTTTGGCATAAAACATAAAATCAATTTTATCCCCTTCCTGCATCCCCAGTTTAGACAGTTGGTAATAGCCCATAAAGAATTCAGGATCTAACATTACTGCTTTTTCAAGAAGTTCTTTGGATTTTTTGAGATTAAAGTCATACATAGCCTCAACGGCCTCGTAATAAAGTTCAGTAGCCTCGTCGGAGGAAGTGGTGATTGGCATTTTCTCTTGCTGTGCCAATAAGGTGAAAGGTATCATCACCAAAAGGGCAAGCAACAACGGAAGTGAAATTTTTAATTTAAACATGGCCCTAATATTTTGATTATCAAAGGCAATTTACCCCACAAACGGAGAGATGGTCAACCTTTTTCATCAAAATCAGGAAAAAATCATAGACAAAAACAATTTCAATAAGAAGTGGAATCAAAGAAAAATGAAAACTGAATCCCAAAACTGAAATGATTCAATTCTAATTGCTTCTCAGTAGTTAAGCGATTGTGTTCAGAATACACCCAGGGCTTGGATGTTAGCTTGAACGCATACCCTGCATAGGCTCCTAAAGTCAGGTAAGTTGAACTCCAATAATCCGGGGAGTTTACCTTATAGAAAAATCTCACACCGGCATGTCCTGTGGTTTGGTTGATTCTAAGATCCAGATCTCTGTCCCGCAGATATTGCTCTATGGGAATCTTACGCTCTTTAAAACTGTTGATAAGACGGAAGCGGTTCCATTTTAAAGCCACCTCGGGGATAATGTGAAACCGTTTAGCATTACGGATATTATACCCGAAATGAAGTCCGTATTGATTTTTTGTTACTTCAACATTTAGTGAATCATACTCTTCACCCCCATTCCCGCTAAACCCCATACTAAATCCGGCATAGATGTTATTAAAATAAAACCCCAGTTCAAAATTGGCTATCCCCGGGTTTATCCCAAGTTCATCAACATTGAAATCGCCCAGAATAGTTTCAAATTCATCAAAATCAAAGGCCAGAAACCCGACATCAAACATAAGCTCCATGGCCCATAAGCTTCGCGAGTTGTTCCGCCCTTGAAATTGCTCGAAATAATAGGAATATCCCCGAAGTTCCACTATTTCGTCTAATCTCCGGTTAATGGAATCGGCTTCCAACTGTAACCCGGAGTTTAAACCAGAAATTACTTCACCCCCACCTTTAGGGCTACCTGAGAATTGATTATTATTTGCAAGTAATGGACGTGGAATCAACCAAAATAAAAGTCCTAATAAGACACAAGTCAGGGATAAGTTTCTCATCATAAAAAGGGTTTCCGTATTTTACTACCATCCATTATTCCCAAAAGTCAGAGCCAATCTCAATAAGGTTTCCTTCCGGATCAGCCACCATTGAGGATCGCATTTTCCAGGGTTCATCACGGGGAGGATATACCTCTCTGGCACCCGCTCTCACCAAACGATTATAGGTCTCATCAACATTTTCGGGAGCTCCCACATTGATGGCAAGCTCAAAGGTACCGTTAAGTCCCTCTGGATAAGATGGCTCCTGCCCCAGCAATCCGGCCAATTCCCTCCTTTCGTACATGGCAAAGCGAATACCGTCATGCTTAAACTCTGCGTAGGGACCATTTCCGTCCCACTCAATAGGAATCCCTACGACCTGGTTGTAGAAATTTACCATTTTTGAAAGGTCCTGAACAAACAGGCCAATCATATCAAATTTTACTTTCATCGTAAAACAATTTAATTGCCATCTGAATGCTTTATCCCGATATTTTTCGGATGATAAGGGTAGCAACAAACACTTCCAGAAGGCTTAACGGGACTGCATAATAGAGTAAACTTAAAGGTAAAACTCCGAGATTTCCCACTACCAGCCACATCAGGACAAAGCAGGCAAACCATGCAAGAAAAGTGGCTGAAAGCAACGAGAACTTCCGGGATATAACAAAAATGAAAATAGCCATAAACATGGACCAAACTCCCCAGATCACCCCATTTAAAGGCTCTGCTGGATATGTCAATCCCATTACCTGATAATGATTTTCCCAAATGCGCTTAAACAACCATTCGTTTCTGACAAACTCCGAAAAAACAATCCACCCTGATGCCAACAATATGGAAATAAATACGTTAATGACACGTTTCATAAGCCTACTTTTGGTGAAAAATAATTTCCGGGGAAAACTACCCTGCAAGCGCATTTACTTTAGGCTGAACAAACCAAACTCCAATGGGATAAAACCAAAGAAGAAAGAATTCCCCTGCATAATCGGAAAAGGTAACTTCACGTTGAAGTTCAACCGTCCTGATGGTTTTTGACACAAAATAAAGACAGTAAAACATACAGAACATGGCAAAGAAATGTAACGGAACAATTATGGAGAGAAATAGCCAGATTGAGCCCAGCTCAGGTTCTCCCCCACTCATTGCCAATGTCCCTGAGAAATAAATTATTGAAACCACAAGCAAAGGCAAATATATTATCGGAAAAAAGAAAAAATATTGAAACCGCTTTACTTTCATAGTTACTCCGGAGGGCATCTTTTTCTGCAGACCTATAGCCATGGACCACAGCCAGCCCATAAAACTTCCGAGATAAAGAATAACTACCACAGGCATTACAAACAACATAATCCATGGAATTTCAGTCACCAAAAGAACCGGAACTACAGCCATTTGTAAAAAGAAAGGAATGGCAAAGGTGATTAGAAAGATTTGCCAGTGTCTGGCATTCAGGAATTTTTCTCTCATAGCTAATGAATAGGTTTAATAAATACTTAAACAAGAGGGTCGAATACTAAAATAATGGAAATAATCTTATAATCCGCATCAAGGAAAGTAATTGGTTTAATTAAAAAGGAGCCAACCTAATAAAAAAAGCCCACAGACCAAGGCCATCAAAAGCATCCAAAAACGTCGCCAACGCAGATGTTTTTGTTTTGCCAGAAAAGAAGACTTTAACGCCTCTGTTTTTAATTCATTTTGAGTTGCCTCCAGCTGGTTAATTTGAAAAATCTGCTGCTTAAACTCAACCGTTGCATTCAAAATAAACCCGATAAGTACAAATGCCCCGAACACAACAAAGTCTTCCACATCAAGGGGCCGAACAGTTTCATACTTTTGTAAAAACCACCCGGTCATTCCGCTTATAATCAAAAGCGGAGCTGTAAGCCCTTTTGCAAATGCAATGGGATATAAAGAAGTTCGAAGAAAGTTGGTCTTCAAGGCAAGAATATTCTGAAGATCTTTTTGGCCATAATCAATAAGGGGTATTTTCCGAATAAGTCTTAACTCAATTGCCATACCGATGGCAGAAATCACCAGCATAACAAGGCCTAACACCCAATTAATTTCCGATGTGAAAGACTGTAAACCAATCCAATAAATAACAACTACTGACTTCAAAAAAACATCAAAAAAGACATTTCTCTTAAATACCCGGGTTACATCATTAGATTCTTTCATCAGATACCGGTTTATCTGATCCCCTGATAGTTTTCTTCCTGTAAAATCAGCTCCGGATTTCCAGGAATCTTTATATTTTTCTAAGTCGAAAGTTTTCATTTGCTATGAACCCGTTGTAAAAACATTTAAGTAAAAGTAACATAACCCCCTGCTGGAATTCAGTCTACTGATAAATGCGTATAATCTCAGCCAGCCTTGCTTTTATCCGAACCATTTTCACACTCACATTCTTCTCTGTAATGCCAAGAATTTCGGCAATCTCATAATAGGTTTTCTCCTCCAGCCAAAGCATCACAATGGCTTTGTCAACCTTTTTTAAGTGTGCAATGGCTTTGTATAAGATTTTTATTTCCTCGGGATGGTCGTCAGGCATATCTGCAGGTTCTTTTTGAGACGTAAAGAAATCCCCAGAAGAAAAAATTCGCGGCTTACGGCTCATGGAGATAGCCGTATTAAGAGCCACCCGATACATCCACGTTGAAAATGAAGATTTCTGTTTAAAGGATGGGAAAGAGCGCCACAACTGAAGAATTATTTCCTGATACAGGTCCTCTTTGTCTGATTCCCGTTGGCAGTAAAGAAAACAAATCTTGTGGAGGATCCCCTGATGCTCCTCCACTATTTTCAGGAAAATTGCTTCTCTGTCTTTTCCCTTCATTTCGAGTCTGTTCAAAAACCGTTAATGAATCAAGAATACTATAAATCCCAAAAACATAATGCCAACAATAAGCAGAACAAGAAAAACAGACTTATCTGCCGTCTGAGAAGTGTCTGATTGGTTTTGAAGCTTTTTATCCAAAAACATTCCCGAAGGTACAGCAACAGCTCCGGCAATAGCTCCAATCAAGGCTTCAACCCCAGTGATAACGACAAAAATAACAGCCACTAAAGTACCAATCAGAAACCCTAAGAGATAACCGGCACCTTTAAATACTTTTCTCTTTTTTTCAATTGACTTTTCCATGACTTCGTAGTTTTAAATCCATCTTTTGCTTAGTTAGTCGTTTCAGAAGCAAAAAAACTACAAAGTCAAGTCATTTTTTTACACCACATCGTATCCGAAAGGCGTCAAAGCCAATCCGGCAAGTTTAAAATGCTGCCTGGCCCAGGGAAGGCCTATAATCGTAATGGCCAACAAAAGACCAAAGACAAGATGAGTTGCTGCAATCCAGATTCCACCAACTAAAATCCAAAGAATATTCATAAAAGTACTCAGACATCCTCCCTGCGAGGGACTTGGCACCACTTTCTGGCTAAATGGCCAGAGAGCCAGTAGTCCAAGCTTGAGCGTCTGAATACCAAATGGAATACCAACAATGGTTACCATCAGTATTAAACTGGCTACAAAATATTCAATGGCCGTAACCAGTCCTCCAAAAATAAGCCAGATAAGATTTCCTAGTAATGACATAGTCTGATTTTTAAAGATTAAAAGAATCCAAAGTTTGATAAGGATTAAAAATAAACATTTTTACCGATCTTTTTTCAAAAGTCACTGGTCAAGGCTGCTTAGAAACTGTTTAAATTTTGTTTTTGGAAGATGTTTTTGAAGAATTGAGTTCTTAGACAAGAGCTCAAGACCAGAAAACAACACAAAGGATAAAACTTAAACAGTTTCTTAATAAATGAATCTTTTTTACCAAACCCATTCCTTCAAAAAATAATTTTTATATTTACAATTATTATAAGATAATGTAAATGAACCCCTAGTCTAAAATCATGCAAATACTGATCATTGTTCTTTCAGCGATATTACTAATCCTGATCGTTGCTTTAATCTTTAAAAAAGATTTCCGTGCTGATGTTATAAAGCCAGGTGACAACAGCGGCGAAGTAAAAGGACTAAAAGTAAAAGGAACCCTGTTTTGGGTGGTATATGCACTTACTGCAGTCGGAACCTTTTATCTGGCACTTGAATTCGACAAAAACAACCGCAATAACTGCTCTCCCGTACTCAGGGCTGAAGCTGAAAACTGGGTAGCCATGGATCTGGACCGTGCCGAACCTACAGATTTAATTTATGGTTGTGATTCGCTGACCGAACATAAGATTTTCTCTTCCACCCCGAAGCTAAAGCTGGAACTCTCCGTTGACAGTCAGTACGCTGTTTCTGCATTGAACTCCCAATTTCAGCTGGGTAAGATCGAGACCTCTTCGCTCCGAAAACTATTAAACTGCAAAAAACTTTCATTCGAAAGTTACATAGAAGTCTTTTTCAATCTCAACATAGAAGAGCAAAGCATCGATACTGTTAAAAATCAACCCACACTCTATGACTGGTATGCTTACCAGAAACTTCCTTTCACCATCAATCCCAGAATACTGGGAGAAGGAATGGTCGAGGTATTCATCCGGGGAAAGAAGCAGGAGATTAGTGACCTGAAAATCGGCCCGTTATCGCTGGGGGATAAGTGGGAAAAAACAATTTTCTACAAGAACAAAGCATATATAGTTCGATTGAGATCAAGGGACATTTACACCAATAATGATTTTAAAGAGCATGCCAATTTTCAAATATTTAAACTGGGTTTAAAACCCAGATAACAATACTCCGGCTTTTAACCTTTATCTTAGCATTTTTTTTCAAAGAATGACTGACAAAACGTTAAAAGGCCCGTATATAAAGGGAGAAAGAAAATGGACTAACCCCACCTTTCTTTTGATTAACAAACATAAAAAAGCGACAAAAAACATATACTTTTACCCCATTCATTCCCGGCAATGAATTCCTGTAAGCCAACAAGCACTTTTTCTGACAATGTGTTAAACTGGTCTTAATGGAACCCCTTCCTAAAATGGAGAATTATTATTTCGATTTTCATGTTCACCCGCTGATCAAGCCTTTTGGTCATGCCTGTAAGCATTTGCTCAAACATTACAAAAAACTCAAGCCGGAGTTTTTCAGCTTTAACTGGCTCTCAGAAAATCACCCCGGCATTCTAAAAGACTTTTACAATCCGGGCTCAAAGGATTCTCTCTGGAACGACAAGCGTCCTTGCCGCTTTCTGAATAAACTGTTTGGCGAAATGGCTTTTGCCAAGTATTCTCAAAGTAACCTTACCGCTGCCAAAGCCGGAAACAGCAGAGTCGTTTCCATCTCCCTTTATCCCATAGAAAAAGAGTTCCTGACCAGGTCTGCCGATCAAAAAATATTGGGATTTCCTCTTTTCAAAAATATCGTAACCGGTATTAGCAGCGCCCGGATAAAGTACATCCAAGGCCCTGATTATCGCTATTTCGATGACACAGTCGCTCAATACGAATATTTAAAAACCAGCGCAGAGCTCTCCAGTCATTCCGACCGGAAATTAATTCTTGCCAGTAATTTTTCCGATATCGAAACCGCCCTTGAAAAACATCCCGGAGCCGTTATCGGTTTTCTATCCATCGAAGGCGCCAACGTATTTTATCCCACTAAGGAAGTCAGGAAAGCAGACATCGGGCAAGTGCTGAAAAATATTGAGACCGTAAAAAACTGGGAGCATCCGCCTTTAATGATTTCTCCCGCCCACCACTTCTACAATGGTTTTGTCTCGCACGAAGAAAGCCTGGTAAAAATGGTTAAATGCCTCGGAAATATTGATCAGTCTAAAGGATGCAATGAAGAGTTATCAGACATTCAGGGATTTCAGTTTTACACCAAGGAAGGATTGCAGGTAATTGACAAATTGCTGGACACCTCATCAGGCAAAAGAATCCTTGTTGACTTAAAGCATACCGATTACCGGGGACGCAAGGAATACTACGAGTTTATCGAAGACAATTACAACAATGAGGTGCCTGTTGTTTTTTCTCACGCTGCTGTTGGAGTCGCAACAGATGAGGGATGGTTCAATCCATGGACCATCAACCTGAACAATGACGATATCAGAGCCGTATGGAAGACCAGCGGACTCATAGGCCTTGAGCTGGACCAGCGTCTACTGGGTTTTGACCGGTATGTAAAGTATTGCCGGAAAAACAACATCAAAGTCAGAAAAACAGATCCTGGTTTTAATGCCGCAATGGTATGGAATGCTGCACGTTTTATTGCTCAACAATGCGCCCATTTTATTCACGAAGAAGCTGAACCTCCCTCCACCAATGCATGGCATTGCATCAGTATTGGAAGTGACTTTGACGGTCTCATTAATCCCATTAACGGCTATCCAACTCTCAGATATTTCACCCAATTAAAAAATGCTCTGATTAAATATGCCAGTGAGTTTCTGCAAGAACCGAAAGACCTCTTGCACCAATACTCTCCTGGGGATGCCAGGACTTTGGTGGATGGCATAATGAGAGCCAATGGAATAGATTTTTTAAAAAAACACTTCTAAATACCCCCCTATCTGCAACTATATATCATAAACCAAAACCTTTTTGTACCATGAAGAAGTTATTTTTTTTAATGCTGATGAGTCTGGTCTTAACGACAACCGTCTCGGCCCAGATGTCGCAGTTTAAGGCACTATTTCTTTATAATTTTGCCAAAAATGTCAATTGGCCCTCACATTCTGCCGGCAACGATTTTGTCATCACGGTTATCGGGAATGATGAATTGGCCTCGGAATTGAAAAGCCTGGCAAAGTTAAGGAAAATTGGAAACAGCAGCCTTATTGTAAAAGAGAGCAACAATGCCGATGGCATTGAAGATTCTCACATCATTTACGTCTCAGCTTCGCAAAGCAGTTTAATGCCTATCGTTGCCTCTTACCAAAAAGACAATCCCGTTTTGCTGGTCGCCGGCAAGCAAGGTCTCTGCTCTCAAGGAGCAGGCATCAGTTTTTTTACCAGCGGGGGAAAGTTAAATTTTGAAGTCTGCCCGCGGAATGTGGAGTCACACGGACTAAAACTGGCTCAGAAGCTGATTGCTCTTGGCAGCCTTGTTCAATAACAAGAACCTTTTTATTGTAATCTGCCGAAACATTTATCAGAACTTCAGTCTAAGCACTGCCGTGTCCTGTGACATGGTCAAGTATTTGATTACGATTCTCCCTCATTTTTTATTCTCAGGGAGACTCAAACAAAAAAGCAACGAAAACAAGCATGCTCCTGTCACAGGCCAAACAGCATGCAGGTTTCACAAGCCATTAACTTGGAAAAACTTATACTAATGAAAAAGATATTGATCATTTTTCTTTCAGTGTTCTTCGGTCTTGCCGGTTTGGCACAAGAACCACAAACTTCTGATATGACCCGGGAACAAGTATTAAACATGTCAGTTGAGGAGCTATCACTGCTCCCCCTCGAAGAATTAATGAAAGCCATGGAAGTCATGGGCGTTTCCAGCATGGAAGAACTCACCAATATGCTCATTAACAAAAACGTGAGTTCAGCCTCCAAAAGAGTTGAAAATGCTTTCGACTCTCCACTTTCTTCAACGGTTCTTACAAAAAAGGAAATTGAGATGTCGGGCGCCACCACCATTGAAGAAGCACTTCGCCTGGTACCCGGCATCATTGTTCGTGAAAAAACCAATGGTAATTTCGATGTTCACCTGAGAGGGCTGGACAACCTGCCCGACAAAAACATGCTTATTTATTCGGAAAACACCAATACGCTGTTGATGATCGACGGCCGCCCCATGTTTAATTATGTGCACGGAGGCATTGTGTGGGATGCCCTCCCCATTGGCTTTGCAGACATCGACCGCATTGAAGTGGTAAGAGGTCCTTCATCGGCATTGTATGGTCCCAACGCAGTGAATGGCGTTATTAATATTCTCACAGCTGAAACCACAGCCGACTCACCGCTGGTTTCAGGATCTGCTCAAATGGGTAGCCAAAACACCTACACCGGCAATCTGGCATTCAGGAAAGAGTGGAGCAACAAACTAAGCACATCTGTTACAGGCAACTATCAGCACAGAAACCGCGATCGTGAGGAGATTTATCTTTATGGGAAAGAAAACATGTTACTCCCTGATGATCTGGGAGGCGTTGCTACCTATAACCATGGAGGCTTTTTCACTCTCGACCAATATGAAAGGCTGATTGACGGCAACACAGGCCTTTCCATTTCTGACCCGTTGGATGACATGAACGAACTGTTTGAAGACCCTGAATTAGCCCGCGAAAACTACGGCATCAACGGATATGTAAACTATAATCCTGAAGGCATTGCCAGTTTCAACCTGAGTGGTGGATACCAGAACTCATACGTGAATACCTCCACCCTGGGAGATCCTCCGACATCTTTTGGCGGCCGCAAATCCGACACCTGGTATGCCAACCTCGAAGCCGGCATTGGAAGGTTGAAGCTCCAGACCAATTACACCGGCGGAACTCAGGATTTTGCCACCGGTGATCATGGTTTTAAAATTGACAAAAGTCAGTTCAACGCCTCAGCTGAATTTGACTGGCAAATCAAATCATTAAACTTGCGCCCGGGAATCAGCTTCCAGAGTGCTACTTATGATGATTCACCCTATCTGGAAGGCGATGAAAGCGGTTATCTGAACGGGAAAAAAGAACTGAACACCCTGGCCGGAAGCATCAGAGCCGATTATCTGGCCTTTGGCAAGCTTCGCCTGATAGCTGCTTTAAGAGCCGAAAAATATAACAATCCCGATAAACTATACGGATCGTGGCAATTTGCCGGTACCCTTCCCCTGGGCGAAAACCACCGGATAAGAGCAGTTTATTCGCGAGCCAACCGATCATCGTTCATCATTAATTCCCATTCCAACTACACCTGGGACCGTGAAGGCAGAATGCCGCCCAGATACATCCATTTTGCAGGAAATAAGGATTACGACCTTATGACGGTAGACATGATAGAACTGGGATACCGGGTAAAACCTTCATCCAAAATGGTTCTGGATGCCGAGATCTTTGCTTCGGACAGTCGTAACTATGGTGCATTGTTACCTAACTCAACGACATTGAATGTTGCGCCTGAAATATTCCAGTACGCTGACAATCCCATGATGATGTTGATGGCAACACAGCCCTATGTGGATATCGTATATCAGAACATGGGACTGAATGCCCGCCAGATTGGAGCTACATTAAGCATGGACTGGGTTATTACGCCAAAGCTGATTACCAAGATGCATGCTACCCTCCAAAAGACTACTCTCGACGATTACTGGGATTATTCGAGAGATGAAATCATTGAAATGCAAATGATGTCGCTGGCCGGACAAATTGAGCCCAATGCCATGGCAATAATGACCGGACAGTTATCCGAGCTTACAACTTCTGCTAAACCTACTGATACCAAAGACGACGTAGAACACAAAAGTACGCCATCACTTTGGGGAATGGTTAATGTTATATACAAACCTATTGACAAACTGGAACTATCATCGTACGGTTATTACACTTCAAAACAAACTTTTGTGAATCAATACGACGTGGCCGAAATTGATGCCAAGTTCATCCTTAATGCGCAGGCAACATACAAGGTCAACAAGTATGCATCGGTATTTCTGAATGCCCGCAATTTGCTGGACAACGATTCCCGCGAGTTTGCCTTTATGGATAACATAGGAGCCATTTATATGGCAGGAATAAGGTTTAAATATTAAAATTTTCTATTGCCTATAGAAAAGAACCCCGGTTGGACTGCGAAGTCCGGCCGGGGTTTGTTTTTGGACGTTACCTGCTGAATTCCTTACAATTTCACCTTAAATCCAAATGTCCAGTAAGACGGATCGAAACTTACCAGCCACTGGCTGTTTTCGCTGTCACCGTTGATCATGGCATAATGAATGCCTCCCAAGCCGAGACTCAGTCCAAATCCATTGGAAAAGAAATAGTTTAATTGGGGGGTTAGATCGGCTATCAGATAATCATCTTCAGAAGAGTCATTAAGAGTGCCAAAACCAGGTCCGGATACTTCTTCAAGCGGATAGTATCCGGAGCTTAAGAGGTTTGACCTGCTTGCATATTCAGAAGACAGATCACTTTTAAGTTGTCCGTATCCAAGCCTTAAAACAGGGCTTATATACAACTTGTCAACAATAGGATAGTAATGAGTCAAATAAATACTTGGTAAAAAGATCCGGGAGTCAATATCCAACTCTTCAACCTGAAAGCTTTCATTGAACAACAAACGACTTTTACGGAAATCAGTCAATTTTTGGTACTCCAGCCCAAACCCAATCGATGTCTTGTCGGAAATGAAATACTCCAGAGCGGCACCTAATGATAATTGTTTGCTTTCTGAAAAAAGATTATTTGTTGTCACTCCAACCTCATCATTGCTTTTGTGGTAATTTCCACTAAAGGAGAGTATTAAATCGTTTTTGCCAATTTGAGCAGAGACCTTCAGGGTTGCAAACAGGATCAGTATTAAAAGAAAGTGTTTTTGCATGGTTAGTAAGATTAATGATTATTAGAATTCCGTCATTGAAAGTAAATCGTCTTATATCCTCAAAAGTATCAAAAACAACCTCCATTCAAAAATAAATTATGTAAATAGTTTGTTTTTCATTAATACATAGTCACACTGAAAACAAGTCTGGTAAAGGAATCGAAAGGATTGATCCAATTAATCTTAAAAAATAATTGATTTTTTAAGACGAACTTTATAACTTGCAGTTCAATGAACATAGAAAACCCTGACCTCTTCTGTTCATCATCATTCACCGGAATAGTTTTTGGCTTAGGGATTTTTCTGGATTATCCGGGTTACTTCGTTTTTTTCTGATTAAAATTTACTTTTCAAAGGTCTGGTTACCTTTTTATTGGCTGTAAGTACTGTCAAGAAACGTTTTTTATTGATTTGACCAACCGGAAAAGCATATTTCAGAAAAGGTCAGTCTTTTTTTCTGACAGAAAATTGAAATCGTGATCATACTTGTCATTTTCGGACGGTAGAATTGTTTCCTGCATAGATGCAGACACCTTTTTTACGGTTGGTTTGCTTCCTGCATCATGAATTGGACATTTCTGACGGTCAGAAAACCACAATCGCCGGTGCGGGGGCATTTTTGACGGCAGAAAACCCTCAAAAATCTGTGCGAACCTCAGATCAGTGGCAAAATTCTTATCCACCCGGATGCGGGGGACTTTTCTACCGCCGGTTGGGTTTCCGCACCGATGCGGGAAGCTTTTCTGCGGCAGATTTGCGACAGGCATGCATGCAGGGCATCACGAAAGAACAATAAAAAGGAACATAATTTTCCACCCTAATTTTAAATAGTTATGATTAAATCTATTAATTACTCAATCCTGACAGTAGAACAGCTTTACACACTAACCCAAAGCTTGTTAAACATCTGCAACGGCATGCCGGAGCCTCATGAAGTACTGACACCTTTTGTGGCCAAGGCCAAAAAGCATTTCAATGCATTCAGCAATGCATTTGAAGTTAACCACAAAAACCCTTATACGCCTCTGAAAGCTCAGAAGGATAGTGAAAGGGATGAAGCATTTGTGGCTTTCCGGAATTTTGTTGAAGCCTGCTCTCATAGGCGCAATCCCGAAGTGGCCCAGGCTGCCGTGAAAATAATGGGCATTATAAACCGATATGGCTGGACCCTTTGGCGCAGTGGGTATAAAACCGAAACTGCTAAAATTGACAATCTGGTGGCCGATTTGGAGGCCAATCACATCGAAGAATTGTCAGTTATGGGTGCCCGCGACTGGCTGGACGAACTGGAAGCGGCCAATGCAGACTTTAAAGAGGTGGCCATGAAAAGCATTCTCCAGGCTGAGGATGATCCCACCCTTACTGAAACACGGGTGCCGTTGGAAAGTGCCTTACGTTCGCTGCTCTCCATAACCGAATTGCTGAATGAATCGGAACAAACTGCTGAGATGAAAGAATTGATTGAGTCGCTGAATGAAGCCATCACACCAGCTATGGCTACCGCACGCGCTGCACAGACACGTCAGCAGAATCAGGCATCGAATAACATTAATCCAAATTAACCAAACACTTTAAGTTTAACCAACGGTGGAAAATTGTTAAGGCAGGAATCTCCAATAACGGAGTTCCTGCCCTTTTGAATAAAAAATCAATAAATTCAAAAAAAGTATTGACAAAAACCTATTTAATCACTTACTTGCAGTTTCAACATCAAAACCTGAAATCCAATATCTTATGAAAAATCCAACAAAATCTGATTCGCTTACAAATCTCACTGATTTTTTCTATTCCGGAATGACCAATGCCACACAATTAGTTCTTTGCGTTCTAAATTTCCGGAAGCCTGAGTGCAAAAATAAGTTAAAGACCATCATTTACTGACATTCTGACAAACGGGAGCCATTGCTCACCGGGTCAATAAAAAATCACGATATCTCTCGACAGAGAGTTTTGGGTTAGGGATGCATCCGGGGTTCTCAGCCCCGGATGATTAAGAGTGAGGACTTGGGGAAGTCCTCACTTGTTTTTTATAACAACCCTACGCCCCATGCGCCTTCCCCTTTGCACATTCCAACGACACATGCTGTTTTACACTATCCCATACAAAAAAGGAGCTGTCTCAAAAGTCTGTACCTGATGTCATCCTGAGCTTTTAAAGAATCTTATCGCCTGACAAACGGATGTTTCGCTTTCAATCAACATGACACTCTTTGGGTGTTTTAATCTTTTGAGACAGCCTCCTGTTAAACGTAGTTGTGTGTGTTATTGATATTATTCCATTATCTCCAGCACCAGTGGCGAACGGGCCGGAATTTCAATCTGGTCACCGATATCGAATGAATCGCCGCTGAGCACATTACGAGCAGATGATTTGCCGGTGAGCATTTCATGAAAGCGAAGGGTGTCAATATTCACAGCCTCTTCGTTTTTATTCAGCACCACCATCACCATGTCGTCATCGTTGTAGCGGAAATAGACATAAACGCCATCCTGAGGAGCATAATGCATGAGGTCGCCGTGGTGAATGACCGGCTGGTTTTTTCGCCAGTTCAGCAAAGTTTTTACAAAGTTTTGGGCATCCAGACTTTTTTCAGCCATGCCTTCGCCGGTAAAAGCATTGGTTTCATCGCCTTCCCATCCCCCGGGAAAATCGCTGCGGATGATGCCATGATCGGTAGTGCCCTTGTTACTCATGAGGATTTCAGTACCATAAAGAACCTGTGGAATTCCACGAATGGTAAACACATAAGCCATGGCCATTTTAAACAATCCCGGATCCTCATTAAGCTGGGTGTAGATTCGGCTCATATCGTGGTTATCGCCAAATACCACCAGATTGTATGGATCGGCATACAACACATCATTGGCCAGCATTTCATAAAGTTTGATGAACCCGGTTCCCCAGGTTTCGTCTTCACGAAGCGCGCTGCTCATGGCACTTTGAAGCGGGAAATCCATTAAGCTGGGCAGATAAGAAACGTAGTCGTCTTTGTTGTCTTTTCCCCTTTGCCAGTAAGAAACCACCACCGGATTGACACTCCATTCCTCGCCCACAATGTTGAAATTGGGATACTCTTCCATTATTCTTTTTGTCCATTGCGTCAGGAAATGTTTATCGGAATAAGGATACGTATCCATGCGAATGCCCGTAAGACCCGCATACTCGACCCACCAGACGGAGTTTTGAATCAAATAATTGGCCATCAAGGGATTTCTTTGATTTAAATCGGGCATAGTAGCCACAAACCATCCGTCGTTGAAATGCTTCAGGTCCTCTTTTGATGCGTATTCATCCTGTACTGTTGTGCGTTTGTGCGAAGTAGGGCTGAATTCTGCGTCAAAGTTAATCCAGTTGTCCATGGGCATATCATCCATCCACCAGTGTTCCGAGCCGCAGTGGTTCACAATCATGTCCATGATCATTCCAATGCTCTTTTGGCTGGCTGCTTCTGCCAGTTCGAGATATTCTTCGTTACTGCCAAAACGGGCATCCACATTGTAAAAATCGGTGGTGGAATAACCATGGTAAGAGTACTCTTCCATATCGTTTTCGAGCACCGGATTGAGCCAGATGCTGGTGAATCCCATGTCATCAATGTAATCTAAGTGATCAAGAATCCCCTTAATATCGCCCCCATGACGGCCTCCGGGAAAGGAACGGTTGAGGCCTTCGGCCAGATGTTCCACCTCATCGTTACCGGGGTTACCGTTTGCAAAACGATCGGGCGTAATCAGATAAAGCGCATCGGATTGATTGAAACCCTCTCTCATGGCAGATCCTGGTTCTCTCTCTTTCAACTCGTAATTATAGGTGAGAACGGCTTTATCTTTCTTCTTAAATTGGATCTCAAACGATCCGGGCTCAACATCAGAACTAAGATGCAGATCCAGAAACAGATAGTTGGGATTTTGAACCCTGGTAACTTCCCGGAGAGTAACTCCCGGATATTCCAGCTCGGGAGACAGGTCGGAAATGTCTTCTCCGTGAACCAGCAGCTGCAGGTGGGGATTTCTCATATCTGCCCACCAAAAGGGCGGTTCGAGATGGTCAATTTTGTATTTGGCCGCTCCAGCCAGGGAACTCCAAAGAAGGAGGGCGACAATTAGAAATGTTTGTTGGGATCTTTTCATGATTAATTTGAATTTATGTTTGTAATTTATCAAAACGCAGAGACGCAATGACGCAAAGTTTTAAACGTTGAAGATTTGAGGATAAGGGCCATCCCGGCATAAACCGCATTTGATGGCTAAAATCTTTAAACTCTCCCGATTAGTTTTGTAAGATTTTTGGTGCCCAAAAACCAACAAAAACTAATCTCGGGATCAAACAGAAAAGATTTTTAAACGCCATCTTCACTTGTTTTTTTGGCTCACCGGTCAAGGCCGTCCTTTTCGGTGGGGCTGCGTTCAAGTTGGGTATAAGAACGGATACTCATTTTATCTTTTTACAAGGGCTATTTCCGAAACTATCTCGTTGAAATCTATTTATTGGTTAGCTTCTTGTTTTTAAAATAATCAATTAACACTAAAAACACAATGTGTTATACGACACATTCAAAACACACTCTCCCCAAGAACAGGGGCATAGCGTTTTTGCAGATTGGCATAATCCCTGATCAACTCCATATATTCATCAAGGTTGTGAAGCTCGGGTTTCCAGTATGGGTCAGGGATATTAGGCTTCACCTCATCCCATGTATGTCTGTCAAACCAATGCTCATCTATGGTGCATCCCACCTGGTCTTTGACTGGCGCAAGGAAAATATAGCCGTCAAAAAGCTGATCGAGTGTAAAGCCGGGATAACCCATACTGTAGTAACTGTTGTCGGGCAACTTTCCGATGGGTGTATTGATCAGATTGAACCCTGCAGGCTGATTCTGGTTAAGGCTCATGATTTCCTCCAGGCGTCCATTAGCGGGGGTCACCATTGATGGAGAGTGATTCAACCGGTTGCCAAAAGGGTAGTGCAACAAAACGCTAAACACCTTGTCGGGATATTTGCGATAAAGGCGATTGCCGAGATACTGATCCTCATACTCCACAAAATTGTCTTTAATCACATTGAGCGACGGCATCTTGTAGCGGGTAAACCCATGCACGGATCCCACCAGAAAAAGGCCTTTCTCAACTTTGGAGATTAGCTCCTGTTCTATCAGTTTGGCCCTGAAAGCATCAGGCGTCCCCTTGTGAAAAACCCGGCTCATATTCTCCGGCGATTGCACACCTTCCAATTTAGACCAGTGGTATTCGTAGCTGATATTCAAAACCCTGAATGGTCTTTCTCCTTCAGACAAGGACTGATTGAAAGCCCAAGCTGCACGGTATATGTCCATATATTCCTCATAGGCCCATCCCACATTATAGCGAAACATAATTTCCCGGGCCACCTGCTCATCATAAGCTTCAGCGGTGATTAATGAATCCAGGCGCTGCTGGGCTTCCAATGCTCCAAATTCCATACCCAGGGTAAAAACACCCGCTTCGTAAAGAGCTGGTATCAAAGACGCCACAAACTCCAGGTTGTTCTGGATGGCATGATCTTCAGCCAGGAATAAAATGTCGTAATCCTGAAATCTGTCCACCAGATAATCAGAGGGACTAAGGGCATTTTGCTTAACCCATCCGGCCAGTTCGCCATTGGTCCCCGGAGATTGGGATAAGCCCTTCGTAGTACAAAACAATATTGAAATTAGAAGTATTAGAATGTATTTTCTCATAAATGGTCAATTAAAAACAGATTCATAAGCATTGAACTTATTCCCGGGCTCATTTGGGATTCTCCTCCCTTCTGACAGGCAGGCTTTCAGGGACAAAAAAAACGGGTTCCATGAAAATCCTTTATCCGACAACGGCACAGGCGGCCCGATCCATGCTCTCTGCTCTTGGCTCCACGCTCTCTGCGCCATGCTCTCTGCACCATGCCCCATGCTCTCTGCCCTATTTCCTCAGCAAAAACTCCAGCGGGATATGCACCCTTTTGCGCCAGGCATTTTCGGAGTGGTCGGCACCTTTAAACTTTTTCGTCATCCAGTTTTCTCCCTGGATATAGCCCTGATTGGCCACATGTACATCCACCTTCTCCTGAAAGGGTTCATAGAGGGAATCGAGAGTGGCCGTGCCATAGTCGAAGTAGATTTTATGAGTGGCAGGTTCGGGCAAATTCTTTTCAACATATTTTAGAAATACCCCATCCATCGCAGGCCAGTGTGTTGACAAACATGCAGCACCCCCAAAGACCCCGGGATATTCGGAAATGGCATAGCAACTGATAAGGCCCCCCATACTGGAGCCCATAATAAAAGTATTCCCGGGTCCCGGTTGAGTAGCAAAGGTTTCATCGATAAAGGGCTTCAGTTCCTTGGTCAGGAATTTCAGGTAATGATCCGACATCACTTCTCCTTCAAAGCCTTTGGGCCGTTCCATGGTGTCTAATTCCGCCTTTGGGGCATTGGGCATATATTCCAAAGCCCGGTTTTCGGTATTGTAAATGCCCACCACGATAACGGGACGGATTTTTTTCTCTCGAATCAGTTTTGTGATGACCTCATCCATCCCCCACTCTTGCTCGTTCCAGGTGGTGGCAGAGTCGAAAAGCATTTGTCCGTCGTGCATGTATAAAACCGGGTAAGACTGAGCTTCATTATAACCGGGAGGCAACATCACCATCACATCCCTGGCCGGAATGAAATCCGATTCCATCTTCGGAAAATGTTTGAAGGTTACGGATTGGTCGTCACTTTTTGAGCTTTTACAGCTCATCGGCAAAAGCGCCAGCAATAAGATTAGAAGATTTTTCATAGAACTATAAGATTTTAATGAATATATTAATACTTAACCAAGGTTATACAACGAGAGACAGTAAAAAAATCCAGGTTTGAGGTCATTCTGAGCTTGTCGAAGAATCTGTATGTGAAAAAACGGATGTTTCGATTACGCTCAACATGACTCATCCTGGGTGTTTCATTCTTTTTATACAGCGTCATTAACCTCATCTCCTTTTTATCTCTTAGCCAACTGAAATGGTTCAGTCATTTTTTACCAATTAATTAAGTATTGGCATCATTTGCAACAAAATTGGACAGACAACGGATTGGAAGGTACAGACAACAGGAAAAAGTTTATAAATTTTACTGCTAAGAGGAATATTTTTGGGGAAGCCCAATTATTATTACTAATTATGTGCAAGGCGTCTTTTTATTTTCAGGAACATGCAAATTATTCGATCCGGCAAGAGCAGGCTTAAGAAAATTGTAAACAATAAGGTGGTTCAGCACACCCTCTACTGGGTATTTTATCTGGTATTTTTTGCCACCGCCTGGGGCAGTCAGGACCAGCAATTTATCAGGAATTATCTGGCCGAAATGATTCGCCTTCCTGCCAAAATGCTGCTTGTCTACTGGGTCATTTATTTCCTGTTTCCACGTTACTTTTATCACGGAAAAATATGGAAGTTCATTCTCTTTTTCCTGGGATCGGTATTTGCCATTGCCATTGTCCAGCGCTTTGAGGACAATTACATCATCCTCGATAGATTTTATCCCGATTGGGAAATTCAGCCACTTTTTAGTCCGTTGGTAATAATCCGTACAGCAGTTGATTTAGGATCGGTACTGGCCATTCCCGTTATTGTGAAAGTGGTAGAATATCTTTCCCGCATCCAGCAACGGGAGCAAACTCTGGCACGCGAAAAGCTGGAAGCCGAACTAAGGCTTTTGAAAAACCAGGTTCAGCCTCATTTCCTTTTCAACACCCTCAACAGTCTGTACGCCCTCACGCTGAAGAAATCGGACAAAGCACCGGACGTCATCCTCCGGCTCTCTGATTTGTTGCGGTACATGCTTTATGAAACCAATGCCCCACAAGTTGACCTTGAGAAGGAAGTGGAATGCATCAAAAGCTACATTGAGCTGGAAAAAATCCGGTATGGCAGCCGGATAGACCTCAGCTTAAATTTATGGGGGCAAACAGATGGAAAAACCATTGCACCCATGCTGATTCTTCCTTTCATCGAGAACAGCTTCAAACACAGCACCGGAGGTTTTGATGAGGGAGCCTGGATTACCATCGAACTTGGCGTACGCGAAAAAGAGTTGGTATTAAAAGTAGAAAACAGCCTATCCGGTGAGACTGGACTGCAAGATTCGGTACAGGGTGGTATCGGGCTGCAAAACGTCCGGAGGCGCCTTGACTTACTCTACCCTGACCGCCACAAACTGAACATTAACCAGGGGAGCGATACCTACGAAGTCTTTCTAAACCTGAAACTATGAAGACCATTAAATGCTTAATTGTTGATGACGAAGAACTGGCGAGGGATGTCATTGAAGAATACATCAACCGCCTGGATTTTATGGAACTGGAAGGCTCCTGTAAAAGTGCAGTGAAAGCCCTTGCTGTACTCAACGAGAAGTCCGTTGATCTTTTGTTTCTGGATATTCAAATGCCGGGTCTCACAGGCATGCAGCTTATGAGGAATTTATCCAATCCTCCTGAGGTGATTTTCACCACTGCCTTTACGCATTACGCTCTCGAGGGATTTGAGCTGGAAGCCCTGGATTATCTGGTAAAACCCATTTCTTTCGAACGATTTGTCAAGGCCGTAAACCGGTATTTCAAAATACATCCACAGCCCAATCAGCCAGCTGCTGCAAAACCTGAAACGATTGCTGAAGAACCCTTTATTTTTGTGAAATCCGACAAGAAGATGGTAAAGGTGATGCTTAATGAGATGGTAGTTCTGGAAAGTATGCGCAATTATGTGATCATTACCATGACTGAGGGGCGCGAATTAAAAACCCTCAACAGCATCAGCAACATCGAAGATAAACTTCCCGAACGGGATTTTTTGAGAGTACATCGCTCTTTTATCGTGGCTTTGAAGAAAATTGATGCTTATACCCCCACCTTAATTCAGGCGGGGGAGAAATCAATTCCCATCGGTCGCCACTACAAAGAGTCTGTTTTGAATATTTTGGAGAAGAATAATATCATTTAATCAAAAATAAACATGATCCCAACCGAGAATGGGTATAATTCAGGGCCCTCTCCCTCTTTAAACATAGGTTCGGGATAGTAAGTGCCATAAAGTGAAAAGTTGCCATATCCAGCCCTGGCCATAAAGCCATACCGGAAAGTGGGCAGGCCCATATCGCCCCGTTTCTTTTTCTTCTGCTCGCCGTCATCATTGCTGAATACCACTTTGGTGTGAGACTGAACACGCACGCCTCCCACAACACCACCGGAAATGTAAAAAGCATCCGATCCGTAGCGGTCAGGGATCTGAATTTCGGCCAAAAGCGGAACATTCACATGCAGTATCATCAACTTGCTTTTGGAGATGGAAGCATCCGGTTCTATTTCGGGAAACCATATTCTGCCGGGTTCATCAATATCTGAGTATTGCTCCAGGTTGAACCGGTAGTTGTTGTACTGAAGCCCAATTCCGGTAGTCAACCCAAACCAGCTCCCAAGCAACCTTAAACTTTCCTGAACGGGGTATACAGACACTTCCAATGACTTAGTCTGATTCAGTTCCATAAAGCCATAACCCTCAGGCAGCTCCTCCTGAAAGTCGGCATCAAAATAACCGTTCATGCCAATTCCTGCTCCGGCGAGGTGCCCGTTGAAATAACGACGACGCTTTTTCCTTTCTGAAAAACTGATGCCTTCGCCTTCATGCCAAATATCAATATGATCCTTCTTAATGCTGATGCGTGGCAAATCGTCCTGTTCTGCCCCTTTCTCTTCTATTTTACGTACGGGCTCAGGCGCCTCTGCTTCATTTGTGATTTTCCCCTGCCGGTTGACTTTAAAATAATCGCCGTCATTAACCACCAAAGCCTTTCCGTCTTCAAATGGCCAAACCTGGTCGTAGATGGGAGGAACCACTTCATTCCCGGCTTCATCCACATAGCCCATTTTACCGTCACGAATCACTCTGGCGAGGCCATCTTTGTAATCCCATATGTGCTGATAAATAACGGGAACAATAATTTCACCGGAAGTACTCAGATAGCCGGTCAATCCATCCTTAATCACTTTCAACCGCTCGTTTTGGGGTGACCAGATGTGCTGATACTCGGTGGGAATAACCATCAGTCCATCGGAATTGACATAACCGAATTTCCGTCCCTTCATCACTTTAGCCAAACCATTTTTAAATTCCCATATCTGATCGTATTCAGCCGGCAAAATGATCCCTTTCTCCAGGTGATACAATCCGGTCTTCATATTCAGTAGCACCCGGATGTAATTGTCTTTGGTAGGTGTCCAGACCTGGTCGAACCGACAGGGCACTATCTCTCGTCCCTTGCCATCAGCAACTCCGATGTGGCCGTCCTTCATCACCCTGTAAACTCCGGGTTTCATCTCCCAGTGCCGGTCATATTTCTGCAACACAGAATCGACTTTTTGATTTTGAGAAACAGCATCTGAGATAAAAACTGTCAAAATCAAAATTACCGTTGTTATGATTATTTGTCGCATAGCATTCATTAGGTTGTTAGATGTTAGAGGTTAGATGTTAGAGGCTGGAAGATAGAGGTTAGAGGAAAGTCCCCCTTTGGGAGATTTAGGGGGCCCTTAAAACTGAACCAGTGTTACGCCAACAGTCCAGGGATAGACTTCAGGTCCGCGGTCTTTCTCAAACAAGGGGGACAGGTCACATTTGGCATATAGCTTAATCCATTTCAATCCCAACCTCACCATGGTGCCGTATTTAAAGGCATTGATATTTAAATCTTCCCGCCATTTCTCCTTTTCACGGCCACCGGGATCGCTGAACACCACCTTAGTATGCGAACCCACTCTGAAGCTGCCATACATTCCGGCAGAGATAAAGAATCCCCGTTCATTATCCCCCGAGGGCAATTGTAATTCCAAAAGCACAGGAACGGTCAGGTGGCTGGTGACAAGCTTGTTCTTCTCAACGGCACGGTCAGAAACACGATAGGTGGTATTTCCATCTTCCCCCCGAATCAGAATATTTGGGGAATCAAACCTGTAATTATTGATCGTCCATCCCACGCCGGTAACCACTCCAAGGTTGGTTTTGTGTTTTTGCAAACCAATGCTGTACTGCATCAGATTCATACCTACCGCCACCGATTTTCCACCATTCAAATCCAGCCATGATTTTTCATCGGGCATTCCGCTTTCAAAAGGTGATGTAAAAAAGAAATTGGTCAAACCTAAGTCAAATCCGGCCCAGTGACCTTTAAATTCCTCAAGTGGTTTATGCACCATTTGAATCCGGGTGTGCCGGTTATCTTTTTCAATAATGTCAAACCTTCTCCGTCCTATGGTAATCCGGGTAATGGTATCGTTAAGATCATCCACCTCCACTACGGCTCCCGGAACTGTCACCCGGGTGCGATGAGTGTCTTCCTCAACTGTTACGATGTTTTTAATTCCTTCTGTGGTTCGGGTGCTGTCTTGCTGAGCATAAATACCTGGTGGCAATATCAACAAGAAAACTAAAACCCATGCACTGTATTTTACATTCCGTCTCATAATTCAACTTCTTTAATACTTTTGATTTTTCTTTTTTTTTGCAAACCGGGCGCTCTCGTTTGTTCTGATGTTGTGACGCAGGAGTATGACGGAATGTTACAGGGAGGGGAAGATTTTTCAGGAGATTATTATTTGAGACACATGAGGTGATGAACCATATCAGGCACATAATGGCATTTGAGGTAATTGGTGGATGATAGCAAGATTTCATCTTTAATCAAAGCGATTACTTTCCCCGGATTTTCCGATAAATTAAACCCACTTCCTTTATTTCCTCTTTGTTGATGTGGCCGGTAAGGAACATGATCAAAACAAAGAAAATAACGATGGCGAGTTTTAGAAGCCAGCCTGTAATTAATGAAAGTTCAAAAACCTGTATGCCAAGCAAGACCAAAAGGCACCAGGTAACCAGCAAAATCAGATTTCTTAACCATGAAAAGTCAATGGGCTCAACGTCTTTCACTTCGAAAAGAAACCAGATCATAGCAAAGAGCTGAGCTGCCATAGTGGAAACAGAGGCCCCCATTTTCCCAATTAGCGGCACCAAAACAAAGTTTCCTCCAAGGTTAATAACCGCACTTACCACTAATATCAGGGAGATTCGACGAGTTCGTTTATGCTTATTAAGTGGCAGGGCAAACAGCTGACGAAGCCCTGAAAACATCATCGCTAATATCAGCACCGGCACAATTATTACCGATGACTGAAAAAACTGACGGCCCATCGATACCACATAAATAATTTCAGGAGAGAAGAGTACAATGCCAAGGCCTCCCAATGAAAGCAGTACAATAAAATACCGCACAATGCGCTGGTAAAAGGCAGCACTGTCCTTTTCATGCATGGTTTTGAAAAAATAATTGGTATATCCTGTAATGAATGATGCCACCACAACCATCTGAATCAGATTGGAGACTTTAAACCCCATGCTGTAACCGGCTACTTCACTCAGATTCTGGTATTGATTGATGATGTGCCGGTCGCTTAAAGTGAGTACTGTTGTGAGAATATTACTGATGGCCAGAGGAAGTCCGTACTTCAGCATTTTTTTTAGCACAGGACTCCTGAAGGATGGCAGCATATTGCGCCAGATAAGCGGCACCATCGGCAGGAAGGTGAACAAATGGCCCACAAACTGCCCCAGGAAAATGCCCTTAAGGCCCATGTCCATGAACTCCAGAAATACAAATGTAAAGCCGAGCACCAAGAATATATTCAGAGAAAACCACCTGGTTTGTTTCGCAGCTTTCTGTTCCAGCTTAAGCAAGTAAAAAGGAATATCAAACAGCAGACGAAACAATGTACCGCCACAAAATAAAAAAATGATTGACCAGTCAATGTCTGTTTTGAATATTTCCCGACTGAAAAGAACCAACAATCCCCCGGTTAACATTACTGAAAGCACACTGGCTATCAAATTAAAAGAATAGGTAGTGTAAAAAAGTGCCTTCTTGTCGTCACCCGACTTAAACTCATGATACCAGCGTGAAAGACCAGCTTTAACACCTAATCCGGATAGTATAAGAATGAACTGAAAAATGGTCTCAAACAGTGAAACAACGCCAAAAGCTTCTTCCGAAATGTATTCCAGATACAACATCAATACTAACACTCCACTCAACTTGGAGAGGATATTACCTACACTGTAAATGGCCGATTGCCGGAATACAAACCGGGTTTGATTTTGCATGACTCAAATTTAACGGATGCTGTTGAGATAGCGTGCTATTTTTATTTTATTTATGGTTTGCCTGAACAATGAGGGTAAATAAAACCTTCGAAAGGCCTGACTGATAAGGTTATCGGTGGTTGCAGGTGCCGGATTTAGATTTTTCTCACTCAGGCTCACAGCATACTTACCCGATTTATCCATATGCGTACCCGATCCGTCGATACCAATATTTCTCACGAACGATTTAACGGGATAAATATTGGATTTACTGGCTTCAAAACAAGCCTGATTGAACCGTACAGCCCAGGAACCTATTTCCCCCTGGTGCTGTTTTAGTAACATAACCGGCAAGTCTCTCCCCTGCTTTTCCAATTCTTTTATTTTATCCGGACTACTGATAAAGCTGTTGAAATTCTTCACTTCCCAGTCCACTAACTGCCATCGATCTCGCCAGGTCCCCCAGCCCCAGGAATTGATTCTTGGAAAACGGAAAGCTTCGTATGGATAATTTGCCGGAATAGAAATCGGTGGACAATACCCGGAAATGGAGAATATTTCCTTGTCCGAGGCATATTCTTCCAGTCCTTTATTCATGAAATTCAGGAAAAAAGGTGAGGTCTCCAAATCGTCCTCAAGCACAATACAGGCGTCATGCGATTCCAAAACTTTAGTTACTCCGTTAATGATAGATGCTGCCAGTCCCCGGTTCTCTTCACTTTCCTGAACGATCACTTTCTTAAACCCGGAAACATTATTAATCACCTTACGGACTTGTTCTACAGCGGGTTTATCCTGTTCCCCCCGGCATCCATCCGAAAAGATGTATATATCCGTCTCGCCAGCTCCTTCATTCTTTAAAAGGGCCTCGATGGTTTTCTGCAGATGAACAGGACGGTTGTAACAGAAAATGACAACTGGGAAAAAACAACTCATAAATTATCAAATATTTGGGAAGCAATTGTAATAGAACATAAGATGCAGATTAGGTATCATCTGATCCTTCGGCTTTCATTTGTAAAGTTCGTTGGGTAACATATCGGTTGGTCTCATTTCGAACAAGGTGCAAAAGCAAGAGTTCCCTTGAGCGCTTTCTGTGGTTCTTAAAAAACAGCTGAACCAGTATTTTTTTTATCCTTTTGGGCAGGCTGTCTCCTGACGCAGGAACCTGAAAAACGGAATGAAAATATTTCAACGACATTGATTCATATGCTTTAGGATACAATTCCTTTACCAGCTTATTATATGTTTCTTCTTTCAATAATCCATTAAGCCGGTCAACCGAAATAGTTGATTCCTCTTCAGTAATCCGCTTTAACCAACCGTTTTCAATACGGTGATAGATAAATTCTCCACTTATTTTCTTTTTCTCATCTATTTTCAATAATAATGAAAGTCCATCCTCAGTGTGGTTCTTAACAGTTTTTGGGAAAAAGAAATTCCCCAAACTGTAAAAAATGGGTTTCCCATTATAATATTCATATCCCTGTGGTACATGGGGATGTGCTGCAACAACACAGTCGGCCCCCAAATCGCATAACTCTTTATACCGGTCCCGCCATTCAATCAATGGCACATCATAATTTTCAAGACCAGCATGGGCAAGAAAAATAAGAACGTCAACTTCTTTTTTCAAACTGGTTACGATCTCATTAATTCGCCGGTGATTTATCCAGGCATAGCCTCCCCTGTCTTCATGATCGGAGGCTATTTGTCCAAATTGAGCTTCAGAGGCATTGATATACCCGATTTTTAATCCTCCGATATTCCTTATCATTGGCATATAAGCCTCCTCCGATGAAAGCCCTGCCCCAATAGGATGTAACCCCTGGAAGTGAATCTCATCAAGTGTTGCTTTCAACCCTTCATAGCCGTAATCACAGATATGGTTATTGGCCAATAACAACATATCAAATCCGTTTTCTTTCAGGATTTTTACAGTCTGAAGTTTTTGGCTTTTCCATGAACCGGCTTTCGGAATAACCTGTCCATCAGAATCTACAGGTGCTTCAAAGTTACAGATGGAGAAATCAGATTTTCTGATAATCTCCTTCATCGACTTATCCAAAAAATCTTCTGTTGTTAAAGCATTCAACAAATCTCCTGCAATAAATAGTTCTGCCATAAAGGTATTTTTAAAACAACGACAATGGGTAATATTCTAAAAAGTGACTCTACTGATGTTTTCGCAATGTTTCCTCCAGCGCTTTAAATGCCAGGTAGGAAGGGAGATAAGTATTAAGCCTGTTTTTTATACCCAGAGGTTTTAGAAGCTCTTTTACCACCCTCTGAGAAGTAAAAAAAGCATTGGCTTTCTCTGCAAAAGATCCAACATTATTCAAATTCCTGTTCACCTGCTTTACCAACTCATCCGGAATGGGAGAACTCTTCAGAAGATTTTCATTAAGAGGCTCAAACTTAAAATTACTGAATAATTGCCTGTTAAGGGTATTTCTGGTATCACCATAGAGGGAACGGTTACCTACATAAAGGTCTTTCTTTTTGAAAAAATCATTCACCCATTTTCGTTGGTCCCTTCGTTCTCCGGGCAATGACAACATTTTTGTTACAATGTCAAAATTATGATAGGGCGAAGTGGAAGAAATCCCCATAACTGCAGGAAGTTTATATAGGTAGTGCAGCAGGCTCATCTTTATTCGCATGGTTAATATGGGATACCATTTCAGGTTGGAAAAAAGTGGTTTATTTTGTTCAAAAAACCTGGCTTCAGCTTCCGTTTCCCGATACTCCATCCAATGATAACTATTGATTCCGTGCGTAAGAGCCAACCCATAAAGATCGGAAGGGCTTGTTACGGATTTTTCGGGAGGATGCCCTCCCTGGAATGCACTTCCTGATATGCCACTCAATAAAAGAGGGGAATCTGCCAAATCAATCTCCTGCAATATTTTTTGGTAAAATTCAATGTGCATCATTCCATGCAGATGAGTGCCAAACCCAAATGCATCGTGCCATAAATCCATGTATTTATAGGCATCCTTTAAAAAAATCTGATCCCATTTCAAATTCAGTCTTTCAGCAATATTTTTGGCAATGCGCGACTCAAAGCTTTTCCTTTGATCCGGAGAAATTCCATAAGAATAAGTTCTAACCCGGGATTTATAGTGACAGGGGATTAAAGCATTAATAATTCGTGAGTCAAAACCTCCTGAAAGAGGACTCACCACAGTCCCGGAAGTTTGATCTAATACATTGATTATGTCTTTTTCTAATAAATCCCAGATTTCATTTTCTTTTGCAGGAACAGAAAGATCGACCGATAATGCAGGATCTTCTTTTTCGCGGCAGGTCAATCCTTCTTCACTGAATTTAATCGAGGAATAATACCTCATCATGGAAACATCTGCAAAAGGAGTTTTCCCAAAAGCAGAAAATCCATATTTCATAAAGAGGTAAACGCCTTCATCATCGAATCGGGGAGAATTGCCAATACAGACTTCAGGAAATGTTGAAATGATTTTTTCTTCTGAGTTAAAATATACAGGTATGCCGCCAATCCAATCGTTATCTATTAGAACATTATCGTGCTCAATTGTAAGTAAAAGGTTATGGTGAAGAAGGCTCTTATGAGGGGGAAACCCAAGTGACCATACTCCTGGCTCGATGGGGGCAATATTTTTGTCCATGGAATAAAGGTAAAGGTATCCCCATTTACCACTAATGGTTTTTACACTCAGGTCAGGATTTAGCTTTGGAAGATATTTCAAAGGGCTTTGAGACAATACAAAACCGGCAATTTTTGATGTCATTTTATCTTGGGTTTTAATATTCAGAGAACAGTTCAACAAAGATAATGATAAAAGTTCCCCTGATCACCGTTTTCAATAATCAGCGACTGATCTGATATCGAAATAACGATACACAGAAATAATTTAAAAAGATTTTAAAAATCTATTCAGGTCAGGCACCACTTTAAAAATTTTCAGCCAGAAAACATATAACAAAGAAATGGTAAGACTTTTTGCTATCAAAACCAGAATCCAGTGCCATTCCGGATTCAAAAATGAAACCGGGATATAACTGGCCACCCCGGCAACTATTATGGTGAAATGCTGAAGGCTCAAAGATTTAATCCCCAAACGGAAGTACAAAAAGGCCAAATTCAAAATCACAAATGCCAATTTAGACAGCGCTGAAGCCATTGCAGCTCCTCCAATTCCCCAGATGGGAATAAAGGCAATGTTGGTTAAAACTACCAATATCCCTAAAACAAAGGTGAAATAGGTAGTATAACGGTAATACTTTGAAGTAGAGATTATCAGTCCGCCTAACCCTAAAAAGCAATGAAAGACATTTGAAAGGCCAATAAAAAAGATCACCCAAACCCCTTCTTCAAAATTTTGGGGAATGATTTTAAAAACTCCATCTATATTTACCCATATTCCTATAAATATATACACTCCCAAAGCCAATTGAGAAACCACACTTCTATCATATATCCTCTGAAGTTGAGCTGTATCATTATTGGACCAGAGATTTGCCAGATGAGGTGTAGCAATTTTCCCCATCGCACGACGAGGAATTTGCACCAAAGTCCCAACATAGTTGGTCACTGAATATATTCCGGTTAATCCTAAGCCTAAAAAGAAATTGATCATATACCGATCGATATATGTAATAAGCATGTTTCCAAAGCCGGATAAGATATAAAAACCTCCAACGCTGAACATTTTGGAACGGTGCCGGGCTGTAAGCTGTTTATCCGGCCGCTTTATAAAAAGATGCCCTTTTCTCCATAGCTCAAGAATAATAACAACCGGAGGCAGGGCAAGTCCAATGGTATACCAAAAAAGAAACTGGGAAAAATTCAAAAGATCAAAGTAAAAAGCAACGATCAGAATAAGATTCAGTATACGAAAGACAAAATCTTTAAGAAAGGTTCCGATTACTGATTTTTCTAAAACAGCTGCATAAATGTCAAAAACAATAAATGTAAGAGTAAAGAAGGTAAGCGGAATAATATA
Organism: Marinilabilia rubra; assembly: GCF_003121985.1. GTDB lineage: Bacteria > Bacteroidota > Bacteroidia > Bacteroidales > Marinilabiliaceae > Marinilabilia > Marinilabilia rubra. The sequence goes on from NZ_QEWP01000006.1 coordinate 34,725, forward strand.
TACACCATACTTATTTAAAAGGACAGAATCCTCAACTTTTGACTGAAGTATCTCATCGCTAAAGAATCCATAGAAAACAAGGAAGCCGGAAAATCCAGCAAGAACCACTAGCGAAAGGATATTAAAAAAACCATTGTGTTTCTGTGATTTATCCTTAAAATAGTGGAAGAAATAATTGGTGACCCCGTTTATGCCAAGTGATGAAAACTGAGCAAAGATGGCAGAAAGAGCCAATAAAATGTTTATAAGACCAATCTCTTCTTCGGTAAATATCCGAGGGTATAAAACAGCTACATTTATTCCTCCGAGAACAACTCCCAGATAGGCAAATACAGAGCTTTTTATGGTTTGTCTTGCTATAATTCCCAATGCAACGGTATTATAATTATCAATTCAAGGTAATCGGGACTTGCTTAATATGCAATTTTATTGCTATACTCCACCAGGCTTTTACAAAAAATTCGCAATGGCTATTATCGGACACATCCTTGTTTAAGGTAATACACCTATTATCAGTATTATAAAAAATTTCCATATGACTCAAGTTGCTTTATTTCGGGATAATAATACATCAATAGATCGTTAGTCCCGATGCTTCGGGATAGATATTAGATTTAAGATAAATCATAACAAAATGATAATCCGAGCGTTAACCCAGAAATCTATTGATCTATAAACAATTGATTCAATGCTCATTGCAATCCCGAACCATCCGGATAACGGACTATTAATACATGTGAGTTAGATCTTTTCCTGTCAGGCAAAACTTTCTTTTGAAGGTTGGAAGATGGTCTTTGGGGTCAATATTTTTTCTTCTGCCTTCTGGCTGCCAAACTTGTGTCTGTTGTTTACTTACATCTAAAAATCTAACGAACTATTGCTAACTCTATTAATAATCTCTTCTCCAGGCACCCCCTCCCCGCCGTTTTCAACAATCTCCCCAAGTAAACTTTCATAAAACTCTGTCACTCCTTCATATTCAATATTGCTGAGGCGACAGTTGTGCCACAACAAACTAAAGATGCCACCAAATTTCCGGGCCTCTGAAGCATAATGCAGAGCCAGGTTTCGCAATTCCGGAAACCCCGCTTTTCTGTATTGAAGCACCGAAACTTCCATCATAACCAATGGTATCTCCCAAATATCCATCATCTGGTCGCTTTCAAAATCATAAGGATGAAACGGGAAACAGTAACCATTTCGATAACCGTCCTGTTCGGCAAAAGCCAGACTGGTATCGTAGGTTAATCCTGTATCTTGCTGGATCATGAAAGTTTGCGGATGAAAAAAGCGTAAGTAGTGTTGCCGGATTCCCTTTGGCTGATTCCCCAAAACCATGTAAAGATCCTTTTTTTGCCGCAGCAGATTTTCAAGGTCATAAGCCGAACGCATGGTTCCATGAAGCCCTACTTCAAATCCCTGATTTTTCAGATTATATATCAAGGACTTGATCTTATTAAAGTGAAACTTATACAGCGAGTTATCGAAACGATCTTCCTGCTTAAGAAAGAAAAAGGTTGACCGGATTCCCAAGCGGATTTCAAGGTCTGTTATCCAACCGAAATTCCACCAGGGATCCTGCTTTTGAAAAGGATTTAAATTAAACAGGATGCCTTTTAAAAACAGTTTAAATGTTTTAGTATAACTGTACCCCAAGGGTGCTAAGCCCATGAGCTGCTTAATCTTATTTAAGACCCGGAATGGATGATGGAAGGCAACCCGATCCACATCATGACTCAAAAAGAAACCAAAATCATCGAACAACCGCTTCCTTTTTATGCTCAACCCTTGTTTCTTGGAAAAAATCTCCAGCCCCTTGATTATCATTTCAAAATAGTAATTGACCAGAGGTAAATGAACACAGTCAAGTTTTTGCTGAATGGAAAAAGCATAAGGAAATCTTCCGTAACGATCCTTCTGGGTTGTTTCCACTTCCTGAGCACCTGATAGTAAATAAAAGATGGACGATAAGAAATCAAAATTAAAAATCAGATTGCTTTGTGCATCCTCATAAAACAGTTTCTTCTTAATATTTTTTAAACCAAACAGTACCGGTATTTTTTTCCCATGAAAGTCAACCTCAACCGGATTTGGATTTTCTATTTCAGAAAAATAAAAAACCACTTTTCCGGAAATTTTTTCGGGTATGGGTTCTCCTTCCTTAAGAACAATAACCCTATTCCGTTCTAATACCTCTCCGGTGACGTGTTGTCGAAGATGAAAAAAAACATACTGAATTTTGTTTTCAGATAAATACATCTAACCGATATAACTTTGATTTAACAATAACCCAACAGACCAACCTTAAAAGCAAAGATAGCACACTTGGCAGACTTAGTGGCTTTGTGATAGTCATATTTACAAATTGCCCCTCACAATAATATTTTTTACCTTTCGAATACTCATGAACCTGATTAATATAATTTAACGTCGTCTCACCAAATGGCACAGCCTTTTCCCGTAACTTTGCAAGTCAAATCTAACACTAAAATCCTATGGAAGTTTTTACATCCCAGTACTTCGGACTATTTGTAATCATCTGCCTTGGCTTCATCCTTGGAAGCATAAAATTCAAAGGAATATCTCTTGATATTTCAGCCATCATTTTTGTAGCCTTGGTTTTTGGTCATTTTGGAATGACCATGCCTCCCATTATCGGGAAACTCGGACTGATTCTTTTTATTTACACCATCGGAATGCAAGCCGGCCCCGGTTTCTTTGAGTCGTTTCGGCAACAGGGGAAGACTCTTTTTATTCTGGCTACCATTATTGTTGCCTCAGCATCAATCATCACTTTTGCAGCCTTCTGGTGGACGGGTGTCGACATGCCCATTGCCATCGGACTGCTGACCGGTGCATTGACCAGTACCCCCGGTTTGGCTGCTGCTATTGATGCTACAGGTTCTCCCCTGGTATCCATCGGTTACGGAATCGCTTATCCCTTTGGTGTAATAGGAGTTATCCTTTTTGTACGCTTATATCCCAAACTAATCAAAGCCGATATCAAAAAAGCGGAAAAAGAATATGAGATAATGAATGAATCTGGTTTCCCCGAGATCAAACATAAAACATTCAGGGTAGAGAATGAAAATGTTGATGGCAAATCAATTTCAAAATTGCGTATCCGGTCAATGACGCAAGCTGTAATATCTCGTATTTTACACAAAGGAGAAGCTGTGGTTCCTTCTCCGGACACAGTTCTTAACAAAGGCGATCTGGTAAGAGCTGTGGGAACGGAGGATGCGCTAAGAAAAATCAAACTGCTGATAGGAGACGAATCCAAGGAGGAAATTCCCCTTCATAAATCCTATGAAGTTCAGTCTGTACTGGTCACCAAGAAAGATGTCATCAACCAGCCACTTGGAGCCTTTAACCTTTGGAGCAATTACCAGGCAACAGTGACACGCGTTCGCCGTAGTGGAATTGACATAACCCCGTCACCCAGCCTAAAGCTTCATATGGGAGATAAACTGACTGTAGCCTGCAGCCATGAAAATATGAAACAGGTGGTTCGCATTTTTGGCAATAACGATAAAAAGCTGTCAGACACAGACTTCTTCCCTATTGCAGCAGGTATTGTGCTGGGAATTTTGGTTGGTGAAGTTTCTCTATCTTATGGTTCCGGAATGACCTTTAATTTGGGCTTAACCGGAGGTATTCTTGCCGTTGCGATGATATTGAGCCGCATTGGACGAACCGGCCCCATCATATGGAGTATGTCAGGAGCTGCCACCCAGTTGTTGAGACAGGTTGGATTGATGTTTTTCCTGGTACAGGTAGGAACCAATGCCGGCGCTCAATTAGTGGATACCTACTCGCAATATGGTTCTCAGTTATTCCTGATTGGTGGCGTCATTACCCTGACCCCGATGATTCTGGCTGTCATTGCGGCTAAATTCATGAAAAATATGAATGTCCTTTCATTACTGGGTGCCATTACCGGATCAATGACCAGTACTCCAGGGCTGGCAGCTGTTGACCCCATGACAGAGACCAATGCCCCGGCCATCGCTTATGCAACAGTATATCCGGTAGCTATGGTATTATTGATTATCTTTACCCAGCTGCTTGGGTTTTTTTAGACAAGTTTTTTTGAAACACAGAAGGAACGTAAGGGTTTTTGAACCCACAAGAGAAAGCCTGCTTCGTCGCTCGTCAAAGACGAGAAATTAAAAGAGGCTGTCTCAAAAGTATAAAATATCAAATGAATGTCATGTTGATCTGAGTCTAAACATCTGTTTTTCAAATAAAAAGATCCTTCGACAAGCTCAGGATGACATCAAAATCGGACTTTTGAGACAGCCTCTAGAAAGTAGTCCTGTTCAATCTAAAAATGACCAAGCTAAAAATAAAACTTATGCCCCCCAAAAGAGGAAAGACCATCCGTTGGGTTTCCATTTTTTTGGGGTTGTTTTTGCTTTTTCTTCTGGTGCCCGTTCCCCGTTTCAATCGTCCGTTTTCAACGGTGGTAACAGCTGCTGACGGTTCTTTACTGGGTGCTCACATTGCAGAAGACGGTCAGTGGCGCTTCCCCGCACCCGACAGTTTACCAACAAAATACAAAGCAGCACTTCTCTCTTTTGAAGATGAATACTTCTATTATCACCCGGGTGTTAATCCGTGGTCAATTATTCGTGCTTTTGGGCAAAATATTTCCAGGGGACACATCGTAAGCGGAGGCAGCACCATCTCTATGCAGGTGGCACGCATGGCAGGCAATGCGCCACGAACTCTTGGGAATAAAATATGGGAGATATTCCGGGCCCTCAGACTGGAACTTAGCTCTGGTAAAGAAGATATACTAATCACCTATGCAGCCAATGCTCCCTTTGGTGGCAACATTGTGGGTTTTGAAACGGCCTCGTGGCACTATTTTGAAAGACCACCCCGTCATCTCACCTGGGCCGAATCGGCATTGCTGGCCGTTTTGCCCAATGCCCCGGGAATGCTGAGACCGGGAACCAACAGCTCTCAACTCAAAGCCAAGCGAGATCGTTTATTGAAGAAACTTTTTGAAAAGGGACACATTGATCAAACCGAACTTTCGCTTTCGATAAAGGAACCATTACCTGAGGGAGCCAGACAGTTGCCCTCCCTGGCACCTCACCTGGTAGATTATTACCTGAAAACAGCCAAAGGGCAAAACATCATCACCACTATTGACCCGATTCTTCAGTCACGGGCTGCAAAAGCTCTTCAGCGCCACTCCAGCCGGATGGCAAAAAACCACATCCGCCATGCAGGCGCCCTCATTGCCGAAATTGAAACGGGACATGTACTGGCCTATATTGGCAACAGTGCACCCCGTGACGGCGAGGCCGGTCACGCCGTTGACATGATCCGTGCCAGGCGCAGTTCGGGCAGTATACTGAAACCATTTCTTTACAGCGCAGCCCTTCAGGACGGCAGTATTTTGCCGCACACCTTATTGGCAGATGTTCCCACTCAATACCAAAATTATGCTCCGCAAAATTTCCATCGTCGCTTCGATGGAGCTGTTCCGGCAAACGAAGCTCTTTCACGGTCTTTAAATGTTCCTTTTGTTAGGTTACTTCACCAATACGGAGGTGAGCGTTTTCTCAAAAAAATATCTGAAACCGGTATTACCACCCTCAACAAAGGCTATGATCATTATGGCTTGAGCCTGATTCTGGGAGGCGGAGAGGTAACGCTTTGGGAATTAGCAGGCAGTTATGCCTCCATGGCGCGTATCCTTCGGCACTACAGACTTGACAACAGCAGGTATCGAACCAATGATGTCCGTCCGGTAACATTAACACCTCAATCTGACAGTAACTCTGAATTAAGTCCATATCCCCCGGTATTTTCGGCTGGCGCTGCCTGGTGGACTCTCGAAGCCATGAAAAGTGTTGTAAGGCCACCCGAGGAAGCGGGTTGGGAAAATTTCACTTCACAACAGAATATTGCCTGGAAAACCGGAACCAGCTTTGGTTACCGGGATGCCTGGAGCGTAGGAGTAAACGGAAGATATGTGGTGGCAGTTTGGATGGGAAACGCTTCCGGTGAAGGTCGGTCAGGGTTGCTTGGCGGCACAACAGCTGGCCCATTAATGTTCAGGTTATTTGATCTGTTGCCCAATAGTGATTGGTTTGACCTGCCCCACGATGACATGAAAGAAGTACAGATTTGTTCAAAATCGGGATACCGGGCAGGCCCTGATTGCCCGGAAAAAGAATCACAACTCATTCCCTCCTCAGTCAAAAACAATCTTGTTTGTCCTTATCACAAAATTATTCATCTCACCCCCGATCATCGCTTTCAAACCCGGCAATCATGCGAGCCGGACGGAGACATCGTATCTGAGCCCTGGTTTGTATTGCCCCCTCTCATGGCCTGGTATTACAGCCGCCAACATTCCGACTATCGATTTCTGCCTCCCAGGAAACCGGGATGTTTTATCACCGGGGAAAAGCCCCTGGACTTTATCTATCCCAATCCGGGAGCCACCATTATGCAACCTGTAGATCTGGATGGAGAAAAACAAAAACTGGTATTTAAGGTAGTCCATGCAAACCCGGAGGCCAAAATATACTGGCACCTTGACAACAGCTACCTGGGTCAAACCCAAAATCCTCATGAAATAGAATTGGATCCCGATGAAGGACTTCATAGAATTACTGTAGTGGATGAAGACGGGAACCGATTGATTCGACGGTTTCGGGTGGTGGAAGAGTGATTTTATTTATAAACAGTACTATCATATTCTGGCCAATCATTTTTATTTTCACTTAAATTACATCTCACCTCAACACCCTTTACAGATACCTGAAAACAAATAAATTAACACTCAGCAAACACTCCAATGTTGAGGTTTTATATAGGTGAAATATTGTTTGGGTTGAGACTCTGTAGGGTCATTTTATTTCTTCATGAATTGTGTGCCAATAAATTTGTTGACAGGATAATTTAATCCAAACCTCATGTCAATTAATTCACACAATTAATAAAAACAAAAGCTATCTGAAATGAAAAAACAAATGATCAACATTGGCTTTTTTGCGATTCTGCTTTTTACGACTGTAAGTGCATTTTCCCAGTCGGGAGTAAAAGTTGAGCGCATTAAAGAAGTAGAATCTCTTTTGGAGAAAATGACCCTTGAAGAGAAAGTGGGACAAATGGCCCAAATTACGCTGGACAAATTCAGAGAAAGTGCAGACCCGGTAAAACTGGATGAAGAAAAGCTTAGAGAAGGACTTGTTAAGTACAAGATTGGGTCTATCCTTAATACAATGAAGAATCGGGCCCGGACTCCCGAAGAATGGCATTATATTATCAGTACTATCCAGGAAGTTGCAACCGAGGAAACACGCCTGGGAATACCTGTTGTATATGGTATTGATGCCATTCATGGAACCACTTATACTGCGGGCGCCACACTTTTCCCTCAGCAAATAGGAATGGCTGCTACCTGGAACCGTGAATTGGTCCGTAACGGTGCCGAAATATCGGCTTATGAAACCCGTGCTTCTTCCATTCCATGGAATTTCTCACCTGTTCTCGACATGGGTCGTGACCCTCGCTGGCCCCGCATTTGGGAAACATTCGGAGAAGATGTTTACCTCACCTCCGAAATGGGAATGCAGATGGTAAAAGGGTATGAAGGTAAAGACAACGATGTGGATGACCCCACCCATGTGGCCTCCTGTCTTAAGCACTTTCTGGGTTACGGCGTTCCCTTCTCCGGAAAAGACCGTACCCCGGCCTGGATCCCTGAGATGGAGCTCAGGGAGCGTCACCTGCCATCTTTTGAAGCAGCAATTGATGCAGGAGCCCATTCCATTATGGTCAACTCGGGACTTATCAATGGCATCCCAACACATGCGGATCATTATCTGCTGACTGAAGTTTTAAAAGGTGAGTTAGGCTTTCAGGGTGTTGTGGTTACCGACTGGGCAGACATTGGCAACCTTCACGGACGTGACCATGTTGCACGTACGCAAAAAGAAGCCGTAAAACTGGCCGTTAATGCAGGTATAGATATGTCCATGATTCCTTACACCTTTGAATTTTGTGACCGCCTGGTTGAGCTGGTTAACGAAGGAGAAGTTCCCATGTCACGCATAAACGATGCCGTTCGCCGCATCTTAAACATGAAGTACAAATTGGGGCTGTTTGATACGCCAGTGACCGACTACAAAGACTATCCTAAATTTGGAAGTGACGAATTTGAGCAGGTAGCTTACAACAGCGCCAAAGAGTCCATTACCCTTCTAAAGAATAAAGACAAAGTGTTACCGCTTTCAAAAGAGGTAAAAGTACTGGTAACGGGGCCCAACGCCAACACTATGCGCCCGCTTAACGGGGGCTGGTCATATTCATGGCAGGGCGAGCTCGTGGACGAGTTTACAGAGGAATACTCCACTATCCTGGAAGCCATCCAGTCAAAAATCGGAAAAGAGAATGTAACATATGTACCCGGGGTGGAATATGACCTCAGCACGAAAAAATACAATGTCGAAATCCCGGGAGACCTGGAACAAGTGACAGCTGCAGCCGCTGATGTGGATTACATCATTTTGGCCATTGGCGAAAACTCCTACACCGAAAAACCTGGTGATTTGCACAGTTTGAGGCTTTCTGAAAATCAAATTGAGCTGGCCAAAACAGCCATCGCAACCGGAAAACCTGTTATTGCAGTTTTAAATGAGGGACGTCCCCGGGTTATCGGCGAATTTGTTTCAGATCTTGATGGTCTGTTGCAAGCTTACCTTCCGGGAAATATGGGAGGACTGGCAGTAGCCGATGTGCTGTTCGGCGATGTTAACCCCAGCGGTAAACTGCCATATACATACCCCATGCATGTCAACACCCTGATGACCTATGATTACAAACCTTCGGAGCATCAGAAAAAGATGGCAGGCATGTATGATTACGAATCAGATTTTGCCATACAGTTTCCATTTGGCTATGGTTTGAGTTACACCGAATTTGAATACAGCGATTTGCAACTTAGTACAAACAATTTGTCCGGAGATGAGACATTGAAAATCTCTGTAAAAGTGACTAATTCGGGAGACCGAAAAGGAAAAGAAGTGGTCCAACTCTATACATCTGATCTTTATGCTTCGATCACGCCCGATGTAAAACGTTTGAGAAGATTTGAAAAAATTGAAATTGAACCCGGCGAAAGCCAAACAGTTTCTTTCGAGCTTACTGCAAAAGATCTGGCTTTTGTAAACAGAAAACTAAACAAAGTAACAGAACCGGGAGAATTTGAAGTTACGGTAGGCGGATTAAAAGAGAAGTTTGAATATACAAAATAAAGAAGTGCCTTTTAGCACAGGAGAGGTTGTCTCAAAACTATAAAACACCAAAGGAATATGTCATACTGAGCGCAGTCGAAACATCGGTTTATCAATCAAAAAAGATTCTTCGACAAGCTCAGAATGACATTCAACATGGAAGGCAGCCTCTTTTTTTTCCATTTGGATCAAAGGAAATGATGAAAATGAAGCAAACTTCAGTTTAAAATCCGCCACCTATCGTTTTGAAATCTTATTGTTGCTGATGATCTTTTGTCTGCTACTTTTGAACCGTGTCACAGAGTTAGGCCTTTTTGCAAGATGTTTTAAACTTGTACCTGAATTTACTCTCTTGCGCCACAACCTGAAGCTCGATGCCTTCAATTCACTTCTCATGAGACGGATGACATCCTTCTCTGCCAGTCCAAATTGAACTTCAATGGCCTCAAAAGGCGTCCTGTCCTCCCATGCCATTTCTATGATTCGATCCATTTCAATATCAGTCATAATTACAATCAAGCTTTTTGATTCTTTAAAGCCTCAATTTTCTTAACTACCTCTTCTGCTTCTGCATATTTTTCATCCGAAAGGCGACGGTTAACTGTGGAAAGCTTATATGCTTCCTGCATGAGCTTTTCATATTGTTTGGCCAATTTCTTTTTGGGATCTTTCTTGAATAAATTCATGATATCGTTTTTCGTTTAAGTGTTTTATTTAGTCTTTGCAAGAAAACACCAACTACTGCGATATTCTCGTTTTTGAAACAGTCATTTACGAAAAGTAAACTCCTTGATTCCATCCCGATGCATCGGGACGAAAGCCTTGTATTTGGCGCTTTCTTATCAAAGACTGGAAAATCCATAGTTTTCTTGCTTTCACTATTTAAAGAAACAACCATTTATGCTTTTTGTTTAATTTTTATCAAGGTTTTGTTAGACATTATTGAATGCAAAAAAATCCCCGGTCATATTGAAATAACCGGGGAAAAGACCAATCAATGGAGATCTTAAGCCTCAGGAACAAATTACGGTTTAAATTCTAAATCGCTTAAACGGATGGTAACTTTTCCCTTTTTTTCATTATTGATATTTATAATGGTATAAGACACCTCAGGATCATCTTTTTGCGTATCGAAATCCAACAACCCGAAATGTGGCAATTCATTGTAGCCAAAGAGATACCGACTTCCTTCGGCCTCCTCTACCAACATATAACCTTTTGAGTTGGTTAACCTGGAGTTAAGGAACTCAGGAATATCATATAATCCATCATTTTGAATCATTCTGGCATCAGCACGGTGGCGATCACCTGCAGCAAAAATAACCCCTTCAATCTGGTTAGATTTGATGAATGTGAATATCTCATCCCTTTCTCCGGGAAACCCATCCCATGAATCACACGAAAGTTCTTTCCCCGACACATCTGGTGCAACAGGTACAGAGGTGAAAACCACTTTAAATTTAGCTGTTGAATTTTTAAGCAGATCAAAAAACCATTGCTTCTGTTCCTGCCCAAGCATAGAGGGAGCCTCAGCCGTAAGCGGGTTGTCCCTAAAATACCGGCAGTCCAGGATAAAGAAATCAACCTCTCCTATGGAAAAATGTGTATAGGCACCTCCATTTTTTTTACCATTTCCGTAGTAGGGCGCCGGGAAATTCTCTTTGAAGATCTTAAGCACTTTCACCTTCCACTCCGGAAGATCGGGATCAGGACTGCTGACGCAATCATTCAGTGAAAAGTCGTGATCGTCGTAAATGGCATAGTTGGAAGTGGCACTCATGAGTTCGCGATAGTGCGGATTGGAGTGTCTGCGGTAAAAGCTTGACCTCTGATATTCATATCCTGTTGGGTCATCGATGTAGGTATTGTCTCCCAGCTGTACAAAAGCCAAAGGAGAAGTGTTTCTTATTACACTCCACATTCTTTCATTATCCGGGTTTTTGTTCAGATTGGAACACCCACCAAAAGCAATACGAAAAGCAGAGGCTTCTTTTTCCTCCGGATAGGTTTTAAAAGTATACACTTCCTCCCGGATTTCTCCATCCAAAACCAACTTATAATAATAGCGCGTATCAGGCTTCAACCCATTCACCCCGGATGTCCCGGTAAAATCAAAATCCGAATTGGTGCGACTTATCCGGGAATAAACCGGATTTGAGAATTCTTTGGAATCCGACAACATCACTTTAAAAGCAATTTCTCTCCAGGTTCGTGCCCAAAAGTTGGCTCCGGAAGAAGTTACCGCACCTACCATGGGACCATGAATCAACTGTCTGCCTCTGAGTGCATCGCGGAATCGCGGGTAATGATAAATATTTTGTAACATAGATCTGGGTCCGGCCATAAACGTTTCAAAAGGAATACCGTTCTCCATGGCTTTCTGCATGGTTTGCCACGCTTCATCCAAACGGTTATTGTAGATTAGAAAAACACTCTTATAGTAATCCTGATAAGCATTGGATCCGGAGCCACGCCGCCTTCGGCGCTTACCCTTACTTTCTCCATATTTTTCTATCCGGGCCCGGGCCTCTTCATTTTTTCCCTCCAAAATAAGTCTGAATATATTCTTTCGAATGTTTGAATGACCGTGGTATAACCCTTGAGCAATGGAGTCGTTTAACTCAGTGGTTTCGATATTAAAGGTTACCGGATCCAGCTTCTGGGCCGTAACATGGATGAATCCTGTAATCGACAAGACCACCAATAAAGCTGATAATAGTCTGTACATTTTGGAATAATTGGTCTCCGGGATAAGTTTTAAGATTCTTCGGAGAGTAGAAATCAAAAACAACTATTTATTTGATGTTGTCCTTTCAGTAATAAAAAACCTCGTCACAGACGAGAGAAGTTAACCTCCTCGTTACAAACGAGGGGGAGGGAGAAATACTATTCTCGCAGAAGACGCAGAAAACAATTCCTAGCGTCTTTGCGAGATTCTATTTTTCTTGATCTTTGGGGACAGTTATAGTAAATTAACCTGTCATCAGTTATTTCCTCTAATCACGGATGGCTATAACTGTTGACTATTTTTGTTGGTTTTCGATCCATTGCATGATCATACCAGCAATTTCAGCATTATTGGTATCCTGCATCATAAGGTGGGTATTACCGTAGATACTCATGGCAGGCAAATCAATCATTTCTGCTGATCCTCCGTTTTCTTTTATCAAACGGATGGTTTCTTCAACAGCTTGTTTACGACGACCCTGTCTCCTGTTATCAATATTGTCGCCATAAACACCCAGAAAAGGAATATCAGCAAAATGTTTTTTCACATCTCCCTCTTTAACAGGAGAACCAACTGGTTCCAATACTATCAGGGCTTCTGCGTTATCTCCATTCTGACGAATGGCTTCAAATCCGGTTGATCCTGAGGCCGAATGAACCATAAGGATACAATCCCCAACCTGGTCCATTAATGTCAACAAGTTTTCGACCTGTATCTGAGCGCCGAAGCCACCGCCACCGCCGCCTCTTCGACGACCACCGCGGGCTTCAGCCTGTTGGTTATCTGTATGCCCTTCAGATTGTTTAGCATTTTTGGCCAGTTTTGAAGCTCCGGAGGTAGCCATAGAGTCTTTCTTTACTTCAATAAACCCAAAATTTCCATAGTCAGGGAAAGAAGCCACCAGACTGTCAAATTGTTGGACCGGGTATTTTACCTCTTCGTAGGGTTTAGGGTATTCAGGTCCCATTCCCCAGGTACTCCAGGTTCTTGTGGTATTCCATTTACGTCCTTTCATTCCGGTTTTCTCATAATCAACCCCTTCATGCACCATAATGGACGGATCTTCATAAACATAAACCGGATGTCCGTTTTCGGAGAAGATATCTGCCCAGGCTTTTCTTTCGTCGGGTGTATCCGTGAAGATATAAGCACTCAGGCCCATCCCCGGCACCATGATAATCGGCGTTTTTTCAGTTTTTCGGGCAGGCTCGTAAAAATAAGCCGTACCACTTTTTGCTGCCAAAGGAAGCTCTATTATTCCATTGGGCACTTTCAAACTGTCCTTTGGAGTGATTACACTTATTTTTGTAACCTTACTCTCGTTATTATTGCTACTGCATCCCGATTGTGCTAACCCAAGGCCAAGCAAAACGGCAGCAGAAAATAAAGCAACTGTTTTCTTCATGTTTTTAGAATTAATTTGTGGTTTGTTTTTACTCAAAAAATTTAACAGTGACGCAACCCGCTATCTGGCTCTTCCTCTGCCTCTTCCTGATGATGGTGGCTCCATGGAGGTTTTGAGGCGATAAATAAAGGACACCATAAAAAAGCGTGGTATAACCTGGGTTCTGCTGGTTTGTATAAAGGACTCAGTAACCCTGCGCGAAAAACTCTTGTTTTGGTCGAGAATATCAAATACGCTTAACTTCAGTTCTCCTTGTCCGCTTTTGAAAAACTTCTTCGAAATGGAAGCATTCCAATAAAACGAATCATCATTTACCAGGTCTTCATCTCCATTGTACATTTTCCCCGAAAAGGTAGTGCTCAAAAGAACACGTTTCAGTGGTTCAAATGTTGCTTTTACATCAATGTCGTGATCATAATACTTTCCGCTTATTTCGGGTTGCAACTCGTTAGAGACCCAGTGGTGTGTTGACCGGGCAGAGACTAGGAAGTCAACCCGTTCACTGATATTGCTGCTCAGCTTTAGTTCCTGTCCCGCGCTGTTATCGTAAGTTACACTCTTAACATTATTGGTCAATCCAGTGTTTCTCACCACTTTTCCTCTTGTATTGAGGGTAATATTGGTCGCAATAGCATCCCAGGGAAAAGAATAAACAAAGTTAAAATTGGCCGACCGGTAACCATCTATGTTAATCGGAGATCTGTAACGTGCCCCACTTCTGAGATTTATTCCATCAATAACGGTGTCCCGGGGAACAACGAGCGTATGGTTGCTTATTTTATTGTTGGTCATATCAGCCGACAGGCTTACGAAAAACGTATGCTGTGTTTCATAGTTAAAAGAGCGATAATTCAGTTTTATGGCATGCTCCTTCTCCGGTTCAAGATATGGGTTACCTGTAGAAACATTCATCGGGTCACTGTTGTCAACCACAGATTGAAGTTTATCAACCGATGGATTTTTGAGTTTCTTCTGGTAAGAAAAACGGAGCCGCTTGCTTCTTTCAAAGCTATAGCTGAAGTTAACCTCCGGCAACCAATCATCAAAGTCATATCTGATTTCATCGCTATAGGGATAAGTCGATTCGTTTTGAATGTCGGTTAACTGGTAACTCACGCCTCCAAACAGGTTATATTTTTCCTTATTCAGGAGCAGACCGGCAGAAGTACGATAGTCCTGCTTGGTAGTAACAAAAGAGTTGGACAGATCTTCCTGCAAAAGCTGATTGTCCATACCGGTACTTACATCGTAAACTCTTTTATCGGCATCTTCTTGCTCCCATCCCTGATAGTACCCCAGCTTTATTTGAAGTTCTGGTAGCAGGCTCTCAGTAAAGACAAGGTTCCCCGAAGTTCGGTATCTGTAGGTTTTGGCATCATTAAACTGCGCTGTGGAATCAACCTCATCCACCTCCTCATCGGTATATTCAATTACCGACTCGGTGGTATTGGTTTTATCGGTTTCGTAATACCCTACTTTCCAGTCTAATGACAGAGTTCGTCCGGGTTTATTGAACCGGCGACGATAAAGCAGGCTGTTTGAGAAATCCAAACCACTCCCGGAGCCATCTTCCAAAACTTTTGAGTTACTCAGTGGAGTATTGTCAAGTAAATAACTTTCTGAAGTAGATTCCGAATAGCTATCCGAATTTTCGATGCTCAAACCGGGCCGAATGAGGAACGAGTTCATAGAA
The DNA here is from genome assembly GCF_003121985.1 of Marinilabilia rubra. GTDB lineage: Bacteria > Bacteroidota > Bacteroidia > Bacteroidales > Marinilabiliaceae > Marinilabilia > Marinilabilia rubra. The sequence goes on from NZ_QEWP01000006.1 coordinate 49,814, forward strand.
TCCAAAGTATAATCCATCTTCATATCGAAGGCATGGTTGAATTTTTGGGATTCTCCGAAAGCCTCTTCATCGATAAACTGGTTATTGCCGTCTTCCATGAAATACTCGGTAAGAGATGTTTCCTCGGTGTCATTATCGCGGACATTGTAGCCGTAGCTACCTGTAACGTCCCATTTATCGGTCCATTCGTCAATATAGTTGAGGGCAAGGGAGTGAACAGTGTTGATGCCGGAGGATTTTCCTCCGCCGCCTCCACCACCGGAGCCGCCGCCCGAGGAGCTACCACCGCCGCCGGAGCCGCCGGAACCGCCTTTTCCTCCGCGGCCACCGCCGCCTCCACCACCACCGCGGCGTCCTCCCCCTCCACGGGAAACCGAACCGCTGGTGCCGGTAAGATCTTCTGTACTGAAGTTCTGGGCATTGATATTATTACTTAGTCCGACCAACGAAAATCGCTGGTCTTTCTTAAATAAGTTAAAATTTCCGGATACCCCGTACAGGTCATCCGTTCCTACGCCACCATCTACTTTTCCAAAGTAGGAATATTTACTGCTGTTTTTGGTGACAATATTAATGGCTTTTGACCGCTCACCACTGTCAAACCCGGTAAATTCGGCCTGATCGCTTTTTTTGTCAATCACTTCAATGGATTCTACAATATCAACCGGCAGATTATTCAGGGCCGTTTGCGGGTCTCTGCCAAAAAACTCTTTGCCATCAACATAAATCCGCTTTACGGTTTCCCCCTCAGCGGTAACAGTCCCATCGGCATCAAGCGTTACACCGGGCAGTTTTGATATCAAATCTCTCACCTCGGCATCGTTACGGGTTTTAAATGAGTTGACTGAGTATTGCAGCGTATCTTCTTTTACTGTTACCGGTATACTACTGACGATCTGCACCTCATCAAGTTCAAAAGCCGATGCCTCCAAATTCACTACCGGTAACTCCCGCGCTTCATAAGAGTCAATTTTAATCTCTTCTTGAGTTGTTTCATAACCAACATACTGCACATAAAGATTAAAATCTCCCAGGTTATTGACGTATAAAACAAAATCCCCCTGATCATCGGTAATTGTCTGGTAAGTAAGTTGATCTTCATCTTGCAAGGTAACATGGGCAGAAAACAACCCCTCCCGGGTTTCGGCATCAACAACCCTTCCACTTATTCTGGCCTCCTGTGCTGTGGTATTGGCCACCAGCAAAAAGAAAAAACCAAGAAACAGTAACCCTCTCAGCAGATTCTTTGATGACTTATGTTTTTTTAACATGTTTGTATTTTTATTCATTTCTTTGAAAATTAAGGCGTAAGTATCCTGAATGCCCCTCACAAGCAAGGACACAAAACCCTCATCAATTGACTTTTATAACCGGGTGGGAAATCCGTAATAACACTCCCCTTTTGGGGGTTATCTGAAGAAGACAAGTCTGAAAAAACAGACTCAAAACTGATTAAAGAATGAAAAGAAAGCCAGGCAAAAAACACCAACACATCGATTAGATCACAGAACACATTAATACTTTTAAACGGCTAATGTCTCCTGCCTGGCGATATCAAGAACACTTAAAATAGAAAGAACCTTTCCTACTCTCAAAAAAGGCAGCAATCAGTTCTTTCGGGCTCAGAAGATAAGATTACTGGTTCCCTCCACGTCGGCCACTTCCACGACTACGACGCTTTTGAGAAGCCTCTTTAAACAGTTTGTACTGCTCATCATCCAACACTTCTTTCACTTTTTCATTCATGTTGTTTCTTACTTCTTCCATTTTTTCCATCATATTGTCAGAATCATCCTTATAATCCTGACGTACCTTTTTCTGAGCATTCAGAAATTCAACATAGATGGCCTTAACTTTCTCTTCCTGATCGGGCGTCATACCCACCACTTTATCCAGATTTTTGGTTCTGTTAGCGGCTACTTCTTCAACAGGTAAATCACTTGATGCACGATTTCCGCGTCCACCCTCCTGTGCCTGAAGAGATCCTGCAACCAGCAGGAAAAGGACTAATACAAAACTTAATTTCATAATTTAATTTTTTTATGGTTTTTAATAATCAGGGAATAACCACATTCCCTATTCGTCGTCAAATCTTTGGCGCCCACGCTCCTGGCGCTTATCAGAATATTCTTTAAACTCTTTGTACTGTTCATCGGTCAGTATCTCCTCCATTTTCTCGTCCATTTTTTCACGTGCCTTTTCCAGTTTCCGGTTGGCTCTTTCGATAAGCTTTTTATGCCGAACGTGAACCCTTCTCTGTGTGGTCAGAAACTGTTCATACACATCCTTAACCTCTTCTTTTTGTTCCAGGGTTATGTCAATTACTTTTTCGACATTATTGGCTCTGTTAGAGGCGACCGAATCAACGGGTAAACTGTGCACTTTCTTTGGGGTCCTGCTTTCTTCCTGGGCGCTCACTCCCATTGAAAGAAACAATAACCCAAGCATTACAAATAGCTTCATAACTGTTGTTTTATTGACAGATCCTGGTTTCAAATTATGCATCTGCCGGTTATTTAATCGGTTTTTCGCACTTAAAGGCGAAAGGCTCATTTAAAGTGATCCCGGAGTATTGAAGACCGCAATCACCTCAAACAGATCACTATGGGAGATTGAATCCGGGATGTAAATCATCATCCGGGCATCAATCTGAGGGCACTACTTACAGTACCATAGGCTTTATTAGTGTTGAAGGTTTGAATTCCCCTGCAAAGACATCCGGTCTTATTTGATGTGTGCTTGTATGTTTTACTAAAAAATCAGTTTTGCCATTTGCAAAAAAATCCTAAACCCTTCAGCCACTAATCGTATCTTTACTCTTCTGCTGTTCAGCTCCCTTTTAAAAATCAGGATGCTGATAAACTCTTACATAGTCAATCACATATTCCTGGGGGAAGCTACGGTCATCAACCCCTTCTTTGCCACCCCACGTGCCTCCAATGGCCAGGTTTAACAACAAGAAGGCTGGTTGATCATAAGGCCAGGTTTCATTGTTTTTTACCTCAGGCTGGTAAGTGTAATGGATATTCTCGGGATCATCCACATAAAATTTCATGGAATGTTTATCCCAAATAACCCCATAGGTATGATATTCATTTTCCACATCGTCCAGTGTAACAGATCCTTTGTTCCGGGTATTTCCAAAGCTTGAAGGGGTGTGCATGGCTGAGTGTACAACTCCGGTCTCGTAACCTACATGTTCCATGATATCGATTTCACCACAATGTGGCCACATCACTTCAGGGAAGTTGGCACCAAGCATCCAGAAAGCAGCCCAGGTTCCACGACCTGTAGGGAGTTTGGCCCTCATTTCGAAGCGCCCGTACATAAACTCCTTTTTATCCTTAGTAATCATTCGGGTCGAAGTGTACTCACCCCTGATTCCACGTTCACCAATTTTTTTAGCTACGATGGTCAATGTTCCATCTTCAACTTCAGCATTTTCGCCATCGGTATAATCCTGTAACTCCTGGTTACCCCAACCTGTAGCTCCGGTTTCAAAAGTCCAGAATTCCCGGTTCACCTCATCTCCGTTAAATTCATCACTCCAGACAAGCTCCTGTTTGGTAGCGTAATACTCATCATCTTCCTTTACAGAAACATCATGGTGTACGCGACATTCTTCATTGTCCTTTTTGGAAATCAGCGTAACGGTATAATCCCCCTTAAAAGGGTAATAAACAACCATCTCATCCCCATCAAAGGATTTTACTCTTCCGTCGCCCAGATCCAATTGATAAGATGAATAACCTAAATCATCTGTCATTTCGATCTGAAAATAATTGTCTTTCTCATTGGTGATCTTAAACTCGGCACATTCATCTTGTGCAACGGCCGTAAAAGAAGCCGTTAAGGCGAGTCCCACCAATAAACTAAATCCTCGTTTCAACATTTAATTCTGCTTTTAAAAATCTAAAGAATGGTCATTTTTGGGTAGAATAAGGCACAGTTATAGCAGGATCAGCCAGAAATCCCGGGGAACTCCCGGCTGATCACCTGTATTTGAAAACAATCCTTTAAGAATTGAAATCCCAATAAATCAGGACAAACAATAAAGTAAACCAGCTTTCTCTTAATTGCTCCAATTAGGATTGTCTTCCAAATTTGGATTCAAGGTCAACTGTTGAGAAGGTAATGGTAACAGATAGTTTTTGTCCGGATCGAAGAAGCGAACATCAGCGCTCTGAGCAATTACAAATCCATCTCCATCCAATTGAACATCAGTTCCAACTACCAATTCGGGATAAACATCCTGATGGAATAAAAATCCTTTAATGGCTTGTGGTAATTGATCCTCAGCTGTTTTTCTGCGAATGATGTCGTCGTATCGCAGACCTTCAGCTGCCAGTTCTACCCGGCGTTCGCGGCGAATCTCGTTCAACATTGATAAGCCATTGGCTGACACAAAGCTGTTGGTGAGTTCAACCGACATGCCAACACGGGCCCGTAAAGCATTCACAGTCTTATCAAGATCGGCATCAGAAATAGAACCGTTCAGCTCGTAAGTCGCTTCTGCATAATTGAGCAACACTTCTGCGTAACGCATTTTTATCTCATCGGTAAATACTTCATTTTGGTAAGCATTGTAGTCTGCTGCTTTTTTAAAGTAATATCCGGTTGGAGATACAGACAAAACAGGCTCACCCTGGCTTTCGCCTTCTTGGGGGTGGTTGTCAGACGCTGGTTCCCAAATGGTCATTTTCATCCGGGGGTCACGATTTTCAAATTCACTGGTAAGTGATCCGTAACCCTGGAAGAGAGGCGACTGATCGATGGGAAGACCATCGGAACAAAGAAATGCATCAGCCAAATATTTGGTGGGCATAAAACGGTTTACCTCCACAGTCTGAGTTGGTCTTCTGCTGGGTTCATCAATCTCTTTGGAATAGCGATAGGAAAAAATCACCTCTTCATTATCCTCACCCTGGGGCAGGAACAAATTCTCAAAGTTGGATGCCAATTGATATTCACCACTGTTGATGACCTCGTTGGAAGCATCAATGGCTGTTTGCAGATACTTATCGTATCCCGACATGCCATGGTATTTTTCAAAAGTACCTTCGTAAAGAGCCACCCGTGACAGAAATGTCAATGCAGCACCTTTGGTAATGCGTCCAACCTCGTTCGGACGGTTGGTCTCAATCCATGACCGGGCAGGCAGATTATCAGCAGCCCACTGAAGATCTTCGATGATCTGATCCATTACTTCTGACCTTGGATCACGTGTCCCGAAAACTTCCTCATCTCCCGCATTCAACAGGCGCGTAACAATGGGCACATCCCCAAAATGTCTCAACAATTGATAATGGAAATAAGCTCTGAAGAAAAGTGCTTCGCCCCGGTACCGGTTTTTTACTTCCTCTGTTTCATTCGCCCGGTTGTAATAATCCAGAAATTCATGAACAGCTCTGATTTGCTGATAGCTTAAATTCCAGATATTTTCGGATTCATTATCATTGGGGGTCAGACTCCCTGAAGAAATTATATTTCCTCCACTGGGGAAACAATCTGCTGTTCGAACATCTTCATCCCAGGCCCTCATGTTCAGATACTGGTACATGTTATTCAGTCCGCTCTGAAGGTCCTGCTCAGTTTTCCAGAATGAATCAGGACTGATTTCATCCAAGGGGTAGCGATCCAGATAGTCTTCGCAGGAAAAATGCGAAACTGCCATCACTACCAGAAATGCTATTATTGATATCTTTCTCATTACTTTAACTTTTAATTCTCTTAACTTCTAAAAAATAACGCTTTGTTGATATGTCCCTTAGAAAGTTACATTCAATCCAAGTGAGTACCCTCTCAAAGCCGGGTACCGATCATATCTTCCGGTAGAAGGATCGAGAAAATCGGGTACATCCGATATGGTAAACAAGTTCTGACCACTCACTGTTAATCTGGCATCCTGAATGTTTATTCTTTCCAGCACCGACTGCGGAATGTTATACCCAAGAGTCAGGTCGGTCATTTTAAGATAAGCGCCATCAATCATCCAGTAATCAGTGTACACATAGTTGTGTCTTGCACCACGATAAGGACGGGGGTACCGTGCATCCGGGTTATCGGGGGTCCAGAAATCCATCTGAGTTTCAAACGCTGAGTTAGCATCGCCATAAAAGGGTGCAACAGCATTTCGATCCATGTAATAGTTCTGTTTACCTACTCCGCTGAAGATGGCTTTTACATCAAAGTTTTTGTATCCCAAACGAATGGTGGCACCATAAGTGTAATGTGGTTCAAAATCTCCAAGGTAAACGGCATCCTCATCATTAATCTCTCCGTCGTCATTGCGATCTACATACTTAATGTCACCAGGGCCGGTGGCATTATCCTGAGTAGCCCAGGCATCCACTTCTTCCTGTGTTTGAAACAACCCGGCTGATTCGAACCCAAAGTAATTCCATCCTGCAGGATAACCAACGATGTTGTCGAACCGCTCATGGTATCTGCCTTCTCCTATTTCAAACTCTGCATCGGAGTCCAAACTGGTGATTTCGCTGTTTCTGTCGGCAATATTGAAACTAAATTCATAATTGAAACCTGACTCAAATCTGTCTCTCCATCCAAGTGTCAGTTCCCATCCTTCAACCTCATAGGCTCCGTAGTTTCCAACCGGATTATTTCTGGAATCCCCAAGGTTTCCGATTACAGAAGGAAGAACTTTAGGAATCAACATATTCTCGGTATCATTTTTATAGGTTTCTGCAGTCATGTAGAACCTGTTGTTAAAAAGAGAAACATCCAGTCCATAGTTGATCATGGTAATGCGCTCCCACTCCTTATCCCTGGTTGTAATACCCTGTGTGGTAATACCCTGAACAGGACCTCCTGCAAAAGCATAAGGAGTGCTGATGGCATAGGTAGGAAGGTAATCAAAACGGCCAATACCACTGCTGTTTCCGGTTTGCCCCCAGGAAACTCTCAATTTCAATTGGTTCACAAAATCAAAATCGTCCATAAAATCTTCCTGAGCAATACGCCAACCTCCTGACAATGCAGGGAAGGTACCCCATCGGTTCTCGGAGGGGAAGCGGTAGTTGGCTTCAGCCCCAACTGATGCTTCAAGAAGATAGCGACTGTCATAGTTATAGCTAAGGCGGCCAATGGCAGAAAGACTGGCACCTTCCTGCATAGCTCCCCGGATGCGGTCAGTACTTTGATCCCCAAGAAGAAACGAAGGCACCTCGTTACCGGCAATGTCCTCTACATTGACACGAACCTGGCGACGGCCATCGTCTTCGGCCACCCAAACTCCGGTAAGGTTGAAGTCGTGCTTAGCACCCACAGTGAAATCATAGTTGGCCATGAATTGCCCTTTGTTACTGTATTGATATTGCATATACTCATCAATAGAGTTCGCACGCCTGCGGTGAGAGAAACTAATTAGTCCCTCAGGGCCATAATATCCATAGGCTTTATTAAACCCGGTATAACGACCAGTTGTGTAGCCAAAACTTCCAATTGCCTTTAGCGTCAAATTAGGAATGGGAGTCCAGGATATGGTTCCGTCCATCTGCAACTTATCGTCTTTGTTTTCACGAAAACCTCCTTCTGCCATTGCCTGAATGGGATTTGGAGATCTTTCATCATAAGCTGCGTAGTTGCCATTGGGGTCTCTTACAGGCAGGAATCCACCAACACCATACACGTCGCGATCGGGAAAAAGACTGGCTCTGTTTAGGTGACTTTTGGTATAATTCAACCGGATGTCAACATTAATTTTGTCAGTGATTTCCGAGTTCAGATTCAAGGTACCATTCAATCGCTCATAATTGTCGGGGCCATACTCCGAGAAAAATCCATCCTGATCCAAATATCCTACAGACAGGCGGTATTTGGTTTTTTGGCCCCCACCCGAAATAGCAATGTTATGTGTTTGTTGCATAGCCTGATCAAACATCAGATCGAACCAATCGGTATTGGCTGCAAAGAGCCACTCCTCACCGGTTTCATTTACAATGGCATCAATCGCCGGATCCTGAATGGCGTTGAGGTGTTCGGTAGTAAACCTGGGATTACGCCCGGAGTTCTCATAAGCCAGGTTGCCGGCGACAGCTACGTCATAGGGACTGGCAAATTCTGGATGTGTGGCTGGTTTTTGCAAGCTCACATTACCCGTGTAGTTTACTGATATACCAGCTTTATTGGCTTTCTTGGTAGTCACCAAAATAACACCTCCGGCACCACGCGAACCATAAATGGCGGTCGAAGCCGCATCTTTCAATACCGACATTGATTCAATATCTGAAGGGTTCAGATCATAAATAGCGGACATATCACTAGGTACACCGTCTAACACCACATGCACACCGGCATAATTAACAGAAGACTGCCCCCGGATACTAATCTCAAATCCTTCACCGGGAATACCACGATCGGTAGTAACATTTACACCGGCAACAGTTCCCTGCAAAGCATTGGTTGCCGACGGAATGGGACGATCTTTGATAACTTCATCGGCTTTTACCTGAGCAACTGAAGTTACCAGGTCGGCTTTGGTTTTAGTTCCGTAACCAATCACCACAACTTCATCCATGGCAAATTCTTCCGACTCCATTACTACATCGATAGTGCTTCGTCTTCCGATATTTACTCGTTTGTTTTTCATTCCTATAAAAGAAAACTCAAGGAATTGAACTTCATCAGAGACGGATAAAGAATAATGCCCGTTGGTATCACTAATGGTACCATTTTGAGTCCCCGAGGCCACTATGGTTACACCAACCAGAGGCTCTCCCTGCGTGTCAGTTACTGTTCCGCTTATAGTTTTCTCCTGTGCGCTGGCAAATGCTGATATGGCCAGAAACCATAAGCACAGAAGGCTATAATGGAATGTTTTTTTGAAATGAATCTTTTTCATAGATTAAAAATTTTACTTCAAGGCTTCTTTCAATCGTTTCTTTTAGAGATCTCTTTGTAAACAATCATTGACCGCCTTAACGATTAACAATTAGTGTCAACAAATGTATATCCCATCCAAGGTTTTAGGAAATTTTCTCTACCTACAAAAGCCCGACAGAGCATAATACCACCTCTACAAAACCACAACAAACAACAAATTTAAAACCCCTTTTACCCTGATTCCCTGATTCTTGAAAACAATTCATCTTTATTTTTCAATCTCAACAATGGCGCTCTCAATGTCAGTAATAAAAGCCCTTTTACTTTTTAACTTTTATTGACACAATGTTCAAAAATGAGAAACCAAAATTGTTTTGAACAACAAAACCCCACCAAAAATTAAACAAAACTTAATAAAAAAAAGAGCAACCTTTGAAAATAGGGCTGCTCCTGAAAAATTATTATGGAATAATGGAAATAATTTTATCATTTTCTCCATTTTTTTGAGTTCACTCAAACCTTAAACCCAGTTTGACACTCAATAACAGTTATCAAATCTTTTTTTTTTAAGTAAAAACCAACTCTGACCTTAAGAGAAGAGGTTGTCATAAAAGTATAATACGCCAAAGGCGTGTCATGTTGAAAGTCGTCGAAACATCTGTTTATCCAGGGAAAAGATTCTTCGACAAGCTCAGAATGACACTAAATTTGGACTTTTGAGGCAGCCTCAGCCAACGAAAGCCTGAAGGTTTTCTAAACTATTGTCAAGTCAAGTGTAGAATGTCAGGTAAGCCGCCGATATTTTTCACCTTGGGCAAATCAACAAAAAAGATAAGCATAGCAGTAGCTACGTGAGTCTATTTTTTGAGAAGCACAAGGTCGAAAGAGCAAGGCTTGGGCCGTCAGACTGTGCTTGACTTGACACTAGCATTTAAAAAGAACTTATATATTCAGACAAACTCTCTTCGGGTGATAAATCCAGTTTTTTGCGAAGCCTGTATCTGCTCATCTCCACGCTTCGAACAGAAATATTCATCAACGAAGCAATTTCTTTGGAAGAAAGATTCAATTTCAAATAAGCACACAACTTAAAGTCATTGGCAGTCAGACCCGAATGTTTTTCACGAATCTTATCAAAGAAATGGGCATGTGCATTGTTAAAATGCAGCTCGAAGGAGAGCCAGTCCTCCTGACTGTTGATTTGCCTGTTAATTTTCTTAATTAGTTTCTTGACTGAGGACAACGCCTGATCTCCTGAATTTTTCTCCAATTGCTTAATATCGTTCTTTATTTCGGAGAGCAACTCGTTTTTTCGAATGTTGATCATAGCTGCAGATGACAGTTCGTTGTTCTTCTGCTCAAGTTCCAGGCGGTATTTTTCCTCTTTCAACACCAGCAGTCGCTTTTCCGATTCAAGCTTTTCCCGCTCATATTTTTCTTTTTGGCGCTGCATTTTCTCCTCATCCTTTTTTTGGAGCCTTTCCTTTTCTTTCAGCGCTTTACGCCTGAAATATTCACGAATCATAAAGAAAACAGCCACCACCAACAGGGCATATAACACAATAAAGAAAGTTCCCAGATACCAGGGATGCTCGACTTCGAATGAATAGGTAACAATAGGCGACATATTACCATTCCCATCCATAACCCGGAGGTTGAGTTCATAATCTCCGGGAGAAAGATTAGGAAAATTGAGTTGTTTGCGGTTGATCCAGTCAGACCAATCGTCCGTTAACCCTTTAAGTTGATACTGTACTTTCCAAAAATCACCTTCCGGAGCATTGGGAGTGGCAATCTTAAACTCGATAAAATTGTTTCGGTAAGGCACACTCACCGGGTCTGATGGGGCTATTGATGCGGCGATGGTGTCTTTTGAACTAATCAGATTTACACCCCGGATAATCGGTGCTGCCGGAGAGCCTGCCACCAATGAATCCGGCACCGGGGCACGGCAAAATACCAGGCCGTCATAAATGCCTATAGAAAAAATGTTTTTCCTGAGTTTGGAAATACTGGTAAAATCACCCAGATGCTTATTCCTGAAGTGGGCAAAAGGTTCCTGGATATTTTTAAACTCATTGCCTTCTCTTTGAATGAAACCTAATGAGTTTTTGGAAATATACCAGAAAATATCCCCGAATTGTTCAATCCGCGAAAGGTTTTCAACGCCTTCAAACAACTCTGTGGCATACCTTGATTGGTAAAAATCATTATCCACCTCATCAAACTGAAAAAATCCCTGGGGATTGAAAAAAATCAAATTCCCATCGATGCGGGTCATGTAGGCATATCTTTCTATATTTTGGTTATCCATCCCAAAGAAATCCATTTTTTCAATGGCAAGCCCATCGTTTGATAACAACAATCGATAATACCCTTTTGAGGGATGTGCAACCCACAAGCGACCGATATTGTCAAACTCCATAAAGCGGGCAGATTCGTTAAAAGTGTTCAGTTTTGTGATAAACTTCCACTCCCCCTGTATTTTCTTATAAACGCAGATCCCGAAATAATTACCACTGTATACAATATCATCCCTTTTAGGATGCTTTTGAAAGATCCACGCACCCGGTTCATTCGAAATTTGGGTAAAGGCACCCTCTTTCAAAAGAAATGCTCCCTTATGATGACCAATCCATATCTGCTGATCAATGTTTTCAACACTCCAAACCTGCCCCTGTGAACCTTTCACCAATCTTGGACGGCTGCTCTCTTTTCTCAAATCCAGAGTATAAAGGCCCTGGTTACTGCCAATGTAATGCATTTTAAGCATTCTTTGACTGGCATATACTGTCCCAATTTTGGCTATTTCATCCAGCAAATAACTTATTCCACTATTGATTTTCAAATAATTAACACCCCCATCAAGTCCCAGCCACAAGTTGGTTTGATGATCCAGGAACAGACTTAAGATGGTATTTTTCTCTAATCCTTTACGTGTATCAAAATGGAGCAGGCGCACTCCTCTTTTGTTACTAACATAGATGCCATTCATAATGGTGCCGAAAACCAGGTTACCATTATCCAACTCCTGAAAGGAATAAATACGATCCCGCTTTAGTCCCACATTTAAACGCCATCGTTTAGAGCGAAGCACCCCATCCTTCCATTCGAACACGCCATCATCGTCAGAAACAATTAACAGCTCATTGTCCTCAACTACGGATATACCAACGATTCCCCCTCCAAAAACACCGGTGTTGGGAATTTTGACAAGTTCATCACCGACCACTTCAAAAAGCCCCTCTACATAATCTTCTACAAAAACACGTCCTTTACTTTTATGCAAAAAAGAAAATACGGATGGTGCATCTATCGAATCCATTGTTTGGGTCCCGGGAGTATAGAAAAACAATTTTTCAAATGACTGGAACAGAATGTGCCCTTCCAATTCGCCAACACTCCAGAATTCTGCAGCATGATTGCTCTCTTCCAGGCCTGCTGAGTATATTTCATAATAGTTTAGTTCTCCTTTTTCATCCTTTTTCCAAAACCCAAAACCACCATATCCTGCAGAGTAAAGAATCTGATCTTCTTTATTATAATGAACTGCCCTAAGGTTGTTGTGAAGAGGATTGGTATAATTGGTCCAACGAGTTCCGTCATACTCCCACAATCCGTTGTTGGCTGCAAAGTACATTATGCCGTCCCCGTCCTGCGTGATATCCCATATTTTTCCATCTCCCCTGAATTGCTCCCGCGCAAAACTTTTAATCAAAGATACACCTTGCTCAACCGGTCCCTGCCCCCAAACGGTGTATGAAGAAAAAAAACCAAAACCCAATAATATCAGTCGACTGAAAAGACTTATCCGCATATTCATTTGTTTATTCTCTATTCGTAAATTTAAAATAAAATAATCCTAAACAGTGTCTGTTCATAAAGTCCCATTTGGTGCGTTACGCTTGCCCGAAAATTACTCATCCCGAAGGGTAGGGACTGCGTATTTTTTGGCTTCACAAACCCCCGAAGAAAAATCGGGGCAGGCTTTGTAAATAAAACTTTCTGAACAGACACATATATTTTGACACTATTTGCTTAATTTATAGACGGGCTAAATAGTTAAAATCCGCTCCTGGATCAGGGAAGAAAAAAGGGGAAAGCATTTGCCGGTATCAAATATAACTTAAAAAAAGACATATATCTAAAAATTAAAATTCACGGGAAATCTAACCAAAAATGAGCCGGCGAATCGATGTTTTATTTCTGTAAGGTGTTTCTCCACTAAGATCTATTCATCAAACAAAACCACAAGGTTATCAAAGATCCAACTCCATACCTTCTAATTTCTTGATTTATTAGATTTTTATCCTTAAAATTGATGAACATTTGTTCAAGAAACCAAATTATTGAGCGGCGGAATCCGAAAAGCCTTACGAGTAGGTACACAAAACACCCTTTCACTTATGCTGAATACCACTTGCCCCAATTCCCCCAAATGCCCTATTTTCAATGGCATTCTTGCCGACAAAGTAACCACTGCCAAAGCTTATCGCACCAAATACTGTGAAGCCGGCCCACAAGGGTATAAAACCTGCAAACGCTTCCTGGCCAAAGAAAAATTTGGTGAGTGTCCTCCCAATTTATTACCAAATGCAGGATTAAGTCTGGATGAAATTGGAGCCCGTTATAATTTGGCCTGATTTATAAATGAATCTGTAACCACAATCTATCAAGGGCCGTGAAGTTTCAGATTGTCAAAATTTCTGTTTGTAGTTCATAATTTTGAATTTTAAGAGGAAAAGGGTTATCCGGAGGGGTAGCCTTTTTTTTGTAAATGCATATTCCCGAAATGTAGAAGGTTTCGCAGTTCAAGTCAGGGAGAGGTCCAGGTTAAACTGAACTGTAATCATAAGGGAAGTAATTCAGGAAACCAGCTTCAATAGTTCAGGACCTGCTATCCACGAAAATTTCATTAATTCGCTTTTTTAGTTCCTGAATTTCTTGTTCTACAGGCTGTTTTTTGTCGAGAACATGAACAACGATGGCGTCCTCAGTCATAACGGTGCTGGCTGTACCAGGGAGCAGACTAATAATCCAGACAAGAACCAGTGTTTTTCGCCGGTCCTGGTCGTGTTTGATGGTTATAAAATCCGGATCTATAGGAACAGTTCGGAAAAAGACGCGTCGGGCTACATCCCAACCACCTCTTAAGGCGGTTATGAGAAAAAAGGGAAAAAACCGAACGACTCCCAGGGGCCTTAAAACCCATTGACCGGGGGGTACAGTATAGATGCTGATAGCGGTAGTAGCCGCTATAAAAAGAACCACAAACCAAATGTCGCTGAGATGGTCTCCCCTTAACAATACCAGCCAACCTCCGGTGAATATAACAAATCGCAGGAGAAAGCTTTTAAGAAGAGTACTCCTTTTCGTTTTATTTGTGCCAGTTTGCATCATCTCTATTAATTATCTGAGAACCAAAAACAAAATTAAGAAAAAGATAAAAAAGCCGATTCCAACAAACTCCCAGCGGCGGAGTAATGCTTCTGCCGCGGAACTGATTCTTGATGTTCGCTTACTGTCTGAAATTATATAAAAGATTTTCTCAGGGCCTGGAATCGACTGAATACCGGATTCCAGCAAAGAAATCCCTTTACGCAATGGTTTTGCAACCGCAGCTCCGGCAAAGAGAATCAGGTGAATAAAATCCCCCGGTGGCAGGGATGGTTTCTTCGTTGGCCAAACGTTAAGGTGAGTAAACTTCAGAGTAAAAGCCATAATAATTACGCCTATACTGATTGTCCAAAATGCGGTCCAGTTTTTCTGCAGATTCATAAAAAAGTCCATTATCCCTTTTGCTCCTGAAATGTGGGAAAGTAATTCCCCGGGCAACAGGCCCGGGGACATAGTCCACCATCCTCCAGCCAACAAAAGAAGCACCCATGGCAGAAAAAAAGCAGGTGCCACATTACCTGAAGGTGCCTTTATCCGGTACAAAAGGTGTAAGAAACGACTCAGCAATAAAGCTGTGGTGACAGCAGACAGTTTAAGTAAAAGCATAAAAGTCTGAGCCCCCGGAAGGCTTGTTTCGCCAAGGAAGGTTTTCACCAAAGATTTGGTCCAGAGCCCCCCTGTAAGAGGTCCTCCGGCTATGGACAAAACGCCCAGTCCTAAACCCACCCACATGAGAATTCGCCACGCTCCTCCTACTTTGGCCGGAAGTGCTGTACCCATAAACAAGAGAGCTTTGGCTGTTCCGTGATTAAACGCATAAAGGGCAATTGCAGGAAGGAGCAACTCCGGGGGAATGTCACCGTACAAACCAATGCCCAACAGTACGGTCATAACGCCCATTTGGCTGATGCTTGAATAGGCAAGATTGGCTTTTGGATCAACCTGGGTCAGACCATAAATCGCAGCCCCAAAAACTGCCGTAAAGCCCAGGGAGACCATTAGCAAACTCAGGAAAGTCCATTCTACCAATCCCACCGGTGCAAGGTGCATCCACCCAACCAGGCCGGCTTTGATCATGGCCCCGCTAAGGACTGCACTGGCCGGAGCAGGAGCTGCCGGGTGCGCCAGAGGAAGCCAGAAATACAGGGGTATTGCCCCAACCTTTACTCCGAAGCCTATCAGACCCAGTAAAAAAATGAACGGGCCATCGGGAGATTCTGCCAGTGCCGGTGGAATATCGGCGAGTAGCATACTGCCGGCACTTTCCACAGCGAGATACAATGCAGTAATAAGAAACAACTCTCCAATGATGGCCATTACCAGGTAAATATTGGCCGCCCGCCTGGCTGATGGGGTACGGCTGTGGATGACCAACCCGTAAGAAGCAAAGGTCATCAAGGCAAAGAAGGTATAGAAGGATGCCACATCAGCGGAGATCAGCAGACCGAAATTCCCTGCCATAGTGAGGCCAAAATAAAATGAAAACTCACCTCTCCGGGCATCGTCTTTCAGGTAGGAACCTGAAAAAAGACCGGCTGTGGCCCATAGAATGGCGGTCAGCAGAAGGATAATTCTACGGGGCGTATCAAGAGAAAAGTGCGATTCCATTAAAAACCACGGTGCCGTGACTCCGGACACCTCCACCAATCCTAGCCAAAGGGCAGGTAAAGCAGCACCCGCCAGAATAAATCCGGAACCCCGTCGCCCGGCGGGCAGGAATACGGCGAAAAAAGCGGCCAACAGCGGTAATACTATGGTGAGAAACCAGATCATAGAAGATAAAATTTTTCGATAATTTCACGTGCAATGGAAAGAGGACTTCCAGTCACGGCAGCAAACAACCCGGAAGTAAGGGAGAGGATGCCGGTAACTACCACCGGGATTAACAATAGTGCCTGGGTCTCCAGACGACCAGAGCGCAGCCGTTCAACCACCTCATGATCAGGCTCACAAAACCAGGCCCTGTAAACGATGGGCAGGAAATAAGCGGCGTTCAAAGCACTGCTTGCCAGAAAAACCAGAACGACCCAATAACTGCCCGCTTCTACAGCGCCCAGACCGAGATACCATTTACTGATGAATCCGGCAACCGGAGGCACACCGATCATGCCAAAGGCAGCAATGGTAAAAGCCCCCATCGTGAGGGGCATGCGCCGGCCGATTCCGTTTAACTCGCTGATTTTTTTGTGACCATAGGTTTCGGCAACGTTTCCGGCTGCAAAAAACATGGTAATCTTCATGAGGCCCTGATGCACCAGGTGAACAATGGCTCCCGTCGATGTAAGGGCTCCCGGAATGGCCACACCAAGGGCAATATAGGAAATTTGGCTGACCGTGGAATAAGCCAGTCGCTTTTTAAAATCATTCTGATACAAGGCCCGGACTGAACCGTAAATAATCGTAAAAGCCGCAAATACTGCCAATACAGAGAGGAAGTTCATCTCTTCGGCTACACCAATCCCATAAACATCGTAGACCAACCGCACAATGCCAAAGGCCCCGGCTTTGACAACGGCTACGGCATGCAAAAGGGCGCTGACGGGGGCCGGGGCAACCATAGAGACGGGTAACCAACCATGCAAAGGAAAGATCGCTGCCTTGACTCCCAGTCCCGCCAAAACGAGGAAGAAAAGAATGGTCAGCTGGGTTGGATATTCCGAAATCAGGCTTGCAATAATTTCAGTCTGCCCAAAGTAAATTGGACCGGCAACGGCATACAATCCGACAACACCCAAAAACAAAATTGTGCCGCCGCCAATGGTATACCAAAGGTAGGTTCTGCCCGCTGCAACAGCCTCATCCGTCCCTTTGTGAACTACCAGGGGATAAGTCGACAATGTGAGAAATTCGTAAAATATAAAGAAAGTGATCACGTTCCCCGACAACGCAATGCCGGTACTGGCCGTTACACAGAGACTGAAAAAAGCAAAAAAACGATTCCGGTGCAGGCCTCCCTCCAGATAGCCAATGGCATAAAGTGTGGTGATCAGCCAAAGTGCTGATGAGAGGGCGGCAAAAAATAATCCCAGGGCATCCAACCTCAGAGCAAAGGTCAGGTCGGGGGCCAGTCTGAAAATGAAATTATACTCCTCACCACTCAAATAACCTGCAAAAACCCAGCCGACAAGGGCCACTTTGGCTACAGCTCCAAAAAGATTCAGAAAAGTCCGCATAGCGAACTGTTCCTCCCGCAACAGAAGAATCATAATCCCGGGAACCAGAGAACTGATGAGTATCAACAAAGGCAAAAAGCTAGTCGTTTCCATAGAAACCTCCTTTCAGTACTGCCTCGATACCCGAACCAAAGATTTCACTATTTTCCAGAAACTGAATCAGATAATCTGCCGGAAAAACGATCAAAAAGGAACTCACCGCTAGTAGTAAGGCAACGACCTCAAGCGTTTTGGGTACTGGTCGAAACGGTTCTTTCTCACGAGCGGGGGCAAAAGCCAAACGCAGAAGCATAAATACATAACCGGCAGTGAGCAAACTACCTGCCACAACCACAGGTGCCCACCACCATTGACCGCTTAATAAGATCCCCTTTAAAAGCATCCATTTCCCTACAAATCCTCCACTCGGGGGAAGCCCGATTAAACTGACTCCGGCGAGACCTATAGCCATGGAGGTTATGCGCATGTTTCCCACCAGGTCCCGCAGGGATTCTATGCGGTCGTGTCCCACAGCCATTATAACGATACCTGCGGAAAGAAAAAATGAGGCTTTGGCAATGGCATGAGAAATGACCTGATAGACTCCGCCTGTCCAGGTTACTGAAAGCCAATCAGCAGAATCAGCAGTCACCCCGGGAGGCAAAATCAAGAGTGGAAAAATCATAAGCAAATACCCCAGCTGGGCGACACTTGAATGTGCCACAAGCAATTTTAAGCTGGTCTGCATGAAAGCCTGCCAGGAACCCCAGATAACTGCAATGGCTCCGGCCAGTCCAATGAGTTGTCCGGCGGCATAAGTAATACCCACTCCGAAAACTTCCATCCACAGGCGAAGTAAAATGTAAAAGGCTCCCTTCACCACCAAAGCCGAAAGGAGCGCACTCACAGGAGCAAGTGCATTTGAGTGTGCCGGTGGCAGCCAGAAGTGAAACGGGAAGCCCGCCATTTTAATCAAAAGTCCGAGGGTTACCACCAGCAAGGCAAAGGTGGTTGTTGTGCCGGGTTCCAAAACCTGTCCCAAATGGTCAAGATCCAGTGTACCCGTACTTCCGTAAAGGAGAGCTACCCCAAAAAGATAAGCCATTGAGCCGGTAATTGCTGCCAGCAGGTAACGTAATCCGGCCTTTAAAGCACCGGCTTTCCCGGATAGCACAGCCAGAGCTACTGCACAGATGCTAATAACCTCAATGGTAACAAATAAATTAAACAGATCATTGGAAAGAAAGAGTCCGTTCAGTCCCGCCCACAGAAAAAGCCACAAAGGCCAGAATAAGGGGTATCCACCAGTGGCCGGATCCTGGGCACGCAAATACCGCCAGGCGTAAAGGCTGATAAAACCTCCCACCAAAGCCGTCATTCCAATAAAAACAGCTGCCAGAGCATCCATTCTTAACAGAATTCCCAATGGCGGGTCCCAACCTCCAGGAGTATGGATAACCGTTCCACGCTGGGTCACTTCAACGAAAGCGATAAAAGCCAGTAAAGCCGTGAGCAGACACCCTGCCAGGCCAACCAAAGCTTTTACTCCGGGCCTGAAAAACAGGGTGAGTATAGCCAGCAAAATCGGAAACCCTACCAAAAGGGCAGGAAGAGGGGATGTTGGTAAACCTGTCATTTTTCGATGGTAAAGGATTCTTCTCCGGTGAGTTGGTAAATGCGACGTGCCAAAGCCAGGGCAAAAGCAGCGGAAGCAACAGCCACGACTATTCCGGTTATAACTAAAGCCTGAGGAACCGGGTCAGCAAAGGAGAGGGCATCGCGTTCAGCAAAACTGACAAAAGCAAGAAAGACCCCTGACCCCATAATAATGGTGGCAATGATCTTTTTTATAAAATGTTTCGACAAAAAGACTCCTCCCATGCCTATGACAAAGAGAACTCCGGATGTTATGCTATAGATCTGATACGTTTCCATACTAAATAGATTGTTAGTCCCGATGCTTCGGGATAGATATAAGATGTAAGATGATTCGTACAATCTTGATATTCTATATTTCAATAAACACAATCTGCCGGCTTGAAGCGCATTGCAATCCCGATCCATCGGGATAACGGAGTATTGATACTTCTTGCTCAATTTAATTCGATTCCTCTTTATTCAATTGGTTTAAATGGACAAATACAGAAACCAGGGTTACGGCAATACTTATTGCTGCCAGCGTTTCTATAATCAAAATCAGTACACCGGCGTAAGAGGGCGGGTATTCAAACAAGGAAGCTCCTCCGGCCAATAAAAGAAAGCCCAGCATGAGGAAAAAACCAATTCCCATAATCAGGAGTAGCTGACTCAGCCAGCGGGGTATCACCGTAAGAACCGGTCTGCCTCCCAAATGAAGAAGTATCCCAATGGCCCCCCACAAAACCGCAGCCTGAAAAGCCCCTCCGGGGCCGTTTTTTCCAAAGTACAGAAGGAAAGCTCCAAACAGGAACAAAATTGGTGTAAAAAACAAAATAACCTGTTGTAATACGGGGTCTTCGGGAGTTTTTCGGTGTACCGGGAAAATTTTGATCCCTCCGACCGCCATAACGGCCAAAAGGCCCAGAAGAATCACGCCCATCTCCAGCCAGGTGTCGTAAGCACGAAAATTCAACAGCACAGCGGTTACAGGGTTTTCAACTCCCGATTCGGGAAGCAGAGCCTCCGTGGCTGCGGTTAACCCTCCACTTTCCGGTACCTTCCAGACAGCTTCCAACGTAATAAGCAGGAAAAGACCGAGTCCCAAAACTAAAACCACTCCGGGAAGTGATAAAAATGCGGGTTTCTTCTTCGAAACAGAATGGTTTGCGGCATCAGAGCTTTCCTGTTTACCTGAAGTAATAAAAGAAAAGTCCCTTAAAGCATCCAGGAACAAAACTCCCAGAAAACCAGATGCAATGGCGGCTTCGGTAATGGCCACATCCACAGCCCCCAGTCTTACCCATGCCAAAGCCAAAGCCAGCCCAAAGGCAAAAAACAGAAAGACGGTCTGGGTTAGTCTTGGTGCCAGAAGACATTGTAAAGCCAGGTAAACAATAAGGATGGCCAATAAGCTGTCGATCAAAACACTCATCCTTCCTCCTTTCTGTTTTTGGGTGGATTTTTTTCTTTCTGAAAACGGGCGATCAGATAACAGGAGGTAGAACTGGCGAGGAGAGTGAAGAGCCAAATAGAGAATATCTTAATCGCTGCCCAGGGCGATGCAATGTGAAGAGCCATGCCGGCTGCAATAAAGCCGAGCCCCAGATTGTCTGCTTTAGTGAGGGCATGAAGACGGGTAAATAAATCCGGAAACCGCAGCACTCCCAGAGTTCCCGCAAGGAAAAAGAAACAGCCCGCCACCAGGAGAATAACAGTGAATAATTCAGTTATGGTCATGGACTCTCTCCTTTCTTTTTTTTCCAGACTTTAACCAGCCCAATGACTAATAAAATGGCCAGCACATTGAAGGTAATAGCGACATTCAGAAAATCAGGATCCTCCAAATAACCCGCCAGCACCAACAGAATGGCCATTCCTGTGGTACCAAACAGCTGGGTGGTAAGCAAGCGGTCCGCGACAGTGGGTCCGCGCCACACCCGAATCAACCCCACTGCGATATTAAGTAACAGGAAGACAATGACAATGGTAAAAAAAACGTCCATATAAAATATTATTCAGTCTATGATTTCTGATTCTCAAATATATCAGCTAACAACTACCAAAAATTATTTGTTCAGGATGTCCTTTCCCACAAATCAGGAAAGCTGAATGAGGCCGGTTACTGATATTTATGTTCAAATATAGAATAAATCACTATTGTCCGGAGAAAATATCTCTTTTAAAAGGAGATTGCTTCGCCTTGCTCGCAATGAACATAGTGAAGCAATCTTAGTATTTTAACCGTACACCAATGATAATAAATTATTATCTGAATATTGAATACTATTGGATAAGTGAATCTCAAAGCTGGCAATTTTAAATCAGCCTATAAGTAAAATTGGTAAGCCGGCACCTCCTCAAAATCATGCGAAAAAACATGAGTTCATGGAATAAGAATGTTGGCCTCTTATCAGGAACGTACAAGAAAAATCGAACACTTGAAAAGCCCCCCTCATACAGAAGAAATTCCCTGTCGCTGAAAGCGGCGAATCCGAATAACCCTCCCGAATTTGTCGGGACAGGCTCTGGCGAAAGTCCCGGGGATTGGATGGACTATCTCCCCCTAAGATCCCTGATAAGGGATCAACATCCTCCAGCTCTTTTACAGGTCGAGCTCTTTGCATCTTGATCCCTGTCAGTTAACTTAATCAATCAGAAAAAAGGTATCATCGATCTTAATTCAACTCTCTTCGATCAACCGACGGTATTCATCCAGGAAGCTCTCGCTTTCCGAATTAGTTGGCCCCTTTCAGGGACCCGGTGCCGGGAGCATGTTTAACCCCGGGACAGTTGCCCCGGGGTTATTTAAGTTCGCCCCTTATCAGGGACTTGATGGATTAGCCCTATTTGTGTCATTCACAAGGAACGTAATTTATAGAAAGAACCTAATTGATAACATCATCGCAAATATAGACTACACCCAAAAAAAACAGATAAGTTTGAAAATTTGGGAATGAGAAAAAAGAAGATCCTTTTTAACATCTATTAAACTTTAAAAGAAGAGCCAGATCTCATCTGAAAATAAGGAATCCATTAATATTCAGGCTCCCATATTTCCACTTTTTTCTGTTACACAAAAAACCCTTAACAACTCTTATTCATCTTCTTGGCTTCAATATAAACTTCATTCAATCCACTCTTTACCCACTTAATCTTTTGACTATTTGATAGGCATACTTATTGAAAATACATTTGTGCAATGATGTTAATTTTTATTAATCGAAATAAAGTTCAACCAAAGACAATTTTTATATGAGAACATTTCTTTCTAAAATGAAAATTCCACTTGTTTATATGTTTTTGTTTTGCGGAATGATTATTTCAGCTTCTGCACAAAATTCATTAAATGTAAGTGGTGTGGTAACCGACTCTAATGGCGAATCGTTACCGGGAGTGAATATTTCAATCAAAGGAACTTCCCAGGGAGTAGTAACCGGAATAAACGGTGGTTACCAAATAGAAGTTCCGGATGGTGATGCAGTATTGGTGTTCTCGTTTATCGGGTTCCAGGTACAGGAAATTCCTGTTGATAACCGAAACGAAATTAATGTAACGCTCGAGGAAGATTTGGAATTAATCGATGAAGTAGTTGTTATTGGTTATGGCTCGGTTGCCAGAAAAGATGTAACAACAGCCGTCTCGAGCGTTTCAGTAGACGATGTGGATGAACGACCAATGGTTTCTGCCGCACAGGCCATTCAGGGAAAAGCGGCCGGAGTAAATGTTTACAAGCCCAGTGGAGAGCCCGGTGCCGGTATGGTAGTAAGGGTGCGCGGGGCAACTTCTTTTAATGGAAGCAACGATCCTTTGTATGTGGTTGATGGCGTACCGGTTGACAACATCGATTTTTTGTCGCCAATGGACATTGCCAATATTCAAATTCTTAAAGATGCGTCTTCTGCAGCCATTTATGGTTCGAGGGCCGCAAATGGAGTGGTCCTGATTTCAACCAAAAAAGCAGGTGAGGGAGCAAAAGTTGCTGCAAACTTTCAGTATGGGGTTAACCAGGTGGCCAACCAAATCGAGTCATTAAACGCAGCGCAGTACAAAGAATTAATGGATGAGCTCCGTCCCGGTGCTATTCCGGCAGGAACAACCGACAGGACCGACTGGTTTGATGAAGTTTATGGAACCGGAATCACTGAAAACTACCAAATACAGGTATCCGATGGCAACGAAAAATCGAACTATTTTATTTCGGGAGGCTACCTGAAAGAAAAGGGAGTAATCAGTTCTGCTTTCTTTAAACGTTACAATTTCAGGAGCAATGTGGAGAGCCAGGTACGCGACTGGCTAAAATTCGGAATTAACGTTTCGTATTCCGACAATACCAGCAATGGCATTACAACCGGCCAGGGATCAAACCGCGGTGGAGTAGTTCTGTCAGTGATAAACCTGCCAACCTCAGCCAGAATCAAAAATCCCGAAACCGGATTATATAACCGCGTTTTCTTTGGGCAGAATATTACCAATCCCATTGAAGCAATCGAAAATGAGAAGAACAACGAAAACAAAGAGAACCGCCTGATTGCCACAGGTAACGCTACCATTACTTTTTTGCCTGATCTTAATCTGAAAAGTTCACTGACTTTAGACCGGCGAAACGGCACGATAACGGGTTTTACACCGGTTGTACATGGCCCGGACAGAGACGACTGGGGATATGGCTGGGATACGCGCAATACAAACACGCTGTTAATTTTCGACAACGTACTGACTTATAAGAAAACATTTGCCCAAAGTCACAATGTAGAAGCCATGGCTGGTACATCCTGGACCGATTCCAGATGGTCGCAAAGCTACATTAATGGGTCGCATTACAGAAACAACAGCATTCAAACACTCAATGTGGCCAATAAAATTGCCTGGGACAATACCGGTTCAACGGCTTCAGAATGGGGCCTTATGTCAATGTTTGGAAGATTGGCTTATAATTTCGAAAGTAAGTATTTGCTGACCTTTAATGTTCGTCAGGATGGCTCCTCAAAACTACATCCCGATCACCGGTGGGGAACTTTTCCTTCGGCATCGGCTGCCTGGAGAATAAGCTCGGAAAACTTTATGCAGAATTTAACCTGGCTTGACGATTTGAAAATTCGTGGTGGTTGGGGACAGACAGGTAACCAGTCCGGAGTGGGCGATTATGCTTACCTGCAGCGTTACAACATCACCCGTCAGGCATGGTTTGAGACCGGACAGGAAGATGCCCTTCCACTTATTTCCCAGGCAAACCTTCGCACATCCGACCTTACATGGGAAACAACAACCCAGTTAAATATCGGGCTCGATGCTACATTATTCAACAATCGGGTAGTACTGGCCATGGATTATTATGAAAAGCTTACATCTGACATGTTAATGAACGTGTCATTGCCGGCAGGAGCTGCTGCAGCCAGTAATATCGTGCGCAACGAAGGCGAAATGGAGAACCGTGGTTTTGAGTTTTCGGTTGATTCACGAAACTTCACAGGCATCTTCAACTGGAGTACGAACTTCAATATGTCGTTCAATTCAAATGAATTGAAAAGCCTCGAGTTACAACAGGTTTATTACGACGCAGAAACAACAGATGCATTTCACCAAACAAGAATTGTTCGTAACGAGCCGGGACGTCCCCTGGGTGGGTTTTACGGATACATAAGCGATGGCGTTGATCCGGAAACCGGAGAATTGATGTACCGCGACATTAATGAAGACGGAAAAGTTACCGCTTCCGACAAAACCTATATTGGCGATCCGAATCCGGACTTCATTTACGGACTAACCAACTCGTTTTCATACAAAGGATTTAGCCTGAACGTATTCTTGCAGGGAGCCGTAGGCAATGATATTTTCAATGCCTCGAAAGGTGACATCATGGGAATGTACGACTTGAAAAACCAATCGACAGAAGTGCTCAGACGCTGGCGCACACCCGGACAGATCACGGATATACCAAAAGCCGGATACAACCTGCAGCCGTCGAGTTTCTTTATTGAGGACGGAAGTTATTTGCGCATTAAGGACGTGACACTTTCCTATAATTTCGAAGGAAATTTTCTCAACAGATTGGGTATTTCAAAATTGCAGCCTTATGTAACGGCCAGTAACCTGTATACATTTACCGACTACAGCGGAATGGACCCGGAAGTAAACCAATGGGGAAACAGCGGTGCCGTACAGGGTATTGACTGGGGAACCTATCCTCATAGCAAAACTTTCCTGTTTGGATTAAATGTTGAATTTTAATTAGTTACAAAATGAAAGCAAAATATATTTTATTCATTTTCGCAGCTCTTTTTATTGTTTCCTGTGAGATGGATTACGACCCGGTAGCTGTTTATTCAGATGTTACAGAAGGAGTTACAGAAGACAGCCTTCAGGTTGAATTTAAAGATAAAGCAGCCGTTTTAGAGCATAGACAAACACTGCTAAACTTGTACGAAAATGGTCAGGAGCATTGGTACCTCGATGTATTGCTGCTCGCAGAAGTACATGCCGACAATGCTTATGCCGGCTCACCAGGTGCTGAAACAACACCCTTTGAAGTGAATTCTATTGAAGGTTCGAACATCAACCTTAAGCGTGACTGGAACGCCCACATGGCAAATGTTGCCCAAACCAACAAATTAATAGAGAATATCGACGAAGTTAATGATCCGGCCCTTACCGAAACTGAAAAAAATCAGTTTAAGGCGGAAGCTAAAATTCTAAGGGCGATGATCTACTTCGATATGGTAAGGATTTGGGGAAATGTTCCGTTGGTAACCAAACAAGCCGGGGACATTACTTCCGAAACCGTCGAAGAGGTTTATCCGGCTTACTTCCCCCCACAAACCGATGCGTTGACCATCTATCAGCAAATTGAAGCAGACCTTTTGGAGGGCCTGGAATATGCTCCGGAAAATGATCCGGCGAATAAAACCCAACTTTCACAATCTGTTGCAAAGGCTCTGTTGGCAAAAGTTTATGCTGAAAAACCCCTGCGCGACTATGATAAAGTTATTAAGTATGCCGATGAACTCGCCGCCGATGGTTTTGAGTTAGTAGAAGAATACGGCGATTTGTTTGGTGTTGTGCTTAGCGACCCGAATCAGCCGCCATCAAACGACAACAGGGCTATTGATGCAACATTACGCAATTCAAAGGAAACCATTTATGAAGCTCAGTATTTTCCGGGAAACACCAATTGGGTAACCTGGATGTTTGGTCGCCCGCTCGAAGAATGGAACGCCAATTTCACCTGGCTGAAATGGATCACACCTTCGCGTGACTTAATCAGGGCATATGAGAGCGAGACTGGCGATAAGCGCTTTGAACAGGCCGTTGTATTTTACGAAGCAGACTGGAATCTTTACTATCCTGCCGATCAGTATGCATTTATGTATAAAACCCGCAGTGCTTACAACAGCATTATCAAATTGCGTTATGCCGATATCCTGCTGCTTAAAGCCGAGGCTTTAATAGCCAAAGGAGATTTTACGGGAGCTGCTGCAATTATTAACCAAACACGCCAACGTGCAGGTTTGAATGATTTGCCGGCGTCTGCATCAGCAAGCGAAGAATCTATTACAGAAGCCTACATGAAAGAACGCCGATTAGAACTCGCATTTGAAGGCCAGCGCTGGTTCGACCTGGTTCGCCTGAATAAAGTGGAGGAAGTGATGAACGCTGTGTTTGAAACAGATGAAGGACGGCCTGATCTGGTATATCCCTTCACAGAATTATCATACATTCTGCCGATTCCTCAGGATATAATCGATCAAAACCCAAATCTTGTTCAAAACCCTGGTTATTAATTTTGTAGTGCAATCATTGTTTAAAAAAGAAAATATGAATTCATTATTTAAATATTTCCTAATTGCAGGAATCTTCACACTGGCATTTGCCTCCTGTGAGGAGGACGAATATGGCCCCCGGAAAGAGTCGACTCCGGTAATCGAATCCGCTGCGGTTACACCCCCGGGTTTCACTTTTGGCGACTCCATCACGCTTACAGCAAGCGTTTCTGACCCGGCCACCGAGCTTACCAACCTCACCTACGAGGTAGTTTCAGCAAACCGGGTAGTTTCATCAGGTGAAATTCTGTTGGCAGGCGAAAGTGACGTAGTCAGCAAGAACGTGTTTGTGTCGTTACTGCCCAATCAGGAGGACAATTCCGATGTCCACGTCAACCTTGTAGCTCACAATATCCTGAAAGGGACCTCTTCTTATCAGATTGATGGGTTGACAGGAAACAGACCGGAGTTCAATCAGCTGTATATGGTAACCGAAAATGGCTTTGTAAATGTTCTTGAACCCCGGGCAGACAATAGCAATATCTTTCAGGGAAATGACCTCACGCTCGAAACATCATTTCATTTTAAAATTGCGGAACGCCTTCACGAAGACAATTCCATCGATTACAGCGGCGCTGTATTTGGAAATGTAAACGGCAAAGTTGCCATGATTGATGAAGATGGTGAGTCTGCCTTTGCTTTTACCCCCGAAGCCGATTATACCAGGGTTTTCACTTACGATATGTTTGCATTTGATGTGGAAACGACAGGAAGTACTTTAGGTGAGGCCGACCTGGCATTGGGTTCTTTCGGGTCAGAGGATATTAATGGCGAATCTTTCAGGACACTTAGCCGTAACCTCGAAAACGGAAAAACTTACAGTTTATTCGGCGCTCTTGCCGACAACCAAAACGTGTATAATCCTGATTTCTTTGAGCGTACCGCACAAAACAAAGTGACATTTTTGGGAGAAACCGGGGATTACACAATCTATTACAATCCTGTAAGGAAAAATATTTTTGTGGGTGTTGATAATCCTTCCTACCCTAATTATCTCTTAGCATGTGGTTGGGGATTGGGCTATCCTACAAAAGTTTCTTCTGAAGAAATAGCTTCAGCATATCCGGGACATCAGCGCACCCATACCGACTGGGGTTTTGACCATGTGATGAAATACGTGCTGCTGCGAAGAATCGACGAAGGGGTATACCAGGGAACATTTTACACACCCGGCGACCACGATTTTTACGCAGATTTTAAACCTTTTGAAAACACCGGATGGGCTAATGAAAAGAAAGCTGGTGATTTTACATTTACCGGCGAACAGATTATTTCAGGCGATAACAACTGGAACATTCCAAATGGTGAAGATGATCCGGTTATTACTCCGTCCAATTACAGGTTCACAGTTAATCTGAATGACAATACAGTTCACATTGAGCAAATAACACTTTATTAGTATGAGGGGATTACACATTTTGACAATAGCATTGATGGGGATTTTCTGGTTTAGCTGTGCCGCCTGTCAGAAAGAAGAAGTAGACGCTCCGGATGAAAAGGAGGAAATTGAAGTGCCTGAAACCGGAGATGTGACCATGTACATTACCACAAATACACGGTCGCAGGATTTAAACCAGCAAGCTGCCGATTTCAGCGATAAAAGCAATATGTCACCAACTACCATCAAACTGGAACCAGAAACACAGTACCAGACAATGGATGGTTTTGGAGCGGCTCTGACCGGTTCATCATGCTACAATTTAATGCAGATGACACAGAAAGACCGGACTGCGTTTTTAAAACAAACTTTTTCGGACTCCGAAGGGATGGGACACAGCTATATTCGGATAGCCATCGGTTGTTCCGACTTTTCGCTCAGCGAATACACCTGTTGTGACACTCCGGGAATTGAAAATTTCGGCTTAACATCAGAAGAAACAGAGTACGTGATTCCTATTCTGAAAGAAATTCTGGAAATTAATCCGAACATTAAAATTCTTGGATCGCCGTGGACGCCTCCACGCTGGATGAAAGTGAATAATCTTGAGGATTTGGAACCATACAACTCGTGGACCAGCGGCCATCTGAACCCGGCTTATTATGCCGATTATGCCACCTATTTTGTGAAATGGATTCAGGCGTTCGAACAGCAGGGGATTGACATTTTCTCGGTTACGCCACAAAACGAACCGTTGAACCGTGGAAATTCTGCATCCCTTTTTATGGGCTGGCAAGAACAACTCGATTTTGTTAAAAACCATTTGGTGCCTCAGTTTAAGGAAGCATCATTTACCACCAAAATTTATCTGTTCGACCATAATTACAACTACGACGACATGGCCGACCAGGAAGATTATCCGGTGAAAATTTACGATGCGGGAATTGATGAAGAAGTAGTAGTTGGTGCAGCCTATCACAATTATGGAGGTAATAAAAGCGAATTATTGGATATTCACAACAAATATCCCAACCGTGAACTGATTTTCACTGAAACTTCCATTGGGACGTGGAACGACGGCCGGAATCTGGAAGTGCGTTTAATTGAGGATATGCGTGAAGTTGCTCTGGGTACGGTTAATAACTGGTGCAAAGGTGTTATTGTCTGGAACCTTATGCTTGACAGCGAGCGTGGCCCCAACCGCGAGGGAGGTTGCCAGACTTGCTATGGAGCTGTGGATATTGACAAATCGAACTATTCATCTTTAACGCGAAATTCACATTATTACATTATCAGTCATCTGGCGTCGGTTGTTAAACCCGGAGCCGTTCGTATCGGCACTTCCGGATTTTCAGACCCGGGGTATTATTACTCAGCATTTGAAAACACCGACGGCACATATGCTTTTGTTTTACTTAACAGCAATGCTTCTTCAAAATTGATCACCATCGATGATGGCAACAATCATTTTAGTTACGAAGTTCCTGCTAAATCAGTTATTTCTTATCGATGGAAAAAATAAAACCAAACGCAATGAAGAAAATAAAATATTTAATACTCGGTTTAATGGGGTTGGTAGCTTTTTCCTGCACAGAAGACGAGGCTACCGAAATCCAGCCGGAAGGCAATCCCGTTTTAGAAATTGATGATCAGTTTGCCAACGTTCATTTTGGCGACGATCTTCCATTCACTGCAACAGTAAGCGACCAGACGCCTCTGTCAACATTAACGGCAGTTTTGTATTTTGGAGAGGAAGAGGTTTCGAGAACTGAGATTCGCACCAAAGAAAACGGGGAATATTCAGGAACCATTCATGTTCCTTTTGAACAAAATATCCCGGATGGGACTGCCACACTGGAATTTGAATTGGTAAACACAACGCTCAACAGTGTTACACAAACCTTTGATGTGCCTGTTACGCGTGCTGAATATCCCTATCTGATTTTGGTGACCGAAGATGGTTCCTATCCGATGGTTCCTACAGGAGAATCTAATGAGTATGCTGCAACAGAAGCTTTCCCTTCTACCGATCTATCGGCTTATATTAAAACCCCGGTTGTCGATGACAAAGGCAATGAAATGGTCTTCGGTTGGGATGCCGGTGAAATCACCAAAGGCTCAACAGATTATATTCCTTTCGTGAGTCCGGTATCGGGTACATATTCCGTAACCTTTAATACACTAAATTACGAAGCCGGACCATTTTTCGAAATCTTGTTCAACGGGCAGAAAATGAACATGATTGATAAGGAGAATTACCAAATCGACGTTGATCTGACCCAGGGGCAGGAAATTCAAATAGAAGGACTCGGAAATCTTGATCAATGGTGGATTGATGCAGATTACCTGGACCAACAAGAAGTTGGCATGTATAACTTTGTTCCAATTGACGGGAAATACAGGGTTACTGCGAATCTGTCCATGAATTATTTCAAGGCAGAAGCACTTGACGGAAATTCACCAGCTTCACTGAATGAAGACGGAACAGGTGCTATTTGGGTGATTGGTACCGATGTTGGAAAACCCTCTGTGGATGGAAATGAGGTAGGATGGAATCCGGATAACGCGCTGTGCATGGCCCCTGTTGGTAACAAGCAATACCAGCTTACGGTGGTTGCAGGTGAATCAATCAGAGCAAGCGAGATTAACTTCAAATTCTTCCACCAGAAAGGCTGGGGAGGCGAATTTACAAACGAATCTATTTCAACTGAAAGCGACATTATTTTCATTGGAAACGGAGAAAATGATCGTGACCCCGGTAACCTTGGGCTTGTTTCGGAGCTGGAAGCGGGTGCAACTTATGTTTTGGTTGTGGATCTTTCTGCGGGGAATGACCAGGCTGTTTTAACAGTTACCAGGCAATAACAGATAAAAGGTTTTTATTTTAAAAGGTTGTGCAATCTCACAAGAGATTGCACAACCTTTTTTTTGGCATTAAACATTTGATTCAGAATCCATTTTGCCCCCTGCCTGCCGGCAGGCAGGGGGGCAAATTAAAATAACCCCGGGTACACCTGCCCGGGGTTGAAAATAAGGATATAATTGGTCTCTGAAAGAGGCCAACATTTCATAATTCATTAAAATACCCGGAATAGTTGGCCCCCTGTCAGGGACCCTGCAACTCCGAACTCTACTCCCCGGGCTTATCTGCCCGGGGTTATCTAAATTTGCCCCTTATCAGGGACGTAATGGATTAGTATTGTATGCATCATGTAGCTGTTTTTAAACAATCTTTCAGAACAAAAACTACTAAAATTTTATCCTAAAGAATTCCCCAAGTACAAAGCTAATTGTGATTCCAAACAAACATCCTTGCACCTCATTCTTGTTAAATAACCCCCAATGTGCTGATGCGTAGAAATATAAGTGTTTTTCAGCAGCTCCTTAACAACCTGACATCAATCACTTTTGCCAAACAATCAACGTCATTAGTCAAAGTTTTATTGACATTTATCAGGAATAGGAATTGATTTGCAAACGAAAATCTTTTATTTATTAATCCTAAAATTCCAAAATGCCCACCGTCTCTTTTCCTACCCTGAATTATGGCATAGCTGAAATGAAAAACGTTCAGCTCTCTGGTGATGAGCCGGAAGGGTTGAGGTTTTTTAAAAAAAATTTTTTGTTATGTCAAATTCTCAGGACTACCAGGCCAAACTGGCCGATGCAAAAGCCATTTCAGGCGACCAAATTCAAACTCCTTACATGCCGGCAGGCATTTATGTCCAGGAAGCCGAAGACCTGGCACGCTGGGCCACCAAAGATCTGGCACAACTGGCTGCTTCCGGACTGTCTGAACATTATGTGACCGATATCCCTGCACGCGCAGGAGCGCTCAGGGAAGTACAGTCGATGTGGGCAGAAGAAAGGCGCGACCAAAAGGACGCCGAAAAAGAGTGGAAACTAAAAGCGCCCCTGGCTTATGAGTATCGCGACGATATGATAGACACCCTGCGCTATGCCTTCCGGAAAAATGAGTCCCTGTTGATGAATGTATCTAAGATTGCCGATGGGAGCGGCCACGCCGACATGATCC
The DNA here is from genome assembly GCF_003121985.1 of Marinilabilia rubra. Lineage (GTDB taxonomy): Bacteria > Bacteroidota > Bacteroidia > Bacteroidales > Marinilabiliaceae > Marinilabilia > Marinilabilia rubra. The sequence continues at coordinate 82,073 of NZ_QEWP01000006.1, forward strand.
AGGATCTGAATGATTCAGCGGTATTGGCCCGTTCCAATCCCGAAGCCATGCAGGCCATAGGAGTAGATGAATCATTCTGGCAAAAAGGCGCCCAACTCTCAGATGAAATGGCGGACTTAAGAGCCCGTGCCAATGGGGAAAAATACGCAGACAATAAAACAAAGGAGTTGCGTGACCAAATGTACACACTTCTTAAGCAGGCCGTGGATGAAGTTAAAGACTGCGGCAAATATGTCTTCCGAAAAGACAAAGACAGACTGCAAGGTTATTATAGCCGCTATAATCAGAAGCATTAAGCTTGTTTTAATCGTTAGATTTTCTATCAGCATTAAGGGTTCCGGAGCTTCCGGGACCCTTTTTGTTTGCCCCTGCCGGTGAATTGCACCTCCCTGCCAGTGAATTGCACCTCCCTGCCGGTGAATTGCACCTCCCTGCCGGGGAATTGCGCCTTCCTGCCCGGCAGGAGAGCACAGTTCACCCGGCAGGAGAAGGTAATGCACCGGCAGGAGACGATAATGCACCGGCAGGAGATGCCCCTCCGGCGGCAGGAGAGTGTGCTGATCCGGCAGGAGCACATGATCAGGTGGCAGGGGCAACAATTGTTGCGACAGGAGCAGGTGATGAGGCGGCAGGCGGCGGTGGCGGGGCGGCAGGAGTGTAAAGATGTGTTAACACAAACCCCCGATGTACTTTTCAAATTTCCCTTACCTGACAAGGTTTAAAAAAACGAAAATTGTATCTTTCGGAATTAATTACTAAAAATTCGATTATTTAAGCTCATGTCTGCCAAACTCAACCAGAATCCCGAACAGATTGCAAGAGATAAGATTGATACCACACTAACAGATGCCGGGTGGATAGTGCAATCAAAACACAAGGTAGATCTTTGGGCCGGCAGCGGGGTGGCTGTCAGGGAGTACCAGACAGACGTGGGACCGGCAGATTATGTATTGTTTGTTGACCGGAAACCCGCCGGAATAATTGAGGCAAAGAGAGAAGAAGAAGGGCATCGTTTAACAGTCGTCGAAGATCAATCCAAAGGATATGCGGAAGCAACGCTAAAGTATCTCAACAACGATCCGCTACCATTTGTATATGAAAGTACGGGTGTCGTAACCCGGTTTACCGATTACAGGGATCCCAAACCCAGGGGTAGAAATGTTTTCAGTTTCCACAGACCGGAGACCATCCGCGAATGGTTGAAAAAGGGCAAAAGCCTCAGAACCGCATTAAATGGCCTGCCATCACTTGATACCACAGGACTTCGGAGGGCTCAGGTCAAAGCGATTGAAAAACTTGAAGACTCTTTCAGGAATAACCGGCCACGTGCCTTAATACAAATGGCAACCGGTGCAGGAAAAACCTTCACTGCTGCCACTTTTATTTACCGCTTGCTGAAATTTGCCGATGCCAAAAGGGTTTTATTTCTGGTGGACACGAAAAACCTTGGTGAGCAGGCCGAACAGGAATTCATGACATTTCAGCCGGTAGATGACAACCGGAAGTTCACAGAACTATACACCGTACAAAGACTGGCGTCCAGCTATATTTCTTCTGACAGCCAGGTTTGTATTTCAACCATTCAGCGGTTGTACTCTATTCTCAAAGGCGAAGAGCTGGATGAAACTGCTGAAGAAAGCAACCCCAACGAAAGCACCTGGATGCAAAAACAGTTGGGCAAAAGAAAGGCCGTGCCGGTTGAATACTCCGAAAAAGTTCCCATCGAAAAGTTTGATTTCATTGTAATCGATGAGTGTCACCGGTCCATTTACAACCTTTGGAAGCAGGTGCTGGATTATTTTGATGCGTTTCTGGTTGGTCTGACAGCCACACCTGACAAGCGAACATTTGGTTTCTTCAATGAAAATGTGGTAAGTCAGTACACGTATGAGCAATCGGTCACCGATGGTGTCAACGTGCCTTATGATGTTTACTCCATTGAAACCGACATCAGCAATAAAGGAGAGGTTGTTCAGGCAGGTTGGTTTGTTGACCGCCGGGACAAACTAACCAGAGAGAAACGCTGGCAGCAAGAGGATGAAGATACCGAATACTCGAAAAACGATCTGGACAGAAAAGTCGTTAACCCCAGCCAGATCAGAAATATCATTCGCGAATATAAAAGAGCTTTACAGACTGAGATATTCCCAAAAAGATTCAATGAAAACGGTGAATACGAAGTGCCCAAGACATTGGTATTTGCCAAAACTGACAGTCATGCAGATGATATCATCCGGATCATCAGAGAGGAATTTAATGAAGGGAACGACTTCTGCAAGAAGGTTACTTACCGGATTGACGAGGATCCAAAGTCGGTATTGAATCGTTTCCGGAATTCTTACTATCCCCGCATTGCCGTAACGGTTGATATGATTGCCACAGGAACGGATGTGAAACCGCTGGAGGTATTGTTGTTTATGCGCGATGTAAAAAGCACCAACTACTTTGAACAGATGAAAGGGCGCGGAACCCGCACTATTGATAATGATAAACTGATGCAGGTAACCCGCATGGCCAATACCAAAACGCATTTTGTGATTGTGGATGCCATCGGTGCCACCAGGTCCAAGAAGACAGACAGCCGCCCCCTTGAGCGAAAACCATCTGTCAAAATGAAAGACCTCCTGGGGGCGATCACCATGGGCGTTGAAGAAGAAGACCTGTTCCTGTCTCTTTCCAACCGGCTTATCCGGCTTGAAAAACAAATCACGCCAAAAGAAAAGGAAAAGCTGCTGGAACATTCAGGGGGTAAGAACCTAAAACAGATGGCTAAGGAACTGATTAATGCTTTTGACCCGGACACCATTAAAGAACGAACTCAGGAAAAAATATCACAAACCCCAATTGAAGAAAGGACTCCCTCAAAAGAAGAAGGGGCCAGGAAAGAAGCGCATCAGGAGCTGATACGTGAGGCTGCAAGTACTTTCAACGGAGAGTTGAATGAATATCTGGAAAATGTAAGACAGGAGCATGAACAAATCATTGATCACATCAACATTGATTCGGTTGTAAACTCGGGGTGGGACCATTTCACCATCGACAAAGCCAAAGAAACCGTTCATGATTTTTCGGAATACCTGAAAGCGCATAAAGATGAAATCAGAGCGCTGAGCATATTTTACAACCAACCTTACCAGCGCCGGGACATTACTTTCAAAATGATCAAAGAGGTGATGGAAAAGATCCGGCTGGAAAAACCCAAACTGGCTCCCGATTATGTCTGGAATGCTTATGCCACCATCGAAAAGGTTAAAAGCAACCAACCCAAAGATGAGCTAACAGCGCTGGTTTCGTTGATTCGACGAGCCTGTGGCATCGATAAACAATTGAAGCCGTTTGATAAAACCATCAATGAAAATTTTCAGGACTGGATTTTTAAACAAAACGCCGGAAAGCATAACCGTTTTACGCCCGATCAGATGGAGTGGCTGCGCATGATTAAAGACCATGTGTTGAGCAGTTATCATATTGATATGGACGACCTGGATTATACGCCTTTTGATTCCCGGGGAGGACGTGGCAAAATGTATCAGCTCTTTGGCAATGAAATGAATGACCTGATCGACGAACTTAATAAAATATTGGTGGCTTAAACAACAGACCGTTAGTCCCGATGCTTCGGGATAGATATAAGTAGCCCGGCCGCGCGGCAGCCGGAAGCCGGAGGCTGGAAGTTAGAAGCTGGAAACTTTCGCCTATAAGAAATTTTGATTCTTTTTGCGGCATATTTAAAAAACTAAGAAAATTATATAAAACACATTTTAAATGGTTTATGATTCTACTTAGATTTAAGAGAAATCATATAATGCTGAAAATTTCCATCTTAACACAAACCACCTGTTCAATCAAACAACTGATTCAACGGCTCTTGAAAAAGTTTAGCGGACTATTAGTAAATGAACCATTCCTTTGACGAAAATGTTAAAAATAAACCTGTGAGTTGATTTTATGAAAATTGTTCCTATATTCGGCAAGAACTTTAAAGCAATTCAATATACAGGTGAAAAGAAGGATGAATTTCATCGGGTTTTTTCAGTTTGGAATGACCCTGAGTATTTGGATTCTTTTTTCGAAAAAAATAAAATGCACTTGTCAGGTGAATTTTGGGGGAATATGGATGTTGAAACTGCAATTACTAAAACCCTTTTCTATGTGGAAGAATTTGAACGACAGTTTGAAGACCTCAACAGTAAATATAGCAGAAATGAATTAGTTAGGGAGTTAGATGATTTTTTTATCCCTTTGCACAAAATCAAAGAGTCAGGTGAAATAATTTCTCAACATAAAGCCTTTTTTAACTGGCTTCGTCTTTACGCATTAAAATTAGATGGGGATGTTTTTATTGTAACAGGAGGAGCAATTAAATTAACTAAGGCAATGCAGGACAGCAAGCATACAAATATGGAACTGAGGAAAATAAAGAGTTGTAGAGATTATTTGATAACACAGGGTATTATTACTGCAGATACAATCGTTGAAGAAGTAGAATTTTAAGCTTACAAAAACATGTCAAAAGCACTGGATAAAATATTGGCCATTGAGGAGAAACATCAATCAGGTTGGATGGAAAAAGCCAGGCAGAGAAAGGAAAACAGAGTCTGGACCAAACGGTCGTTTCAAATTGCCGTGCTTATTTTGCGCGAAATTCGACGTCAAAAACCCATTAACGGTATGACTCAGAAAATGCTGGCAGAGAGGCTGGGCGTTTCTGCTCAATATATCAACAAAGTGGTAAAAGGAAAAGAAAACCTCACCCTTGAAACCATTGGGAAAATTGAGGAAGTGCTGGGGATAACTTTAATTGAAATTCCTGTTTCAGAAAGAACATTCGATGTTTCTGTCGAAGATGGGGAAATGGATGACCTTTTATTTTACAACCAGGCATCTTCGTTCGCATACAAAGTTTTTGAATCTGATACCAACTATACCAAACCAAACGAGACCAATGGATAATGATCAAGTAAACGAAATTGGCTTTGCGCTTGCCAAGATTACCACCGAGCAATTTGCTGTTATTGAGACCAATTTTAGCGAAGGCACCAAACCTAAGTTAAGGGTGAATTTTCATTTTGCTTCCGACGCTCAAAAAATGCTGATTGGCATTTTGGGCCATTTTAGGTTCGACTGTGACGGGAGGCCCTTTTTAGTAGTAGAGGCCGGGTGTCATTTTAACATCCAACCTGATTCATGGAGTATGTTGGTAAATAAAGAAAAAAATGCACTTTCAGTACCCAAAGGTTTGTTGCAGCATTTGGGAGCTATTACCGTTGGTACCGTCCGCGGCATTCTTCATGCAAAAACCGAAAACACGAAATTTAACCGGTTCCATTTGCCTGCCATAAACCTGGCGGAGATAATTACGGAAGACAAAGTTTTCAACCTTGGAAACAATGAATAGAAGAGACTGTCCCGAAAGTCTGGAAAACAATTGTTCCACGTCATTCTGAACGCAGTGAAGAATCTCATTGTCGAAACACAGGATTCATTTGCTACGACCAGCGACAACAATGATGGAACCTCTTTGGACACCCTTTTTTTTTGTGAATGTGAATTGAAAAATATTGCCAGATAAGTCGAATAATTATGAAAGAGGATTGGGTTGAAGTTAAGTTAGGAGAAATTTGTAATGTAAAAATGGGTCAATCTCCTCCCTCTGAAACATATAACACAGACAAGAATGGATTGCCATTCTTTCAAGGAAAAGCAGAATTTACTGAAATACATCCAATAGCTAAAAAATGGTGTACTTCTCCCAAGAAAGTTGCAAATAAAGATGATATACTAATTTCAGTAAGAGCCCCTGTCGGAGCGACCAATATTGCTGATCAAAAGTGCGCAATAGGAAGAGGGTTAGCAGCAATAACATACAAGTATTCCAACTCTTATGTATGGCATTATCTAAAATCAATTGAGAAAAAATTAGATAACCAAGGAACAGGTACAACCTTTAAAGCAATATCAGGAACTGTTCTCAAATCTCAAATTTTCCCCCTCCCTCCTCTCCCCATCCAACGGGCCATCATTACCAAAATAGAAAACCTCTTTGCCTCCTTAGACAAAGGCATTGAAGACCTGACGAAAGCCCGCGAACAACTGAAAGTTTACCGGCAGGCGGTGCTTAAAAAGGCGTTTGAGGGGGAGTTTACAAAGGAGTGGAGGGAGAAACAAACTAATCTTCCCACTGCCGAAGAGCTTCTGGATGAATTAAAGAAAGAGCGTCAAAGGTTTTATGAAAAGCAGGTGGAAGATTGGAAAGAGGCTGTAAAGGAATGGGAAGAAAACGGGAAGGAAGGGAAGAAGCCTAAAAAGCCAACTTCTTTGATCAAGGAACTAAGTATTGACATCTCTATACTACCCAAAATTCCTGTTTTATGGGAATATATTAATATAGATTTTGCAACTTACAAGCTTGGAGATGGGTTACATGGAACCCCTTCTTATTCAACCCATGGGGATCACTATTTCATAAACGGAAATAACCTGGGCGGCAAGCATATTTGCATTAAAAAAAACACCAAAAGAGTCGATAAATCTGAATACCTCAAGCACAAACGCGACTTAAACAACGATACTGTTTTAGTATCCATCAATGGAACGATAGGAAACACTAGTTTCTACAACAACGAAAAGGTAATTCTGGGGAAAAGTGCTTGCTATTTTAATCTATTACCTCTTTTAGACAAACAATTTATTCGATGGCGAATAGACAGTCTTGAGTTTAGAAACTATGCCTTCAAGAATGCGACAGGAAGCACAATTAAGAATGTCCCTTTAAAAGCAATGAGAGATTTCGCTATTCCACTTTGCTCTAAAGAAGAACAACATCAAATCGTCCGCGAAATCGAATCTCGCCTTTCTGTTTGCGACAAACTGGAACAAAGCATCACTGAAGGGTTAGAAAAAGCAGAAGCCCTTCGCCAAAGCATCCTGAAAAAGGCCTTTGAAGGTAAGCTGCTGAGTGAGGCAGAAATTGAGAAATGCAAACAGGAAGCCGATTATGAGCCGGCGAGTGTGTTGCTGGAGCGGATAAAAAAGGAGAAAAAGAAGTAATCATAATTTACTAAAAAACAACTAAATATAGAGAAATGGCAAAATATGAGTAGTATTTTTTTTAATGTGTCCGGTTCTGAAGCTTACCATTAAATAACTTTACCCTCGAAAAAGAAAATTATCAACATTTTACTGATCAAAGTCACATTTAATTCCTGATCAGGTTTTACTGGGCAAAAGGCGCGCAGGCCTGTCCGTTTTTCCGGGCCGGCGGTGGCGAGAAGGCTTAGTGGGCGACTTCAAAGCCTTGCGGGCCAGCCGGAAATTAAGCCTGATGCGGGCGGATAGGTTTAAACGGACTAGACCTTTTTCTTTCTTTTTGGGGCAATGCCAAAAAGAAATTAAATAAAAGAAAGCAAAAATTGGTCTGCTGATTTTTTCAACAGAACCGAAATATGAGAAATAAATCTATAAAGAGATTGAACAATGACTGATACAGCAATCATTTCAAAGATATGGAACCTCGCAGGTGTTCTGCGTGACGACGGTGTGAGCTATGGCGATTATCTGGAGCAGATAACTTACCTGCTCTTTCTGAAAATGGCCGACGAACTGAACAAGCCACCGTACAACAAAGGTTTAAAGTTTCCCCGGCTGAAAGATGTGGAAGGAAAAGAAATAGAAGATGCCGACTTCTGTAACTGGGAAACGCTGGTCGGTAAAAGAGGAGCTGAACTGGAAGCCTTCTACAACCAGTTGTTGCGCAGTCTCAGTACCGAAAAGGGAATGCTGGGGCAGATTTTCACAAAGAGCCAGAATAAAATACAGGATCCGGCCAAGCTCAAGCGCGTGATCAATCTCATTGATCAGGAACAGTGGTCACTGATGGGTGCCGACATCAAAGGCAGGATTTATGAAGGTTTGCTGGAGAAAAATGCCGAAGACACCAAATCGGGTGCGGGGCAGTATTTCACTCCCCGTCCCCTCATCAAAACCATGGTGAAATGTATGCAGCCGGCGCCCCTGAAGACCATCGCCGACCCGGCCTGTGGTACGGGAGGTTTCTTCCTGGCAGCTTACGACTGGATAACAGAAAACCATGCACTGGATCGCGATGAAAAGGAATTTCTGAAAAAGGAGACGTTCCACGGCAATGAAATTGTGGCAAATACGCGCCGTTTGTGCCTGATGAATATGTACCTGCACAACATCGGCGAAATAGACGGAGACACCTTTATTTCGCCCAATGACGCCCTTATTTCCGACGATGGTAACCGCTTCGATTATGTATTGACCAATCCTCCTTTTGGGAAGAAAAGCAGCATGACCATCACCAATGATCAGGGTGAAATTGAAAAGGAAGATTTGAGTTACAACCGGCAGGATTTCTGGGAAACCACCTCCAACAAACAATTAAACTTCCTGCAGCATATCAAAAACATGCTGAAAGTGACTGGTCAGGCCGCCGTTGTTTTGCCCGACAATGTGCTGTTTGAGGGCGGTGCCGGAGAGGAAATCCGAAAGCAGCTCATGAAAACCACCGAGCTGCACACCATCCTTCGGTTACCCACCGGTGTTTTTTATGCCCATGGGGTGAAAGCCAATGTTCTGTTTTTCGAAAACAGGCCCGCCAGCAAAGAAGCTCAAACCCGGGAAGTCTGGTTTTACGATTACCGCACCAATGTGCACCACACCCTGAAAAAGAAACCGATGACTTCGGCGGATCTGGAAGAGTTTGTAAAACTCTACAATCCGGAAAACCGACATAAACGCAGTGAAACATGGAGCGAAGAAAATCCCAATGGCAGATGGCGCAAATTCACTTATAACGAAATTCTTGCCCGGGATAAAACCAATCTGGATATTTTCTGGCTCAAAGACAAAAGCCTTTCCGATCTCGACAATCTGCCGGATCCCGACGTACTTGCCAATGAAATCATCGAAAGCATAGAATCGGGACTTAATAGCTTTAAGGAGATTATGGGGACGATTAACGGAGGGGAGGAAAAATAAAGATTATTTACATCACAACATAAAAGGTTTTATCATGCAATATCAAGAGGCAAATAGCCTTGATACTACATACCATGCAATTCTTGAAGATTATAGTTTTATCGAAGTAACATCTATTGAAACAGCTTTCAAACAGAATAGTAAAACGCTATTTGCAGTAAAAAAGGAGTACTCGTCTAAGACCAAATCACTTTTCGATGATTATTATTTCATTCACTATAAATAATATTTCTATGATGAAAGTTTAGCCCCATACTCCTTTGAGAAAAACGGCTGGAAACTTTTATCAATAAACGAACCTTCTGGTGACAGAAACAATGCTGTGATTTACAAAATTGCTGCTCCCGATGGAACCGTCCGTAACATCTCAAATTTAATGCTATCTGAAGGGAATTGGTCGTTGTATTACAGAGTTTCAGGTCTATGCAATTTACTTAAATATTTCGAGACTTTTTTCAAGTATCCGGATTGGGACTATTTTGACCTGAAAAACGAATATAAGGAGCTACAAAAAGAGTACAATAAGCTTAAAAGGGTTAATCACAGGCAAAACAGGAGACTTGAGGAGAATGGGATAAATCCAGTTTAATAATCCCCTATTTTTGGACTTTTTATTGTTTCCTAGAATATTCTCAGTCCTCAATAAATAAAGTTTTACGGAATTTTAAATTAACTCGCCTCTCTCATTTATTCAGACCAACATAAATTAACTTAGATCTTAATCACGAAAATCATACATCAATCATAGAATTTTTAAAAAAATTCCTGTTATTTTCGATTAATTATAAACATTATCACTATTTATTTTATTATGAAAAAATTTTATTTCTTATTAGCTCTATTTCTGTGCGTAAGCATATCATATGCACAAACCTCCAAAACAATTAATGTGGAGCAAGCTGGAACTCTTAAAACCTTGCTTTCAGAAACGGAGCTATCAACAGTAACCAATCTCACAGTAACAGGAAATATTGATGCGAGAGATGTAAAAACGATGCGGGATGATATGCCCTTGTTGGCAATACTTGACTTAGAAAAAACAAACATCCAATATTACAGAGGCAGTTATGGTACTGATACATATATGACTGGTTTTGCAAATCAAATGCCAGATTATTCATTTTATAACAGATCAACTAACAAGTCTAAAGTCACCCTTTCTTCCATTACCCTTCCTAATTCAATTACATCAATAGGAAAAAATGCTTTTAGGGGTTGTACTGGTCTATCATCTATTCATAGTCCTAATGAAATACCTCCAAGTGTTGATAATTCAACTTTTTACCCAAGCTTTAAGAATACCTCTTTTAAAATTGTATTTGTTCCATCAAATTCAGTTGCAGCATATAACGATTCTCCAGATTGGAGTAATTTTATTATTGCAACTGATAAACATGTAACGATTAATGTTCCTACAGCAGGCTCGATGGCGGCAACCATCATAAACAATAATGCAGGACCTTTGGATTCTATTACTCACTTAAAAGTCACGGGTAACATTAATACTATTGACATCAATCATATGAATTCAAATATGAAAACTCTTACTTTTCTTGATCTCACAGATGTTTCCATCACTTCCAACACATTTCCAGAAAAAGCGTTTCAAGATAAACTTACATTAAATTCAATTGGCTTACCAAAGTCTTTACTTAGTATTGGCAATTATTCCTTCGCTGGTTGTACAAATCTCAAAGATGACCTTACTCTTCCCAATAAATTAACATCAATTGGGAATTATGCCTTTCAAAATTGCAGTGGATTTTCTGGGGAGTTAACTTTCCCTAATACATTAATATCAATTGGAGATTATGCTTTTTATAACTGTAAAAACATTTCAGGTGAATTAAATCTGCCTAATACAATAACATCAATTGGTCACAGCGCTTTTGTAAATTGCAATTCCCTTACAGGTAACTTAATTCTACCAGACTCAATATCATATATTGGAAACAGTGTTTTTAATCAATGCAGTGGTTTAACTGGAAGCTTAACTTTACCAAATACAATAACTTCAATTGGAGATTATGCTTTTCAAGGCTGCAGTGGATTTACTGGTGAGCTAACTCTGCCAGAATCAATAGTATCTATTGGACATAGTGTTTTTAAAGATTGTAGTGGCTTAACTGGCGAATTAACTCTACCTAATACAATAACTTCTATTGGATATTATGCTTTTTATAGTTGCAGTGGATTTACTGGAAAATTAACGCTTCCTGAAACGATTACTTCTATTGGAGATAGAGCTTTTTATAATTGCAGTGGCTTAACTGAACTATATATGACTAGAACTCTCAATAATATTGGTAGCAATTCTTTCGGTGGTTGTAAAAATATAGAACTAATAAAGTCCGCTAATCCAACACCACCAACCATTTACGAAAGCACTTTCACCGGTATTCCAATAGAAAGCTGCATGGTCGATGTACCAACGGGCTCAGTGTCTGCCTATCAATCCGCAGATTACTGGAATAGCTTTATTTTTTATAATACGGAAGCAATCTATAATTTGGATGCATCGGAGACTGTATGTTCCAATCAATTACCTTACATCTTTGGGAACCAAGAACTGATTGAGAATGGTACATATACCCAAAGATTCCAAACTTCGAATGGAACCGACAGTATTGTAAAGTTAGATTTAACTATTGCCTCAGCATATAATTTAACGGAAGAGGTAACTACTTGCCATGGGGAGCTCCCCTATACTTTTGGGAGTCAGGAGCTACTCAAAAGTGGCACTTACACCGAAACTTTCCAGACCGTCAACGGGTGTGATAGTACTGTGACATTAAATCTTACCGTTAATTCTGTAAATACCGGAATAATAAAGGAAGAAAATATACTAACTGCTCAGGCAACAGATGCCAGCTATCAATGGTTAAATTGTGACAATGGTTTTGCTCCAATTATAGGAGAAACTAACCAGACCTTCATTCCTAATAAAAATGGCAACTATGCTGTTGAAATTACCGAAAACGGTTGTACGGATATTTCTGGTTGTTTTGAGATCTTTTTTACAGAAATTTCAGAAAATAGTTATGGAGCAGAAACTGCTGTTTATCCAAATCCTACAACAGGCAAAGTAACTATTAGCCTAGGAAATAATTATCCTAAAACAGTCTCGGGCCTACATGATGTAGGAGGCAACTTAATCCAGAAATTTATATTTAAAGACAAGAGTGAAATCGATATAGACATCAACACAAATCCGGGGGTTTATTTTATTCATTTGCAATCAGGAAACCAGAAAGCTATTTTAAAAGTCATAAAAAAATAATTTCTTAAAAAGGGTGTGTCACACACAAAAAAAAGTGGCACACTGCTTTTTATGGTTCATATCCATTCAACAATAGGTAAAACCATAATCCTAACGGAATGAATGCTGTATAATCACCCACTTAATCTTGACTTGCGGTGTCATTTACGGTGTCAAAAAACAAAAGCACCCTGATAATCAGAGTGCTTTGTAGCCCCACCAGGACTCGAACCTGGATCTACGGTTTAGGAAACCGCTATTCTATCCCTTGAACTATGGAGCCATTAATGTGAGCGCAAAAATAGAAAAAGCTGCGTAATTAAAAAAGAAGGAAGCCTTTTATTATCTAAGTGAATAATAAACAGGCTTCCCTTTAATTCAGTGATCACATTGTAGGATCAAACATCTAAAACTTCGACAACCTCCGGGCCACCTCAACCAGGTTTTCATCTGTGCGGGCAAAATTGAACCGCAACAAATGCTTTTTGGATTTCTCATGATAGAAAGCACTTATTGGTATTGTAGTAACACCTGCCTCTTCCACAAGGCGGACAGCAAAATCTTTGTCCCTCTCATCCGAAATATCATCGTAACTAAAAAGCTGAAAAAATGAACCATGTGAAACAATGGGCTTAAATCGGGTATCTCCCATCAATTCATTAAAGCGATCTCGTTTTTCTTTGTAAAAGGTCGATAGCTCAAGGTATTCTTCTTTGTACTCCAAAAACTCTGACAATGCCCACTGAAAAGGTGATGATACACTCTGCATCATTACCTGCTGAACTTTTCTAAGCTCATTCATCACTTTTGAGGGCCCGGCACAATAGCCAATTTGCCATCCGGACACATGATAAGTTTCTCCAAACGAACTTATTATAACACTTCTTTCTGCCAGCTTGGGGTAAAGAGCGACACTCTGATGAGAATCGCCATTGAATACCATATGCTCAAAAATCTCATCAGAAAGAACAGTAATGCGTGTGCCGTTTATTATTTTTTGAAGGCGAAGCATGTCAAGCTCCGAGAGCACCATCCCGGTTGGATTGTGAGGAGAATTAATAATGATCATCCTTGTATTGGAAGTGATCATTTTTTGTACCTCTTCCCAGTCGATACGGAAATCGGGTCCCTTAAGTGGCACAAAAACCGGCTTTCCTCCATTTATCTCAATCGCCGGAACATAACTATCGTAAGCGGGTTCAAAAATAACCACTTCATCACCTTCCCTGATGAGGGCAGTAATGGTAGTGAATATAGCCTGAGTGGCTCCGGCTGTAATAGTAATCTCGGTTTCCGGATTGTATTTATGCCCGTAAAGCGATTCAATTTTATCTGACACCCTTTCTCTCAATGCCACAACTCCGTCTGAAGGAGCAAATTCATTAATGCCCTCGGAGATATGCTTCCGCACAAGATCAATCAGTTTTGGTGAACAGTGAAAATCAGTATAGCCCGCAGCCATATTGATGGCATTCTGACTGTCACCAAGTTCCGTCATCGCTTTCACAATACTATTCTCAAGGGTAATAAGCTTGGGAGCTATCATGATATTTTTTTTTATTTCTGGTTCTATGTGCTGTTTTTCAAATGCGCGTGATATAATTTCAATAGCCTCTTTAAATCCAGACAACCTGCTTCTATCAAATATACGCAATATTTACTGCAAAAATGCACCTTTTAATCAATTTACAACAATTCAAAAACAGTATCATACATTACTGAATATCAAAACATTTTCATTTAGCCGGGAAAGTTCAAAAAACCTAAGCCACTAAATTTCAAAAGCTTTTAACACCTTACAAAGAGCTTTCATTTTCCGCCAAATTTCAACCTTAATTTGATGGAGCTAACATTTTTCTTGATGATTTATGGTTTTGGCCGGAGCAAAACACCTTCAGGAATGTAAAAGACTTTGCAAAACACTCAAAGTATTTAATTCACCGAAACTGTGTGTATGTAACCGGTAAAACCCCAATAAAGCATTTAATATCACATTGCGCTCAAAAGAGTTAACGGCAATTTGTTTTAGATTATAAACGTCAGCTGATAATAATCGGTTGAACAAAGCGGCCTTTTGCGGAGTAAGAAACAATTCATGAACAGGTTCTGTTTGCACAAAATCGCCATTTTTTAAGTCAAACCAGGATTCTTTGCCAAACCGGTTTTCATTGGGATAAAACCCCAGGTATTGTGTTAGTTTGAACAGAATAAACAAATGCAGGTTCTCGACCCCTTCTACAGCGGAATCCATCAACTCAACTGAGTGGTTCAAAAAATCATACATCTCCCCTGCCGGATCCTGCATAATTAAAACCTTTGAAAGCAACTCGGTTAGAAAAAAAGCCTGAGCCCTCGTTCCCTGATGATAAGGGATATTTTCCATCGGGTGCATCAGGGAAAATTCTTTAATTCGTTGAAGATCTTTTCGCGGTGAGTGATACACCTCCATTGAGAGCCGGTTGAGCGGCTGCAATAAGGCAGTTTTCCGACTCTTACGGTTACCGCGCACTCCGTTTACAACATAATTTTGCCGGCCCAGCTCTCGTGTATAAATATGAATAATGGCGCTGGTTTCCCTGTATAATATATGATCCAGCACGATGCCCTCAGTCTTAACTAATGCACTCATGGTATATTTAGTACTTTTCGTAAGCAAAGATAGCAGATAAGAGTCAAAGACAGTGTAACCCTCACCGGGTAAATCATGTCCCACTATTCCATTGGACATGCGTCAAAAAAATTATCACTCCATTTTCCTCTAGCACACAGGGCATATAAAAAAGATTGTATGAAAACGACATTTTTTTGTTTGCAACAACACAAGATTGTTTTATATTTGCATCCGCGAATTAACCAATAGCAACCACTATGCCCAGGTGGCGGAATTGGTAGACGCGCTGGTCTCAAACACCAGTGATAGCAATATCGTGCCGGTTCGATCCCGGCCCTGGGTACTCAGAAGCCTGATGATAGAAATCGTCAGGCTTTTTGTTTCCTTTATAATACATTTCCAAATCGTGTCCCCGTATGGCTTTATAGGAACTCTTTTTGAACAACATTTTTTTCAATCACCCTTAAATCAATTGTCAATGTTTGTATATTTGTGACAAGAATTGATTTAGGGAGCAACTTGATTATTTATCATCTGCTTTTGCCGATCTCATTATTTCCAATTGAGGATTTTTTTATGAAGAAATACACTCTTTCCTTCTTGATTCTTTTATTCACACATTCTCTTCTGGCTGACATTGGTGTAGACTCTTTACTAACAGAGTTGGAAAAGACTATGGCAAAACGGTCGGTATATGATCAACAAAAAGAGGCCAGAATAAACGGGCTTAAGGAAATGAGAGCTAAGAACAACCTGAATCTCACCCAGGAGTTTTTGATCAACAGTCAGTTGATAGAAGAATATGAACCTTATAACTTTGATTCAACCTTTCATTATTTGACCATCAATCAAGAATTAGCCAAAACCCTGAACAATTATGAATTTCAGACTAAATCAAACCTTAAGATGGCAGACATCCTTGCATCATCGGGGAGATACATGGAAGCTGTTGATATACTGAAGGAAATTAACAGGGACTACTTAAACCAAAATCTTTTGATCCGGTACTATCTGGATTTCATTGATATTTATTCCGACTTATGTATTTACACCCAATCTCCCACTAATTACCGGAGATACTTTCGCATAACAGAAAATTACAGCGATTCGGTAATGCCGATGATAGATCCGCAATCAGAACTCTATCTTTCCCTGTTGGAAAAAAAATACCGGGACAACCGCCAACTCATGAAATGCCTGATGGTCAACTCCAAACGCCTGGAGAAAGCAAAAATGGGCACCCGGCTTTATTCAACCATAACCTTTGAACGCTCCCTGTATTATGATATAGTATCGGACCGGGAAATGGAAAAGAAGTATTTAATTCTCTCGGCCATCTCCGACATAAAAGCAGCCGTGAAGGACAACGCCTCCCTGGCAAAACTGGCAATAATTTTACATGAGGAAGGCCAATTAGACAAAGCTCATAAATTTATCAATTTCTCATTTGAGGATGCTGAGTTTTTCAATTCCCGGCTCCGGTTTATTTCCATCTCAAATATTCTCCCTGTAATTAATGAAGCTTACCAATTAAAAAGTGAGAAGCAAAAGGCTAAGCTGGAAAGATTTCTAATCATTATCTCTTTGCTGAGTTTGTTTCTGGGACTAGCCGTGGTATTCATTCTCAGGCAGATGACCAAACTGAAAAAAGCAAGAAAGGAATTACAGACCGTCAATGGAAAATTAAAAAGCCTAAATTTAAGCCTTAGGGACACGAACCAATCCCTTAATTCTCTCAACAAGGAACTTTCTGAATCCAATCATGTAAAAGAACAATACATAGCAAGCTTCCTGACCATTTGTTCGGAATATATAGAAAAGCTTGACGAGTTTAGAAAAATGACGAACAAACACATCGCCTCCCAAAAGATTGATGAACTTTTCAAATTCACAAAATCTCAAAAAATAATTGAACAGGAGACCAGGGAGTTTTATGAGAATTTTGATACTACTTTTCTACACATTTATCCCCATTTCGTTGAGGAATTAAACCGCCTTCTAAAAAAAGATGAGCGTATTGAGCTAAAGAAGGATGAGCGTATGAATACTGAACTACGCGTTTTTGCCCTTATAAGACTGGGAATCAATGACAGCTCGGAAATAGCCAAGCTTTTACGTTACTCAGTCAACACAATTTACAATTACCGGGTTAAGATAAAAAACAAAGCGGCTGTTAACAGAGATGAGTTTGAGGATCATATCATGAGAATAGATGCCTATTTAGAATAAAGCAATTGGTTATGCAAATATCCCAAAGCTATAAAGTTATTTTACGAAAAATTACTTCGTGGCTTGTATAAAAAATCTGCCATGAAAAAAATTCACTTTCTCATTTTTCTCTCTTTTTTGGCATTTAATGCAAAAAGCCAATTCAGTGTGACTCTTAAAGTCATTGATAACCATAATGGCGAACTAACAAACAATGTTGATGACTTTAATGGGACAAATGTTTATTGTTGGGCAGGGAATGATTCTATCACGCTGTATGATGACAGCGACTACTGGTGGCACCCTATGTACGGGAATTCCGAAAGGCCCGGAGGAGAACTGATCAAAAACAACGGGACCTGGATCTGGCAATGCACATTCGACAATGTGCCGCCCGGAGACTACCGATGGAACCCTTATATGAAGAATCTCGGATGGAAACCAATCAACACTTTTTACAACTATGCCCAGGAACCCGATATACACTTTAGCATCGGCAGCGATGGCAAAATAACGGGCCAAACAACTCTTGAGTTACCTCTGGTATCCACTTCTCTTTTACGACAATTTTGAGTCAGACATTAAAGTTTATACTCAAAATCAAAGAATATGTATGGAAAACCTACATTATCCGGCCCTAATTGGAGCGTACAACCCGGCAGGCATGCCCATAACCGAGGAGACAGCTCAGCAATCCGGAACACAAATCAATGTCCATCAATCCGGTCTTTACCTGGTTCAGAACGAACAAATTGTTCATAAAGTTTTAGTAAAGTAAATGATCCGGTTGAGTCAGGACCTACTGAAAAAAGTTACAAAAAAAGACCAGGTTTAAGAGCTTATCAATCGAAGAAGTATTGCTATACCCCGAGACTTGGTCGGCTTCTTAGTTTTGGCCTTTTGATTAGGCGCTTCTAAGATATCTTTGCACCCACCCAACAATCAAACACAGTGTAAATAGTGCATGTACTTAAAAAGAACAGATTAAAAACAGAACACTTCAACAATATTCCTACTACCCCTGGCCGGCTACCTCTAATGCAATCAATTTTCAATCCTGCTAAACTCCTAACCCGCTTTTGAAAAGTTAATGAAAATTGGCATTCTAAAGAGAAAAAAATCTATTTTTAAGGGTTCAAAAAGGGAAATGAAATTACAGGTTTGTTAATTATGCGCATTAGCTATATAGCATTACTACTATTACTCTCAGTACATTTACCTGCCATTGAGAAAGGGTTTCCCGTTATAAAAAACTTCTCTGCAGATGATTATTCAGGTGGAAGCAGAATATTTTCCCTTGTTAGCACGAATGATGGTATACTATATGCCGGCGATAAAAATGGAATTCTGGAGTATGATGGCTCAAATTGGAGAAAAGTCTCGTGTGGTTTTGCAATTAAATCTATGGCTATTGATTCCTCCAACATTATATTCATTGCCGGAGACAAAGGCATCGGAAAGTTGATTGTGGACTCCAAAAACCAAATGCAATATGAATCCTTAAATCATTTTATTTCTTCTGAGAAAGAACTACGAAAGTTTAGAAATGCCGAAGTTTTTTATCTGAAAGGAAAAATAGTATTTGCTCTCAGAAATGAAATAATCATAAATACCCGGGAAAACATCAGGATTATTGAAACCCCACATACCTTCAGGCACTATCAAAAATTAGATGATCAATTATACTTTTACTCTCCTGAAGATGGAGTATACATGCTTGAAGGCAATAAATTAGCCCTTTTATCAGACAATAAAGCCATCCGAAACCAGGCTGTCAGCGGATTTATCAGAATCAATAATAAACGGCATGTACTAATTGGAGAAAAAGGAGCTTACAACCTGGACGATGAAACCTTCACTTCACTTACCGATTCATTTAAAAAAAGTGAACTACAAGACCTTAGAGGAGTCAATCAAATAGATGAAAATACATTTGCTCTAAAGACCTTTTACGATGGGGTAATCATAATCAATTCAAAAGGCGAGGTATTGAATAAGTTCCACTTTGAAGGCGGTTTGATAAACAACACCGTATTCTGCATTCACAAGGATGAATGGGATAACTTATGGATTGGAACGGCAGCAGGGATATCTGCCGTGCATATGGATTATCCCTATACCGTATACAATGATCACCATGGGCTGGGGACAGGGTTTGCAAGCATTAAGTATAAAAACAAAATTTATTTTGCAACCACTCAGGGGCTTTACGATCTGCATGCCAATAAAACCGGCAATAGAATGTTCAGAAAAATTGCAGATGGCCATGTATGGTCTTTGCATGAGATAAATGGCATTTTATACTATGGAACAGCCTCCGGACTGCATGCATATGATGAGCGCCAAACACGCAGAGTGAACAACTTCCCGTGTGGTTGGTACATTACTCAATTGCCGGAAAGGCCTGATTATTATTTAACAGGGTCTCCCATGGGGATTGTATTAATGAAAATGAATGAAGATGGGTTTTTGAGCCATGTAAGACTACTTGATGGGTTAAACGTTAATGTTAAAAACATAGAAATTGACTCTGAAAACAATATATGGGCCGAATTCGAAAAAGGCATTTTCAAGTGTAAGATCTCCGAAGATCTGCTAAAACTTGAAGGAATAAGGAGATTTGACAGACTTCAATTGGACAATAAATTTAAGCGCGTGCGAAAGTTGGGTGATGACGTCTTCTTTTTAGCTGATAGCGGCGCGTATCGGTATCAAAATAACGGAGATTTTAAAAGAGACACCCTTTTCAATGTTATGTTCGAAGATGAAAAAAGTCCTTCAAATTTAATTATTGACAGATATAACAGGATATGGATGTTTCAGGACGGCTTAATCCATTGCTATTTGAAGATTGGCAGCCAACTACAATCTAAGAATTTAACATTTAAATATTTCGCAAAAAACTCCTATCCCATAGATTATGAGAATGTATATTGTCTGGATTCTTTAAATGTAATTATTGGGCGTGAAGAAGGTTTCCTGCGCAGCAATCTGAGTCACGATGGCCTGCATCCGTTTTCGGCCAATCGAATTCGGGAAGTCGTGGAGATTTCACCCGATGGCAACATAAACCATCTGAAATCTCATGCAAAATATGTTCGAAGCAGTCAGGTAGCAAAGGCTGTAGAAAGCGTCAAATATGGAAATAGAATTAGATTCTATTACACCGTGGGATGTGGCAATTATATTTCAGCCCAGTATGCTACCTTCCTGGAAGGTTACGATGAAACATGGTCCAACTGGAGCACACAAAACATTAAAGAATACATGGGGCTGCCTCCGGGCGATTACCGGTTTATGGTGAGAGCGATAAATAAAGCCAACATAGAAAGCATTGTGGCCCTTTACGACTTTAAAGTATTACCCCCGTGGTATTTTACTTTAACCGCGAAAATTGTTTATGCCATTTTTGTTCTGTTGATGGCCTTTTTTATTGAAAGATTAATCCGACTCAGGACAAAAAAGATCAAGGAAAAGCTGAAGAAGGAGCAGGAAGAATTAATGTATCGGAAAGAGCAATCACAAATTCAAAGAAAATTAAAAGAGCAAAGGGAATTAGAAAAACTGAAGAATGAAAAACTGAGGATTGACAACCTCTACAAATCCAAGGAATTGGCAAACAGCACAATGGGCGTCATTAAAAAAAATCAGTTCCTGACAGAACTGAAAGAAAACCTCGAAAAGATTAAAAATTTTTCGGAGCAAAATAAGGAGGTAACCAATGATATTTCAGGAGTCATCCGGAAAATAAACAAGGACCTCGACAATGAAGAAAGCTGGAAAGTGTTTGAAGACTACTTTGACAAAGTGCATGAAAAGTTTCTTGAAAAAATGAAAGCCCGGTATCCCATTTTAACTCCAAAAGATTTGAGATTAAGTGCTTACTTGCGCATGAATTTAACGACTAAAGAAATAGCTCCGCTCATGAACATTAGTGTCAGAGGGGTTGAAATAAGCCGATACAGACTAAGGAAAAAGATGAATTTGGACCGCAATGAAAGCTTAAATGATTTCTTAATCAATTTATAGCATGCCCTCCAATATCAGGTAGATCCCCCGGCTGTCAGGATACCTTCTTTTGTAATAATACCTCCTTCACTATCCAGGGCGCTGAAAAACGCATATTTTATTAAATATCACTATTGTCCGGTAAAACAATAGAATTCTCTTTATTTGCGCTCAAGCCGCGCGGGCTTTTACTTCTTTTCAACAGCAAAAAGAAGTAAACAAGAAATGCCGTCGCTTAAAGAATCCCGAAATAAGTTTTTGTTGCTTTTGCCTTTTGGGGCAAAAGCTTACAAAACAATAATCGGGAAAAAATCAGAATATTTTCCTAAAATCCGGAAACTCGCTTCGCTCAAACAATCCGGATTTCTTGACGGAAAACAGTCTGATTTTCTTAACGAGATTGTCTTGATGCGAAATCGAAGTCTACAAATTTGCCAAACACGCATAATAACCATACATTCAATAGACTGACTGCCATGTTAAATATTTTAACCGGACACCAGTGATTAAATATTTAAATAATGACAACGAGTCTGTAAGTGAGAGGTTATTTCACAAAATACTCATATTCCTTTGCACTTATATATAAGAAAACAGCTAATCAAAAGAACCAAATTTACTTCACCGTTCCAATCTCGAAGTATTTGAATACTCCTTCGATCGGATAGGCTTGTAAATTCTGCTCTTTTGACTTTTTCAGCAGGCCTATCTAACCAATAGTTCTTTTTCAGGCATCTCAAATGAGCCCCAATCGGCCTTTTGATTATTAGTAATTGTGTAATTTAATGGAGAATTTAACACCGGAAACATACCTTTAATTGTGTTCCGTTGTTCTGCCCCGGAGAATCCCAGATAGCTATATTTGCCATAATGCATTAATTTTGTTTTTAAGGCACCCAACGACTCCGGATTACTGACATTTATATGACCTACAACCTGGTTTCCCGAAGAACTTTGGATGGCATACACTAAGGTTTCGGTTTCATAAATTTCATCGATGCTTTGTACCAATTCGGGCGAAACAGAAGAACCATAAACTCCTGTTAAATCACAGTTATCTGCATACCTGTTATCGCTCCCCAGTATCCAGACACTTTGATTCACGGGTAATTTTTGTATTTCGGTATCATTGACAATGTTCACCTTCACCCCTCGTCTCGAATACATTGAAGACCAATCCCCGGCAAAAGTTTTATAGGCTTCAAAAAAGTCACTCGATTTTGGAAGAATAATGGTCCAGGCTTTTGAGCCAAACAATTTTGATAACGCAGGAGGAACTTCTTCGGGGGCAAGGATTCTCATGACATCAAAACAGGGGTCAATTTCAATACGGATTGGTTGTTTGGGGAAACGGTATGAAAACACTTGCGAAAGTTGTTGAAGAGCGGCCGTTTTTCTGACAACTCTATCTTCACCTTGCAAATAAACATGAAAAGGAACTTCCATATCAAAAGCTTTTTTAAGGCCTGATTGTCTCAATTCAAAATTAAGTGTAAATGAATTTCCTTCTTTTTGTACATCTACATTCTTAAGATCCAGTTTCGGAGCCCCTGTTTCGTAAACCCACTGCTGAAAGAAGTTATTAAGGTCATCTCCTGTTACCGCCTCAAAAGTCTTTTGTATGTCCGAAAATGTGGCTCTTTTAAATTTATAATTTTTGTAGAAAGTTTTGTAGGTTTCAACAAATGTGCTGGTTCCCAATTTTTGCCGAAGCATGTGGTTTATAAAAAGCACTTTCCCATATCCGATAGCCTGACTAGTCATATCGGTTTTAAATTTAAAATCGCAAACGGGAAAATCATTTTCATTGTTGACGTAATCGGTATAATTCTTCAATTGTGATCTTCGATAGTTTGCACCTTCATTTTCCAGCTCTTTTATCAGGAAATCGGCCATGTAGGTGGTCAGCCCTTCACTCCAATTGCCCTTTTCATCATCCACATAAACACTATTCCCCCAGTAATTGTGGAGCATTTCATGTGGATAAGACGAGTTTAATATCCAGGGAAAGCGCATTACCTTTTTCCCCAGCAGCGTGAATGAAGGCAATCCATATCCTGTTTCCCAAAAATTTTCAACTACATCAAACTTCTCATATGGAAAATCTCCAATGAGGTTGCTGAACAAATCAAGGTATCGACCTGAAACCTGAAAGTACCTTTCGGCCAACCTGTCATCAGATTTGAACAAATAGATATTTATATCAATATCATTAATTCTTCGTGAATAACGCTCATACTTGTTACCTATCAGGCAAACCTGATTGGTGGGATGATTCATATCAATGCTTATCTTATTCTCACTGACCCCACTTTTTATATATCTGGTTTTTGCCTGTGAAACCAATTTCCAATCGTCAGGAAGCCGCGTCTCTACTGAAAATGTTTTCAGGTCGGAACCCACAAAATCCGGCACCCAATAAGTTGTTCCTGCAAGGTATATTCCCTTTTCGAAAACAATTCCGTTGGTGCCCTGAAAGGAATTATGCCCGGCCTTATTGCTTAAAGCCTTTTTATTGTGATCAACAACACCTTTGTACTTAATAATGAATGTTGAAGAGGCGGGTAAGCCATCAAATTCATATTTCGTGTAATTATTTATCTGCTCTATCTTTGTTAACGGTACAGAAGACTCATAAACTACCAGATTGGAATTCAGCAAAAAGGCATTAGCCCCCTGATTTTCTATAGATATGGTATCAGTTACATCAATAAATGAATGAGGAATATCAAATTGAATGCTCAAAGAATGATGATTGGTCTGCCCCCGGCTTATTGCTGCAATAAGAGTAATTGTAAAAACTAAAATAAGATGTTTCATTTCAATAAAAAGTTTACCTTCTGGTGCCAATTAGACTGTTGCCTTCTAAACACTTTGTTTACAAACACTCAAAGCTAACGAGTTAACCTGCTTGAAACAAACAGCATAAATCGGAAACGATGTATTATTTCCAAATAAAAACAGACTAAGTCGCTGTAAATGTTCAGTTAACACACACCACAAATGAGATAACAGTTTCGGTTGCAGATGTATTTGAAATGTAACTGAAAGAAATGAAAACAATACTTTAAAGTTTTATATTGGCGCTTTTCTTTTAAATTTTGTAACAATCGCAGTTACAACTTAACTACAGCATAGCGTATTAATACTTTCTCACACTACATCACGTTAGTTTACTGTTTTTCTTTATTTTAAGCACTTCTCAGGCACTAAAAATTACATCATCCTGTATTCTTCTCAGTTTGTGAACGCCCACTTCTTCAGGTACTTTTACATCAAAATAGATGAAAGATGAAAAGGTTTTTATTTATTCTGATACTTGTCTCTTTATTTCCCCTGGTTGTCTGTGCGCAAAAGTATAGTTTAGATGGAAAAGTCTTTGACTCCGAGAAAAAGCCTCTTTATTATGTTGCTGTAAACCTGGTTGGAACGCACATCTATGATTTAACAAACGAAGACGGCTCCTTTCATCTGGAAGGTATTTTGCCTGGTCAATACACGCTTCATGTTCAAATTCTGGGATATCAAAAACTGGAGAAAGAAATAGATATTCAAGAATCAATACAGGACTTTAATATTTATCTGAAAAAATCCTCACTCGCTTTGTCCGAAGTTCAAATTACCGCGAAGGTAAGTCAAAGCCAGGAAGGAAGTACCACCTATAAAATAGATGAAGAAGCCATAAAACAGGTGCAACCCATCAGTGTAAGTGATATTTTGCAGCTATTACCAGGCAATCAGGTAGAGGCTCCCGACTTAAACTCTATGGCACAGGCTGACCTGAGAAATGCTGGGGACTATTCCGACATAAATGCCTTTGGAACCGCTGTTATCATCGATGGAAATCAGATAAGTAATGATGGAAACATGCAAACCGAAGGACAAACGGTAACAGCCAACAAAGGAATTGACCTACGACAAATTTCGGCTTCAAACATTGAATCGGTTGAAGTGGTTTCAGGAGTGCCAAGTGCCAAATACGGGAACATCACTTCCGGCGCTATTTTAATAAATAAAAAAGCCGGTTATACCCCTTACAATCTCAGTGTAAATACTAATCCAACCTCCTATCAGCTGGGTATTAATAAAGGTTACAAACTAAAAAACGGTGACTTTTTAAATATTAATCTCGATTATACTTATTCAAACAGCAAACCCACATCCCGAAAGAAATACTATCAAAGAATAAACAGTGGATTGCGATGGTCAAAGCTGCTGTCAAAAAAACTCGATTGGAACAATCATTTTTCCCTGAACTATGCCTACGGATTTGACGGACAAAGAAAGGATCCGGATGAGACAGTAGTCATCGGGGAGTTTGAAAATAAAAATCACAACATATCCTTTACCACTAATGGAAACTTAAAAATACTTGGAACCACCAATTATTCAATAAGTGGAAATTACACGAAACAGTATTCTTATAAAAAGACCTCTGAGGCAGGACCTATTCCCATCATCGAATCGCTTGAAGAGGGCACTTATGTTACCAGCTTTTCTCCCATCACATTTTACCAGAAAACCGAATTTTACGGCAAACCTGTAAATATTAATGCCACCCTCGAAACCAACCAAAATTTTTCAACCTTTGGCATAACACACAATACAAGCTCCGGTTTTAATTTCTCATTTGATAAGAACTATGGGGAAGGCCGGGTAATGGATGAGGAAAATAATGCCGCAACAGGAATGTCGGGAGCAAGAGACATGAACTTTTACAATGTTCCGGCCTCCGAAGTATACTCTTTGTTTGCTCAGGATAATATGAGTTTTAAAGGTGAAAACTCCAGTTACTTGTTCAAGTTGGGCATGAGGTACGACTATATGCTAAAAAAGTACAACTTATGGTCTCCAAGAATATCCCTTTCAGGAAAATATTTTAAAAAGTACCGCCTGCGACTGGCCTATGGGATATCGTACCGAACTCCATCTATGCTCCAATTGTACCCGGGTCCAAAATACTTCGATTTAATAAACCTGAACCACTATTCAGAGGAGGATATTCGTTCTCTGGCAGTGGTTACTACTTATATTTATCAACCCAGGCACGAACACCTGGAACCATCCAAAGGAACAACCCTGGAAGGGGGTATTGATTTTGAACACAATGGGTATTTCCTAAGATTAACAGGCTTCTATAAGAAGTTAAAAGGGGGGATATCCTCAGTAGATAAGTTGCTGACTTTTGATAAAGTAAAATGGGAAGTACCGGAAGAAATCCCCGGAGAAAAACCAAATCCGGTTCCCACAGATCAGGTTGAACGGGTTTCATCCGGTTTTTTGACTTATCAAAACACCATTGAAACACAAACACAAGGCATAGAGCTGTCAATGCAATTCCCCAAAATAAAGGCTACAAATACCAGCATTAACCTGTCTGGCAGTTATATGAAAACCCACTCAGAAAATGAGTCTCCAACGTTGAGATCGGCAGCTTCTCTAACAGGTGCCTCCAAAAATAGATACGGGCTTTATGAACAAACATCTTACAACAATTATTTGTCAAGATCGAATGTGACGATTGCTCAGCATTTCCCTGAGTTAAGAATGATGATTTCGTTGGTTACGGAAGCCAACCTGATAAAGAAAAGGGAAGTTGAACACTTTCCAAGTGAATATCCAATAGCTTATTACTCCATTGATGGGACCTATCATGAAATTCCTGAAGCCGAAAGATCCAGTCCTGAATACTCAGACCTTTTGTACTCGATAGATCATACAAAACAAGTTCCTGAACCAAGCTATTTCAATTTCCACATTAGAATAAGGAAAGAGACCAAACAGGGACACAGCTTTTCATTCTATGCCAATAACTTTTTATGGTATAATCCTACCTACCGTGATGATTTCAACAATGCGATCAAGGAACTCAACTCTCGGGTAACCTTCGGTATTGGGTTCAATTTTAAACTATAACTATAAAATTTTAAACTATGAAAAAGAGTTTTTTATTCCGAAACGCCATCCTTGCGATCTTCATTGCATTGGGATTCAGTGCCTGTGAAAAGGATGATGAAGTAAGCCTTGCAAACCTGGATGTACAGCTTGAAGTTGCTGAATCTTTTACAGGTCTGTCCACCGGTGAGGTTTATGTATACATTACCAACACCATCGATAATGGTGTAGATTCTGCATTAACCAATGCCGATGGACTGGCTCAGTTTATGAATATTGCCCCCGGGACTTACAATGTATCCGCATCAATGAATTTAACCGAAGAAGAAGCCGGTGCGGCTTCAGGATACTATGAGGAGATGACCCTGAATGCCGTTGAGAACGATGTTCAGTTAATGGGAGGCATCGATTCACAGGTGTTTATCACTTTGGACGGAGAACCTGCAAGCAGTCTGGTCATTAAAGAGTTTTACTACAATGGCGCCAATGACCCGACTTATTCTATCATGTTTAAAGATCAATTTGTTGAGATCTACAATAATTCATCAGAAGTCGTTTACGCAGATGGCCTTTATCTGGCTAGTCTGGCCCCTTCCAGAAACGGGAATGATGAGAATGATGTTCCACTTTCTCTTGAGATGACCGAGTATGTATATGCTTCGAAAATACTTCAGGTTCCTGGAAGTGGTGAAGAATATCCAATACAACCCGGCGAAAGCATTGTTGTTTGCTTAAATGCAGTGGATTATACCAATGACGGGGCCAATGCTGATATAACCGTCGATTTAAGCACAGCAGACTTTGAAACTTACGCGGTAGATTGGTTGCAATCTCTTGGCAGAACCGGAAGTGCATATTTTGATCTGGACAATGTTGATGTGCCAAATATGGAATGCGTTTACCTGAATATTGAGAATTATGGTTGGTTCAACTTTGACATTTCCAGTTCCAGCATTGTCATTTTCAGAAACGAAAATTTTGAGATAGAGCAGGTTGCTGACCCATCAAAAGATGTTCCCGATTTCAGCGATTATTTTGCTAAAATAAATGTGAATGATGTCGTTGATGGCATAGACATGATGTATAACGCTGAAACCAGCGCTTTCAAAAGATTGCCTGAAAAAATCGATGCAGGCTTTAATTTTATTGAAGGGGAAACATACACCAGTAAAAGTGTACGTAGAAAAGTGGCCAAAGAGGTTGATGGAAGACGTATTCTTTTAGACACCAACAACAGCTCCAATGATTTTGAGGTGATAGATTTACCCACTCCACGTGGATTTGGAGAATAATTTACCAAAAGGGCTGTCTCAAAAGTATAAAATATCAAATGCATGTCATGTTGAGCGAAGGCGAAACATCTGTTTTTCAAATGAAAAGACCCTTCGACAAGCTCAGAATGACATCTAAATTGGACTTTTGAGACAGCCTCTGTTAACAATTTCGGAAGATGAAGAAATTATTGCTCATAGTATTATTCATAGTTCTGTTTTTTGCCAATCATACGCGGGCACAAGACTCTCTGGACAACAATAACGCACTCCCGGAAAACCTGAACCGGGGTTTCTATATTGAAAAACCCTTGAAGGTATATCGTTTTAATCCGGCAGATTTGCGCTTATGGCAGCATGGAGACTTTTCCAGCATTGGTGTCAGCGGAAAATATGATGAAGGCAATTTTAAAACTGTAGATGAATTTGATAAAAATGAGCAATTATCCGTAAAGACAGAATCTGTACAATCACTGAAAGAATCAAACTGGAAGTTTTACGGGAACTTCACCATGTCCGTTTCCCGCCACGATAATGCCATGTGGAACCTGGGGTACCACAAATCGAAGATAGGTTCTCCTTTCAGATTATTGATTCAAAGAATGGGCGACTTCAATGTAAAGCATTATGGATTGCAGGGAATAGCGAACAAAAAACTAAATGAAAAAATCTCAATTGGACTGGGAATTAAGTACAGAGGAGATCTGTATTTCAGAGTCAGCGATACACGAAATGAGTTTTATACTCTGACTTCCGAGTTTTCAGGTGCCATAAATTATGCCTTAGGAGATAATAAGTACTTATCACTGGGAGCCTCTTATTTCTACAGGAAAGGACAGCCAAATTTCAATAATGAATTTAAAACCAATGGCCCGGAGTATTACTTATACTTCAATGAAGGATTAGGTGATTTTAATGATTTCTCGATTGATTCTCGTCATTATTGGAAAAATCAAAACCCCAAATATTATGTGAGTTTCTTTACCGGAGACAAAAACAAATTCTCTATTTCTTATTCCGGGTTTTTTGGAGAAGAAAAATGGGAAAACAAAATAACTTCAACCTTAGTGCAGAATGCCAAAGACCTCTACAAGTATGAATACTTTGAAAACAAGTTATTGACCTCCCACTACATTAGCAAGGAGGCCTATAAGCTCTTCAATTTTATTGAATCTGTCTACATAAGCGGAACCGGATATAAGAATACAGGCGTATTCCAAAAAACATATAACTATGAGGGACTGGATATCAATAGCAGCTCAGAACTTATCAGACCTCAGGCAGACCTGTTTTATCGCAGTTCTATGGACTTTTTCTTTGAATCAAAAAGCAAAAAAGACATGGTTTATGCGCATCAGATAGACTACACCAATTTATCGGTAAAATTAAAAACAGGCTATAGAAAACAGTTTAATCCGCTTAATGCTCTTGCTCTGGACCTCGAATTTTTATACAAGCAAAATATAAACTTTACTCACAATGTCGTTTCAGCAGGATCGAAACCCTATACATTGAATCTGGCATACAATGAAGTTGCCTATCATGCCGCTGATTTCTATCAGATCGGTGGAGACATCACCTGGTTTAAAAAGGTCAAAAAGATGGGCCTGGAATTTAAGCTTGGATATAAGCTTATTAATCCTGCCAATATTCCGGTAAGTAATAATTATTCAACCATTAACACTGACACCCAAAGAGAATATCTTGAAACGAGTTTGGAAATTTACTTTTAATAAAATAACGAAATGAAAAGAGTTACAACCACTATTCTGATTCTTGTTTTGGCGCTGAATGTGTCATTTGCAAAAAAGAAAAAAACAAAAGACGATACATATTCCAGTGATTTACCTGCTTATGTGATTTACAATTCAAAAGGGGAAAAGGTTAGTTTTTCAAAAATGATGGAAGAACTATATAATCATGACATTTGCTTATTTGGGGAAATGCATGATGACCCGATTGCGCATTGGCTTGAAAAACAAGTCACCCAAAAGCTGGTTGAGGAGAAAGGCTCAAACCTTGTGTTGGGGGGCGAAATGTGGGAAGCAGACCACCAATTACTGATGGATGAATTTATGATCCACGGCCTTGTGGATAAAAAAATGTACGTTGAAAGCGCCAAAAACTGGCCTAATTTCAGAGACTACAAGCCCTTATTGGGAATCGCATTGAGAAACAACCTCAAATTCGTATGCACGAATATACCCCGCCGCTATGCAAGGGTTATTTATAAAAAAGGCATTGAATACCTGGATAGTTTGCCAAAACAGGCTTATCAGTATCTGCCCCCTATGCCTGTTCACTTCGATTTAACACAACCTGCCTATGCTAATATGCTAAGTGTTTTTGATCAGGATGATGAAGCAAAAAACAAGCACCATGCAGGAGCAGCATCGGCTATGATGAATTACAAGGGATCAAACCTGGTAAAAGCACAGGCTATTAAGGACGCTACCATGGCCCACCGTATTCTTCAGAACTGGGAGGAAGGACAGTATTTCCTGCATTACAATGGCACTTATCATTCGAAATTCTACGATAGCATCTATTACTACCTGAAATATTACAACCCCGATGTGGATATTGTTACCATTCACACCTGGGAAGCTGAAAATGTCATGGAACTTCCGGAATCGGAGAATGCCGCAGATTTTAATATTATGATCCCTGCATCAATGCCTGCAACATACGATCAGTAAGGATTAAAAGCAGTGAGTCAAACTTCTAGTGCTATTAAAAAGTCATATTGATTATATGTTTTATATCAGTATTGGCTTTTTCGTAAATTTTTTAATATGAAAAATCTGATATATTTTTTTTTATTGGCAATTCCATCCATTCTAATGGCCAAGGAGAAGCCGGTGGTGGATTTTATTGAATACGATTTAGACAATGGGTTGCATGTGATTATTTATCATGATGTAAATGAACCCAATGTCATTGTGGGAACAAAATATCATGTGGGCTCAAAAAACGAAGATCCGGACCGCACGGGATTTGCCCATTTCTTCGAACACCTGCTGTTCCATGGCACCAAAAACATTCCGCAGGGAGAGTTCGAAAATACCATTATGAATGCGGGAGGCTACTGTAATGCATACACCAGTTATGATGTAACCTATTATTATCAGCTTTTACCGGCCCATGAATACAAGCTGGGATTATGGGCCGAGTCGGAAAGAATGCTGCATCCCGTAATTACCGAAGAAGGTATCAACCGTGAAAGGGAAATCGTCAAGGAGGAAAAACGTATGCGATACGACAATAAACCTCTTGGTAATGCCTATAACGATATGATGGGAGCCATGTTTCCTTATGAGACTTACGGGCATGGCATGATAGGTTCTATGGAAGATTTAAATGCATCCTCCATTAAGGACTTTGATGCTTTTTTTGAAAAGTATTATGTGCCCAACAATGCATGTTTAGTGGTAGCAGGCAACGTTAACATACCTGACACAAAACAATGGATTGAATATTACTTCAAGGATATCCCCAAAGGGAATGCCATTAAAAGACCAACCAACTTTGATCCCCCTTCAAAAAAAGAAAAGATCATTGAAAAAACGAAAGAGGGATTAAAGAAAACAGCCGTGGCATTAAATTATTATGCTATGCCTGAGACCCATGATGATGCCTATGTTATGAATGTTATTGCTGCCATTCTATCCGGAAATAGTGACTATTCATATTTCGAAAAAGAAATTTTAGAAGAGGAAGATACCATAATAAACCACGTATCTGCCTCATCAGAGCTTTGGGAGAAAGTTGGCGCTTTAAGGATAAAAGGAAAATTAGATGTGGCAAATCAGGAAGAATACCTGATATCAAAGGTTGAAAACCAATTGGAGAGGTTAAAAAATGAGCCGGTAGAAGATTATGTGTTGCAACAGGTTTTGAATGCCTTTGAGGTAAACTATACCGATTTTTATTTTCATGCAGAATCATTGGCAGATATGATAACCAATTATTACCATTTATGGGGTGATGCCAGCGAGTTTAACAATGCAATTGAGCATTATACCAGTATAACTTCGGAAGATATTCAACGGGTGGCCAGAAAATATTTTACAAAAGACAATCGTGTTACCATTATTTATCATCCTGAAAAGTAGAGAAACATGAAAAAGATAATATTATCACTTACTGTTCTGTTTATTTGTTTCTCAATTAAGGCCCAGGTGGACAGAACCCATGCTCCCGAACCCAACAGACCTGAAAAATTGGATGTAGGCGTTCTAATTCCAATAAAAATGGATAATGGCATGCAGGTTTATTTAGCACCTGTGAAAAAATATCCAAAATTCACCCTTACTTTAAATATTGAACAGCCTGGCTTTAAAGAGGACGAGAGACAGGAAGAAAAAGGCATATTGCTGAAGGCCTACTATGCCAAATTATCGAAAAAATACCCCGGAGGGGAAATCGACTCACTGGTTAACTTAAAAGGGGCCATGCTAAATGCAACAACTACTGGTGGAACCATAAAGGGGATGAATCGGGATATAGAACCACTGCTCGATATGTATACCGATCTTCTGTTTCATCCTGTCGTCAAAGAAGAATACATAAAGACTGAAGCGGAAGAATATGAAAAGTCGCAGGAGAATAAAGACCCATCAGCTTCTGTTTATGGTAATGATGAATTTAACCCGGAAAATTTAATCGATTCATTATTGCACGGTTCGTCCGCTAAACAAGAAATAAACAAGAAGATTGCTCTCAACTATGATAGTATTGGAATAGAAGAGGTAGAAGATTTTGTAGAAAAAAGAATTGCCTCAAATAATGCAGTTGCCGTACTCATTGGCGATTTCACCCCAAAAGAAACCAAAAGACTAATGCAAAAATATTTTGGTAACTGGCAGCCAGGGAAATCTTACAGCAGGGAGCGGCAAATAAAATCGGACAAAGCCATCATTAAAAACCGGAAAATATACGTGGTTGATAAACCCAATAATGTTCAATCAAGAATAAATGTTAACTGGATTATGGGTGATGCCTATCCGCATGACGAAAACAGTGTTAAAGTAGAAGTGCTTAACGAAATCCTCGGAGAAAGTCAGCTTTCATATTTGTATAAAAACATAAGAGAAGACAAAGGTCTGTGCTACTTTGTCAGATCAAGCCTCACTCCTGATGATAATGGTGGAAGAGCCACAATATGGACAACCGTACGTACCGATCAAACTGCCTATGCCCTTGAGAATATTATTCTTGAAATGTTGCGAATTAGAAATTTCGATGTTTCTGATGAGGATCTTAAGATTGCCAAAAGCAGTTTAATTGGAGAATTTACCCGCTCCTTAAGTGGCATTGCCCCCATTCCTTATATGTCTTTTGCTATGACCAAGGATTTCTATAATTTGCCTGATGATTATTTACAAACAAGGGTTTCTAAATATTACGAAGTAACAACGGATGACATTCGCGAAATGGCAAAAAAATATGTAAAGCCCTTTGAATCCGTGGTTATCGTCAATGGCAAAGCCAGTGAACTAAAAGGTACTTTGGAAAAATTTGGGGAGGTAACTTATTTGGATGAAAAAGGAAACGAATTAATTTTTGAACAATAAGCAAAACTAAACTCAAAAGGAAAGGCCGTCTCGGAAGCATAATCTGAGAGGGCCTTTTTTATTTTAAACCCGTTTTTTTTCCCATCACAACCTCCAAGTCACTTTCTTTGTTAATTTTGTGGCACTACATTATATTTTTACTATGCAAAATCCGGAAAATCACAAGAAACAACAATTATTGGATCGCCGATATTTAGATATGGCCCGCATATGGGCAAAAAACAGCTATTGCCAAAGAAGGCAGGTAGGTGCGCTTCTTGTCAAAGATAAAATGATCATCAGCGATGGTTACAACGGGACACCTTCCGGCTTTGAGAATATTTGTGAAGACGAAAACAACAAAACCAAGCCCTATGTGCTTCATGCCGAAGCCAATGCCATTACCAAGGTTGCTCAATCAGGCAACAGTTCAAGGGGGGCCACCTTGTATGTAACCTCTTCCCCCTGCCTCGAATGCGCCAAACTGATTATTCAGGCCGGGATATGCAGGGTTGTTTTTTCAGAAAAATACAGGGTTGAGGACGGCATTAAGCTGCTTGAGCGGGCAAAAACAGAGGTCGTTCAATTAGAATTTCGAGATCCAGAGGAACTTCCTTAATCAAGGTACAATTATTGCAGGAATTAACCGAACCAAAATACATTCTTTTGGCTTCTCCGGCCGGAAGAAAGAAGACAGGAAAAAAGATGACAGAAAAGAAGAACTCAAAAAGACAGATTTACCTTCCAATCATACTTGCCGTTGTACTTGTCGCCGGCATGCTCATTGGCCGAATGACCAGTCCCTCCGGGAATGGCAAATCAGGTCAGAGACTCATGATGTATCCGGAAGCCGGCAAGCTCCAGACCATCATCAATTTGATTGATGAGCAATATGTCGACAGTATTGATACAGATCAGCTGGTAGAGAATATCATACCTGATGTATTAAAGAAATTAGACCCTCATACCGTTTACATTCCTCCCAAAGATCTGGAAGCTGCCAACCAGGAGCTGGAAGGAAATTTTGGAGGAATTGGCGTGCAATTCAGCATGCAGAACGATACAGTGCTGGTCATAAGTGTGGTTTCAGGAGGCCCTTCCGAAAAGGTGGGAATCTTGCCCGGGGACAGAATTATTACCGTAAATGATTCTGTTATTGCCGGCGTGGATACCCCAACCAATGAGGTGGTCAACATGCTGAGAGGAGACATTGGCACCAAAGTAAATGTGGGCATTCAACGAAGAAACAAAGATAAATTACTGGATTTTGAGATCACCCGGGGAAATATTCCGCTTTACAGTGTGGATGTATCCTACATGGTGACAGACTCCATCGGCTACATAAAAGTCAATCGGTTTGCCCGCAATACCTATCAGGAGCTGCTTTCAGCACTGGCAAAACTGAAAGCCAACAACTGCAAAAGCATCATCATGGACCTTCGTCAGAATTCGGGCGGCTACCTGGATATCGCTATCAGCATGGTCAATGAGTTTCTTGACAAAGGTGACATGATCGTTTATACTGAAGGGGTCAACAGCAAACGCCAGGATGTTTATGCCAACGGATCCGGGTCCTGTAAAGACACTGAAGTTACGGTCCTCATTGATGAATTCAGTGCTTCGGCGAGTGAAATTTTTGCGGGAGCAATGCAGGACAATGATCGCGGGCTGGTTGTTGGACGACGCTCTTTTGGCAAAGGTTTGGTTCAGCAACAATTCCCGGTTCCTGCAGGAGGAGCCCTCAGATTAACGATAGCCCGTTATTATACCCCAAGCGGCCGCTGTATACAGAAACCTTACGAAAACGGTGTGGAAGACTATTACAAAGACATTATTCACAGATATGAACATGGGGAGTTCTTTGAAAGAGACAGCATTGATGTCAATGATTCTTTAATGTATGAAACGGTGGGAGGCCGCACAGTATATGGTGGCGGTGGCATTATGCCCGACTACTTCGTTCCTACAGATACATCCGATCGCAGCGAGTATTATTATAACCTGCGCGAGCAGGGAATACTTTATCAGTTTGCTCTTGAATACAGCGACAACAATCGTTCTGAGCTTTCTAAATATGAAACAGCCAATGAATTGAAGGGATATCTGGATCAGCAGCCAATAGCAAAAATGCTTACCGATTTTGCCAGTCAGAAAGGCATTAAATTCAACCGGAAAGAATTTCAGGTTTCTAAAGAATTATTGAAAGTGGAAGCTAAAGCGTATATTGCCCGCAACATAATAGACAATGAAGGTTTTTACCCAATCATTAGTGAGCAGGATGAAGTGCTTCAGAAGGCCGTTGAACTGATCAAATCAGATGCCGATTCAGTTTTGCAGACCTCGGCAAACACGGAGGCAGAAATGGAGCAGGATATAGCCGCAACCGAAATGGAAGCGGCTGCAATGAATTAAATTAATCGAACAAAGCAGAATGCTATGGGTACATTACTAAAAATAATCCTTTTCGCCGTTCTTTTCTATTACATTTTCAAAGGTATATTTCGTTTTCTTTTTCCATTTTTGCTATCTAACCAGGCAAAAAAGATGCAAAGAAAACAGGAGGAAGCCCAACGAGATTATTTTAACAAGCAAAAGCACGAAGAAGGGAAAGTTACCATCGAATACGATTCTTCACAAAAGCAATCAAATAAGAAGAATCATGGAAACACAGGAGAATACGTTGATTACGAGGAAGTAAAATAGTTACCATAAAAAAAGCGCCTCAAAAAGGCGCTTTTTTTATTTATCTTCAAGAACGGTTACCCAGCCGTAAGGATCCGGTTCATCGCCATACTGAATGGCCCGTAATTTATGGTAGAGTTTCTTAGAAACCGGTCCGGGCTCCCCATCTTTTGTAAAGCTAAATGACTCATCATTGTCAACGTCGTCGATGCGCCCGACAGGACTAATCACTGCCGCTGTTCCGCATTGCCCAACTTCCTCAAAAGTTTTTACTTCATCAAACGGAATGGGCCGCCTTTCGGTCTTCATCCCCATATCCTGAGCCAACTGAATTAAGCTCTTATTGGTAATTGAGGGCAAGATTGATTTCGATTCGGGGGTGATGTAAGTATTATCTTTTATACCAAAAAAGTTGGCAGGACCACACTCGTCAATGAATTTCTTTTCACGGCTATCGAGATAAAGAACCGCAGAATATCCTTTGTCCTTTGCAATCATGCCGGCTTTCAGACTTGCTGCATAGTTACCACCCACCTTGATATTCCCTGTACCATGTGGCGCTGCACGATCATACTCACGCATCACAGCCACATTGGTCAGTTTAAACCCTTCTTTGAAATAAGGACCTACAGGGGTCACAAATACCATGAACAGGTATTCTTCCGCCGGCTGAACACCAACCTTGGGACCTGATCCAATCAGCAATGGGCGAATATAAAGAGCTGCTCCGGATTCATAGGGAGGGACAAAACGTTTATTAAGAGCAACAGCTTTTTCAACAGCTTTCACAAAAAGCTCTTCAGGAACTTCGGCCATCATAATACCCTGCGATGAAGTAATCATGCGTTTGGCATTATCTGCAGCCCTGAAAATACGGATTTTATCGTCTTTCCCGCGATAAGCTTTCAAGCCTTCAAATGCTTCCTGTCCATAATGAAGCGATGTGGCTGCCATATGGATATTTATCTGATTGGAGGAGGAAACTTCCAGTTCACCCCATTTTCCGTCGCGATAATAGCATCGAACATTGTAATCAGTATCCAAATAGCTAAATGATAAGTTTGCCCAGTCTATATTCATGATATTACGGTTTAAACAATGCAAATAATGGGTTTAAAGTTAATGAAATTTCCCCAAATGGGAATGATGGATGTCAGAGTGCCTTTTAGAAACAAAAATTAAGATTTATCTAAGAATGAGTTAATTTTTCTTTAATGAATCTCAACTCATCATCCAATCCTTTAGCACTTTATCCATATCCACCTGTTTTTCACAAATAAACATCTGTTGAAGCTGATCTAATACCCGGTTAATATTCAATTTGTTGCTTTGCACAAATTCTAAAAAACTATTCCACTATGAACACTCCCAGGTTCTCTGTTTTTATTACTCTATTTTTTGTTATGGCGGCCAATCTATTGGCACAAGGCCATGGAAGCATCAACGGAAGGGTATTGGATACCGAACAATTTCCGCTTCCGGGTGCCAATGTTTACATTGAATCTATTGAAAAAGGCGCTGTCACGGACCGTGAAGGAAAATACCGCATCGCAAACTTATCTTCAGGTGATTACGAACTGTCTGTCAGCTTCATTGGTTTCGACACACAAGTTGTCAGCGTTACCGTCGATGAAGGTGAAACCACTCCTCAGGATTTCACCCTCGAAGGCGGCATCATGCTTGAGGGTATAACCGTTGGATCTGCCTTGCACGGACAAGCCAAAGCGCTTAACCAGCAAAAAACCGCGCCAAACATTAAGAACATCGTATCGGCCGACCTCATCGGACGATTTCCCGATCCCAACGTGGCTGAGGCCCTTCAAAGAATCCCCGGAATCTCTGTTCAACGCGATCAGGGCGAAGGACGTTATGTACAGATTCGCGGTACCGACCCAAACCTCAGCAACGTTACCATCAACGGGGAACAAATTGCTGCCCCCGAAGGCGATGACCGTACCGTTGCTCTTGATATGATTCCCTCTGACATTCTATCGAGCATTGAAGTCACCAAAGCCATCACCCCCGATATGGACGGAGACGCTATTGGTGGATCGGTTAACCTGAATACCATGGGAGCCGTATCGGGCAACCGTGTTTTGAGCATGACTGCCAGTACCGGCTACAACAATCTGGTTGAGGACTTGTCCCCTGTCTCCGGACGGGGATCTCTTGCCTTTGGAAACCGCACGGGAGACCGAAATCAATTTGGCTATATGATCTCAGGAAGCTACAACCGTTCCAATCGCGCTTCGAACAACAACGAAATGGAATACGACGAAGGCGAACTGGATGAATTGCAGTTACGTGATTACGAACTGACCCGTAAAAGACTGGGACTTGTATCCGGAGTGGATTACCGTTTTAGTGATAATTCAGTTGTTTTCCTGAGGGGTAACTACAACTACTTCTCCGACCAGGAATACCGCCGTCGATTTACCATTGCTGCTGACGAACTGGCACGGGATTTTAAAGACCGTCTGGAGGAACAACAAGTTTTCAGTCTGTCTGCCGGCGGAGAGCATCTTTTGAGCCGGAAAACATCCATTGACTACATGTTGTCTTACTCCTATTCTGATCAAAATACACCCAGCGACCGGGAGATCAGTTATACCATGGAAGATGACATGGGTGACTTCATTAACTTTGATCGTGGGAACCCTGACTATCCGCAGTTTTCCTCCATGGGTGGAAATCCTTACAACTATTCTTTGTATGAGTTTGATGAATTTGGTGATGCTTCAGAAATCACTACTGACCAACACTTCACAACCCGGTTAAACCTGAAGACAAATTTCGAACTCTCCGGAAACACACACGGGTATTTAAAGTATGGAGGATTGGCCCGGTTTAAGAGCAAAGACCGCGACATCACCGAAAACATCTATGATTATGGTGGTGATGTAACCTTCCCTGAAATACTCGGCAATTTTGAAGACCCCGACTTTCTGGAGAACAAGTATGCCAAGGGGGTTGGTCGCTTTCCAACCCGAAGCACCGTATCAGATCTCTTTGATAACCACCGCTCCGATTTTGAAAACGAAGAGGAGGACTCCATGGAGGCCTCAAACGCCGAGGATTATGATGCCACAGAAAATACTTACGCAGGGTATTTAATGACAGATTTAAAGGCCGGTAACTTCTCAACACTCTTTGGTGTGCGCTACGAGCATACAAAGGTAGAATACACAGCCAATATCACCGAGTTTGATGTGGAAGGCGATTTGATTACCCCCATTCCTTCCACCAATTCGGAAAACACCTTTGACTTCTTCCTGCCCATGGTTCACCTTACTTACGATATGGGGCAGAATGGCAAACTTCGTCTGGCATGGACCAACACTTTTGCCAAACCCAGATATTTCGATCTGGCGCCGTATCGCATCATTGCCCATGAAGATGAAGAACTGGAACTGGGAAATCCCGATTTGGATGCTGCCCGTTCTATGAACTTCGACCTGATGAGCGAGTATTACTTCTCCAATGTGGGTATCATCTCAGGAGGTTTGTTTTACAAACAGATCAAAGACTTCATCTACATCAGTAACTTCGAATATGCGCAGGCAGGGCCCTATCTGGGATATGAAACTACACAGCCCGTAAATGGAGAGGAAGCAGATCTTTTCGGATTTGAAGTCAACCTCCAGCGTCAGCTGGATTTTCTGCCGGGTTTTGCCAGCGGTTTTGGAATCTACGCCAACTATACTTACACCTGGTCGGAAGCTGATTTAACCACCGATGGCGGTACCCAACGTACGGTAAGTCTTCCCGGGCAGGCTGAAAACGTGGCCAACTTTGCCCTCTCTTACGAAAAAGGCGGTTTCAGCAGTCGTATTTCGTTGAACTATGCCGGAGCTTTTGTGGATGAAATTCGCGAAACCAGTGATTCAGATCGTTATTACGATGAGCGTTTTCAATTGGATGTTTCTGCCAGCCAGAAGCTCACTTCCAACATTCGCCTGTTTGCCGAAGTCATGAACCTGACCAATGCACCTCTTCGCTATTACAATGGCGTGACTTCAAGGCCCGAACAGCAGGAATTCTATTCATGGTGGGGGAATTTTGGTGTTAAACTCAATTTCTAAACACTGTGAAACCTCATTGAATCCCCCTCTATTTTATTGTAAATTAAATCAAAAACCAGAATCATGGATTTTAAATCTGTAAAAATTTTCCTCTTAATCATAACCATTATTGCAGCAGGCATCCTTGTATTTGTACTGACCGCAGCTCAGCAAAACCGCAACAGCATTGTAAAAG
This sequence comes from Marinilabilia rubra, assembly GCF_003121985.1. GTDB lineage: Bacteria > Bacteroidota > Bacteroidia > Bacteroidales > Marinilabiliaceae > Marinilabilia > Marinilabilia rubra. The sequence goes on from NZ_QEWP01000006.1 coordinate 122,822, forward strand.
AACCCTGTCCATGTGAGCCAGTAGCGGTAATTGAAGAAGCTTTCCACACCCAAAGGGACGAATCAGATAATGTGGACAGTCCGGCGTTATGGCATGGACCCGAAGGTGAAAACTGGCTGCTTGCCACTGCCAAAGAAGGTCACAGCATTTTTGTTTTTGATGCCAAAGATGGTCGTAAAATCAAGACCTTTGGAACAGAAGGCTCAGGAATGGGCGAGCTGATGCGCCCCAATGGTATTGCTGTTATTGATTCACTAGCCCTGATTGTGGAACGTGACAACCGCCGGGTGCAAATTTTCTCTTTACCCGCTTGTCAACCCCTTGGAACATTAGGGGAGGACCAACTCATCCGGCCCTATGGCATCGCCATCCAAAAAACCAGCAAAGGCTATGAGTTGTTTGTTACCGACAACTACGAGATGGCTGATGAATCCATTCCTCCTGTTGACAGTCTTTACCACAGGGTGCATCATTTTGCATTTACCGCGAAAAATGACAGCATTCAGGCAGAACATTTAAATGCTTTTGGAGACACATCAGGCGAAGGTATATTGTACAAAGTAGAGTCCATTTTGTGGGACCAGCCCCTGAACCGTTTACTGATCGCCGATGAATATGAAATGCAACGCAATATCAAAATCTATACTCCTGAAGGGAAGTTCACCGGCGAAATTATTTCTCATCAGTATTTTAGATACGAGCCTGAAGGCATGGCCCTGTGGGCATGTGATGAAGACACTTCAGGATATTACGTGACAACCGATCAGGATGTGATCAACAACAATTTCCCGGTATTCGACCGTAAATCGTTGAAATACCTGGGGAGTTTTGCGGGAAAGATTACCCGCAACACCGATGGCATTTTCCTGTCCCAAAAACCTTATGGAGGTTTTGAAAACGGAGCATTTTTCCCGGTTCATGATGATGGCAGTATTACAGCCATTGATTGGACAAACATTGCAGATTCTCTAAAACTAAGAATTAACTGTCAGTAGTAACTCTGTCAATAAAGACAATCCCGCGGATAGACAAAGTATCTGCGGGATTTTTTATTTAAAAAACAACAAAAGGGCCGAAACAGCAATCACAATGGTCACAAATATCCTGAACTCTTTCTCGGGAATAAACCGTACCAGATACTTCCCGGTAACGGAGCCCAGCCAGACAGCGGGTAACATCACAAAATTGAGCTGAAGCGTATCCATCGAGATCGATTCCCACACAAAAAAGTGAAGAGGGATTTTCAGCAGGTTCAAGCTCAGATAGAATACCGCTCCTGTGGCAATGAAACTGTTTTTGGGCAGGCGCATAGAAAGCAGGTATAAATTAAAAATAGGCCCTGCAGCATTGCCTATCATTGTTGCAAATCCACCCGACACTCCAAGGGTTCTGGCAAACCAGTTTTTGCGTGTAAAACCATCCGGGTTGCCCGAATAATCGCGATAAAAGATAAGTCCCAAACATAAAAGTACGGAGACACCAATAATGGTTCTGAACTGACTGTCAGATATCATCTCTCCCACTACAAGTGCCATTGCGATACCGGCCAGGGCATACGGATACAATTTTTTGATATGCTCCCATCTCAGACTTTTATAGTAGTACCGAATGGCAAACATATCGCCAAAAACCAGAAAGGTCACCAATAACCCTGCAGAAGCCATCCCCCCGTAAAAGTGCGCCAGCAACGGAATCGTTACCATGGCAATCCCTTTCAAGCCACTCTTGGAAACACCCACCAGCCATGCACTAAATAACGTTATCAACCAAATGCCCCAACTTGTACCTAACGGATTTACTATCGATTCTATCATGGTGCAAAGAAACGAAAAATTAGTGGTTGAAGGGAAAAGGGTTGAAGGGTGATGGGGGAAACTGGAAGAAGAGAAAACAGGGGGATAAGCAAAATTATTCAAAATATAATTCTCCCGTCCAGTTACATCCCCCTCATGGCACCCACGGATGCCTCCGGTTCATTGCAACCCCTCCCGGGCGGATGCAATTTGGCTCCCGGGCAATTACAAATGCTTTCAGGCTGTTTGCAAGGCCTCCCGGGCGGCAACAAATTGGCTCAGGCCGGCTGCAACCCCCTTCCGGGCGGCTTACACCCCCTCGAGGTTGAGGTCCACCCCCCCCAGGCTGCAAACAATGCACCTCAGGGGCTTAAACCTTTGCTTCCTGCCTTGTGCAACCCCTCCCGGGGACATACAACACTCTTCCTGCTTGAGACAATCAGGCATATTGATTGGCGGCACCGTAAGACAAAAAAAGAGCCCGTTGCCAAAACCGGACTCCTGTCTTCAACAGCCTTTAAAACAAAAATCTAATTATATCTGGTATAAAAACCGTCCAAGGTCTCGGGATCATCATTAAAAACAAAGCGGGCACCATCACGCACTTCCTCGGCCAACTCCTTGGTCAGTGTATAAATGAATCCGAATCACACGTTCTTCACTAATCTCCGAGGTGCCGTTAGCCTTGGCTCTGAGATTGGCCTTTGTGCAGGGCCTTGAAACGAGGACTGAATACGGTGGCTAACCACCCCCAGATCATTGTTTACTGATCATAGCTTATTGTGCTGCTCCTATTTCACCAACTCCCGAATCACCTTCGAAGCTGCCATCATTCCAAATATCGCCGGCATGTACGAAATGGTGCCAACAGTGGTCTTTTTGTTGCGTTCCCCTTCTGTCTGTACAATGGCCGACTTATGCACCGGTTCGGGACTAAAAACCACGTCAAACCCTTTTTTAATATCGAATTTGGTCAGTCGTTTACGCACCATTCTCGCCAGGTTACAATGATAGGACTTGCTGATGTCGACAATCTCAATTTTTTCGGGATTCATTTTCCCTCCTGCCCCCATGGAAGAAATCAATGGCCGGTTGTTTTCCATTGCAGCTAGAATTAGAAAAACTTTGGGACTGAGGGAGTCAATGGCATCCACCACATAATCAACGGGCTTTTGAAGCAGGGCCCGGAAATCCTCGCCGGTATGAAAATGATCAAATGCGTGTAATACAATTTCAGGATTGATGGCCTTTAAACGGTCAACCATTATACTGGTTTTGGTGTGACCTTCGGTATGTTCCAGTGCCGGCAACTGGCGATTGCGGTTCGATGGTTGCACCACATCGCCGTCGATAATGGTCATCTCCCCCACTCCTGCCCTTGCCAGCATTTCAGCACACCAGGAGCCTACGCCGCCAAGACCGGCCACCAAAACATGTGCGCCATTCAGTTTCTTTACTTTTTCTTCACCAATCAACAACTCTGTACGTTCCAGCCACTCCATGAAATCAGTCAAATATTGTTTTAAAATTTTTGTTTATGGTTTTTTCAAGCTCTTTCAGAGAAATGCCTCTGATGTCTGCTGCCCGGTCGTAAAGTCCCGAAATCGTTTTATTGGTATGATCTGTTTCCAGAAAAAACCGATCGTCCGGGACTTCTGCCAAAGACTCTGATGCCCTGTTGTTATGATACAGGATTTTGGGTCCAAAAGACAAGTAGAATCCGGCATCCACAAATTGCTGCATCTCCTGAGGATGACCCGCAAAACCATGAATAATCCATGGCTGCAAAGGTGACATTTTTTTCCGTAACCTCAGCACCTCGTTATTGGCCTTTACAGAGTGTATGATCAGAGGTTTTTTAACCTCCTCCGAAATTTCTATGTGATAGCAAAATATTTTTTTCTGCTCTCCCATTTGTGGTCCCTTTAATTTATCAAGACCTGCTTCTCCTATGGCTACAACTTTATTAAAATGGGCCATATCGCGCACATGAGCCAGAAGTTTCCCGATATCATGCCCTTTGGTGTACCATGGATGAATTCCATAAGAAAACAGATTCCCGTTTTCGTATTTTTCCAGCGGTTCGGGAGCTACACAGCTCACAATCGCCCTTACGTGCTTCTTATCCTCAGGGGGGGTATGTGTATGAAAATCGATGTATTGCATAAAAGATAGATTCTTAGATGTTAGATCATTAGATGTTAGAGGTTAGAGGTTAGAGGCTAGAGGTTAGAGGTTAGAGGCTAGAGGTTAGAGGTTAGAGGCTAGACTGGCTTAAGTTAATATTTGCGATGATATTAATAATTAGGTTCTTCTTTTAAATACAATAGATCGTTAGATATAAAATGTTTCATGCAATCTTGATATTCTGTATTTTAACAACAAACACCTCCTAAATGGTATGTTGTCGGCTTGCACCGCTTTACAATCCCGATCCATCGGGATAACGGAGTATTGTAAATACGTACAAGGTGCATTAAAAAATGCTGGCCCTACTTGTCCCTGATAAGGGGCAAATGTAAATAACCCCGGGCAGGTAAGCCCGGGGGGTTAGAGGTAGGGATTACATGGTCCCTGGAAGGGGCCAACTATTCCGGATATTGCGATGAATTATGGAATGTTGGCCTCTTTCAGAGACCGATTATATTCTTATTCCCTCTGCTGGTGCGGATTTGAAATCCGCACCTCCTTAAGCCATATTGCAGGGATTTCATCCCTTTAACCCTGAATGGCTTTTATCCCTTGAAAATATTTAAGTAAAAGCCCAAAATACAGAATATTAGGGGCGTTGCCCCTATAACCCCAATTACTTATTTTGTCTTGACACAAAAAAGTAATCAAAAAAAGTCAAGGCTCTGACCGCTTCACTCAAAAAAACAGCGATTGATGGCTAAAATCTTTAAACTCTCCCGATTTAAGTTTTGTAAGGTTTTGGGTGCCCCAAAAACCAACAAAATCTAATATCGGAATCAAACAGAAAAGATTTTTTTACGCCATCTTCACTTGCTTTTTTGGCTCATCGGTCAAGGCCGTCCTATTCTGACAGCCTTGTTTTTGCTGAACATACCAAATTGACAGTCCGTCATGTTTTTACAACAGTCACGGAATATGGGGCTTAAACCTAAATATACTTTGTGTTAATACACACATTTTCGGCACCATACGATTCATCTTATATCTATCCCGAAGCATCGGGACTAACGATCTATTGTTGTATAAAACTCAAAATCTAACACGGATCACAAGCCCCCGTCAGGGAGTTACCACCTCTGTTTTTCTTCCGGCAACACGTGCACGGATGTTATGATTGTACATCGCTTCACAGGTCACGGGTGGCAAGTAAAACTCACCCGGGAATGCGGCGTGTACCACCACTACAAACTCTTTGCTTTCACCGGCCTTCAGATCGAAGTAGGATAGCACCCTGTCGTCACGAATATCCCGGTAATCAGGAATGTCGCGTTCGTGGGCGTTGGAACCTTCCAACCTGGTATTACGGATTTCCCATCCGGAGGGAACCATTTGTGTCAATGCCAGGTTCTCGGCATCTCCGGCAGTTCCCGGGTTGCTAATTCTCACCACATATTTAAAATCGGTGCCCTGCTCCAGTTTTGAAGCTGATAGCGTCTTGTCATCCATTGTCAACAGTCGGGTGGACAAGTTCAGGTTTTCGGAGAAGCTGGTTGAATCCACTCCGGCAGGTGTTCCGGTCATCACCAACGTCACAAAAAGTTCATTGCTGTTGTCATTACTAACTTCAATGCTTCCACTATTGTTCTTTCCGGTATCAATATCCCTCTGAGAGATGGGCTTTTCTGCACCTACCGTTACAGGACTGTCTCCGTTCACCGTCAATGTGTATTGCAACCCTTTGCTTTCCATGTTTTGTCCTGCAAAGTTGACGATGCTCATCAATGTCCAGGCAGTTGTTTGGGTACTGTACCAGCGGTCTTTACTGATGCGGTCTGCCGCCTCACGAACCAAGGGCATTGCGGTCTCTTTTTTGTTCAGCAACGTCAGTGCATTGATCAAAATAGCTTTATCCCTAAGTGAGGAACCATAAGTACGGTACTGAACCCTGGCCTGATCGGTATCTCCGGTTTGGTTCATCAACTCCTCTGCTACTTCATGCATGCCTGAGAGAGCATAGGCTGAAGCTAGTAGCCATCTGGCCTGAACAATCAACCTACTTTGCTGGCGGAGCCGGTTCATGGCACCAGTGGCAGGTTCTCCGGCCAGAGCAAGAGTGTAAAGACGATACCCCTGCAACATTTGCTCGGAGGTATAATAACGCGTTTCAGGTTTTGGTAACCACGATTTGGCTTTTTTCTTCTGATAACTGAGCCAGTTGTCTTTGATCGAAGGTCTTACCACATAACCTTTCTTTTCCGCTTCAAGCAGAAAATGTCCGGCATAACTGGATCCCCAATCACTGGACTGCGATTGCCCCGGCCAGTAAGCAAATCCACCCTCAGGAGTTTGATAATCGCTAAAGCGTTCCAGCACACTGGATACATTTTCTCGTATCTTACTCCTTTGGGCATTGTCCGGTTCCATCACTTTATCCAGATAGAGTTGTGGGAATCCTCCTGAAGTAATCTGCTCTATGCAACCGTGAGGATATTCAGTCAGATAAGTAAGTCGTTTAGTCAGATCCATTGGCGGAAGCGTACTTGCCTCAAGACGAACATTGTTCGTTCCGACAATGCCAGGTAATTGATAGTCGAAAGTCTCTGATGCATTGCCATCCAACACTGCAAACTGAGTTCTGGTCACCGGGGGATTGGGTATGCGCACCTCAAGGTTTTTAGTCAACACCGCTTCTTCGCGGCCACCCCTGGCTGTGATTATAAGTTGTGAAGTACCGGTTAATTGCTTCGTAGCTATTTCAAAATAAACATTCTTGTCACCCGGGCCGTCAAAGCTTAGAGTCTTTGTAGCATCCCCAATCACCTGGTAGTGTTCGGAACCCTTTAGCGAAACTTCCACATTGCTAATATTGTCTTCCGTCACAAAAACGGTCACCGGCAGGGCGAGTTTCTCATTGGGGCCCAGGACACGAGGCAGAGAACTCCAGACCATTACCGGTTTTTTCACCTTCACAGTGGCATCGCTGCTTCCTGTTGCTTCTCCGTTGGAGCCAATCACCATCACTCTGACAGAACCTGTATAGGAGGGCACCTCAAAACTGTGCTCATTTTCCTTACGTTTTTTGAGTTTGTAAGGGCCAAAAAAGCGCACCATGGGCTCAAAGCGGCGCATCTGGTTCCGCCCTTTGTCCCCCGAAAGACTGCCATCACCACCAACGCTAAAGAGCTGCTCTATTTTTCCACCAAAAGCACCCAATACCTCATCGTACAAATCCCAGGTTTTCACCCCCAGGGCCTGACGGGCGTTAAACCTGCTCCATGGATTAGGCGTGCGGAAATTGGTCAGATCCAGCAGACCTTCATCCACCACCGCAACCACATAATCCATTGGCTCGTTGTTGGCTTCACTCACTTCAATTTCTGCTTTTTCACCGGGCCGCCACACCTCTTTGGTTTTTAACTCAGGCTCGAGCCGGGTTGCAGGATCTTCCACCATGGCCGGAACAATGCCGTACAACCGCAAAGGCCGGTTATTGGCGGTTTGTTCATAGGGCTGGATCAGCGTTACACTGATGTAAATATTAGGAGTCATATCAGCCGTAGCTTCAAAAGAAAATTTTGTCTCTTTTGCTTCGGGTTTCACCCACCAGCTTTTCAGCACTTTGCTGCCGGTTTCTATACTCACCAGTGCACGCCCCTGCTCAGATGAGGGAAACGTCACTTCAATATCCTCTCCTGCTTTATAAGTTCCTTTATTGGTGGCAAATACAAGATGTGAAGCACCATCCCCACCTCTCGACTCGCGGGTCCATCCCGGCCAGTCAACCTGCACGGTTGTTGCAGTGCTGTGTTCCGATGCGGAATTCACCACACGAATCAGATAACGCCCCCACTTGGGTTTGTTCACACGAAACTGAAAACTGCCTTTCCCGTTTCTATCGGTCTTAAGGGTGCCTGAATCCACCATATTGCGACTGCGCGAAGATATATAACGGCCCAAATCTTCGTCCGATTTCTCCCACCACCATCGCCAGTCAATTTTGTAAACCATATAAACCAATTCCTGATCAGCAACAGGCTTTCCTTTGGCATCTACCGAAACCAGATCAATCTGATGGTCCTGATCGGTTAGTAATAACCCACGATCATCCCCGGAAGGGGTCTGAATACCGGTATAAACATCGAACGGTGATAAAGGGGCTTTATCAGTAGCAATACTAAATGAACCACCTTCTTCGAAAACACGGGTAGTAAATACCGCGGCCAACTTTCCGGGTGCCCGGTCAAACTCAGGGATTTGTTTGCGGAAAGAGGTCTCTCCCGATTCATCCAGCTGTCCTTCAAAAATACTTACCTCCGACTCCTGAAGATCTCGTGTGGGATCATCAAAATTATATCCGGGAAAATCCTCAAAAGTGGTCTTGACGTTACGCACATCCATTCTCACATCGGCTTTCAATTTGGAGGCAGGAGAACCATGCAGCCACTCAGACTGAATGGAAAAGTTACCGGAATTTCCCGATTTCAGCACTTCATCAACCACTTCCAAATTGATCTTTAAGCGATTGGGCCGAATGGTTTCAATACGCAATGATTTTTCAAACACCACACCCCCCATTTTAATGCGGGCCAGCCACATACCTGTGGGGGCGTCTTCTGATGTTTTGGTTCTGAAAGTGTAAAGTGTATTGTCAGGATTGACGCTGGTCTGCCGGTCAATCAAGCGACCTCTCGGGTCGGTAAGTTCAAAAGTGACCGGGTGATTTGGAGGCAAAGTCCCCGGCTGGCTTTCCATGGGCATAAACGAGACAAATATGGAATCGCCCGGACGCCAAACTCCACGTTCGCCAAAAATAAAACCTCGCAATCCTTCCTTTACGGTTTCACCAGACACATCGAAACGATCTATCGCCAGGGCCTGACCATCATCCAATCTCAGATAACCGCGTTGTTTGTCTTGTTTGGCAACCAATAGAAATGGGGTTTCATCCAAATGGATGGATACCAGTCCTTCGTTTCCGGTTTTGCCTTCAGCAATTTTGGCCATCTGGAGATTGAATACCTCCACGTCAATATTTTTAATGGGTTCAGCCGTTCTGATATCGGTGACCGTCACCAATAATTCATCGTTGGTTCCACGCTTGGCCAGCAACCCAAGGTTAGATGCCAGCACATTTTTGGCCACCCACTTATCGCGGTTGTAATAAGATGATGAACAGGGATTGTCTCTCTCCCGCCAACTGTAATTGGGGTTGTAATGATAGGGATAGGTGGAGTAGTAATTATTGGGTTGATCCCAGAATTCCTCATCAGGATCGGATGTGTTTTCCGTTACGGTAGCTTCCTGGTCATTATCACTTGCGCAGGGATAAATGGCATCTGCTTTCTCAAAACCAATCTCAACACGGTAGATGGCCCCCGGGTCGGGCTGGACAAACTTGCTTAAATCCAGCGAGAAAGTATTCCATTTATACAGATCCACTGTTGGATCGGTATCGATTTTTATACGCTGTCTGTGAACCAACCGGCCGGCACGTTTCAGTTGTGATTCACCTCCCAGACGGTTGACCTGAAGGAAATGGCCGATGTTGTGTTCATAAATTTTTATGATGCGAACCCTGACAGCCTTGAGACTAACAGCACGGAAAGGCATGTAAAGTCCTTGGGAGTATGGCATGATGGTGCCATCCCCTATCATTTCCACCTCGGGTTTTTCGCTGGAGAATACAAACGAAAATTCTCCTTTTGCGCTGAGTTTTCGACCCGAGATATTTTTTACATCGGGCAAAATCACCAAAGTGCGTTCTCCCGTAATCGCGTCCCCGGGATAAAGTTCAATTTGATTGTTGTCGATGTTCCAGTCAAGATCTTTGTTATCCAGCAGTAACAAACCGGAGATATCCTGTCCAGGATCTACCGGATCACTGAAAGTAACGGTAATTACATTACGTGGGGAGGTAGACAACCCGGCCGAAATAATTTTGAAAGCATCTTTTGAAGGAACGACCATGTTCAGGCTCTTGGACTCCCTGGGTGACAAGGGGCCCTCTGCAATGGTTACTTTAAGTTTTCCGGCAGCATCCTTACGAGGCACATTATTAACTGTCAATTCATGATTACGTCCATCAATGTGCGTCCACTCAGGTCTTACCGTTTCCCCGTTAAGCGTCACTTCAACCTCATCTTCCACCAGTTGATTTGCGGCCACATCGGCCAGTGACACACGCGCCGTCACCTGATAGGTCTCGTAGTCGGAGACCGAAACCGGCCGCATTATATCGGCACTGATCCAGGCATTTTGCTCAATGGTGCGGAAGGTAAAAAAGAAAGGCTCTTCTTCCCCTGGTAACAATTTTGGCAAATCAATTTCAACCTTAAATTCCTCTCCCGAAGGCAACATCTCCGAAGGCTTAAAAACCAGAGTGCGGTCACCTGCCCACGTGGCTTCACCATCTACCGAAGGAGATATCATCAATACACCTTTGGCAACAGACTGACCGGCTTCTGCCTTATGAACAGGAGACGCAAACTCAACCATGACAGGTGAATTAACCGAAATCTGCCCCGAGGTAAAGGCACTGATCTGAGGATGAAAAGGAGAATGGGCAGATTCTTCTTTTTTATTGGAAGAACAACCCATAAAAAGTGAGGCCGCAACCATTAAAGTGGCCAGGGAAGTGAGGATTCTCATAAAGCGATGTGTTATTCTGATTATAAATTATTTAAGATGGTCTACAAATTTAGTATAATTTGAATAGGATTTTTGAAAAGAGAAAAGTTAAAATAGTTAGACTTAACGCAGAGGCGCGATGACGCAGAGTTTTTATGGGGAGATTTCTGCTCTGGAGGTTATGAGGGGTTGAACTATGGGATTGGTTGTGTTTAGAAGGAATGATTTAACAGGATTGAAAATCCCGGATTAATGAGAACCCGGATTGCAAATCCGAAGTATGAGAAGATTAGCTAGTCTGGGCTACCAGGGCCCTGAAAGGGTCCAATCTGGATAACCCCGGGTAAAAAACCCGGGGCCAGGCATCACTTAAAATAGCAGGTCCCCGAATGGGGGCCAATTATCATTTTGCTGAGGCTTTTGCTTTACTAAAATCTGTCATTGGTAGCTTGTCGAATAATCTTTTCATTGGATTAACAGATGTTTCGGCTGCACTCAACATGACGCGTGATTGTTGTTTTATTGTTTTTGGACAGCTTCTTGTTAATGAAACGCTGATTACCGTTCGGCTCTGCCACTTTGCTTATCCGAAATCCCCAATCAGCGCCGGTTAAAGAATATCATTTAAATCTTGTCGTCCAATAATTGCCATTATTTCAACTATGTCATCTTTAACTCTGAAGAAAATACTGTCTGCTCCACAAACACATCGCCTGTACCCTTCTTTTATAAAATTGACGGATTGAAAGGAATAAGGCTGTTGCGCAATCAGATCGAAATATTCAAAAAACGTCTCAAAGTACTTGTCTGCCTGGATAGGTCCGAATTTTTTAACCCCGTAATGATGAATTCTTATCAGGTCTTCCCTGGCAGCAATACTTAACTTGTAATTAGCCATTTAGCAATCTTTTGGATTGTTCTAATAATTGCTCTTTAGTTTCATCCGTAAAACCACTCTTTTCTGCTCTGTCCAATTTAGCTCTAACCATATCAATTTTGACCTGTTGCTTTCTGGCTTGTCTTATTAAGTCATTTACAAGCTCACTTTTGCTTGAGTATTCTTCATTCTCAACCTGAGCCTTTAACCACTCATCATTTGGCTTGGTTAATGAGATACTTTGCCTTGCCATAACATTTATTTTTGATGTAAATTTACACCAAATAATAACCATATGCAATCATTCTCAATAAGTATTCACCTATTTCATTTGGTTTTAGAAACTGTTTAAATTTTGTTTTTGGAAGATGTTTTTGAAGAATTGAGTTCTTAGACAAGTCAAAATTGACACGAAAAGGATGATTAGAATATCAAAACCTTTCATTGTAACGGGGCTCAAATTAATTGTTGAATTAATATGGATGCGAGGTTGCTTTGCGGGTTGCGGATGTAATTGGGGATGGGTAAACCAACAAAATTATAATCCCGGGGAAAGAGGAACATAAAGTGACGCAAGTTTCAAGGATTTGACCTTTTGAAGCTGAATATATTCAGAAGACCAATTTAACAGGATTGAAAATCCCTGGTTAATGAGAACGCAGATTGCAAATCCGCGTCAGCAAAGGGTATCAAATTGATATTCATAAAAAACCATTCCCTTTCTCTTTTTATCCACTGTTGAAACTGAAAACCCGGTTTTTTCCAATACGTTGATCGAAGCAATATTGTCAGTTTCCACTCCACCTGAAATCGATTTTATATCTCCCTGCTTTTTGCACCATTTTATTAACCCGTCAATCAATTCAGTTCCTAATCCTTTCCCCCAAACTCTTTCAGATAAGAGATAGCCAAATCGCAAGTCATGGTATTCGTTTTCGGCATCAGTTTCATAGAGAAAAACAAAACCTATTATTTCATTAATGGATGAAAGTTGAATCGTTACAAAATGACTTTCTTTTTCTCTTTCGGATATCCATTCCTGAGCATGATTTATTGTTGTAATATCCTGCCATCCATCGGGTAACGCTTTTGTAACATTTGGAGATAATATTTCAATTACTTTTTCGGCAAAATTTAGTTCTGAGTTTCCCTCTAAAATCTGAGCGGTCCAACTCCCTACTGTTAATCGCTGAGTCTCGAAATTACATCTTTCTTCTATGGTGCTATTTGACATCTGACAGACCTTTTATAATGTGATGTAACCGTCCCGGCTTTATTCCCCTGCCCGCTGCTTTCAGACCAGCTGTGGATTTATCAGCTTGAACGCATGGTCTTGGGAAATGAAAAACCCTCAATATGCTTTGGATGCCACGGCTGGCGTATGATAGCTTTATTAGCAATGGCGGATTACTCCACTTACCCCCTCGCAAACCCGGATCCCGATGCATCGGGACAAGCTGTACAGTATTCCCCTATCCGGTTCCTCTGTATTTACATTCACTATCAGTTGCTAATTTAAACATTTGCGTGAACAATCCTTGGTCGGGGTAATGGTAGATGTTTTAGTAACATTCCGTACCCTTTCCATGTATAACTTTTGCGTTGACTTCGACGATTTAACCATTTGAACCAGGAATGTTTCGCGTCACCAAACATTCTTGGTAAAGCAAGCGAGTTACCCTTTATTACGGATGAACGTATTGCGTCGGCTTAACCACGATTTAATATAGCTTTTGCTCATTCGTGGTTTGTTTTTCAAGGTAATCGCGATTTCTCTTCGTTCAATTTGGAGGCTCTGTCACACTGCCTGCACACTCGCTTGCCAGATACTTTTACTCACATTTATAATTTGTTTTTAATTGTGTTCGTGAACTCCCTACGGTCGTTTCTGCTATCCTCACGGAATCCCCCATCTGGTTCACTACTACCCTGCCGGCGGGCTTTGGGTAGACAGGAATTGCACCTGTTGTCAGTCATCATCAAATTTCAAAGACCTTGGTCTTGTTCCAAAGATTTCGGCTTACGAAACCGTTTCACATTTTTGTTTAGATTGCTGCAGTTTCTCTCAGCGTACACGTGAAATTGTATGAGTAGTGCCAGATTGCGTGGTACTTTCCTGTCAAACCGTTACGCAATTTGAGCGGGCTACAAACCTTGATATTTAGCACTTTCCCTGCTATTACTTATACAAATTCTTTTCTCTAAAAGTTCCAATTTACATAACAACTTACTTTTTTTAGAGATTGTATCTCCTTTGGCGTATGATTGCATCGAAGCAATGTTATTTTCAATGAGTTTTCCATTCTCGAAACGTAATTCAATGTCTTTATTTGTTTTTTCCCGGTCTTGCTGAAGGGCAGGCAGGTGGCTTGTGTCGTGAATTGGGCGAAGCCCACGAAACGGAACAAGCTACCTGCCAGCCTAACGACCAAACTGCTGTTAAGGCTTTTTTTATTAATTCGGGATATATTTTTTACCTGTTTTTACATTTATTAAATACCATTGTTTTGATGGGGTGTTATGATAAGTCCATAGGTGTACTTTGTTTCCTTTATTGGCATTGTTATTATCTTTTAAGGCCAGACACATTTTTCGGTTGGTTCTGGGAATTATTACAAACTTACCTCCGCCCACATGCTTAAAATAAAATTGCTGCGATGCACCTTTATGTAGTCTCCACAAGTGTATGGGGGTTCTTTTATTTCTGCCTCTTCCTTTTAAATCTAAGGCATATCTATGGTCGCTAGCCGGGGTAATTATGTAGTACGAAAGATAATTATTCCTGTGAAATTTATATTGTTTGGCACCGCTATTATCTTTTGTCCATATTTGTAAACGCTGCCCTTTCATTTTCCATTTTTTCTTACCGTGATCGTAGGTAATATCGAAATAGCCATTGTCCGAATTTCCGGCTTTAACCGATTTTATATAATATGTTCCTTTAGGAATTTCTTCGCCTTTCAGCGTTGCTGTTTCCGTTTTTTTCCACTCTCTTGTCAGCATACGCTCCCACACCTTGTCGCGATAGGCTTTCTCTTTCTTCATGTATTTCTTCACTTCCGCATAGTATATTTTCACACCGTTTTTTGCATCAGATTCTGATGTATAATACTTCACAAAAGCACGATCGTTAAGAATTTCTTTCCAGTCTTCGTCTATACTTCTACAAATCTTATCCCAGTCTTTTTTTATTAATTTACTTCTTATTCTTCGGGTTTCTTCAGGTGTGTCTCCCTCTATTTGGCCTATCTCATTAAAGGTGTTGAAATAAAACCTACGTACTGCATCGTAAGAGCCATCTACAATATGACGACTTAACTCATAAGCTCTATCGGGAACACATTTTGTGTGGCAACGCTCTTTTGGATGTGTATGCTCAGCGTAAGTTTTAATATCATTCATCATTGCTTTAGAAATAGAACCCGCATCTTTGGCTATGTTAGCAGCATGTTTTGCCACCTTTTCTACTTCCTCAACAATAGGCCCGCCAAATTTTTCTATCAATTTATTGGTAATGTCTTTTACGATTTGTTCTGCATCAAGTGAGGCTTCAAATGAAATTTTTTGTAATTTATTCTGATATTTAAACTCACAATGCATTTCTCCATTCAGACTCAAATTTTTCTTTTGGGCATCTAAATCAAGATACATTTTTTGTATTTGTATCTCATCTAATGCTTGTTTTACTGTATTTCTTATTGTTTTATTTGGTATTTTATGTGCCTCGTTCCAAATAAATTTACTGTAATCTCCGGTGAAATGCATTTTGTATCTGAACTCATTTTCCAAATCAAAATTAAAATCTAAAAAGAAGTCAAGTTCTTTGAATTTGCCTACTCCCACAAGCGCAAAACCTTTGGTTAACTCTAAATCCCCTACCGTGCCCCCTGTGGGTGCAAATTTTATTTCTGCACTATCTAGCTCATAATCGGGTGGAAACACATTCGGAAAATCCAAACTAAACCCTTTTTTAAGCATTTCAGGTATTTGATCTAAACTAATTTTTGAATTGCTTCGTCCCCGTAGCGCAACTTCGCCATCGAGAGGTGATATTGAAACAAATGTTCCGAAATCAACATCGAAGTATTTAGCACGTTCTATGGCAAATCCAAATTGCGAGATGCTTTGCGCCGGAATATTTACAGCCAGTGCCGATGCACCTTTTGAAAATATTACCGAATTTTTATTGAAAAACCTATCCATACCAAACGGGTCTGTCCACGTTGACATCATGGATGCCGAGCCCATAATTGTTTGTTTTACCAGGTCATACCCAAACTGATAATTCATATTTAGGTCAGGGTCAAATTCAGAGGGTTTTACAATCATGTTTAAAGATACCGTTAAAATGAAGGAACCTTTTTGATAAGCAGCTCCAAGTCCGGCAGAGTAATAAGATAGTGTTGTTCCGCTCTTTTCGACTTCAAGTATTTTAATTGGCTCTTTTGAGAAAGCTAAATCGCCGGAAAGCTCAAAAGTTCCCATTCCTATTTTGGCTTGAATACCAACAGTTGGGGTTGTAACTTTTAATAGCGTACAAAGATTTTTTAGGTTTTTCTCTGTATCTGCATTTGCACTAATCATTAAACCTTCTTTCGACATTTCAAAACAAATGTCCTGTAATCCCAAGTCCTTCAGAACATTGTAGCCCGGTATTTTTTCAAGTTGATCAATGGTTACTTCACCTTTTAATTCTAAGGGGTTTAAGCTCCCCTCGAAATCGAATGTCCCGTAATCTGCTATTGTAATACTATACATATTTCCATTTTGAACAGCAGCGAGCTCACCAAACCCGTTAACGTTAATTTTTTGGGTGTTTTGTGCATATCCTGAGACAGTAATAAACACGAATAATAGTAATACTTTAATTTTCATTTTGGCATTTTTTGATTAGCAACATGATTGGTTAACATATAGTTGCTAAACTGAATGATATTTGAAAAATATTTAGCCTTAATGTGTGTATATACAAAACAAAGTGTCGTATGTCTACTATTGTAGTTTTGTGTTTCCTAGCCTTAAATATCTGTAAATCGGAATATAATTTTTCACTGATTGTTAGGGTTTCATGGTTTTACGAATGTCGCAAAGCTAGCCAAAGGTAAAACTATACATGTCGCTTTTGCATCAATAACAAGAGCAAAAGCGACACATAGGAAATCACTTATGGGGGTTTACTACCTGAGTTAATCCGGCCGCGTGGGCTGCCTTTTTTACCCGATGCCCTACACCAGGCTGCTTTCTTTTTGCGGGCAACCACCCAGCCGGGCATCCGGCCACTAAGAGGTGATGAAAATAACTCAGGTTAAGGGCCGGTTCATAGACAGTGACAGCTTCCTTTATCTTGAAATAATCGACCTTAACATCGGTGGTTTTCAAATAGTTTGTGTGAGCAACATGAGGCTTAGTGGAAGATTGGGAACTGGCAGCTGCCATGAGACCCAACAATAAGACAGTGAGCTTTATTTTTTTCATAGGATGGTTGGTTTTTTTTCATTTAGCTCCAGGTGTTCGATTAAATGGGCATTCGTATCTAAAAGAACCTCTTCTTCAATTCGTTGGGTTTCAAGTGCCATTATTGCGAAAAAAGTCAAGACCCGGAACATTTCGGGGGCGGCATGTCCATATTGACCGCCTTTCGGTTACCTGCTAGTTTCTGTTGAAAAGTTTCAAAGATCGTTGCTAATCCCCTTTTCACGGATTTAGCCTGGCGCAAGGAAATACAAAACCCTCAATATGCTGTGGATGCCACGGCTGGCGTATAATAGCTTTGTTATGGGCTTGTGCTTTAATTCTTTAATGTATTTATGTTTGTGTTTGATATAAAGCTGCCTCGGAAACATCTATTATTTTAAGATGTTTCCGAGGCAACTTTATTTTCAATTATTCCATATTCCTTATAGTCTCAGGTCTATATCGAATAGTCTGAACAACCCATGTTGAGTTTTTAAATATGGGATTTTCTTTATCTGTAAATAGTTTTAATTCCCCACTTAACAATGCCTGTTCAAATTCTTCGTACGCTGAGATAGGTATTTTTAATTCTTTGGGACATCGCAATCCTAATTCAATAATATTTCCATCCATATCACCAAAAATATAAACAGCAATGGATTCATGATGTTTATATTTATTTTTATTTTCTTTAAGCCATGGAGCAATATAGGTCTTCATATATAAATCCAAAAGCTTTTTGTTGTTTAGATTTATTGATTTCCAGGCAGTTCTATGGGTGTCCCTGAGCATATAATCAGAATCAGTTCCCAAAAGTTTATTTCTTTTATTGTATAGGCCATAGGTGTTTTTCATAACCTTTTTCACGTATTTGTTCCTTTCCCCTTTGACCTCTTCATATGTGGGCTTTGTTTTCTTAGCTTTGTACTTTGATTCTTGGGCAAATGCACTTCCCATAATACAAACAAATAAAATGATATTAAATATTTTCATTAAGTACCCTTGTAGTCCAACCTTCTAATCTGCACATTTCGGCATAGAATTCTCTACTTAATTCGTTTTCAATGTATATGAGTGTTCTGAAATGTGTCCAGGTCAATTGTCTACTCAGTGCGTAGACAATTTCTTTTTCCTGAAAAGTCTCCGCAAAGCGTAGACAATGCCTTAATTGTTTTTCGCTCCAGCCTTTGCCGAATTCTTCTGTTAATCTTTTGGAAAGGGCTCGTATTATTTGTTGTCCGTAATCAGCGCGTTTATTTTGAAGAATTTCATTGTTTATCCGATGACCTATATTCCAATACAATATCGTTAAAGCTGAATTGGCTGTTATAGCAACAGTTTCTTTGGCTTCATTTATGAAACCTTTTATTTCCTCAATTAGGTTGTTATTTTTCTGAATTTCTTTTTCCATAAAAACAAATATATCACAAATGTGATAATTCATTACCGTGCTGACTATTTTAGAGCGTCCCTTTGCCTTGCCGGCAACGTTGACCTGTATGCGGTCGGCCGGGGCTTTCAAACCCCATAAGATTGTGTCAAACCGTGAGCGGATGACATGGAAAAACGAAGCTTGCAATATGCTGTGGAGGCCCCGGCTGGCGTATACAGATTGTTGCAGCGTCGTGTTTATATTCTTTCTGTTAATTCTCTGATAGTTAGTATTTTTGTTTTTTCAATTTTCTTCAATTCCAATAAATCATTGTCGCCTGTTACAAGAAAATCTGCTTTACTGTCAATTGCCAGGTTCAACAAGAAATTATCTTTGAAATCTCTACAAATTTCTATATTTGATGTGGTTTCAATTATTTTTGCGAAGTTGTCAAATGAGCGAAGCAGTTTCTGAATATCTTGGTCTGTGAAGTACTTTTGAAATTTTGGTCGAGTGGCAACAGTCAGGAATTCTTGAATTAATTCTTTCGAGAAAATCAAAGTCACTTTCTGATTTTCAACAAATTTGTCAATAAAGCTGTAGTTTTTTGTAATTAAAAAGCTAATCCAAAGGTTTGTGTCCAGAATGACCTTTTTACTTCTCATATCGGGATGCTCTAACTGATTCAACTTCTTTAGTTATTTCGTCCAAAGAAGGCGCATTCTCGGATTGGCTTCTTAATTTTTCTAGTAATTCAGAGAATTCCGATTTTGTTTTCTCTTTTCTAATCTTAATTAATTCCATATCCGCCAAGTCTTTAATCAGTCGTTTGGCTTTCGGATTTATGATATCAATACGTAATGATTCCATAGCAATCAGTTTTTATCAAAGATACGAAATTCTGAATTTCTTTGGGCCTTTTTGTTCTATTGAAGAAATGTTGTCTTGTTTTTTTACATGCGCTGCAACATTTCCATAAACCCAATGCCGTTTTACAACCTAAAACAACATTGCGTTAATATCTATTATGTATTTTCTCCCCGAATCTACCAAAAAAACCAAACATTCGAAAAACATTTATGTGAGAGCCAGGGATGTTTGAGTGGGAGAATAGAATTACTGAGTGGACGGTAAGCAACGCTTTCTGGATGGCATAACAGAAAATAGTGGTTAAATCCCAGAAAATCGAAACTCCTAAGTGCAAGGTTATTCCACATCACACTCGGATTTCTTTGCCCATATTCAAAAAAAACAGCTAATCAAAAGGGGACAAATGTCCTTCAATTGTCCGTTGACAATATCACCGGGGTGATTAACCCCTTCAGAAGAGGTTATTACCCCCTAATGAAGGGGTTATTACCCCTTAGGGATGGGGTTACTACCCCTTATGGAAGGGGTTTTCATCCCTTAGGAAAGGGGTTTTCATCCCTTAAGGAAGGGGTTTTCATCCCTTAGGAAAGGGATTTTCATCCCTTAGGGAAGGGGTTTTCATCCCTTGAGGAAGGGGTTTCTATTCATTTACAGTTGCTGATTTTTTGAGTCTGAAATTGACAATACTTCGTTAAACTATTGTAAAAGGCGGTAAATCAATTTTTTGGAATTATATGCATGATTACTTTAAATCCCTGTTTATCAGTAGCATATGCTTCGTCTTAAATCTAACGATCTATTGAAATTGATACCCCACACAATACAACCCTTTCCCCCTGTAAAACTGATACTTAACGCGTTTTTCAAGGGGCTTTTCCGGGGCTTATTCGTACCTTCTTCGGGGCTTGTTCGGCCGTTCTTCGGCATTTCTCCGACTCTATAGGGCCGAAGAACAGTCGAACAAAAGTCGAACAAAGGTCGAAGGAGGTACCTGCATGGCTGGAACAAGATCAGGAACAGGACCGAAGCGGGTTAGTAAGGACTTCACTTGAAGTGAAAGCCTCACTTTAATTGAGAACATACGACACCTTCGGCGTCGGTTTTTCTTATTTGCCATTCGTTGCTATAAAAATAGGAGCCCTTCAGGCTCCTGCCCCATCATCATGGAATTTAGACTCCGGGAAATAATGCTTTTCAAAAGTCTGCATAAGGAATAATCGACCCCGAAGTTGGTCGCATGTTTATAGCCAGACGCTGAAAAGAAAAGAAAGTCACCCCGAAAACGGCCTAAATTTCAAACACTTCTACAATGAACAAATGCCCCTTTCTATTAGTTAAACCAAACGAAATCAAGAGGCTGTTTGTTATCTTTTAATTCTTACCTGATACATTTTAACAGGCTGAAGGCCTGACTTAACATAGCCCGGGGCAACGCCTCGGGACAGAGAATCCAATTTCCCCTCTCGTTTCGTTGGCCGCAAAGCGGCCAACAAAACGGATGATGAATATCACCCCTTCCCCGGGGGCATTGCCCCGGGCTGGAATTGGTCAGGCCTTCAGCCCGTATCAATCTGAGTTATTACAATATCAATATAGAACTAATGACCCGGAGTTCATATGGTGAATAACCCTTCACCTTGCCCACAAAATCATTGAACACTAAAACACATAAGCCATGAAGTACAATTTATTAGGTAACACAGGATTAAAAGTTTCAGAACTTTGTCTGGGCACCATGACCTTTGGTGGCCGCGGCATGTGGACAGCCATCGGTACGCTGCCTCAGGAGCAGGCCAACGAACTGGTAAAGATGTCGGTTGAAAACGGCATCAATTTCATTGACACGGCCAACATCTACAGCGAAGGCCTGAGTGAGCAGATGACCGGAAAAGCCATCCGTGATCTTGGCCTGAAACGAGACGATCTGGTTATTGCCACAAAAGTACGTGGCTCGATGGGTGAAGGCCCCAACGACTCAGGCCTCAGCCGGAAACACATTTTGCAACAGGCTCACGAAAGTCTGGAACGCCTTAACACCGATTACATCGACCTCTATCAGATTCACGGTTTTGACCCCCTCACTCCCCTGCAAGAAACCCTTGAGGCCCTGGACTCCCTGGTGCAAAGCGGGAAAGTCAGGTACATTGGGTGCAGCAATCTGGCAGCCTGGCAGATTATGAAAGCACTGAGCATTTCGAATCTGAATCGCCTCAGCAAATTTGTCTCCCTTCAGGCTTATTACACCATTGCCGGGCGGGAACTGGAGCGGGAACTGGTACCGATGATGCTCGATCAAAAGATGGGGCTTATGGTATGGAGTCCGCTGGCAGGAGGTTTGCTGAGCGGCAAATACAACCGCAAGATGGAAGCCAAAGAAGGCCGCAGGGTGAATTTCGATTTTCCACCCATTAACAAAGAGAAGGCCTTCGACATTATTGATGTGATGCAAAAAATAGCAGATGCGAAACATGTTTCGGTAGCCCAAATCGCACTGGCGTGGTTACTGCATCAACCGGTAGTATCGTCTGTAATAGTAGGTGCCAAAAAGCCCGATCAGTTGACAGATAATCTCAAATCGGTGAATGTGGAATTATCGGTTGATGACCTGTACCTGCTCAATGAAGTAAGTCAACCGGAACCCGAATATCCCGGGTGGATGATTGAACGCCAGGGAGCGGACCGGAAATAGGTTAGGTTAAGTCGAGGTTGTCTCAAAAGCCCACATTTGATGTCATTCTGAGTGCCTACCTCAAATAATATTGAGGAGTAACGCGGGTATGACAGTGGGAATGCCTCGTCTCCGTAGGGGCAAATTTGGATAACCCTCCCGATTAAAGTGCGGGACAGGCTGGGTGAAAACCCGGGGCGAGGTATCCCAGGTAGAAAAAGCAAGGCTTGGGCCGTCAGACTATGCTTGACTTGACACTAGCTCATTTTCCATGCCACATAAAAGCGGACCAATCCGTAAAACAAGGCATAAGCGCCAAGAATGAGGGTGCCCAAAACAGCCCCTTCAAAAGGATTGAACATCAGTAATGCACCTACCAGAACAGACAAAATTCCGCTGGTCAGAGAAAGCTGTTGTCCGGGAATCTTATCACGCAATTTCAGAGTGGCAGTGAGCTGGAAAATGCCCAAAAACGTGATCCACAAGCCCATTATGAAAATAAGCAGACTGGCCGTTACATCGGGATAAGAGATGATCAAAAGCCCCAATAATGCATTGATCACTCCCTGAGAAAGGCGCCACTGCCAGGAGCCTTTCTTTTTGGAAAGAGCCCAGAGAATTAATACTACGCCGACAATTAAAGCGAGGAGCCCTACGTAAGTGGCCATTGCCATCAAGGCGGTTTGAGGATTAGCCAATATTAAAATCCCGAGGATTAATCCGATAATTCCTTTAATGATTTCCAGATTGCGATTGTTCTCAAGCAATTTTTTCATAATAATTTCTGTTTTTGTTTTATTCCTGTATAACCTGGTTTATTAACACCATATTCTGATAAGAATAAGGAAACTGTATTGGCTTTATTTTGATATAATTACCAATATCCTTAATTTTATTCAAAATGGAAACCTTTTATTTCTCACTCATTAAAAAAAATCCGCTAGTCATGAAAATACCTTTCTCCACAGAGGCTTTCTTCGGCGTTTTTGAAACCTACAATTCATCTGTCTTCCCTTTGCAGTTTCTGATTATGGCATTTGGGATAATCACCGTAATTCTTTTGCACAGTGGCAGTAGGTATAAAAACACTGCAATTTCTTATTTTCTGGCTTTTGTGTGGCTGTGGACAGGAATTTTATACCATCTGCTACACTTTACAGCCATCAATATGGCAGCCTACAGTTTTGGGATCCTATTCATATTACAGGGCCTCTTTTTTATTCTTGAATTGTCCCGTAAACGGTTAAACTTTTTCTTTCCCGGGGGATTCGCAGGTTACACAGGCTATTTTTTCGTCTGGTTCGGTCTCCTAATATACCCGCTTATCAGCTATTTTGCAAAAGGTTCCTGGGCCGGAACCATCGCTCTGGGATTGCCCTGCCCCACCACTATTTTTACTTTTGGGTTGCTGATGCTTACCAGCAGAGCTATGCCCAGATACCTACTGATCATTCCATCCATCTGGACCATTATCGGAACCGGAGCTGCTGTCAATTTCGGAGTTTATCAGGATTATATGATGCTCTTGTCGGCTGTTGTGGCCAATATTTATTTGTTGAAGCGAAAGCGGATAACCAAATGATTATTAAGGAGTAATCTCAGGCCATTCTTAGAGGCAAACAATCCCATCAAACAAAATTTAAACAGTTTCTAAAAGTAATAGATCGTTAGTGTTTTAGTTACCGGCCTGACGGCAGTCAGGTTAGATGTAAATAACAAACAAGCCAAATTTGGCAGGCAGTAGAAAAAGTATTGACACCAAAGACCATCTTTCAACATTCGAACAAAAGTTTTGTCTGAAAAGCAAAGATCTAAATCATGAGAGTTATTTCTCTACTATAAAGCAGCCTATGCAACGAATTAGATAAAAGTAAATTAGTCGTTAGGCAGTAGGCAGAAGGCAGTAGTGATTTCTTTTAAAAACGACATACCCAAAAATCTAACAAACACCATATAAACAGCACATTTACAATGGTTTATGATTTAGGTTAGATAAAAGACAAAGGCTGTGGTTTAAAAATGCGTTTTTGCCCTTGGAGATTAAATAGTGCAAGGCCTTGCAAGGACAAAGTCACCATATTAAAGTAAAAAAGGCATCATTGGTACTCCTGAAAAGGTGGTACCGAATTAGGTCTGGCGGATTCCGATCCGCCACCAGAGGTAAAACGGCGGATCGGCTTCGGCTCTGCCGCTTTCCCAGAAAGAATCCGCCGCACCTGATCTTCCATTGGTAAGGTTCGATCCCCAAAAACACGCAAAAATAAACTTAAGCCAAAACAAACCTTTTAACAATGAAAACCTGGGCTTTAGCCTAAATCAAAGTATGCCTGCAAACAATTAATACGAATATATTGCAGGGCTTGCTGAAAAAGAATTAAAGAGCTGATAATCTCATTCAAAGTGTAAGGTTTTTCAAGTAAATTTTTCAATAAGTCTGCACCTGTGGCAATTAATAGCCAAAACATCACTGTTCAAAAGATTAACTCAAATACAGTTTCGCAATCAAGAGCCGGATCATGCTGATGGTTGAAACTGAAATTTTAATTACTTTTACCTCTGATTTTTAAACCATCAATTTCTGCTCCCTCAAATGAGCAACACCAGCATCAGAGTAATAATTGTTCTTTTTTCCGTGTTCACAGCATCTTTCCCGGTATCAGGGCAGAAAGAATTGAATGCAGTGCTCGACAGTCTGGATCAAACCCTCGAAAACAAAGAGGCATTTGATAAAAAGAAAGAAAATAAAATACAGCTTCTGAAAGAACTGGAAAAGGAAGCCACTTCTTTAGAACAATCCTTTGATCTCAACCACCAACTTTATGAAGAGTACCGGAAATATCAATTAGATTCGGCCACCGTTTACGCCAGGGCTTGTTTGAAAGTAGCAGAAGCGCTCAACAACAACCTTTTGAAGATCAAAACCAAAATTCATCTGGTGCCTTTGTATGCTTCATCGGGGCGGTTTATTGAAGCGGAGGATCTTCTTGAATCCATCAACAAAAATTCAGTTCCCCGCTCCCTGCTGCCCGATTATTACAAAGCCTGCCATCTGTTTTTTAATTACTATGCGGCCAACGTCAGGCTGCCCTATTTTCTAAACAAAACCAAAGCCTACAGGGATTCCGTAATGAAGGCTGTGGCCCCGGAGTCTCCAGAACATCAAATCTACAAAGCAGAGACATTAATTGATAAGAATAATCTCAAACCGGCCCGGGACATTTTAGAAAAACTGTTAAACACTCCATCTTTAGAGAAAGGGAACTATGCTGTTGTCACTTTTTGGCTGGGTATCATTCACTCAAGAAAAGGCAATGCCGGCGAAAGCAAAAGGTTTTTTGCCATGTCTGCCATCTCAGACATTCGCCATTCAACGAAAGACAATTCATCTTTGCACCACCTGGCCTCCCTCTTTAACCGGGAGGGAAACATAGAAAAAGCTTTTAAATACTCCCAGGCGGCTTTAAACGATGCCCTTTTCAGCAATGTTCAGTTCCGCGCCATTTATCTCTCCGAATTCTTCTCCATCATCAACGATACCTACAAAGAACGGGCAGATAACCAGAAAAATAACCTGATACTGTACATTGTTTTAATCAGCTTTCTCTCCTTGTTTTTGATTGTTGCAGTCATCTATGTTTACCGCCAGATGGACAAGACATCAGGCATCAGAAAAGAGCTTGACAAAGCAAACAAGGAGTTGGTACGATTGAATGCCGACATACTTCAGAAAAACGATCAGCTGTACAATCAAAACCACCTCCTTCAGGATTCCAATCAGATTAAAGAGGAATACATTGCCCATTTCTTCGATTTGTGTTCTACCTACATCAACAAACTGGACGACTACCGGAAATCACTCAACAAAAAAGCTAACACAGGCAGTCCGCAGGATCTCATTAAGGCTTTAAAGTCGTCAAACATCGTTGAGGACGAATTGGAAGAACTTTACAGGAACTTTGACACCATATTCTTAAACCTTTATCCGTCGTTCATAGAGGAATACAACGAATTACTGGCCGATGGGGAAAAAGTGGAGCCCAAGCCGGGAGAAAAGCTGAATACCGAATTGCGAATATTTGCACTCATACGACTTGGAATTACCGACAGCGTGAAAATAGCAGCCTTCCTGAGATACTCATTAAGCACCATCTACAACTATCGCACAAAAGCCCGGAATAAGGCCTCGGTTTCACGTGAGGAGTTCGAAGACCTCGTCATGAAAATTGGGACACTGGGAAAGAGATAACCTCTGACATTGATCAAAAAAGCGGGCAAAAAATCTTCTATTTCCACTACTTATTTTTCCCACACCAAAAACATAAATACCTATTTTACTGATACTTTACTTCAACAACCACTACTTTTCGCACCCAATTCTCAAACCACCCCATTCTTTCTATAATTTTGGACTTGACAATTAAAATTCGAATCATGATTGCTGAAAGTAAAAGGTTTTATGTCGTAGATGCGTTGCGCGGATTTGCCATTATTTCAATAATGCTGCTGCACAACATCGAGCATTTCGACTTGTACTTTACTCCGGAAGGCATTCCCGAATGGATGGCCAGTATCGATAAAGTGATCTGGGATACTCTGTTTTTCCTTTTCGGAGGAAAATCGTATGCCATGTTTGCCCTTCTTTTTGGCCTTACCTTTTACATTCAGATGCACAATCAGGAAAAGAAAGGCAGCGATTTCAGAGGCCGTTTTGCCTGGCGGCTTTTCTTACTACTGATATTTGGCGTTATAAACTCCGCCTTTTTCCAGGGAGATATCCTGTCGCTTTATGCCATGGTTGGAGTGTTCTTAATTCCCATGGCCAGGTTAAGCGACAAAGCAGTCCTTATCATTGCCATTATTTTATTCCTTCAGCCACTAGAGATATTAAAGCTGTTTCAAGGCATCCGTAATCCCGGAATGGAAATGGCCGACCCTGTATCGTGGTCCTATTTCGGGAAAATGGGAGAATACATTACAGGCGATTCTTTTTGGGCTACCATAAAAGGGAACCTTACCAACGGCAAAATGGCGGTATTGCACTGGAACTGGGAAAACGGCCGTTTCTTTCACATGCTCTCACTCTTCTTGTTTGGCATGCTGGCAGGTCGCCGTCAACTTTTTGCCTGGAATGAGAAAAACAAAAGATTCTGGGTTAAGACCCTCATCATTGCCGGTATTGGGTTTATTCCCCTGTTTGTTATCAAAACCAACACCGCCGAACTTATTGATAGCGAAGCCATACGCCGCCCTTTCAGTACGATGGAAGCATCATGGTCCAACCTCTTTTTTATGGCTTTCATGGTTGCCGGATTTGTGCTGCTGTTCCATTCACGCTTTTTCCATAAAGCACTCAGCAAGCTCACCCCAATCGGAAAAATGAGCTTGTCCAATTATGTTTTTCAATCATTGGTGGGCTCTTTCATATACTATGGATATGGCTTAGGGCTCTATCAGTATACCAATACCACCTATGCCTTTTTAACAGGCCTTACTCTGGCTTTTGTCACCTGGATATTCTGTACCTGGTGGGCACGCAGGTTCAAACGAGGGCCTCTGGAAACAATCTGGCACCGTGTCACATGGATTGACAAAAATTTAAGCACACCCCAAAGCAGTGCCACACACACTGTGAAAAATAAAACCATAAACACTTCTTTTACACACAACTAGTAAACCAAAAACGCGTCAGGTGAAAGTCTGATTTTAAAACAGCCCGGAGATTTTCTCCGGGCTGTTTTTTTATTGGAAAAAATGCACTAGAAGTCAATTGTAGAATGTCGGGTAAGCCGCCGCTGTTTTTCACCTTGTGCAAAACAACAAAAAAGTAAGCATAGCCGCAGCCACGTGAGTCTTTTTTTTGAGAAGCACAAGGTAGAAAGAGCAAGGCTTGGGCCGTCAGACTATGCTTGACTTGACACTGGAAACTGAAGGTTCCTTCCATAAAGCTTTCCTGGAGAGAGAAGTCACAATTTAAATAGAGTCTGTCCATAAAGTACCACTTTCTGCGTTACGCTTGCCGCCAAAACACTCATTTACCCAAGTAAACTCCGTTTTTGGCGGCTTCGCAAGCCTTGCAACTGGCCCTTTCTGACCAGACACATAACTTTTTACAAACTTTCCCGACTTTATAGACGGGCACTAAATAGTATATGGACCGACACTAAATACACTCTCCTTTTATTTGGACACCTCTGTATTTGTATTTACATTAATACCTCGTTAGGAACTATTTAAACCCGTTTTTACATGAACCTTGAAAGCCTGATTGAGATAAATCCAATAATTCTTGCCCTGGTGGCCACCATTTTTACATGGCTGATGACAGCACTTGGATCATCGATGGTCTTTTTCTTTAAAAACATAGACAAACGACTTCTGAATTCAATGCTTGGTTTTGCTGCCGGAGTAATGATAGCGGCCAGTTTTTGGTCCTTATTAAAACCAGCAATTGAAATGGCCACGAACCAGGGAGACATTCCCTGGGTACCTGCTTTAACAGGCTTTCTGGCTGGAGGGACATTTCTTCTGATGGTTGACAAGATTTTACCACACCTTCATATGGGACTGAGCACCGACAAAGCCGAAGGGATAAAAACCACCTGGCAACGGAGTATTCTGCTGATTCTGGCCATTACACTTCACAACATTCCCGAAGGACTGGCAGTGGGTGTCGCCTTTGGGGCTTTGGCCAACACCCCCGATGTGGGAATTCTGGCAGGGGCCGTTGCTCTGGCTATGGGAATTGGTCTTCAAAACTTTCCGGAGGGAGCTGCTGTTTCCATCCCTCTCCGAAGAGAAGGCTTCACCAGGTTTAGAGCTTTTAATTACGGACAGTTTTCAGGCTTTGTAGAGCCCATGGCAGGTGTGCTTGGTGCGTACCTGGTGGCTACCATGAAGCCTTTATTACCTTACGCGCTGTCGTTTGCAGCGGGAGCTATGATTTTTGTAGTGGTTGAAGAGTTGATCCCAGAATCACAGAGAGGGGGAGAGGGAAATGAAACGGACCTCTCTACCATTGGTGCTATGCTCGGTTTTGCTGTTATGATGCTGATGGATGTTGCGTTGGGTTAAAGCTATTAAAACATTCTCCTAATCCCTGTTACGCATCTGAAAATATTTGCTAATTTCGCGGCCGATTTTGGAAGAACACTCCAACTAACAGAACCGTTAAAAAGCAAATATTCAAGGGAATGGAAAATTTAGGCAGTTCAGTTTGGTCAGCAGCAGTTTTGCTGTTTTTTCTAATGGATCCACTCGGTAATATCCCGGTGATGCTCTCCATCCTCAAAGGCATTGACCCCAAACGTCAGAGAATCATCATTGCCCGTGAGCTTTTCATTGCATTGATCATTCTGCTCATTTTCCTTTTCGCAGGTAAACCCCTGCTCAACTTCCTGCATCTCGAGAAGGAAGCGGTAACCATATCGGGCGGTATTATTCTGCTTATCATCGGACTAAGACTCATATTTCCTCAAAAAGCAGGGCCAATGGGAGAAACACCTGACGGAGAACCGTTTCTGGTACCCATTGCCATTCCCATGATTGCCGGCCCATCGGTTTTGGCCATGCTGATACTGATGACCCAGAGTCAACCGGGAAACATGACGAACTGGTTCTTTGCACTTCTGATAGCCTGGGCCCTGTCGGCCGTGATTCTGCAAACAGCCCCTATCCTGTTGCGGGTATTAAAACAAAGGGGACTTATAGCCCTTGAACGCCTGATGGGAATGATCCTGGTAATGATGGCCGTTCAGATGCTGATCAATGGATTCAAGGTGCTTTTTGCAGGGTAAAAAAGGCTTCTGAAGTGTGTCGGGACCCCCTAAAGCTAAATCATACTTACAATCAGCTAATTAAAGAGATTTAAGTTTTTCTGCACATTCTAAATAAAATTCAACCCGAAAACATTTGGGTCACCTTTAGGACAATCCTTATATTGATGGTTAAATCATGTTAGTGTATGTCCAAAACCGGCTTTTTACTTCCCATCGCGTTCATCATCCTCTGGAATTCCGGTTTCATCGGGGCCGAATACGGTTTGCCTTACACCGGACCATTCACTCTGCTGTTTTGGCGTTATGGCATCCTCACCCTGATTCTGTCTTTATACCTTTTAATAACCGGGCGTTTTAAATTTCATGGATGGGGAACCATATTTCCCAATATGCTGGTAGGGTTTCTGGCTCATGGAGTTTGGCTTACCGGAGTTTTGTTTGCAATAAACCTGGGGGTTCCGGCCGGAATTGTTGCTTTAGTGATTGCACTCCAACCTATGGCCACCAGCGCTTTTTCCGGACGAGCAACAGGCGAACGTACCTCATCGGGGCAGTGGGTAGGTTTGGTGACTGCATTTGCCGGCGTTATACTTACCTTAATAGCCAGGATAGACTTCTCGGACCCCACGGCTGCAAGTGCTTATTTACTGCCCTTTATATCGGTGGCTGCAATGACCGGCGCCAACCTGTTTGAACGCGAGATGGAAATTTATGAACGCTCCAAATTGCTGGACATGGATGAAACGCTTTTCTATCAAAGTCTGGCCACATTCATTGCAACCATAATTCCGGCTTTGGTATTCGAAAACCTGGAAACCCGATGGGAAACTCCATTTGTTCTGACCATGGGCTGGCTTATTGTGGGCGTATCACTGGGGGCTTATGCCTGCATGTGGAAGCTGCTGGAGTACATGGAAGTCAACCGCTTTGCTTCATTGTTCTATTTTGGCCCTCCGGTAACCATGTTTATGGCCTGGATTGCCTTTGGTGATAAGCTTTTAATTACGGATACAGGAGGATTCCTGATTGTTCTTATTGGTGTTGTTCTAACCCAGAAAAACTTTCGTCTGAGAAATCCCTTTTTAACGAACTAATCAACATAATAGATCGTTAGATTTTTGGATATCAGATTTAAGACGAATTATATAGTGCTAATAATCCGGGCTTTAAAGCAATTACTAATACAGCTACAAGAACCTAAACAACAGCTTCTTACAAAAACTTAAGATGGTTGTTTAAAAATGCGTTTTTGCCCTTAGAGATTACATAGTGCAAGGCCTTGCAAGAACAAAATCTCCATATTAAAGTAAAAAGGGCATCATTCCATTGGTAAGGTTCGACCCCCAAAATACGCAACAATAAACTTAAGCCAAGTTTGACGGAGTATTGCAACAGATACTCTACTTGGGAGCTACTGAAAAAGGCAGCAGCCTCATTCTTGTTAAAGCACCCTCAATGTACTGATGCTTGGAGATATAAGTATTTTTCAGCAAGTCCTGCTTAAACAAAGAAAAAGGATGGAGTGTTAATATCCCAGGGGATATAATTCAGTGAAAAACAGGCTCTTTTTCAATTTGATTCATTGGTGTCGTTTTAAAATATTTCTCTCCATTGCAAATTGTGTGAATATTAATCTGTTTAATAAATTTGATTCAAAGAGGGCTTGCATTTCGCAAGAAGAAAAATACTATTATTTTTCCGGACAATAGTGAATTTAAATCATCTCAAAAGCAACTTATGGGAACCTTTCGTTTAGAAGTCAGTCAAAAAGTCAATGCCTCCATGGAAGAGGTATGGGACTTTATTTCATCGCCTCGAAATCTGAAATTTATCACCCCTGAGCATATGGGTTTCGATATCATTACCCCAAACCTGCCTGAAAAGATGTATCCGGGTATGATGGTGGAATACGAGGTAAAACCTTTTGCGGGATATAAAACCAAATGGCTGACTGAAATTACCCATGTCCGTGACCTTGAATTTTTTGTGGACGAACAGCGATCCGGTCCTTACAAGCTTTGGCATCATCAACATCACATAAAACCAATAGAAAACGGGGTATTGATGACTGACATTGTCCACTATATCCCACCAATGGGAATCATCGGCAACATGGCCAATGCCATACTTATCCGAAAACAGCTCAATGCCATTTTTGAATTCCGCAGAGACGCTTTGATCCGGAAGTATGGGGATTATGCTTATCCTGCGGTTTAATAATACTCCGCCGGATCTTTCCAAAAAGCTCTTATTCGATTGCTTACAGGCTTGCTTTTGTTTGATGTAATGTGCAGAATTTCGGCGTTGTATTATTTGTCTTAAATCCAACCTGACTGCTGTCAGGCAGGCATCTAAAAATCTAACAGTCTATTGGTTTAAAAGAAAGGCTGCTTTTACTTTTTCAAAAACAATGGGCTTGAAATACCTGAAAAAATCATCTAACTTAGGAGCTGCTGAAAAAGTCAAAAGGGCAGAATTTACAAGCCGCCCAATCGAAGGAGTATTGAAATACTTCGAGATTGTGGCGGTGAAGTAAATTTTATTCTTTTGATTAGCCATTTTCATCAATTCAAGTGCAAAGAAATTTGAGTAATTGTGAAATAACCTTGCACTTATGTTCTTGTTGAGATGATTTAAAATTTTAATAGTTAGTGCCTGCAAGAAAACCCTCTTTTTTTCGAAGGCTTTGATAAGAAAACTTCGAGAACAAGGCTTGCGAGTCTTAATTGTCAGGAGTTTACTTCTGTAAATGACTGGCAAGTAAGATGAGCGTAACGCAGTTATCGGAGTTTTCTTGCAAAGACTAGTTAATAAAATATGCGTTTTTCAGCGCTCCCTAACTTACCTTAAAGTCTTTTGATCTGGCTTGGATGTTTTATCAAAGCGTTTTTTCAGACCAATAAAATCAACAATACGGTGAAAGCAGCCACAAGAACCCGATATGGGTCACCGGAAGTTTTAAGCATCCGGGAGACAGAGCGTCCCAACCCGGCACCCGATGAGATACTTGTCCGGGTAAAAGCGACTACTGTCAACCGAACAGATTGCGGCATTCTTTGGGGAAAACCCTTTATCATCCGGCTTTTCACAGGCCTGATGAAGCCTGCCTCACCCATTCCGGGAACCGATTTTGCCGGCGAAACAGAAGCAGTGGGTTCTGAGGTCAGTAAATTCAAGACAGGTGACCGCGTTTTGGGATTTTCTGACAACGGATTGGCCAGTCAGGCAGAATACATGACCATAAAAGAAACCCAACCAGTAATCCACATGCCTGAATCGCTGTCGTTCGAAGAAGCAGCAGCCTGTTCCGAAGGTGCACATTATGCTGTTAATTTCATCAACAAAGTGCCATTAACCGAAGGCTGCAAAGTATTGGTCAACGGCGCTACCGGGGCTATTGGCTCAGCGGCCGTTCAATTTCTGAATTACCGGGGCGCTATAGTTACTGCAACCTGCCGGACCAATGATGTAAAATTGGTGGAATCATTAGGAGCCGGCCGGGTCATTGATTACACGGCCAATGATTTTACCAACGACCATGAAAAATACGACTTTATCTTTGATTCTGTAGGAAAAAGCACCTTTGGAGCTTGCAAAAAAATTCTTAAATCCGATGGCATTTACATCTCATCCGAACTGGGCCCGGGGGCTCAAAATCCCTTACTGGCTGTTATTACCTCATTCCGGAAAGGCCAAAAAGTAAAATTCCCTCTCCCATCTAACATTCCGGCCAGTCTGGATTTTATCGTTGACCTGGTTCAAAAAGGCCAATTCCGTCCTTTAATTGACCGCACGTTTTCGCTTGAGCAAATAAGAGAGGCTTATGAGTATGTAGCCGGGGGACAAAAAAAAGGAAATGTAATTATTAAGCCCGGGTAACGGATGCTGAGTGCTTTCAATGACCAATGCCAATTTCGTATAAAAGAGACACTGCTAAACTCCTTTTTTATGAACCTCATTTCAACCCGATTAGTTCTCGCCGAAGTCTCGTGGTATGACATTCCGGACATTCACAGGCTTCATTCCCTCCCCGAAGTGGATGAGTACAACACAATAGGAATTCCGGTAAACGAAGATGAAACCCGTGATGTAATAAGACCATGGATTGAAGATCAGTCCCAAATTCCCAGATCAAAATATCTCTGGAAGATTTTAAAAAATTGTTCCGGCGAATTTATAGGTGTGGCAGGATTAAGCTTGTCCAATGACAGATTCCGAAGCGGAGAAATATTTTACAAACTACTGCCTTCGCACTGGGGAAACGGATACGCCACCGAAACAGCCATCACCCTGATAAAGGCAGGTTTTAAAACATTGCACCTTCACCGTATCGAAGCAGGGGTTGCTACTGCAAACATCCGGTCTGTCAGGGTTCTTGAAAAAGCTGCTATGAAAAGGGAAGGACGCAGAAGAAAAATCCTGCCCATCAGAGGGGAATGGAGGGATAATTATCACTATGCCATTGTGGAAGATGACCCGCGGGATTATTAAATGGTTAGTTTTTAGTTTTAGTGGATAGGTTTAATAGTGGGTTCTCTTGTTTTAAGGTTTTCAGTCAACAAGAGAAGCACCCGCCATTTTATTCAGGGAAGTTTGAAGAACAGCTTTCTCTTATTGAAATAAAAAAAAACGACATCATCTTCAAAACCAAATATCATGAAGAAAACAATACTCATAATCATTCATCTGCTGCTGTGGATAATGGTGTTTTTCACTTTCTTCAACATCCACAATGCCCTCGAAGGTTTTCCCAAACCTCAGGGATACAGCCCTTATTCCGATCCGGATTTGTACACCGGTGCTTTCAGTACTACCCTTTGCCTGGTTGTACCCTTCTACTTTGGCTACCTGGTACTCCAACACATCTTCTTTTCAAAAAAACGCTCAAAATGGCTTCTTTCCACTCTTGTATTCATTATTTTCTACCCTGTTCT
Source organism: Marinilabilia rubra (assembly GCF_003121985.1). Classification (GTDB taxonomy): domain Bacteria; phylum Bacteroidota; class Bacteroidia; order Bacteroidales; family Marinilabiliaceae; genus Marinilabilia; species Marinilabilia rubra. The sequence continues at coordinate 157,325 of NZ_QEWP01000006.1, forward strand.
GATCAGCATCCTGGATGATGGATTTAGAGAAAGTTTCATTACGCAATCGGCCTTTTTGATTGCATTCCTGAATCTGTTCCTGATTTTGGGGGCAGGATTCAAAGCCTTGGTGATGTTAATTGAGAACAATAATTCCCGGGGCTGATCCCTTCGGGTCTTCAATCATTGCTTCGGTGGAGGACATTCGCATATTGTTAAAACATTTGCTATCTTAACAAAACAAAAATCTTTAACCATGTTACCAGCATTCATATTGAAAAACGGGCGTATTTTTGACGGACGCTCTTTTTTGTCACAGGGCTTTTCTGTAGTAATTCGGCCACCACATATTATTGCTGTCACGCCTCATCCCCCGACACATCTTCCATCGGTAGATCTTAAAGGCAAAGTCATCGCACCCGGTTACATCGACTTGCAGGTAAACGGAGGAGGCGGAAAATATGCATCCCTGGATCCATCTGAGAAATCGTTCAGACAAATTCTGGATGCCCATATTAAGCACGGCACAACTTCTATGCTGTTGACCATTACCAGTTCGGCCACAGATACCAGAAGAGAAGCCCTCGAAACCATCAGGAAAATGATGGCAACGGACCAATCCTCTCTGGCAGGAGTTCATCTTGAAGGCCCGTTTCTGAACCCCTCGAAAAAGGGGGCTCACCATGAACCATGGCTTCAACCCCCATCCCCGGAGCTGCTAAAACAAATTATTGATGAGGGAATGGACGTGGTTCGCGCTATGACTGTCTCTCCGGAATTATTCACCTCGGGGAATCTTGACATCCTTCTGGAAACAGGGTGGATTCTTTCCGCTGGTCATTCTACAGCTTCCTACGAAACAGCCATGTCTTTTTTCGACCATGGCGGACAAATGGCCACTCATTTGTTCAACACCATGCCGCCCCTCTCAGGTCGGGAGCCGGGCATCATCACTGCCATTTTTGAGCACCAGGGGGCCAGAGCAGGTGTCATTGCCGATGGTCATCACGTTCACCCTGCTGCCATCAGACTGGCCCATAAAATCATGGGAGAACGATTATTTCTGGTTTCTGACGCTACTTTCCTGGGACAAAAAGATGGTGCTGTTTATTTTGGCCCTACTACCTTTAAAATGAAGGATGGCATTTGTTACAACCAGGAAGGCAAACTCGCGGGATCTTCCATTTCCATGGCTCAGGCTGTGCAGTATTGCATCACACAGGCAGGAATTCCGGAAACCGATGTATTGCGAATGGCCACCTTCACCCCTGCTTCAGTAATTGGCGCTACCGATATGATTGGACGACTGGGCAAAGGTATGCTGGCCAACATCGTAGTGCTGGGAGAAGACTGGCTGCCTGAGAAAGTCTACCTGGAAGGGCAGGAAATTGGTCGATAAAGATTCATCAAAACAATCCGTGAATTTTACCATCCACCTTATCAATAACAGCACTCAGATTGCTTTTGTCTTTGATGAAGTCGTTTTTATCCACGTCTACAATCAGCAGATTACTCTCCTGGTATCCCCTGATCCAACCCTCGTATCGTTCATTAAGCCGTCGCAGGTAATCCAGACGAATGGAGGACTCATAAGGCCGTCCTCGCATTTCTATTTGCCTGACCAATGTGGGCACTGATGCTCTCAGATAGATTAAAAGGTCGGGCGGGGCAATGAGGCTGCTCATGAGATTGAATAGTCCCGTATAGTTTTCAAAGTCACGCGGACTCATCAGTCCCATGTCGAAAAGGTTGGCAGCAAAAATCACGGAATCCTCATAAATGGTGCGATCCTGAATGACACTCTTGTCACCTTCGCGGATTTTGACAATCTGTCCAAACCTGCTTTTAAGGAAATATACCTGAAGATTGAACGACCACCGCCGCATATCGTTGTAAAAATCGGACAGATAAGGATTTTCCTCCACATCCTCATAATGAACGGCCCACCCGTAATGACGGCCCAGCAATCCGGCCAGGGTGGTTTTTCCTGAACCTATATTTCCTGCAATGGCGATATGCATAAAAGGGCTTATTTATTCATTTTCAAAAGATCGTCCAAATATTTCCTGTTATTTGACAAACGGGGAACCTTATTCTGACCTCCCAGTTTGTTTCGAGACTTCATCCAGTCAAAAAACAGGCCTTTCCTTGCTACAACCAAATCCGGCGGATCCAGGGTGATGCCTTTGTATCGCTTGGCTTCATAATCACTGTTTACATCCTGAAGTGCTTTGTCCAGAACCTCACGGAATTTATCAACAGAACCGGGATCTTTTTCAAATTCTATGATCCATTGATGAGCCCCTTTGCTACCGGTACTCATGTACAATGGGCCGGCGGTGTATTCTTTAATAACAGCTCCGGTGCCATTACAGGCAGCATCAAGCGCTTTTGTGGCGTTATCAATGATGACTTCCTCTCCAAAAGCATTAATAAAATGCTTGGTACGCCCCGAAATAATAAACTTGAACGGATAACGCCGGGTAAACCGAACTGTATCTCCAATCATATATCTCCACAAACCGCCATTGGTGGTAATAACGATGGCATAATCCTTATTCAGCTCAATTTCATCAAGGGTCAGCGCCTTTGGATAATCTTTGCCCAATTCACCCATGGGCACAAACTCATAAAACACGTTGTAATCCAGCATTAACAGCATTGAACTATCCGATGGATCGTCCTGTATGCCAAAGAACCCTTCAGAAGCATTATAGGTTTCCATGTAATGCATCTTATCTGTAGGTATCAACTCCTTATACTGTTGGCGGTAAGGCGTGAAATTAATCCCTCCGTGAATGAACAGTTCCAGATTGGGCCAGATTTCCAGCAGATTCTTCTTCCCGGTGGTTTTCAGTATATGCTTAATCAATACAAGGAACCACGATGGAACACCGGCCAGGGAAGTCACATTTTCCCTTGTTGTCACTTCGGTCATCTTTTCCAGTTTCTCTTCCCATTCTTCCATCAAAGCCACGTCGGGACCGGGAGTTTTCAAAAACTGTGTCCAGAAAGGCAGGTTCTCAATTAAAATGGCGGAAAGATCACCGTAGTATGAATCGTTGCTGAAATTATTGATCTGATGACTGCCGCCCAGGGTCAGTGTTTTTCCGGTAAAAACCTCATTACCGGGATAGTTGTCATTGTATAACGCCATGACATCTCGGCCCCCTCTAAAGTGACAATCTTCCAGAGCATCTTTAGTCACCGGAATAAACTTACTTTTGGACGAAGTGGTTCCCGATGACTTGGCGAACCACTTGGTTACCCCGGGCCATAAAACATCTTTCTCCCCCTGGCGTAATCTCTCGATATAAGGCTCAAACCCTTCATATCCCTGAACGGGCACCCTTTGCTGAAACTGATAAATGGTTCTTATATTTGAATAATCATGATCCTTTCCCCACTCGGTATTTTGAGCTTGCTCCACCAACGAAAAGAACGTTGATTCCTGTACTTCCATCGGAGCTTTTCGGAAAAGATCGATCTGCGACAAGCGCCTGGCGTTGAAGAGTCCAACAATGCTTGGTATTATTGGCATAAAAACGTTGTTTTTTTGTTTAGGATGTAAATATAAATAATTTTGCTGCAACCATTCAAGCCCTTTAGGGGGACAAATCAAAAACCATGAGCTATTTCGACATCATTGCAGGTATCTTATTGATACTGGCCGCCCTGAAGGGTTTGAAAAACGGATTTATTAAAGAGCTGGCCGGCCTGGCAGCACTTCTTCTGGGGATTATTTTCGCTGTCCAGTTTTCCGACGTAATGGCAGATTTCCTCTCCGGATTCTTTTTCTCCCGGCACATGGGCATCATTGCATTCCTGCTCACTTTTGTATTGGTGGTAGTGGTGATTCATCTTCTGGCCAACCTGCTGCACACACTTATCAATGCCGTAGCCCTGGGAATATTTAACAAGTTATTGGGCCTGGTGTTTGGCATTATCAAGGCAGGTTTCCTGATTAGTATTATTTTACTCGGACTGGAAGTGTTCGGACTGGAGAAATCAATTGTTCCACCCGGGGAACAGCAAAGATCAAAACTTTACCCGCCGGTAAAAAATGCCGCTCCAATGATATTCGATTTTTTTGAAAAAGACCTGGATCAATTATTTGCTCCCGGAAAGGAGGAAGGCAGTCCTGTAACGGTTTTGCCTGAGTTGAGGCAGACTGCTCTTTTATTTGTATTTTTGCAGCCATTTAAATGGAAAAGCGCATACAGCCCGGCATGTATAGAAAAACATTGAAATTGTTTGTGCCTGAAAAGAAACCTTTTCCCTGCATTAATAACAATATCAAAACCGAAAATAAAAAGCTTAAAATAGGACTATGAATTTCGTAGAAGAATTAAAATGGCGTGGAATGATCCACGACATAATGCCCGGAACCGGGGAGCAACTTGAGAAAGAGATGACCACAGCATATGTAGGAATTGACCCTACAGCCGATTCGCTTCATATTGGTCACCTGGTGGGGGTTATGATGCTTCGCCATTTCCAGAATGCGGGTCACAGACCACTGGCACTAATTGGGGGAGCTACCGGAATGATTGGTGATCCATCAGGCAAATCTCAGGAGCGTAATCTTTTGGATGAAAAAACACTGAGACACAATCAGGATGCTTTGAAAGAGCAATTGGCCAGGTTTCTTGATTTTTATTCGGATAAACCTAATGCAGCTAAGCTGGTCAATAATTACGACTGGATGAAAGAATTTTCCTTTCTCGAATTCATCAGGGATGTAGGAAAGCACATTACCGTCAATTACATGATGGCCAAAGATTCGGTAAAAAAGCGCCTTTCAGGAGATTCCCGCGACGGTCTGTCTTTTACCGAATTCACCTATCAGCTGGTACAGGGATATGATTTCCTGAAACTTTACGAAAGCCACAATTGTAAATTGCAAATGGGCGGTTCGGACCAGTGGGGAAATATCACCACCGGAACTGAGCTTATTCGTCGCAAAACAGCTGGTGAAGCATTTGCCCTTACCTGTCCGCTAATCACCAAAGCCGATGGCGGAAAATTCGGAAAAACCGAATCGGGCAATGTATGGCTCGACCCGGAACGCACCAGTCCTTATGCGTTTTACCAGTTTTGGCTCAATACATCTGATACCGATGCTGAAAAGTACATCAAAATTTTCACCCTCCTGCAGCGTGAGGAAGTTGAAGCATTGGTGGCCGAACATCAGGAAGCACCTCATCAGCGAAAACTTCAAAAACGACTGGCTGAAATTGTCACGGAGCTGGTGCACGGCAAAGAAGCTTTGGAAACGGCCATTGAAGCCTCTCAAATCTTGTTTGGAAAAGGGGTCACCAACACCTTGCGGAAACTGGATGAGAAGACCCTCTTGGCTGTTTTTGACGGAGTACCAACGTTCAACATCTCCAGAGAGGAACTTTCCGCCGGCATTGGCATCCTTGATCTAGTAGCCGAAAAGACGGCTGCGCTGCCATCAAAAGGTGAAGCCAGAAGAACCATCAAAGGTGGTGGTCTGGGGCTTAATAAAGAGAAAGTAACGGCTGATGACAAGCAGGTAAACATCTCTGATCTTCTGAACGATAAATATTTGTTAATTCAGAAAGGAAAAAAGAATTACTTCCTTATTATTGCTGAGTAAAGAATATAGTGAATAGTTATAGTTTTTAGTAAATAGTGCCTGCAAGAAAACCCTCTTTTTTTCGAAGGCTTTGATAAGAAAACTTCGAGAACAAGGCTTGCGAGTCTTAATTGTCAGGAGTTTACTTCTGCAAATGACTGGCAAGTAAGATGAGCGTAACGCAGTTATCGGAGTTTTCTTGCAAAGACTAAACAGTTTGCGGATGCTTAGTGATCCCAAAAGCGGAACTACCACACTGTGAACTATAACTATCCACTTTTAACTACTATTTATCTAAAACCAACATTCATGAAAGCCATGTGGAGCCATCAGGGAGGTTTTACCAAACTCGTACTTTTCTTTCTGCTTGTTTTTACCAGTTTTGCTATTTTCTCCCTTTTAGCCTTCCTTGCTGCGTTTCCTTTCATGGAAAACGTCTCATTGACAGATGCTCAATCGATGTCCCTGTCAATTGACATGATGCGCTATTTCCAGATTGTGCAGAGTTTTAGTGTATTTATTATTCCCTCACTACTAGCTGGTTTTCTCTTTTGGGGGCATATGACCAAAGGCCTGGCTTTGGTCCGGGCAAACTCCGGATTAATTGTTCTCAGTTTGCTGATCATTATCTCGGCCCAGCCTTTGGTGAGCTATCTGGGTGTATGGAACAGCTCCATGCAAATGCCGGATTTTTTGGCAGGTATGGAACAATGGATGCAACAGTCTGAAGATAGTGCAAGGGATATCATTTATCGATTTCTGGATACCGATAACAGCGCACTCCTCTTCATTAACATTCTAATGATCGCCATTTTGCCGGCATTAGGTGAAGAAATGTTGTTCAGAGGGGTGTTACAGCCCATTTTTCGCGAATGGCTGAAGAACAAGCATTTGGCCATACTTATTACCGCTTTTCTTTTCAGCGCCATCCACCTCCAGTTTTTCACCTTTCTTCCCCGGTTTTTTCTTGGAATTGCTCTTGGCTACCTGATGGTTTGGGGCCATAATTTATGGTATCCAATAGCCGGCCATTTTGCCAATAACTTTCTTTCCCTTATTGTATTTTATTATTACCGCCATACCAATCCTGAGATAAACCCGTTAAGCCCCGAAACTGAGCAACTTCCGTTGACCTGGTTGTTCATCGGATCAGTTGCAATGATTGCCTTTACCACCCGTTTTTTTTCCTTAAAAAAGCAAGAGCGTTCAATCTAGTGAATGAACTTATAATGGGTATAACCCAATAAACAGATCCAAAGATATATTCAGGGTGTTTTATCATTTTAATGGCAGCACAAAATCTCATTAAAGATAAACCACATGAATGAAAATTTTCTTATTAAACCAGAGCCAGGATAAGTCTTACAGAACTGATAACCTGTCCATTGACCCAAACATTCCTTTTACTGAAAACAATCGTTTTTTTGTACTTTTACAAAAATCCAACGAAATATTGACTTTAAAACAGATCACTGAATCATAATAAAACCATTTGATCTCTAATAAAACTGCATCATATTGTAAAATTATCCCATCAATTGATTATATTTAAGGTTTAACTTTTACAATGGCTGGCTGATTGCCCCAACCTGCCTGACCATATGCAAAATGACCATTTTTATCATTGACCAGAAATCAACCTAAACACCAAAAGATTATGTTCCAGGGGATAGCAGAACAAATTACTGAGGCCACTAAAGAGGTTCGTCAGCAAAAAGTATTGAGAAATTATGTTGAAACACTTGAAAAACAAGAAAAAGTCAATCACCGATTAAAGAAAAAGGCCGAATCGAATTTGTCGAAAACATCAATTCCCCAGGTCTCTTCCTCGAAAGTAATTAAATCCATTTCCCTTAGATCTCTCTTTTTTAATGTCTTCAAAAAACAGGAAAACGAAAAAGACTCTGCCAGGAGCAATTTCATCCGCAACATCCTCACAAGCACCCACATTGATCATTGCACCGCTGTTTATACAAAAGAAATAACAGCCAACAAGTCCAAATTAAAGCCAGGCCGGGAAGTAACAAGCCTGGAACTTCTGATAAAAAAAATCAAGAACAGCACCAAAGACAAGTATTACAGTCATGACGTTTTAAGCATGCTTCAATTCATTGATCGTTTGTCGCAGGCAAAAGCAAAAAGCATTGAACTTGAACGGGCTTTAAATGTTGGACAAACTGCCGAAAAGCACCTTCAAACCACCATAAAGAACTTAACTCAGGAAGAAAACTGGGGCTCCTGGGAACTGGTTGCTTCTAAAAAGGCAGATTACAATCAAATACCCCCTTCAGAAATTGACAAGGCTTTGGATCAAATGCCATTAGCCAGCGCTTATATAGAGTGTTTTTGCATTCTGGCCCTCCCTTTTTTGGAGAACCGCAACTTGGTTTTGCATGGGGATAATTTGCAGGGTCTTTTTAACGCTTTCATTGAAAACACAATTAAAGACTGGATTTATGCAGATAAAATAAAAGCAACCCTCTCAAGATCCAAACAGGTAATGAACAGCGTTAAAGTAATCATTCATGGACTGGAAAACATTTACGAACAAAACAAAAGTGAGATCAGCTTGTTGGAGATCGAAACCAGCAAACGAATAGAAGAGACCGGAAAACAAGTTGAGAAAAGGCTGAATGAAAAATTCTAAAACAGATTGCATTGAAAAACAAGTTGCTGAATACAATGGCCTTGCAAGGCAACAAAGGAGTACTTCACATCAATAGATTTTTAGAAACAAGATTTAAGAGGAACCATATATTACCAATAACCAGAGCTTTGAAACAATCATGTGTATGACTCCAAAAATTGATTTACAGTCTTTTGCAAAAATTCAACGGAGTATTGTCACTTTAAAATGCACAAAAAAAAAGCGCCTGTTATGAACAGACGCTTTTGATATAATTCAAAAACAACGGAATTAAACAGTCATGATGTCCTCTTCTTTCTTTGAAAGCATTTCTTCCACGTTCTTAACAAACTTATCGGTAAGTTTTTGAACCTGGCCTTCAGCATCTTTTTCAAGATCTTCAGGGAGACCATCCTTTTTAAGTTTTTTCAATTCATCGTTGGCATCGCGCCTGGCGTTACGAATACTGACACGTGCATCTTCACCCTCTTTTTTCACCTGCTTTACCAGTGACTGACGACGTTCTTCTGTCAAAGGGGGAACATTGATGCGTACCAACTCCCCGTTATTATCCGGATTGAGGCCCAGATTGGCATTCATAATAGCCTTCTCAATGGGACCAATCATCCCTTTCTCCCAGGGCTGAATAGCAATGGTACGAGGATCGGGAGTATTAACACTGGCTACCTGCTGCAGCGGAGTCATGGAACCGTAATATTCGACCATGATGCCGTCAAGCATTTTGGGATTGGCTTTACCAGCACGGATTTTCCCCAGTTCACGATCCAGATGATCAAGGGCTTTCTGCATTTTTTCCTCGGTACTTTCAATCAGTATTTGAACTTCGTCTTCCATGGCAATAATGTATTGAATGGTTTATTTTTTGCTTTTTGCTCTATTTGTGAACAAAAATATAAAACTTTGGGATAAATCGAAACACTCTCAATCTGTCTCAAAGCAATTTAATTGACAATCAAAACTCTTTTTTTAATCCAGAAACTTTTTGAAAACTGCCATCGCTTCATAAGGTTTTTCTAAAAAAGCGGCATGCCCTACATCCTGGAAATGCTTATGCTTCACTTTCGGGAAATGTTTTGCCACTGCCTCTATGTGGTCCATTGGCATAAACGGATCCTTCCCACCGGTAACCCATAATATGTCTTTGCTCCTGCTTCTCATTACAGGCACAAAATCCGGGCGGTTCATAATTGTCCAAAGAGTTTTGATCATTCCTTCGGAAGTACAACTTTGTGCCTGTTTGTATAATTTCTCTCCTGTTTCTTTAAGCTTGTCGCGATTTTCCGGAGCAAACATTCCCGGCCCAACCCCTTTTATCAAAAGCTGTCGACGACCTTTTTCTATCAGGTCAATTTGTCTGTGTCGTGATTGCGTCTGGCCCGGCATATCGGGCATTGGTGTAGAATGAAACAAGACTATTTTCTTTACTCTATCCGGATAAAGCCGTGCCATTTCAAGAGCCAGATAACCTCCCATCGAATGGCCCGCTATCGCAAAATCGCAGTTATCCGAAAATTCCTGATCCATTATTTCCAAAAGCGTTTTGGCCCATCCAGAAAATTCGGATTTCCCAACCCATACTTTGCTTTGACCATGCCCCGGGAGATCCGGCACAAAAAGCGGATTGACCAGGGGATAATCAGACAACCACCTTAACCAAACCTCCCCGGTTTCCAGGAACCCATGCAGGAAAAGAACCGGTAATCCTGCCTTACCCTCAATGAACCTTGTATGAATGAAATTTTGTTTTTTCATGAATTTATGCTGTAAAACAGGTATGCAAAAAAAGAGAAAGAACTATTATTATCCTATTTTTGCATAACATTCCTTCAAAAACTCTCCTGTGGATGTTAAAATCCACAATATAGATGTAAAATAGTGCTTCGAAATGGCGGAAATCAAGGCATACAAATTAGACTAGTTATAAATAAAGAACAATTTCTTTAATTTTCTTAGCGAATAAAAAACGTAGCATCTACCTTTGCGGCATTAAAAAAATCACATTCGAGATACAACTAAAAATAATGGATTTATGAGCAGTACACTTGGTTCTTCTATTGGGAAGAAGTTGCTGATGAGCTTATCAGGACTTTTTCTAATTATGTTCCTTGTAGTTCACCTTACCGTGAACTCATTTCTTCTGATTCCTGACGGAGGCGAATTTTTCAATGCAGGTGCCCATTTCATGGCAACCACGCCGGCCATCCGACTCATTGAGCCGCTATTGGCAATTGGTTTTCTAGTCCACATTTTGTGGGGCGTAAAACTGACCATTGAAAACCGCAGAGCCCGCGGAAATGCCCGCTATGCATCAGGTAAAAAGACCACAGGCGTAACCTGGGCCTCTCAGAATATGTTGGTTTTAGGAATTACCGTAGGCGCCTTTTTGGTACTTCACATTGCCCAGTTTTGGGTAAAAATGAAACTCACCGGAGATCCTCTTTTGGACCACACGACGATCAGTATCGGGGGCGTAGAAACTGAAGTAGAAAATGCATATGCCCTGGTAAATACTACTTTCAGTTACCTCTGGATTGTAGTGGTTTACGTGATTGGAGCCATTGGCCTGGCCATCCACCTTTCTCATGGTTTCTGGTCAGCCTTTCAAACCATTGGTTTCAGCAACGAAATCTGGAGAAAGCGCCTGACAGTTCTGGGTAACATTTTTGCCTGGTTAATGGGTCTTGGCTTTTCTCTGATCGCCGTTCTTCAATACTTTTTCTATCAAGGCTAATTTTTAAAACCGGAGAGATTATGGTAAAAATAGATGCAAAAATTCCCGAAGGCCCATTGGCCGATAAGTGGAAAAACTATAAAAATAACCAGAAACTGGTTAACCCCGCAAACAAAAGAAAGCTTGACATCATTGTTGTAGGAACCGGATTGGCCGGTGCTTCTGCTGCTGCCTCATTTGGTGAAATGGGATTCAATGTAAAAACATTCACCATTCAGGATTCACCACGTCGTGCACACTCTATTGCAGCGCAAGGTGGTATCAATGCTGCTAAAAACTACCCAAATGATGGTGACTCAATTTACCGTTTGTTTTACGACACTGTAAAAGGTGGCGATTATCGTGCACGTGAGGCCAACGTTCATCGTTTGGCCGAGGTTAGTAACAGTATTATTGACCAGTGTGTTGCTCAGGGAGTGCCTTTTGCCCGCGAATATGGTGGTTTGCTCGACAACCGTTCGTTTGGTGGTGCGCAGGTAAGCCGTACTTTTTATGCCAAAGGACAAACCGGTCAGCAGTTATTGCTCGGCGCATACCAGGCTCTTATGCGCCAGGTAAACGAAGGCAATGTTGAGTTGCATACCCGCAACGAGATGGTTGAAATCGTAATGGTTGACGGAAAAGCCCGGGGTATTATCTCACGCAACCTGGTAACCGGAAAACTTGAGCGTCACTTCGCCCACGCTGTGGTACTGGCAACCGGCGGATACGGAAACACGTTCTTCCTTTCAACCAACGCAATGGGTTCAAACGGATCAGCAGCCATGAAAGCCTATAAAAAAGGCGCCATGTTTGCCAACCCCTGTTTTGCTCAGATCCACCCCACTTGTATCCCCGTTCATGGCGAGTTCCAGAGTAAGCTTACGCTGATGTCGGAGTCTCTTCGTAACGACGGACGCATATGGGTGCCCAAAAAGAAAGAAGATGCCGAAGCTATTCGCGCCGGCAAACTTAAGCCTACCGAAATTGCCGAAGAAGATCGCGATTACTATCTGGAGCGTCGTTACCCGGCATTTGGTAACCTCGTGCCCCGTGACGTAGCTTCACGTGCTGCAAAAGAACGTTGCGATGCAGGCTTTGGTGTTGGAACTACCGGACTGGCTGTGTATCTCGATTTCAAATCAGCCATCGACCGCCTGGGGCGCGACGCTATCGAAGCCCGGTATGGAAACCTATTCCAGATGTACGAAAAGATTGTCGATGACAATCCATACGAAACACCAATGATGATTTATCCTGCAATCCACTATACCATGGGTGGAATCTGGGTAGATTACGAACTGCAAACTTCCGTTCCCGGTTTATTTGCTGCAGGAGAAGCAAACTTCTCTGATCACGGTGCCAACCGTCTTGGAGCATCTGCTTTGATGCAGGGATTGGCTGATGGTTATTTCGTATTGCCATACACCATTCAGAACTACCTTGCTGACGATATTGCAACACCTCGCATGACTACTGAGGAAAAAGAATTTGAAGAAGCTGAAAACGCCGCCAAAGGACGTTTCGAAAAACTGATGAGCATCAATGGTGAAAAATCAGTGGACAGTCTTCACAAAGAACTCGGACTGGTAATGTGGGACTTCGTTGGTATGGCCCGTAACAAAGAAGGCCTGCAAGAGGCCATCGAGAAAATTCAGGCCATCAAGAAAGAATTCTGGAGCAATGTTCGCATCCCGGGATCTACCGGGGGAATGAATGTTGAATTGGAGAAAGCCAGTCGTTTGGCCGATTTTATTGAAATTGGCGAACTCATGGCCCGCGATGCACTGCACCGTGAGGAATCATGTGGAGGTCACTTCCGCGAAGAGTACCAGACCGAAGAGGGTGAAGCCCTCAGGCAGGACGACAAGTTTGCCTATTCCGGTTGCTGGGCCTACAAAGGAGAAGATCAGGAGCCTGAACTTAATAAAGAAGAGTTGACATTCGACGTGGTGAAACTTGTTCAGCGTAACTACAAATAATCGGGGTGTTTAATTTTAATGGAGTTATATCATGGAAAACACGATAAATATTAAACTCAAAGTTTGGCGTCAGGCAGGCCCCAAAGCCAAAGGCCGGTTTGAAACTTTTGAGCTCAAAAATATCTCTACAGACAGTTCATTTCTTGAGATGCTAGACATCCTGAATGAGCAATTGATCAACAAAGGCGAAGAGCCTGTGGCATTTGACCACGACTGCCGCGAAGGTATTTGCGGAATGTGTTCGCTTTACATCAACGGACGTCCACACGGACCCGACGATGATGTTACCACTTGTCAGTTGCACATGCGTAAGTTCAAAGATGGCCAGACCATCACCATCGAGCCCTGGCGCTCTGCAGGTTTCCCGGTGATAAAAGACCTCATCGTTGACCGTGGCGCATTTGACAAAATCATAGCAGCCGGTGGTTATGTTTCTGTAAACACCGGAGGTGTGCCAGATGCCAATGCATTGCCAATTCCTAAGCCAAATGCAGATGAAGCCATGGATGCTGCATCATGTATTGGATGTGGCGCCTGTGTAGCTGCTTGTAAGAACGGATCAGCCATGTTGTTTGTATCAGCCAAAGTAAGCCAGCTGGCCCTTTTGCCTCAAGGAAAGGTTGAAGGAGCCCGTCGCGCTAAAAATATGGTAGCCAAGATGGACGAACTCGGCTTTGGAAACTGTACTAACACCGGTGCTTGTGAAGTGGAATGCCCAAAAGGTATTTCGCTGGCCAACATAGCCCGTCTGAACCGTGAATTCCTAAGCGCAAAAGCACAGGACTAGTGTCAAGTCAAGTATAATCTGACGGCCCAAGCCTTGCTCTTTCTAACTTGTACTTCTCAAAAAAAAGATTCACGTAGCTAAGGCTATGCTTACTTTTTTATTGATTTGCACAAGGTGAAAAATAGCGACGGCCTAACCGACATCCTACACTTGACATGACACTAAAATAAATTCACATAAAATTAAAAAAACCGCTTTTCACTGTCATACAGGACAGAAAGAAAAGCGGTTTTTTCTATTACACCCCTCAATTATCTGTTTAGCTTGTAATTGCTTAATCTTTTTTCTAACTTCAAAGCCAAAGAAAAAACAAAGAACATGCCATACAGACGACTTCCCAACACTGATCAAGCCCGTCTTAGGGCACTCAAAACAGCGCAAAACAAAGGCGCCCAGCTTGCTCCCATGGAGTTGGCTTTCTCTCAAAAACTGCTCTTCGACATCAAAGCTTTTGTGCCACAATATGAGCAGGTCATCCAACAGTATCAGTTTAGTCGTGACAGACAGGCAAAGTTTGGGAAATCGTTGTCTGAGCACTTCAAAATGGCCAGGATGTATTTGTCGCATTTTCTCCAGGTCGTTAATATGTCAATAGCGCGTGGTGAGTTAAAACCGGAAGTCAGATCTTTTTTCGGGCTGGAAGAAGACAGTAAAGCGATCCCCGAAATCAGTACCGAACAGCAATTAATCGACTGGGGCAAAAAAGTAATCAGTGGTGAAGAAGGCCGCATGGCTCAAGGTGGCTCCAGAGTCTTTAACCCGACCATTGCCATGGTAAAAATGAGATTCGAAAAATTTCTGGAAAACTACGATTTTCACAAAGACCTGCTGAAGACTTCTCAAAAAATGCACGATAAGGTGGCCGAAGAGCGCGAAACCGCCGATAAGCTCATTCTCAGCATCTGGAACGAAGTGGAAGCAAGTTTCCATGAATCGGAACCTGAAGTAAAACGCCAAAAAGCCTCTGAATATGGCGTGGTTTATATTTTCCGGCCTTCAGAAAAAGAGAAACAAGAATGAATGGGAAAGAGAGAATGAGAGAATGATTGAATGATTGAATGAGTGAATGACAGAATGAGAAAGTAGCCTCCAACCGTTTTTGCATCTCACCTTTTCACCATTCCACCATCCTACTATTTAACCCTCCTTTAGCTGATGAATTGGCGAACTGATGAGCAGTTACAGCTATGCTCTTCGCTCTATGCTAATGAGTAAGTGAATGCACTTCCACCCACCAACCATCCCACCTCTTCACCTTTCTACCCTTTTTTAGCTGATGAGCAAATTCCCGCCATGCCATTGGCTCCATGCTCCATGCCAATGATAGAATGAGTGATTGAGGGAATACCATCTTACCCTCCTACCCTATCACCGTCTCACCCTCCTCACCATCTACTCAAAATCTCTTGTTCTTCAGCCAGAAGTAAAAAAACTTAGGCGCAATAATAATGTGAGCAGCCAGAGTTGAGAAAAATCCGAAATTCTTAACCATTATCCGAAACCGCTCCTTTAAGCCGGGAATTATATTCTGCTTTGTCAATCCTCCCTCTCTGAAATGCGAAAGTACCATGTGTGTATTCCGAATATTAGATGCATTTCTCAAAGCATAAAGACACCAATCAAAATCAGCTGAAAATTTGAAGCGTAAATCGTACTTTTTGACCACTTCCCGGGCCGGAATGAATGATTGATGGCCAACCAGCATTCCATGCCTGAAATGGCGCCAATTTAAGTTTTCCGGAGGAGACAAACGACGCAATCCGATTTCATTTCCCTCATCATCAATCAGCATGGTTTCGCCGTAATATATATCAGCCTTTTCGCCCTTACCAAAGATTTTTTCCAAAACACCGGGAGCTCCCGGCTCATCACCGGCATTTATAAACCACACGTACTCTCCCGAGGCCATATCCAATCCTTTATTCATGGCATCATAGAGACCATGGTCGGGTTCAGAAATCCATTGGCTGATGAGCTCCGCATTTTCTTTGATTATTTCCACTGAACCATCAGTGCTATCACCATCTACCACAATATACTCCACATTAGGATATGACAGTCCCTTCACACTTTGGATGGTGGAAGACAAATTCCGGGCATCGTTAAAGACGACTGTTATGATGCTTATTTTAGGATAATCCATTCAAAAGATATTGAGACAATTAGATTTTGAGATAAAAGTAGCCCAGCCGCGCGGAAGCCGGAAGCTGGAGGCTGGAAGTTAGAAGCTGGAAACTTTCGAATATTAGAAATTTTGATTTTTTTTGCGGCATATTTAAAAAACTAATAAAATTACAAAAAACACATTTTAAATGGTTTATGACTTTACTTAGATGAAAGTTTTAATTAGTTTCTGTCCATAAAGTACCATTTGCGTTGTTACGCTTGCTCCCAAAATATTCATCCCGAAGGATCGGGACTCCGTTTTTGGAAGCTTCGCAGGCCCCCGAAGAAAAATCGGGGCAGACTTTACAACCGGAACTTTCTGACCAGACACATGACTACACAGTTTCAAAGCCGACTTTATAGACGGGCTAATTAGTCGTTAGTGATCGCCAATCGCAAAAAACCCGCCTTCCCTATACTCAACCTTTCCTGATCGCAAAGCAGATGATAAACATTACAAATCTAAAGGATTTGGTTTTTCTCTATCCAGAGAGAATTCTGAGAAACCCGATTCCCCATCCATCGACCTAACCCCCTGCCACAGATTGGTAAATATCCACATATTTTCGGGCCACTGCATCAGGAGCAAAATGACTTTCAGCAAATTTTCGCGCATTCTCACCCAGGACAGTCCCATTGCCAAGTACATAAATAATACCTTCTGCCAGATCTTTCCATTCGCCGGGTGCTGTCAGAAAACCATTCTCCTGATGCATTATCATTTCAGGTACACCGCCAATGTCAAAGCCAACAACTGGCACGCCGGCAGACATGGACTCAACCACAGTGTTTGGCAAATTATCTTGCATGGAAGGCAAAACAAATAAATCAGCCGCCTGATAAAGATGCACCATGCGTTCCTGACTTTTTACGGTATGAAAAGGGTGCATCACAAACGGAAGCTCGTGAGCAAAAGCATCAATATTTTTACCGAAAGCCATCAACTCAAGTTCATTCTTAAGATTAGGATCCCTGGCATTCAAGTGCTTCAAAGCTCTCAAAAGATGAATGGTTCCTTTTCGCGGATCGGTGGTATTGGCAGCACCAAACAACAAAAGCTTTTTATCCACCGGCAACCCAAGTTCTGCTCTTACTTTTCCTTTATCAGCCGGTTTAAAAAGTTCCGTATCAATCGTATTAAAAACATGCCTGACCGAATGTTTGAGATCCTTTCTGACCAAAGAACTACGATCCGCCATCTGCTTCATCCAGTTACTGCAACCAACAAACGTAATGGAAGCATTGGCATACATCTTTTCCTTGCGCAAATGCTGTAGCGCAGACAAATCGTTGGATCCAGGCGATTTCAGCAAGGGGCAGTTACCACAAGTTGAGGTAAATCCACCACACGTGCCGGGGTAATGGCACCCTCCTGTAAAAGCCCAGGTATCGTGAAGCGTCCACACAATAGGCTTTCCGGTATGAATTAGTTTATTCAGATCGTTAAGTGACAAAAAACCCTGATTTATCCAGTGGAGATGAAGCACATCAGCCTGCTTCACCAAAGGGTTTTCGCTGATATCGTAGCCAAACCGGCCGGATGAGAATGCAAACCTCTGCCGGCTGTTTTTCTCAAAAGGCACAAACGAAAAAACTTCTGCAGCAAATTTAACCTTGCGCAAAATACGGCTCCACTTATTCTTAACCATCGAGTGAATTGCCGAATCGTCACTGCCGCCTTCCAAAACCAGCATTTCAGCTTCTGCACCATGATTCCTAAGTGCTTCCAGCAATCTGACAGCGGCTACTGCTGCACCTCCGGTTTCATCACTTTGATTGATGTGTAATATTTTCACAGGCATCTCAGTTTCCGGGTAAAGATATAATTTTTGAAAAGAATGCCCCAAAACAGCATTCTGCAATGAACGATATAGCCTGCAAGTCTGTTTCCAAAATACAACAAAACCAGTAAAAGATCTTTAATTATGGATATTGACAACATTCTAATTCGTGAATCGACCGGCAGGGAAGAAACAGAAATTCTGACGGTTGAAAAATCGGCATTTGAGACAGAATCTGAAGCCAAACTCACAGAAGAGTTGTTACATGACCCAAGCGCCAAACCATTTGTTTCATTGCTTGCTTTTGACGGAAACCGGCCTGTAGGCCACATCCTTTTCACCAAAGCCAGGATAGAAGGCTGGCACGAAACCGACTATGTGCATTTGTTGGCCCCGATGGCTGTAATCCCGGAATATCAAAACCGGGGAATTGGAGGAAAACTAATTGAGCATGGACTGAAAAGACTCAAAGAGCTGGGTACCGAAATGGTATTTGTATTCGGAGATCCAAAATATTACAGAAAACACGGCTTTGTGCCCGAAGCGGCCAGCTTTGGCTTTAAGCCTCCGTTTGATATGCCCCAAAGACTCTCTGAGGCCTGGATGGTGCAGGCTTTAACCTTAAAAGGGCTAAGTTCGAATGTTGGCAAACTGATTTGTGCCGATGCACTCAACCAAAAAGAGTACTGGGTGGAGTGAAACTTGAATGTGAGGAAATCCACATCCGGGAGCCTCTCGCTTCTTAACCAAACGGATTAATTTTTATCTCTACCCGAAAACAGACTCTACCTTGCTTTTTAATTGGAAAGAATCATCCCCTTCAAAGTCCCGGAGGGACGAAATATCGGTAGAAAACATGTCCAAAATCAAACAGGAGTGCCGTAGGTACAAACCAAAGCCTCGCTAACGAGGATTTCTTTGCAAACATAGTGGCAGAGCCGAGCGGGCCCCTAAATCGCCCAAAAGGGAACGTCGGCTAATTTTTAGTTAGGTGAAAAACGGCAAATCATTTTTATTTAATTCGCTCTCTGTACAGCCTCGCATGGTCACAAAATTGCTTATTGATCAATGTATTTACTCACAGCAACTCAGGTTGCAATCCTGAAGAATCTGATATGCCTTATGTGGTTCAAAATCTTATGACCTTTCATGGCACAGGATCGTACCCACTCCCTCCCCATGGGTTGCAGGACAAAATACGTTTGGTTGCCAGCCATAGGCCCTTAAACGGGCCATGCTTTTTAAGTGCCTCAACGGAATAAACGGAGCAAGAGGGTGTATAGCGACAGGAAGGGCCAATCATAGGTGATATCACCCACTGGTAAAAGCGTACCGGTATAATGAGCAAAAACACCAATACTTTTTTAAAGCCCTCATATGCTTTACGGAGTAAATTCATTCTTCTCTATTTTAGCCACCAGTTTTTCAATGGCCTTTTTCATACCCTTATCAATGGAATGATAATCCATTTCGTCTCCTGAAATATACAAAAATGCCACCGCTAACTGAAGATCGTTATGCTCAATAACGTTGTAGAGATTGTGTTTGTTTAACCTGTAGGATTCACGCATCCGGCGCTTCAGCAGGTTGCGCTTAACAGCTCTTTTAAAGCGCTTCTTGGAGACCGAAAACATGGCCTGAACCGGCACATCCTCCGGAAGTTCTTTTACGGGCAAAACCTGCACCCGAATTGGATAGGCCATAAACCCCCTGCCTTTACTAAAAAGTAAGTCAATGGTCTTGCGGCTGCAAAGCTTTTCCTTTTTCCCAAATGTAAACGAACTGTCATCCATTATATTTCCGGTTGATTCAGGATTTAGAAAAAAAGCTTTGTAACAACATTCTGGTTTTTGAACCTAAAACAAAAACACTCCCTTCCGATGAAACCGGCCAGGGAGTGCGTTAAAAATCATAAAAAACATCTTACTTCTTATTGTGCTTCTTGATGTACATCTCAAGAGCTGCAGTCATAGAAGGTGCCTGAGGCATGGGCGCCTGAATATCCAAACGCAAACCGGCTTCTTTAACTGCTTTGGCCGTTGCAGGTCCGAAAGAAGCAATCAGTGTGTCATTTTGCTCAAAATCGGGGAAATTCTGCATCAGCGACTTGATGCCTGATGGACTGAAGAACACCAGAACATCGTAGTTAATATCTTTGAGATCACTTAAATCACTGCTTACTGTACGGTACAGTATTGCCTTTGTAAATTTAATCTTCGCCTTCGTCAGCAGATTAGGGATCTCAGGTTTATGAATATCAGAGAGCGGTACCAGGAACTTTTCCTGCTTGTGCTTCTTGATCACTTCCACCAAATCGGGGAATTTACCGGTTGAGTGAAAGATTTTTCTTTTCCTGTAAACGATGTACTTCTGAAGATAAAAAGCAGTCGCTTCCGAAATACAGAAATACTTCATATCGTCAGGAACCGTCACGCGCGTTTCTTCACATATTCTGAAAAAATGATCAATGGCCGTACGACTGGTGAAGATAACGGCAGTATGATCGAGAATATTGACCTTCTGTTGTCTGAATTCCTTGGAAGACACCCCTTCTACCTGAATGAACGGCCGAAAATCAATCTTCACATTGTTCTTCTCTGACAGGTCGAAATAGGGGGATTTTGTCGTTGACGGCTTAGGCTGCGAAACCAGGATTTTTTTGATCTTCAATTTGCTTAAGTTTTAGTTCAACAAAACCAGAAACCATTCCATAAATCATGTCAATAAAACAGCACTTTATACAGTATCGACAAGGGTAAAATTTCCAGGGCACAAAGGTACAAAATAATGTAATAACCTGAAAGCGTATTTCTTAAATTTGCCACAATTCCCCTTCCTATCTGTATTACATACAGTAAAATAAATGCTGAAAGACCTATTCGCGGTATCCAAATTCGTGCTTCAGGCTCCAAAAAAGCGAAAATTGTAACCAGAGGCATCAAAATAACACCAAAGGCCTTGCTCATTACTGATGATTGAAACAAATATTCTCCGGTTGGTTCCTGAACGCGAAAAACCCAGCCGACAAATTTGTAAACTACAAATTTAAGCGTAAATATAACGACCAAAAAGCCTGCAAGACCGATCAATAACTGAAACCCCTGCAAATTAAAAAAGGTGCGCTCCGAAATGCGCATCGTCTCAAACAGCAGCAAGGAAAAATTGGCATAAAACAAAAAGCCAAGCCAGAAAGAGGCTAACCGCTTATTAACACTTGTATCACTCTGCAGCTTGTTGGCGACATTGGAAAAAACAACAGCACTGAATACATCTGAAAGGTATTTTTGCCAACGGAAGCGAACAATCCCGGTAATGGCAACCAACCCAACCAAAACAAATAAAAACCAATTCTGAGAAAGCAACGGGGCATCGTATTTCGCTTTGGTTACAAGGTCAGGATCTTTTATCCGAATCTCTTCTACCCTGTCAACAGTTTTGCCACCCAGGGCTATCGAATCGCCAACCTCATCATCAGTTACGGTCAACATAACTTTGCCGGTTTCCTCTTGGTGTGACTCTTCAAAATGGCCGGGTGAAAGCAGACACACTGAATCGTTGGCAGCTGAAGTCCAAAGGCTTTTCTTAAAACCTGAGTTTGCCCAGTCCTGAACCAACACATGATCAAGTGTATCGGGCAAGGAAGGATCCACCACAGGCTTATCTGGTTCTTCATCCACTTGTTGAACAACCTTCGGTCGGGGGTTAGCAACAGGAGCCACAGTCTGCTCCGAAGCAGTATCTTGCGGCACTTCAAGTTGTTGCTTAATGGTCGGTCGTTTTACCTTAATTTCGATTTTTTGCGGCACATCCACTGGTCCGGGCAACACCTGAAGTGTAGAATCCTGATTTTGAAACAACGGAATATATAAGGAAGATGCCTTGGTACTCATGTGCAAAGAAATTGGTTTGCAAAAATATAACATTTATAATGATATTTCCGCAATTGGGGGCGGGTTTTATCTAACAACGACGCTTTTGAACCTGGAGTTTAAGCATGAAAGCAACATAATTTGAAATCAAAAGCGCATTTTACACTAAAGATCAGGATATTGGCATCAAATGGTTTATCTTTTATCTATCCCAAAGCTACGGAATTAACAATCTATTGAGATTTAGCGTCTGGTTAATAAATCAAAACCAGAGAGATTTAAACACAGGTAAAAATTTAATTACTAAATAGATGAGACAACCCAGAATCGACATTAACAATACAACAGTTTGGAATATTTGATGTCGCCTTTCTTTTTCTATTGTTTTTCTGATGCTCTCCTTTATCCTCAGCAGATCGACCTCTGAAATTTCTTCATGACAGCCTTTGTTGTTTTTATAGGATCTTATTTCGTTTCTATAAGCCTTTAGTACCCGCTGTGTTCTTTCCCTCCGATTTCTTTTGAGGGCTTCATTCTGTTTTGCCCGGTTAATCATGTCAATAATATGGCCTGCAGAACTCATAGGGTTAAGTTTTTTTGACTGATGATAAAATCGCCAACAATCCATGATTAAAATTCATAAGATTCTTGTTTTGTTACGTATTTTTGACGTCCACTAAAGTTAACAAAATCTCCTATGTTTCAAAAATTAGTCGCCATAGAACCTGTAGGCCTCATCCCATCCGCCGAAGAAGCATTGCACCACCATGCCAATGAGGTGGTGATGTACAAGAACATCCCTTCAGATGAGAAGGAAATTGCTTCACGGATAGGTGATGCCGATGCCGTATTATTAAGCTACACAACAACCCTGGGGAGCGGTGTCATGGCCAAATGTCGCAACCTGAAATACATCGGGATGTGTTGTTCGTTGTATTCCCCGGAGAGTGCCAATGTGGACATTTTGTATGCTCAAAAACATGGCATAGAAGTAAAAGGCATTCGTGACTATGGTGATGAAGGTGTGGTGGAATATGTGATCAGCGAACTGGTGCGTTGTCTGCATGGTTTTGGTCAAAACCCTGATGGCCGTGAGGCACAACCCTGGGACGGCCTTCCCAGAGAGATAACCGGCCTGAAAGCCGGCATCGTGGGACTTGGGAAACTGGGAGGCATGATTGCTGATGGCCTACGCTTTCTGGGTGCAGAGATTACCTATTTTGCCAGAAGTGAAAAGTCCGAAGCCGCCGCCAAAGGCTACAAATTTATGCCCTTGAATGAATTGTTAACACACAATGAAGTTATCGTTTGCAGTTTGAATAAAAACACGGTGTTACTGCATGAAGAACAATTCAGGCATCTGGGCAATCGCAAGTTGTTATTTAACGTGGGACTATCCCCCGCCTGGGATGAAGCACCATTTGCGGAGTGGCTGGCTGGGGATAACCGTTGTTTTTGTGACAGTGTTGGAGCTCTGGGGGATGAAAAGTTCCTGAATCACCCGAATGTAAGGTGTATGAATACCTCATCGGGAAGAACCAGTCAGGCCTTTATCCGTCTAAGCGAGAAAGTGCTGGGGAATATAAAGGAAACAGTGAGAGGGTTGGATGGTGAAAGGGTGAAAAGGTAGAAAGGTTGAATGGTGGAAAGGTATTCACTCATTCTCTCATTCAATCATTCACTTATTGGCATAGAGCATGGTGTATGGAGCAAAGAGCATAGTTGAAATTTGCTCATCAGCTAAAGGAGAGTCAAAGGGCATTCACTCATTCTCTCATTCGTTCATTCAATCATTCAATCATTAGCCAAATAACTCACCCTAATTTCATCTATCAGTAACCTGAAGCTCTCCTCCTTTTTATTGCCAATTAGAAAAACAATTTCCTCAATTTGGTCACAGGAGAAGTTTGGGAAGTCAAGCTTCCTGCCTCTGAAGGAAGGATACATTTCTTTCAAGGGCACCTCTATCTCCTGCCACTCTCCGGTGGTTTTGAAATAAGAAATGTAGGAATAATAATTTTCGGAGCTATCCTTAACCCTCACCTGGTAACGCTTGCCATCACCCTTTATCTGTAAAACAAGCCCGGCATCCTTACTGACCTCTATTTGCGGAAACCGATAGCGCACCGAACTAAACCCGCCATTGTTTTCCAGCGAAACATTGCCTTCAAAAACGCCAAAGCCATCCGGACTCAGGTAAAAAGTCCCGGAGGAAACGCCACCCATCACCACATCGTCGGTTATTTGCCAACCACTAACATCGGATTCCTTGTTAAAATCAAAGATTACTTTTGATTGCATAGGCATCACCATAAACATTATACACCACAAATACTTCATATCGATTTTTCAAAGCATCTCGCTTAACGCGATTTAATGTCTATGAAACAGTAAACGGGTGATACATGTTCAGAACGCCAAATGATGTGTGGCTGATTTTTTGTATCTGGCGTCTATTATCTATCTTCTAAACTCAACCTTAACCTCATACTTTGTCTGTCAATACACAATCCATCACCAGAAACTCCCTACCTTTCCCTTTTCCTTCGGAAAGATGGATTTTGTGATCCTCTTTTCTTGTTCCGGTTGGCAAAAAAGGCCTCTTTGCGTTTCTGTTTTTCCTTATCAAACTCCTTCTTTTCCGAGTTGGTCATAGGATTGTCTGTTTGCGGAAAAGGATTGTCATTGACTACCTCAATTTTTTGGCTGGTAAGCTTTTCAATGTCTCTGACATATTCATTTTCTTCCGGTTCGCAAATGGAAATGGAGATACCCTCTTCCCCTGCCCGGCCACAACGTCCAATTCGGTGAACATAGGTTTCCGACTCATTGGGAATATCGTAATTGATCACATAGCGGAGCTTGTCAATATCGATACCCCGGGCGGCAATATCAGTTGCCACCAGAATTCTGATGTCCCCGTCTTTGAAATCCTTGAGGGCTTTTTGCCGCTGGTTCTGACTTTTATCCCCGTGGATGGCTGCACATTCGATCTTCTTTCTTCGCAGGTTTTGTACTATGCGGTCGGCCCCGTGCTTGGTTCTTGAAAACAACAAAGCCTGATCTATTTCAGTGTCTTTCAGAATATGGAGAAGAAGATTCTTTTTATCCGGTTTATTCGTGGTATACAAATATTGCTGAATGGTTTCGGCAGTAGATGAAACAGGGCTTACTGCAACCTTTTTAGGGTTTCGTAATATCTCCCGCGACAATTTCACGATCTTTTGAGGCATCGTAGCCGAGAAAAACAGTGACTGCCGGTCTTTGGGCAATTTGGCCAGTATTTTCTTAATGTCGTGAATAAATCCCATATCCAGCATGCGATCAGCTTCATCCAGCACAAAATATTGAATATCCTTAAGCGAGATGTATCCCTGGTTCATAAGGTCGAGCAACCGACCGGGAGTGGCGACTAGTACATCTACTCCCTGCCTCAGGGCCTTAATCTGAGATGTTTGATTGACACCACCGAAAATGACGGTATTCTTTACATTGGTATATTTTCCGTAAGTCGAGAAGCTTTCGCCTATTTGCAGAGCAAGCTCACGGGTAGGTGTCACCACAAGTGTTGATATGGATCTTTTTCCTTTGCTGCTTTGACGGTCGTTTACAAGATGTTGAATAATAGGAATGGCAAAAGCAGCCGTTTTACCGGTTCCTGTCTGAGCACTGCCTAATACATCTTCGTGGTTTAAAACCAGCGGAATCGCCTGAGCCTGAATAGCTGTTGGTTCTGTATAGTTTTCGTCTTTCAATGCTTTAAGCACTGATGGAATTAATTTTAAATCTTCAAATGTCATTCTAATAAATATTTATTTTTCTGGTCTGAAACCTGCCCCTCCTCTTTCAACTTACTGACTAAAAGCATCCCTATAACAATCAGAGACTCTCTTGAACAGCACAAAATCGAAACTTTATACCGGTTTCATTACTATTTTAGTTTAACTCGAGAAACTTTTGATAACATTCAACGGCGAGAACAAATAAAAACAATATTCACCCTGCAATACAATCAGCAGGAATGCGGGAAATGGATTTCGAATTGTTTTTACAGTGCTCGTTTGTCAGACAGAATAATTTGCAGGAAGGTGACCAATTAAGATGTCAGGACAGAATTTTCTGCTCGAAGCATTTGTTGTTTGTTCGTCTGAACGGAAAGTTTTGACGACTTACCTTCAGTTTTTTCGACGTTTCGTTTCTTTTAATGAGAGGCAAAGCTAATTAAAAAGATTGAATAATTACAGCGCAGCAAACTTAATAGAATCCTCACCCCATGACTTGGCATTACGGATGGCAGGCACCACCTCCTCAGGGGTATTGACAATGTTCCACATCTCATTGTGAACAGGGCGCATAAATTTTTCCTCCACCATCTTATTGGTCAACTCCAAAAGACCATTGTAATAGCCGGCGGTATTGAGCACTACTATGGGATGGGGATATTGTCCAAGCTTTTTCAGCGACATCACTTCAAACAACTCTTCCAAAGTACCTGTTCCTCCCGGAAGGGCAACAATGCCGGCACTTTGCTGCACCATTAGTTCTTTTCGCTTGTGCATGGTTTCCACGTGTACCATGTCCTCCACATCCTTATGCTCCCATTCCACGTCAACCATAAAACCGGGAATAATGCCCTTAATCTGCCCAGTGTGTCTGAGAGCCTCATCGGCCACAGCGCCCATCAAACCGGCCCCACCGCCCCCATAAATAATTCCATAACCCGCCTTTACAAGGTAAGTGGCTACTTTGCGGGCATCTTCAAAATAAATACCGGGAATCTTAGGGCTCGATGCACAAAATACGGCTATATTCTTCATTGGTGTGTTGTTTTTGAAAACAAATAGATTTCTTTTGCCAGGGGAAAGTTAAAACCAGCCTTTCAAGACCATTCACCATCAAACTGTATCCACCAACTGACAACTGATTACTGACCACCGACCACTAATAAACTATCACTCCCTGTTTTTTCTCCATGGAATAAAATACTCAATAACATATGAGAACCCGACATTTACGGTATTATCCCCATTCCCAAAACCGGGAACTGAGAAAGGATCCAGAACCTTTTCATTGTCCTGCAACACTTTAATTCTCATATTAATGGTCCATCCCATGTACAGGTTTTTCAGCAGTTCAGTGCGGGGCCCGGCCATAATTTCAAGCCAGTGGGTATTGAGAACATATTCCCCCATCGACCCTTGAAAATCGCCCCAGTAGCCGTTTTCGATGGTATAAGAACCTGATCCATGTTCCTGAATGGCAAAACCATAATTTAAACCAATAAAAATGTTGTCGTTGTTGCCCTTTTCTTCAACACTAAAAAAATCATACAACACTCCGGCTTTCAGAAAGGATCCGTTGCTTTCATATGTGTAACTCCTCTCTTGCTCGTTAGTGGGAGAAAAAGTAAGATTCTCAAACCCTGCTTCTCCCCTGAAAAACCATTTTTGGGCAAATTTGATGTGCGTAACAGCGGAGAAAGCTGCCTTATCGGAATCAAATATCCGGCCTATCGGTCCTTCAAGATTTACGCCCAGGGTAAAACCGCCTGAACTGCCATCACCGGACTGATCTGTCACTACCTTTTTCTGGGCGTCAAGAACCTGTCCCAGGAAAAAAAGACTAATAAATGTACAACTTAATATTTTCAACGGTTTCCCCATATTTAATATCCGTATATTCAATAGCTACTGAATCAATAAAGGCATTTGAATGCCAAACGGTATCAATTTGAAATGAAAAAATATAGCCACAGTCACGCGAAATAAAATCCAACTCTTTTTGATAGGCAATCCTCAAAGTATCCTTCATGGTCCTGGCCACCACGGCGAATGAGACTGTATCGCGCTCAAAATCCAGAGGAATAAACAACTCCGACAAAGATTCACGGGTATATATACTATCTTCCCGTTCCAGTCCGAACAGTGATACTTCATTTAGAGTACTATCCTTATCCGTCTGCGACCAGGCTGAAAAAAAACCGGCCTGGACTGAGTGCTGATTGGACAAACAAGCCTCCTCATTTTCACATCCGGCAGTAATAAATACAATTGCTGTTACAGCCAGCAAACAAGTTCTGAACTTCATAGCTGCAAATTTGTTTGTGCAAAGGTAGAAAATTAAGTGGTTTTTAATATGCCAACAGCCTGTACGAATATGAACACCCCTATGTTCGTAAACGTGCAATATACCGTTACAAAAACAAATAATTCAGACCTCAACAGACTAAAAAACAACCAAAACCATATTTTGGTCTGTTTATTGTTAAATAAAATTCTTAATTCAATTTACAACTTGACCAAAATTAAAAGAATCAAACATGATCAAGATGAAGAAAACTTTTTTGCTTCTGTTTGCCCTTCTGCTTTCAGGAAGCTTAGCGTTTGCCCAAAGCGGGCAGATCGAATTTACTGAATTTGACCTTGACAACGGACTCCACGTGATTCTGCATCAGGATGAATCGACACCCATTGTATCCGTTTCAGTGATGTACCATGTGGGATCGAAAAACGAACAGCCCGACCGCACAGGGTTTGCACACTTCTTTGAACACCTGATGTTTGAAGGAACCAAAAACATTCCCCGCGGTGAGTATTCCAAATTTGTGGAAAAATCAGGAGGCACATTAAATGCCAGTACCTCACCTGACAGGACCTACTATTATGAAATCCTTCCATCCAATCAGCTGGAAATGGGACTTTGGCTCGAATCTGAGCGGATGTTGCACGCTAAAGTGGACAGCGTGGGCATTCAGACTCAGAAAAAAGTGGTGATTGAAGAAAAGAAACAACGTTACGACAACAGTCCTTATGGAACCTTCCAGGTAGAGCTTATGAAGCGGGCTTTTAAAGAACACCCCTACCGCTGGACAACCATTGGAGATCCCGATCACATACGCGCCGCCAGGGATGAAGAGTTCCAGCACTTTTACGATGAATTCTATGTGCCAAACAATGCAGTTTTGGTAATTGCCGGAGACATCGAACCTGAAAATACCAAAAAGCTGGTGGAAAAATATTTTGGCGAAATTCCTCCAGGTAAAGGCAAAATTTACCGTCCCGATATTGTTGAGCCTCCGTTGAACGGAGAAGTTCGTGATACTATTTACGATAATGTACAGGTTCCCCTGCTTCTTCAGGCTTATCGTTCACCTGCCATGGGGACTGAAGATTTTTATGCCCTGGACATGCTCAATACACTCCTGGCCTATGGTCAAAGCTCCAGATTGTACAAATCGTTGGTTGACCAACAGCAACTGGCTATGCAGGCAGGTTCATTTCCGTTTCCTTTTCGGGAACCCGGTGTAAATATTGCTTATGCATTTCCAAACATGGGTAACGATATTAAAGAAGTAGAAGATGCAATGATTGCCGAAATTGAGAAAGTCAAGAGCAACCTTATCGATGAGCATGAATTCCGGAAGCTTCAAAACCAAATAGAGAGTGATATTGTAACCGGAAACACCCGCATTGCTACCAGGGCCAACAACCTGGCCCGTTATTACACTTATTTTGGCGATGCCGGCATGATCAACTCAGAACTGGAGAAATACATGGCCGTAACCCGTGAAGACATTCAACAGGTGGCCAAAAAGTATTTCAATGCCGATAATCGGGTGGTGCTTTATTATCTTCCCAAAAGTCAAAAACAATAACCCGTTTACAGATGATTCGACGGTAGATGAAAAGATGTTGAGATTTTAGCCTTAATAAGGCCTTCTCACAGCCTTCTACTCTATCTGACACCATCGTGTATTAATTACTCAAAACAGAAAATAAAATGAAGAGAATATTATCAATAGCCGTCCTTTTTGCCCTGGTAACTGCAGCAAGCGCACAACTTGACCGCTCAACGCCTCCCGTGCCGGGGCCGGCTCCCGAAGTTCAGATTGGTGATTACGACAAATTCACACTTCCCAACGGATTGACCGTTATTGTTGTTGAAAACGACAAAGTTCCCGTTGTATCTTACTCTTTAACCCTTGATGTGGATCTTCCGCGTGAAGGCAAAAATGCCGGCTATATAAGTATGGCAGGAAATCTGCTCAGAGCCGGTACAACCAACCGCACTAAATCTGAAATCGATGAAGAGGTTGATTTCATCGGCGGAACACTATCCACACATGCGAAAGGCATCTATGGCCGTTCGCTTACTAAGCACAGCGAAGAACTGCTAACTTTAATGTCGGATGTTTTGCTAAATCCCACTTTTCCCCAGGAAGAACTGGACAAACAGGTAAAACAAAACAAAACCGGCATTCAGGCCAATAAAGAAGAGCCTCGTGCTATTGCCGGCAATGTGGCCGGAAAATTGGTTTATGGTAAAGACGATCCGTACGGAGAAATTACCACCGAAGAGACCCTCGACAACATCACTCCTCAACTTTGTCGCAGCTATTACCAGAAATATTTTCGACCCAATGCTGCCTATTTGGTTGTTGTTGGCGATATCAGCAAAAAAGAAGCTAAAAAACAAGCAAAAAAATATTTTGGAGATTGGGAGGAAGCTCCTGTTCCTCAGAATATGTTCCCCTTCCCCGGGGGTTATGATGAGCCTCAGGTTGTCATAGCGAATAAAGAAGGAGCCAATCAATCAACCATAATGGTGACCCATGAAGTGATGCTTCCTCCCGGACATCCTGATATGGCCAAAGCCAAAATAATGAACGAAATTCTGGGTGGTGGATCCTTTAATGCCCGGTTATTCCAAAACCTTCGTGAAGACAAAGCTTATACCTATGGTGCTTACTCAAGTTTAAGCCCGGATGAGCGTGTTGGTCGATTTTCGGCATCTGCACAGGTTCGTACTTCTGTCACCGACAGTGCCCTGACGGAAGTTCTTAAAGAAATGGAAACCCTTCAGACAGAATTGGTAGATGAGGAAGAGTTGCAACTTGTGAAGAATGTGTTGATTGGTGATTTTGGACGAGCATTGGAAGACCCTCAAACAGTGGCGCGTTTTGCCCTTAACATTGAACGTTACGACCTGCCTCAGGATTATTATGAAAACTACCTGAAAAGGGTGGAAGCAGTGACCCGCGAAGATGTGAAAGCGGCTGCTGAAAAATATCTGAAACCTGAAAAATCTGTGATTCTGGCCGTAGGTAATGCTTCTGCCATTGAGGATAAAATGAAGCTATTCAGCCCCTCACAAACTGTCACGCAGTACGACTATTACGGGAATATAGTAGAAAAGAAAGCCGTTGCTGCAAACATTTCGCCCATGGATGTGATTGATGATTACATCCGGGCGATCGGGGGCAAAGAAACCATCCGGTCGGTCAATGATCTTAAAATGACCATGGGTATGCAAGTGCAGGGGATGCCTCTTGAAGTGAATGTTTACCAGAAAAAACCGAACAAGTTTTACCAGGCAACCTCTATGCAGGGCAATGTCGTTTCTATGCAGGTTTTTGACGGGGAAAAAGGAAAAGTAAAAACCCCCATGGGTGAGCAGGAATTACAGGGAGAAATGCTTGCACAGCTGAAAGAAAATGCAAAGATTTTTCCTGAATTAGACTTTAATGCGGATGGTATTGAGCTAAAGCTCGATGGGGTTGAGCAGGTAAATGGCAAAGATGCTTACAAAATAATGGTGACCAAACCTTCAGGGCTGACTACAACCATGTTCTTCGGAGTTGAAGACGGCCTCAAATGCAAAGAAGTATCTCAATCCCCTCAGGGAACTGTTTCAACTACCATTAATGATTATCAAACGGTAGAAGGCATCAAATTCCCCAAAGCTATGACACAGGTTATGGGACCGCAGTCTTTCGACATCGATATTAAGACTATTGAAATTAATGCCGGAGTAGAGGACAGTCAGTTCTCGATCAATTAAGAATGCTTTTTCATTTTCATAATTAACCGAATTGCCCGGTCTCTGCTTTTCAGAGCCGGGCTTTTTATTTGTGGCTGACTATTGCCATACATCCCCGGGCAGGTTTCGCCTCTGCTTTATCTGATTACTACTACACAAGCCTCTGAATAACGGTAAAGAATTCCCATTCATCTGGCATTTATGCTGTTTCGCAGAATTTTCATCAGAAAAACCTCAAAAAAGTGTTGTATTTGATAAAACTCTTCATATATTTGACTGACCAGTCAGTCATTTTTGAACTATGAAAGAGACTAAACGAAAAACACAAGAAGACAAGCGGGCACTTGTACTGCAAAAAGCGCTGGAATTGTTCGCAGACAAAGGATTTCATTCAACAACCACGGCAGAGATCGCCAAGGCTGCCGGCATCGCCAAAGGATCGCTGTTCAACTACTTCGAAAATAAAGAGCAATTATTACGCACCATTGTTTTTGATACCATGCTCCAAATGGCTGAACTCATCGATCCAAATCATGATGGTGTCGTAACGGAGGAAGAGTTTTTTGGTATGATCCGTAATACATTCGAATGGGTAGGAAAAAAACGAGAATTTCTGCTCCTGTACTTCTCCATTGTTTCGCAGCCCACTGTTTACAATCTGTTGTGTGCCGAACTTTGGGAAATTTTGGATCCATACCTCAAACAGCTGGGGGCATTCTTCCGTCAAAGCGGTTTCGAGGACCCTGAAACTGAGGTTCGATACTTCCTGGCCATGCTCGATGGGATGAGTA
Source organism: Marinilabilia rubra (assembly GCF_003121985.1). GTDB lineage: Bacteria > Bacteroidota > Bacteroidia > Bacteroidales > Marinilabiliaceae > Marinilabilia > Marinilabilia rubra. The sequence goes on from NZ_QEWP01000006.1 coordinate 189,458, forward strand.
TCAACTATGCCATGGATCCAGGCAATTTCCCAATTGAAAAAATAGAAAAGAAAATCACCCTGTACTACAAATATCAACTTCAGGAAATAAATCAAGAACACTAAAAAAAGCCAACGACAATGAAAACCCAAAATTCATCATCAAAAAGAACCTTCTCCCTGATGATACTTTTTTGTATTGGAATGCTACTCCCGGCAAATGCCCAAAATCTTTCGGGAAAGGAGATTGTCAAAAAAGCAGACGATTTGATGCGTGGTAAAAGCAACTATGCAGAGGTGGAAATGGAAATAATCCGTCCCACATGGACCCGCACTCTCCGGTTTAAGTCCTGGGCCAAAGGAGATGATTATTCATTGGTGTACATTACGTATCCACAACGGGAAAAAGGTCAGCGTTTCCTGAAAAGGGATCGCGAAATGTGGAATTACGTCCCCTCCATCGACCGCATGATCAAGATTCCCCCAAGCATGATGATGCAATCGTGGATGGGCTCGGATCTTACCAACGATGACCTCGTGAATGCGGCTTCCATCTTGGAAGATTATGACCAGACGGTGTTGAGAACTGAAAACCTGAGAGGCTCCGAGTGCTATGTCATCAATATGATCCCACACGAGGAAGCGCCGGTTGTATGGGGAAAAGTTGTGACCTGGATTTCCAAAAATGATTTCATAACCTTGCGCAATGAATACTATGACGAGGCCGGGGTGTTGGTTAATGAAGAAATTCTGGATGAAACAGAAGATGCCGGTGACCGCACCATTCCCACTCGCTTTACAATGATACCGGCCGACAAAGAAGGACACAAAACCATAATGAAGTTTCAGAACATCGAATTTGGTGTAGACATCAACGACAGCTTTTTCTCCATTCAGAACATGAAAAGAATGCGCTAGTGTGACAATTACTAAATTCATTCACTAATTTAATAAATATCACACTAGAACAGATTTAAGATGCAGGATTATCAGATTGTCAGAGGGCAAATCACGGTATTTCATCCGTGTAAAATTTATTTAGGTCAAATGAAACCCGCATGCTGGAACTTATACATATTCTTATGTGGTAAACTTTGCCATGCTCGTTTCATTTGCAATTACCTCTGATTATCTTCAGACTTTCTAAAAAAAACAGAACAATGTCAATCCCAAAAGAAAAAACATCCGGAGGAACCCCTGGGGTTATGAAAATTGCCTGGCGGAACCTTTGGCGCAACAAACGCCGAACCATCATCACGGTATCATCCATCTTTTTTGGGGTCATATTCTCAGCCATTATGGGATCCATGCAAGAAGGCTCTTATCAAAAGATGATTGAAAATGTGGTTAGGTTCTACGCCGGGCATGCACAAATTCAACATGTAAAGTATCCCGACCAGGAATCCATCAACAACTCTTTTGTACCCTCCGACTCGTTAATGGCCAGCCTCAATAAAGTTGATGAAATAGAGGAGGTTGTGCCGCGCCTCGAAAGCTTTGCATTGGCCTCTTCCGGCCAAAAAACAGAAGGGATAATGGTCATGGGTGTTGACCCCGATAAGGAAGACCGGATGACGGAACTATCTACTAAAGTTATTGAAGGCAATTACTTCCAAAAAGACGGAGCACTGGTCGGAAAAGAACTGGCCGGCAACCTTGGTCTTGACGTGGGAGACACCCTGGTGATGATCAGCCAGGGATATCATGGCGTCAGTGCTTTTGGGCAGTACCAGGTTAAAGGAATTTTCAGCCACCCTAACCCCGAACTGAACCGTCGGCTGGTTTATATGCCATTGCCCGAAGCACAATACTTCTTTCAGGCTTTTGGCAACGTCACCTCCCTTGCACTGGTTGGCGCGTCGCAAAAAGCCATGAACAAGGCTCTGCCTGAAATAAGATCAATGATCAACAATGACAGGGTTTTACGTACCTGGCAGGAGATGTTCCCCGCAGTTCTTCAACAAATTGAAAGTGACCGTGCAACAGCCCTCATTATGAAACTAATCCTTTACCTGGTCATTGGTTTCGGAATTTTAGGAACGGTTGTTATGATGATGGCCGAGCGTCAGCATGAATTCAGCGTGATGGTGGCGGTAGGCATGCACCGTTCCAAACTGGCATTGATGCTATTAATGGAAATATTATGGATCGGGGTTTTGGGAGTCATTTCAGGGTTCCTGGGAACCATGCCGGTGGTTAGTTGGTTTGTTAACCACCCAATCCCCATCACAGGCCAGGCCGGTGAATGGATGAAAAACATCGGGTTCGAACCCTACATGTTTTTTGCCTGGGATGTAGGCGTATTTCTTCAACAAGTTCTGGTTGTATTCATTCTTACCACCCTGGTGTCGTTCTACCCGTTTATTCGTGCTTTTAAGATCAGCCCTGTGGTAAGTGTCAAAAATTAATCTAAACAAACCCCCTGCCCCATTAAAAAAGATTTCACGCCCACGAAACTGAGTATTAACAAACCCCCTGATTCGATCAAAAATCTGACGGGGAATTATTCATAGTAGTTATGTTACTAAAAATAGCCTGGCGAAATATCTGGCGCAGCCCGGTCCGCAGCTGGATAATAATTGCAGCCCTTACGGTTGGCATGTTTGCAGGTGTTTTCACCTCCACCTTCATCAACGGCTGGATGTCTCAAAGATTGCGCGACGGAGTGGAAACAGAAACCGGACATCTCCAGATCTTTCGCAACGGATACCAAAGCAGTCGTGAGCTCTCACAACATTTTACGGAAGGTGACCTTCCAGAAATAAAAAAACAACCTCAAATAAAGGCCACGTCACGACGCCTTATTGTTGAAGCAATGGCTGCTTCGGCAGAAACCGCAAGGGGTGTAAGAGTTTACGGTGCAGATCCGGATGCCGAAGCAGCGGTACTAAACCTTCACCGGGAAGTCAAAGAAGGAACCTGGTTCGATTCGCCTTACTCCAAACAAGCAGTGATCGGACAAAAGCTGGCCAAACAACTGCAAATTGGCGTCCGGTCAAGATTGGTCCTTCGTTTCCAGGACGTAGATGGCACCCTCACAGGTGGCGCTTTCAGAGTGGTTGGCATATACAAAACCAACAACACTGCTTTCGATGGCACCAATGTATGGGTACGAAACAATGATCTGGCCGAATTGCTGAACCTTTCCCCCCGGGATTTTCACTCCCTGGTGGTCCGCCTCAACGATTCGGAACAAGCCATGACCATAGCCAAAACCCTCGAAGATAAGGTACCGCAAGCAGACGTAGTTCCATGGAAAGAGCTAAGCCCCGAGTTAGGGTACCTGACTGAACTGGGAAACACTTATCTGTACATTTTTGTGGTCATCATTTTACTTGCCCTGGGCTTTGGCATCATCAATACAATGCTGATGGTCGTGCTCGAAAGAGTGCGGGAAATCGGTATGCTTATGTCAGTGGGAATGGCCCGTTGGCGCATATTCTTTATGATTGTTCTGGAAACCGTAATGCTCTCCTCCACGGGCGGCATGATCGGTATTTTTCTGGGTATGCTGACGGTCCGGAAACTGGGAGAGACAGGAATTGATCTTTCAGTCTGGAGCACCGGTCTCACTGAAATGGGCTTTAACCCCATCGTTTACCCTGAGTGGGATGCTGCCCTGGTCATCAACATCGCCCTGATGGTAGTAGCTGCAGGCATTCTGGCTTCTCTCTATCCTGCCTGGAAGGCTCTGAAGTTAAATCCGTCAGAAGCAGTGAGAGTGATTTAGACCATCCGTATCCGGCTATAAGATTTTGAGCTAAAATAAAAAAATCAAAAACACAGAATCATGTCAATCATAACAATAAAAGACCTTTACAAAACCTATAATTCAAGCCAGGTACCAGTTCACGCCCTTAACGGAGTTGACTTATCGTTTGAAGAAGGAGAATTTGCAGCTATAGTGGGTCCTTCCGGATCCGGAAAAACCACATTACTCAACATTATAGGAGGTCTGGACGATCCCAACCGGGGACAGATCATTATTGATGGAACGGAGGTCAACAAACTCTCGAAGAGCGAAAAAATCGACTTCCGGTTGCACCACATCGGGTTCATTTTCCAGGCCTATAATCTGATTCCGGTATTGACAGCCCGCGAAAATATTGAATTCATACTGGAACTTCAGGGCGTACCCAAAGGTAAACGCAGAAAAAGAAGCACCGAACTGCTTCAAGCCGTTGGCATTCCGGAGAAGGCAGACATACGGCCAAGGCAACTTTCCGGAGGACAGCAGCAACGCATTGCAGTAGCCCGTGCCCTGGCATCCAGACCCAGATTTATTCTTGCAGATGAACCGACAGCTAATCTGGATTCCGCCTCCGCAGAGAATCTTTTATCCATCATGGAAGATCTCAATGAAAAAGAAAAGACCACTTTTATATTCTCAACACACGATTCCAGAGTTGTTAACATGGCCAGAAGAGTAGTAATGCTTGAGGACGGGAAAATAAAATCGGATGAAACAACCCAACAAGAGGCTTTTTCCGAATAGGCAACTTTAACAACCATTAAGTGTCAGACAACCCGTATTTGGGGCTCAGGTCTTTGGTCTTTTGCAGAACAGATTTACAATTACAAACACACGTGCATCTGAGGATTAGTGACTTAAACTAACTTATTCAAACAAAAAGTACAAAATAATAAGGTATGAGATATTTGTCTCTGATCATCTTTCTGATCATTTCCATACAGCTCAAAGCACAGATAAAAGCCGACGGCTACCTGGGAACAATGCCCACCTGGTATTACCTCGATCAAATGGACGAGAATCTTTGGGAAAATGTGGTGCACAACCGCCTTAACCTGAGTTACGATTTTTCTCCCTCCCTCATAGGGGTGTTGCAGTTCCGAAACCAACTAATCATTGGAGAAACCATAAGAGAAATTCCGGGATATGTTGCATTGATAGACTCAGACCAGGGACTGGTTGACATGACCTACAATCTGGCCACCGGAAATAATGCTGTTTTAAACATGACCATCGACCGCCTCTGGTTGGATTTTTATCTGGGGAAACTTCAAATAAGGGCCGGCCGCCAGCGCATAAACTGGGGACAGGCCATGGTGTGGAACCCCAATGATATATTCAACGCTTATTCATTCTTCGATTTTGACTACCCCGAACGACCCGGGATCGATGGTGTTCGCCTGCAATTATACACAGGCATGGCCTCACAAGTGGAAGGCGTATTTAAAATAGACAACGAGCACCAAAAAACCATAGCCATGCGTTACCGTTTCAATGCCGGTCGTTACGACTGGCAGGTATTAGGCGGACGACTCAACGACAGCGACTGGACTGCCGGTCTTGGCTGGTCAGGTCATATTGGAGATGCGGGATTTTACGGGGAAGGAACGCTACTCATCCCGGATGGTGATAATGAAAACGAAACAATTATTGCCTCCACCGGACTTGACTATACGTTCAAAAACTCGCTGCTACTGAGAAGTGAATTTCTTTACAGCAGCAATCTCCCTAACAGCGTAGGTGGATTCACAGACTTCCTCGCCGGTCAGGCCTCAATCAGAAACCTGAGTGTCTCAAAATACAGTGTTTTTGCAATGGCACAATATCCGATTACACCACTTTTTACCGGTTCCATGAACGCAATGGCCTTTCCCGGCACCAACGCATGGTATTTGGGGCCTTCTTTTGAATATTCCCTTAAACCCAATCTTTACTTAACAACTTTTATTAATCTGTTTTTCAATAAAAATGACACAACAGGAATATCTACTGATTTTCAGGGATTACTTAGATTGAAGTGGTTTTTTTAAAGGAAAGAATATTGCGAGCGGCCTTCCTGATTCCCTCCATGTCGTATCCACAATCCCGGGCCAATTCAACCTGAGTGCCCTGATCAATAAATTTATCAGGAATACCAAGCCGCTTGATGGTGGCTGAATAGCTATTCTCAGACATAAATTCAATCACGGCAGACCCCAGCCCGCCAACAATCGTTCCGTCCTCTATGGTTATTATTTTCTGATACTTAGAAAACACTTTATGAAGTAATGCTTCATCCAATGGCTTGACAAACCGCATGTCGCAATGACCGGCTGAAATACCCTCCTCTTTTAACTGATCAACAATTCGTTGCACCTTAGTACCTATTGGACCGATGGTGAGAAATACCAAATTTTCACCAACTGACAATTCGCGCCCCTTGCCAACTTCAATAGCTTCAAACGGAGATTTCCAGTCCACCTGCGTACCGGTGCCCCGTGGGTAACGAATAGAAAATGGTCCCATATCAGGTAACTGAGCGGTATACATGAGATTTCGCAATTCATACTCATCCATAGGAGAAGATACCACCATATTGGGCACACAACGAAAGAAGGCCAGGTCATAAGCTCCATGGTGTGTGGGCCCATCTGCACCCACCAGTCCACCCCTATCGAGGCAGAAGACAACATTGAGCTTCTGCAAAGCCACATCATGAATCACCTGATCGAAAGCACGCTGCATAAATGAGGAATAAATATTGCAAAAAGGCACCATCCCGGAGATTGCCAATCCTGCTGAAAAGGTTACAGCATGTTGTTCTGCAATACCTACATCAAAAGCCCGGTCGGGCATTTTCTGCATCATCAGGTTCAGACTGCACCCGGTAGGCATGGCGGGCGTAATACCGACTATCTTTTCATTTTCTTCAGCAAGCTCTATTATACTGTGCCCAAAAACATCCTGAAATTTAGGTGGCTTCGGAATATTGGAAGCTGCTTCCAGAAATCGGCCTGTTTTGGGATCAAACTTACCCCCGGTGGCGTGCCAGGCTGTTTGATTCTCTTCAGCCAGCTTAAATCCTTTTCCTTTTTTAGTAATGATATGCAAAACCTTAGGACCACTTATCTCTTTCAAATCCTTAAGCACATTCGAAAGCCGCTCAACATCGTGTCCGTCAACCGGTCCAAAATAGCGAATTTTTAGCCCTTCAAAGATATTGGTCTGTCGAGTAAGCAGCGTTTTGATACTGTTGTTGATCTTAATGATCATATCCCGTGAGCGAGGTCCGCCAATATTAAATTTCTGAAGCGCTTTAAAAACCTCTTTCCGAAGTTTATTATAAGTATGGCTGGTTGCAATATCTACCAAATACTCACTGAATCCCCCTACATTGGGATCAATGGCCATATTATTATCATTCAATACGATCAGCACATTGGCCTTACTGGCAGCCAGGTTATTCAATCCCTCAAAAGCCAGTCCTGCAGTCATGGCTCCGTCACCAATCACAGCAACTGTTTGTTTGTCTTTTTCCCCTTTCTGGCGCGCTGCAACTGCCATCCCCAGTGCCGCAGAAATGGATGTAGAGGAGTGGCCTACCCCAAAAGCATCATATTCACTTTCAAAGATATTGGGAAAACCACTAAGGCCTTTATATTTACGGTTGGTGTGAAAATCATCCCTTCGGCCTGTCAGTATCTTATGACCATAAGCCTGATGCCCCACGTCCCAGATAATTTTGTCGCTGGGGGTATTAAACACATAATGAAGGGCCACCGTAAGTTCAACTACGCCCAGACTGGCGCCGAAATGCCCCGGATTACAGGACACAGCATCAATGATATAATCCCGCAATTCGGCACAGACCTTAATCAGGTCTTTCTGCGGCAACTTGCGCAGATCGGCAGGACTATTGATGTTTTTTAAAATTTCTTTAGCGGCCTCTTCCATTCCCGTTGTTCTGTTTTTAGGATCTCAGAATGTAATTTAGATGCAAAGATAAAAGAATGTTAATATTTTAGGTATGATCTATCACCGGGGTTTTTATATTTGTTGGCAGGAAAATAGAATAACCAGACAAACATATCGTAATTATCTATTTAAAATTATATTTTTGAACAGAGATGCCCAAATCTGAGTGATGGGAATTTCATGCCGGAATGTAATGTTGTTCGACCGGTTTTTTTGAATAAAAACTTAGGCCGGCGTTTGCAATCCGTACAATAAATCCCGGGACATCCCTGTTAATTTATATAGTATTAATCTTTCAATAGATCGTTAGATTTTTAGATACCTGCCTGACGGCAGGCAGGTTAGATTTAAGACAGATCATAACCAATTAACAATCCGAGCGTTAATTTGAAAGGCCATCGATCTGTAAACAACTAATTCAAAGCCCATTGCAAAAAGTACAACGGACTATTAAATCTATAGCATCATAAAAAAAGCGCTTATTAAAATACATCCATCGGACAGGAAACTGTAAGTGCCAAAAAAGAAAATTTTATCCTTATGAAGACAGTAAAATACATCGGAATCCTGATCACTGCCAGCACATTATTTTTTTCATGTGTACCTCTTAACCAATTTAGGGAATTGGAAGAAGCCAATACTGAATTGTCTGACAAAGTAGATAATCTTTCGAGTGAAAAAGAACTCCTTGAAGGCCGCAATGAAGAATTAAAAGAACTGGCGGACCGCCTGAAAAAGCAAGTGGCCGAATTAACGGCTGACACACTTAAGAAAGGACGGGAAGTCCGAGGTTGTCGCAATGACCTTCAGAAGCTAAGGACCGAATATGAAGATCTTTTAACACAACTTAGGAACCAGACAGGTGCGGGAGACTCTGAGGAATTGCTGAATTATCTTCAAAAACTGCAGGAAGATTTGCAGGCTCGTGAAGATGCACTCATTGCTTCAGAACGAGACCTTGATGCCAGAGAAAAAGAGCTTCAGGAAGCAATGGCCAAACTCGCAGCAGCGCAAAAAGAACTGGAAACTGCACAAGCAGAGCTGGCCGCCCAAAACCAACGACTGCTGGAACTGGAGCAGGCCCTTGCACGCAAGGACAGTGCCAGCAACGCCCTGAGACAAGCCATCGCAGACGCGCTTACAGGCTTTGACCAAAGTCAGTTGAAGGTACACATCAAAAACGGTAAAGTATATGTTTCAATGGAAGAGAAATTACTTTTTGGATCAGGAAGTTATCAGGTAAGCGCCGAAGGAGCCTCAGCCATAAGGCAAGTGGCAAATGTTTTGGGCAACAAAAAAGACATTAATATCATGATTGAAGGACATACTGACCCTGTACCATACAGCAGCGGAAAATTACTTGACAACTGGGACCTCAGTGTAAAACGTGCAACTTCAGTCACACGAATTTTACTGGAAAATAGTGCCATCGATCCTTCCCGCGTAATCGCTGCCGGCCGCGGATCACACGTGCCTTTGGTATCAAATGACACCCCCGAAGGAAAACGAAAAAACCGTCGTACTGAGATCATCCTGACGCCTCGCCTGGATCAAATCCTGGATATACTGGAGACCAACTAAAAATGCTTTTATACGTTTAGGATCGCAACAGAAACTAATAAGAATAATGGTACAGGGTGCCTCAAAAGTATATAACCCCAAATTTTTGTCATGTTGAGCCTAGTCGAAACATCTGTTTTTCAAATGAAAAGATTCTTCGACAAGCTCAGAATGACATCAAAATTGGACTTTTGAGACAACCGCTTTTTAATTCGAATATTCCCTGAAATAGAAATGCTCTGATGTATATCGATTAAAGTATGTCAAAACAAAATTAACAAAACCTTATGTGGTTCAACGTTTCAGCAATATTTGTCAACTTATGTCTCTACTCAAGAACATTTACCTTTAGGCGCCTTTTTAACCTGCTGAAACTGGGATGTGGCTTTTCCCTTTCCAGGATACATAAAAAGCCTGTCTGCATTGGCCGCCCCTACGCCTTGTCAATGGAACCATCAGGCAATTGCCAACTAAAATGCCCGGAATGCCCAACCGGTGCAGCCATTCTTTCCAGATCAAAAGGACTCCTGGGCATACCTGTATTTGAAAAAACCATTAATGAAACAGCCGATTACCTGATTCATCTAAACTTATACTTTCAGGGAGAGCCTTTGATGCATCCAAAGCTTTCTGAACTTGTAAAAATCGCCAATAATGCAAAAATATACACTGTCATCAGCACCAATGGCTTATTACTGGGTAAAAGGACCTGCAAAAAACTCATTGAGGCAGGTCTATCCCAAATAACCGTCTCTCTTGACGGATATTCCCAGCCGGTTTATGAGACTTACCGAAAAGGCGGACATGTTGAAGACGTTAAGAAAGGCATTTTAAACTTAATTGAAGCCCGATCAAACAGCGAGCAACGCAATCCCCTTATCGTTGTCCAATCCCTCGCATTTGAGCATAACATCCCCGAAATCCCGGAAATAAAAAACTGGTGCAAACAAGCAGGTGTAGATAAACTGGAAATAAAATCTGTCCAAATCAATGACTTTGGGGATGGATCCGTGAAACCATGGGAAGGAAATTCCAGATATGAAAAAGACCGGGATGGCTCCACCGTTTTGAAAGGCAAAAGCTACAACCATTGCTGGCGTCACTGGAGCAGTGCAGTGATCAGCTGGAATGGAGACGTGGCTCCCTGCTGCTACGATAAAGACATCGAATACAATATGGGCAACACTTCAACTATTGATTTTAATAAAATTTGGAAACATCAGAATTACAATAATTTCAGACATCGGATATTATACCAACGTGCCAAAATTAAAATGTGCCAAAACTGCCCGGAGGGGCGAAACTGGCTTATGTAAAAACAGATGAAACGCAAAGACGCCGTGACGCAGTTGTTTATTAGAAAGAGTTCTTTCTAATTTAAAATCAGAGAAAGTTACACTGAAACTTCAGGCCCGTTCTCTTTGCCCCATGCTCCATGCCCTTTGCTCCTCACCCTCCAAGCTTAATGGTATCCGGATAATCGCTGTTGTAATGCAAGCCCCGGCTCTCCTTGCGTTGACGCGCCATTTTTATGATCAGATAGCCGGTTTGTATGGTATTGCGAAGCTCACATAACTTTTGAGAAACGGTGGAGCGCTGATAAAGATCTTCGGTTTCGTGGTAAATAATTTCCAGGCGATCAAGTGCCCGTTTCAGTCGCAGGTTGGAGCGAACAATCCCCACATAATAGCTCATAATTTGTTCAATCTCTTTCTGACTTTGAGTAATCAGTACCATCTCCTCGGGATGTGAGGTTCCTTCATCATTCCATTCAGGCACTTTGTTCTGAAAAGTATAGGCTTTTACTGCCCCCGCGGCATCTTTGGCGGCAGAATCGGCATAAACAATACCTTCCAGCAGAGAATTTGAAGCCAATCGATTGGCACCATGCAGACCGGTACAACTGCATTCACCGGCTGCGTACAATCGTCCTATGGAGGTTCGTCCCGCTTCATCTACCTTGATTCCGCCACAGGAGAAGTGAGCAGCCGGAACCACCGGAATGTAATCTTTGGAAATATCTATCCCCAAAGACAGACACTTCTCATATATTGCCGGGTAGTGTTCAATAATTTCTTCTTTGGGCTTATGGGTCACATCCAGATAGACATAATCGTCACCGGTTGTTTTTAACTCATTATCTATGGCACGAGCTACAATATCGCGGGGTGCCAGACATTCCCGCTCATCGTATTTATGCATGAATTTCTGGCCGTCACGGCGCTTCAGAATACCTCCAAACCCTCGCATGGCCTCAGTAATCAGGAACGAAGGACGTTCCTTTGGATTATACAAAGAGGTGGGATGAAACTGGATAAACTCCATATTATCCACAATACCCTTGGCACGGTATACCATCGCAATGCCATCCCCGGTAGCAATCACCGGATTGGTAGTCGTTTGGTAAACACTGCCCACACCACCTGTTGCCATCATGGTTACTTTGGAGAGAATGGCCTCGACCGAATTGGTCCGGCGATTGAGTACATAGGCACCATAGCATTCTATGTCACGTCGCCAACGGTGCACCAATTCGCCCAAATGGTGTTGGGTAATAATTTCCACCGCAAAGTGGTCTTCAAGCACTTCAATTTCTGGATGCTGTCGAACTGCTTCAATCAGACCTCTCTGAATCTCATAACCCGTTTGATCTTTATGATGCAAAATGCGGTTTTCGGAGTGTCCACCTTCTCGGTGCAAGTCAAATTTGCCTTCCTTGTCTTTATCAAATCGAACACCCCAATTAACCAGCTCTTTAATCTCCTTTGGGGCTTCTTCCACCACTTTCCTAACGACTTTTTCGTCACATATCCCTGCTCCCGCAGTCAATGTATCCTGAACATGCTTCTCAAAATTGTCGGGTGCATAAGTAACCGAGGAAATGCCACCCTGGGCATATGACGTATTGGTTTCATCCAGCTTGGTTTTGCTGATGATGCACACTTTGCCTTTGTCTGCCACTTTTAGGGCAAAACTCAGTCCGGCCATACCGGAACCGATTACCAGAAAATCAACTTTCTTTTGTTTGGAGGTATCTGCTTTTCTCATAAACCACGGGGTTTTGATACAGACAAATTTACAACTTTAGATTGAATTCGGCCCTTAAGGGCAGATTAAACGTATATATGTCTGGGTGGTTTTACGCCGGTGTCGTTTTTTTTTGTTTTACCACAGAGAACGCGGAGATGGTCGAAGGGAGCTTAAAAATCAATTCTATGGTAAAAATTCCTTACATCCGAAGCAAGGTGACTCTCCCCATTAATAAAACAAAAAACCCGGCAAAAAGCCGGGTTCATCTATATCTCAAAAAGATCTAATTCTCCAACCGCAACTCCGCGTCACTGCGTCTTTGCGCTTAAAAAAATTATACCAAAGTTTTAAGTAATTCCTTCATACTTACTCTATTTGTGATTATTCCGTAAAGATCCGAAATCTTCACACGCTCCTGTTCCATGCTATCCCGGTAACGAATTGTCACTGTATCATCCTCCATGGTTTGGTGATCAATGGTAATACAGAAAGGAGTACCAATCGCATCCTGACGGCGGTAACGCTTACCAATGGAATCTTTTTCTTCATAACGACAGTTAAAGTCAAACTTGAATTGATCCATTATTTCAAGCGCTTTTTCAGGAAGTCCGTCTTTACGAACCAATGGCAATACAGCCAGTTTTACAGGAGCCAAAACAGATGGCAATTTCAACACAACGCGTGATTCGGTTTTACCGTCTTTTCCTGCAACTTCTTCTTCAGTGTAGGCTCCGGCCAAAATACTAAGAAACATGCGGTCAACGCCAATGGAAGTCTCAATGACATAAGGAACATAGCTTTTATTTAGCTCGGGATCGAAATACTGCATCTTTTTACCGGAAAATTCCTGATGCTGAGACAAGTCGAAATCGGTACGAGAATGGATGCCCTCCACTTCCTTAAATCCGAAAGGCATTTCGAATTCTACATCAGTGGCAGCATTGGCATAATGGGCCAGTTTGTCGTGGTCGTGGAAACGGTATTTCTCTTCGCCCATTCCCATGGCTTTATGCCACTTCATGCGCATCTCTTTCCAATACTCGAACCATTTCATCTCTTCTCCGGGGCGCACAAAGAATTGCATCTCCATCTGTTCAAACTCACGCATGCGGAAAATGAACTGGCGGGCCACAATCTCGTTGCGAAAAGCTTTGCCAATCTGGGCAATCCCAAAAGGAAGCTTCATGCGGCCGGTTTTCTGAACATTCAGGAAGTTAACAAAAATACCCTGCGCAGTTTCGGGGCGAAGGAAAATTTTTGAAGCCCCCTCCGCAGTAGATCCCATCTCAGTGGCAAACATCAGATTGAACTGACGTACATCTGTCCAGTTTTTAGAACCAGACAACGGACAAGCCACTTCATAATCCACAATAATCTGGCGCAATTCCTCAAGGTCATTGTCGTTCAACGCTTTCACAAAACGCCCGTGAACCTCATCGAGTTTGGCCTGATTAGCTTTCACCCGGGGATTGGTCTCACGGAACTGGAGTTCATCAAAATCATCACCAAACTTCTTACTGGCCTTATCAATCTCCTTTTGTATTTTCCCTTCATACTTGGCCATCAGATCTTCGATGAGCACATCGGCCCGGTAACGTTTCTTACTGTCTTTATTATCGATCAAAGGATCGTTAAAAGCATCAACGTGCCCGGAGGCCTTCCAGGTAGTAGGGTGCATAAAAATGGCAGAATCCAGTCCTACCACATTTTCGTGGAGCAGAACCATAGAGTCCCACCAATATTTTTTGATGTTGTTTTTGAGTTCAACGCCATTCTGCCCGTAGTCGTAAACGGCACCTAGTCCGTCATAAATCTCGCTCGACTGAAATACAAACCCATATTCTTTACAATGGGCTACCAATTTTTTAAACACGTCTTCCTGGGCCATACAATTAAATTTTATCTGTTTTATTTATTTTTATTCTCTTCTGTGTAAGGAGCACAAAAATAAGGGAAAAAATGCTTACAGCGAATTATTTCCGAAAATCAATTTTAGCAGGAAAACTCATTTGCCCATTATTCATTTAGCTCTAACTTGTCTCTCATCCATCGGAATCAGGAATTAAAGGACTTTTATTAAGCAATACCTCTAAATAACAGATATTTATAACGGAGAATGTACCCGTTGATGAATTAAAAAACCCGCCACTAGAAAAGCAACGGGAATACTCTGTTAGAAGGAGTAGAAGTAATTGAAAAACTATTCCCCAAAAACTTCCAGGCCCACCAAACAAATGGATTGATCATCCATATGAGAAAAAGTTCCTCTAAGGCCGTGTTGATTTTCAATACTCTCTTCAAGCGTATTATAAAACTCTCCGGCTTCGATTACTGTTTCCCCCATTAAGGTGTAGTGCGACTCTTCATTTTTTTCCACAAGGGATTCAAATCCATTGGTATAATTAATGGCAATTGTTAATTGAAAAGTAGCATTTTCTGGTGCCCTGGTCTTTGAAATGACTCTTTCACATGCATATTCAACTCCGGGATTGTCTATCAACGTTTCATCAATTTCATTCTTAATAACTGCGATTTCATAAACATACCCAAGCTCATAATCAAATCCGGAGATAGTATTCAGCAAAGGATGCCAGATTTCACTTCCTATCTCTTCCCCTTCCTGGATAAGATAGGCAAGTCCTTTAAAATATTCCTCATTATTAACGGGTTGTTGATAGTGGTTAATGCGCATTTTAACATAACCGGGCTCCTCATTATTTTTCTCTTTTCCGCATGATGCAAAAACAAATGCAATTATAGCAGCAACAAAAAATAAAACCTTTCTTTTCATGTTCATTGTCATTTGGGATTCAGTGTATTGATGAAAAAAGAATAAAAAGGTTGCTTCATAATCTTAAGATAATTCATGCGAA
Source organism: Marinilabilia rubra (assembly GCF_003121985.1). Taxonomy (GTDB): domain Bacteria; phylum Bacteroidota; class Bacteroidia; order Bacteroidales; family Marinilabiliaceae; genus Marinilabilia; species Marinilabilia rubra. The sequence continues at coordinate 204,604 of NZ_QEWP01000006.1, forward strand.
CATAATACCGAAAAGAGCTTTTTCAACAGGAAAGTAAACATCTTCAATTATTCTCAAAAAGCGAGATCAATGTAACTAAAGGATTTTATTCGATCGTCGGATTATTCTTCCAGGATTGCTTTAACCATTTTCACATATGTGTCTTTGCCGGTTATGACATCAATGGGTTTAATTGTAACCGGGTAGTCTACGGGAAAAGGTTCACAAAATGTAAATCCGCTTACTGCCGTCTCAAAGGTCGTTCGGGGAATATTCACTACCATTCCGGAATTTGGCAAAGTAACCTTCATACTGAAATCATTGCATGAAAAGGAACTTCCAGGTTCCTCTCCAATAAATATCGCATTGGTATTAAATTTTAGCAGTGATATCAAATGACCAGTCGTAGACAGGCAACCTCCATTTATCAGAACAAAGACTTTTCCCGAAAACCTCTTCCTGCTTGGCTGCATTGTGTTATAGAGAGGCTCAAAATCTTTAATCTCCTCATTCATTTTAAAATAAACAAAATCTTTGTCTGTAAGATAAGAAAACAGCTGCGCCGCAAAAATTGGATGTCCGCCTGAATTATCCCGTATATCAAGAATCAGGTTTTGTGTATTGGTATTTTTTAAATCACCAAATACACTATCCAACTGAAAGAAAAAACGCTCCATATCCTTCAGTGCAAAGGATCTTATTTTTAGCAGCCCAAGGGGGCGGTTGTTGAGATAGGAAAAATCTACCAGGTTTTGATTCTGACCTTTAGCCCCGGCTGAGTCAAGATCAGCTAAGCGGATCGCAGATAAAATTTTGTATTTAATGGCTCCCTTAGCATGAAACTTAATTTTAAATTCATCTGAATGGTCTATGAAATAAAACAGTTTGTTAAATCTTTTATTTAAGTCATGATACTTTGTTGTTGTATTACAGCCTTCTGAGGGAATATAGAAAAACATTCGTTTAATAATTTGATCAACGGGTTTATCATTTATGCTCAGCACCTCACTCCCCGGATTTATGGAGGAGTCGTTGTATAAGATCCCTGACAGATAAAAGGCTCTCCCATCTTTAAAAAATAAACGTAATGGAAAGTGATTTCCAAACTCATTGATAAAGCTCTGATATTTTGATGGCAGCTTTACCCCGGTGTGACTGCATCCTACCGCATTGGTCAACTTCGAAGTTTGAAAATAAAAATTCTCCAACGTAAGGGCTGAATTAATTTCATTGTTAATCGTGTCAAATAGCAGATTGAAAGAATCTTTTGGGGTAAAAGTATATAAGCTGGGATGATGTTTTTTTAAACTGTTGTAAAGAAAATGCAGGTCAGTCCTCAGTTTTTCTGCATCTGTTTTTTCCTCTTTTAAAAGTATGAACTCCTCAAGACGTGCTTTACCGCTTCGTTTTCTATTTAATCGAATGGCATGTTTCGATCCATCCGGAAAAACAAACTGTCCTGAAAGTTTGGTATTCAGGTCATTGAAACTTCCTTCGAATGATGTTTCCTTAGCGGGAACATAAAAAGTTATTTTGCTATTGGTCAGCTCAATAGCCTCAATCCTGTCATACTGAATTTGATTATCACCAGCAAACATTTTCAGATTGCCTTCCATCTGGTTTTCATCACCAGCACTGAACTCTATTATTGCAAGGAAGTCCTCCATAAAGACTCCTTCCCAGGTTCCAATTAAATGAAATTGACCTTTTCCGGTTTGAATCGAAAGCAGGAAAATAAAAACACTTAACAAACTGATTAAAAATAAGGAATGCTTTTTCATGACCTTTACCCCTTTTTTAACAATACTATACGGGCCTATTGCCTTGTGCGTGCTTAGTTTCCCAAATAATAAATTGTGTAAGTACCTGCAAAACACAACCAATATGATCAATTGTTAATTTAAGACTTCATCAGAAGAAAAGGCAAGTGAAAAAACAAAAAAGAATCTAAAGCTCCTTCATCACCAAATATACCATATAAGACAAATAGAAAACAAAAAGGAAGGCTGCCTCCCAACGATCCAGCGTCTTCCGTTGTCCGGTAAGCATGGAAGTCAACAAAAACAAAGTACCTCCTATCAGGATGAATAAATCGGTATCAAACTTTGGGGTATAAACAACAGGATTAACCAGACTGCTTAATCCGAGAATCAAAAGAATATTAAAGACATTGGAGCCTATCACGTTTCCGATGGCAATGTCACTGTTCTTTTTTAGAGCAGCCACAACAGAAGTAACCAATTCGGGCAAAGAAGTGCCGGCAGCCACAATGGTTAAGCCAATGATTTTTTCACTGACCCCAAATTTGGCAGCTACCGCAACGCTATTGTCTACCACCAAACGTCCGCCAATGACCAATCCGGCTAATCCCAGGACAATCAAGCCCCAAATATTTAAGGCTGCCTTTTCTTTCTTTTCAGTGGGGGCTTTGGTCTCACTTTTCAATTGAGTAAAAACGTAATACAAAAAGAGCATAAACAGAACCAAAAGCACAAGCCCCTCAACAAGACTAAGCATGGTCCTGTCCCCTCCTGAAAAACCGTAAAACAGCAATAAAAGAAGCACAGATACTCCCAGTGAAATGGGAATTTCACGCCAGGCAGTGGTTGACGCAACTTTGATGGGGAATATCATGCCCGATAAACCCAGAACAAGAAATAAATTGAAGTTATTGCTGCCCAGGATGTTTCCCAGAACAATATCTGAATACCCGTTTGATGAGGCTATGATGTTAACGACCATTTCAGGCGCAGAAGTGCCAAATGCAACAATGGTCAGTCCAATAACCAAATCGGAAACTTTATATTTCCTGGCCAGCGATGAGGCACCCTCCACCATCCAGTTGGCGCCAAATATTAGGAGGGTAAAGCCCATAACTATCAAAAACACTGATATCATCATATCTATAAGATGGTTAGTTTTTTAGATTTAAGACCTAAGAAAAACCAAGTTTTTTGAACTTCTGCATTTCAAACTTTTCATTGAACCGTAAATTGTTTCTTCAAAAAACTTCCATCCGGCAGTTTAACCTTAAGGGTATAATCCCCTTTTTCGTGAATTTGACAGCTTAGCGCTTCATTATCCAGGTAAACCATTACATCCGCACAAACATCATCACTGGTATTCAATTCACCCCAGGTTTCGACCACAATATCATTGCCCTCTCTTTCAGTTTCGAAGTGAGAAAACCGGTAACAGCCGTTGATTCCAATCGTTCCCGAAAATACAATATCAAAAGGCTCATTAACGGTAATGTCCTCTGGCAAAAAAATGCTCTCAACTTCAATCAAAAAAGATTCATAATTAGCTACACGCTTATCGTCACAAGCGCACAAAAGCAACATGACCAAACAGAACTCTATTATAGTTGAATTTAAAGTTTTCATAGCAAATCGTTTAAAATGGCTTAAGTTCATAGTTGCGTGTTTTGGGGGGCCAAACCTTAACAATGGAAGATCAGGTGCGGCGGATTCTTTCTGGGAGTACCAGGGATGCCCTTTTTACTTTCAATATGGTGACTTTGTCCTTTCGTGGCCTTTCATTAGGCAATCTCTAAGTACAATAACGCATTTTTAAACTACAGCCTTTATATTTTCCATCTTTCTGGTTATAATATGCTCTGTCAATCAATGGTTGCGTTTAAGGTTTTTGATTTGGTTTTCCTCTGTAAATTAAATTAACCACCCCCGTTTCAAAGGTTTCAGCGTTCTCCAATTCAAAAAGGGTCTCTTTGGGGGCATCTGGGAACAAGGGAATCCCCCGGCCCAGTATGGTCGGGATAATGCTCAATAGCATTTCATCGATTAGCCCCAGGTTCAGAAAAGCGGTGATAATCTTTCCACCGCCAACCACCCAGATGTTACTTTTGCTTTTGCCCTTAACCGGTTCAATGGTTTTCTTTTTCAGTCGATTCAGAACAGAGGTGTTTGGGGTTTTTACCTCGTAGAATTCGTCGCTGGTGACAACATAGGTTTGACAATCGGGATAAGGCCACTCCACACCAAATCCCAGAATCTCTTCGTATGTAGTTCGTCCCATAATGACCGTATCAATCTCTTTGTAGAAATCGGCATATCCATGATCGGTTTGCCCAGGATTGGGGATGGCATAGAGCCAATCGAGTGCCCCATCCTCACGGGCTATGTACCCATCGATAGAGGTGGCGATGAAGAGTTTAATTTTCGTCATAAGCCCCGGCCTTTAAGTAGAAGCGCTGAAAAACTCATATTTCAATAACTATTAAAACTTAAAATAACGTCAACAACTCTTTAATTGTAAAGATATTTCACATCACACTCGCTTTTCTTTAAACTTGATTATTTAAAAATTACTAATCAAAAGAACAAAATTTACTTCACCCCCCGAAACTTGAAGGATTTCATTACTCGCTCGATTGGCCGGCCTGTAAATTTTGCCATTTTGAATTATTCAGAAGGCCCTATTTATCCTTGATTTGATTAAGGTATTTTTTTATTTCTTTGTTGAACCTCCTGGCAATTAAAGCATTTACGATAATCCTTTTCAAGCTTAAATGAAGAAGCATCAACAATGATATAGTGGCCGGGATTGCATAAACGAGAAAAGTCAGAATTCCTTCATTAAATCCGAATTTCCCCAAAAAATCAAAAGATAATTGATTGTTGGCTAAAACAAACTCAATAAAGAGTTCTATTAATGCAAGGAAAGTAACTATCGAATAGTAATATATCAGATAAAGCAAAAATTTACTGCGTAAGATCTGGATCGGATTTTGAATATCCAAAATAATAGCTCTTAATACCCCAAATATTCGATTGTTAATCAACTGATAGAATCCTTTAATGTCTGACCCGGCAACGGAAATAAGGTCATTTTTCCATTTCCCAAGAAGTAAAACAGCCTTCTTGAAAATCTTTAGATTAATTGCAGATATTTCGAGGTTGGTACTTTCTAAATTTTTGTCTCCCTGATCAATTAAATCAATATATCGATACAACCTTGAGAGTTGTAGTTCTATTTCTTCCGAACTTCTTCCGGAGCAAAGAAATGAAGTCTTTGCCACATTGAACTGAAAACCAAACTTGAAGATATTTGAAAGGTGCGTAGAAAAAGCCTTTATTTTGGTTTCATAAATCCTTTTTAATACAAAAATCTCCTTAACCACTACTTCCGGAGAACCTCCGTTCTCAATTTTTTCGAGATGTTGTTTAAGATATTTATTCTCCGCGGAGAAAATTGATGTATGGTTGCAGAAAATCTCATGGGTTATTAAAAAATCCCTGATTCTATCAGACAATGAATATTTCCCTGAAAATCCGGGAACCCCTAACTCAGATAACGAAATGGTTTCATATAACATCCCAAGGGTATATCCAAGTCTCCAAACACTGTATGTTTCATCAAACTGAACATAACTGGAGGTTTTGGAACTTTTTTGCCTGTTAAAGACACTTTGGAAAAAGGGATATGGCATAACTAATAATTTGTATCCAGAGCTAATTTTATCTCAACATTTTTTAGAGTTACGTGTCGAAAGGCAGGAACAATAAAAAGATCAAAAATGCGAAACGGCCTCTTATATTTCATGCTGATAATTATCTCTCTTCCTGAGTAACTGTTCTCCGTTAATGAGTATCCATGGAGCCTTTTACAGCCAAAGAACAAAGTATCCCTTCCCATTCGCCTCATTTCGCTGGCATTATCAATGACTCTGGAAATAGAATCCGGATAAAATGTCGTTTTGAGAAAAACTAACTTTATGGAATCTTGAGAAAATTCTGCTAATTTAAGCTTTATTAGCTCCTGTTCGGTGGTGTCCTTTATGGCAATTGTAACATCTTCAAAAGCCGAACTTAGAGTGTCGAAACTAATTTCTATACTATCTGCATAAGCTGAACACCATGGGCCATCCTGCTGAGAGAAAGCCCCAAAGGACAATGCAAAGAAAAAAGCTATAGCAGCTATTGTTTTCATTATCAAGGCAATTAAAGATTAGAGTTAAAAAAGAACATCTATCCCCTCTTGCATAAAAAGTATATCAGGATGAAACGTCAGCTTTCCAAAACAAAAAGGAAGCTGGAGTTATTATCTTAAATTTAGCTAATAACCGGACCTTTTGTCAACAAACAATCAGATTTATAAGAATTAGATTAACTTTAAAGAAGATTCATAATTTGGTTCACGCTCATCCTCACAGGCGCCCAAAAGCAACATCACCAAACAGGAACCAATTCCAGTTGAACTCAAAGTTTTCATAGCTAATCTTTTATATTTTCTATCGTGCTGGTTACAGGATGCTCAATCTGAAGATGGTTGCTTTTAAAAATGGTTGATTACCCCCTGGCTTAATCGCTTTTGATTTCCCAAGTTAGTAACATAATCAAAATAAATCGATTGAAAATCTCTATATTTGAGAATAACCGTCACATAAATGGGAAAAGCCATAAGGCACCGCTTTACTAAATCCATTTGTCAGACCAAAACAGACTACTATGCATGAACCATTAAACACCGCCAAAAACTGTCGCCATTACGCCATGTGCAAAATCGATTTCCTGGGAAGCGGGGTTTGTGCATCGGGCCCGGAAAAGCACTATGTAAGTTTTTATCCACAGGGACGAATGGATTTGTATGCAGCCCTGGCAGAAGGAAAAGTTCCGGTCACCGAAAAGTGCCTGGAGATAGCTGACACCTGCGACCTTTGCGGCAAATGTGATTATCAGTGTTACTTTGTTACTGAGTTGCGCCCTACCAAAGCCATGGAAGCTCTCAAAGATTATGTGGCAGATCATCTTGAAAAAAGCGGAGAGGTGGTTAAAGAAGAAGTTGATGAAGTACTCAAAGAGTTGAAAAAAATTGTGGGGGATTTCTGGGCCACCTCCGACAGGGCCATTGCAGTGACTTACTCACACGACCCGTCACCGGTAGCTGAACCCACCATGCCCGACTATGTGATAATGCCCGAAACCCGGGAAGAGGTCTCAGCCATCGTAAAACTTTTAAACCTCCATGATATTCCTTTTGCAGTAAGAGGAAACGGATCGAGCGTAATGGGATTTGTCATGAGCTCAGGAGCAGTTCTTGACATGAACCGGATGAAAACCATCGAATTTGATGAAAAAAACTGGCTGGTGAAAACAGGGGCCGGAGTAACGGCTTTTGACCTTCAGAAGTCTGCTCAGGAAAGAGGCTACAGAGTAAATGCTGCCGAGCCCTCAGCATTGGTATGCGCCAACATCATGTGCTCGGGAATCTTTTCTTTGTTCTCGGCGTCTTACGGCACAGCTGCCGATAATTACATCGATGCGGAGTTTGTATCCAAAGATGGCACTCCCTTCAAGCTGAGCGATAAGGATGCACCCAATCTTTTCGCCTTTAATCCTTCTGATGGTACGATCCCGGCTATTTGCACTTCAGCAAGCATCAGACTGCACCCCGTCACCGGTGACGAAGAAGGCATTTTGATTCCTTTTGCCACGATGGACGAGGCTCTGGACTTCTCCAAAGAGTGCGCCACGCACCGCATTGGAATGGCCATTGGTGTTTTAGGAGGCGAGTACTTATCCACCTTCATGGCTCCTACCAAAAAGCTGGCTTGGGAAATCAAAAATACTTTCCAAAAAGAGTTAGGAATTGAGTATCTGGTATTGGTCATCGGTGGAAAGTACGACATCAAAACCATTCAAAACATGGAGCTTCCCACCATTGATCAGGAACTGTTTAAAGCTTTGTACCTGGGAATGCCCTCGCTTCGATCGGCCAATTGGCTTTCGCTGTTGAAGGAAATGTCGGACGACGAACCATTTTCTTACTTGAAATTAAATGGATTTACCGACCTCTCCGAAACAGCCCTCTCCCCCTCGCCCGAACAGTTGGCTAAGGAAGTGGATCCGGAGTTGCAGTCTTTTTTCAAGAAGCTGTTTGACAAACCCGAAATGACAGACCTGGTATGGCTGAATATGTTCAGAATCATCAGTTCTCGCATGGGGCGTGAAAAGCATGTGGTGGCCCTGATCATCTATCTGCCCATTGACAACGCCTTAATTGCCGAAATTGATGGGGAGTTCAGACGAATTGCCGAAAAGCATCAGATTAAAAATGACTATGGTTTCATCACGCCTCTGGATAATGGAAAGCGTTGTGTTTTTGAATACGATTACTACCTCGACCAAAACGACCCTGATGAAATTGCCCATATGCAACAAGCCCTTGGAGAAGCGGCAATGATGATTGAAGGATATGTGAAAAAGACAGGTACGGTAAAGTCCATTTTCCAACTTTTCACCCAGGGATTCTGTCGAAAAGAAAATTTTCTTTACAGTTAGAATACAAAACAGATTGTTAGACGAATAGACAAAAGATTTAAGATAAATGCTATAAGTTTCAATACTCCGTTAAACTTTTGTAATTTACAAGCATAATTACTTTAAATAAATGGTTATTAGCACCATATAGTGCGTCTTAAAATCTTACCTGACTGCCGTCAGGCAGGTATCTAAGAATTTAATGATCTATTGTAAAGTTGATAACCTGCATTTTACCCCACATACCTTTACCTAAGGTTAACGGAGCACTGATTACTTAAAACACTAACGCTCAAATTTATTTTAATGCATCCACATAATACCCCTACCATCGCTCTCACCGGGGCCACCGGCTTTTTAGGAAGTCACCTGATGGCTGCCTTGCTCGAAAAAGGCTACCACGTTATTGCTTTAGGCCGGTCGACGGATGATGCTACGCTTTCTCAAAGAATTGCCAACATCTTAAAATGGTTTGGCAAAGAGGTCCCAACAGGCAGGCTGGATACGATAGAGATTAACTTCTCTCAGGAGGCACTTGGGCTGGATCGGCCGAAATACAAGGAATTGTGCCAGGCGTCCGATCAAATGATTCACTGTGCTTCTGACACCAGTTTCTCGGAACGCCGGCGCCAGCAGGTATTTGATTCCAATGTACACAGCTTAAACCATATCCTGAAGTTTGCGGCTGATGCCCGCCTTCAGTTTTTTCATTACATCAGCACAGCCTATGCCTGCGGAATGAACGGGACGGCTTGCAAAGAGCAGCTGCCCAACACCACTGATTTTGTCAATGTGTATGAAGAGAGCAAGGCTCAGGCCGAAAAGAATATTGCCACATTTTGTGAAGAGAACGCCATCCCTCATACCATCATCCGCCCCACGATCGTTTATGGCGATTCACGAACCGGTCGCTCGCTTAAATTCAATGCGCTTTATTATCCCATACGTTCGCTTATGGCCATCAGGGACATCTATCTCAACGACATTAAAAACAATGGCGGAAAGAAATCACAAATGCATGGTATAAAAATGGATGAGGATGGCTACTTGTTTTTACCCTTAAAGATAGTGCTGCCTAAATCGGGGGGACTTAATCTTATTCCCATAGACTATTTTGTTAATGCTGCCCTTCAAATCATCCAAAATCCCGGCACCGGGGAGATCTATCATATTTCCAACAAAACCCCCGTAAAACTGGATGAAATTGTCAATTACAACGAACCATTTATGAAAGTGAAAGGGGTGGAGATTGTATATGACGATTCTCCCGAAAACTATGACCGCAACCCGGCAGAGGAGTTGTTCGACCGTTACATTAAGGCGTATCTGCCTTATATGCACGACAACCGGGTGTTCGACAGAACCAACACCGACAGGGCTACCTCTGATCTTCAGCCGGCAGCTTTTAACCACGACATTTTTGTAAGATGCATGAATTATGCGGTGAAGATGGAATGGGGTGAGAAGTTGAAGAGGCTGGGGATTTGATATGCTCTTTTACGATCTGAATTCATTCTGTCGAAAGTACGACACACTCGGCGTCGAAACCCATTTTATCCGATTTGCTATAAATATGGTAGCCCTTCAGGCTCCTTTCTTTATATTCAAATTGTCTCTATTTTAAGGCGGGCTGAAAAACGCCTATTTTACTAACTATTAAACACTTAAAGCTTGTTGCCGAGATAATAGGTGCAAGGTTTTTTCACAACATTCTCAAATTTCTTTGCACTTATATATAAAAACCCGGCTAATCAAAAGAACAAAATTTACTTCACCGCCCCAATCTCGAAGTATTTCAATACTCCTTCGATTGGGCGGCTTGTAAATTCTGCTCTTTTGACTTTTTCAGCAGGCCCTATTTTAAGAAACCTTGAAATCCCAATAATCCTGAGAATTTTAAATTATACCCTTGTGCTTGCTTTCCTGATGATAAAATTTTGCGAGAGAACTTTTTAAGAATGTCACCGGGGCCCTGCAAGGGTCCAACCTCGATAACCCCGGGTTTCAACCCGGGGACAAGCGGTCCGAAAAAGAGGATCCTCGAAGAGGGCCAACCCTTAATATGCTGAATTTTTTTGTTACAAAATTCCGTCAATGGCTCCCCAAGCTTTTAGAAAGAAATCTAAATTCATTAACCAAGTACAATTATTCCAAATCGTTTCTACCTATAAGAACCTCTATCTGGTCCGTGTATTATGGCTGAATCTATCTCCCTTTATAACCCTCTATTACCTTAATCATTTCATTGAGTTGCTTCATCCCAAAACCCTCAATACCTGTCTGGTTGGCGAGTTTTAGAAATAATGGAAGATCGTTGTTGTTTTTTATTTTCTTAATCTCTCCTTTTACACCCTCCAATTCTTTGAGGCTTTCCATCTGGATGTACAGATCGGTGTAGGCTTTAAAATTGTTGGTCGTCGGGGCATCAAAATTAGACACAAACATGCCCAGGTAGTGACTTAGATACCCTTTAGGATATTTGCCAAACAACTCATTGGCAACTGAATGATCGAATGAAAATTCAAAATCTTTTGCAATACACTCAAAGGTTTCATCCTTGAGGAAAAGAATAAAATGTCTGAGTCCTTTGGTTTTTACCGAGGGGTTGATCAATACCTCATCATCAGGGAAATTCTTTTCCCATTTGGAGTTCTTCAGTTCATAGAATTCTCCCAATGGCAACTGATCATTGCTATTTTTAAATTGTCCTTTATGGAACTCTTCTTCAGTGGTCCCCAGGCGATACTTGCACACATCCTTAAACTCCAGCGTCCCTTTTTCCCCTTCATCAATGTGTTCAAAATCCAAAGAGTTAAGGTCAAATGTCAACCTGATTCCATCCTCTTCTTCCATGATCTCCGGCCGGGGTGAATTAGGTTCTGCTTTCCAGTTGGTATTGAGTTTTTTGTATTTCATTTTTTCGTGTAGATATGAATGATTTGAGCTCTAAGATAATAACCTTTTTCCAGAATGATTTTGAGTGGGACTGTGAGAGAAATCCTTTCTATTCCTTAATAAACTCCGCCAACGATTCTATTAACCCCTCCTTCAATGGCAAGTCAGGATTGTTGTAAGTTTGGATGTTCTTCTGTCTGTCGGCTTCCGCATCTTTAAGAATGTGGTTCATTCCTTCAACAATTAGCTTCTCGGCATTATCATTGGCTTTTGCCAGTTTTTCTGCATCCGAAATGCTTGTTTGAATATCGGTGGTTCCCTGAACTATTAAAATTGGCTTGTCTAATTTGGCAATCTCCTCCTGAGGATTGTACTTAAACCACAAAATCATATATGGCTGAACACTTGGTCTGAATAGTGAATACAGCATCTGGGGAACGCTGTCTACCATCTCTCCTTTTTCTAACTGCTCAATAATAGGCAACGAAGGATTTAAAACCATCGGAGGTTGATTCTTCAACTGTTCTCTTAACAAGTCACCTGCAGGAATTCCACCACCTTCAAGAGAAATAAACTTTGCAACCTCCCTTTTTTGAGACGCTATCATCCCAATTAAAGATCCTTCGCTGTGCCCAATAATTATTATCTCTGAAAACCTTGAATCCTCATCAATTAAATCTACCCAGGCTTTTGCATCATCAACAAAGTTATCAAATCGAATATTTGCTTCTTCCGGCCCGGCATCTCTGCTTTGGGCAATTCCCCGTTTATCGTATCTCACTGATGCAATGTTTTTACCGGCTAACCCTTCAGCCAGCATCTTCAAAGAATTGTTGGTCATCATCGGGTTGTTGCCGTTTCGGTCGGTCGGTCCCGAGCCTGCAATGATTAAAGCTACCGGTATTTTACCCGATGAAGAGGGGAACCACAATGTGCCTTCAATATTTCCGGTAGGGGTTTCCAGTGTAACAGGTTCTTCTTCGGTCTGTGCAACAATATTTGAACATATAACCAGAAGTAGAAGGGCAGAAGTAAAAAGTTTCATAATTGACTTATTTGAGGGTTGTTGATAACACATGCTTTATTATTCAGATTTTTTCAGGGTTTCTATATTCCCGTTTTTATACCCCACCAGAACCCTGGGTGCCAGATTTATAAACAATCCATTATCTACAACTCCGGGAATCATATTAAGCTGTTGGTGGAGTTCCTGGGGATGAGAGATATTTCCAAACTCGCAATCCAGAATAAAATTGCCATTGTCGGTCCGGTACCTGTGATTCTCATCGCTCATCCGTATTTCGGACTTACACCCCAATTCTTCCACCTTCTTTTTTGTGAGGCTCAGTGCAAAGGGAACCACCTCAACCGGCAAAGGAAACGTCCCCAAATGCTTCACCTTCTTGGTTTCATCTACTATGATAATTAACTGCTGACAAGCATTGGCCACAATTTTCTCTCTCAGCAAGGCTCCCCCACCCCCCTTTATCAGGTTTAAACCTGGATCCACCTCATCAGCGCCATCTACCGTCACATCGATCTGATCTATTTCTTCAAAATTTACAATGGGTATCTCAAGTTCTTTGGCCAATACTTCTGATTCCACAGAGGTTGCCACAGCTTTTATTTCCAGACCGTCTTCAACCATTTGTCCCAGCTTTTTTATAAACCAGTGAGCAGTAGTACCTGAGCCAAGACCAACCACCATTCCGTCCTGAATATATTTTACAGCAGATTCGGCAACGATCTTTTTTACATTCATAGTTTCGGTTGTTTTTTGGCTTTGCGTTTAAACACATTAGTTCGTTAAAAAAAGCCTAAACGCAAAGACGCGATGACGCAAAGTTTATATTATCAGAAATTTGTCTTTGTTTTCAATCAATGCATATGCAAACCTTTCAGTTTTGCACAAAAGCATAAAGAGGCATTGAAAAAAAGAATTTCACATTAAATGTAGGACTTTTACAAGTATGTTATGCATTATTACGCGACTTCTTTAAACAACACAGGCCTATATAGCCGGCATCTAAATTCTAAAAACGCAGAGCGGTGAAAGAACGTTAACAACATCCCATGAATGGAGCATCAATGAGCCGCGGAGCGGTGGTGGAACGGTAAAAAAACTATGATGGCAGCCACATGAAGCTGCGGAGCTGCGACAGAAGTCAATCGCAGCTTCGCAGCTTATGGCGGGTTTATTGACCGGTACCCATTACCGCTCGTCCGCCGCTCCGCGGCTTGGATTGATTGGGGGCATGCTTTTCTTTCTACCACTATAGCGCCGCTCCGCGGCTTTGGGTGTTTTGGAGATACGATTACCTGTCGATCTTTAGCAGCCCCGGGGTTTAACAGGCCCATAAAGTCGGCGATTAAATCCGCAAACCGCGGAGCGGTGGCGGAACGGTAACTGCATGACAAGAACAGAGCAACAATTAACCGCTGAGCGGTGACGGAAGAGTATACTATCTTAATCAAAAAAGTCAAACAGGTACTCATTCTTAAACTCTATTCCATATTTTTCTAACATTCCAAGATATTCCTCTCTGAAAGTTACTTTCCGGTGGTGTTCTTTCTGCCCATCAATGTACCTGATCACATTTGATCTTTGTGACCGTGAATAAGAGAAACCTCCGTATCCCGGTTGCCATCCAAACACGCCGGGCAGAAACCGGTTCTTATTAATCCACCCCGAAGAGCCTGTTTTCAGATCTCTGACAATATCCGATACACTCTGTTTTGGATTCAACTCAAAAAACAGATGAGCATGATTAAGATAGCCATTTATAGCGAGAGGAAAATGCCCGCTATCTTTTAATATCCCTCCGAAATACTCATAGAGCCTCCCTTCAAAAACACGGTTGATTACATTTTCCCGTTTTGCCACTGCAAATACCAGGTGAATATTAAATTGAGTGTAGGTGTTAGGTTTCATAAGCTATATTAATTAGAAAGGTGCTGCTTTGCAGCTGGTTTTATCCTAAAGATAATCTTTTTCTGCCAATCTGTCGCAGCTCCGGAGCTTAATTGCGTCCATACAGCCAACCTTTTACCACTCTGCCGCAGCTCCGCGGCTTTAACAGGTCCATAACACCGGGTATAAATTCACAGAACCGCAGAGCGGTGACGGAACGGTAACAACATGCCATGAATGGAGCAACAATTAGCCGCGGAGCGGTGGCAGAACGGTAAAAAAACAATGATGGCAGTCACATGAAGCTGCGGAGCTGCGATACAAGCGTATTCTTTTTTCGGACGCAGCTCCGCAGCTTAGATCATTCTTACAATTTCTTTCTTTCTAACACTCTGTCGCCGCTCCGCGGCTTTGGCCGTCTCCATTGACCGATATCTATTACCGATCGTTCGCCGCTCCGCGGCTTTAACAGGTCCATTACACCGGCGTATAAATTCACAGAACCGCAGAGCGGTGACGGAACGGTAACAGCAGGCCATGAATGGAGCAACAAAGAACCGCGGAGCGGTGGCAGAACGGTAAAAAAACAATGATGGCAGTCACATGAAGCTGCGGAGCTGCGATACAAGCGTATTCTTTTTTCGGACGCAGCTCCGCAGCTTGGTGGATGCATACCTATTTCGTTTCTACCGATCTGTCGCCGCTCTGCGGCTGTGGTTGTTTTGGGGGCATGCTTTTCTACCGATCTGTCCCCGCTCCGCAGCCTGTTGTAGTAGGGGAATATATTCGAGCTACCACTCCATCGGCTCTCCGCGGCTTAAAACAACGACCTTTCCACCAACCACTGATTACTGTTTACTAACCACAGATCACTGACCTCTGGCCGATAGCATAGGCTCGTCGCGGTATCCATGGCGACCAAAAATAAGATTGAGACCGAACCGGAGGTTCAGGTCTTTATGTTTGTAAGGCATTGCTGTTGATTCGCCATCGTCGAACGAAACGTTGGCGTAACGCGCAGGCATGTAATCGGCGGCCAGGTACAATTGCAGCGGACCGGCCAGAAATGAAAGAGCTCCGCCCAATCCGCCGGCCCCTTTAATTCGCTGACTGTAATTCAGGTTGAGCGCCACAAAGCTGTATGGCTGAATATTGGCTGAGAGACTGAAGTCCTGACGGAAATTGTACTTCTGAAACAAACTGCGTGACAAAAAGCCGAAAGACACCGAAGGCGTCCACTGATAAGAAGCTCCCACAAACATGGAAGGCGACAAAGGCACACTGAATTTCTCGTGCTTCACATCGTAATCAATAACTGTCTCTAGAGAATCAGCGATGTCCTCAAATGCCTGTTCTATGACCTCTTCATCAGTATCGTCGACCGCAATACCATCGAAAGCGTAAGTACCGTTGAACGATAAACTGTTCAGTTCTTCCTTAAACTTCACATAGCCAAGATTGGTTAATGCGGCCGAAAATGTCAACTGATCCGAAAACTCATACACAGCACCAAAGTCAAAAGCCATTCCGCCGTTTTTAAAAGAGGTGAAGTACTCCGAAGTTTCACTGTCAGTAAGGTCTTTGCCTTCGATGGACTCCGGAAAATCGCCGGGCTCACCTTCCGTTACCTCCAGGGGTGCCGAGGTATAAATGGTCCCATCCACATTGACATCCCACTGAGTACGACCCGTATTGAGTTCAAAGCTATTGATATCCGTCACCCCGCCGGCGATGCCAAACAGAGGCTTAAACTTCATCCCAAAAGTCCATTTGTCGTTCCATTCACGGCTGTAACCAAAGGCCAGTTCATGATAGGCAGCCTGCTTCATGCGCATGGTCGAGAAATCGAAACTCTGTCCGTCGGGAAATCCGGCATCGGAAATCTTGAAAAGATCGGCAGGCATACCCATCTGAGTGACGTTTCGTATGCCCAGCGTAAAAGTGAGGTAGTCTTTACCCGAGCGGAAGCCAAATCCTAAAATATCGGCATTGACATTCTGGTTTATGTTGGCCGATTTTCCGATGACGTTGTACAGATCGTCGTAGTTGAAACGGGCGCTCAGTGGCGTCACCCATTCCGAGCCCTGCTCCTGAAAAACATCGTTGAAAGCCATGTCACTTTGCATGGCAGCCCCCACCTGTGGCAGGGCAAAAAAGCCATTGGCCCGGGGTTGCATAGCCGGATTAATCTGGGAAGACTGCGGAATGGTTTCCATGAAATAAAGCCCCATGGGCATTTGCGCCCCTCCAGGCAACAGAAATACAAAAGCTATGAAAAGGGTCAGTATATATTTTTTAATCTGCATTTTGCTCAATTTTTTCTGATGAAACATTAAAGATTCAAGTCCTTAAAATGATGGGATTTTACCTGTTCCTTCGAATGATACCACAGCCCGGAAGTCCATATCTTCATAAATCCGGATGTAATCGTCACCGCCGGTATTAAAATCGGTTTCAATCACAATGTTCATAGCATTTTGATCGAGGAACTGATCAATCTGATCACCGGAAACAGTTATGGTAAAAGTAGTTTGTTTGGCTTCTGTCACTTTTCCTGTCTCACCATCAGGCACACCTGCAGCAATAACACTGGTTGAAGCCTCCAACAGGTCATCGATTTTGTTGCCGTTGCCATCAATTACATAAGCACCGGCCGATATATCCACAGGTATCTTACTGAAAAAATCAAAATAAACAGTGAATTCTTGCAGCTCTCTTACATCCTCATCGTCTTCCCCCACCATGTCATTAAAATCAAAATCTACCGTATCTGTGCGATTATATGCACTGGTCTTGAAGTAGGCGGGCAACACTACATTCATGGTTCCGTTCAAAACATTATCGGGCCCCATAAAATTAAAGGTTTGAGGATCCTGCGTGGGATTGGACTCTGAGAATACATCAAACTCCATTCGCCGGGGATAAGAATTAACAATATCAACTATATTGGAAGGCGTTTCTTTATTAATGCGCAGAGAGGTTGTTGTCGGTTCAACGGGATTGGCATAAGTGGCCGCTTCCAAAGTCATATCAATAAAGGGATTACCATCCACTGTCAAAGGCTCCGAATAAGGCGTGCCATCCTCCATGTAGAAGTTCATATTTTCCACACGCACATTGAATGGTACTCCGATACCACTGTTTACTTCCAGATTGAGAAATACATTTCCAAACTCAATGGACTGCTCTTCGAGTAATTCAAGATCATCAAAAACATCAAAGACCAGTTCTTCGCTTCGAACCGGGGACGTCTGATTACCAAAATAACCGAAAGTCATGCCCGGCTGCATATTGGTCAACTGAAAATCCAACGCCACATCTCCTACAGCTACATTTGTGAGATCCATTGCGGTGATTACCGAGAGGTAACTCGAATCGGGGGCCTGTGAAGGCTCCACCTGCATGCCGGACAAATCTTCGTTTATGTCGAAAACATAAGTGGTTTCAGTAACATCAAAAGTATATGTCAACGGGGTTCCGTTGTCTGTCACCTCGGGAATGGTTACCGATGCTGTTCCGGTAGTTCCGGGAGGAAATCGCAACTGAGCAACAAGAAGTCCGTTATCCATATTCAAACTGTCGTAACGCACATCGTCACGATTATTGAGTCGAACCTTCTCTGTGAAGGATACATTTGCAGCAGCCTTGAGCTGGGACGAAGGAAAAGGGATGCCTTCGGTTGGGGAAAAAGACCAGGATTCCGAGACATCAGGAATAGATACCAGGGTTTCCCATTCAATGTCCACGGTTTGATCGTATGAAACATTGACCAGCCCCTGCTCATCAACAAACACATATTCATTATCCAGATCGGCCAGCAAATCGGCAATCTCATAGGTTATCTCTCCAGCCGGGGCAGCAATTTCTATTTCGCGGTTGTCATCTGTGTTATCGGTATTCACCACAATATCGTCATCCTGACAGCCGGCAAACAAAATGACTGCTGCTGGTAACACGGTTTTTAAAACATCTGCAATCTTCATATTTCAACAATTTTCAACTTTTCTTTCTTCAAATGGTCTCATTTCCTAAACCAACTCTTAGTCATTGGTTTCTTATAGACGCAAGATGTTGCGTCCCTACTGATCACTATTCTCTATAACTATCCACTATTCAATCACCTTAATTTCCACGCGCCGGTTTTTGGCACGGCCTTCAGGCGTGGTATTGGGGGCTATGGGTTGATCAAATCCGTACCCCTCATATTCGATGCGATCGGGATCGATGCCCTGCGACTCGAGGTAACGTTTTACGCTGAGGGCACGCGATTTTGACAATTTCTTATTGAGGGAGGCCGAACCGGTATTGTCGGAATGTCCCGACACCTCAATGCGAATCGAAGGATTCTCATTCAGCAGACGCACCAAACGGTTAAGCTCAGGGTATGATTCGGCCATCAGCGTAGCTTTACCCGATGTAAACAGAATGTCTTCGGCCACGATACGGGCTCCTGTCAGCATGGGCTGCAATGTAATATTCTGAACCTTGAGAGTAGAATCGGGATTAAACTGCACCGAAAGGTTGTTAAAGAAATATCCGTCAGCATTGACCTCCACCAAAAAAGGCCCGGTTTGATATACAGTAAATGAATAATTCCCGGTGGTGGAATCTGCATAAGCCACCAGAAGGGCTTCCTCTGCACCCGGCTCATAAACAGCCAGCTCAGCCGGTACCTCATCATTGGTCTTCTCTTCAATCACTTTTCCGCTGAGCGTGTATTCTTTCAGACTCTTCTCCATTTCAATGTCTTTCACCTCTGAAGAAGCCAGGGTGTTTTTCAACATCAGGTCAAACGTTTGACGATAAAAATGATGAGCGGTTACTTCCATTTCCATATTGGATTTATCCTCAAAAGTAATGCTGTAAGAACCGGTTTCAGCATCGGAGAAAATTCGATGGGTGATCGAATCCTTGCTCGTCGGTCGGAATACAATCTCTGCCTGCACAGGCTTCTGAGTGTCCACATCGGTAATAACTCCTTTGATGGTATATGGATGCTTCAGTTTTTCCAGCACAAAATCCTCAGTCAGTGCGGCGTCTCTCCGTGTGGGGTTGATGATGGATGCAAGCGTCATTTTAAAACCTTCGGCGCTTATCTGCAACTGGTAACTTCCGGTATCTTCCAAAGCGATCAGGTATTCACCCGTCACAGAATCGGTCCAGGCCGCCTTTACAGGTTCATGCTTTACGGTATCCACCACCGAAACTTTGGCAAAAAGTGGAGATTCAGATGATTTTTCCGTGATTTCTCCCGCAATGGTAAATGGAATGCGGGTGTCCTTTTTTATTTTATAGAGATCGAGTCCACCAAACCCACCAGCCCGCGAAGAGGCCACAAAAACGGTGAGCGAATCGGAGGTTGGGAAATAAAAGAGGTCGTCGTAACCACTGTTGTATGGCTGGCCGATATTTACCGGCATCATCCAGTCGCCATCGCGGTTTTTCTCCGATTTGTAAATGTCGAAACCACCAAATCCCGGATGACCTTCAGAGGCAAAATAAAGGGTGCTGCCATCGGGCGTTACATAAACGGCTTCTTCATCCAAATCGGTATTCAGAGCGGTTAAATTCTTTGGTCTGGAGAAACGCGACTTTCCACGCCTTTTGGCAGTCCAGATGTCTTTGCCACCTTTTCCTTTACGGTGATCGGTAACGAAAAAGACAACGCGGTCTTCAGTCTCAGTAAAAGTGGTTTCCTTATAGATTTTATGATCGATGCGACCGCCCAGATTCCTGGGTCTTTTGGCTTTCTTTCCGCCGATATCAGATACACTGATGTGGCCTCCACTCTTTTTTCCTTCGTAAATATAGAGGGATTCCTTATCGGGAGAAATTCCGGAAACGGCTGTATTAAAGCGGGAATTGAGACGACCAACCTCGACCCCCTCAGATGCTTCCCCATTAACGAAAGCAGCTTCTAAAACGCGTTCCTCGAAGTTTTCACGGCCGACGGGAATGTCAGGCAATCTATCGGGACGGCGGGTGGTAAAAAAGATGCGCTCATGCTGCGGGTCTTCTACGGGAGCATACTCGTCGTAGTAACTGTTTACAGCCGGCCCCATATTAAACACAAAAGCCGGAACAGAATCAGTGGCATTGCGCTCACCAAATTCACATTCGTTAAGTAGCTGATTGAATTGTGACCGGAATTGTTTTTTCTTCCAGCCAGGAAGGGTATTGTTATAATTTTCGAAGGCCTCACGAGCACGGCTGAATTTCAATTCGGCACGATAGGCATACCCCAGCAGCAGATAGTAGTCATCAGCTACCGAGGGTAAGCTCTCTTCTAAATACCTTGAGGCCTGATCTGGCTGTCCGCCTAACAAGGCACTTACTCCCAATTTGTAGTTGAGAGGGGCCGATTCGGTGGTAACTTCATACAAATCGTAATAAGCCCGATAGCTGCCTTCATAGTAGCCATCACGGTAAAATTTATCTCCTTCGGATAACTTCTCCTCAATAAAGGCTTCTCCAACTTCACCCGAGTTCGATATTAGTTTTTCCTCGTCAATTTTAGGATTCTCCTGCGAATACGCCGGAATTACAGAAAGCGCTATCAGCAATAGCGAAACATACAAAATTTTCATAATAGTTTTCGTTTGAAATATTCCCGGAAAGGGCAAAATCAATCAATCTCACAAAAAAACAACATTCCCGGTACACCGAAAAAAATTGTCCACTAACTTTACGTTAATCTTGACAAAAGGTTTATTCGAACTTTCTGATGTTAAGGTCAATAAAAAAACCGGAAAGAACTTGTCTTGCTCTTTCCGGTTTAGATAAATTATTGTAATTCTAACATTTACCTCTTGCGACGATCGCCGGCATGACTTAGAACTGTTCCTTTTAAAATGCCTTCATATTCCCCAATGTCATTCATTATTTCCAATGCCTGATCCAGCACCTTATCATCCTGAAGGGCATGCTTTACAGCTCCTTTCTGATAATAGTATCGGGTGAGCAATTCATTGGCCAACAAATCATCTACTTCATCCCTGAAGTTTTTCAAGTCATAAGAAACGCTCACATTCAGCTTCTCTTCGAGGTCTTCAAACGTCTCATTGTTGATTTCGTAATAGCCTTCTTCTTTGGCTGCTTCAACCAGCTTCTTAAAGCGCTCCCGACTCTCGGATGTATATTTAAAATCTTCCAGGGAAGTAATGTATTCACTGAAATCGGTGTAAATAGCATCAGAGATCTCAAACTCTTCCGGAGAAGGGATCGCTTCATGCTCAGCGGTGAAGATATTAGCATAATCGAAGATGGCTTGCTGAGCAATCAATGCAAAGGTTATATTACTCATTTTATCGTGCTCAACTAATAAATCGGGAGAGATCCCTCCACCATCGTAGACTGTACGACCATTCTCCGTTTGGAATTCGCTTATCAGCGAATCGGGCACATAGCCAACACTTCCGTCTTCGTTGCGATGCGAATAATCCATTGCCTGAATACATCTGCCGCTGGGAATGTAATATTTGGCAGTAGTAACTTTCAGCTTGGCACTGTAAGGCAGGTTGCGGGTTGTTTGTACCAGACCTTTACCAAAGGAACGATTGCCTACAATTACCCCTCTGTCATGATCCTGAATAGCACCGGCTACAATCTCAGAAGCAGAAGCTGAGCCACGATTAATAAGAACAGCCAATGGAATAACGGTATCCACAGGTGCTTTGGAAGCGCGGTAGACTTTATCCCATTGCTCAATTTTACCTTTGGTGCTCACCACTTCAGAGCCACGGGGCAAAAAGAGGTTGGCCAGTTTCACGGCTTCGTCCATCAAGCCACCGGGGTTGCCACGTAAGTCAAGAATGATTTTCTCTGCACCCCGGTTCTTTTTAAGATCCGTCAGTGCTTTTTCCACCTCCCGGGCACAATTGCGGGTGAAATTATTCAGAATGATGATTCCGGTTTCATTGTCAACCATTCCGTAATAAGGCACCGGATTGATTTGTATATTCTTCCGGGTGATAGTGATTTCAAGAGGCTCCTCAACACCATATCTTTTTACAGTTACATTTACCTCTGTATTGGCAGGTCCCTTGAGTTTGTTGCTGACATCTTCAGTCTTTTTACCCTCCATGTCATCTCCGTCAATGGCCAGAATTTTGTCACCGGCTTTCAGTCCTGCTTTATCTGCGGGAAAGCCCTCATATGGCTGCGATACATACACAAAATCATCGCGTCGGGTAATTAAGGCGCCAATTCCGGCATACTCCCCGGTAGTCATGAAATTAAAATCATCCATCTCCGACTCAGGAATATAAGTGGTATACGGATCCAATGATTCCAACATGGCATTAATGCCCTCTTCCACCAATTCATCGGGATGAGTCTCTTCCACGTAGTAAGTGTTGAGTTCCCGGAAAAGTGAGTAAAAAATATCAAGGTTCTTTACAATTGAAAAGTTTTTCTCCTCGTTGCCGGCCGTCACAAAACCCAGCGAAATGATGAGACCGATGGCTACTGCACCTGTCCATCCTATCCATTTTTTTCCTCTGAACTTCTTCATTATTTTCATTTATTGTTTATGCGTTTCTTTAAAATCCATCCCTGCAATTCAACAGAAATCATGCCAGGGGCTATTTGGGGTTATAAGGCTGCACTGTTTGCACAGGTTGCTGTTCCTGTAATTTCTGTATAGGCGCAATATATATTTTGCGCCATCTGCTATCCACTATTGCTATTCTCTAATTTCTATCGTCTATTCCTTACCAAACAATTTTGTGCGGTATATCCAGATCAGATACAGGCCAAATATTACAACCAGGATGCCACCGGCATATGCCATGGTGTTGGCGGTACTGACGGATTGTGGTTCGAAGCGAAACTCCACTTTGTGTTCTCCGACGGGCACCATAATGGCCCTCAGAGTGTAATTAACCCGCTTGATCTCCACCTGTTCGCCATCGATATAAGCATTCCATCCTTTGGGGTAATAGATATCGCTGAAAACAGTGAGTTTCTCACCAGGGGCATTGATCTCATATTTTAAATGATCGGGTGCATAACTTGTCAGTGAAATGCTTCCTCCTTTCTGAGCATTTTGATACGACCCCCACTCTCCTACTCTGTCCTGACGCAGGATGGCCGTCTTCTGCAAATCAACATTCCCTAATCCAGCCAGTTCTTCCTGAGCCGATGAAACAGTCTTAACATCATTAACAAACCAGGCATCCCCATAGTTGTGTGGATTCATCAGAGGCGATTGTCCGGGATGATAAATGATGTACTTCGTGTTCAACATATTCAAAACCGGCATATCAGCCAGCATCTCTTCTGCTTCACCGGGACCCCCTCCGTTACGAAAATGCCCCATTAAAGTTTGCCAGTTTTTTTGCAGATAGAAGTCAATTACATCCTGATAAATCCTCAATTTGGCACCATGGTATCCACCAATAGATTTGTGATAGTAGGATGTTCCTACTTCGGTAAACGGATTCCGGTAAATGGAAAACACCCGGTAGTAAGCATCCCGGTCCTGCAGAATTTCCTTATCCGCTTTACTCTTCTGAAATTGTTGGTTCATTTGTCGGGGAGCCACAAAATCATCACCGCTCAGGTAACGCTTGTCTACAGCCCAAAGATCTATGATTACCAGTAATGCCAGACCCGGAAGCAGGTATTTTTTCGAAAGGCGGTTGGTAGCATACAACCACATAGATCCGCTCCCCAGAAGGATAAAGAAGAATGAACGAATGGCATCTGCCTTCAATAGCCCAATTCGGGCAGACTTCATATTGCGGATAATCTCATCTATGGCTGCTGCCTGGTTGGGCATACTTTGTTTTTGCCGGGCCAGGGCTGCCACTTCCTGATCACTCATAAAGTTAAAAAAGAAATCAGGAATCAGATACAGCAACAAAGCTAATCCACCGGTCAAACCAAAGGCTGCAAGATATTTTCCACTCTGCTCACGGATCAGAGCCGGGTTGTCCAGAACTTTTTTAAGCCCCAGCATGCTCAGCAGCGGGATGGTAAACGTAGCAATAACCAGTGTCATCTCAACCGTTCGAAATTTGTTGTAAAGCGGAAATACATCGAACATAAAATAGTTGAACCACTCAAGGTTTTTACCCCATGCCAACAGAATCGAAAGAACAGTGGCTGCCACCAGCCACCATTTTTCGCGACCTTTATAAAAAAATAACGACAGCACAAAGAAGAAACATATCAACGCGCCGACATATACCGGTCCCGAGGTAAAAGGCTTACTTCCCCAATATTGCGATTGTCCCCCCACAACCTCGCGGAAACGTGGAGCCACGTCTTTCATAGCACGCGGACTCTGGGAGATGGCCTGAGATGCTCCACCCATCACATTGGGTACCAGAAGGGTCAGTGTTTCCGCTTTGCCATAACTCCAGGAAAAGGCATAATCGCGATCCAGTCCGGCATCCGTTTCTCCCTCTTTGGAGGAGGATTCCAACTCTGAAGGTCCTCGAATACTAAACTTTCCGTATTCATATGTAGGCAGAAGGTGTGGTAAATTGGGCAGAATAGCCAGAACCGCTGCGGCTACTAATACAGCCGCTTTCTTCATGAAATCTGAGAGATGTCCGTCAATCCAGGCATAAATAAACCGGCTGATCATCAAAACAAGTACCAATAAAAACAGGTAGTAGGTAATTTGAACGTGATTGTAGGCCAGATGAGCGCCAAGAGCAACAGCTGTAAAAAAAGCCCCCACCCATCTGTTGCGGTTCAGGGTATAAAGTATTCCTGCAATAACGGGCCCCATGAGGGCTATTGCATAGGCTTTGGTGATATGCCCGGCAATGATAATGATGATATTGTATGAGCCGAAAGCAAAGGCAACAGCTCCCAGAATAGCAAGCCAGCGGCCTGTTTTCATACTTCGGAGTAAAACATAGAAACCAAGCAGGTAAAGAAACAAAATGGCTGCAGTGTGATAGGGCAGTCCCACCCTGAAAAAACGGTTTAGTTTACTGAAAATATTGGCCGAAGAATCCCCTTTGATTTGATAGGCAGGCATACCTCCAAACATGGAATTGGTCCAATGGGCACTTTCACCGGTGGCCGCTTCATGTTCATTCAACTCCTGAGCCATCCCAATGGCGTGGGTGTTATCCATTTGCGGAAGTTCAAATCCTTTAAGAACGGGGCTGAAATAGGCAAGACTTAAAGCCGCAAAAAGGGCTGTTATGCCCAGAAAAAAAAGTACGGGTTTTAGCTTCTGAAAACTCATAAATTCAAAATTTGCTTTTTAGATCTTTCCGGAGACGTTGTTTTTACCGGATTCTGTCAATTACCTGATTGAGATAATCCAGCATCACTTACCTCCATTACGGGAAAATAATTCAACAGTTAATGATTTTAAGCCTGAAAGATACACAAAGTTTGTGAGGCGGCATTTTTTCATGCTGAAACTTTAAATTTTCGGGTCCGTATATGATGCTTTAAAAACAAGATAATTTTCACCGGCCCTATGTTTATTATATTAATCCATTTCCGAAAATCAGATTCACAGATTGATTACTACAACGAAGATCACAAGCAATTTCTTAAGGAAAACATCGCAGAAGGAAACTTTATAACCGCAGGAATGCGGTCTCCAAAAACCGGGGAAGCCATTCTTTCGTGCATTGATGATTTGGAATCCCTTCAAATAATTCTATCCGAAGATCCCTTCTATAAACAAAGGATTGGACAGTATGAAATCATTGAATTCACCCCAGATATGACCTGCAACCAGATGCAGGAGTATATGGACACCCATGATGAGAATTGTTAGACAGAGAAGCGTATACATTCTTACCATAAAGGTATTTTTCCAAATCAATAATCGTCACAGTGCCTGATTCGAAAGCGGGTATACCCATATGCCGTCACATCCTGAATATGAAAACTATCCACTCTTGATTGCGGGGGCCCCTGACGACATACCTCAAGAAATTTATCAAGTCTTTCTGACTCTGCTTCGGCATCCACCTCAACATTCCCACCCGGGATATTTTTCACATACCCCTTAATCCCAAATCGATGGGCATTTTCCTGAACAAAATAACGAAATCCAACTCCCTGAACCCTGCCTCCTATGATTACTCTGACACGTTTCATAACCAAAATAATTCAAAAAATACAGACAATTAAAAAATGACAAATACGTTTACAAAATACTATTTTAGCAAAGACAAATTAGGGAAGATTCAAGATTTATGCAAAACAAAACCCTGCACATTGTTAGCCTGACAATCCCATATCCGGCAAATTACGGAGGTGTTATTGATATCTGGCATAAATTGAAAGCCCTGCACAACCAGGGCATTAATATTATTCTTCACTGTTTTGTCTATAATCGTGAACCCGATAATGAATTAGAGCGATTTTGTTCCAAAGTTTTTTATTACCCCAGAAAAAGGGCCATTTCCGATCTGTTTTCAACCACCCCTTTCATAATAAAATCAAGAGAAAATAAGGCGTTAGTCAGAAACCTGCAAGCGGACAATTATCCTATACTGCTGGAAGGCGTTCATTGCATGGGAGTTTTAAAAAACACGGAAATTCGTAAACGCGAGGTATGGCTGAGGACCCACAATGTTGAAACGCATTATTATTCAGCACTCCACCAAACAGAAAAAAACTTTTTAAAAAAGCAATATTTCAGACTTGAGGCCATCAAATCCAAAAGATATGAATCCGGAAAATTGCCGGTAAAAGGCATCTTTTCAATTTCTGAAAAAGATCGTGATTTTTTCAAAAGCTTTAATCCCAACACATTGCTTATTACCCCTTTTCATGGTCATGAAAAAGTTTCCGGCATTTCTGAAAAGGGGAATTTCCTGCTTTACCACGCCGATCTTTCGGTTAGTGAAAACCATCAGAATGCTACTTTTCTGGCCGGTATCAGTAACGCATTTCCACTGCCTCTTGTTATTGCAGGCAGAAATCCCTCCCCTGCACTTATTTCTCTTATTGACCAAAACAAAAATGTCTCATTACGAAAAAACGTTGCAGGAGAAAAAATGCGGTCTTTAATTGCCGGGGCAGCCATAATACTATTGCCGGCAAAACAGACCACGGGATTTCGTCTTAAATTACTGGATTCTTTGTTTTTGGGACGACATATTATTGCATCTCCCCAGATGGTGGAAGGAACAGGTCTGAAAAAGGCCTGCCATATTGCAACCACGCAGGAAGAATGGCTGACATTGATCAAGAAGCTCAGCCATACTGACTACTCCGCTGAAGAGCAAGAAAAAAGGATGCAGTATCTACATCCTTTCTCTGACAACATAAATGCCCAAAAAATAATTTCGGAAATATTTTAGAATAAGTGTCTGGCTCAACGTTTATGCAAGCCACATTCTTTACTTTCGGGATTTTCCCACCACCATCGTCCGGCTCTTACATCTTCCCATGATTGGATGGCCCGGGTACATGGCAGGCAACCTATACTTGGAAATCCCTTGTCATGTAATGGATTGTAGGGAACCTTGTGTTCTTTGATATAGTCCCATACATCACTTTCCGACCATTTAGCCAGCGGATTAACTTTAACAAGTCCGTTATTTTCATCCCATTCAACCACCTGAATGCTTTGGCGGGTAATGGACTGCCCGGACCTCAATCCGCAAATCCATGCATCAAGGGTTTTAAACACTCTCTTTAAAGGCTCAATTTTGCGAATTCCACAGCAAAGCTTACGGTTTTCAACACTGTCGTAAAAGAGATTAATTCCTTTGCTATTCACCATTTCCTCCACCTGGTTGTGATCCGGAAACTGAACTTCAATTTTGGTGTTGTATTTTTTGTTGGTACGATCAATCAGATCATAAGTCTCAGGAAACAATCGCCCGGTATCAAGGGTAAAAATACGTGCATCGGGCTTAATCTTCAGCACCATATCAGTAAGCACCTGATCTTCGGCTCCCATACTGGATGAAAGAGCAACCTTATCACCATATTCATTCAAAAACCAGGTTAAAACCTCAGTAGGATCTTTGTCCGGAAATTTCTTATTTAATTCGTCTATCTGAACTTGATTCATCAGTCAAGAATTTAATATTTAAGGCCGAATGCCTGCCAGCAAACAGGGAACATTTGATAATTTAAAACATCTGCTTTAGACAATACTCCTTTAAACTTTTACAATAGATTCGTAATCAATTGATTACAAGATACCTCTTTTGCATTAATGTGCAGGTTTTCAGAATCATACGAATTATCTTACATCTAACGATCTATTGTTAAAGGCAGGTGAAATAAATAAAAGTTCCATGCCCGTTTCAATGAAAACAAACTTTTGTGCAAATGTAATGAATCTCTCAATATTTCAGAGCAAATCATTTCATTTTCGAGCGAGCGAAACCGCCCATTGGCTGAATAAAAACAAAATAAGACAAACTATTTACCTCCCAGACAAACGCCCATTCGAAGAGCTTTGTTAACCAGTCCGCTGGTAGGTTCAACCAGCCGCAACTTTCCTGCAACCTCCTCCAGCGGAACACTTCCGATCTTGTTGCCGTTAATAGCCACCATAACGCCATAAACGTCCTGATGAATCATTTGAGCGGCATAGGATCCGTAACGTGTAGCCAAAATCCGGTCGCCAGGAGTGGGACTACCTCCCCTCTGAATGTAACCCAGTACCGTTTCACGAGTTTCGAGACCGGTCATTTTACGTATCTTTTTGGCAATATAAGCCCCTGCATTCTTCTTTTTGCCGGTTTTAATCCCTTCGGCCACCACTACAATGGAGTAGGGCTTTTTCTTGCGGCTACGCTCCAAAAGGCAATTGGCAACCGCGTCCAAATCATAGTCCAGCTCAGGAATCAAAATAACATCCCCTCCTGCTGCAATTCCTGAGTAAAGGGCAAGCCATCCGGCATTGTGCCCCATCACTTCAATGACCATCACCCGCTTGTGCGAATTGGCGGTGGTATGCAAACGGTCGATGGCTTCAGTGGCGATATTAAGGGCCGTGTCAAATCCGAAAGTAACATCGGTGCCCCACACATCATTGTCAATGGTTTTAGGAATACCCACAATATTAAGCCCTTCACGATGAAGCAGGTTTGCTGTTTTCTGGGTACCGTTTCCCCCAATACAAACGAGGGCATCTAGCCCAAGCTCTTTATAGTTTTGCTTTATTAACTGGGGTTTATCTGATACAATGTCACCTTCCTGTTGTTTGAAAGGTTTCATCCGGGAAGTTCCTAATATTGTTCCTCCCAGCGTCAGTATCCCTGACAGAAGACTTTCGTTGAGTGGGATAACATCTTTTTCCAGAAGTCCGGTAAAGCCGTTTGCAATACCAACCACTTCCATACCATATTCAACAATAGCTGTTTTGCCAATTCCCCGAATGGTAGCATTGATACCGGGGCAATCGCCTCCGGCAGATAAAATTCCTATTTTCTTTTTCTTTTCTCCCATGATACTTGTTTTTTCTTTTCCATTTAAAGAAATAATTCACTCTGGAAAAACATCTCCGGGTCCGGGGTTATGTAGTGTTTCTCAAATGAAACATGTATTGATCGCCAATCCGTCTTAAGGATGAAATACCAACAAAGGAACATCTGTATGAAACAGTATTCTCCTGGTGATTTCCGGGCTGAAAAGCTGGGCAATCATGTTCCGCTTTCGTCGGGTCATGGCTAAAAGATCAATTTTATTTTCATTTACATAGTTTTCGAGAGAAGGAATAAGTTGCTCACTTTGTTCATAAGTGTACTTAAGCTGATGATTCCGATAGGTGGCATCACAATAATCCCTGAATTTTTCCATTTTTCGCTGTTCGTTCTGGTCAGGCTTATGCGAAATGAACCGAACGGCATGAATCTCGGTCTGAAACGGGGTTATCAAACGAATTAACTTATGAATAGAAATGTAATCATTATCTCCAAAATCAGTAATGAATAACACTTTGCTCAAAGCTTCCAGATCAACGGAAGAATCGGCAGGCACAGCAAGAACAGGAACATCGGCCCGCTTCATTACATCGCTGGTAATGCTGCCCAGCAATTCTTTAATGGTCTCTCCTTTGCTTTTGGTACCCATTATGATGACATCGGGATCTACGTCCTTGCTAACCTCTGCAATCACATCCTCGGGATAACCAAACTCGAAACGATTCTCCAATTCGATATTTTTGTCCTGCAGAGAAGTCATTTTGTTGATGGTTTTCTGGCAAAGATCGGCTAACCGGTCTCTGGCATCCTGTTCACGCTTGCGAACATTCTCTTCACTATTGGGCATATCCGGCGGAGATCCTTCTTCAATATCCTCATAATCAGAAAAGGAATGCAAAAGCGTAACCGTGGAAGGAAATTTACCTGCCAATGTAAGCGCATAGGTCAGGGCATTGACCGAATAATCGGTAAAGGTCACTGGAACAAGGATTTTGATCATAGCAAAACGGTTATAGCAACAGCTGGTTTAGGATCAAAAGTTACGAAAAAATATAAAAAAACCCGCATTCCTTTTTTTGAACGCGGGCCATATATTCTATAGTGGTTTCATTCCGTTTAGATGATCAGCATTGCATCTCCGTAAGTTCCAAAACGATACTTTTCCTTTACAGCCGTTTTGTAGGCCTTCATAATCAAATCATAACCCCCAAACGCAGCCACCATCATCAGCAAAGTACTGTAGGGTAAATGAAAGTTGGAAACCATAGAGTCGGCCACACTAAATTCATAAGGCGGGAAAATAAATTTATTGGTCCAGCCTTCGAACGGGTTTACATGGCCATTGGTTGAAACAGAACTTTCAATGGTACGCATTACTGTAGTTCCTACAGCGCAAACACGTTTGCGTTCATCTTTGGCATGATTAATTACCTTTGAAGAATCCTCGGGGATAATAATCTGCTCCGAATCCATCTTATGCTTGGTGAGGTCTTCCACATCTACAGATCGAAAACTTCCCAATCCAACATGCAACGTGACGTATGAAAAATCGACACCCTTGATTTCGAAACGTTTGAGCAATTCACGACTGAAGTGCATTCCTGCAGTAGGTGCTGCAACGGCTCCCTCGTGCTTGGCAAAGATGGTCTGATAACGTTCCCGGTCTTCGGGCTCAACTTTACGGTTGATAAACTTGGGAAGCGGGGTTTCACCAAGACTGTAAAGTGTTTCTTTAAACTCTTCATGAGAACCGTCGAAAAGGAAACGAAGCGTACGTCCGCGTGAAGTAGTGTTATCAATCACCTCTGCAACGAGAGAATCATTTTCTCCGAAATAAAGCTTGTTTCCGATACGGATTTTCCGTGCAGGATCAACCAGCACATCCCATAATCTCTGTTCTTTATTTAATTCACGAAGCAGAAAAACTTCAATTTCAGCTCCTGTTTTTTCTTTATTACCATACAGGCGTGCCGGAAAAACTTTGGTATTATTGAACACCATGACGTCTTTTTCATCGAAATAATCGATAATGTCTTTAAAAACTTTGTGTTCAATTTTACCTGTTTCCTTGTGCACTACCATTAATCGCGACTCATCACGGTTTTGGGAAGGATGCAAGGCAATCAACTCCTCTGGTAATTTGTATTTAAACTTTGACAACTTCATAATGTCGCTTTGTGATTTTGTATGGTTAATTAATCTGTTTTTTCAACACAAAAATAAGCGTAACTTATACGCACAAAATAGCTGTTTGTTTCATTGGAATTAAAATTAATTTTATAGCTCTGTTGTAACCTGGCTTACAGCCATTTTTTATTTTGATCAGTGCTTTTGATTTTGGGCCTGACTATACTCTTCTATCAATCCTTCATTCCACCATTTTTCCTGAAGATGGTCAAACTGTTCATCGAAAGCCGAAATCCCCATGGCATCATTGGCGTCAATACTACCAATCCCGGTTCTTTTTAAACCGGTAAGATGGGCCCCTGAATTCAGAGCAACTCCCAAATCGCGAGCGAATGACCTGATATAGGTTCCTTTGCTGCATTTCACATGAATGGTGGCTTCCCTTTCTTCAAAACTTAACACTTTTAGCTCATGAAAAACCACTTTTCTTGATTTTACTTCAAACTCCTCTCCCCTCCGGGCCATGCTGTAAGCCCGTTTACCATTAATCTTCACCGCTGAAAACTGCGGGGGAATTTGATCCTGCTCGCCCAGAAAACAGGTGAGCGCGGATTTAATTTTAGAAGCCGTAATATGATCTGCAGGATATTCCTGGTCAATGGGTTTCTCCAAATCAAAGGATGCCGTGGTTGCCCCAAATTTGACTCTTGCTTCATAGCTTTTTTCATGCCCCATCAACTCGTCAATCTTCTTCGTGGCTTTTCCGGTACACACCATCACCAATCCTGTTGCAAGAGGGTCCAATGTTCCGGCATGGCCAACTTTCATCTTTTTTATCTTCAACCCATGTTGCAATCGCGACCTGATTTTCTTCACCACATCAAAGGAAGTCCATTCCAGCGGTTTATCAATCAACAACATTAAGCCCTCTGAAAATTGTTTTGGATGATCCAGGGTGCTTAAATCGGTACAAAAATCCTGTAACTGCATCTTTACTCAAATAAAGGAAACAAATGAAAAGCGTCCTATCTCGTTTGCTTTATTGAAACTCTTTACACCTGCTCCAATTTACCACATATAACCGCCGACGGCAAGTGCACCCACCAATGCACAATAAAGTGCAAAATAGATGAGCTTACCTCGTTTCACAATTTCTATCATCCACTTGCAAGCAAGCAATCCGCTAATGAATGCCGCAAGAAAACCAGCAAAGAGAGCAAGAGCTCCGATTCCTCCTTCTGCAGATACCCGTGAAAAATCCTCTTTCAACAAACTCAATATGTTCTCACCCATGATGGGCACCAGAACCATGAGAAAAGAAAACCGGGCCACTTCGGTACGTTTATTTCCGATAATCAATCCGGTAGCAATGGTTGCCCCGGAGCGGGACACCCCCGGTAACACGGCAAAAGTTTGGGCAATTCCAATAATCAAAGCATCTTTAAATGTGATGTCGCGGTCGCCCGATTTTTTAAAATAGGAAAAGGCCAGCAGTGAAGCCGTAACAAACAGCATCAAACCCACTAAAAGAAGCATACTTTGGGTACTAAATATATCTTCCACATAATCTTTAAAAAAAACACCAACAATGCCGATTGGAATCATTGAAAAGGCGATTTTAGCCACGTACCTGGTTTCTTCATTCCAGCGAAACTTAGATAACCCCAATATTAAGTCAATAATATCTTTGCGAAAAACCACCATGGTACTTAATACAGTGGCTCCGTGAACCACAACCGTAAACCGCAAACTGTCGGGTGTATCAATTCCCAGAAGGTGCTTCCCAATCTCGAGGTGCCCACTGCTGCTTACCGGAAGAAATTCAGTAAGGCCCTGCACCAAACCTAAAATAAGTGCTTCAATCCAATCCATCTATAATGCTGTAAAATAGTTTTATATGAGTCATTACACCAAAAATGTCCGCTGGTCAATCAGCAGACATTCGAAGGGAATTTTTTTTTCGTAATTCTTTCCGGAAAGTTTACTTTTCGTTTTCCTCTTTTTGGGCTGCAGTGGGCTTTTTCATGATGGCATATATGCCAAACAAAAAGCCAAACAACACCACAATGGGGGCCAATGTAATGCGTCGAAAACTGTATACTTCCTCGTTAAAAACTTCAGGGTTGTCACTTGCTCCGCCCATCATCAGCAAAAACCCTGTTACTACAATAACAAATGCAATGGCCAGCAAACGGTAATTCTGCCTTTCAAGGGCCATTTCAAACTTCTTTTCTGTCTCTTTCTTTGACATAAAAATTGTGTTTTTTTCTACAAACCAGGCTTCCATAACCTTCATTCTTTTTTGAGGTAACGCAAGTCTGAGGTCTTATCATGAAACAGTTACAAATTCAACAATTCAGATATATTTTCCGGTTCAAAGGGGTTAATAATACAAATCATCAGCTTTAAGACGAAGGTATTTATTAACAGCAAAGAACGTCGAAATCAATGTAATCAATATTCCAAGGACAATAACAATCGCAAACAGAATACCCACCAAAACAATATTTCCAAATCCTATCATGCCTTGTAATTCGTTGCTCAGGCCATAAATTAGCAGTGAAAGCAAGATGATGGCTATAGTGGCTCCTGCCAGTCCGTTAAGAATGCCTGT
The DNA here is from genome assembly GCF_003121985.1 of Marinilabilia rubra. GTDB lineage: Bacteria > Bacteroidota > Bacteroidia > Bacteroidales > Marinilabiliaceae > Marinilabilia > Marinilabilia rubra. Next base: position 238,786 of record NZ_QEWP01000006.1, read on the forward strand.
AATCAGAAAGGGTTTTCGAATAAAGCCCCGGGCTGCACCCACCAATTGCATAGTTTTTATTAAAAACCTTCTGGAATAAACCGACAATCGAATGGTATTATTGATAAGAGCAATGGCTATAACCATCAGTAAAATGGTAAATCCGCCGAGCACAAGACTAATTTTTTCGATATTGTCATTAACCGCATGCAGCAGGTTCTTTTGATAATAAACTTCCTTAACCTGAGGGAAATTTAAAACCTGATTCTCGATTACAGCCATACTGTCGGGATTGGCATATTCGGCAAAAACCTTAACCTCTATGCTTGAGAGAAGCGGATTATAACCCAAAAAATCAACAAAGTCCTCTCCCAACTCTTCCTGCATGATTTCTGCGGCCTCGTCCTGACTGACATAGTTGGCTTCACGCACAAAATCTGAAGCATTAAGAATTTTCTGAAGACGCTGTACCTCAGCTTCACGACTGTTATCATTTACCAAAATGGTAAAGCCAAGATTCTCCTTCACATAGGTAGACAGACGATGAGCATTGAGGAATAACAATCCAATGATTCCAAGCAAAAATAACACCAGTGAGATGCTGATCACTGTTGTAACATAGGAACTTCTTAGTTTTCGTTTTGCAGCTGTGTTACTCATTGGCTATACACAATTTTCCTAACAAACTGCAAATATAACAGAATTTAATCCCAACGCACTAAATTAGAGGGTAGTTTTTAATTAAGTGAGAGGAGAAACAGGCAGAAGGCAGAAGGGATAGCGAGTTGGCGGTTTGTTATAGTCAATAGTAAATCAGACATATTAGTTTGGCAGGCAGATAAGAAAAAAGAGGGTGTCTCAAAAGTATAGAACCACAAAATAAGGTCATGTTGAGCGTTATCGAAACATCTGTTTATCAAACAACCAGACTCTTCGACAAGCTCAGAATGACATCTAATTTGGACCTTTGAGACACCCTCTATGAAAACTTATTATTATTTCCCGGTTTACCTGGTATATGTAAATTTAGCTTTAAGATCGGCAATGCTTACTTCAAACTCGCCAGGTTCGGTAACGCGATTCAATTCAGCATTTACAAATTCCACATCTTCAGCGGTCAATATAAATGTCATTGTCTTACTTTCTCCGGGCTCCAGTTCAATTTTCTCGAAACGACGCAAACGCTTCACATCAGGAGTGATGGATGCATACAGATCGGAAGTAAAGAGTTGAATCACTTCTTTTCCGGTACGATCTCCGGTGTTGGTTACCGTTACGCTAATGGTCAGCTCATCATCTCCGGAAATGCTTTCACTGTTTAGAGAAAGGTCGCTGTATTCGAAACTGGTATAACTCAACCCAAAACCAAACGGAAACTGAATGGCAAAATCAGATTCATAGTCATACATCCCCGCCATTTTGGCCTGATTCTCGGAGGGTTTATGATCGTATGTCACCAAAGTATTAACATACATGGGATAGGTATATGGCAGTTTTCCACTTGGGTTAACATCTCCGAAAAGAATGTCGGCAACGGCCACACCACCAAAATTACCGGGAATATAAGCATGAAGAATACCTTCCATCTCAGGAACAATTTCACGGATAATCCGCGGTCTTCCTTCATTCAGAACGGCAATAACAGGCTTACCGGACTCAATAGCTGTTTGTGCAAGGGCCATTTGGTTGTCCGAAAGCGAAAGGTCATGCAGATCACCGGGTTTCTCGGTGTATGAGTTTTCTCCGATGGCCAAAATAATATAATCTACATCTTTGGCAGCCACGGCAACAGCATCCAGGTCACCTGGAATTTCTTCCCAGTATTTACCTTCCATATTATATTCCACTCCAGGAACAAAAGTCACGTTTTCTTCGCCAATCTTATTCTGAATGGCTTCCAGGATGGTTGAATATTTTCCGGCAAACTCATCTACCAGGTTCCCCTGCCATGAGTAACTCCATCCTCCATTCAACGGACGCATGGTGTTGGCATTTGGACCGGTAACCAAAACCCTGGCATCCTTACTTAAAGGAAGAATGTTATCTGCATTTTTCAACAGAGTTACTGATTCCGCTGCAGTTTGGTAAGCAGCATCTTCAAATTCTTTACTTCCAAATTTGGGATAATCTTCGTAATGAGTCACCGGAGTCTCAAACAATCCCAGTTTGTGCTTCATATTCAAAATACGACGAACAGCGTCATCGATACGAGACATGGCAACTTCCTCCTCATTCACCAATTCTACCAGATAATCGCAGAAATCAAAATTGTATGGAATCATAGACATATCAACACCGGCATTGATGGCCATCTTAACAGCTTCTTTCTGTGTTTTTGCCACGCGATCGCGATCGTGAAGATTTTCAATGTCTTTCCAGTCAGTTACAACCAATCCCTGGAAACCAAGTTCCTCTTTTAGAATCTCAGTAAGCATTTTGTAACTCGCATGAACAGGAACTCCGTTTATCAGACCTGAATTGACCATCACAGAATGAGCGCCGGCCTCAACAGCAGCACGGAATGGAGGCAGGTGACGCTCTCTCAGTTCAATATCCGGAATCAAAGCCGGAGTACGGTCTTTACCTGAAACAGGTGTTCCATAGCCCAGATAGTGCTTCAGACAAGAGGCCACATTTACAGGTTCTCCCACTTCATTTTCAGCACCTTCATATCCTTTTACCAATTCTATTCCCATTTGAGAATTCAGGTAAACATCCTCCCCAAATGTTTCCCAAATACGTGGCCATCGTGGATCGCGGCCCATATCCAATACAGGCGAGAATGTCCATGGAATTGAAGATGCTCTGGTTTCGTAAGCAGTTATTTCTCCACCCTTGCGCACAAGGTCACGGTTCCAGGTGGCTGCCATTCCAATTTGCTGCGGAAAAAAGGTGGCATCAGCAGTATAAGTAGTTCCATGTATGGCATCTACTCCATAGAGAACCGGGATTCCAAGGCGTGTTTCTTCCTGTGCCATTTTTTGGATGGTACTGACAATATTATGCCACTTCTCACGGGTTCTTGCTCTGTTGTTGGCAGTATTTAAAACCGACCCGATTTTGTAATCAACAATTCCTTTGCGGAGAGTTTCTTCATCTAATCTGAGAGGCTCAGATGTATCAAAAGGAGTATCGCCTATTGTGAGCACATCAATGGTTACCTGAGCCATTTGTCCCACCTTTTCTTCCAAAGTCATTTTCTTCAGAAGCTTTTCCACTTCCGGAATTTTCTCTACTTCTGCGTTGGACTGACCATTTACCAAATTCCCGGTTAAAAATAAACCGGCCATCAGTCCTGCTAACATCAATCTTTTTTTCATTTTCAATTGTTTTTACTAGTTATTGTGTTTCTATAGTTGTGTGTTCTGAAAAAATCATATTGATACTTAAACCTGACAAAACAGAATAAAAAAACCCTTACTCAACGTGCATTTTTTAGTGTCCATTAAACACAAACTGTGCTGAGCAAAAATAATCTTTTTTGAGGATATTCAAATTCTCATTTCCTATTCCCGAAAATTTATGTCTGCAGGCTTATCGATACAGAGAATCACAAAACCCCGTATCCCTTATTTTAAAAAGACCGTCAAATCACTGCCTGTTTATTAACAAAAAAAGTCCCCCAAAATCCGGGAGACTTTTTAACAACAAAAAATAAGCACTTCTATCTATTCGAGAACAAATGTCACAATTTTTGAAAAAAGCATGCTAAAAACAGGCTAATACCAAAATTTCAAAAGACATTTTAATCATTATGCCTTAACTTTGGAGAAAAGATTATAACATGTCGCATTGTATTTTTGGTCCTGTACCCAGCCGTCGTCTTGGTATGTCTCTAGGTGTTGACCTGGTGCCAAGAAAAGTTTGTTCGTTGGATTGTGTTTACTGTGAAGTAGGAATTACCACCAAGCTCACAACCGAACGAATGGAGTATGTCCCTTACGAAAAGGTCATCAATGAATTATCAGACTATCTGGAGAGCAATCCTGTCCCGGATTATGTAACGCTTTCGGGTTATGGAGAACCGATGCTGAATTCGCGTGCGGGCGATGTCATCAACTTCATCAAGCAACATTACCCCGGGTTGAAAGTGGCTGTGCTTACCAATGGTACCCTGCTTAAGGATAAAAAGGTGCGAGACGAACTAATGAATGCCGATTTGGTATTGCCTTCAATGGATGCAGCTACCGATAAAGCTTTTAAGAAATTAAACCGTCCTGAAAAGCACCTCAAAGTTCAGGCACATCTTGAAGGGTTAAAAAGTTTCCGTTCGGAGTTTAAAGGAGAAATGTGGCTGGAAATATTTATTCTTCCAGGGTTTAATGATAACAGTAAGGATATCTGCGAGATAAAAAGAGCAATTGAAGAAATAAATCCTGACAAGATTCAATTAAACACACTCGATCGCCCCGGAGCCATTGAAGGACTCATTCCTGCAACCCATGGAGAACTGGAGGAAATAAAATCCAAACTTGAATTTGAAAACATTGAAATTGTAGCTGCAGCAGCCAAAAGAAAAGAAACCAAGGCCTACCGTAATGATACCGAAGCAGCCATCATGGATACCATTGCCCGCAGACCCTGCACCGTGCATGACCTCAGAGATATTCTGGATATCCATATAAATGAAATCAATAAATACCTTGATGTGCTTGAAGCAGATGGGAAAATAACTACAGAATTTGGTGAAAGGGGAATGTTCTACAGAGCTAAGTAGGATGACCTGAAAAATGCAAGTATTATTTTTCGCCATTTCATAACGAAAAAATGCATTAACAGGTTAACTAAAAATATGTTGAAGATATTTAGTTTTTCACCTTCTGTTTCATTTTTATGTTTCCGGCCTCAAGGTTATAGGCCACATAATTGCCATCTTCATCGTACAGTTGCTCAAAGTTAACCAGGTCACCGCTGACTTTGTCAACGAATTTCAGTCCTTTTACAAAGAGACTGTTATCATTTTGTGGGGAGCGCTTTTGATTCTGATTGGCCAACAAAGCTTGTTGCCGGTTGTGAATATCCAGATATTGGGGCATCATATGACGAAGTCCTGCTTCATAAGCACTTGGCATATCCACCGGAAGAGTAATTGTTAATGATGCTCGCGAAGCCAAAAGTGTCATTTCAGGACCGGTACCCAATGCTCCGGTTTCAGCTTTTACATTGTCGCTTTCAGGAAAAGACATTTGATTTTCAGAAAATTCCTTCATTGTTTTTGAACTCATATCTTCAGTCATTGCCAAAGACTCTGCAACCTTTAGAGCATCTCCAATATTTGGTTCCGGTGACGGAATAGATTTGCCTTTCAATGGTTTTAAATCAGCCAGAGAATCGTCCGGAGTTTGAAGCATAAAATTATTATAGCCCCAAACAGCCACCAGTACCACAGCCGCTGCTGATGCCACTCGAATGCCAAGGGCATAAACTTTACCAATTTTCCGGTGTATCAAAGAAGCTTTTGCAGGGAAAGAAACCGTCTCAGAATAAAGCCGTGTCAATTGAAATTGTTTTCCTCTTTTTATCAGCGATTCATCCTCTTTTATTTTCGTGGCCAATTCTTGTTCTTCACCATCGTTCAAACCTTCCTCCATTTGTTTAACCAGCAGATAATCTGAAGAACTCATTTCCATAAAATCGGCTTCACTTTTTTCAAGTTGGCTCTTCGTGGAGAATGAAACCTCTTCAGCTTCCAGCTCTAAAGATTCAAAACTTTTCAATTCATCGGCCAAGTCAGGGTTGGTTTCCAGAAAAACAAAAAATTCCATTTTGGAGGACTCATCCAGTTTTCCATCGAGATAATCGACGAACCAAATCTCGTAATTTTCTCTGCTAATATTCTTCATCACACTACCACCTCCATTTTCCCAATATATTTTCTCAAAAATACCCTTGCCCTGTAAATGTAGACTTTCACCTGACTTTCGGAAAGACCTGTTATTTCGCCTATTTCCTGATAATTGTATCCTTCATAATCACGCATCATAACTACCATTTTTTGATCTTCCGGTAATTTTTCCAATGCCTGGTGCAACACTTCCTGCAAATCGGTGTACTGCTGATTATGAACATGTTCTTTCAGGTCGGCTTCTTCCATCCTTACAGAATGTTTCTCCCTCCTTGTATGGTCTATCAACACATGATAAGCTGTAGAGAAGAGATAACTTTTCCCTTTGGCAGGATCCACATTTTTGTGGTGCCGCCACATCTTTTCATAGGCGTCTTGCACAATATCGGCCGCTTTGTCTTCGTCACGAATATTCTTCAGAACAAAGCGGTAAACATTGTCTGCATATTGCCTCACACATTGGTTGTATTCTTCTACAGTCATCAGGTATGGGTAAATTGACGCTGGTGCGACGCTTGAATTAATGGAAAAGTTACAGCTAAACTTCCTTTTTCTGCAATTTTTTCTTCCAGCTTCTTTTGAAGGGTATTTTTAGGAGTATATGCAGCAAAGTTTCCAATAAATCAAAAATACTGAAAACGCTTAAATTACTCCTTTTCAAATTCCCTTTTTCAGGAATAAAAAAACCAACGCTGCAGGGTTTAATTTTTTACCACATAGAATACGGAGATACGCGGTGGATATTCTCTTAAAAACTTCCTTCGCTCTGTGCTCCTCTTTGCTCTCTGTGGTAATATCTACAATTCCGGCAATGCCGGATTCAATATTTTAGCGAAAACAACACGGAGATGGGTTATTGAAGCTCCTTTATACCTTGTGCCAGGAGGTATTTTTACATTCGAAACCTTAGGCATCGTTTTATTATTCCTACGATATTCTATAAATATGGGAGACCTCCGGCCTCCGGATGAAACGGAGAGACGAAATTACTCTTTGACCCAAGTTCTATGCCGCACCAACTAATGAGCTGATGAACTAATGAGCTAATGAACATCTCAATACCCTTTTACCATCTCACATTTCCACTATTCTACCCTCTCTGATTACTGAAAAACCTTCTGCCACTTTGCTCCATTCTCTTGGCTCCATGCCTCTCCACGCTCTTTGGTTAAAAACAAAAAAACCGGCAGAGCCGGTTTCTTTTAATCCTAAAATTAAAAATCAATGTGCCTCAAGCCAGTTGCTTCCGACACCCATATCCACTTCAAGTGGCACTTTCAATGATACCGCCGATTCCATCTCTTTTTTAACGATTTCCTTCACTACTTCCACTTCATCTTTGTTCACCTCAAAGTTCAATTCATCATGTACCTGAAGCACCATCTTGCTTTTCAGCTCTTTTTCCTCAAAAGCACGGGCTACCCCCACCATTGCCATTTTAATAATGTCGGCCGCAGCCCCCTGGATTGGAGCATTAATGGCATTTCTCTCGGCAACTCCCCGCACCACACCATTACGACTATTGATATCAGGCAGATAGCGACGACGTCCAAACATGGTCTCCACATAACCTTCATCTCTTGCCTGAGCAATCACCTTGTCCATGTACTTTTTCACACCCGGAAAACTTTCAAAATAACCGTCAATTATGCTCTTTGCCTCCCCTCTTGGTATATTGAGTCGTTCGGATAAACCAAAGGCTGATATACCGTAAATAATACCAAAATTGGCAGTCTTGGCTTTTCTACGCATATCATCGGTTACATCATCCTGTGATACATTAAAAATTTTGGCTGCAGTGGCTGCGTGAATATCTTCACCCCGGTTAAAAGCATCCAGCAAGTGCTTATCTTCACTCAAATGCGCCATAAGCCTCAATTCAACCTGGGAATAGTCTGCACTCAGAAAGGCGTGCTTGTCATCCGTCACCACAAAAGCTTTTCGCATTTCCCTGCCTTCCTCCTCACGAATTGGGATATTCTGAAGATTGGGATTGGAACTGCTTAGTCTTCCGGTGACCACTACCGCCTGGTTAAAGGAAGTATGGAGACGGCCTGTTTCTTTATTTACAAGTTTAGGTAAAGCCTCCACATAGGTATTTAGCAACTTCTTAAAACCCCGAAAATCGAGAATTTTTTCAACGATAGGATGCTTATCTTTTAGCTTCTGTAAGGTTTCCTCGTTGGTACTGTATTGCCCTGACTTGGTTTTTTTTGCTTTGTCATCGATTTTCAACTTTTCAAAAAGCACCTCTCCTACCTGTCGGGGACTGGCTACATTAAACTCCATTCCTGCATCATCAATGATTTCCTTTTCAAGAGATTCTATCCGATTCTGTAGTTTCTTTGCATAATCGCCCAGGGCTTTTGAATCCAGGACCACCCCCGTAAACTCCATATCTGCCAACACTTTTAAAAGCGGCATTTCCGTTTTTTCAAAGAGTGAAGTCATTTTAAGCTCCTTCATCTCCTTCAGAAGCGGTTCTTTTAACTGCAAAGTAATATCGGCATCCTCCCCTGCATATTCCTTCACCTTTTCTTTTTCGATATCGCGCATGTTGCCCTGCTTCTTCCCTTTTGGCCCAATTAACTCTGTAATGGACACCGGCGTATAATTCAAATAGGTTTCCGCCAGAAAATCCATATTATGCTTTAAACCGGGCTGAACCAGATGATGGGCCACCATGGTATCGAAGAACGGCCCCTCCATTTCCACCCCGTACCGCTTAAGCATCAGGTAGTCGTACTTCAGGTTCTGGCCGACTTTCAAAATTTTAGAATCGGTAAGCACCGCTTCAAAACGCTTGACAATTTTTTCCGACTCTTTTTTATCCTCAGGAACAGGTACATAAAAAGCTTCACCTTCTTTAAAACTGAAAGACAATCCAACCAACTCATTGTTCCATACATCCAAGCCGGAAGTTTCGGTATCGATGCAGAATTCTTTTTGTACGCTCAGATCGGCAGCCAGACTGTCGAGAGCCTGCTGAGAATCCACAAGAAAATACTGGTGTTCAGTATCTTCAAGTTTTTTATTACCGGTATTAAACTGAGTGTTTGTTTGTTCTTTTGAATCATCCCCAAACAAAGAACCCTGAGTAGGCCCGCTGTCCGGTTTTCCTGCTATCTTTTCCCATAAGGTTTTAAACTCCAATTCTTCAAAAACAGGCTTCAGCTTTTCAAGATCAGGAGGTTCATGCAAAAACATCCTTTCTTCAAAATCGACGGGAACTTCAGTTTCTATTGTAACAAGTTTTCTGGATAATTCCACCTGGTCTTTATAGTTAATCAGGTTTTCTTTCTGCTTTCCCGAAAATTCATCTATATGTTTGTAAACATTGTCAATGGATCCGTACTTTCCAATAATATCTTTGGCACGCTTTTCACCAATCCCCGGACAACCCGGAATGTTATCGGCGCTGTCGCCCCAAAGTGCAAGGAGATCTATAACCTGTTCGGGTTTTTCTACAGAAAATTTCTTCTGAATTTCAGGAATACCCCATCGCTCAATATCATTCCCGGCAGATTTGGGTTTATACATAACTGTATTATCCGTAACCAGCTGGGCATAATCCTTATCGGGAGTTACCATAAAAGTTTTAAACCCTGCATCCCCAGCCTTCCGTGATAAAGTTCCAACGACATCATCAGCTTCAAAACCATCTTTCTGAATGACATTTATATTAAATGCTTCAAGAATTTGTTTAATATATGGAACAGCCTTTTTGATGTCCTCTGGTGTTGCTTCACGATTGGCTTTGTATTCCTTGTACATTTCATTCCGAAAGGTAGGACCGGAAGGATCAAAAGCCACGGCAATGTGCGTGGGGTTTTCCTTGTTCAGGACTTCAAGGAGAGAATTGGTGAATCCAAAAATCGCTGAAGTATTCAGCCCTTTAGAATTGACTCTCGGATTTCGGATAAAAGCATAATACGCCCTGAAAATCAAGGCGTATGCATCTAATAAAAATAGTTTCTTTGAATTATCTGACATAACTTCCCGGGTTTTATTCCCGAAAAGTAAGAAAAAAAGAGTGATTATGCATTGTCTGATGCATACCATTCGGCAAAAGAGTTGCCTGTCTCATGCAGTTTCAAGCTGAATAGCGAGATGCCTTCAGGCAATTTGGATGAAATGCGTTCAGAAAAATCTACCAAAAGATTTTCACATGTTGGTTGATACGGTGTAATATGGTACCTTTCAGTCATTTGAGGTACTCCCAAGAGCTTTTCCGCATCTGCTTTTTCACTCACCACAATGGAATGATCCATTGGCTCAACAACTTCCTCTTTTACAATCTTTTTTAAATCCCCAAAATCCATCACCATGCCATACTTGGGATTGTTTTCATCGCTGCAGGGCTCACCAATCACCGTAACCTGCAAAATGTATGAATGGCCGTGAATATTTTTACAGAGTCCGTCGTAATTCCACAAAGCGTGCGCCATTTCAAAACGAAACTCCTTAGTTAATCTGATCTTTGCCATAAATTCCCCTGTTCAAAATCTTTCCCTTCACGAACGGTTGTTCGGATTAAAATGTTTAACCCGGAAAAACAGTCCTGTTATTTCTGTCACTTTTCTACCTACAAAACACACACTGGTAGTGCGATCACAAAATACTATTTCATATTTCTCATCCCTTTTTCCATCCTGAATGGTTAAAATTTTGCCTTGCAGAAAGAAAAAATGAAAGCAAAATATTTGAAACACTACTTAGCAAACGCGCTACTAGTCCACAGAACAACGACTGACACAATCTACAATATTGCGCAAACTATCGTGCTTCAAAAAATAGAAAGTGTTTTTTCCTTCGCGTTGAGAAGCCAATACACCTTTATCCTTTAAAATGCCTAAATGATGTGAAGTCGTTGATTGCTCAATATTCAGCAAATTATGAATCTGTGTCACAGTCAGTTTTCTTCCATCTTCGAGATGGCTCAATATAGCAATTCGCATAGGATGAGCTATTGCTTTGAGCATACTTGCTGCCCTATCCAGTTGATTGGCATCAAGATCTTTGATTTTCATAGCTTTAACTTCCATTTTATGTTAATTAAATTCTATTTTTTAAATCCGTATAAAACCTGATATCTCTGAATTTTTACCGGCAGATAAATTACAACTTAGAACCCAATTTTCTGTATATCTGCCTGTAATGAAATCAATAAGTGCAAAGATAATGAAGATATTTTGATTATTAGATATTTAAAACTGTAAAATATGCAAATATTTAGATAGGATTGATATTTATCATTGCTTACAACACTATTACGCTGCATTTTGTTATTTTTGAAAATTCATAGAACGAAAAGCCAACAGACAAATTTATTAAATGAAGTTATCATCCAAAATAACATCTCCCATAGAGGTGGAAATGAAGCGTTTCGAACCCTATTACAGAAAAAATTTCGATACCAAAATTCCCCTTCTGAACATCATCACTAATTACCTTGTACGCAGAAAAGGAAAACAAATGCGCCCAATGCTGGTATTTTTATCGGCTAAATTGTGTGGTGAAGTTGGTGAAGGCACCTACACCGCTGCCGGTTTGATTGAGTTGCTTCACAATGCCACACTGATTCACGATGATGTGGTTGATGAAACCTATCAGCGTCGCGGATTTTTTTCCATAAATGCTTTGTGGCGATCAAAAATTGCTGTTTTGGTAGGCGATTATTACCTGGCCATGGGATTGATCCGTTCACTGGAAGAAGACCAGACCGAGGTTTTGAGGATTGTCTCAAAAGCGGTAAAAGCTATGAGTGAAGGTGAATTGCTTCAAATTGAAAAATCGAGAAAACTGAACATCACTGAAGATGTTTATTACGAAATCATCCGCAAAAAGACCGCCACGCTTATTGCTGCTTGTACCGGAGCCGGTGCCTTATCCTCAGGAGCTTCAAAAGAAACCATATCAAAAATGCACGATTTTGGTGAAAACCTGGGAATTGCTTTTCAGATTCGCGATGATTTACTTGATTATGAGCGAACCAACATCTCAGGAAAACCAACTGGCAACGATCTGAAGGAAAAAAAGATGACACTTCCTTTGATCCATGTTTTGGAACAACAGCCTTCAGTAAAAAAGCGGAAAATATTGAGTACCATTCGACGACATCACAAAAATGAGAAAAAAATTGCCCCCATTGTCGAATTTGTTAAAGACAACGGAGGCATTGAGTATGCTCGTACAAAAATGTCTGAATACCGTGATAAAGCCCTTGAAATCCTCAATTCATTTCCCGAAAGTGAAGCAAGGGAAGGACTCATTGAGTTGGTCCATTTTACGACTACCAGAAAAGTTTAAAAATAAGGCGAAAAAGGTTTTCCCTGTAATTCGGATATATCACTTAACAAATTGTTGACCAACCGGCTGGCACCAATTCTAAAACGTTCAGAAGTCAGCCACTCCTCTCCCAATATATCTTTTACTAGTTTAAAATAAATCAGTGCATCTTCGGAAGTACTAATCCCTCCTGCGGGTTTAAATCCAATTACTTTTCCGGTGGTTTCATGATATGCTTTTATTGCGTGAACCATAACCCATGCGGCTTCGGGTGTAGCCGCAGGACTAATTTTTCCGGTCGATGTTTTGATAAAATCAGCTCCGGCTTCCATGGCAATAATGGATGCCTCCCAAATATTCTCAATTGAGGTCAAAGCGCCTGTTTCAAGTATTACCTTCAAGTGTGCATCCCCCATTTCTGATTTTATGCGCTTTATCTCTTCCATAACAAATTCATGATTGCCTTCCAGAAATTCTCCAACAGAGATAACAATATCAATTTCGTTAGCACCAAAATCCAATGCTTTTTTAGTTTCCAATACCTTTAAATCCAGGTAAGTTTGAGACGATGGAAATCCGGCTGAAACCACAGCCCTGTTAACATCTATATTTTTAAGTCTGGCTTTCAATACACTGGCAAAAACAGGATAGACACATACGGCCCCTACCATGGGCATATCGGGAAAATCCTTTTCAAACGATACCAGCTTATCGCAAAAATCCTGAACAGAATTAGCACTATCTGTGGAATTTAAGGTGGTAAGGTCGATAAAAGAAAAAATCTTTTTAAGGTTTTCTTCTGTCTTTAATGCTGATAAATCCCAATTTACAGGACATTCAGGCACCTTTTCAAAGGCCGGTTCATATTTTTCGAGCAATTGTTCCGTCTCTTCCATTTTATTTCAATTTAGGATTGTTTTTATGTCTTATGTTATCTCTACGGGTCTTTTTGTCTATGGACTTTTGAAAGGCTTCGGTAAGATCAACCCCTGTCTGGTTGGCCAGACATATCAAAACCCAAAGAACATCTGCCATCTCCTCTTCTAGATTGGCTACCTCTCCTTCTTTAAAAGACTGATCACCAAACTCCCTGGCCATAACTCGGGCAAGTTCACCAACTTCCTCCGATAAAACAGCCATATTGGTCAATTCACTAAAATACCGGACGCCATGTTCTTTGATCCAGTTATCAACCATTTGTTGTGCCTTTTTGAGCTCCATGTTTCGTTATTGTTTATTTTTAGAATCAATAATAATGGTTACAGGTCCGTCATTTATCAATTCTACGGCCATTGAAGCACCGAATTCACCTGTAACAACGGTTTTCCCCAGTGCTGACGTCAATGTATCCGTAAACTGCTTATACAACGGAATTGAAACATCAGGTTTGGCAGCATCAATATAAGAAGGCCGATTGCCTTTTTTGGTTCTGGCATGTAAGGTAAATTGGCTGACAACCATTATTTCACCATCCACATCAATAACAGAGCGATCCATAACACCATTCTCATCATCAAAAATTCTGAGATTAACAATTTTTTTAACCAGCCAGGATATATCCTCCTCTCCGTCGGCATTTTCAATGCCCAGTAAAATCATTAACCCATTTCCTATTGAACGTGTCACTTTTCCATTTATCGTTACAGCTGCCCGGGCAGCTCTTTGTATAACGACTCTCATATAAACATTTTTTGGTTTTTATTCTTTACATTTATCATCAAACCGATAAAAATGGCAATTCTTTTACCATTTTAAAAGAACATAGACCATATTACTCTAGTTTAGTAAAAGAAGTAAGCAGTTTTAAAATACTATTTTACTATTTTTATTATTTTGTTTTTTAATTCTTTATGACTTTTATTTAAACCTTTGTTTTAACATTTAAACCGCTTAGATTTTCATATTTTTTTCAACATTGTACTATGGACAGGAATACTTTATTTATAACAAGTCAAAATGACAATCCGGCATTCAATCTTGCTGCCGAAGAAGTTTTACTTCGTAATCACACGAAAAACATAATTTTTTTTTATATAAATAGTCCATCAGTGATAGTCGGCAAACATCAGAACACACTTTCTGAAATAAATCTTGAATATTTAGAAAAAAATGATATTCCGGTTTACAGAAGATTATCAGGAGGTGGAACTGTCTATCATGACAAGGGAAATATTAATTACTGTATAATTGAAAATGGAAAACCCGGGCAGCTGGTAGATTTTGTAAGAGCTACAACACCCGTGGTTGAGGCATTGAAAGATTACGGTGTGGATGCGCGCCATGGGAAAAGAAACGACTTACTTGCCGGTTTCAAGAAAATTTCCGGAAATGCCTGCCATGTATACAAATCAAGAGCCATGCACCATGGTACATTGCTTTTCAATAGTAACCTGGAGGTATTAACCGAAAGTCTAAAAGCGGATGCGATTAAATTCAAAGATAAATCTGTAAAATCAGTCAGAAGTGAGGTAATTAATATTTCGCAGTTAATAAATACAGATCATTCAATTGCCGAGTTTTTGCAATACATAGGTTCATTTCTCGAAAAAAAATTCAACACTGTTCCTTATGCCTTTTCGAAAGAAGATCTTGAGAAAATAGAAAAACTTAAATCTGAAAAGTATAATACCTGGAAATGGAATTATGGGTATAGTCCCGTTTATGAATTCTCTAAACGAATTAAATCAAACAATTACATATTTGCATCCAAACTAAAAGTTCAAAAGGGAATTATTTCCGAAATCGAAATAAATACCAATCACCCCGAAAAAGATAAGATCAGAAAAATTGCACATTCAATAAGAACAAATCTTCACAACAAAAAAGTAATTCAGGAAGTATTAAATGAATTTGATGAAGAAATCAAAAAGGGGATTTTGCTGAGTATGTTTTAAAAAAATAAAATATTAAGAAGGCAGTAGAAAAAAAAGTCAAAAGTTCAAAATTTAACAAGTCGCCCAATTGAAGTAGTGTTGGAATCCTCATAGAATCGGGCGGTGAAGCATATTTTGTATTTTTTATTAGCAATTTTTAGAAAATCAAGTGCAAAGAAATCCGATTGTGATGTAAATTAACCTCACACTTAAGTGTTTTTCGATGTGATTTTTAATTTTTTATAGTTGTTGGAATGTGCATTGTCAGCGCTCCCCAGATACCTAAAAGGGCGTAATGCCCTATTGATATTCACTTTTTTTGAATCTTATTTTTTGAAGAAAGAAACAATCTTATCAGCCCTGCTATTTCCTACAACTTGTGCAAGTTCTTCCTTCCCGGCTTTTTCAACGCCCCTGGCAGAACCAAATTTTTCGAGAAGCCTACGAATACTTTCAGGTCCAACTCCCGGAATCTCCTCAAGTTTAGATTTCAGGAATGCCCCACTTCGTTTATTTCGATGAAAGGTAATACCAAAACGGTGGGCTTCATTTCTTAGATGCTGGATGAGTTTTAATGATTCAGAGTTTTTATCCAGATATAAAGGCACAGGATCTCCCGGATAAAAAATTTCTTCCAGCCGCTTAGCAATACCAATAATGGCAATTTGTTCATCCAATTTTAAATCACGTAAAGCATTTACTGCTGCTCCTAACTGACCTTTTCCCCCATCAATTACGACCAGTTGAGGCAGCGACTCCCCTTCATTTTGTAAACGGTTGTAACGGCGGTAAACCACTTCTTCCATGGAAGCATAATCATTGGGTCCCTCTACCGTTTTAATATTAAAATGACGATAATCTTTTTTAGATGGTTTACCATTCTTAAATACTACGCAAGCCGCCACCGGATGATGACCCTGTATATTGGAATTATCGAAGCACTCAATATGTACAGGCAATTTATTCAATCTTAAATCTTTCTTTGTTGTTTCAAGCAAGCGAACCTCTTTAGGCGTTTTGGTCTGATTAGCCTGCTGCTTGAGTTTCTCAAGTCGGTAATACTTCACATTTCTCTCCGATAATTCAAGGAGTTTTTTCTTATCCCCGATTTTAGGAATCAAATATTTAGCACCCTCAAACTCAACATCAGGTTTAAAAGGAACAAGAATTTCAGATGCATTACTGTGTAATCTTTCACGAATATCCGCAATAGCCATGGGTAAAAGAGTAGCGACGTCCTCATCCATTTTCTTTTTATACTCGATGGTATGCGCCTGAATTATGGCACCATTAACCACTTTGAGGAAATTCACAAAGGCATTTTTCTCATCATCAATTATAGAAAACACATCTACATTATTGATTTTAGGATTTACAATTGTGGATTTGCTTTTATAGCCTTCAAGAATTTCAAGCTTCCTTTTTATGGTTTCAGCTTCTTCAAATTTATACTCAGCAGCCAGTTTCATCATGCTTTCTTTCATATATTTCAAAACCGATGAAACATTACCTTTAAGAATGTTTTTGATTTCATAAATGTATTCTTGATACTCTTCCTCCGCTTGCAACCCTTCACAAGGTCCCTTACAGTTTCCTAAATGATATTCAAGACAGACTTTAAACTTTCCTCTCGAAATATTTTCTTCTGTGAGTGCATGGCGACAGGTACGTAAAGGATACAACTGACGAAACATATCGATAAGTGTCTTTACCATTAAAGCACTTGTATAAGGTCCAAAATAGTCGCTTCCGTCTTTAATAATTTGCCGTGTTGAAAAAACCCGGGGAAAGGGTTCGTTTTTCACCACAATCCACGGGAAACTTTTATCATCCTTAAGCAGTACATTGTACCTGGGCTGATATTTTTTAATGAGATTATTTTCTAAAAGAAGCGCATCCTGTTCAGAATTAACAACGATATGTTTGATATCTCTTATTTTTCGAACCAGAATTCGGGTTTTTGCATTGTCTGGTTCTTTATAGAAATAGGATGAAACTCTTTTTTTCAGATTCTTGGCTTTGCCTACATAAATTATTTTTCCGGAATCATCGAAGTATTGATAAACTCCGGGGCTATCGGGTAAAACCCTTATTAATTCTTTTAAGTAAGATTCCTGTTTGCGCTCTTGGTTGTCCATTTACACTATTCAAAAATTGAAATAAACTCAAATTTTTCACCATCAAAAAGCCCCTTATCTCCCAGTTTTAATTTTGGAATAACTAACAATGACATAAATGAAAGGGTCATAAAAGGAGCTTTCAGTTTTGCACCAAATCCTTTTGCTTTTTCTTCAAGATGGGAATATAGTTTTGCTACTTCCTCCCCTTCTTTATCGCTCATTAATCCGGCTACAGGCAAAGGTAATATTTCCTTATACTCCTGATTTGTTACAGCCAGCCCACCTTTGTTTTCCATGACGACATTAATGGCATTAACTAAATCCTCATCATTGGTTCCTATAGCTACTACATTATGGCTATCGTGAGCAACAGAGGACGCAATGGCTCCTTTTTTCAATCCAAAGCCATTAATAAAACCAACAGATACAGGTTTATTTTGATAGCGATCTATCACCACTAATTTCAAAATATCATTTTCAGTATTGTACGTCAGATAATTTTGGTCAGAAACATCAATTTGAAAAGAATCGGTTACCAGTTCTCCTTCGAAACATTTTATAATGGTTGCTTTTTGGGCACCTTCAGGAACCCGAACAAGAAGGTCATTTTTTACAATAAAGTGTGGCAGGAACTGATTAGCACTATATACAGAAACCCTTTCAAATAAAAGTCCCTGGTCTCTATGGTAAACTTTTTTACCGTTAATGTAAGATTCCAGCACATTAAAATCAGCAGGATTATCAATCACTATAAAATCGGCAGGATCACTTTTTCGGAGCAAACCTACAGGTAAATTATAATGCCTTACAGGGATAAGAGAAGCAGCCTGAAGCAATTTGAAGAGATCAATTCCCTTTTTTAATCCCAACTTAATAAGCTTATCAATATGTCCTGAATGAATTAATTCATCAGGATGACTATCATCTGTACAAAGCATCAATTGATCAGGATGCATGTCAAAAAGATCAGTTAATGCATTGAAGTTTTTTGCGGCACTTCCCTCTCTTATTTGAATTTTAATTCGATTGCTGATCTTTTCCAGAGCTTCATCCAGTTCAAAACATTCGTGATCGGTCGAAACACCTGCTGCTGCATATTTTTCCAATCCCTTACCTTTTAACCCTGGTGCATGTCCGTCAATGGGTAAATTCCTTTTTTTTGCAGCATCAAGTTTTGCCAAAACTTCTTTGTCTCCATTAATAACTCCTGGAAAATTCATCATTTCACTGAGAAAAAACACATCCTCTTTGTCCAATAAACTTTCAATTTTTCCGGAGTCTATTTCGGCTCCTGAAGATTCAAGAGGCGTAGCAGGTACACAAGAAGGAGCCCCAAAGAAGCACTTTAGGGGTGTGTTTTTAGATTCCTCAATCATATACTCAACACCTTTAACACCTAAAACATTTCCTATCTCATGAGGATCGGTTACCACCCCTATTGTTCCACGTGGAACAACCAAACGTGAAAAATTAGACGGAACCAGCATACTACTCTCTATATGAACGTGCGAATCAATTAATCCTGGTAAAATGTAATGATTAAAGACTTTATTTATTTTTTCAATACGATCAATCCCATTTTGAGAGAAATAAATAATACCGGGAAAAATCTCTTCCTTGTGAATATCTATGATATTCCCTTCTATCTTTTCCATAGGATATAAAATGAATTAATGGTTCAATTCTTATTACTGCTATTCATACGAACTGTTATTAGAGGCATCATCTCTAATAATCATTAGACATATATTGCGGGAGAAAGTTAATTACGATGGCGCATCCATAAAATATAACGTCACTTTAACGGTTAGGTTGAAACTGCTTTTAAAGATGACTTATTAAATAATGAACCGGATGCTTAAATTTGACAAGTGCATAATATATTAAAAAAGGGCTTAAAAAGCATTTTAACTAAAAAAACTCAAAATCTCCACAGGATTCCAAATAGGTTATAAATGCTTTATAAAACCCCTCAAATTTATCGTATATGTTCCACGTGGAACATTACCTTCCCATAAGCACTAAAAGTACATTAATATCACTTGGAGAAACACCGCTAATCCTACTGGCTTGCCCAATGGTTTCAGGATCTATCTTAGATAGTTTTTGTCTGGCTTCAGTACTAATAGATTTAATACTATTATAATCAAACTTCCCTTTGATCTTAAGATTCTCCAGCCTCTTTAACTTTTTGGCCATGTTTTTTTCCCTATTAATATACCCTTCATACTTAATAGAAATTTCCACACCATCTAAAATTTCAAGTCTCCTATCGTTAGGTAATTCTTCACACAATTCTTTAAAAGCAGAAACACTCTCAACTAATTCCGGAAGATTAATTTGAGGACGTACAACCAAATCTCTAATTTTTCCTTTTTGCTTGAGTCCGGAGGTACCTTTCATTTTTAACCAATCATTAATTTCATCCGGAGAAATTCGATAATCTTCCAAAAACCTAAAGATCTTATCTCTCCATTCCTTCTTTTCATTATAAAGTTGAAAACGGTAATCATCTACCAATCCAATTTCCCTTCCCATTGAAGTCAAACGAATATCGGCATCATCCTGCCTTAATAAAATACGATATTCAGCTCTTGACGTAAACATTCGATAAGGTTCATCGACACCCTTTGTTACCAAATCATCAATTAACACTCCAATGTAAGCTTCATCCCTGGAAAGAATAAACTCATCCGCACCTTTTAAATGTAGAGCTGCATTGATACCTGCTACCAATCCTTGGGCCGCTGCTTCTTCATATCCTGTAGTACCATTAATTTGACCGGCAAAATACAAACCTTTTACTTTTTTGGTTTCAAGAGTGTGATATAATTGTGTAGGATCGAAAAAATCATATTCAATAGCATAACCGGGCCTAAATATGGAAGCTTTTTCTAATCCAGGTATGGACTTCAAGGCAGCCAATTGTGTTTCTAAAGGCAGAGAACTACTAAATCCATTCAAGTAAAATTCAATGGTCTCCTCTCCTTCCGGTTCCAAATGTAATTGATGTTCATCTTTCCCTTGAAAGGTTACAATTTTTGTTTCAATACTGGGACAATATCTGGGCCCAATGCTTTGAATGGTTCCATCGTACATAGGGCTTTGATTAAGCCCTTCCTTAATGCTTTCATGCACATTAGGATTGGTATAGGTAAGATAACAACTCCTTTGTTTGAGTTTCTTATTACTAACAGGTAAAAAGGAAAATTTATAAAAATCAGTTTCACCAGGCTGTTCTTTTACTTTACTAAAATCAACGGTTCTTCCATCAATTCGAACAGGGGTTCCGGTTTTCATTCTCCCGGTTCTAAATCCCCTTTCAAGAAATTTATTGGATAAACCTTTGGATGACGGTTCTGAAATCCTCCCTCCCTCCATTTGAACTTTTCCAATATGCATTAATCCATTCAGAAAAGTACCATTGGTAAGAATCACTTTTTTACAGGTAAAATCAACATTTTGCGCCGTGGAAACAATAAAGGAATCCTCTTTTGAAAAATCAACATCCACTACCGTATCCTGCCAAAAAAACAAATTATCAGTTTTTTCCAATTGCTTTCTCCATTCAGAGCTAAAAACCATCCTATCGCATTGCGATCTGGGACTCCACATAGCAGGACCTTTAGATCGGTTTAGCATACGAAACTGAATGGAAGAGGCATCAGTAACCAATCCCATATATCCTCCAAGTGCATCAATTTCCCGAACAATTTGTCCTTTAGCAATACCTCCAACTGCGGGATTACAGCTCATTTGGGCAACTTTGTTCAAATCCATTGTGATCAACAAAGTTTTTGCTCCAAGTTTTGCTGCTGCAGAGCTTGCTTCACAACCAGCGTGACCACCTCCTACTACAATAATATCGTAATTGAAATCCATAAGAACTCAAAAATAAAATAAACCGCAAAGTTAACAGTTTTGCTAAAAATTTGTTTCGAAAAACAATAAGGAAAGATTTTCTGCCTTCCGCATTTGTTCCTTTTCTTCTTCGGTTGCGTCCTTGTATCCTATTAAATGAAGAATACCATGAATAATGACACGCAATAATTCCTGATGAAAGGAAACATTGTATCGCTCGGCATTAAGACTAACGGTAGGAATACTTATAATAACGTCACCCGAAATTTTACGGCGGGTAGAATAATCAAAAGTAATAATGTCTGTAGTGTAATCGTGATTAAGATATTCGCGGTTAGTTTTTAAAATATACTCGTCAGAACAAAAAACATAGTGAATATCACCACACCTATATCCCTCATTTTCAATAACTTCACAAATCCAACTATCTATCTTATCCTTATCTGGTACATTATAGGAAACATCGTATGTAGAAAAGGAAATAGCCACGTTAATTAAGTTAAATTGAAAACAATTTTAACTTCATTTCCTTTATCATTGAATTCAACATCATCGGCTAAATGTTTCATAAGAAAAATTCCTCGTCCATGAGTCTTTTCAATATTTTCCGGAGTGGTAGGATCAGGTAAACTTTTATAATCAAAGCCAGGACCATTATCAGAGATGACAAACTGGATTTCTTTGTCGGAAATTTCATATTCTACCACCACATCCTTATCGCTCTCCAATTTATTACCATGTACAATGGCATTATTTACACCTTCCACAACAGCAAGTAATAACTTGCCATATACATCACTATGAATCTCGTACTTGGCGGAAATATCATCTATCAACCTTTCTACAAGGTTAATGTTCTTAATTTCAGATTTGAAAACCATTTTATTCACTACCACAAATTTTGAATCTGGCCCAATTAAAAATTATATCGCTAAATTACACTATTTTATACTTACATCCTTGAAAAGGGTTTCTAAATTAGTCATATTTTTTTCATAATTAACGTAAAAGCCATTGTTCAGGATCAAGTTTGGTATTCTCTTCCCATATTTCGAAATGTAAAATCTCTTGCATTTCACTCTCATCGTGATAAACTTTACCAATAACCTGCCCGGAAGCAACAATATCGCCTTTTGTGACGAAAACATCAACTAAATTACCATAAACAGTTAAATATTTACCATGTCTTACAATAACAGCCTTATTCAAACCAGGTATGGCAGCAACAGTGGAAACTTTTCCGGGATGCACACAAAATACATTTGATTTCCCGGAAACCTGTATATCAATACCATTATTTTTAATGGTTACATTTTTCAACACTGCATGCCGATGCTCTCCAAATGGGTTAATAATGACACCCTTTTCAACAGGCCAGGTTAATTTTCCCCTTTGATCAGAAAATTCTGAAGATTCTGCAGCATTAATGTTGACATCCTTTTCAGAAGCAATTAATTCCTTAATTCTGTTTTCAAGTTCAGCAGCAGCTGCTTGCTTTTCCTTCAAACTTTTTTGAAGCCATTGTTGTTCAGTTTTTAAACGCTGAACCAAGCGGTTCTTTCTGTTTTTATTGTTTTGCAGCCTGCTAATTTCATTTTCAATGTCTCCCAATACACTTTCCTTTTCAGATTTTTGCTGTTGGATTTCCTTAACAAGCGCTTGCACTTTGGATTGGGATTCAATTAAAATTTCACCTTGACGCTGTCGATACCGACTATATTCCTTAAACAACCTGTATTTTAAATAGGCCTTGCTAAAATCACCGGAACTAAATAAAAACATAAGTTGATTCAGTTCACCTTTCCTTTTGTAAGAATCACGAACGAGGCTGGCATATTCTTTTTTAATCCTATAAATATCGCTCTCCAGGTCATTGACCAACATTTGATTTACTTCTATTTGATTATCAAGTTGATCAATTTCTTTTTTAAAGTTATTGATAAGTTTTACCCTGGATTGAATTTCCCGGTCAATCAAATTCAACTCTCTAAGATTATCTGACCTGTTTTCTTTCTTCTCTTCTATTAACCGGGATGTCTCGGATATCTCATTAAGAAGGCTTTCCCGCTCATCCCGAAGCTTTTCAATACTTTGCCCCGAAACATTAAGGCAAAGAAAAATACCATACCCTAAAACAATAAATTTAGCGATATATTTTCTCATACTTATTGGGTATTTTAAAAGAAATACCATTATCGTCATTAAATCTTATGTTGCTGTGCGAAATGGTGACGGTTACCTGATTTTGTTGCTCATCGTTTCCAACAATTTTAATGGATTCAGGAAAGTATCCAACAATATCCTGCTTAATATATTCGCCATACTTAATGTCCAAATTAATGGATTTTTCCGACAAGGCTAGTTTTGTCCTGCGCATTAAAAAAAGTGAAGGATCAATCCATATACGCTGATAAACAACATCTTCAAATTGCCTCTTTGAAACTAATTTCTGATATTGCCTTTCCTTCATTGAGGATAAAAAATACTGATTTTCATCAATAGAGAAATGGTAATCTTCAAGAGAAATACCTTTCGAAAGATGATAACTAAAAGCCCGGTCAAGCAAAATATTCTGAAGCATATCGAAATTCAAATGTGCCCCAAATTTATTATACACCTCATTATAATTACTATAAATAACAACCCGGTTCATCCGGTCAAGTATTCTTATCCGGTTATCTTCAAATGAAATTCGGGCTAATTCTATCCCCATAGGTGCAAGAACACTAACTCTGATAAAACTATCAGGATAAATAAAAATATTTGACCTGAAAGTCTGAATACCTTTTTCAGAATCCATTTTAATACTGGATCTCCGGAAAAAAACATTTTTAATGTTGCTGTTATTTGCCGAAATATTTTCTAATACCTCAGCTTGTTTTAACCGTTCAAATTCATTGTCTTGAAAAACAAATTTCCCGGTTTTGCAACCAGAAAAAATCATCAGCAAAAGGACAACAAAAACACTATTCCTCCCCATCAATAAATTCTTTCTTTTCAATTTTTTCTTTAATAAGTTCAGAATGATCACCTATTTCAATGGCTTTCTTCCATTTTTCAACTGCACCTTCAACATCTCCGTTTTTAAATAATATATCACCATAATGTTCAATAACAACACCCGATGGTTCTTCTAAATTGTCTACAGCTCGTTCAATAATAAATTTGGCCTCACTATATCGGCCTTTTTTAAATAAAACCCAGGCATAAGTATCAAGATAAGTAGCATTACCGGGTTCCAATTCAACAGTGCGTGCACTCATATTTTCGGCTTTATCAAGATTCTCTCCTCTCAAAGCCAGGTAATAACTATAATTATTAAGCACAATAACATCATTTTCGTCTATTTCAAGTGCTTTATCGTAATGGGAAAAACATTTTTCGATATTACCCAGTGAGTGATAAATATCTCCCAAATAGGCATGAAAACGTCCCTTTAAACCTGGGTTATCTTCAACGTTTTCTAGACCTTTCTCCATTGTAGTGGCAGCCCCTTCTAATTTATCCATTTGGAACATAGAAACACCTTGAAAAAGTCTAAAAAGCGGTATTTCTGGAAAAAATTTAACAGCTTCGGAGGATTTCTCATAAAGCAAATCATTCTCCTGAATGGAGGAAATCAAAAAGAGATATTCCTGCCAGATTTCAGATTGAGAAGCATCAATATTTAAAGCCTCTTCAAAAAGATCTTTGGCTTCTTCTTTTTTATTTATTGAGGTAAGAAAATTACCGTAAGCCCCGTAAGTTTTAGCTTCATAAGCATGTGTATCAATCAAAATCTCAAAAATTTTTTCAATATCTTTTTGTTTTAGGGGGTTATTTTCCTTCTTCCTTTGAGCTACAAAAGGCATAAATCGTCTAAACTTACTATCAAATTCAATATTTTTAGACCCAAAACCTTCAAATAATTCACTTTTAAACCGGGCAGTATCCCCCATCTGCATATAATAATTGGCCATGGAAAAATGGACTTTTCCATTGTCCTTATCTTTATCCAGCGCCTTTGTATATTGTTCTTTAGCTTTTCTATTATCTCCTTGTTCGAGATAAAAATCACCTAAATAAATGTGGTAATCACTGTTACCTGGAAATTTTTCTATTAATTTTAAAAGCTCATTTTCAGCTTTTTTAATCTCATCATTTTTTAAATAAATCTGATATTTTTCAAAAGATAATCCTTCATTAATTCCAACGAGGTTTTCAATTATATTAAGGTTGACCATGGCTTTTTCATACAAACCATTTTGAACCTGAACCTGGGCTACAAAATAATAATCATCAACCTCGGGATCATTTAATTCAATTAATCTTTCGGCAATTTTTACAGCTTCCTCTCCTTTGTCATTGTTTTGATAGATCCTTGAAAGTAAAGTTACGTAATATCTATTTCCGGGACTGTATTTTACAGCCCTATTCATTAGCTTTTCAGCTTCTTCTATATTCTCATTACCGAGTAATAACCTTGATAGCTCATATGCACAGGAAGAACAAGTTGAATCAATCTTAAGAGCTTCAGCAAAATACATAAAACTCTTATTGGGTTCATTAATTGCTTTATACCTTATCCCCTCGTAGAAATAATAATTAAATTTTCGTTCTTGTTCATCATTAAGCTGAACATCAACATTGGAAAAATCTAAATTATCGACTTTACCCTCCACCCTACTTTTTTTAATAACACTACAAGAACTTAAAACAACTATTACCAGTATGTAAAAAACGTTTTTCATTAAATTCAGCTTATTTTCTCTACGTATTTAAAAAGTTAGACGCCGGTATGTCCAAAACCGCCTTCACCCCTGATGGTTTCAGTCAATTCTTCTACTGTATCCCATTCAAAAGTTTCATAACGATGAATAACCATCTGACAAATCCTGTCTCCATTATTGATTTCAAATTCATCATTAGACAAATTGACCAAAATAACTTTTATCTCTCCCCGGTAGTCACTATCGATGGTGCCAGGGGAATTAAGAACTGTAATTCCACTTTTGGCAGCCAAACCGCTTCTGGGGCGTATTTGTGCCTCAGTACCCTTAGGTAATTCAATAAATAAACCTGTTGGAACCATAGCTCTTTCAAGTGGTTTGAGACGAACAGATTGTTTTAAAAAAGCTCTTAAATCCACACCGGCAGACCCTTCTGTTGCAAATTCAGGGACTTCGTTGTTACTCCGGTTGACTAATTTTATCTTTATCATACCTCTTAATTACAAAAAATGAACCAATAAATAAAGCAAATATAACTGCTTTAAAAAGATAGGAAAAAAATTGTTCTTCTATGTTGATCTCTTTTGCTGCAAAAAAAACAATTGCAGCCAAAACAAAATATATTAAATACTTCCTGGGCTGATAAGGAACCGGATAATGCTTATGACCGATAATCCATGAAACAACCATCATAACAAAATATCCAACTAAAAGTGCAATAGCTGAACCCAAAACTCCTATTTCAGGAACAAGAAGGATATTTAAAATGACAGTAAGTCCTGCACCAATGGTTCCGAAAATAGCTCCGATCCAGGTTTTATCAGTTAACTTATACCAAAGAGACAAATTGAAATAAATACCATAAAACAGCAAAGCTAAAAGAATAACAGGAATAATGTTATTACCAGCTATATATTCCTGGGTTAGAACGATATTAATAACGTCAAGAAAGAGCGTAACGCCCAAAAAAATTATTAAACCAAAAAAGATAAAATAATCCATCACCAAAGCATAACTCTTCATACCCTTTTCCTTGTTTTTAAAGAAAAAAGGTTCGAAAGCAAATCGAAACGATTGGGTAAATAAACTCATCAATACACCAATCTTAAAATTAGCACCATAAACAGCTAATTCACTAAAACCACTGTTTTTTAATAAAGCAGGAAGTAGAATTTTATCGATATTTTGAGTAATCATTCCTGTAATCCCAACAAACAACACAGGCAATGAATACACCATAATGGGTTTTAAAATAGAAAAATCTACGTGTGAACCTATGTGAAAGATCTGAGGTATTAATAGCAAAAAGGTGATAACACTGCTTAAGGCATTACTAAGAAATACATAAAAAACACCATTAAACTTTTGGTAAATAAGCACAAAATCTCCTTCAAGAATGTTTTGTTTTATCAGATAAGGAATTAGTAACAGAAACAGTAAATTAAAAAAGATGTTGCTCCCTATGTTCACAAGTTTAATAATACCAAATTTAACGGGACGGTTTTTAAGCCTGAGCCTTGCAAAAGGAAGAGCAATAAAAGAATCAATACCAAGGATTAAAAAAACCAATAAAATAGCCAGAGCATGATCACCTCCATAAAATAAATCACTTACGGTACCATTTAGGAAAAATCCAAGTAAAACGAATGTGCCACTGGTAATTGCAAGTAACGAAATCAGGGTTTTAAAAATTGAATTCTCCTGATAACCTTTTCCTGAAAACCTAAAGAAACCGGTTTCAAGACCATAGGTCAATACAACAAGTAAAACAGAAATAACAGCATAAAAGTTAACAACAACACCGTACTCATAAGTAGTTAAAGTCCTGATATAAAATGGCATCAAAAACCAGTTCAGCAATCTCCCGAGCATGGTAGATGCGCCATAGATCATGGTTTCTCCGGCAAGTTTTTTAAGACTTAGAGACATTATATTTAGTTAAAAGGATAATTAAAAAAGCGAAGCCTGACTTGAACCGGGTTCTCTTCCAAAATGCCGGTAAGCCATTGGGGTAATCATTCTGCCACGAGGGGTCCTTTTCATAAAGCCCTCTTTTATTAAAAAAGGTTCATAAACTTCTTCAATGGTACCTGAATCTTCCCCAATAGCAGTAGCAATGGTGGTAAGTCCTACAGGGCCTCCATCAAATTTATCCATTACTGTAAACAATATCTTATGGTCCATTTGATCGAGACCGTATTGATCAATATTAAGCGCTTCAAGACTCATTTTGGTAATGGGCATATCAATTGTGCCATCACCTTTTACCAAAGCAAAATCCCTTACTCTCCGTAGCAATGCATTGGCGATACGCGGTGTCCCCCTGCTCCTTCTTGAAATCTCAGCAGCAGCATCTGATAAAATGGGCACATCCAAAATATCGGAGGACCGTTTAACAATCCCTTTTAATACATCCACATCATAGTATTCAAGGTGACAATTAATTCCAAAACGTGCGCGCAGAGGACTGGTGAGTAATCCACTACGTGTGGTAGCACCAATTAAAGTAAATGGATTAAGCTCAATTTGAATACTTTTAGCTCCGGGACCTTTGTCAATAACGATATCGATACGGAAATCCTCCATAGCTGAGTATAAATATTCCTCAACAATTGGACTAAGCCGGTGGATCTCATCGATAAAAAGGACATCATTTGGTTCAAGGGAGGTAAGAATTCCGGCTAAATCTCCGGGTTTATCAAGAACAGGTCCGCTGGTTAATTTAAACCCAACTCCTAATTCATGAGAAATAATATTTGAAAGAGTAGTTTTCCCTAACCCCGGTGGGCCGTGAAGCAAAACATGATCAAGCGCATCTCCTCTCATAAGGGCAGCCTGAACAAATATTTCAAGGTTTTCAACAACTTTAAACTGCCCACGGAAATCATTAAACGAAAGCGGTCGTAATTTTTGTTCTACATCAGGTTCACGAGCCGGTTCATCCCCGGCATTCCGAATATCAAAATCCATCTCACTTTTTTAAACCGAAGTCATTTCAAAACCAAAACTGCTGATAATTTCCTGAAACTTCTCAATGTCAAAAGGTTTGGCCATATATTCATCCATCCCCTCACTCAAACACTTATCCCTGTCGGCATCATAGGTATTGGCAGTAAGTCCGATAATAATGTTTTTATCTGCTCTGTCCCTTTCCCGATCCCTGATACTTCGGGTGGCTTCAAGACCATCCATTACTGGCATCATAAGATCCATAAGAATAATATCGTAACTTCTGGAATCTAATTTATCTAAGGCTTCCTTTCCGTTATTGGCAACATCGATGTTGAATCCATACTTCGATAAAGTAAGAAATATGAGTTTCTGATTCAAAACATTATCCTCTACAAGTAAAAGCGTTATCCCATCCATTTAAAAGCATTTTATACCCGGTAAATCCGGTAAAGCGGATTGAAATAAATGATTAAATCCGAATACATAACACAGAAATAAAAACAACTCCTGCAAATATTCTTAAACGCTAAAGTTAAAAAAATATAGCCGAAAAAAGGGTGTGATTACAAAAAACAAGGCTCAGGTATAAAAAGTTTTTTGCATCAAAAAAATTCAAGTGCCAATTTAACAGTAAGATAAAAACATTTCTAAAAAAATTTATCTATTCAATAACCCTTCCGACAGTTCAAACATCTTTTCAATAGGTTTAATGGCCTCTTTTCTAATATTTTCAGCAACCTGAACTTCTGGGTATTCATACTTTAGAGTCAAATAAATTTTTCTAAGGGTGTTGAGTCGCATAAATTCACAATCATTGCAGCCACAGGTAGAGTCGGAGGGAGGTGCCGGAATAAAAGCCTTATCCGGAGAAGCCTTTTTCATTTGATGGATTACCCCTGATTCCGTAGCTACAATAAACTGATCGGCATCAGCCGTTTGAGTATGTTTCAATAAACTAGCTGTACTTCCTATAAAGTCAGCAATAGTAAGTACAGGTTTTTTACATTCGGGATGGGCAATAATTTCGGCATCCGGATAATCCTTTTTCAGATCTATGATTTTCTCAACTGAAAATTTTTCATGAACATGACAGGCACCATCCCATATCACCATTTCACGTCCGGAAATACTTTGAAGATAATTACCAAGATTCCTGTCAGGGCCAAAAATAATTTTTTTGTCTTTTGGAATACTGTTGATAATTTTCACTGCATTGGTTGAGGTAACAACAATATCAGATAACGCTTTTACATCGGCAGTAGTATTAACATAGGTCACCACTATATGGTCCGGATACCGCCTTATAAAAGCCTTAAAATCTTCAGCGGGGCAACTATCCGCCAGGGAGCATCCGGCGTTAAAATCGGGCACTAAAACCTTTTTTTGAGGGGATAAAATCTTTGCGGTTTCTCCCATAAATAAAACACCGGCCAGCAAAATAATATCCGCATCAGTTTTGGAAGCTTCCCAAGCCAGGGCTAAACTATCTCCTACAAAGTCTGCAATGTCCTGAATTTCATTATCCTGATAATAATGTGCCATCAAAAGAGCATTCTTCTCTTTTTTCAGTTCATTAATAGCTTCAATCAAATCCACATCTACAGGAATCGTTTCATCAACGAATCCTTTTTTCTTCCATTCACTACTAATATTCATATTATAAAAGATTTATAAAAAGTATGATGGTGTTATAAGCCTGTTGAAACTGTTGGTAAATTTTCTGAACTTTTGTTGTTTCATATTGCTATGAACATTTGGCAGTACAGTTATCAACCGGTTATAAGACCCATTAAAAAAATAAAAATCAAAGTATTATCTGATGTTTTCAACAGTTGTTAACCCGGTACAAATTTAAAAATTAATCAGATCTAACAGTTCATTACTGATTTGAAAACTGTGAAAAAGTTAATCAGAAAAAAGATGATTAATTTTTGGTATGGACTTTTTCATTCAGGGTATGTGATATATTTTATAAAATCCAAGAGAAATTTTTTAAAAGTAATTACCAAAAACGAACCAGTTATTAACATGTTATCAAACGCAAATATAAGCTCCAGAATTTATTATATTTGAACCAAAAAATATATGCTTTTCAATAAAATAGGTATAAGTAGCGACCATGCCGGTTTCAACATTAAAACGTTTTTGAAAGGTGAATTGTTGAAAAAAGGCATTGAAGTGATTGATTTTGGAACAGATTCGGATGATAGTACCGATTATCCTGATTATGCCCATCCGCTTGCCAAGGCAGTTGAAGAGGGTGAGTGCGAGGTTGGTATAGCTATTTGTGGCAGTGGCAATGGCATTAGTATGACTGTTAACAAGCACCAGGGAATCCGCTCAGCTGTATGCTGGAATACGGAAATTGCTTATTTGGCAAGGCTTCATAATAATGCAAATATATGTGCATTACCCGGACGTTTTATGAAACAGCAGGAAGCTATGAAAATTGTCACTGCTTTTTTTACCACAGGTTTTGAAGGTGGCCGACACAAAAGGAGGATAGATAAAATTCCAGTTAAATAACATTTAACCCTCTTTAAACATGTCCCTTACGGAATTTTGTAAAATAAACAGGAAGCTCTTATTCCAAAACCAATTGAATGTCTGATAGAACAGAGAATAGATTTTTGAAAGATGCTGAAAGAGTAAGCTTTGATTATAAACACAGAGCTACCATCAGCTTTAATATTTCAAAATATGATTTGGCTGTAGAGAAGGGACATAAACGTTATCAAAATATTAAATTGGCCAAAGATAAGGCTGCTGTATTAAAAAGAAATGTTCTTAAGCATTTGTCTGAATTCCTATTGGAATTTGAAAATAATGCAATCGCCAATGGAGCTGAAGTTGAGTGGGCCGAAAATGGGGAAGAAGCCCTTAATATTATTTCCCGAATAATTAGAGAAACCGGAGCAGATACGCTGGTTAAAAGCAAATCAATGACAACCGAAGAGATTGATGTTAACCTACGTATGAAAGAAACCGGGGTAAAGTCAATTGAAACCGATTTGGGTGAATTTATTGTTCAGGAGGCTGGTGAAAAACCTTACCACATTGTTACGCCTGCCATGCACAAATCCCGAAAGGATATTGCCGATCTTTTTAATAAAAAATTTGGTACCCCCATCGATGCTACTCCTGAATATCTTACCAAATACGTTCGAAATAAATTAAGAGAATCTTTCAAAAGCGCTAAGGTAGGATTGACAGGAGCGAATTTTTTGTTGGCCAGGGAAGGTGCTATTGCCTTGACAGAGAATGAAGGAAATGGTATGCTATCCTTTTCTTTACCAAAGGTTCACATTGTTTTGGCCGGTATTGAAAAGATCTTACCCTCCTACCATGATTTGGATTTAATGTGGCCTTTATTGGCTGCACACGGAACAGGACAGAGAGTTACTGTGTATAATTCTGTTATTTTTGGACCGCGAAAATCAGATGAAAAAGATGGACCTGAAAGGATGGTTGTTATTTTACTTGACAATGGAAGATCAACTCTTTACAATGAAGGCGATCATTCTGAAGCATTGGCATGCATCAGATGTGGAGCTTGTTTAAATGCTTGTCCGATCTATAAAAATATCGGCGGGTATACCTACAATTCTGTCTACAGTGGTCCCATAGGATCTGTGATCACTCCGCATTTGAGAGGATTGAAGGAGTATCAGCATTTGAGCTTTGCCAGCTCTTTGTGCGGTAAATGTGCTGAAGTATGTCCTGTGAAAATTCCCTTGCCTGATTTATTGTTGAAAAACCGTAAAAAAGCTGTTGATAAAGGGTTGAGACCTGTTGCGGAAAAATTGGTAATGAGGGGGATAGGCAATGGTCTAAAATCACGTCATTTAATGGATATCGGAGGAGGAAATTTTAAAAATATAATGAGTAACTTAGCAGGAATTCATAATTTGTTAGGGGACAAGAGGTTGTTTCCCAAATTTCCATCGACCTCTTTTAGTAAACAATGGAAAAATAAACGATCCAATTCATAAATATTATGCTATCAACAACTTGTAAATATGCTGTTCGTGCTATCATTTTTATTGGTCTTAAGGGCAGTGAAGAAAGTCGGGTAAATGCCCGTATTATCGCCAGGGAATTAGGAATCCCTATGCAGTTTCTCAGCAAAATACTTC
The DNA here is from genome assembly GCF_003121985.1 of Marinilabilia rubra. Lineage (GTDB taxonomy): Bacteria > Bacteroidota > Bacteroidia > Bacteroidales > Marinilabiliaceae > Marinilabilia > Marinilabilia rubra. The sequence continues at coordinate 271,549 of NZ_QEWP01000006.1, forward strand.
AAATATTTGTAAGGAAAGACCTTTTGAGAAGTTTTAAAGGACCTACCGGCGGGTTTTATCTGGCCCGCAATGCGGCAGATATTACTTTGTTAGATATTGTGGAAATAATAGATGGTCCAGGTGTTTTTGAAACCTGTCTTATTGGTAACGGAAGTTGCAAGGGATCAGCCGACAAAAAAGAAAGATGCCCGGTTCATGACCGTTACAGCAAGGTGAGGAAGGAAGTTATGGACTACTTCAGCAGTGAAACAGTGGGAGATATCATTGAGCGAATGGGTCACGACGAAAATATTTTGTTGAAATTGTAATATCTTTTCAACAAAGAAAAGGCAATATATGCGATGATAACTCCAAATGTATTGGCTCCAAAATCTATTATGTCTTTTTCTCTGCCGGCAATTAAGGGTTGCACAATTTCAATTATAGCCCCGGTTATTACAATCCAGATTGTGTAAACCCATTTTAATTTCTTTGTTTCAGACTTTACCCTGAAGTACGCAGTTCTCTCTATTAAATAAATTAAAGTTAAGAATCCGTACATGCCAAAATGAACCAATTTATCAGAGTGAGGAAAATCTAAAAACCATGGTGTGTTAAAATCCTTACTGGTCTTAAGGCTTAAAAACAATATTGTTGCGAGTGTTATTATTGTAAATTTGTAGTTTATAGCTAGTTGTGTTAATTTTTTCATGTTGACAAAGTTGTTAATAACCGGTTGATTACTGTTGATAACCTTTTGACTTTGAATGTTTCACGTGGAACATTTTCTAGTAATGGCGGGGCTTCCAAGATTTTTTTGATCAAAATGCCAATTAAAATGTTTCCTCTTGATAACAGAATGCAAATATAATTCGGAAAACCATATGGCTGGCATTTATTTACATGTTCCGTTTTGCAAATCGCGATGTCATTATTGCGATTTTTTCAAAAGTACAAAGCTTGAATACAGAGTGCAATATTTGGAAAATCTTTCCAGTGAAATTGTTGATAGAAAGGATTTTTTTTTAGAAAAAAACACCAAAATTGAGACCATTTATTTTGGAGGCGGTACTCCAAGTTTGTTTTCTTTAGATCAATTATTCCATCTAATAAAGCTTTTATATAGTCGTTATTCCGTTTCTGATAATGCCGAAATAACGATTGAAGTAAATCCGGATGATTTGAATCGTGAATATTTGGAGGGATTAAAAACGATTGGTGTTAACCGGTTGAGTATAGGAATCCAAAGTTTCAGGGATGAAGATCTGAAAATGATGGGACGAAGACATAATGCCCGGCAAAGCTTTCAGGTATTGGAACAGGTTTTTGATGAGGGATTCCAAAATGTGGGTATTGATCTGATTTATGGTTTACCCTGGAGTACTGCTGAGGATTGGCTTGAAAATATTGAAATTGTAAAAGATTATCCTTTGAAACATATTTCGGCGTATCATCTGACTATTGAACCGGGAACTAAATTCGGGAAAGAAAAGCTTGCTAAAAAACTTCTGGAAATAGAGGAGAGTGAAAGCGAAAAACTGTTTTGGCAAATCCATGACAGGTTTAAGCAATTGGGGTTTGAACATTATGAGATTTCAAACTTTTGCAAAGATGGGTTCTATTCCCGTCACAATACTTCTTACTGGAACGAAATTCCTTATTTAGGACTGGGGCCCGGAGCCCATTCTTTCGATGGCGATAAACGGTATTGGAACAAACCGGACCTGCACCAATACATCAGCAAAGGATATCAGCCCGGATATTCTTATGAAATATTGAGTGCTCAGGATCGTTTTAATGAAAAGCTTATGCTTGGCTTAAGAACCGGCCGGGGAATTTGTAAGGAAGAGATGAAAGTCCGTTTTAATGAGTATTTCAAAGATGTAGAAAAACAGGTGAATATGTGGATCAATAGAGAATTTCTCAAATTTGAAAACGGACACATTCGGGCTACACGTAAGGGATGGTTTGTCATTGACGGTATTATTGAAGATTTGTTTATTGTTTAAGTTATGCGGTATTTTCTGGTAATCACACTTATTTTTCTTTTTTTTCGGAGCGAAGCCAGCGGGCAGGGAGAATTGTTATGTTGCGATTTTTACCGAATATTAAACACCTCCGGGAATGTATTGTTATTGGATGTGCAAAGCAAAGAAGAATATCAGAAGCATAGGATACCGGATCATATTTATGCCGGACAAAAATCTATATTATTGGACGTAGTGGCCAAGGTTAATAAAAAAACTAAAATCCTAGTTTATTGTACCGAAGGAAAACGGTCTGCTTCGGTTTTGGAAATTTTGAAAAAAAGAGGGTATACCAATGTTTTTCATTTAAAAGGTGGAATTATTAAATGGGAGAAAGAGAGTTTTCCTGTTGATAGTACTCTTATTGAAATACCCTGATTTCGAGAAGTAATTAAATGCCGGTAAATCATTATTTTGTCGAAATTCAATTTTTACATTATGAAGGATAGCATAATTTTTCTCCAAAAAAGAACTCATAAATGAATACACAAAAAGGCGTCTTAGCTACCTGGGCATCTATTTTTTTAAATATAGCTTTGTTCGGTATTAAATACTGGGCAGGAATTGTTTCCAATTCAGTGGCACTTCTGGCCGATGCATGGCATACTTTGTCTGATTCTGTTTCTTCCCTGGCAGTTCTTTTGGGTTTAAAAGTATCCAATATTCCTGCTGATAGCAAACATCCTTACGGTCATGGTCGGGCTGAGCTTATTGCTTCTTTGATTGTTGGTATTCTGCTGGCCATTGTTGGTTTTAATTTTCTGGCAGAATCTATTTTGAAATTCCAGGAAAGAGAAGTGTTTAATTATGGTCCGGTTGCTATTTGGGTGACTGTGGCTTCTGTGGTAGTGAAAGAAATAATGGCCCGGTATTCCATTGTAATCGGGAAAAAAATAAAATCCAATTCACTCAAAGCAGATGGGTGGCATCACAGGTCCGATGCTATTTCAAGTGTTGTAATATTGGTTGGTATTTTTGTCGGTGGCAGATTTTGGTGGGCCGACAGTGTATTGGGAATTTTTGTTTCCCTCATGATATTTTATACTACTTATAGTATAATGAAAGATACCATCAGCATTTTACTGGGTGAAAATATTACTTCCGAAATGGAAAAGGAAATTGCGGATCTTGGGAATAGAATTAATGGAAACATGTTTCTGGATCCCCACAGCTTTAAGTTACATCACTATGGGCACCATTCCGAGTTGGTTTTTCATATTAGTTTGCCGGGAACTTATAGTCTTACCCGATCGCATGAGATAGCCAGTGAATATGAAAGAAGAGTGGAGGAAAGATACTCCTTTGAGGTCACCATCCATGTAGATGCCATTGATGGGGTAAAGACACTTAACACTGAGGATTCATCAAAATAGGCCTTCTTGTAAATGTCTGCTCCAGTTATTTAAGACAATGTTTGTTTTTTTGATTAGCTAATTTCATATAATCAAGTGCAATGAAATTCGAGTTTATTGTGAAATAACCTTGCGCTTAAGTGTTTATTAATGTGTATTAAGGTTTTAATAGCTAAAAATATAAGCTTTTTTAGCGCTCCCTATTTAACTTTGGAGTTTAATCGTATTTGAATATTAAAAGATTTTCCGTCCTGCCTGTTATTAATATTCACCAGGGAGCAGGCGCAATATAAAACAAGGGGATTTCCATTTTTTTTCAAAAGAAACTGAGGTCTTTCCAACCGGTTAACTTTTATTGTATCCCCATTTTTTAATAATACCTCCTTTTTCATGAAAAAAGGATTTGGTGGCGTTGTCCAACGCATACCATCCAATGATTCTAATATGGCTAATCCCGGTTCTTTACCCGTTATTTTACCCGAAAAATCTTTAAAGACAGCATAGAATTTACTGTTCTCCTTATGATACCAAACAAAGGGATCCTCCGCTGAAGCTATTTTTCCATTTTCAAGTTTAATGTCAAATATTATTTTATCCAATGGTTCAAAAGGACCTGTTGGTGAGTTTGATATGGCCACTCCATGTACACCTTTCCAGTGGGGGTCATAAATGTTTCCTTTAAAATACAACAGGTATTTCCCATCCGATGGTCGTTGAACTACAGATGGATTTACCACAATGGGATTATCTGGTTTGGGCTGTGTACCTTCACGCGAAGGATTGACCACATTGTCTGGTTTAACCCTGGTTCTGGGTGAAAGCAATGGTTGATCAGGCCTTTTAAAATTTCCGGAAAGTAAATCTTCAAAACTTTCAAACTCAATGACCCCTATTTTTTGGGATTGCTGCACCCTGTTTCGTTTACTGACCTTTTCCCCCTTAGATCCTTTAGGTTGTGGTCCAGGATCGGCAGAACCTACATAATAGAGATAATATTTTCCGTTAAATTTTTTCAAATGGGGATTGTGGACAGTTTGTGCATCCCATGCTAATGAATCGCCTTCAAGAGCTTTTCCTTTCAGCACAATTTTTTGAAACTTAAAACCATGGTCCGGATAATCGGATATGGCGTAAGCTATTTTTGAGTGCAATAACCATGAATTTGTAAATGGAGGAATAGAATCTCCGCATTCCCAGGTGCTGTAGAGCATGTGGTATTTTCCATCTTTTCCTTTTAACACAGAACCACCCCAAACGAAGCGTGAGGAGTCATTGAGCACGCTTTTTCCGGTTAATATTTCATTGTTTACCTGTGCATCTAAAGGCAATGGATCTATTATTAATTCATGATTTTTGAGATTGCTGCAATTTGTGAAAATGTTTATAACCAGAAGTGTTATTCCGAATAAGAGGGTAGATTTCATGATGAGTTGCTTTATTTATTGGACAACAATATAAGGGGAATATTTAAGAATTTGATTGAATGATTCTTTCGGGAAATATTTATGAACCAGTTTACTACCACATCCGAGGCTTCTAAAAATTAAAAAGGTAATAAATCTTTAAGTAAGGCATACTAAAGACGGATTAAATTTATCCTAAAGTCAATTATAATGGAATTTAGTAAGAGTTTAATATGACTTTATATTATAGATGGCTAAAAGCAATTTAAAAGAAAATAAGGAGATAACACCATTTTTGTATTTGGCTTAAAAGAGATCATTTAGGAGTGATTTAATCTTATTTTTGTTGAAGAAAAAATATTATAGTTCAGTATTATTTGATTTTCATTTTTATTACTAGCTTTATTATTTGTTCTTTTTAAGTGATTTATAAGTTATTAAATCGAAAGCATGTTGTTAATTTCATATAAAATTTAACTCAATCATATTTAGATTCTAATTCCCTTCACAACACCCTAAATTTTAGATTATGATTTCCTTAAACAGACACCTTAACCTTTTATTATTAACTCTCCTAATGTTTTGTTCCGGTTTTGTAAAAAGTCAAAAATTACTCTCTGGCAGAAAAGGTAGCTATCAAACATATATTTATCGGATTTCTGATGCCCAGGCCCGGGAAGTTTATAAGAATGAATCCTGAGAAGTTGATTCTTCTTTTTTCTACAACCTCGTTGATTCCTTTCCCAAGGATAGCAGTTTGTCAGATAATCTACAGGTTGGTCATTATTTAAAAACTTATGCAGAAGGCAATCAACAGAAGGTAGCCATTACAACTATTCAGAATTTTGAGGTTTTTATATTGAATAACAGTTCAGATTTATGCATTCAATTATACGATTTGGACGGAAGAATTATTAATGATGCCGAAGTTAAGGTTAGATGGAAAAAACTGCTATTTGATGAGAATACAAAGTGTTATCTGGATAAAGGTTCTAACCAAAAAGGTTTGCTGGAGGTGACTTATAAAGGTTTTACGGCCTACTATAATTTAAATCGGCAGTATAACAATTCCTTCATCCGGCGCGCCAGTAGAAAGTTGGTCTATGGTACTCCTGTAAAATACGTTTGGATCCCTGTTAATTTTGCTTTTCATGTACCGGTAGATGGCGTCAAATCAGCAATAGATGGATGGCCAAGAGGTACCATATATCAAATCAAAGATTTTTTTGTGAAGATTTATCACCGGGTGGCATGTATTTTCGACGATTATCATTGTAACTATTTCGGACAGAATTATTTTGAGGATAAATATACTGGTTACATGGTTTTCAATAAGCCCCAATATCAACCGGGAGATACGGTTCGATTTAAGGCTTTTATTGTTAGCAAAAAGGGAAAGCCAATTAATGAAGCTGTTGATGTTGTTTTACGTGGACCTGATAAAGACATCAAATTGGGCGAACTTTCACCGTACCGACGTGGGGGGTATGAGTATACTTTTTTTCTTCATGATAGCCTGCAACTGCGTTTGGATCGTCGATATCCTGTTGCATTACGCAAGAGAAATGATCAAACATATATGAGGTCCTGGTTTAGATATGAAGATTACGAGTTGGGAAAAACCAAATTATCCATTCGTTTGGATGAGAATAACCATTACCGAAATGGGCATATTACCTTATTCGCGAAGGGTACTGATGAAAACAATTTGAATTTACAGGATGCCCGTATTGAAGTTGCTGTCAGACCGAAGGAAGTAAGGAAATTTTATAACTCTTCTGTCTTTATTCCTGATACCTTAATCAGTTTTAAAAAGAACCTTTTGCCCGAAGGAGAAACTGAGATATTGATTGCCGATTCACTATTTCCAGCGATAGATTTTGATTACATCGTAGATGTAAAAATGCTGACTTCTGATAATGAGGTGGTTAATGAAAGCCGTAAAGCATCTTATTGGTTCCGGAGTAAGAAGTTTAAAGCTACAATGGATAATGATTCACTGGGTTTTGACTATATGGAAAACGGAAAATCTCTTCCAATAGAAGTAGAGATAAATGCCAGTGATAATTTTGGGAATATAACCTCTGTTTATTCTGGTATTACACCATGTAAAGTAATTGTTAACCCTTATTATGCTTCATATACCGTTGTAGGAGATTCCCTTAAGCGTTCTGTAGATATATCATCCCGGCCCTCTTTGATCAGTTGTTATTCAGAGAGAACAAACGATTCGGTATTTATCATGGTAGATAATCCTCGAGGGATTCCCTTTAACTACAATATTTACAGGCGCAACAGGGCTGTGAGTGACGGTCGGACAGATTCATTGAATTTTGAAAAAAGCACCTCTTCCAATCAAAATTATCTTGTTTCATTACGATATCTGTGGGGTGGAGAAGTAAAGGAAGAAAACTATAGTATTCCTCTAAAAGAAAAGGAATTGAATATTTCGGTTTCCCAACCCCGTTTGGTTTATCCCGGGCAAAGGACCAATGTTGAGGTAATGGTGAGCGATACCGACGGAAAACCTGTTGAAAATGTTGATATCACTGCCTACGGCCTTACCAATAAGTTTAATTATTCAGCACCTTCTCTTCCTTATTTGGGGAAAACGCGGAAAGATAAAAATGTTATAAATAGCTTTAAATTAAAAGATTTTCCTGAAGGTTACAGATTTCAGAAAACATTGAATTATTCGGTGTGGAATCAACTTGCCGGATTGGACAGCCTTGAATACTACCGTTTTCTTTATCCCGAAGATGGAATTTACCAATTTGAATATCCTGCAAATGATAATCTCACCCAATTTTCTCCCTTCGTGGTTGAAAACGGGGAATTAAAACCTGTTCATGTGGTTTATGTTGATAATCGTCCGGTTTATTTCAGTTGGTCAACTAATCAGCGACCTTATTCATTTAGAGTGGATAGCGGATCTCACCACATTAAATTGAGGACTGCGGAGGAGGTTATCACCATGGACAGCCTTTACTTAAACCATGGAACGAAAATGGTAGTCAGTTTTGATGTTGAAAACCCTCATTCACTGGTCAATATTACTGAAGCCGATAAGGAATTAAGCAATTTTGAACAACAGATTTTATACAAGTACATTTTTCCTTATCGAAACAACTTTGGAGATAAGTATGCTTACATTCAAAATGATGGAAGATTACAATTGTTGCGTCCTGAAAAAGTGTATTCTTCATATAACCTTGCAGGCCCTGTTTCCGGATTTGTTAAATTCAAAAAAATGGATGGATTTACCACCGGCTTTAATCATGAGCCTTGGTTTGAATACGAATTTAATCCCGGACTTTTAAAAATGCGCAATGTCAGTAAGAGTCGCTTTCCAAAGCATTTGAGTTCTGAAAGTCCTGTTGGTAAACTGGGTGATCAAGCTATTACAAAATCTTTAATTGAAGAAAATTGGCAGAACCATTTGAACAGGAAGCGTTATATAAATGCCCGGTATTGGTATCCCCGTTCATCTCCGGAAGGTACAGGAAGATTGGTAATCAACTTAAATGGAAAAGAGGAAAAATCTGGAGAACAACCTTTAAATATATTGGTGTTTCGTTATGATAATCCTGAATTTATTCGCGTATACCCAGGTAATACCCGAAATATCCACAGCTTAAATGAGGGTCAGCATCAGCTTATTTTCTTTTATCCTGATGCCAGGTATTATATTGAAGATTCAATATCCATCGATGTAAATGGTCTGAATTATCAGAAAATTCTAAAGCCCGATTCGCTGAGGAAGGACTCCTTTAGTGTATATGTAAGTGATATTCTTGAGAAGACCATATTTAAACCAGTCCCGCATTATGAAGAAGAAAATACCGAGTTAACAAAAATTTTTAGCAGCTATCAGCAGCAATTCCCTTATACCGGACATGGGGATAGGTCAGAAGGTTATGTGTATGATGAGGAAGGACAACCTTTGCCGGGTGTAACAGTGGTAGTTAAAGGCACCAATTATGGTACTGTTACGGATATGGATGGTCATTATACCATTCGTGTTCCTGAGAATAGACATTTCCTAACTTTTTCCTTCATAGGATTTGAGCAACACGAAGAGATTATCACAAGCAATGGGAGGATAGATGTTACTCTCCAACCCCAAATGCTTAAGTTGGAGGAAGTAGTAGTCGTAGGTTACGGAGTGTCAAAAAAACAAACATTAACCAGTTCTGTTAGTGCCGTTAGCACTTCATCTTTTAATGGCGGAATTCCCGGTGTGAGTGGTAATATTGTTCAGGCATTAAAAGGAAATATGGACGGATTGGCATTTGCCACCGGAAATTCAGGAAGCGGAATGGAAATAATAATCAAGGGAAAAGCTGCTTACACATTCGATCAAACTCCGTTGTATATTATAAATGGAAAAATTTACACAGGAGATATTTCTGAACTGGACCCCTCTGTTGTTCAAAATATGCAGGTATTGAAAGGAGCTAAGGCAACAGCTGTGTACGGTTCCCGAGCTGCGAACGGAGTAGTAATCATCGATACCAAACCAGGCGGCTTTAAAGAAACCCGTTCGGGAAAATACAAGAAAGGGATTGACTATGATGAAGCTTTTCTGGAAGCTGCCTCAGAGGCCAGCTCTGTCCGTAGTGATTTTTCTGATTATGCCTTTTGGCAACCACGTCTTTCTACTGATGAAGATGGAAAAGCATCTTTTGAAGTGACTTTTCCGGATGATGTTACCAGTTGGAAAACTTTTTATTTGGCCATGAATGGGGATCGACAAACAGGGCAGACCGAAAGCCTTATAAAATCATACAAACCAATAATGGCCCAACTCGCTGTTCCACGCTTTTTACTGACTTCTGACACTGCCTTTGTGATTGGAAAAACCCTCAATTATTCACTTGAAGACTCTGTAGAAGTATCCACACGTTTTGAGCAGAATGATAAAACTGTTTATTCCGAAACGAATTACGTAACCCATGCTTTAGTTGATACTTTACCTATTATAGGAGAGGGAGATTCTCTTCGGATAAAGTACGTGATGGAAAAGAAAGACGGGTACTTTGATGGTGAACAGCGGGATATTCCCGTTTATCCTCTTGGACTGGAAGCTACTGAAGGCAGTTTTTATTCCCTTGACGGGGATACTTCTCTTCAATTGTCTTTTAACCCCGGTTATGGAAAGGTAAAGCTTTATGCCAGGGCTGACTTACTTGAAGTTATGGAGGAGGAAATTGAACATGTTCTAAATTACCGTTACCTCTGTAATGAGCAGATGGCTTCAAAATTAAAAGTACTGATTGCTCAGATGAATATAGCCCGTTTCAAAGGGGAAGATTTTCAAGAAGAAAGAAAAGTCAAGAGGCTGATTAGTAAGTTGGAAAACAGTCAGAAAGAAAACGGATTGTGGGGATGGTGGAAAAATTCTCCAGCCAGTCCATGGATTAGTTTGCATGTTTTGGAAGCGTTGTTGGAAGCTCAAAAATCCGGCTTTCCGATAAATTTTGATAAAGAAAAGACCACACAACGTCTGATCTGGGATGTGGAAAATGCAACAGATTACTTCCGGAAAATTCGCTTGCTTCGTATTCTCGCTGCCTTGAAAGCCGAGGTTGATTTCGAGTATTACATAAAGAATCTTGAATATAACAAAACCGGAAATCTGAGTGCACAGCTTCAGAAAATGGAACTTAAACAACAGTGCGGATTAAAAATAGATTTGGATACGCTTAACTCTTTCCGCAAAACTACGATGTTTGGAAATGTTTATTACTCTGATGATAGTTCTGTTGGACTCTTAGACAACGATGTGCAGAATACTCTTATGGTTTACCGCATTTTGGACAAATCATCAGGAAATCATTCTTATGTGCTCAAAAAAATACGCAACTATTTCCTGGAACAACGCTCTGGTGGTTATTGGAGAAATACTTATGAATCTGCTCAGATTGTGGAAGCCATTTTACCGGGTTTAATGAAGGAGGAATCTCAACCAGGATTACCGGTCATTTCTATCCATGGTGATGTTGAAAAAGAAGTTTCTGAGTTTCCTTTTGAGATGACTTTGTCCCCGGAACAAGAGATAGATGTATCCAAAACAGGAGATTTTCCGGTATATTTTACACATTATCAAAAATATCTGGATGAATCTCCCAAAGAAAAGACTACTGATTTTGAAATAACCAGCTCCTTCGATAGCAAGGTGCCATCTGTTCTTAAAGCAGGAGAAAAGGTCACTCTAACGGTAAATTTGGAAGTAAAAAAAGATGCTGATTATGTAATGATCAATGTACCCATTCCCGCAGGGTGCTCATATGCTTCCAAGCCTAATCATTTCTTTAATGAAACGCATCGCGAATACTTTAAAAATGAAGCTGCTATTTTTTGTGAGCATTTGTCTGAAGGAAATCATATTTTCAATATTGAATTAATTCCGCGTTATACCGGTAAATATCATCTTAATCCGACAAAAGCAGAATTGATGTACTTCCCTGTTTTCTCAGGTAATAATGAAATAAAAAAAATAGAGGTAAAATAATTCCTTCATAGATTGGACTTTTAATATTCAGCTGTTTAAATTTATATTTAAATACGAATATGGCATTATATTCTGTACGAAAATGGTTTAAAAGGAGTTATGGGTTTGAAAACAGAACCAATTTTTTCCAATAATTGAAAACCATCTCGTTGTTAATTTGTTGGCTTAATATATATCAATAGACCGTTAGATTTTTAGATATAAGATTTAAGATAAATCCTATAACCTTGATAATCTGTTTATTGACGCAATCATTATGCGACTCCTTAGAGCCTGCATACCAGGCAATTACAAAAGCTTAGCGGACTATTGTATATAACAGAGATAAATTAATAGTTTCTAATAAAAATAAGACAAGAGCCAAAAATTGTCTTTTCCCTAATTTAATCTGCAGGAGGATTCATTTTTACATTTAGTGATCACTATTCTTTTAAATTAAGGATAAAACTTAAACAGTTTCTTATCAAAGCATATCATTCCTTTTAATGAAATATATGGATTCAATTATCATTTAATAAAGACTTATGAAAAAAGTAGGATTAGTTTTATTGATCCTGGGTATAATAGGATTGATCGTATTTGGAATTCAGGCCATGAATAACTCAGAGAGTTTTTCCGTTTTTGGGGCAGAAGTAGCCGTTAGTAAAGCCAACTGGACCCCTGTTATTGCCAGTGGTGCCGTTTTTATTATTGGGGTAGTAATGTCTATTACCGGAAAAAAGAAATAAATATCTGCTACTAATCATTACTTCATTTTTATTCTGGTTTGTAAAATAAGTTTAACTAATTAAAATTGAATGTTATGGATAAACTTGAAATCAAAGGAAACTGGGAAATTATTAAAGGAAACCTGAAACAAAAGTATTCTGAATTAACCGATGACGATCTGACCTTTGCTGAAGGTAAGGAGGAGGAATTATTGGGAAAACTTCAGAAAAAAACCGGAAAAACTAAAGAACAGCTTATTGACGAGATCAATAAGATATAGTACCAAAGATCCTGGATGTTTCTTTAGAGAATAATTTATCCGGGAGAACCTGGAAATTGTCGGGAGGAGTATTTATTCAATCTTGCGGTAAGCACTGTAAGAACAGAATATAATTATCCCTCCCGGCAATTTTGTTTTTAATAATAGTGTTCAATGGAAATCAACAATGGATGTTTCCATATCATACAATAATGAAAGTATCCTTTTATGTAACCTAAAAAACTTGATTACTTATTCCAGATATCGACTAACCCCCCTTCCTTACCCAGCCAAGGATCTGTATCGGGTACCGGTACTTTTGCTAGGTTTTTATCCACTTGCGGACGTTCTCCTTCTTCTCCTCTCATGAGCATAGCCGTCAGGCTAAGCAGATTGATGCAATGGAATATTCACAAAATCAAAGGTTTGGTTTATCATTTCTAATATGTGGATACTCGAAAATGTTTTATTTTTTGGTTCTACATTCTGTTCCTTCCGTGTGGCGGTATGAACAAGGCTGGAAATGAAT
>NZ_QEWP01000007.1 GCF_003121985.1 Marinilabilia rubra
GGAACAGAATGTAGAACCAAAAAATAAAACATTTTCGAGTATCCACATATTAGAAATGATAAACCAAACCTTTGATTTTGTGAATATTCCACTGCATCAATCTGCTTAGCCTGACGGCTATGCCCCAGAGGGGGCAAATCTGGATAACCCCGGGTGCAAAACCCGGGGTCGGCATAATAAATGAACCGGGTCCCCGAATGGGGGCCAACTTTCAATTTGCTGATATTTTGATTTTTACAGAACTCTATCATTCTGAACGCAGTGAAGAATCTCATTGTTGATGCTCTGAAATCTATTAATGTAATTTAGGTTTAATCCTGAGTTTCCGTTATTAGCCCGCCCGAAAAGTATAATGCCATATCCTCCCTCATCTGCGCCAATCTGTAAAATCTGTGTTTATCTGTGTTCTATCCGTTCCCTCTGTTCACTTGCACTCCCTCCCAATCTCAGATAAAAATTCTAAACCAAAACCCCCAATTCTTCGTAACTTTATTTCAATAAACCTCTGAAAATGCCAAAGATTTCTGTGGTCATATTATGGATAATGCTGGTGTGCCTCCCGGCCACCGACGGGCTGGCCCAGTACTTTGGCAAAAACAAACCCTCGTACCGCACCTTTGACTTTGAACTTTCGCAAACCCCGCATTTCAACATTTACCATTATCTGGAAGATTCATCGAGGGTGAAATTCATTGGCAGTCTGGCCGAGCAATGGTACAATTACCACCGGCAAATTCTGATGGAAACTTTCAACAACCGAAACCCCATCATCTTTTACCGTAATCACCCCGATTTTCAGCAAACCACCGCCATCATGAGTTCCATTGGCGTGGGTACCGGCGGCGTAACTGAAGGACTTAAGCGCCGGGTGGTGATGCCCTTCTCTTTTTCGGATTACCAGACGTCGCATGTGCTGGGGCACGAATTGGTACATGCCTTTCAGTACCACATTATAGAAGAGAGTGAAGACCTGAACCTGGGAGCCATTTCAAAAGTGCCGTTGTGGATGATTGAAGGGATGGCCGAGTACTTGTCGGTGGGTAATATTGATGCCTTTACCGCTGCATGGATGCGCGATGCTTTGTTGCACGACGATTTTCCCAGGCTGGAAGATATGGGACGTGGCCATTATTCACCCTACCGTTTTGGACAGGCCTTTTGGTCTTACATCGCTTCACGGTATGGCGAACAATACATCCGAAGGTTGTTTTCGGCCAGTGCCAGACAGGGCTTTTACTATGCCACGGAAGATGTGTTGGGTATTACTGTAGATTCCCTCTCGGCGGAGTGGCGGAAAACCCTTAGCCGCCAGCTTTTGTCGCCCGGAGATTCCACCTATACCATCATTGGTGAACGGCTGCTGTCCACCAGAAACTCCGGACGCTACAATCTTTCCCCATCGGTTAGCAGCGACGGAAAACACCTGGTATTTCTGTCGGAACGTGATGTTTACTCGCTCGACTTGTTTTTGGCCGATGCCCAAACCGGCGAGATTATTGACAAGATATACACCAGCACCCGCAACAGTGAAATTGATGCACTGGAATTTACCGAAACAGCCGGCGCATGGTCACCCGACAGCCGCTACTTTGCCTATGTGGCATATCAAAAAGGCAAAACGGTCATTCTCATACAAGATGTTAAAAAAAACAAACCACACAGTTCAATATCACCCGATGAAGTAGATGCCCTTTCTTCACCTACTTGGGCTCCGGACGGACAAGGCATGGTATTTAGTGGGATGAACAATGGTGTCAGCAACCTTTTTTACACCGATCTTAAAACCGACAGCGTTTCCCAACTTACTCATAATAATCATGCCTGTATGCAACCCGTCTGGACAAAGGACGGCAACTACATCTGGTACATTACTGATGAAGCTGCACCCGGTCAGTCCATATTTTTTCCAGGGAACTTCAATCTGGCGCGGTACAATCTCACCTCATCCACATACCGGGTTTTCAACACCTTCCCGGGTGCCGGAAATCTCAATCCCATGCCGCTTGCCGGCACGCCATATGTATTTTTTCTGTCCAATGTAAACGGGCGTCGTGATTTGTTCAGTCTGAATACTGAAACCGGACAAATGAAAAGGGCCACCGATTACGGCACAGGCATCATGGGCATGACCGAAATGTCCCCGGCTTTGAGTATTGGCGGCCACACACTTTATTATTCCATACTTCAGAATGGTAAGTTTCAGATCATAAAAGCACCGGCTCACAAGCTTCTTGAAAACGCCACTCCTGTTAATCATCAACCCTTCGATTATCGTGCCGCCAGGTTAACACCGTATTCCGAACATTTCTCGGTCGTTGACCAAAATCTGATTTTCCGTGGGGTCATCAATGCAGATAGAGAGGTGAGCCTTAAACCGGCCGAACCACGCAACCAGTTTAAGCTCGATTACATCGGCAACATGGCAGCGGGTGTAATGACCGGTCGCTTTGGCACCGGAATGGCCGGCAGCATTGAGGCGCTTTTCAGCGATGTACTGGGTCATCACCTTTTGTATGGAGGAGCCAGTATAAATGGGCGAATTTACGATTTTGGGGGCCAGGTAGCTTTGCTGAACCAAAAGCGAAGAATCAAATTAGGGGTTAGCGTTTCTCACATCCCCTACAGAATGGGGTATTACACGTATGAAGACAATGGCGCAGAAGATAACCTGGTGTACTACAGCCGCCGCATTTTTGAGGACAAAGCCTCGGTGTTTTCTTTTCTTCCCCTCAACCGGTACAACCGTGTGGAGGCAGGGCTCTCCATGGCCCATTACAATTACCGGTACGAAAAAATAGACGACATCGAAAATTACTATCCAACCTATCATAATTCAGGCAAAAAAATTGATGCCCCCGAAGGTTTCTGGGTGGGAAGAAGTGATGTGGCCTATGTTTTCGACAACTCCCGTTTCGGCATTGCCTCTCCTGTTGATGGCACACGCGCCCGCTTTCAGTTTGAGCAGTTCTACAACGGAGTAGATGCACACGCCATTTTATTTGATTACCGGAAATACAAATTCATTCGCCCCTTCAGTTTTGCATTCCGCCTCTATCATTACGGCCGTTATGGTTCCGACCGCAACACGAACAGGCTCACCCGACTCTTTGCCGGTTACCCCTGGCTAATCAGGGGCTACGACACAGGAACCTTCTATGCCGATTCCACTCACAACAGCCGCAACATAGGCATCAAACACCTGATTGGCAGCAGCATAATGATCTCCAATCTGGAATGGCGCATGCCCCTTTCCGGCCCAATAGACATCGCTCCGTTGCGCTCCTCTGTAATTTTCTCCGAGATGGTTCTTTTCATGGATGCAGGCCTGGCCTGGGACGACAACAGTCACCCCGTATTATCGCTCACCACCAACAGCGACTCCCGGCGCATTCCAGTATTCAGCGCCGGCATGTCAGTGCGGTTCAGTCTGTTTGGCGTAATTGTCCTTGAACCCTATTGGGCCTTTCCCATCCATCAAAATCGAATTTTTAAGGGTCAGTTTGGTTTCAATGTCTTCCCAGGCTGGTGATTTTACTGTTAAAAAACAACCTTTATCCCGTTATCAGAAGCCGATAAATTTTTTATCTTGTGAAAGTTTTGGCTTTTTTGACAGATTTTATAAGTTTTACAACGGCACATAAAAGCCTTTGATAAAAACAGGCTGAAGGCCTGACTAATCCCAGCCCGGGGCAACGCCCCGGGGAAAGGATAATATTCATCCCCCGTTTTGTTGGCCGCAAAGCGGCCAACAAAACGGGGGGAGGAATATTGGTTTTATCATCCCGGGGCGTTGCCCCGGGCTATTTTAAGTCAGGCTTTCAGCCTGTTAGAATGCATCTTGAATCGTCAAAGCAGAATTAATCAACCCATGAAAAGGGTCCAATGCAGAGGCGTAATAATTAAAATATTGATTTTCCGGCAATTGCCCCGAACCAGGCCTTCATTACATCGCTGGATTCCGATGGGTTAATTGGTCAAGACATCTGGAAATGCAATCAAAAAAACAGAATTGGATAGCTTAGAATGCAGTGAATAAAATATATACTGAAAATTCATTCAGAACAATTATAAATCCATAAATCTAAACTACTATGTTAAATCCAGTATTTTGGCTTGTTCCTGTCGCTTCTTTAATAGCGCTGTTCTTTGCCTGGTTTTTCTTCAAACAAATGATGAAAAATTCTGAAGGCAACGATACCATGAAAGAGATAGCCCTTGACGTCCGCAATGGAGCTATGGCTTACCTCCGCAGCCAGTACCGAGTGGTGGCTCTTGTCTTTCTGGTACTTGTTATTTTATTGGCCATTCTGGCCTTCCTTAAAGTTCAAAACCCATTTGTACCAATTGCCTTCCTCACCGGAGGTTTCTTTTCCGGTTTGTGTGGTTACCTGGGTATGAAAACAGCTACTTATGCCTCCGGTCGTACGGCCCAGGGAGCTTCTCAGTCGCTTAACCAGGGACTGAAGATAGCCTTCCGAAGCGGAGCCGTTATGGGACTTGTAGTGGTAGGTTTCGGCTTGCTCGACATCGCCATGTGGTTCTGGTTCCTCAATGAAGTGGTATTCACACCTGAAAACATGACCAATGGTCTTGAATTTGCCGGTTTGACCTTTGTGCATCCGGGTATCAGTGAAAAAGAAAAAATGGTAGAAATTACCGTTACCATGCTGACCTTTGGTATGGGTGCATCTACTCAGGCCCTATTTGCCCGTGTAGGTGGTGGTATCTTTACCAAGGCTGCCGATGTGGGAGCCGACCTTGTAGGAAAAGTAGAAGCCGGTATTCCGGAAGATGATCCCCGCAACCCGGCTACCATTGCTGATAACGTGGGTGATAACGTTGGTGACGTAGCAGGTATGGGTGCCGACCTTTACGAATCGTATTGCGGATCTATTCTGGCAACAGCCGCATTGGGTGCAGCTATTCCGGCACTCACGGGAGCAGAACAAATGCAGGTAGTCATGGCTCCTATGATTGTGGCTGCCGTAGGTATTCTACTCTCCATTTTAGGAATATTTATGGTACGCACCAAAGAGTCAGCCACTCAGAAAAACCTTCTGACTTCATTGCTTCTGGGAACCGGGGGCAGTTCGTTCCTCATCCTTCTGGCCCTAGCCGCTCTGGTCTATTTAGAGTGGATTACCTGGGGTATATTCGGATCTGTTGTGGTTGGTTTGCTGGCAGGTGTAATTATCGGGCAAGGTACCGAGTACTTCACCTCTGATGAATACAAACCTACCAAAGGAATTGCCAAACAAGGCTTACAAGGTCCTGCGACCATCATTATTGAAGGTATTGCAGTGGGTATGTTCTCTACCTGGGTTCCTGTAGTTACCATTACGATTGGTATTGTTGGTGCCTTTGGTTTTGCCGGAGGATTCACCAACTTCGCAATGGGTGTATATGGTATCGGCTTTGCCGCTGTGGGAATGCTCTCTACGCTTGGTATTACACTTGCTACTGATGCGTTTGGACCAATTGCCGACAACGCAGGTGGTAACGCAGAGATGTCGGAACTTCCCCCTGAAGTACGTGAACGTACCGATGCCCTCGATATGCTCGGAAACACGACGGCTGCAACCGGTAAAGGTTTTGCCATTGGGTCTGCAGCACTGACTGCCATGGCCCTTCTTGCTGCATATATCGAAGAAGTTCGCCTCTGGTTGGGCAAACTGGCCAAAGCATCTGCAGATGGTGTTCAGCAGGTGAATGACTACATTTTTTATCTTGCTGAAAACCCCGAACCAACAGTAGCTAAAGGACAGAAAGCCATTGAAATTTCAGAAGCCGGTATTCGTGACTTTTCTGCGGCTTATGACCTTTCTTTATTCAACCCCATGTTGCTCAGCGGACTCTTTATCGGTGCCATGATGGCTTTCGTTTTCAGCTCATTGACTATGAAAGCAGTCGGTCGTGCAGCCGGTAAAATGGTTGATGAAGTGCGTCGCCAGTTTAAAGAAATGCCTGGCATTATGGAGCGTAAGACCAAGCCCGATTATGCACGTTGTGTCGAGATTTCCACCAAAGGTGCTCAGCGCGAGATGGTATTCCCCTCACTCCTGGCCATCATTGTGCCGGTAATTGTTGGAGTTGTGTTGGGTGTTCCCGGAGTTGTTGGTCTGTTGGCAGGCGGTCTTACCGCCGGGTTTACCCTGGCAGTAATGTTGAACAACTCAGGAGGTGCCTGGGATAATGCCAAGAAATTTATCGAAAAAGGAAACTACGGCGGGAAAAACAGTGAAGCGCACCACGCAGGTGTTGTGGGTGATACAGTTGGTGACCCGTTTAAAGATACTTCCGGACCTTCATTGAATATCCTGATCAAATTGATGACCATGGTATCAGTTGTAATGGCCGGATTAACAGTGGCATTCTCGTTGTTTTAGTGACTGATAATATTTTTGCTTAAATTTGAAAGGTACATCTTTTAAGGGTGTACCTTTTTTTATGAGGGTTCGCGAAGACAATGCACCGATATATATACAGTTTGCAGGAGGCTTGTAAAATTTCCTCGTCAAAGACGAGAGGCTAAGAAACTGTTAAAATTTTGTTTTTGGGAGATGTTTTTGAAGAATTGAGTTCTTAGACAAGTCAAAATTGACACGAATAGCAACGCTATTTAGAGCCTGTCCATAAACTAAGCGTTTTTCAGGTGTTTGAACTAGAAAGTTCAAATTCAAGGCGTGTGAAAAATCTAAACCGCAGAATACTAATGTATTTGAGGATTTAGATTTTAAGCAACAACGCAGAAGTTGGACTTTATAGACAAACACTATTTAAGGAAATTTTGATGAAGTATAAGAGCTCAAGACCAGAAAACATCCCAAAGGAAAAACTTAAACAGTTTCTAAAAACGCCTCGTTGCAAACGAGGCGTAGCAAAGTGTAATCGAAACATCTGTACATAAAACAAAAAGATTCTTCGACAAGCTCAGAATAACATTCAACATAGAAGACAGCCTCGCAAAACCAATTGTCCTGTTTCTGCCTTTTGCCTGTTGAAATCCAGCCTGACGAATACTTAAATCTTTGATCTAACAATCTAATCATCTATCAACATGAATTATTTCCAGGATATTCTCAACGCACAAAAACGCATCGAGCCATTCGTCACCGAAACGCCGGTGGTTACCAGCAATGCCCTTAACAGCATGTTTGGTGCCGAAATCTTCTTTAAGCTTGAAAATAAGCAGGAAGCGGGTGCCTTTAAATTCAGAGGCGCCACCAATGCCGTTCAGAATCTCAGCGAAGAGGAAGCCGCCAAAGGTGTTGCCACACACTCCTCAGGCAATCATGCAGCAGCTTTGGCCCTGGCTGCCAAAAACAGGGGCATTCCTGCCTATATCGTAATGCCGGAAAATACCCCGCAGATAAAAGTGGAAAACGTGAAGCGGTTTGGTGGTCAAATAACATTCTGCAAGCCGACGCTGGAGGCCAGAGAAGAGGAATTAAAACAGGTGATTGAAAAGACCGGTGCAATTTTTATTCCTCCTTACGATTATTACGATGTCATTTGCGGACAGGGAACAGCAGCACTGGAGCTCATCGAACAGGCCGGCCCTTTTGACATCGTCATGGCCCCCGTGGGTGGCGGCGGTTTGTTAAGTGGCAGTGCCATTGCTACCAGAAAATTGCTCCCCAATGCACAAATCATTGCCGGAGAACCGGCCAATGCAGACGACGCCTGCCGATCTCTGAAAGCGGGTAAAATTATCCCTTCTAATAATCCGGACACTATTGCCGATGGTCTAAAAACATCCTTGGGAGAAAACAACTTCAAAATCATTCATGAATTTGTAGATCACATCTTCACTGCCAAAGAAGAATCTATCCGTGCCGCCATGGTCTTACTCAGAAAGCAGGCAGGCATATTTGCGGAACCCTCTTCTGCTGTACCTCTGGCCGCCATGGCCGAAAATAAAGAGTACTTCCGGGGAAAAAGAATCGGAGTTATCATCAGTGGCGGCAACATCAGTGAAGAAACTTTCAGCATGCTGACATATTACCAGAATGATTAAACGCAAAGACGCGATGACGCAAAGAGAACTTTTAAACCGGATTCTTTGATGAGAGTTTCTCTACCCCCTGACAGGGTTTGGAACCCTGTCAGGGGTATGAATATCAATTTAATACTTAACACTTTTATCAGGGAAAAATTGATATTTCTTCATTGCGTTCCAATGACTGATTTTTGTTCAATCCAAAATATCAGCAATTTAGTAATTGGGCCCCCTTTGGGACTAAGGCTCAATGGGATTGCCTCAAAAGATTAAAACACCAAAAGAATGTCATGTTGAGTGGAAGCGAAACATCTGTTTGTCAGGTGAAAAAATTCTTCGACTAGCTCAGAATGACATCTAAACAGGCCTATTGAGACAACAATGGGGAATTACGATTCTACAGCAACGGACTAAACAACCGGGCAAAAGACTCTTTCACCTTTTCTATATGTGGCCGGTCCATCCACTCGGGGAGTAAAATAATTTCACTGTCTGCCTGGTCTTCAAGGAAGGACTCTTTCATTTCCTGAGCAGTGGATTTATCATAAATGAATGCTGTAGATTCAAAATTCTGCTCGAAACTCCGGAAGTCCATATTGGCCGAGCCTACTATGCTGATTTTATCATCGGCCACCACGGTTTTGGAATGCAGAAATCCTTTCTGATAGAAATAGATCTGGACACCCGCTTCGAGCATCTCACGGATATAAGATTTTGAACAAAGAAAGGTAATAAAGGCATCACTCTTTTCAGGGATAAGAATACGGACATCGACCCCGCTGAGCGCCGCCATTTTAAGAGCCAGCAAAACCCCCTCACTGGGCATAAAATAAGGCGTTGCAATATATACGTAATCTTTGGCTGTTACGATGGTCTGGAAAATTCCCATCATGATGCCCGGCCAATCGGAATCGGGCCCACTGCCAACTATCTGAATCACCTTGTTGCTAACAGGCTTACTGGGAGGAAAGTATCGGGACTCCTGCAATTCGGTCTGACTCACAAAATACCAGTCCATCAGAAATACCGATTGCAGGGAATTTACGGCATCCCCTTCAATCATAATGTGTGTATCCCGCCAAATGCCATAAGTGGAGGCATCGCCATCTTTGTAACGGTCGGCAATATTGTATCCACCAATAAATCCTACCTGCCCGTCGATGACCACAATTTTACGGTGATTGCGATAATTGACTTTACTGGTAAGTAAGGGGAATCGTACCTGAAGAAAGGAATACACTTCAATGCCGGCTTTACGCATCTCCTCAAAAAAGGACCCCTTCAGCTCCCAGCTACCCACATCATCCACTATCAATCGTACTTCCACACCTCTGCGTGCCTTATCTTTGAGAATTTCTTTAATCTGATTACCGATATTATCCTCGGCAAAAATGTAATATTCGAGATGGATAAAATCTTTGGCTTTGCGCAATTCCCTAATCAGAGCTTCAAACTTATCACGACCGTTGTTCAGGAAAGTAACTTCATTCCCGGTAGTCACCACCGCACTGCTGTTATTGAGTAACAACCTCACAATCCCTGTAGGCTCCCGGGCTATTTCGTTGCCCCCCAGATTACCATCCGTCAATTGATTAATCTGGGAATGGGCCAGATAATTCAGGCGATGATGGTTGCGCAATCCTTTACGGGCAATTATTTTTTCTTTGCGGAAATTCTGACCAAAAAAAATGTAAAAAATAAACCCTAACCCCGGCAGCAATAATAGCACCAGCACCCAGGAGATGGTTTTCAGAGGACTCCGGTTTTCAAGAACGATAAGGATAACAACCACCAAAATACTGATTGCATAACCGATCAGAAGAAAGGGAAGAATATTATTTGTAAAAAATGCGTTCAGAAGGTTCATCATGAATAGAGTTCTCACTTTTCCCCTAAGTTAGGGAGCGCTGAAAAACGCCTGTGTTATTAAAAATTTAAATCACATCAACAAACCCCTAAGTGAAAGGTGATTTCACACCACACCCGGATTTGTTTGCACTTAATCATATAAATCAGCTACTCAAAAGAACAAAATTTACTGCACCGCCCGAATCTCGAAGTATTTCAATACTCCTTCGATTGGGCAGCTTGAAAATTTTGCCTTTTTGACTTTTTCATCAGTCCCTAAGTTAGGGAATTGTTTCGATAAATAAACAAACGGCTGTTTCCAAATTTCTCCCATGATTGGGGCTTTTGCTTAATTTTTGGCGCTTGCACACCCGACAAAAACCATTTCTCACCAACGAAGACCCGGGCTTCATCCCATAAGCCGGCATCGGTAAAAGCATTCAGCAGGATACCGCCGCCCTCAACCATCACAGATTGGATACCCCTGCGGTAAAGTTCCTCCAACACTGCTATCAGAGGATTTTCAGGTGACTCGAGATAGACGGTCTCCACATTTTCAGAGACGGGGCTCCCCTGCTCTGTAAAAACCAGAGTGGGCGTTTGGCCATTAAAAAGAGTAAGCGTATGAGGCAACTTCCCGAATCGGTCGAGCACCAATCGCAGGGGATTCGGTCCTGACCAGTCGCGCACAGTAAGCGAAGGATTGTCTTTTAAAGCGGTAACTGTTCCGACCAATATTGAAGGTTCGACACGACGCCATTTGTGCACCATGCGTCGGGCCCAGTCATCTGTAATCCAGGTGGGACGGGCCTCATCCAAAACTGTGCGATCAATGTCCAGAAAGCCGTCACGGGTCTGTGCCCATTTCAGCAGTATGTAAGGACGTTGTTGTTCATGGAATGTAAAGAAACGACGGTTCAGCTCACGGCTCTCCTCTTCAAGTACGCCCACTTTCACATCCACCCCGGCCGACCGGAGCATCTCAATACCACGACCTGCCACTTTCGAAAAGGTATCGGTACACCCCACCACCACACGTGGTATTTTCTTTTGCCTGATGAGTAACGAGCAAGGGGGCGTTTTTCCATAATGCGCACAGGGTTCCAGATTCACATAAAGCGTGGATTTTTTCAAAAGCGATTCATCTTTTACCGAATTGATGGCATTTACCTCAGCATGTGGCTCCCCCGCTTTGCGGTGATAGCCTTCCCCAATAATGCGTCCTTCATGAACAATCACGCACCCCACCATAGGATTGGGATATGTATTGCCTTCAGCATTTGATGCCAGGTGGATGCATCGCTGCATGTATATTTGGTCTTGGCTTTGTGCTTCCATGTTCCTATTTTTACGCTTTCAAAAAACAACAGCCATGCAACCAACGGTAAAAGAAGTTATCGCCCAGTTCAAAGCAGAACTGGCAGAAATATATTCCATTCATGAAGCATTTCAGTTTGTATGGCTCCTCTTTGAGCATTTGCATGGCTGGTCAAAAACAGACCTGATGCTTCATGATCATACAAAATTAACCGTTTCGGACCACTTATTTGTTCAAAAAGCCCTCGAAAGATTAAAAAACCACGAACCCATTCAATACATCATAGGTAAAACTGAGTTTTACGGATTGCCTTTCAATGTAAACAGCTCGGTATTGGTGCCGCGTCCGGAGACTGAAGAACTGGTGGAGTGGATACTTCATAGTATTGATCCAAACAAGCCATTGAAAATTTTGGATATAGGAACAGGAAGTGGATGCATCGCCATTTCTTTGGCTAAAAATCTGCCACAGGCGAAAGTAACAGCTTGGGATATTTCGGAAGAGGCCCTTCAAACAGCAGCAAGAAATGCCGGGCATAATCAGGTTGAACTTAACTTTGAACAAAAAAACATTCTTACAACCAACCCCTCAGAAAATAACAGATTTGACATTATCGTCAGCAATCCCCCATACGTAATGAACTCGGAAAAAGAGCAAATGCACAACAATGTTTTAGATTATGAACCTCATCTGGCTTTATTTGTGGAAGATGATGACGCCCTTTTGTTTTACCGCAAAATCACAGAATTTGCCGCTGAGTCACTCTCTTCCGGAGGCATGCTGTTTTTTGAGATCAACCGGGCTTTTGGTGAAGCCACGAAAAAACTGGTAGAAAGCTATGGTTTCAGAAACACCGAGCTTCGTAAAGACTTGTCAGGAAATCACCGCATGATCAAAGCTTACAAACGCTGACGGTGAAGCTAAAAATGCTTTTGCAGAAGCTGCTATTTCAGGCATAAAGCGGGAAAACTGGTCATAAAGTTCATTGTAATGACTTTCCAGTCGTTTCATGGCAAAGTTGGTCTCCTCAGGCAATGAGGAATTGGCAGACATTATTCGCAATGTCTTTTCTATCCCTTCAAAGTACTGGTAGTTTTCCAGCCTCCTGCTTTTTATCAGAAATGGAAGAAATTGCTTTACCCTGAGCGGTAACCCAAAGTAATGACGCATCAACACACTGTGTGAATGACTGACAAAATCTGACAAATTCTTTTCTGAAAAGTCCTTCCAGTGCGCCGCCAGAAAATGATCGTAAATTATGTCGCAAACCACCCCGGCATAACGCCTGTATCCTTCACGAAAGAGTGCCATGCTCTCACGAACCACGGGATGATTATCGGTAAATGTATCAATATGCCGATGCAAAAGAATACCTGTTTGAACACCTCCGGCAAAACGGGTAAACCGCCTTCCCTTCACATGATCTCCAATGAAATTCCCCACCATCACTTTGTGGTCATCTCCCGATAGATATAAATGTGCGAGGTAGTTCATGTGTTTTAGTGAGTAGTTATAGTCAACAGTTATAGTGGTTAGTTATAGTGAAATGTTTCAACCATTCTCTCGTTAAATAGGAACAGAGTAGAAGGAATTATTGTTTGAAAAGAAAGATGTCTCAAAAGACCATTCAGTTAATTTCAGATTTTAAACCAGCATTGCATTAATAGAACGCGAAGGACGCAGATTTAGAGGATTAACGCGAATATTATTCGTGAAAATCCGTTTGATCTGCGTCATCTGCGTTCCATTAGATATCATAATAGCTTTCCGCTATTTCACTACGCACTATAACTATTGTCTATTGTTATATCGACAAAATCTTGGTCATCTCCAGCAATTGGGGATTTAGCGCCTTTTTGTTTTTCAGTGCCTGATTGAAAGGGGTATGTACAATCTGATTATTGGCCAGACCAATCATGATGCTTTTCTGATCATCCATAAGCGCCTCAACAGCAGACAACCCCATACGACTGGCACTTACCCTGTCAAAGGCAGAGGGCGAACCACCTCTCTGAATATGACCAAGGATGGTGACCCGTACATCATACTCCGGATGCTCTTTACCTACCTTGTCGGCAATTTTAATGGCTCCGCCTATCTCATCACCTTCAGCTACCAAAACAATGCTACTGGTCTTGTTTTTCTTAAATCCATTTTGCAGAAAATGTTCGAGTTGGTCGAAATCTGTTCTTACCTCAGGAACCAAAACCGCCTCAGCACCGGAAGCTATTCCACTTCTCAGCGCCAGAAATCCGGCATCGCGCCCCATAACTTCAATAAAAAACAAGCGGCTGTGGGCCGTAGCTGTATCCCTGATCTTATCCACTGCTTCCACCACGGTATTGAGTGCTGTATCGTAGCCAATGGTGTAGTCGGTTCCATAAAGGTCATTGTCAATGGTTCCGGGAATTCCCACAATCGGAAAGTTATGCTCCTGTCCAAAAATGCGGGCACCCGTAAATGTTCCGTCACCGCCAATCACCACAAGGGCATCAATGTCACGTTTCCGGAGATTGTCATAGGCCTTTTCACGGCCTTCCTGAGTCTTAAACTCCATACTTCGGGCCGATTTGAGAATGGTGCCGCCCGACTGGATAATGTTACTTACCGAGTTGGAGTGAAGCTCCTCAATATCATTGTCGATAAGCCCCTGATAGCCCCGCATCACACCGAAAACTCTTAAATCATTGTAGATACAGGCTCTTACAACTGCTCGAATGGCAGCATTCATACCAGGAGCATCTCCTCCGGACGTCAATACGCCAATGCTTTTTATTGAACTCATATACCAGATATTTTATGGTCCTAAGACTTTGATATTACAATTTTTTAATTTCTTCGGCAACTGCTTCCATTAGCCATGCCGGGGTAGATGTAGCTCCGCAAACACCTGTACTTTCAGGGCGGGAGGCAAACCACAAAGGTTGCAGGTCATCCGGGCTACTAATAAAATGGGTTTGAGAATTAACAGCCAGGCATGCCCGGTAAAGTGCTCTTGCATTACTGCTTTTGGCACCACCCACAAAAATCACCACTTCATGTTGTTTGGCAAACTCCTGAAGATGAGGGACACGATTGGACACCTGGCGGCAAATGGTATCGTGAATGCGCACCTCGACTTTATCCAATGCCCTTTTTTTCAGTGCCTCTGCGATATTCTTAAACACCTCGGGCGACTTGGTAGTTTGTGAAAACAAAACCACCGGCCTGGCCGGATCAATCAATCTTACATCCTCCTCTTTCTCCAACACAATCGCCTCATGATTGGTTTGACCTGACAGGCCTTTTACTTCTGCATGTCCTATTTTTCCGTAGATAGCAATTTGCCCGTCCTTCTTTTTCATCTCTTCCCAGGCAGCTTTTACTTTTTTCTGAAGCTTCAGCACAACGGGACAGGTAGCATCAATGAGTTTCAGTCCTTTCTTCTTAATCTGCAAATACGATTCAGGGGGCTCTCCGTGAGCGCGGAAGAAAATGGTTCCCTTCTCCATCTTTTCCAGATCATTGTGATTGATCGTCTCCATGCCTTTCTGGGAAAGGCGTTCCACCTCCAGGTCATTGTGAACAATGTCACCCAACGAATAAACACAGCCTGTAGCCTCAATCTCATTTTCTGCTTTATTGATGGCACGCACCACCCCAAAACAAAACCCGGATTGATCGTCAATTTCAACTCTGAGAGGTATATGGTTTTTATTGTTGTTTTCCACTACCAATAGATCGTTAGTCCCGATGCTTCGGGATAGATGTTAGATTTAAGATAAATCATAACCAATTGATAATCCAAATGTTAGCCTAGGAAAACTATTAATCTGTAACCAATTGATTTAAAATTTATTGCAAAAGTTTAACGGACTATTACACTACAATAGTTTGTTAAAAAAAGTCTGAACGCAGAGACGCAAGGACGCAAAGCATTTTCTATCCACAAGTCAATATTATAACCACCAACCCAAAAACAACACCCTACCGGCTATTTAAAAAAATAATAAATATCCGGTTATATACCTAATTGAAAATATAGAGGTGCTTTGCCCCTTAAACCCCAATTAACAGGCGTCGGGTTTACAGTACCTCTACCCTGATTCCGGCCTAAAATACCAGAATTACATTATAATTCAAAATCCAGGGCCCTTATACCACCCCCATTTCGGTTAATTTGTCAAGGATCCAGTCCAATTGCTGTTTCTGGTCAAGATTTGAATTATCCAATACAACAGCATCATCGGCTTGTTTCAGCGGACTCTCCTTCCGGGTACTGTCCATCAAATCACGGTCCTTCACATTTTTCAACACCTCATCAAACGAAGGATTTTCCCCTTTGGCTTTCATCTCATCATAACGTCGCTGTGCCCGAATTTCGGGAGAGGCCGTCATGAAGATTTTCAAATCGGCATTTGGGAAAACCACCGTTCCAATGTCGCGTCCATCCAGTACTACTCCGCCTTTTTCTCCCATTATTTGCTGAAGCTCCACAAGTCTTTTCCTCACAAAACCAAGAGCACTTACCTGACTCAC
Source organism: Marinilabilia rubra (assembly GCF_003121985.1). Lineage (GTDB taxonomy): Bacteria > Bacteroidota > Bacteroidia > Bacteroidales > Marinilabiliaceae > Marinilabilia > Marinilabilia rubra. The sequence goes on from NZ_QEWP01000007.1 coordinate 15,684, forward strand.
ATTGTTACTAACCTCCAGAGTGCGGATTTCGTTCTCTACATTTTCTCCATTGAGCCAGGTTTCATTGGTCCCTTTGCCCAGGTTGGTTCGAAAACGAATATCAATATCATCAAGTGAAGACTTCAGGCTTTCTTCATCAATGCTCCCGTCAGCAATAAGGTTGTTCTGAAGGGAATACAGGGTAACAGCCCTGTACATGGCGCCGGTATCGATGTAAGCAATTTTCAAAAGTCTGGCCAGATCTTTGGCTACAGTACTTTTACCACATGAAGAATGCCCGTCGATGGCAATAATAAGAGAGTTAATATATTTAGTCATAAAATTATATTGAGATTGATACACAAAGGTAGTGATTCAGCGAGAATTTCCGCAGATCGGGATTGAACCATAACTTGTCCCGACTAATCGGGATATGACATATCAGGTCATTTAAGGCTTTTAAATGATAATGTGATAACACAATAGATCGTTAGTCCCGATGCTTCGGGATAGATATAAGATTTAAGATAGATCATATAACACTGATAATCTGGGCTTTAAGACGAAAAACTATTCATCCCCAAGAGCTTGAACTTTAGACTTTTATAAAAATTTAACGGAGTATTGATAACAGGTAGTTTTCTAAAAAGTATAAAACACCAGAGTTATTTTGAGAATAATCAAAACATCTTTTTTCAAACAAAGAGATCCTTCGACAAGCTACCAATGACATTCAAAATTGGACTTTTCGGGCAACTTCTTAAAAGTCCGAGATATTGGTGGTGATAGAAAAATGATTGGAAGAAGATGCCAGGTGATAACGGGCTGAACTGTAAGAAAAATGGAATTTATAGATCCTGAATCCAAACCCCCAGGAATAGCCAACGGAAGAAACCTTTGAATCCACTTTCAACTCCTGTCGGCGACGGGGATTGAGTCCGGCTGCCACATAAAAATTATTTGAAGGCACAAATTCAACCCCAAAGACCATATGTCTGAGGAGTAAATTGCCAAAGCCGGCATTGGCACTTTCGGGTTGCGAAACATTCACGCCAAAATCATTTTCAGGAATCTCATAATCCAAAGATCCCGAGAGCAGGTCACGGCCAGTCACTGAAAAACGGAAGGGAGCATGTGCCAACTTCACAGAAAAGCCCACCTGCAAATCGGGAGGTAAAGATTCGGCATCTCCATCAGCATAAGTGCTTATCTGTCGTCCGGCATTTCGCAAAAGAGCACCGGCATGGAAACGTCCGTTGGCATGCCGGTAATGGACTCCGGCATCAACAGCAATTCCCCATGAGTTGTAACTCTCAATAGTACTCATCACCGGTTTAAAGGTTATTCCGGCGGTCCAGTGAGAAGATAATTTTTTAGAATAGCCAAGAAACACCACAGTTTCAGATGCAGTAAAGTTGCCCTGGATTTCGCCGTTGACATCGGCCATAATCATATCACCATATCCAAGATGGTTGACACCGGCAAAGAATGTCCCCAATCCCGGCTGATTCCAGGCCAGACTGCCATAGCCGTAATTGATATCTGCTATGTAGGGAGAGAAACCAACAGATACATTCTTGTGAAAAGAAGAATCCGCCATTGCCGGATTAAACAATGCCAGAGAAGGATCATTGTCATAAAGCCCAACCTGATGGCCTCCTAAAGCATTAATGCGGGCAGATGGTGTCAGTTGCAGAACACCAAACAATGTTTCTCCTCCATGTTGGCCCAACAATGAAAAAGGAATGAGCAAAACAGATATTATAAGGGAAATTCTTTTTAGTCGCATCAGCTGATTTAATGTGATATCTCTCAAACAAACGATGTGTCGTTCCGGTTTATTGCCAACAAAATTAGCAAAATCAACCATACTCCTCTTTTAACCGTTCCACTATCTCTAAAACAGCCGGACAAACAAGAGTGTTACGCCAGGTGAGTTTTAATATCTGGTGAAAGCGTCGCCGGTCGGTATGCGGGTATTCCCGGCAGGCGCGTGGCCTTATTTCATAAATCATGCAGTAGTTATCCGCCATGAGAAAAGGACAGGGTGTTTCCTGAAACACATAATCTCCGTCATCGTCCAGTTTCAGGTACTGCTCAATCATTTCAGATGGCTTCATCTTTAAATGTTTGGCAATACGGTCAATGTCGCGGTCAATGACTATGGGACTGGTGGTTTTACAGCAATTGGCGCATGTCAGACAATCGATGTGGTCAAAAGATTCCTCGTGCAGACCATGCACCACATCATCCAGGTTTTTGGGCCTACGTCGCCTCACCTTCTCCAGAAACGCTTTGTTCTCTTTGGATTTATTTTGGGATTCCTCTTTGAATTTTTCTAAGTCCATATTTATTATTTAAACGCAAAGACGCTAAGGCGCAAAGATAGATATTTAATGAGTAGAGGGTATTTCAAGAGAACATCTTTCCCGGCACTTTGAAGGAACAGAAGCTAAAGGTCAGACCTGTAAATCTTTTGTTTTGTAAATAGCCACAGACGATGGGTGGTTACCTTCACGAGGTGTCTCAATAGTCCGGATTTGATGTCATTGGTAGCTTGTCGAAGAATCTTTTGGTTTTATATCCAGATGTTTCACCTACGCTTCACATGACAAGTCATTAAAAAATTTTACTTTTAAGTCAGCTTCATTAGGCTCTCGTCTTTGAGGAGGAAATTTAAGCTTTCCAAGCTTCCTATAAACTATCACTGGTGTCCAGAGAAAATATTTATTCTGGTGGTCAATCGACCGAATAGCATGTTTTTCTGTGTGTTTGGCAAACGCTGGGGCTTACATTTCGCATCAAGACAATCTCGTTTAGAAAATCAGAATGTTCTCCGTTAAGAAACGAGCTTGCGAGTTCATCGAATACCTTTGGAAACAAGCATGTTAATGAGGTAAATCCGGACTGTTAGATCCCGAGATTAGTTTTTGTTGGTTTTTGAGTTCCAAAATCCTTACAAAACTCAAATCGGGAGAGTTTCCGGATTTTAGGGAAATGTTCTGATTTTTTCCCGATTATTGTTTTGTAAGCTTTTGCCCCAAAAGGCAAAAGCAACAAAAACTTATTTCGGGATTCTTTAAGCGACGGCAATTTTTGTTTCCTTTATTTTGCTGAAGAAAAAAAGGAAAGGCCAACGCGGCTTGAGCGCATAAAAAGGAATATTATTTTTTTACCGGACAATAGTGATAAACTATATAAAAAATTGTCGTCACATACGACAGGCTGTAAGCCTCTCATGTCAAACGAGTGGGAGAAATGCTCACTTTTTCTCTGCGCCACCTTGTCTTTGACTTTACCGCCTTTTCCGTAATTGCGAAATAAACAAGCCGCCAATCACAATCGCAATTCCTGCCATTTTTTTAACGGTAAGTGCTTCGTCCAATACAAACCAGGCAAAAATGGCCGTAAAAACCGGAATCATATTCGCAAATACATTGGCCCTGGTAACTCCAATGCGGGCAATGCCATAGGCAAAAAAGATAAAAGCAAAGGAAGAGGCAAAAATGGCCAGCAAGAGTAAGGCCCCAAGCGCTTCAGCTGTTGGAGAGGTGGTTACAAAGCTGTCCCATTCGTTGATGTAGAAAAACGGGAAGAAAAACCCGATCCCAAATAAGTTCTGCCAGGCGGTAAGATTTACTGGTGAATAGCGGTTCCCCATCCGTTTTATGACAACCGAATAGGCCAAAGCGGCAAAAACAGCCAGTGCCATAAACAAGATACCTTCAATGGGCGCGGTTAATTCCAGTCCGTTCTCAAATAGTATGACTCCCACTCCGGCAAACGAAATCACAATCCCCAGGAGATTTAGCCACGAAAACCTTTCATTCATAAACAACACACCGGGGATGGGAGCCAAAAGCGGAATGGTGCTCACGATCACAGATCCCATGGTGGAAGGGATGTAGTTCAACCCGTTGCTCTCACCCATGAAATACAAAAACGGCTGAAAAAAGGAGAGCGCCAGCAACCATTTAATATCTTGTTTTCGCAGAGGCTCCAATCTTTTAGTCAGCGCCAGATAGCCAAATATGAAAGCCGAGCTGATGACCAGCCGCAGCCAGATGGTGGAGATAGGGCTCCACACTGTAAAGGCCACTTTGGTCCATACAAACGAAAAGGCCCAAAAGAGCATGGTGGCTGTGAGGGCAGCAAAGACTTTTATGCGGTGGCTCATGGAGAACTGTATGTGATTTTAACAACACAAAAATACAGCTACCGCTCAAACCGGGATATGATAAATATTAGATTAGAATCTGTGAACTTAATAAACCACAGAAGGCACATAAGGAAACATGAGGTTTTTGAACCATATCAGACATATAAGGGCATATGAGTTTTAAGTGAAATTTATTGGGTTTGAGTACGTGTCACTTGCATGGCTTTCTCATCTAATATGCCTTATATGGTTAAACCCATTTCATCTGTGTCTTATCCCGAATGGGGCGGAACAAGTTGTGCTTAAAACAGGCTCCGGGTAGAGCGGCTCATTACTTTGCCGCTCCCCCACAGATCCGTACGAGCGGATTTCCCGCATACGGTTCCTCTCAACTTGGTTTCGCTGAAAGATAAGAATGATATATCCTGGGTTTTAACAATGGACACCATTGGGTCACCAGCTTGGTGAACCGCTCCCATTGCCATGTTGGCTTCCCCCCTCGTCTGTTCAGCCATTTATGCATCAAGCGTCTGACCTGATGATAATAGCCGGCCAGTCTTCGGGAATTGAAAGTTATGCCATAATAATTGTAGTATCCACGAAGTTTGACATTCAAATCCCGGATAATATCCCTGATTTTATTGTGCCTGTTTCGCTTCAACCATTCCCCCGTTTTGTTTAGAGCCTCCGAGTATTTCTTTTTGCTCGTTTTGCGTTTGAGTATTGGGTTTCCTTTTCTGCTTTTACCTAAATAGTGGGTAAAGCCCAGAAAATCAAAACTCCTGTTTCCCCGGTCTGGTTTGTTCAGATTTACCATCCGGGTCTTTCCCTGATGTAATTGAAGAAAATATTTCTCAAACCGTTTGAAAAGCACTCCCATTACACGGTTTGCATCTTCTTCTCTCTCAAACCCGAGTACAAAGTCATCCGCATATCGAACAATAAAACTCCTGCCCTTCAATCTGGGTTGGATAACCTCTGAAAACCATTCATCCAACACATAATGCAGATAAATGTTACTCAACAAAGGAGATACTATGCCGCCTTGCGGCGTCCCTTCTTCAGGGTAACTTAGGATTTCATCCTCAAGAATTCCTGCTTTAAGCCATTTATCAAGCATTTTGCGTACTTTCCCATCCTTCACCCTTTGGTCAAGAAAATTCCTTAGCTGGCCATGGTTGATGCTCCCGAAATAGTCCTGGATGTCTGCGTCTATTATGTAACGCATTCCTCCAAAACTAACTTGCTGAAACATGTATTCTATAGCCTTGTGACACGAACGGTTGGGGCGGAATCCATACGAGAAACCTTTAAATATTCCCTCATAGATGGGTTCCAATACCCGCCGTACTGCTGATTGAAGAACCTTATCTTCTATCCTAGGTATGCCTAACGGTCGCTTATCGGTTTTTCCTTTCGGGATGTAAACCCTCCGGATGGAAGGTGCTTTGTAGCGTCCCGATTTATACTCAGATAATAATTCCGGTAAGCGCTTTTCAGTTACCCGCGAATAATCAAACCAATCCTGTCCGTCAGTCCCTGCTGAACTATACTTGTTGAGTTTCATAAACTCCTTGTATAGCATTTCGCAGGTAATGAACTGGCTCAGGTTGGTCAATGGTTCTTCCTTGAATTTCCTTGCCCGCTCTGCTATTTGCAGTTCTACAGTTAACATTTCTTCCATGTCGCTGGTACAATTAATGTTTCTAAACTACAAACCCAATATTAAGGCATCCCTTATCCTATATTTGGATAAGTTTTCCCTTCCCTACTCTCTGGCTCTCATGGGACTGATTCGCCAGATTTCAACCGGTACTATGGAGATGCTAAGACTGCCTTCACCCGTCTCCCCGCCTTCGGTTTCCCTCGGTGGTGGATACCATTTACGGTATTGTCTCTTTCTTTGCGCCATATCAGATGACAATACAGACCTGACAGGCCAGGGCCTTTCGGGTGCGGTATGCCCTTATTGACCGCCCTTCGCATGGAGGTGGGAGGCTCTCCCAAGTTCCCGTAGAAACCCTATTTTGCATTTGCCATGCTCGGCGACCCCGGTCGGGCACAGTCTCCTTACCATGGCGGATCCTGCACTTCTGTTCCCACAAGCAGCAATGTGAAAACCCTAACATTAGCTTTCTTTTCGAGGCTTTGTTACACGGCTTTTGCATTTCCTGTGTACGCTTCGTGCCGCCATTTCTGACGACGACGCAACACTTGGTTCCGGGTGCTGGTTAAGCTTTCCCGGGTAGGATTGATTACCTACTGGTTTCTAATGAAAAGTTTCAAAGAACTATGCGCTAATCCCCTTTTCACGGGCTTTGCTTGGCGCAAGCTGCTGAAAAAGTCAACAGCCTCATTTTTTTTCTCTTTTCAATGTTCTTTTTGGCATTGCCCCAAAAAGAACCCAAATCCCGAATTAAGTTTTGTAAGGTTTTTGGTGGGCCAAAAACCCACAAAAACTATCCTCGGGAAGTCCGTTAAAACCTATCATCCCGCAAAAGCCAAAATTTCCGACCCCTGCGCAAGGCCTTAAAAGTCGCCCATTTTGGCTTTTCGCAAACCGCTGGCCCGGAGAACGGACAAGCCAACGCGCCGTTTGAATACTAAGATTTGTAGCTGTTTTGAAATATTCTTATAGAACAAAAAATCTCTAAAAATTTGTTTGGATAAATTTATGAGTGCAAAATTATTAATTTAAATTCTGAAATAACCTTTCACTTTTTACTGTTAGCATTTAATACAATTCGCTAATATTTAAATTACAAAGCATTATTCAACAAGCTCTAAAATAAATTTTACCAGTTATCATCCGGATCGGGAGTATACGATTTGTACCACTCATTCTCACCGCCCTGGGCATAATCGTAAGACCGGCTGAGCAGATCGGTCATTTCTGCTTCCGTCAAAGGCTTAAAGCGGCGGGCGGTTTCAATATTCTCTTTCAGCATTTTGAGCGAATCCATACCTGAGCAGAGTGTTGATATGGGCATACTCATGGCGAAGCGCAGGCATTCTTCCACTGTGGCGGCCCCTTTTTTCACCAAAACGGCATTGCCGGCCAGCGACTTCATGCCTATTACACCGATGTTTTTCTCTACTGCCACGGGCAATACATTTTGCGTAAAACTCAGATAATGGTGGTCCATGGGATTGATGGGCATTTGAACTGTCTCCCAGTCAAAACCCCGGTTGATCATTTCCAGATGCACCTTTGGACGATGGTGCCCCGTGAAGCCAATGTGCTTAATCTTTCCCTGCTCCTTGGCTTTCAGTGCAAAATCCAATACCCCTGAGGAATAGATTTCTTCAACCTCTTTCATTTCATCCAACTCATGAAACTGCCAGACATCAATCACATCTGTTTGGAGCCTTCTCAGACTGTCCTCTAAATGCTGCTGAGCCCTTTTGGGTTCCCGTCCATGATGCTTGGTCATCAGTATAGCCTTATCACGGTAACCATCTCTCAGGGCTTTGCCCATTCTTTCCTCACTCCGTCCATCGTGATATTCCCAGGCATTGTCCAGGAAATTAACACCTTCGTCAATGGCCGTGCGAATCATGGTGATGGATTCCTGTTCGGTCAGACTTTCTTTTCCGATGTGGTAGCCCCCAACGGTGATCAGTGAGACTTCAAGTCCGGTTTTTCCAAGCTTGCGGTAAGGCAATCCGTTCTTAACAGTCATACCCGGAGCCATCATACCCATCGACAATCCTGCTGCCGTAGCTGCTGTTCTTCTGATAAATTCGCGCCGATTAATTCCCATGGTGATAAGTTTTTTATTCACTTAAGGGTAATGATTTTCAGCGGTTTTTTGTTCAGGGACAATCCGTTAAAAAAATTTCAAACGCAAATGCGCAAAGCCTTTAATTGCAATATGGGATCGTCTTCAATAAAAAAGCTGTTTTGGGGTTGCTTTTAGAGACACACCGAAGTTTTGATTCAGGAAATAACTGATTTTCGGGAAGTACCTTATCCAAAAAGGGTATGAGTTGCTATTGATTTGACTTTCCTCTCCGTAATGATATCCTTTTCAACAACCTCCCCAAACAATAGGGGTGAATCAACCGAGTGTTTTTCACAGTTTTTAGAAACCACTCCATTGTTAATATTGGCATAACAATACAGGCACCCGTGCTTACAGGTATTATAGGCACCAATATCTATACTTTCGATGCAGCCACATTCTTTCCTTTGGTTTTTATCTTTGGCCGATTTAATCTTCTCATTTAACAACCTTTCAATCAATACATTGTCAACACATCTGTTAGGCCACATTCCATAAGTGGATAGGTCCATGGTTTCAGCACAGGTATGAAGAGATAAATTTTGCTCATCTGCTATTTTCTTCAATTCCGGCGATAAGAAATGAATTTCATCAGCAGAAAGCTCCCGGACAGTCGTGTCTTTGAGGTTTCTCTTACACTTTTTGTAAAGATCAATAAAACTGATCACGCATTTTTCAGTAAAAGGGCTTAAGCGTTCTGCAATTGACCTGAAGTATTTGATGTGGTAATCAATGGTGTATTTGTCTGATAGCAAGATTGGGTCGTATCTCCAAATTACTCTTTCTTTCCCAATTTTTTTGGACAGCTCTGTAAATGTTTCAATAATATCTTTCTTTCGAGGTACTCCCGGTTCCAGATCGCTGCCATACGAATTAACGGTAAACAGAAAATAATAGTGATATTCGGAAAGCTCTGACAACCTTTTGATAAAAGGCCCGGGATTTTTGGTCCAGAAAACGAAACAATCAACATGCTCCTTTGATAACGAAACCTTACTGATACGTCCGGGGTGCATCGGATTTCGCACATACACAAAGCCGTCCTTTATCCGGTTGAAAAACCACTCGGTGAAGTAAGCCGGAATATCGGTACGTCTACTGGCGCTTATTATCATGGGGGGTGTTTTTTGTTTCAAGTCATCAGGTAATCTTCGAAGGCAAAGTTATACAATCTCTATCCAAATCACTTCTCAGTAAAGGACATTGCCTCAACATCTATTCTTCTTCAATTCCCCAATCCACCAAAAACCCAAATAGGCAAAAGAAATCTACTTAGTGCCTGTCCATAAAGTACCACTTACTGACCAGACACATCTCCAGGAACAAACTTTGCTTAATTTATAGACGGGCTCTACTTAGTAAGATTATCTTAACAACAGATTGCTGTCAAGCCCGGGTTATTGTCCCTGACCTTGCCCGGCCGTTTATTAAAACAGTTTCACAAATTCTGCACTGGCACCACCGTATCCATCTATCTTCCCACCAACCTGATAATTGCGGAAAACGAGGTTCACCTTCACTTGCTCCCCGTTGCGTATTTGCTTCATCTTCCGATCTCCCAGGACTGCTTTTAGCTGCGGCTCGTTTGTGAAATGAAAACTGGCAAATAAGGGGCGGGAAAAATCTCCTATTTTAAGATCAATCCCGGGACGTTGATTTTCATCCACATGAAAATCGAGCATATCAGACATGGGATTGATTGTAAAGTGACCTCTGAAGTCAAATGTCCCATCCAGGACAATGTTAAAGTGGCTTTGTGGCTCGTAGGTAACTTCAGCTACGGTGTAATTTTTAATCTTTTGGGATTGCTCGATGTCTTCAATCTTCACAAGATTGTTTGTTATTCTCCCGCAGCCCTTACCAATCTCACCCGAGCCATTCTCCTCAGTATCTTCCCGGTTTATCTCGATGGAATAGGGATAAGTATTATCAGACATGCCATCGCTACAAGGTTCTTTACGAATGATTATATGCCTCTGGTATGAATCGGTGCCATTAATGGCGGGCCAGACATTCACCTGGACAGCATTTTCCGATATGGCTTTCACCGGAGAGGAGATACCCGATTCAACCACATAGTTATATCTCTTCTTTTCCTGGCCGGGGCCATCCTGATAAAACATATGGCTGTTTTTAAACTCAACGGACCAGAAAGGTTCAGTTCCAAAGAAAATCGCATTCTTAAGGTCTTCAAAAGTAATGGCTGGTTGCGGGGCGTTATCCGTTCCGCCTTTGCCCACCTCCCTGGCAGAAAGAATGAAAGGTCGTTCCTGTTCCCGGCCCTTCCTGTTTTCAGTACGCATTTCATAGGTGATTTCGTACCACTTACCACTGTATTCCGAGTCGCTGTCTCCCGGCCGGAGCCCCATGGCAAAATCCAGATCATTGGTTTCATCAGCTATCCGGTACCAAACGCCTTCTTCATCATCCGGTGCCTTAAAAACGACGAAAGTACCGGCAGTGTTGGCCACCATCATCTCAAACTGCGCCCTGATGGTAATGGACCCTGTTTCTTTGACTTGAGTAGCAGACAGCAACTCGTCTGAACTGTTTTTATCATTGGCTTGCGTCTGGTGGTCCTCACCCTCTTTTAATTCTGTTTTGGTCTCTTTCTGAGATACTTCATCAGATTGTTTTTGACTATTTGTTCCGCAACCTGCAACAAAAAGCAAAGTCAGAGTTACTAAAATAGGTAAGTGAAGTTTCATATTTATTGTTTTTTGATTTATTATCAGCATTCTCCACACGAGATGACATTCGAAAACATTCAGGATAGGTGATTATTAGTTGCAGAATAAGGACCATTTCGAAATTATTTTTACAGACCAATGCAGCTTGCAGGAGTCAATTATAGACACCGGAAATCGTGCTGCAGCTTGCGAGGGCCTATCCGGAGACTAAGAAAATGCGCTGCAGGCTGCAGCGGCCAATTCCTAAGTACTGAAAAGCCCCTGCAGCCTGCAGGGCTTTTCCTGAGCATAAGAGTGGGGTATGTATAGTGGATTTAACCATCAATAACGTCCTATTGTTATAAGATATAAAGAAAAACGGGGTCATCACAACACATAATGTAGAAGCCGGGATCTTGATTATTCCTGATCATAGGGCTAAAATAGTCTTGCTCTGTGCACAAAAAAGCAGGGAGTTAAGAAGAAACCAAGATAGTTCAGAACACTAAACTTTTCAAAATGAAACTACAGCATAACAGAATACAATTATTTAAGGCGAACGCCATTACACATTTATCCTTTTAAATTTTAGAGTTTTAAGGATGTTATTAGAGAGTAACATTCAGAAAATCTGCATAACTAGGGCGCGCTGAAAAACGCAAATTTTATTAAATATTAAACACTTATAGGAAATCAATGAGTTAATAGGTGCAAGGTTATTTCACAACATACTCGTATTCCTTTGCACTTGAATATAAGAAAACGGCTAATCAAAAGGACAAAATTTACTTCACCGCCCAAATCTCGAAGTATTTTTATACTCCTTCGATTGGTCGGCTTGTAAATTTTGCCCTTTTGACTTTTTCAGCTGACCCTAACTAAAGACAATAACATTCAAAGAAAAAAGCTTTTCTTTATTGAACTTGCATTCGTTATAATAATGTGGATGATTTGCAAAAATTAACAATGCGAAATCCAGAACTCAAATTGGGGCTTACATTTGATAGAAGCACATCCCATTGTATGTTCTTCGGCTTTTGGATTTTGCTTATCAATTATGCTTTCCATGTTTGCTTTTTTATTGGTATATTCTTTTCTGCTTGGCAAAGTTTCATTGTGAGCAAAGGATTAAATAGGGCTTGCTGATAAACACTTATGTGTCTGCTTATAAGTATATTGAGTGTGCTTTAACCAGAATGAGGTGCAAGGATGTTTGTTTGAAATCACAGTTAGCTTTGCTCTTGGGAAATTCTTTAGGATAAAAATTTAGTAGTTTTTGTTCTGAAAGATTGTTTAAAAACAGCTACGCATCTTAGTATTTAAAGGCGCGCGGGCCCGTCCGTTTTCCGGGCCGGCGGTTGGCGAGAATGCTTAATGGGCGACTTCCAGGCCTTGCGGGCTAGCCGGAAATTAAGCCTGATGCGGGTGGATAGGTTTAAACGGACTAGACTTTTTTGTTTCTTTTTGGGGCAATGCCAAAAAGAAAATCAATGAAAAAATAAAAATGAGGCTTCTGACTTTTTCAGCAGCCCCTAAATAACTCAATATTCAACATTGGCTTAAGATAAAGTATTCAACAATAGCAGATGCAATGTTAACAGAGCATTTTTTCTGTTTTCTTCATACCAAGATAAAGTCATTTCACTTTATTCTTTCCTGAAGGCAAAATGGAGGATAAGAAAACCACTTAAAAAATAAAGACTTACAATTATCTCATAAAAATACTGGATTTGAACCAGTTCTGTAATATACCAATTGGAAATTGAATTAAGCCACTGAATGTCTATGTTTCCAAGATAAACTCCACTTAAGATATTATTTACAATAGTGAAAAAAGTATAGCAAAAATGGCTTATAAAAATACTAGCTCCTAAAATATAAAATCCCCAATATTCCATTTGAGGATTATTGATCAATTTACTTAAGGAAAAGAGGAAACAAAAAAATATTAGAAATGCAATTAGAATAGAAACAGTAACAATTTCCCACCAGATCATTTCAAAATAAATAATAACAGGATTGTACTCATATCTTAATTCCGGCGACGCCAAATAAGTTGTCAATATGTCCAGACCAATAAATAAAAGATACAACAATAAGATAAAAGTAAAAACTCCAATTGGTAATTTCCCAATTGAAGCATGAAATGAACGCATGATTTTATAGATTGTTACCCGAACCATGTCCAACATTTACATTTGTGCTATCTGCGCTTGCTTCTGTTGAGTTATTGATATTTCCACTACCTGTATTAACATTGACAGTACATCCTGCCAGGCATACAAGAGCTACACAGCAAAGGGCGACAACAATACCACCATCAGTTTCTTGAAGTTCATTTTGAGTCAGTTCTTTAAATTCAAATCCTGATTCTAAATTAACGAGATTCATAATACTAAAAATATCATTAAATCAACCTTTTCCGGGCGTTGACCACTTCCCAATCTCAGAAACACTCTGTTAGCCGGCATGTTGAATGTTTCTAATCATAGTGCTAAAATAGTTCTGCTCCGTGCACAAAAAAAGCACGGAAAAAATTAAACTTCAGAAAAAACAGGCGGCATTTGCTTTTGCCACATTTGAAAATATTTTCCCTGATCTTCATACAACTCAAAGTGAGTGCCCTCCTCGATCAATTGGCCATTTTCGAGCACCACAATTTTGTCTGCTTCCATTACTGTACTTAGTCTGTGTGCAATTACAATAATGGTTTTGCCTTCGTTTTTTAATTGATCGATGGTACTTTGTACATAACTTTCCGATTCCGGATCAAGGGAAGAAGTGGCCTCATCGAGCAACAGGATTTCAGGATTCTTGTATAATGCCCGGGCAATGGCAAGGCGTTGTTTTTGACCTCCAGAGATAGAAGCTCCATTCTCCCCCAGGTAAGTGTCAAAACCAGCCGGAAGATTTTCTATAAACTTAAATATCCCCAATTGTTTACAAATAGCTAAAATCCGTTCCATGTCCGGATGAAACTCTCCAACCGCAATATTTTCAACAACATTTCCGGCAAACAAATCCAGTTTTTGCGGAACACTGGCCACCAAACGCCTTAAACTGTGGTTGGTATAGTAATTAATATTGTGCTCTCCAATGTATATACTTCCGTCACTTAAGGGATAGAGTTTTTGCAATAAGGAAGCCAGGGTGGTTTTCCCCGAGCCACTCTCCCCTATAATTGCTGTAAGTTTTCCTTTGGGAATAAGCAAACTGAAATTATCAAAGACATCCACACGAGTGCCATAGCTGAATTTTATATTTGCAAAACGTATATCGCCAATTAAATCCTCCCGAAGTTCAATTTTATCATCATCGGCCTCTCTCTCCAAATCCATAATTTCGAATAGACGATCGGAGGCTATGAGAGCATTCTGAATGGTTTTGTTCATACCAACCAATTGTGCTGCCGGTGAAGTAAAATACCCCAGAATGGCATAAAAAGAGAGTAATTCTCCCGGAGTTATCGACTGATCTATGACAAAGTATGAACCTGTCCACAACAAGATAATAACAAATGCCCGGTTCAAAAACTCAGAAGAATTACCGGCAAAAACAGAGTTTATTCCGGACTTATAGATGGTTTTCAGGAGTGTAATAAAACGGGTTTCTGTTTTGATATTGGCAAAATCTTCCAGGCCAAATTGCCTTATGGTTTTCAGGGAGTTAAGGGACTCCACCAGCTGACTTTCAAGATCAGCGGCATGTTCCATCAGCTTACGTTCACGCTTTTTGTTTAAATAATTCACCAGATAATAAACCACAGAGTACAGTGGAATTACAATGGCCATTATCAGTGCCAACTTCCAACTGTAGATAAACATGAGAGTGAATGAAAAAATAACAATGAACACATTCACTATCAACGAAACAGCAGTATCGTTAATGAAGGCCCGTATTTTAACGGCATCATTAATCCGGGATATAATTTCACCCACCCGCATGGTATCAAAAAAACGCTGGGGTAACTTTAAAAGATGCTTGTAATACCCAAGTATAAGCTGAGCATCAATTTTCTGTCCGGTCCGGAGCATTAAAACACTTTTGGAGGCGCCAATGAAAATCTGAAAAAGCAATAAAATCGCCATCCCAACACTTAACATATTAAGCAATTTGGTATTTCCATTCACTAAAACATGGTCGGTGATTTTCTGGATATAGATGGAAGTTGAAAGACCCAATATCGTATAAACTATAGCTCCAAGCAAAGCCTGCGTCAATATGCTTTTGTGCGGCCTCAGCAAAAAGAAGAATCTCTTAAGGTTAGAAACTTTCTGATCGCCCTGAGTAAAATCCTCTCCTGGTGCCATCAACAATAAAACCCCTGTCCACATTTCAGAAAATTCTGAAACAGGAACTTTATGCATCTGTCCGTTACCCGGATCCATATATTCCACATGATCATCCTTTACTCTATAGATGACCACATAATGATGCAAAACCTTATTTACCACGACATGGGCTATAGCGGGCACAGGGATCTTCGGTAGGGCATCCACGCCTCCTTTCACCCCCTTTGCAGTAAATCCCATCTTTTCAGAAGCTTTCAGAAGGCCCAATACATTAGTTCCCTTCTTATCTGTTCCAGCCATTTGACGGATGCGGGAAACAGGTAATTTTAACTTATAATGGGCAGCTACCGAGGCAAGACAAGCAGCACCACAATCGGTAATATCACGTTGCTTTATTTTGACAGACATATTATATTATAGAGTTCAGTAGATACGTGCATATTCTTATTATCTTTGACTTCAACAAAATTAGGGTTTCATGAAAATATTCAAAGGACAAAACCTTTTAGAGTTTGCTGAACAGTTTAAAACCGGTGAAGATTGCATAGAATACTTGGCCCATTTCAAATGGGATGAAGGTTATTTCTGCAGAAAATGTGGTCATACTGGCAGCCAAAAAAGGAGCAACCATTCTCGCACTTGCAACAAATGTAGCCACACGGAATCGGCCACGGCCAATACGCTGTTTCACAAAGTAAAGTTTGGTATTCGTAAAGCCTTCTTCATTTGTTTTGAAATGTCCACTTCAACAAAAAGCCTTTCGGCAAACTATGTTGCTGAAAGGTTTGGTATCACAGAAAAAACGGCCAGACTCTTCATGCACAAAGTGCGGGAGGCCATGAAATCTAGCGGCAAATATCCCATCAAAGGCGATGTCCATATCGATGAATTTGTTATTGGAGGTAAAGAAGAAGGCAAGGTTGGAAGAAGCTATGAAGGGAAGAAAAAGAAAGTTATCTGTGCTGTTGAGTTGACAGAAGAGGGAAAGGTGAAGCGCATGTACTCCATGAAAATTGAAAACTATTCATCCAAAGAGCTGAAACGTTTGTTCGATAAACATATCTCGCCTGAAGCATTAGTAACTACCGATAAATGGAAAGGCTATAGGCCATTGATGAAAGACTACAGCATAACCCAAACAGAAAGTGATGGCGGGCTAAACTTTAAAGCCTTACACACCATGATACATCAACTGAAATCATGGATACGAACAACGTATTCATGGGTAAGCGATTACAATATAGACCGATATTTGGGCGAGTTTTGTTTCCGGATCAACCGTTCTCAAATGAAAGAAAATATTTTCAATAATTTGATTGGCCGAATGATCCGTGCCGATAAAATTTATCAGTCAAATTTAATATGTAGTTAACTACTGAACTCCATTTAGTTTAATTATCAGTAAATGGAACGGCAATATTCCCAGTTATACCATTGTCGGACACTGCAACATATAACATCACAGGTTTTCCATTGTCATCGGTTAATACAAAAGGACGTTCCACTCTTTTAGGCTTCCATATTTCTCCATTGTCTAGTAAGAATTCCTTCTTCATCAACACAGGTTGTGATGCAGGTTGCCATTGGTAACTATTTTTTGAAGTAAACAAGGCTAAATCGGGTAAACCAAGTACATGGCAAGTCATATAATATGTTTGTCGAGATGAATCATACCAAATTCCGGCATCTTCCGTTTGCTTTTTGTCATATACCGGTTTATTTTCAAAATAAAACGGCCCCTGTGGGTTATCAGCATGGCCTACCAATTGAATTCGAAACCACTTATCTTCACCTACATCATCGCCCTTCATAATCATAGTAAACTTTCCATTTACATAAGTTACTGCAGGGTTTACGGCTATATTTTTGAATAATTTGTTGTCCGGTTCTACAACCGGGTTTTCAGAACGTATAAAAGGCCCAGATGGATCAGTGGCAATGGCAACTCCAATGCGTTGATTATTACGTATTAGCTTCCAATTTTCTTTGCGAAAATCAAGGTTCATAGGTGCACTCAAATCCTCAAAATCCTGTCCCATATCGTTTGAAATATAATATAAGCACAGCTTATCGCCAGCAATACAGACTGATGGATTATGTGACGTAAGTACATCCCAGCCCGCACTATTTCGACTTTCTAGCACAACACTTTCAAACAGGAACGGACCTTCTGGCCGATCGGAAATGGCATGAGCTATTTCACAATCAGTAAGCCAGCCATTAAAACCAACACTTTTAGGCCAACGAGAATAATAACAATGGTATTTCCCATCGCTCCATTTTATGACCGAAAGACCCCAAACATAATAATCAGGATCAACTAAAACATTTGCAGAAGCATTTCCTTTCATAAAATTATCCTTAACGTCCTTGGAAAGTTTAGCAAACTGAAAAGAGTCCTTTTCATCATCTGTATCCGCTGCTTTAATAAAGCTAAACGAGACAATACAAAGTGTAAAAAATATAAGTTTTTTCATAATTCTAATTCTCCAATATGTTTATTCTGCAATTACTCTAACTGGTTTAATTTTCAAGCCTTTTGCTTTTGCGTTTATTTTAATCACACCCGCTTTGCCATTAGACCTGAGAACCAATTGCCCTCTGCCTTGAAATGTTTTACATTTTGTGCCATGAAAACGGTAACCAATAGGCGCACTTGGATCAGCAGTACCAATAGCTGCAATTGTTGCCGGACCGTCAATTTGAAAAGTCACTTCCCTATCACTAAGAATATTTCGAGTGCCATTTTCTCCTATAATTTCAAAATTCACATATATAACTTCTGATATGTCAGCCTTTATTTTTTCTCTTTCAGCCTTTATAACAAGCACTTTGGACGCACCAGGTGTTTTTAAAAAATTTTCACCTGATTTTTTTCCATTTTTATAAGAAACTGCTTTTAATTCTCCTGCTAGATATGGCGCTTCAAAGCTTGCAATTTTTTCAAGAGGTTTCTTCTTTCCAATTGACTTTCCATTCAGAAACAACTCTATTTCATCGGCTGCACTAAAAACATCTACAGTCATCATTTTTCCCTCAGGCAAGTTCCATTCCCAAGAGTGCAAACCTGGAGTAAATGCCCATTTGTGGGGGGTGTCATAACCAGTACCTTTTGGTTGACGGACTTGCATATAAACATCATCAACATTAGACCATACAATGTTCCTATAAAAAGAACGTGGCTTGCGGTTCAAACAAATATCAAGGTCACCACACATAGCAAAATAGGTAGGGAATTTACTTTGATCTTTACGATCATATCCACATCCAACTTCGCCCAAATAATCTATACCAGTCCAAATAAAATCGCCTAACACATAATTGAGGCTGTTGATTTTTTGCCAATTGTCATAAAATTTAGGAACACGCGATTCACTATGGTACATTATCCTATCAGGAAACTCCACATGATTTTCGACAAAACCACCCCCTTTTTTTATACTGAATTCTTCATAGTTATATCCAGATATATCAACAGCATCAAAAAAGGCTTCAGGAGGAAATCTATTTGCCCACATTTCAGTAGTACCAGGTTGAACTGCTAATGTAGTAGGCCTTGTTACATCCAAAGTTTTAACATGTGCAGCTAGCATTCTCGCAATTTCAGGCCCTTCCTCTGGATAACCTTGTTCTGGAATTTCATTACCAATACTCCACATAATAATGCTCGGATGGTTACGATCGCGCAGTAACATAGCGGTTAAATCTTTCTCCCACCACTCCTCGAAATATACAGAATAGCCACCTCCGGTTTTGGTCCTTTTCCATTCATCAAAAGCCTCATTAATAATAAGCATTCCATATTTATCACATAAATCGAGAAATGTTTTTGAAGGTGGATTATGGGCACAGCGAATGGCATTACATCCCATCTCTTTTAAGGCAAGTATTTTTCTTTCTTCAGAGCGTACATAAGATTCAGAGCCCAGAAGACCATTTGCATGATGAATGCATGCGCCTTTCAATTTTGTAAATTTCCCATTAAGAAGAAATCCTTTTTCGACAGAAAATTCCAGGCTTCTGATTCCAAGCTGAGAAGAGAAATTATCTATAAGCTTCCCATCCGAAAACACATCGGTAACGAGCTCATATAAATTTGGCGACTCTAAACTCCACAACTTTGGATCACTAACGGTAAGTGATGATTCGCTGGTTATTTCCCTTCCCTTTTTAATTTCCTGAACAACCTTTACCTGGGCAACTTCCTTTCCGTTGGAATCAACAACCCTATGTATTAAGGTTACCTCCACATCAGAAAATTTCTCATTCTTCAGTGTAGTTTCGATTAACACTTCGGCTTGTTCTTGAGAGACCTGAGGTGTTGTAACATATCTTCCCCAAATTGGGATGTGCGTTTTATCCGTAACAAGTAATTTAACATCTCTATAAATACCGCTTCCTGAATACCAACGACTCTTAAGTTCATTCTTTGTCTTGACAACGATGGTATTATCTCCTTCTTTCAAATAAGGGGTCAAGTCATAGTAGAATGCTGTATATCCATTATTATGATGCCCTAGATACTTATTATTAATCCAAACATCCGACATTCTGTAAACGCCATCAAAGAGTATTTGTACTTTTTTGTTCTTGTAATCATCAGGCAATTCAATTGATTTTTTATACCACCCAATACCTGAGGGCAAATATGCTGTTGATCTGCTTCCCAGCATAAGTCCTAAATCTCCAATATTTTCGGGATGCTCAGACTCCTCAACAGGTGCATAAAAATCTAATTCCATGCTATAATCATGTGGAATATTGATTTTAGTCCAAGCTTTTTTTTCTGAAAGCACCACCTCTTTACTTTCTTTTGACATTTTAAATTCCCAGCCTGAATTATATGGAATTTCAATCCGTCCTTGCGCATAGCCATGCAGCACAACACTGCAAACAAATGCTATTATTAAGATTATTGTTTTCATAAATAACGATCAGCTAATTTTAACATGTTAAACTTTTTATTTTCCATAGCACTTCTACCCTTTGACACTTACATCCAAATCTTTTCTCTAAAAAACAAAAAGGCTCAGACACAATTATAGCTCGAATCTTAAAAAACGCGTCACCTCTGCCCTCTCTTCATGAAAAAGATATGTGCTGTGAGATTTGAAGCAATTAATGACCATTTACTAAACAAGCAGAAAGCGATCCCTCCCTATGAAGAGAGGGTTAGGATAAAGGTAATGTGTCCTATTCGTGCTATTATTAACCAAATAAGTCCTAATTACTTAAGCCATTTTACATTCTTACCAAGAATGGATATTCTAGATCGAATTGAACCTTAATTGTAATAGAGCCTAAAAAGGATCTGGAATCTATCCAATTCCATATCTTAGCAGTTACCTAATAACAACCTTATCTATTTGTTGAAAATTATTAACACTAACGACCCTAACTATATATAAGCCAGATTCCGATAAAGGAATATCTATACTATTAGAATGCAATTGCCTATGTGCAATAAGATTACCCGAAACAGAATATACATACACATGTCCAGTTACCTGTTCTTTAACATCAACCGTGATTGTTCGCCCTTTTACAAACACATTAGCCTTAGAAAGTTCAGTGCTTAATTCATTTGCAGCAGTAGGAATAGCTTGTAATTCCACACCTTCGTTAATATCTTCTCCCACAATGGTAATAGAACCTTGTGAGTCGTAACAACCAGGTGCAGATACTGTATAAGCATAATTATCTGTAATTAAGCCAATCACTTTAATTACACCAAAATCGTTGGGGAAATATGTAAAGCCATTCAATACTAATGAAGCATCACCTATAGCAACACCATCAACAGTTACAAAAAAATTAGCCATATAAGTTGGTGTAGAGTTATCTACATAAACTAGATCACTAATAGATATTTCTGCGTCAGCGCTAGTCGCTGAAGTATTCATTATCCAAATTACACAATCACCTGTTAAATTAATATCATCAATAGTAAATTGCACTTCATTATGGGACGCATCATAAACATAGGTATAATTCTTTGTTACTTTCGTAACGCCTGCACCATCAAGTATTCGGACTATTATCGTTCTATCGGCTGTACTGTTAGTATCAACAGGTTTGGCAACAAATGAAAGTGATTTTAATCCATTGCCTAGAGTCGAAGATTTTACTTCGCCATAATTATTCTTCAGATTAATACCTTTTGTTCCATCAATAACCTCTGACTTTCTAGCTCTTTTATAAGTCCAAGTCACATCATTATTCCCAACAAAACTACCATCACTAAAGGTGGTCCAGTCTTGTGGGAATAATTCGAAATTTTCTACATAACGGGGTTGTGCATTTAAGGTATTAAAAGCCACACACATAAATAATACTAGTATTGCATAAAACTGTTTCATAACTTTTGATTTTTAAATTAAAATTCACTTATTAAATTCTATTCTTTTAGTCAATTGTTTGTTCGCTACCCCACCAATTATTGTCAGGATTAAACTCTTTTGACAAATACTCTTTTCGTTGTTTATCAAGAGCTTGCTTCTTATTTGTAGCAATACTCTTTAAATATTCCTTTTCCTTTTCAGCATCATATTCCGGATCTTTTTCAGGAAACTTTGCACCTACATCATTTAAATAATTAAAGAGCTTGTTATGCAAATTGATCTTTATGTCAGGATATAATTCTGAAACGTCAGCTCTCTCTGAAATATCTGTTTTTAAATTATACAATTCCTCGCGCTCATCTTCGTAATAATGTATCAGTTTCCAGTCACCATCGCGTATAATTGATGAAGGTTCACCACCTTGGTTTCCGTAGTGCGGATAATGCCAAATTAATTCGCGTTGTTTAATGCTTTTCCCTTTTAACAATGGCACTAAACTAACTCCGTCAAGATGTTCCTCGGGCTTCTGTTTAACTCCAATAAGTTCCAATAATGTTGGGTAAAAATCGGTGCCAGTAACTGGAACATCCACTTTTTTCCCTCCTTTAATTCCAGGTACCTTTATAAAATAAGGCTCCCGAATTCCGCCTTCATATTGATAGCCTTTTCCTCCACGTAAGGGCAGGTTTGATGTTGAATAATTATCTCCAGCTGCTACACCTCCGTTATCAGAAGTAAAAACAACTATCGTATTATCAGCAAGACCGAGCCTATCCAGCGACTTAAGCACTTCTCCTACGGCATCATCCATAGATTCTACTAATCCGGCATATACAGGATTGTCCTGATGCTGTCGGATTGGGAGGAAATGCCCCATTTTAAAGCCTTCCTCAGCAATACCCATCTGCTCAGCTTTGTTTCGGTATTTCAACCATTTTTCTTTGGTTGTTTCAATTGGGCTGTGTACAGCATAAAAGGAAAGAAAGGCAAAAAATGGTTTGTCCTTATTTTCTTCAATAAAACTTGAGGTTTCTTTGGCTAATCTCATTGATAAGTTTTCACCATCAGCTCCATCAGTTAATTTAGGATTCTTAAAAGGAGAAAAATATCCGCCAACAGGACCACCTCTATCATAACCACCAATATTTATATTAAATCCGTGGTCTTCAGGCCATGACCCTTTGTCTCCCATGTGCCATTTTCCGGCAAAAAAAGTTTTGTAGCCTGCCTCTTGCATAGCCTCTGGCAGAGTTACATACTCATGTGACAGATGGGGTTCATAAGCAGGTGGCAATAATTGATTGTACCGACCCGCTTTGCGCCAATCTACACCCGTTTTTGCCCCAATCCAATCGGTTACCCCATGTCTGGCAGGAAACTTTCCACTCATTATACTTACCCTCGATGGACTACATACCCGGCACGTAGCATATCCATTAGAGAAGGCTACCCCTTCTGAAGCAATACGATCGATATTAGGAGTACTATAATATTTACTTCCTGTACCACTCATATCATGGTACCCAAAATCATCTGCCAAAATAAATAGCACATTCTTTTTTATCTGTATACTTTGCGTTTGCTGACATGAATTCAAAAAAAGAAAGCCAAGTAAACAATACAAATATGACATAATACGAAATTGTTTATTCATTTTTTTAATGCTTATTTTACAACCTTTGACCACACTCTTACATAATCGATATCGAACGAGGCTGGAAATCCTTCAGGACTTGGAACATCTTTTAATGGTTTACGCAAACCAAATGAGAGAACAACATCTAATGGCTGATCCCAGTAATCATTCTCTCTCTCCAAACGTAAAACACCATCAACAAACCACTTGATAGAATTTTCGTCCCACTCAACTCCATACACATGGTATTCGTCATCTGGATTCCACGGTGCATGCCACTCATACCCTTCATGAATCTCATCAACAAGATTAGGATGATTAAATGCATGTATATTTAAACCAATCGCATTTTCTCCATAATTAACATTTTGAGTAAGCTCAACAATATCTATTTCAGTCCAGTAAGTAGGATTCTTGTTAGCTAAGCCACCTTCTTTATGATACAACCAAAAAGCAGGGCAAACTCCAGGATATTTTTCTGAACCCTTAATTTTGGCCTCAAAGTAGCCATATTTTACACTTGGTGCCTTAGATCTAATAGCCCCACTATAATAATATAGGTCTTCCAATAAGTCTCCATTAAAACCAACCCTTGAATGATGTTCATAATCCATTCTTATCGTTAATGACGATCCATTTGCAACAATATTCTCAGGCCTCCAGGTCCAAAGCCCCCATGAAGTAATATTATCATCCCATTTATCGGAGTCTAGAACTGTAGTATTAAATTCATCCGAGTAATTAGGATCTAACACCCAATCTCCATCGATATCAGAAACTGGTTTCAACTCTTTAAACGTCACCTTAGTGCCACAATCTTGCAAACAATCATCTCCTGTTATTACAGTTGCTCCATAGCTAAACACAAAGGTTTGTATCAAAAACGATATCAACACTATTTTTTTCATTTCAATAATTTTTATAGTACGTTAAAACACAAAAGATTAACTCATAAATGCAGATACAAGTAAAGTATTTACTGAGCGCACTTTTTATAAGTTTCGGTATCAAATGCAGTTAGTTCTCTTTGTTTTTTACCGGTAAGGGCCTTGAGAACATCCATAAACGTTGAATAGTTTGCTTGCTTTTGAGATTGAATCATCTCCGCAGATACCTCTCCGCTCTTCTTCTTCTTATTAATCTCATTAGCAGTTTTTTTACGAGCAACATAAGCCTCACTTAGAGTCTTTTGTTGAGCTTCATCTAAATCGTATCTGGCTGCAGCAGTTTCTACGTAACACTTGCGCATTAAATCACTTTTCTTTTCTTGACCTGTTGCGCATACCGTCACTAGTATAATTGCGCTTAATAATAATATTTTTTTCATTGTACAAAATTTTAACTGGGTTCTATTGTTATTTACTAAAATGAGGTATTCAATCATTATCCGCGAATTGTTTAACCAACTTCTTTAACTAAAAAAAGAAGTTCATTCCTAAATATTTCCATCCACAATTATAAATTCGCCTCCTATCATATTAACAAATGCATAAAGAAAAGGAGCATCATTAATAGTTTGGAGAAGATTATGATTTATCTGATCTCTTAACACATGAGAGGAGTGCCCGTTAGTATAAAAAATAGATACAAACTCAATTCGTAATATTTCTATTTTTCCAAAACTTGAAACTCTTTTTATTTGATGTGCATTAGATATCATAACCTAAACTTATCATATTTATAATTGAAGAACTGATTAATACTTAGCGAAAGAAAATCAGATCCCCTATATTTATTAAATATTGAAACAGAAGTTGAACCCGTGACCATTCTCTTTCAATAGTTTATATTCTATTTTTCGTTATCGTTTTTCATTGCCACATTTTAAAAACCCAAGGTCCATTTCACTCCATTATGGAAGATTCGGGACAGCATTCTCCTATCTTAATGATACAATCAAAAAGCAGAGCAAATTTCAAAACGTTTTTGTGGAGCGATTTAACTTAGAAGGAGGGGATATACTCGTCCTTCTAAGTTGTCATCAAACTCATATAGCACATGGGCATCATATAACCTTATAAATACCCAGGGTTTTGTGTTAATAGAGGATTTGTACTAAGCTCATTTTTAGGTATTGGAAACAATACATGGTGTGGAAGAATATTTTTCTGAGCTTCAAGCAACATTTTATCATCCACTGATTTTAATGTATATTGATGAAAAGTAGATGTTTCCTTAATGGTGCTAATAAGCTTGTTTGTTCGCACTAAATCATACCATCTTTTTCCTTCCCAGCATAATTCAAAAGATCTTTCAATAAATATCTGTTCTAGAAAAGCATCTAAATCAGTATTTGTATAATCGGCACTAACATCAGCAATAGTATAATCTAAACCTAATGCTCTTCTTCTTACCCTATTCATCATCTCAAGGCTTTCGGCATCAACGCTTCCTTTTGCTCTGGCATTGGCTTCTGCAAAAGTCAATAATACTTCAGCATATCGCATTAACGGAAAGTTGATAGGACTGTCATATATATTGAACCCCGGTGCGTCAGGCTTTTGCCATTTTGTAGCTCCAAAATCCTGATAACTTTTTTGTCCGCCAACAGCGCCACTCTTAACAATCCTGGTGGATGCACAGTTCCAAGCGTAACGAATATCCCCATCTTGTAAAGATTTTTGTTGGAAACGATATACAAAATCACCAACCGGTTTGGCTATTTGATAAGCACCACTATTTTGAGCCGTATTACCATAAGAGTTTTCATATCCATAGTTTCCGGCTACAGCACCACCTTCTGTTGTGCCACTTATAAACTGAACATCAAACAATATTTCTTTGTTATACTCATTATTGTGGCTAAATATCTGTCCGTAATCTTCGGAAACAGATGCACTTAATAGGTCGTATTTTGTAGAGCTAATAACCTCCATCGCTAGATCGGCAGCTTCTTGATAAAATTCACTTGTGTTTACCCAGCTCATGTCCACTCCATTAAGGTCAAGCCCTTCGTATGGTTTATGTTCTGCCAAAGAGGCCATCGTTAAATAAACATTCGAAAGAATTGCTTTTGCCGCATATTTACTAATACGTCCATTATCACCTTCAGGCACATCTTCCCATAATAATTCAGTTGCCTTTTCCATATCACTAACTATTTGTGTATATACCTCCTGCAACGAACTACGGGGTACATTAATCAGATCAAGCGAGACGGTAGGAGTTAGATTAAGTGGCACAGGGCCATATAACCTCACCAGATGTAGGTAATAAAATCCCCTTAAAAAATAGGCTTCACCTAAAAGCCTTTCTTTTAATTCTTGGCTCTCAAATGCGACGCCCTCAATTTTATCAATCACCAAATTACAACTTTCTATACCAAGGTATTGGTTTTTCCAAATTTCTTTGATCATTAAGGATTCTGAGGTATGGCTATAGTTTGATGGCGCAATAAAATTTACATTCTTAAGCCCAGCATTAGTCATTAGTTCATCTGTACCAACTACTCCAACAAAACGAAGACCATGAAAATAACTACCGTACACTGTAGGCTGACCAGTAGCTCCCAAGGCATCGTAACATCCGCTTACAGCTATCTCTATATTTTTCTCGGAGCTATAAAAGTTTGTTGTACTATAAAAGCTTTTAGGATCTTCTTCTAAGAAATCACTACATGAAGAAAATAATATTAAGAAGAGAATTAAAACGAAATTTACTATATTTTTACTATACATAACTTAAAATTTTAAAATGTTACTTTTAGCCCCAACTTATAAACACTAGGCCTTGGATATGCTCCACTATCATAACCGGGAGCAAGACCAATTCTTGAAACGCTTACCTCAGGATCATATCCCGAATAATTAGTTAATACGTATATATTGTCTCCACTTAGGGTGAATCGGCAATTATCAATACCTAACTTTTTAACCACCTTTTTGGGTAGATTATACCCCAATGTCAGATTACTTAATCGTATATACGACCCATCCTCTACAGCATAACTACTTGAAACATATTTCGTAAACCCAGAACTACTATGCATTTTTTCGCTTGGTTTATCAGGAGTCCACCTATCGAGAATACTGGTACTAAAATTGGCGTATATGGCATCCATGGCCTCTAAACTGTATCGATTGGCATTATATACATCACCACCATATGAAAAAGAAATTAATGCACTTAGGTCCCAGTTTTTCCATTTAAAATCATTGGTAAACCCTCCAAAAAAGTCAGGTGTTGCATCACCAATGATGGTTTTATCATCTTCAGTTATTTCATTGGTTCCATCATCATTTGTCTTTCTATATTTTATTTCACCCGGGCGTGTAGTTGTTTGATTACCTACTAGGTAATCTACACCATCTCTTAAATTAAATGTTCCATTAGCATCCAAAATTTCTTGGTAAAGATCCGCTTTATCTTGAACACTTGACAGTTCATCAAAGTTGGTAAAATCATCATATTGATAAACCCCATCCCAAACTAGTCCCCACATAGAACCAATGGATTCTCCTTCCATAATTCGGTACTCATTTAAAGTCCTAGTGTCACTTGGAACATCAATATCTATAAAGTCAGAGTCAGCCAACTTTATAATTTTATTACGGTTGAATGTCATATTGTAAGACGCTTTCCATTGAAAATCAGGTTTACTTACAATCGTTCCTTCAATTGAAAATTCTACACCTTTATTCTCCAATTCTCCAATATTGTTAAAATATGTTGAATAACCGGAATGATAAGGTACTGGCGAATTTAATAACAAGTCATATGTCTTCTTATAATAGGCATCTGTTGTTAGGGTAAGCCTTCTATTCAAAATCATAAAATCTAATCCAACATCAAATTGATCAGTTGTTTCCCATGTTAAATCATTATTCTGCATTTTAGAAGGAGACACAGCATACACTAAGTTTCCATTGTAGCTATAATTAGCATCTCTTAAAATACCTAAACTAGAATATGCAGGTATTGACTGGTTTCCAGTTTTACCATAGCTTGTTCTTATTTTTAGATTGTCAAAAAAATTCAAATTCTTAATGAAATCTTCTTCGCTTAATCGATATGCCAGAGCTAAAGAAGGGAAATATCCAAATTTATTTCCTTCTGTAAATTTAGAGGAACCGTCAGCTCTAATTCCTGCAGTCAAATAATAGCGATCCTTAAACACATAATTAGCTCTACCTAAAAAACTTACCAAACTCGTTTGGAGGATATTACTATCAGGTATACCCGGATTAAGACCAGCGTTAAGTTTTCCTGACCCAAGATCATATATTGGAAAATCTGTTACTGATGTTAATACTTCACTAAGATTATACTTTTCTATAGTAAACCCAGCTACTGCATTTATTTTATGGTCACCCCGTTTTTTTACATAATTCAAAAGATTCTCATTCACCCACCGGGTTGTCTCTCGGTTACTATTAAATGCACGACCATTAGTAATAGTACCTTGTGCAACATCTGGAGGATAAAACTCCTCGGAAGAGATATTTTGAAGGTTCAGCATCAATCTCGCTGTAAACTTAAGCGACGGAGATATATCGTAATTCAGCTGTAACATATTACTGAAATTATGATATCTAAGGTTTTTTGTAATCCTTTCCGCCATTGATTTTGGAGAGGTTGTATTTATGGTTGGATCAAATGGAATATCTTCAAAATCAGGAAGATAAGGCCTGAATTTTAGTGTTGCCGTAACAATTCCTGAATATATACCCTGTTTATTTGCAGCTACTAATCCATTGTTTTCAGAACTAGCAAAACTCATCACATTCTGTATTTTAAGTTTTTTATTAAACTGATGAGTAAATGCCACCTTTGAGGTAAATCGATCATAGTCTGACCCTTTTAAAATACCTTCTTGATTAAAATAACCAATAGATGCATTAAAAAAGCTACCTCCTTTACCTCCTCCTAATGTAATATGATGGTTTTGGATTAATGCCGTTCTATACATTTCATCTTGCCAATCTATTGTTTCGGCATTAGAATTATCTCTGGGAATAGTCTGATCTTCATCTTCCCAAAAAAGATAAGAGCCAGGCTCTATTTCTTCTACATAATCGAGGTATTGTTGTGCATTAAGCAATTCAATCTTTCTGCTATTTTGCAGATTTTGTATACCAGCATACCCGCTATAACTTAATTTCAGTTCTCCTTTTTTTCCTTTCTTAGTGGTAATTAAAACAACACCATTTGCTCCCCTAGAACCATAAATGGCTGTTGCTGATGCATCTTTTAATATCTCAATAGATTCGATATCTTCTTGATTGATAGCAGAAAGAGGATTCACGGCATTAGAACTAACCCCAGAACCTCCTAGTTCAGACTCTTTAACCGTAATAGGAAAACCATCAACTACATACAATGGTGCACTACTTGCCGAAATTGAATTGGCTCCACGGATGGTTATATTCATTCCGGCTCCAGGCGCACCCTCACTTGACGTTACCTGAACGCCACTTGCCCTACCTGCTAAAGAAGATTCAAAAGAACTACTTGCAATTTTGGTCAGGTCACCTGCTTTAACTGATCCCAAAGAGCCCGTTAGATCACTTTTCTGAATCGTTTGATATCCAACCACAACAACTTCATCAACACCAAACACATCTGCTAACATAGTTACATTAACGGTGGATTCCTTTCCAACTACAATCTCTTGATCGGCCATACCAATAAAGGAAAAAAGCAAAGCACCATCAGCAGGCACATTTGAAATGGAGTAATTTCCTTTAATATCTGTTATAGTACCACTAGTAGTTCCTTTTATCACCACACTAACACCCGGTAGCGATTCTCCGGTATCATCTGTGATGGTTCCTGTGATGGTAATTTTCTTTGTTTGATCATTAGCTGTTTTTTTTTCACTCTCTATTTGCTCCTTACTTTTTACAAGAATAGTAATTTGTCGCTTGTTAATCTTATAAGTATTGTTTGTTCCCTTAAAGACTTGCTGTAAAACAGCACCTACATCACCATTCTGCACATTTACAATTACTTTGCGGTTTAAATCGACAACCTGATCGCTGTAAATGAATATATAATCACTTTTCTTTTCAATCTCCTGAAAAGCTTGCTTAACAGATACATTATCAAGTTTTAAATTGAAACTTGTCTTCTGAGAATAACAGTTTTGCGTAGAGGATAATGCTGTTATCATCACCAGCAAGAGTAATGCGACCTTCTTTTTCAAGCTCCAACTGAGAACTTTTCTACTCGAAAAGTTCCATACTACTCGATTTTTTTTCATACTTTTGATTTAATTAGATTGAATATTTTATAATATTTAATGTTTAAACCGGGGGCGGCCAGGCCTTCGGTTTTTTTTATGCCAATTTATTTAACAACAGTACATGTCTCTCCCATGCTGCCTGTGGCTGGTAATACTTTCAAACTATTAAATTGAGCCTATTTTCCTCCTCCTATGTATATGTCATTACCCTCAACACGGCACTGTATTTGAGCTACATCTTCCAATACCTCTATCACATCTTTCAAAGAGTCGTTCAAATCTAACTTACCGGATATGGTCTCTGTAAAAACTAGCCCTTCAGGCACTATAAATCTTACATTATAATAACGCTCCACTCTTTCAAGGATGGTTCTTACATTTTCACCGGAAAACTCGTACCAACCTTTTGTCCATGAAATAACCTTTTGGACATTATATTCTTCCTCTATTTCAATGATATTATTTTCCTTGTGAAAGGATGCTCTCTGATTAGGCTTTAAAAGATATTCTTTTTTACCAATTCCAAGCGACGTAGGTCTTGATACAGCAACACTACCTTCTAACAATACGGTTTCTATTTTATTGTCAGAACCATAAGCTGACACATCAAACCATGTACCTAACACCTTAACATCCAAATCTCCGGCATTAACGATAAAAGGTTTATGCTTGTTTCTGGCAACCTTAAAACAAGCTTCCCCTTCAAGGTATACATCTCTTCTTTTGCCACTGAATTTAGAAGGAAATGCCAATCTACTACCTGCATTAAGCCATACTTTTGTTCCATCTGCTAGAAGTAATTCAGAACGCTTTCCTTTAGGAACAATCACTTCATTCATCTTAACCTTATGACCATCTTTGCTTTTTAAATCAATAATACTATCATTAACGATCAATTGCTGGTTTTTCTGATCTAACAGAATGGAAGATTCATTCATAGTTAAAGCAATCTCTTCTCCCGTAGAAAGTACAAGACGAGCATCTTTGGATATATTAAGCTCTGATTCTGCAAAATGATAAACTTCCTCATTTGTTATTTCGTACAAACCTAAAATCCCTAAAGAAATAATCAATAATATTGAAGCTGCCCAACTTATACTTCTCCTAATCCTAAGCTTCTTTATTTGTCTCTTATTATTAGCATCAAATTGCTCAATATTTCTCCAAATCCCCAATACAGATTGTTCATCCAAACCTTCACTGTCATCTTTTATCAACAACACAATCTCACGCGCCTCTTCAACCAAAGGCTTAAATCCCGGATTTTCTTCAATGAATGCATTCCACACATCGTTTTTATCCCCTTTCAAGACCCAATCAACAAAGGATTTATCCTCAATGAGTTTTTCAAGATTATATTTTAAAAAATCGCTTTTCATTAAATGGTTTTTAAGGCCTCTTTATTATAGAAAGACAGCAGTTTGTTTTTTGTGGACAAAAAATAGCAAGTTTTTTGTTTTTTTAGAAATCACCAAAGATTACTGAGGAAAAACAACAGCATGCTTGCTCCTCCCATGTTGTCTTTAAGTGCCTTTACCGACCTAAACACCAACTTCCTTGCTGAATCGTATTTGAGTTGCATCAATTCGCAAATCTCATCATAATCCATCTCGCATGTATAACGGTAATAAAGTATCTCGCGTTGTTTGGAACTTAAGGTTCTCAATCCTTCCTGCACCTGTTTTTCTCGATGTGACAATTCTTCCTTATCAATTATTTCTTGTTCTGCAGAAAACACTATCCGGGTAGTTAAATCATCTACAGGTCCCAATTCGAGGCGCTCATTGGGAGATTGCGAGCCACGTGCCAGTTTTCTTCGAAAAGATCTTAAGAGATAAAACTTAATATTATCCGTCTCTCCTAGATTCTCACGGGTACGAATTAAATCATAAAACAGATCCTGGATAGTATCTTTTATGAGTTCTTCATCATGACTGATTTTTTTACCATAACGATAAAGAATTTGAACATGCTGATAATAAATATGCGAAAGGGCATAATTCTCCCCATTCCTAAAATCATCCCATATTTTCTTATCTGAATTCATAATAGCATAGTTAAAAACGCATCAAAGGTATACATTCCTCAACACTTCAGTGTTGCATTATTTTACTTTTTAAGTGTCAATTAACAAGCCTGCAGAGGAAATCCCACGGTAAACTTGGAATAAAGTGTTGCAATATTGCAACACAACCACTGTTTCATCCTAATAGATAACTTGTTGTAATTTTCCGGTGCATTATTAAAAGGAGAACGACCATTGTAGTTAGTTCTTATTTTAATGCTACCTTTTTTTGTATCAGCATATCGCACACAACCTTTTCTTGTTTTCTATCAACCTATTCTGTCTGGATTGCTTCATTTTATCACTATATTCTTCAATCTCAAAATTTTTCCCAGTATAAGCTTCATAGCGGGTCAATCCTTTTAATAAATTATGGGGTCTTCGACTATTATAATCAGGAACTATCCAATTCAGGGCATTGCGTAACGCACAAATCAAACTTCTCTATCAATAAGTTCAGGTGCTTATTTTTCCTTTTAAGCTTATCAATTATAGCTTCTGGACCTGCCAGATACTGTTCCTTTTTGATAGAAATAACCAAGTCTGCAATATCATCGCCTTCATTTAAATTCGTATTCTCCAAAACAGTATTTACATGAACATTAAAGCAAGTGTTTTCTGCAATCTTGCGCCACTTATCAAATGCTTTGCCTTTATCAGGGAATAAAGTCACCTGATAATCTCTGAGGGCATTTAGCTTTTTTACATTCAACATTTCTATTGAACCAACGGCAATCCAATTGTATTGTGGATAATACAATGCTCCGAATATGGCATTCTTTTCACCTTCAGCAACGGCAACGGGTCTTGTTTTATCAATAAGCAGGTGCGCACCAAAGAATACTTGCTTTAAATTGAAGTCCTTTTGTTTAGTGATATAATGCACCCAATTAATATAACCGACTCGCTTTAGTGTAGCTGAATTATACTGCATTACCTTACCCGTTCTTACTTGTCCCGATCGATTGACTTGCCAAAATATGGTTTTATTCCCTTTGGCAGTTCCAACGTAATATTTCCTTAATACCTCCACAACCATCCTTTCAGGAAAATATTTACTCAAGCCAATAGCAAAGTTATTTTGGTGATAACTGGTAAGAGACGCTTGCATTAACTTCTTATCAATACAAGAAGGAGGTTTTATGATTATTTTGGTTTTTGGTGCAGGCTTATGAAAATCATCGGATTCGTATCCATTCTTTTCAAAGTACAACTTGGGTGTAAAATGATAGCCACATTTTTCTACCCGGTTACATCTTCCGGCATAATCAGACAAATGCTTTTTGCTATGGTTATCTAAATACCTGGTAAAAGTCCTCTGATGACATTGCGGACAATGATACCTGGTTGATCGACCTTTGTATTTTTCCAATGAATAGCGGATATCTGACATAAAGGAAATTTTTTTGTTTTAGTGGAGTTTGTGGAATTGTGGAGGATTGTTGTTTTTCAGGCACTTACTACTCCATACAACTCCACTCACTCCACGATTAGATCATTTATTTGATAAATTACCTCATTATTAAAGATTGAATCCATATTAATTAAGCCTTTCTTTTGCTCGAGCCGCAAGGGCTTTTCCTTTCTTCCTTCAGCCGAAGAAAGGAAACAAAGAAGCCCGCCGACGGCATCACTCACTTACCCACTATTTCCTTAATATTGAGACAGAAAGAACTCGCTATCGCTCAAACAGCTTTCTGTCTTATCAAAATATAAGGAAAGTGGGTCCCAAGCTGCGTTGATGATGTCGGACACTTGACTTGGAACATCGCACTTATAGATACAATTGCCCTATAACACTCAGCCAATGGCCTGAATTCTAATACATTTTCGCAAATTGAATATAATATTGACTGAGGATTATCACTCCGCTACTCCACACTTACTCCACTCAAACTCCACACATAAAGCATTGTGAATCAATCAAACTCCACAACTCCGCAAACTCTACAGTATTCCATATTTTTCTCAGCCTTTATGGCAGCAGTAAGATTAATTGAGTACATCAGTTTCGTACACGCCTTTCTGCTTTTTATGCGCCAGTTTGGTATTGCTCAGCAATTGATAAGCGTATGATTCTTTGGCGATATTGAGTTTGTTGGCCATTTCAATAAACTCTTTATTGGTGAATTCCCGTTTACCAATCTTCTTTAAAACCTGAAATACCTTACCTTCCTTTGAGTTGTCTTCATACACATTTAAAACCATGTGATCTAGCTTTAATGCATTCGAAAAGAAATAATCCTTAAGCATAATGGATTTCTTCATTGAACTTTCGCTTATCTGCTTGATCGCCTGCCCTTCAAAAAAGCTATTGGAGACTTCAAGAACCAGGGCAAACCGCAATATATACCTATCCAATTTTGACAGGATTCCTGATATGGCAGCATCCTTATTGGAAGGCTTTACGTGTTTGTTTACTTCATTAATAAACAAGTCCTCTGCCTTCTCAGATAATGGTAACTCTATCGTATTAATGCTCTCATTGACTTTATCCATTAATGCTTTCATCCTCGAATGAAATTTCTCAACCATATAATCATCAGGATTTTTTCTTCCGATCAATTTCTTCTCCATTTTTAACGGAATAGCAAATAGAATTCGCTCAAAGAACCCGTCTTTTATATCCTTGGCCTTAAAGGATGCAATCACATCGTCCTGAATACTGCCAATGATTGAAACACAAGGCATACTCAATGACGAACTTTCGACCTCTTTACGATCCAGTGAAATAGGTGCACCATCCCATATGGATAAAAACTGACTTTGTTTTGAGGTTCCGCTATATCCAATCAAATTCAATATAAAGCTCTTAAACTCATCGGGCATCAATATCATACCATTTGGATTTTGCTTATGGATATTGATAAGAGCCTCAAAAGTCGGATCAGTGGAATACAATTTTCTCTTACTGGGTTTCTTTTCTCCGCTATCTGGGTCATAGTTGGCAATGGCTGATTCATATTCCTGATCGTATTGCTTCTGCAGGTTTTTGATGGCTTTAAAAGCTGTTTTTAAGGGTGCACTTTTATTCTGCCCTGACTTACCTACCAACACTACCCACATAGATGGATTTTCTACCCATTCAATATGTTTACGCAGATGATACGAGTTGCCTATAATGCCGGCCAATGCTGTAAAAATACTTACCGATGTATAGTCGATGTTATAATTCCCGTGGTCATGCAATTCAATAATAGTATCCTGGATAAACTTTGGAAAGATGGTCAATGGAAATTCCGACTCCTCTGCCATTTTAAGTCTGAGGTTGGCTTCATGGATCGACATCTTTCCATATTTCAGATGCGCTTTCCCCAGTTCCGTTTTTTCATTTTCAAATGATTCCATACGATTTAAAGGGATTATCCATTAATACTTTCAAGGTAAGCTTCTATTTCAGAAGCCTTATAGTAAATTTTGCGCCCGGTCTTTTTATATGCAATAACCTTATTATCACGGTAGAGTAGAGTACAAAGCCAACCATTTGTTGACTTTGTAGCCCCCTCGTCAAACCGTACGTGCGGTTTTCCCGCATACGGCTTTCCTATAACGTTCATCTCCGGGCATTCACAGGTCGTATGCCAGAAGTCCTGTATGGTCGAACTAATCCATAGTCCCTGACCAGTATCTCAAATGCTTGTTTGCCGAACAAGCGGGACTTGCGCTGGCTTTTACGATTGTAGTAGCGATTCAGACGATAACGAAGGTATTCTTCTAATTCCCTGAACGCTACCTGTGTATAACTGACTTTTTCTACTCGATAATAATTCATCCAACCTGTTATCATGGGATTCAACTCATATACCAGCATTTGTGTATTGAAGTGTCCTCGCTTTTTCAGCATCTCATTGACCTTTTGTCGTATTTTCTTCCGTGATTTGGCCTTGGGCATTATATTCCAAAACCTTGTCCCGTTTTTGAATATACTTCGGTCGTATCGAAATGTAAATCCCAGAAAATCAAATGACTCTTCTCTGGCTTCTACCAGTTTACTCTTTTCTGTATTTAAAATAAGTCCCATGCGTGCCAGGTAACCGTGCATCCTTACGAGGGTTTCTTGATTGATGTGCTTTGCCATTAATATAAAATCATCGGCATAGCGTATCATACGAATCCCTTCTCCTGAAAAGTACCCGCCTGGCTTGTTAACCAGCCGGTCTAACAAATTCATATAGATATTGGCCAACAGGGGCGAGATTACCCCTCCCTGTGGCGTACCTTTTCTGTTTTTCCTCCCCCCTGTATATCGTCCGTCTTTTTCCACTATGGGTACTTTCAGCCATGTTTTTATCAGATCAAGTACCCGTGGATCGGCTATACGTTCTTTCAAGGCTATTAGTAGCTTGTCGTGGGGAATTGTGTCAAAATACTTACTCAGGTCTGCATCATAGACTGTTTGTTTTCCTGACTTCAGGTTGTCCCTGATCTCCCTTATTGCTCCATGTGCCGAGCGTTTCGGACGAAATCCATGGGAAGAGTTGTCAAAGTCTGCCTCCCATATAGGCTCTATCACTATTTTACAGGCTTGTTGCACAACCCTGTCTTTTATGGTAGGTATTCCTAAGGGGCGTTCTCCACCATTCTCTTTTTCTATCATTACCCGCCTTACAGCCTGAGGCTTGTAACTCCGTTGCCGAAGTTCTTCCTCTATTTCTCTCAGGAATTTGGTCTCTCCATACTGTCTTATATCAGTGTAGGTTTGACGATCTATCCCCGGACTGTTCCCGCTACTTCTTTTGCAGCGATTGTACGCTTCCTTTAATACGTAATGTAGAAATATCTTGTCATAGAGAATGTAAAATTTATACTTCTTCTCCTGCTTGGCCTTAAGATATAGTTTCAGTTGTAAGAGACGCACTTTTTCCTGCGTAGTCCGTTCTTTACGCTTCTTTTGCGATAACCGGGCTATTTCGCGCTCTATCTTTTCGTGAGTACTCATTTCTTCAATTGGATAATGTGTCTCTTATCTGATTCTTTCGTTTATAGTAATGCCCCTTCCCTCCTTCCAGGTTATGTTGTCCTGATTATCTTCAGTACTACGGGCATATCCGCCACCCTCGACACTTACTCGGCTGGTAAGCCGTTAGGGCTTCCCTTGTTCATGCGTTTCCCTTTCCATGCATGCCATCCCATTCTACCCCGTGCAGCCATATCGGTGCTTGTTGTCGTTGCTTCCCGGTATGTTTCA
Organism: Marinilabilia rubra; assembly: GCF_003121985.1. GTDB lineage: Bacteria > Bacteroidota > Bacteroidia > Bacteroidales > Marinilabiliaceae > Marinilabilia > Marinilabilia rubra. Next base: position 52,981 of record NZ_QEWP01000007.1, read on the forward strand.
GGTTTCACCAACAAAGGGAGGTTGACCACTGCAAAGTTGCATAACGAGGCCTGACTGGGTTCATTTCCATTACGGCCTGCATGGACGCAAACCACGAACTTAGCACGTTTGGTTTCCCGCACGCACCTCATGGCTGCTTCAGGCTGAACGACAAATTGGCCTGTGTAATCCTTTCATATCACTGGGTTTTATATATTTAACGCACGCTTTTCAAGGCGTACCATAGTTTGCAAAGTCCGCCTACTGACGTTTAACAACTTGCATACTTCTTCGGTAACATACCAACGATCTTTAAAGCCATCATTCTTGGCCACATTGATACTATCAATCTTATCGTTAATATGGTCGATCTTGCCCATTAACTTATTAAAGAGATGCTCATCTACAATTACAACTGTCTTGCTCATTTTTATACGATTTTAACGTGTTATTAAATTTTATTTCGTCAAACCTAAGCAATACGGTACACTCACTTCCTAGTAAAAGATAGTAACGGAAAGTAAAGGAGAGTAAAAGCAAGTAAAAAATTGTTTTATATCGTATTTTATCGTTTTTGCGGTTTTTAATTGAGCGCAAGTAAATAGTATTGAATACAAGATATATTCTCAATCAGTCTAACAAAATCGTTTTCATCCGTTTATTTCGTTTTATTACCTTTTGGTTTTCAAGCTATTTGCTTAATATTACCTTATGTTACTATGTTTTACTATTGCTTTTTTATTGCATTCTAATTCTCTATAATTGAATTAGAAAAACGCAAAAAGAACTCACTAAAATGATATTTAAAAGAACGATATTGAAACAAGATTTGGCCATTAAATTATATCCACAAAGCTCAAATATAAATGCAGCGATGCAGTTGCTCCGAAAAGAAATAAAACTATCACCGGAATTAAATAGCAAACTCGATATGCTAACAAGAAATAGACGAGCCCACTACTATACCCACAAAGAATTACAAGTTATCCTGGATCATTTTTGCATTAGTAAGCAAGAATTTGAGTTGTTATAAGGATTTCTTTGGGGAAAATCGTGATAAAACTTAAAGAAAACCTAGCAAAAACAAGCTCCAAAGCACTATCTACACTAATAATTAGATAGCTTTTGAGTGCTTTTTCATGCTTCTGAATACTTTCAGAGTATATACAGACCATATCTAGAGTATATTTCACTTGCTTTTGAGCACTTTGTGTATTTTGCAGAGAATATTAAGCGTGCTTTTTGAATGCTTTCAAAATTTATGAGAGTACCTTTAGGATGCTTTGCTCGTTATCAATAGTGCTTGGTGTAAATCTCCACCAATATGAAAACAGCACCAAAGTTGAATTAGGAAAATGCTTCGTTTTTTAAGAGTGCATTTTGAGCACTTTATAGGGAATTGTATGGTCTGTCGTGCATGAAACTAAAAAAAATTCAAATTGTCGTTACTTGGCAAAGTTGTGTCACAAATTGGCATAGCTATAAGTCGCTAGTTTTGTGATTTATAATATAATTTTACAACCATCAAAATGAAGTAGAATAATATTAAGCGCAATACGATGATATTACCACGAACAATACTAAAATGCATATTCCGGAGCAATCCGGACACCCATTCCGGTTTAATGCGGACAGCTATTCCGTTTCATTGCGGACAATCATTCCGTTTTAATCCGGACACCCGTTCCGTTTTATTGCGGACACCTATTCCGGAGTATTCCGGACAGTTGTTCCGTTTCATTCCGGACACTTTTCTCGTCAACTTTAGGCCATTAATTAAAAACATAAAAAATGGCCAAACGACGAATCGATATGAGAAAAGTACGAGAGTTATTACGACTTCATTACGAACAAGGCATCATCAGTGCCAGAGAACTAGCAAAACTGGCGGGTATGGGGAAAAGTACTGCCAGCGACTACTTAGCTGGATTTAAGTCCAGCGGGCTTGAATACCGACTTATTAAGGACTTGTCCGATTCTGACCTGATTGCCGCGATACACAGCCGGAAAAAGACCGAAAACCCCCGATATCAAACACTTTATGAGCAGTTCCCAATCTACTATAAGGAATTGCAAAGAACGGGAGTGACCCTGCAATTGCTCTGGCAGGAATATAAACAAAAGCATACTGATTGTTACGGATACAGCCAGTTCTGTCACCATTATTACAACTGGCGGAAAGAAAGTAAGGTTAGCATGCACATGGAGCATAAAGCAGGTGATAAGCTTTTTGTGGACTATGCTGGGAAAAAAATGAGCTACACGGATTCTTCAACCGGAGAAATTATCGAGTGCGAAGTTTTTGTAGGTGTTTTGGGCTCCAGCCAATTGGCGTACATCGAAGCCACGCCCACACAAGAGAAACATAATTTTATTTCCGTAAATGAAAATACACTTCACTTCTTTGGTGGCGCTCCCAGGGCTATAGTTCCGGATTGTTTAAAATCAGCCGTTACAAAGGCCGATAAATATGAGCCACAGGTCAATTCAACCTATAATGATTTTGCTTGTCACTACAACACAGCAATTCTGCCTGCCCGTGCTCTCAAGCCACAGGATAAATCCCTTGCTGAAAACTTCGTAAAACATGCTTACAATTCCATTTACGCGCCATTGCGTAATGAAACCTTCTTTTCCATAGAAGAGTTAAATGCTGCTTTATGGGTGCAATTAGACATTTACAACCGAAAGAAATTTCAAAAGTGCGATTATTCACGCCAAGAACTTTTTGACGATGTAGAAAAAGATGCCTTAAAACCACTTACCACATCCAGATATGACCTAAAAACTTTTTGTTGTCTTACCGTCCAGTACAATCATCATATTTATCTGAAAGACGATAAACACTACTACAGTGCACCTTTTCAGCTTACCGGTAAGAAGGTGCTAGTGACTTATACATCGCGCAATGTAGAGGTCTATTTTAACAATCGACGGGTAGCCCTTCACACAAGAAAATCCACAAAATACCGCTATACGACCAAAGATGAGCATAGGCCCTCGGGGCATAAATTTGTTGCAGAATGGACTCCACAACGGTTTATCAATTGGGCCGCTAAAATTGGCCCTGAAGTACAAGAGCTTGTCACGGCACTCCTCGACAGCAGAAAACATCCCGAACAAGCCTATAAAAGCTGCATGGGACTATTGTCTCTGGCGAAAAAACATGACACCGATGATTTCATCAAGGCATGCAAAAAAGCTCTAATCCTAAACTGTATCCAGTACAAATTTGTGAAAAACGTCTTGCAAAATAAGGCTTTCGATATGACAGGTGAAGAACAAATGGAATTATTCAGAATTTCAGAGCACGAAAATCTACGTGGAAAAGAACATTTTAATTAATAAATCGCTAACTATGAACATTACAGCAACTTTAGAAAAACTAAACGCCATGCGTTTGCAGGGGTTTGAACAAGCCTATCGTAACATACTGGATAGCGCTGTGCAAGAAAAATTCACACCGGATGAACTGATTGCTCATCTGGTTGATGCCGAGTTTGATGACAAATACAATCGAAAATTAAAACGACTCATTAAAACAGCTAATTTCAAGCAGCAGGTAAGCATTGAACAAGTTGACTATCATTTACCAAGAACGCTTGATAAAAACATTGTTCTCAGACTTCAAAGTTGTGACTGGATTAATAAAGCCAGGGACTTATTAATAACAGGAGCAACTGGTACAGGAAAATCTTTCTTAGCCTGTGCCTTTGGTATGCAGGCATGTATTAACGAATTGAAAACACTTTATTATACGGCCAATAACCTATTGGATAAAATGACATATGCGAAAGCTGATGGAACGTATTTTAAAATGCTTGATTCAATCTCAAAAGCAAAACTGTTGATTATAGATGATTTTGGATTGCGCAAAATTGACAATAAGCAATGTAATATGCTTCTGGATATTATTGGTTATAACGGTTCAAAATGTGCCACCGATTTCGGAGTTATTGTGCCAGTGATTTCGGTTTAAAATGTGCCAAATTATCGGACGGCGTGGCTAAAGAATTTCGGTTCGACTTGTGCCAACTTTTTCGGTTCGACTTGTGCCAGTTTGAGAGATCAGGTTAAAACTGCTATATCGCAAATAAAAAAGCGCTATGGCCAATACACTTGATCTTATGGATTTAAAACAGATTCTGACGCTTCATTTGGATGGATTGAGCAATCGCAAGATCGGCGATATGCTATGCATTCATCGAAATACTATTAACGGTTATGTGCAGCTATTTAATGCCAGCAAATACACAAAAGAAGAACTTCTGGCCAAAGATAATGAAGAGCTACTTAAACTTTTCCCTTCGCATACGACCATTAAAAATCCGCGCTATGATGAATTAATGCGCTACTTTGAAAAAATGAATCAGCAACTTGATCACCCGGGATTTACGTTTCTGTTTCACTACAATGAGTATCGACAGCAATCAAAAGAGCCCTACAGCTACACTCAATTCATGGAGCATTACCACCGAAAGTTCCCCAAGGAAAAAGGTTCCATGAAACTCGAGCATAAGGCCGGGCATGAGGTTTATATCGATTTTACAGGCAAGAAACTTCAAATTATTAATCAGGAAACTGGAGAAATCATCCCGGTTGAGGTTTTTGTAGCCATATTGCCCAAGAGCCAATATACCTATGTAGAGGCTTGCCTGAGCCAGAAACGGGAAGATTTAATAGGCTGCATGGCAAATGCATTGTCCTATTATGGGGGCGTTCCCAAAGCCATCGTTTCTGATAATTTAAAATCGGCAGTGACAAGGGCCAGTAAATATGAGCCGGAAATCAATCGCTCTTTTAAGGACTTCGCGCGTCACTACAACTGCGTTATCAACCCAACCCGTGGTTACTCGCCACAAGACAAAGCGCTGGTTGAAAACGCCGTAAATCTTGTTTATCAGCGCATATATTACCCCTTGCGCCAGATGACGTTCTTCTCTCTGAAAGATCTTAATAGAGAAATAAGGAGGCTTTTAGGCCCTTATAACGATCTTTTGCTTCAGCTCCGACAGGCCAGTCGTCGCGAACTGTTCCAATCCATCGAGCGTGAACTTTTGAAACCATTGCCAGAGTCCTCCTATGAACTAAAAGACTACCGCAGGGCCAAGGTACAAAAGACCGGCTATGTCTATTTTTCTCCAGACAAGAATTATTACAGCGTTCCTTATCGGTACATCGGTAAACGTACTCAAATACAATATACCAAGTCAACGGTAGAGGTTTTCTACAATCATGAGCGCATTGCCTGTCACTGTCGCAATCCGGCTCCGGGAGTATATACTACCAACGAAAACCATCTTAGTAGTACTCATAAGGCCTATCGCCAATGGAGTCCTGACTATTTTAAAAAGAAAGCTTCCAGGCATGGAGAGCATGTACTTCTGCTTATCGAGGGACTCTTAAGAGAAAGTGATTATCCTGAAACGGCCTATAAACGAGCGATGGGCATCATACAATTACATCGTGATTATAGCTCAGAGCGATTAAATAATGCATGCCAAATAGCCCTCAACGTGGAAACATACTCATACAAACGGATAAAAAATATCCTTAAGAATAATCAGGACAAAGACTTTGAACCTCTTGAAGATGACACTCAAACGCATATCCCTTTTCATAGCAATATCCGGGGCGCTTCAGCCTACAAATAGAAATACAAACAAGTAAAAATCAAATGTCATGAACAACAATCAAACAATCGAAAAACTCAGGAAAATGCGCATTAATGCGATGGCGGAGTTACACCTGCAGCAGGTTAAAAACAATCAGCTGATGGATGTAACACCTGATGATTATCTGGCTTTACTTACCGACCATGAATGGGAAGAGAGGCAAAACAAAAAAATACAGCGATTGTTAAAACAGGCCGGATTCCGTCAAAAAGCCACTATGGCAGATGTGGACTATCAGGCTGGCAGACAACTGGACAAGAATATGTTCCAAAGGCTCTCTTCACTTGACTTTATCGCAAGAAACGAAAATCTCATTTTTACAGGCCCCTCGGGTGTTGGGAAGAGCTATTTGGCACAAGCCTTAGGACATCAGGCATGCATGATGGAATATAAAGTGGTTTATGCCATTACCTCCCGTTTGTTTAAACGTTTTAAACTCTCAAAAGTGGATGGTACATACATGAGAGAGCTCAACAAACTCTCAAAAGCAGATGTGTTGATTATGGATGACTTCGGTCTTCAATCCCTTGACAAACATGATCGTGAAACATTAATGGATATAATAGATGACCGCTATAACCAAAAAACAACAATCGTGTCATCGCAAATACCAGTATCAACTTGGTATGACATTATAGGGGAAGGAACAATCGCTGATGCAATACTCGACCGACTGGTGAACTCATCCCATCGAATCGATTTAAATGGGCCCTCTTTAAGAAGAGATATTTTGAAAGCAGAATAACATTTTTTTTGTACTATTGCACCATCTCTCAGACTGGCACATTTTGACCGAAATGCCTGGCACAGTCAGACCGAAATAGCCACCTTTTTGAAAGGAGGCGTAAATCCAATAAAAAAGCATAGAAAAAGTTTACTTTCTATAAACCTCCCTGAAAAAGAACACAAAAAACACCACTAACACACTTGGCAAAATAGACCTAAGAGTTTGGACTGCAGCATTCCAACCTGGCACCTGGAGTCCAAAAGTAAAGAAGTATTCAACCAGGAAAATGAGAACAATAAAGAAGAGCATAGTCTGAAAGAAAGATTTAAGATTTTTCATTCTGGTAGGTTTTTAAGATTAATAGTTACTGATTTCTTATACTTGAAATAGAGGTTTAATCACATATTAGCTCATATCTTTGATTTACTGATGCTTAATCAGAATACACATTGGCTTTTACGGGGCTAATTCGTACCTTCTTCGGGGCTTGTTCGGCCGTTCTTCGGCATTTCTCCGACTCTATAGGGCCGAAGAACAGCCGAACAGAAGTCGAACAAAGGTCGAAGGAGGTACCTGCAAGGTTCGAACGAGAATAAAGGCAAAGCCGAAGCGGAATATTTTTTTGATTCAAAAATTGAAGTAGTTGGTATAAGCGCCGGTGGTCGGAAGGCGTCCCAGGAAAAAGGTTAGAATCAGTCATAATATTGGCATTTAAGGTAATAATTGATTAACAAAAATAAATGAAATGTTTCATTTTTCCAACAAACTATTGTTAGTGATGGCTTCACTTGAAGTGAAACCATCACCGTTATTTTGAATATACGACACCTTCGGCGTCGGTTTATATTAACTGTAATTGTTTCTATAAATATGGGAGCCCTTCAGGCTCCCGGTCCATCATTATCCTTAAAATCAACCTTAAAAAATAATGTTTTCAAAAGCCAACATCAGCAACCTACCACGAAGTTTACTGTAAATCAACACTCTCTTAACAAATAGTCTATTCTAAAAGGCACGTCAAACATCTCGATAAATTTGATATCCTCTTCCCGAAATGTCTTTTTCTTATTTGTCCTTTTTGGCATTGCCCCAAAAAGAGACCAAAATCCCGATTATTGTTTTTGAGAGTTTTCCAAAAAAACTTTACAAAACCGATATCGGGACTAGTCCGTTTAAACCAATCAGCCCTCGAAAACCAAAATTTCCGGCCATTGCGCAAGGTCTTGAAGGTCGCCCATTTTGGCTTCCCGCTTTCCGCCGGCCCGGAAAACGGACAGGCCAGCACGCTGTTTCAACACAAAATTCGTAGCGGCATTATGATTTCTTTAAGATAAAAGATAGGAGCCCTTCAGGCTCATATCAACACCAACACATAAAATAATTCCGGAGAAAGCGATACGCTTCAACGATCAACAACATACCCCATTGACCACGAAGTTGGTCGCATATTTATAGACCTCATCGTCATGCTTACCTTCGTGCCCCGAAAGGAGCTCGCATGTTAATCTTCTCTCAAACTAACCCTCTGCGACTTTGTGTCTCCGCGTTTACACCATCAAAAAACCCCCACCGGAGACCGGCAGGGGCTTAAAAATATCACTATCGAAAGTTCTTACTCTTCGTGACTGTGCAGTAATAGCTTACATATATCAATAGCAGCACGTGATACAGATGATCCGGGGCCAAAGATACCCACTACACCACAATCGTAGAGGTACTGATAGTCCTGGTGAGGAATAACACCACCGGCAATCACCATGATGTCTTCACGGCCAAGCTTCTTCAGCTCATCAATAACCTGAGGAACCAAAGTTTTGTGTCCTGCAGCGAGAGAAGAAACACCCAATACGTGAACGTCGTTCTCAACAGCCTGACGGGCAGCTTCAGCAGGAGTCTGGAACAATGGTCCCATATCCACGTCGAAACCGATGTCGGCATATCCGGTAGCCACTACTTTGGCACCACGGTCGTGACCGTCCTGACCCATTTTGGCAATCATGATACGGGGCTGACGACCTTCTTTTTCTGCAAACTCAGCAGCCAGTGCACGAGCCTGTTCAAACTCGCTGTCATTTCCGGCCTCTGAAGAATATACTCCGTTAATTGATCTAATCACAGCTTTATATCTTCCAACGACTTTTTCACAAGCATAAGAAATTTCACCCAGAGAAGCGCGCTTCATGGCAGCATCAACAGCTAACTCAAGCAGGTTACCTTCGCCGGTTTCAACAGCTTTGGTAATAGCCTCAAGAGAAGCTTTAACCTCATCTTCGTTACGCTCGGCACGCAGCTTTTCAAGGCGCTCAATCTGAGACTTACGCACGGCAGTGTTGTCAATCTCAAGAATATCGATAGGATCTTCTTTCTCGAGACGGTAACGATTGGTACCAACAATCACCTGCTTGGCACTGTCGATCTTAGCCTGTGTACGGGCAGCAGCCTCTTCAATACGCATCTTTGGCAGACCTGTTTCGATGGCTTTGGCCATTCCACCCATCTCTTCGATCTCTTCGATGTGTGCCCAGGCCTTGTCAGCCAATTCCTTAGTCAATGCTTCTACATAGTAAGAACCAGCCCATGGGTCAACAGCCTTGGTGATTTTGGTTTCTTCCTGAATGTAAATCTGAGTGTTACGCGCAATACGTGCCGAAAAGTCGGTAGGCAATGCAATGGCCTCATCAAGCGCGTTGGTGTGCAACGACTGGGTGTGTCCCAAAGCGGCAGCCATAGCTTCCACACAGGTACGACCAACGTTGTTGAAAGGATCCTGCTCCTGCAATGACCATCCTGAAGTCTGAGAGTGCGTACGCAACGCCATAGACTTAGGATTCTTAGGATCGAAACGTTTCACGATTTTCGCCCAAAGCATACGTGCAGCACGCATTTTGGCAATCTCCATGAAGTGGTTCATTCCGATGGCCCAGAAGAAAGACAAACGAGGTGCAAAAGCGTCAACGCTCAGTCCGGCAGCAACACCAGTTTTCAGGTATTCCAGACCGTCGGCCAGGGTATAACCCAATTCCAGGTCGGCAGTAGCACCGGCTTCCTGCATGTGGTACCCAGAAATGGAGATACTGTTAAACTTAGGCATCTTCTGAGATGTGTACTCAAAGATATCGGCGATAATGCGCATTGAGAACTCTGGTGGGTAGATGTAAGTGTTACGCACCATGAACTCTTTCAAAATGTCGTTCTGAATGGTTCCGCTCAATTCCTCAAGCTTGGCACCTTGCTCCAAACCGGCAACGATGTAAAAAGCCATTACAGGCAGTACAGCACCGTTCATGGTCATGGAAACCGACATCTTATTCAATGGAATACCATCGAAAAGCACTTTCATATCAAGGATAGAGTCGATGGCCACACCGGCTTTACCTACGTCACCAACCACACGCTCATGGTCAGAGTCATAACCGCGGTGGGTAGCAAGGTCAAATGCTACAGAAAGACCTTTCTGTCCGGCCGCCAGGTTACGACGGTAAAATGCATTAGACTCTTCGGCGGTAGAGAAACCTGCATACTGACGGATGGTCCAGGGACGCATGGCGTACATAGCCGAGTAGGGCCCGCGAAGATAAGGCACCAATCCTGCAGCATAGTTCAGGTGCTCCATGCCTTCCAGGTCTTCTTTGTTGTAAACGGGTTTCACCGGAATCTGCTCAGGTGTAACCCAGTCTTTTTTAATGCCGTTCTTTTTCTCCCAGGTTTTGGGATCAATAGGGCATTTATCTCCTTTGAATTCTATTTTTGAAAAATCTGGTCTCATGATAAATATTTTTAACGCAGAGGCGCTTAGGCGCTGAACTTAAATTTGAATGTCCAAAGATGTCTTTGAAGTCATCTCTCTCAATAAAAACTATGCGTCACCGCGTCTTTGCGTTTAAAATTTACTGAATATTCAACATTTTGTTAAACCCTTGCAGTGTTTCCAGCAAGTTGGTGCGCACATTGATGAAATGCTCAATGCCCTGAGCTTTCAGGTCGTCGGCACAGGCAGGGGCTCCCGCCACAACAAAAATGGCATCGCCATTCAATGCTTTAAAGGCAGCAGGTGCAGCGTCTGTATATTCTTCATCAGAAGAACAAAGCACAACCACGTCAGCTCCGGCTTTCTTAGCAGCGTCAACACCTTCTTCTACAGTTTCGAAACCAAGGTTGTCAATGATTTCGTATCCGGCACATCCAAAGAAGTTACCAGAGAACTGAGAACGTGCCAGGCGCATGGCAAGGTTTCCGTAAGTCAACATAAAGACTTTAGGACGCTTAGTTGCTCTTTCCGTAGCCAAACGCAATGCTTCAAATTCTTCCGCACCACGGTAAAGTTGAATAGGCTCAACAGTGTTGCCTTCTTCAGAATCTGTAAAAGCTTTGTCTTCACTGATTTCTTTAGATACGGCTTCCAGATTGTTGGGGTACTGGTTGGTTCCCAGCAAGGTATCTTTCCTGCGGGCCAACTCTTTTTTACGTTTATCAGAAGTTTCATTCACTTTAGCCTGAATAAATCCGGCTTTCAGAGCAGCGGTATATCCCCCTTTTTCTTCAACTTCCACAAACAGCTTCCAGGCTTCGCTGGCAATGCTGTCGGTCAGATTTTCTATGTAGTAACTTCCTGCTGAAGGATCCACAATCATACTGAAGTAAGATTCTTCTTTCAGCAACAGTTGCTGATTGCGGGCAATACGTTCACTAAATACATTAGGCTGACGGAACACTTGATCGAAAGGCGCCACGGTCAATGAGTCGGTACCACCGATGGTTGCACTCATCGCCTCAGTTTGGGTACGCAACATGTTCACATAAGGATCATAGATGGTCTTGTTCCACTCTGAAGTTTCGCAATGTGTGTGCATTTTCTTCACTTCAAGACCGACAGGTTTGTAAGCATCCACAATTTTAGCCCACAACATACGTCCGGCACGAAGTTTGGCAATTTCCATGAAGTAGTTACCACCTACTGCGAAGTTGAAACGGATGTTTTTAGCAGCAGTGTTGATGTCCTGGTTGCGCTCGGTGATTTGAGCCAGGTACTCATTACCTATAGCCAGGCCAAAAGCAAGCTCCTGAACGATGGAAGCACCAGCATTATTGAAATGCTTAGCATTTACACTGATGGTCTGGAACTGAGGCATTGCTTTTCCTTCTCCGGCCAGAACAGCTGCATTGTCGAGCAGCTCTTCAACCGGCACGCAGGATTTTCCGCTTACGGTAAGACTGCCAAGTGGATCGAAATTCAAAGAACCCTTAATTTCTTCGAGCTTGCAATTGCGTGCAGCAAACTCCTCAACAACGAGTTGATAAAGCTTTTGGTTACCATGAGCGGTAGAAAAGTTAAGCTCCACAGCCTCTGGAACAATGTTCTTCAAAAGTGCAGAAACGTTTTCTTTGGTAATCAGCTCTTCATTTTCGATGAAGAATCCCAAAGAGTCAACTCCTTTGTTAAGGATATCCAGCGCTTTTTCGTTGGCTTCCTTCGCATCTTTCACCACGATATCCTGACGCACCAACCATTTGTTGTGGGCTTTGGTTCCACGAACAAAGGGAAATTCTCCCGGTAGAGTGTCAAGATACTCAAGGTTTTTAAGGTCCTCCTCCCTGTAAAAGGGACGAACGTTAAAACCTTCATTCGTTTTCCAAACGAGCTTCTTATCGAAATCAGCCCCTTTGAGATCCGCTGTTATTTTGTCCATCCACTCCTGAGTTGAAACAGGAGCGAACTCGCTAAACAACGGTTGATTTGATTTATCTGCCATAATGTAACTGTTTATTTGTGCGAGTTTACAGGCCGCAAAATTAAGGAAATTATTCCTGAATGGGAACAAAACCAGTTTGTTTGTGGAATGTTATTGAACAGTTCAGCTCAAAATATCATTTTTCTTATTCGCTACACGGGGGCTGTTGAAAAAGTATAAGGGTGAAGGATGATATCAAATGAGATGATTTACTTAGGGACTGCTGAAAAAGTCAAAAGGGCAAAATTTACAAGCCGACCAATCGAAGGAGTATTGAAATACTTCGAGATTCGGGCGGTGCAGTAAATTTTGTTCTTTTGATTAGCTGTTTTTTTATGATTAAGTGCAAAGAAATCCGAGTTTGATGTGGAATAACCTTGCACTTAGGAGTTTGTTGATATGATTTAAAGTTTTAAACGCTAATAAAGTAGGCGTTTTTCAGCGCTCCCTACTTAATCGAATCCCCAAGAAATCATTAACCAGGCAGCGAGATATTTCACTTTTTCTACACTAAAAATGAGGAAACAAGAAGTGCCATCGCACACCCAGACACCTATATCAACCGATTATACCTGGCATAATAAATAGCTTCAGAAATATTAGTGACATCCAGTTTGCGAAAAATATTCCTCTTGTGTTGTTTTACGGTGGATACAGAAATATTCAGCTCGTCACCAATTGTAGAATTGGGCTCACCCTGTCCACTGCGCAACAGGATCTCTTTTTCCCGTGGAGTAAGCTCATCCTGGTAACGGAGGTAAAAGCGCCTGGTTTCGGGATTGAAGCGGTATTGCAAAGGTTCACTTAAGTTTTGAATAACAGCATTTCCTGCTTTAGGTGAAAGCGAGGGAGAAACAAAACAAAGCGTGGATATTAGTTTATTCTCATTCGACAATTGAAACGGAACCATGGTTTGAGTCACCATTATATAGCTGCCATCTTCCTGAAGAATTCTAAAATCAACAGCCAAATAGCAGTTCCTGCGCCAGTCAAGCGGGAGCTGAGTGTTAAAAAACCGGAAGCCAATTTCATTGGACACCATTATGGTCCTCATATCATTGGGCTCAATGATTTTTTCATAATACGAAAACCCCATTTTTTGAATCTCCTTAGGGGTATGACCAGCTAGAAAAAGGGGATGTGAGGAGATATACAAAAACTTACTGCGACTAAAATCGGCCCAGTAGATACTTTGATTAAGGAAACGGGAGAATGTATCAACCATGTCAATCACCCCTGCTTCATGCCCGGACTTAGTTTTTTTGCCGTTGCTGGTGCCAATTGATGCGAGAAGATGTTGAACAAATGATGTCATAAAATAACTTGATGGCATATACTTTAGACTCAAAAATAATGAAAATGACAAGAACCCAAACAAAATACTCTGCTAAAGTACTATAATCTTGTTGTTTCTGAACTTTTAATACAATGACGCCAAAGGTTTTTTGTTCATTCAATCACCAACCAAATCATCAATAAATCGTTAGATTTAAGATTTAATACGAAGCATATACTGCTAATAAACAAGGATTTAAAGCAATCATCTCCATGATTACAAAAAATTGATTTACACCACTTTACAATAGATTAAGGCTGTAGTTTAAAATGGCGATTTTATTGAATTCCACCAATGCCTTCCTGGCGGTAAGCAGGGCAGACAGGGGGCGAACTTATCAGGGACTTGATGGATTAGCCCTATTTGTGTCATTCACAAGGTACGTAATTTATAGAAAGGACCTAATTGTCAACATCATCGCAAAACTAAACTACAGCCTAGATTAACGAAGCATTGAATCATACTTTTAACTAAAAATCAGGCAAAAAAGGTTAAATCGTTACAGCACTCCGGAAAATCCTCATGGTATCCTAAAATACGGTGGACTGTCATCTGTTCAATACTCTTTTACAAACCGGATGAATTTTCGGATGTACAGCCTAAGGCATGGATATTTGAAACCTTCAGAGGCAAGTAGCTATATTTTTATGAATCCAACGGTGCCACAATCCGAGACAGCCACAACCTTGTCTTCCCAAGTAAAGAAAATAAAAACGCACTTAGGCTCAAAAACCATTACCAATACGGAATCCACTCTTCAAAATCTTAGTATAATCAATACCAGGGTTTTCATTGGCAAAAACAGTTCAATTTCTAAAACTGCAAAATTCACAACTTACAAAGGCCGGAAAGCTGAATCCTCCATTTCTTATACCATGCACCTACAAAATATGAATTCATCAGTCCTTGCAATTACTAAAAAATAAAAGAAATACACGCCCATATTGCTACTCAGATCCAAATATCTAACTAACAACACATTGACCATTCTTACCACAATCAACATCGGCTTTACATAACCAAAAAACTATACTAAAGTACTATTGACGGGCTTTACTAAACTGCTTAAACTTGCAAACATAAAGGGACTAATTCATTATTATGATATTCGGATTGGAAAAGAAGGCCCTTTAACCTTTATTTGGCAGATTCACTAACTCATCCCTAACATCCCCCCTGACCTGGATTTGCCGGCCAGCCTTTCTATTCATTAAGAAAGCGGTTTGGACATTCTGTCCGGGCCGCTTTTTTACTTGAAAACATCAAATTTCTGTTTCATGGATTTTTCCTGAGCACTACCACTGTCTCAAGAGCACAATGATCGGACAATGGCATAGTTTCCATGCCTGAAAAAAACTCAGTTTGATGAGTGGTGGTTGAATCATGCAATACCGCTGAATTTGTAAAGAGGTAGTCCAGTTTCCGGTTCCAGAACCCGTTTTTATCAGTAGTATGTGTGAAAAAGACTGAATTATTGACCTGATATTTTTCTAAAGAAACCGCCGCTTGAAATTGATCATAAAAGGATCTCATCCAGGTCTGTTCTAAAGAATAGTCATCCGCTTCAAACTCCCCGTCATCACATGCAGAATCAGGAAATCCTTTCAAATTTTTAGTTCCCGGTGGCAATGCATTAAAATCTCCACCGATGACAAAGGGAAGATTCAATCTGTCAAGAGAATCCAAATAACTATAAACCACATCGATTTGCTTTTCTTTTGTGCCGTCATTGGAATAAGCAGACAGATGGGTATTCAAGAGATGCAGGGTGTCTTTTCCAATCACTGTGGAAACATCCAGCAGATTTCGGCGAAGATAAAAGTAACGTACTAAGAAATTCTGTTCTCCGATAAGCGGCAGTCCCACTCTGCGTCCTTTAAACAAAGGAGTTACCGAAAAAATAGCATTTCCTGAGTCCATGCGTCCCAATCCATCAGAAGGGATGTGGCTTACCCGCCATTGGGAGGCATACGCAGCATAACTGAAATGACTGTTCTCCAGCAACCATTCAACCTGATCGACAAAAGCACTGCGCTTGCTGTTAACATCAACTTCCTGTACAAACAAAATATCCGGACGAGTGGCTTTTAAAAAAGCAGAAAGGCGTTTTAGATTGTCCACAACTTCTGACGATTCCATCAAAACCCTGTCGCCGTGACAATCGAAGAAAAAATCGATGCGTGCACCTCCGAATTTAACATTCCAGGTCATCACCTTCAGGGTGTCTCCGACTTCAGACTCATCTTTACTGTCTGCATCAGAATGATAATAAACAACATCATCCTCTTCCAGAATGGCATTAAAGGGATCACAAGCACTGAAAAATCCGGGGAGCAGCAATAACAGGAAGATTCTGTACATAACTTATTATCGTTGAATCAAGACTATCCCCAAAATCAGCATAACAATTCCGGCTACCCGGCTTAAAGAAACAGGGTGCACGGCCACACTGAAAAAACCAAAATGATCGATAACTGCCGCTACAATTAATTGCCCGGCAATCGAGGCAGCCAACATGGTGGTCACTCCAATTCGTGGAATTAACAAAACAACAGAGGTTACGAACATTGCGCCAATGGCCCCTCCCAGAAACAAATACCATGGAACGGCTTTCATTTCAGCGAACGAGGGCATACTTGTTTTTAAAATAACATTCAGAAGAATGAGAATGACTGTTCCTACCAAAAAATTAGTCAGTGAAGCCTGAAGAGGATGTTTTAAAAAAGAGGAAAGCTGTGCATTGATACTACCTTGAATGGAAAGAAATCCACCAATGATTAATGCAGCAAATATTAGGATATATTTAGTCATGCCCTTGGTTTTATAATACGGGCGCAAGTTACAACCAACGACTCATATCCCCAAATATCAGCGTTTGGAGAACATGGACATTTTGTTTGCAAAGTTAAGATAATAGTCACCTCTGGAAAGGTTGTCAACATTCACCGAGTCGCTGTAACCCTTCACCACTATGCGTCCGTAAATGTCATAGATTTCGTAAAGGGTAGGCCTGGAAAAAACAAGTTGCTTTTCTACCTTATCAGAAGTCAGAGCAACTTCAGGTTTATCAACAGTCACATTAACTTCTGGTGTATATTTCCGATTATTCTGATCATCTGTCTGACGCACTCTAAAGCGGTTTTCGCCTGAATGCAATCGGACCGTGATATCATATTGATGAGTTCCGGGAACACCTTTTCCTTTTACCTGACCAACCTGAACCCACTTATTCCACCGGAACTGTTCAACAATAAATGGCAGGGGTCCTGATTCATCAGTGGTTTTCCACTGTAGCTCATTGTCTTTAACGGCAATGTCAAGTGTTTTAAATGATACCCTGGGAGCAATCACTTCCGGATTAATAACCCTGGGCACACAACCTTCTTTATATTTAATTACCACTTGAACCGGATCTCCTATGGCAAAGCGATATACAGCCAGATCAATTTCAAAAGAATTGGAGTTTATTTCATCGGTAGAGGTCATTCCGTTGACCATTACTTCATATACACAAAACCCAACACCTGATTCGGAATTCGGGTTATTAACATACAAATTTTCACCCTGATATGTGCCCTCAAGTGATATTTCACCGGAATATGCAACAACAGGGATGAACAATAATAAAACGATACGAAGTAACCTCATGAGACTGGATATGTGTTATTTACAACCATTGTCAGATTTCACAACTCTGCAATTTAATCATTATACACTCCAACTGCAAAATTCGGTCGTCAGAAAGACCAGACTTTTACGTATTTGTGGTGTATTTTTTGACCAACTGCATCTTTTACTCAACGGGCTCACGCCAATCACCATATTCTTTAATCAAATCCACAAGCTGCTGAACAGCATCTTTCTCAGGAATGTTTTTCCGGATAAGCTCCCTGTTTCGAAACAAGGAAATACGACCCCGTCCGGCCCCAACATACCCATAATCTGCATCGGCCATTTCACCAATTCCGTTAACAATACAACCCATGACAGCGATTTTTAGCCCCTTAAGATGAGCGGTTCGGGCTCTCACTTTTTCGGTGGTGGCTTGAAGATCAAACAAAGTGCGACCACAGCCCGGACAGGAAATATACTCTGTTTTTGAAAATCTCACTCTTGAAGCCTGCAGGATACCAAAAGAGGTTGACAAGGTGATTCCCACATCTTGATTAGGTGCTTTTAAGCAAATGCCATCTCCATAGCCATCCAAAAAAAGAATGCCTGTATCGGCAGCAGAAGTAATCTGAAAATTTTCTGCATCAGCATCTCCCGACTCCCGCCAAATAATAACCGGATGTGTTACTTTCTGATTTTGCATTTCCAGAAAGAAAGCACGTTGTTCGGCTAAAGGGTTTTCGTGATTTGAATGCAGCAAAAGCACAACATCTTCCTTTTGTTTCATCCGGGTTACAAAGCTTATATCAAGATCGGAGAAGCTAACTGATACAACAGCTGGCCCTTCAAAATCCACCCAATTATCGGAGGCATTAAATAAGGGGACCACACGACGATCTGATAAACCAGGAATTTCATCCCTGGAAACAATTCGCAAAACTCCATCCCACTTATCAGGAATTGCATCCATCTGAGTGGCATTGCATAAGACAAATTCGGGCATTTCTTCCACTTTTTCCGGAATTTCCTGATCCCTAATATCAGCAACAACAACGGTCGCATTTTCACCACCAACATTTAACACTGAATGAGTTTGCCTTTTTTGGTAAGATAAAGGACTGTAATGTTTTGGGCTCACTTCAGGGATTGGGGCATGTCCGCTTCTTTTCACAAAATGCTTTACCAGCTTTTGAGCAACGGGAATTTCATTTTCGGGAGGTTCAGTAAGAGAGACCCTGATAGTATCACCAATTCCGTCGGCCAAAAGAGCTCCAATGCCTACTGCAGACTTTAACCGGCCATCTTCGCCACTTCCGGCTTCGGTAACCCCGAGATGAAGCGGGAAAGACATTTCTTCTCTGTGCATTGCAGCCACCAGTAATCGCACGGTATGCACCATTACACGGGTATTGCTGGCTTTAATACTCAACACAATATCATTAAAATCCTCTTCCCGGCAGATTCTCAGATATTCCATGCACGATTCGACCATCCCTTCGGGAGTATCACCATATTTTGACATAATGCGGTCGGAGAGGCTTCCATGATTGGTCCCAATGCGGATTGCAGTGCCATGCTCCTTACATAGTTTCAAAAAAGGAACCAGTTTTTCCCTTATTTGTTGAAGCCCGGCCTGATCTTCAGGGCCTCCTGCTTCAAATTCTCTGAACTTTTTAGCACCTCCTGTGAAATTTCCCGGATTGATGCGTACTTTCTCTATTAGAGTTGCGGCAATTTCGGCTGCCGAAGGATTAAAGTGTACATCGGCAACAAGCGGCACATTGCATCCTTTGCGGGAAAGAACCTCCTTAATATTCTTCAGATTTAAAGCCTCCCGTCTGCCCTGGGTGGTAATACGAACAATCTGGCCTCCGGCCTCTGCAATTTTAAGTGATTGCTCAGCCGTAGCCTCAGTATCGAGTGTATTGGTAGTAGTCATAGACTGGACCCTGACAGGGCTTTCTCCGCCGATGGTTACATCGCCAACATTAACTGCAAGTGTTTTATTTCGATTATACTGAAAAAAGGATTGACAAAATTTATGCGGATCACTCATTTTATGAGGCTTTTAAAATTCAAATTATCTGTTTTTTGATGAACCAAAATTAATAACTTTGACACAAACTTAGAGGAAAATGTCAATAAGCGTTTCTGGAGTCAGCAAATATTTCGGGTCTCAAAAGGCCCTCAACGAAGTGAGTTTTGAAATTCCTTCCGGTCAGGTCGTAGGGTTTTTAGGCCCTAATGGTGCCGGAAAATCAACAATGATGAAGATTATTACCGGTTATTTACCTGCCTCAGAAGGAATAACCAGTGTATGCAATTTGCCGGTGGAAGGGAATGACTTGGAAGTGCGCAAGAAAGTGGGATACCTTCCTGAGCATAATCCACTTTATCTCGACATGTATGTCGCTGAATATCTCAACTTTGTGGCAGGCCTTTACAAGCTTAACAACAGAAAAGAAAGAATTGAAGAAATTATTGATGTCACGGGGCTGACTCCCGAAAGGCACAAGAAGATCGGAGCATTGTCGAAAGGTTTTCGTCAACGGGTGGGAATTGCACAGGCATTATTGCCCGACCCGGAAGTGCTTATTCTGGATGAACCTACAACCGGATTGGATCCCAACCAGATCGTGGAGGTTCGCAACCTCATAAGTAACCTGGGAAAGGAAAAGACAATTTTACTATCAACCCACATTATGCAAGAGGTCAGGGCCATTTGCGAAAGAGTGATCATTATCAACAATGGTCTTATTGTAGCTGACAGATCGGCAAGTGACCTCGAAAAAGGTCTTCAAAACGGTAAGACCAGAGTTTTTGTGGAGTATGATAAAAAAGTAGCACCCGAAACCATCAATGCTATTTCCGGGGTTGAAGCAGTAAGTATCAGTGGCAATGGATGGTTGGTTACGACCTCTTCCGGAGTTGATATAAGACCTGCTTTGTTTAAGCTGGCGATTGATAATGATCTGATTCTTTTAACCATGAACCAGGAACATGAATCGCTGGAAGAGGTCTTTCAGTCTTTAACAAAATAAGGAGAACAAATATTTATACAATAGATCGCATTACTGTATCCTTAGATACCTGTCTGACGGAAGTCAGGTTAAATACAATTCGTATAACACAGAATAATTTCGCATTAACTCCAATAACAACTTAAGAACGAACAGCTGATTACGAATTTTCAAAAAAGATTAACAAATTGTTTTTCCAGACTCTGGCATAATTCCCAGCCTTCCCCCCTGTGGAATTTAACTCAGCCGCGGTCATCAGGGAGCCAGTCTAAAGATATCCCATTCGCCTCCTTTTGCCGCCTGATAAACAAATCGGTCGTGCATTCTTCCCGGCCGTCCCTGCCAAAACTCAATACGATGGGGTACCAGAACATACCCGCCCCATCGTGCAGGACGGGGAATTTCCATTCCTGAAAATTTCTCTTCAAATTCGCGGTACATTTTATTAAGATAAGCACTATCCTGAACCATTTCGCTTTGTGGAGAGGCCCATGCCCCGATCTGGCTTTCCCGGGGACGTGAAGCAAAATAAGCATCTGACTCTTTGGCTGATATTTTTTTCACAACACCATCCAAACGAACCTGTCGCTCCAGCATAGCCCAAAAGAAGTTCACCGATGCCTTGGGAGAAAAATCAATATGCTGTCCTTTTTTGCTAAGATAATTGGTAAAAAAGGTAAGCCCTTTATCAGATATGTCCTTCAAAAGTACTACCCTTTGAGAAGGCTGGCCTGTAGCATCCACAGTCGCCAGAGTCATAGCTGTAGGTTCGGTGTGTTCAGTCTCAACAGCCTCTTCAAGCCACTTTTTAAGTTGAAGAAGCGGTAAGCCTTCCAAATTATCTCGTCTCAGCGAAAGCCGTTTGTAATCGTTACGGATGTTAGAAAATTTACTCTGCAAGACAATAAAATTAAGATTTATCTGATGAATAACGATTTGCAATTGATCTTCTTAGACTAACAAATCTACGAACATGAACACAAATTACGCCGGTCTGTTCATTTTTTTATATTTTTGCAGTTTAAAAATCCGTAAAAAACAATCCTCGATGAAGCGCATCAAACTTTTAGACAAAGAGTTTGCCTTGTCTATCCCGGCCAGTGACATTAAGAAAGCCTTGTGGGAAATGGCCAGTAAAATAAATGCTGAATTACATGACAAAAATCCGTTAATGATTTGTATCTTAAACGGCTCGTTCATGTTTTCGGCTGACCTGATGAAATTAATTGACTTCCCTTGTGAAATCAGCTTCGTAAAACTGTCTTCATACGAGGGAATGGGAAGTACGGGAAAGGTTAAACAACTTATCGGATTAAATGAAAAAATCGAAGGTAGGACAGTTGTATTGTTGGAGGACATAGTTGACACCGGTGTAACCATTGAAAAGCTGATTGGTCAATTGAATGCACAAAACCCCCGCGATGTTAAAGTTGCTACCCTTTTGTTTAAACCGGATGCTTGCAAGCGCAATGTTGAACTCGACTATGTAGGATTAGAAATCCCCAATGATTTCATTGTAGGTTATGGTCTTGATTACGACGGCTACGGGAGAAATCTCCCTGACATTTACACGGTAATCGACTACTAAACATAATCCTATGCTGAACATTGTAATTTTTGGCCCTCCCGGTTCGGGCAAGGGCACACAGAGTGAAAAAATCATTGAGAAATATGGCTTAGCCCATATCTCAACCGGAGAAATTCTCAGAAAGGAGATCAAAGAAGGCAGTGATCTGGGAAAGATTGCACAATCCTTTATTGACAAAGGAGAGCTAATCCCCGATGTGACCATCATTGAAATTCTTGAAAAAAAACTGGAATCTCTGTCAAACACTAAAGGGGTCATATTTGATGGTTTTCCCAGGACGGTAGACCAGGCTGTTGCATTGAAAAAAGTGCTGCAAAAGCACGGGGAGAATGTGGATATTATGCTGAACCTTGAGGTGGACCGCGAAGAACTTATCCAGCGTTTGCTTAAGAGGGGTAAAGTTTCAGGCCGTTCTGATGACAATCTGGAAACCATTCAAAAGCGCATTAGGGTATACGAAGAGCGGACATGCCCTGTAATTGAATTTTACAAGAAAGAAGGCACTTATGCGCCTATTCGGGGAGTTGGAGAAATTGATGAAATTTTCCAAAGGATCTCTGAAGCCATTGACGCGATAAAGGTTTAAACCAGGCCTTTCAACACAAGTATAAATCAGCCGCATCAGAGGACTTCTGATGCGGCTTTTTAACCAAAACACCATGTCAGGATCAAACTTTGTTGATTACGTTAAGATATTTTGTCGTTCGGGTAAAGGCGGACCGGGATCACGACACCTCAGACGGGAAAAATTCGTTGCCAAAGGCGGTCCTGACGGTGGAGATGGAGGCCGTGGGGGCCACATTATTCTCATAGGCAACCGAAATACCTGGACGCTTTTGCACCTAAGATTTCAACGACACATTTTTGCAGGTCATGGCGAATCAGGGGGAAGACAAACTTCCACTGGTGCCGATGGAGAAGACAAATACATTGAAGTTCCATTGGGTACAGTAGCCAAAGACACCGAAACTGGCGAGACCATTTGCGAAATAACCGAACATGAGCAGGAATATATTCTTGTGAAAGGTGGACGCGGAGGATTAGGAAATTCGCATTTTAAATCGGCCACCAATCAAACACCACGGTATGCTCAACCGGGAGAACCTGAAACTGAACTATCGGTTACCCTTGAACTGAAAGTACTGGCCGATGTGGGACTGGTAGGTTTTCCCAATGCCGGAAAATCCACTTTGCTATCGGTTGTTAGTGCGGCCAAACCAGAAATTGCCAATTATCCTTTTACAACACTGGTTCCCAACCTGGGCATGGTACAGTACCGTGGCAGCCGTTCATTCGTCATGGCTGATATTCCCGGAATTATCGAAGGGGCCCACGAGGGAAAAGGTCTTGGATTAAGATTTTTAAGACACATTGAGCGGAACTCCATTTTGCTTTTTATGATTCCTGCAGATAGTGATGACATCCACAAAGAATATAATGTCCTTTTCAACGAACTTCGTCAGTACAACCCTGAACTATTGGACAAGCAGCGGTTGCTGGCCATCACTAAGTCAGATATGATTGATGAGGAACTGCAGTCTGAAATAGAACAGGATCTTCCGGATGTTCCATATGTATTTATTTCCTCTGTAGCTCAAAAGGGCATACAGGAACTCAAAGATATGATTTGGAAAGAGCTTGAAACTTCCAACCAAGAGGTATAATAAGGGTCAACCGACAACGACATGCCTGAATTTGATTTTTCCATTCAGGTCGTTGGCCTTTAAAGAGGTGTGAAACCATACCTCTTTCTCTTCACCCGGAAGCAAATCAAAATAATTATCCGAAAACAAAATTTGTAAATCAGGAATAAAAAGCATTAAGTTCTTCACCAGTTTTGGGCTTGAAACTTTAAGGCAGAGCCCCTGTTCTGTATCGGATAGCTTCAATTTTATTTTTGGCCGGTCATGCAGTTTCAATTCTTTGGGAGGAAGAAGGTAATGCAATGCATTAAAAAGTACTTTTCCTTCCTCATACAGGGAACAATGAATAACCACCTGATCCTTTTCTGCTCCTTTTAGCAATGCCTCCAGATCGGTGGAAAACAGGATTTTGCTTGAACTGGCTTCCACCTGAACCGGCAGCTCAAGTTGTCTGATCACTTTTCCGGAAAACGAAAGCACCTTCACCAAAAGCGTTCCAATAAAGTCATTTACACGGTCAGAAACTGAAAAAACTTTCAGAAGGCTGCCGCCCTCATACACAGACAAAATGACAGGCTCAAAAGCTTTTCGAACAGCATAGTGCAAAGCTTTCCAGTTGTGATAATAATCGATACTCGCCCATGAAGCAACGGGCCAGCAATCGTTGAGCTGCCAGTAGAGCGACCCCATACACCGGGGCATGTTTCTGCGATGTGCTTCAACAGCCATGCGTATTCCCTCTGCCTGAAGCACCTGGCTCAAATAGAGAAATTGCTCAAAATTTTCCGGCACATTGTATTCCCTTTCCATGTACTCCTTAATCCTGAGATTCCCGAAGCCACTTCGCTGGTGGGCCGCCATCACCTCCGACTCAATATCGTGATCGGAAGGAATGGTATATTTTTTTACAGTTTCAAATTCAGGAAACGATTGAAACCCATATTCACTCATGAAACGCCCGACATATTTCTCAAAGGCTGAAAAAGGATGTAATCCATGCCACACTCCCCAATAGTGCTGGTCACCTGAGGAAAGGGTATCAAATGTGGAGTGTTTTTCCGGTTTGTATCCAGCCTGGGGAGATGAAGGCCAGTAATCATCGCCATCGGTGTAATTTTCAATCACCTCGGGAAGTATCTCATGAAAAATTTTCAGATAGGCGTCATTAACAAATTCTTTTTGCTTTGAAGAGTATAATTTTTTCCAGCCCAACGGGTCTTCATCACCATGAAAGCCCCACATGGTATTAATTTCATTATTCCCACACCACAGGGCTATGGAAGGATGATTACGTAAGCGTACCACATTGTCTATGGCTTCCTGCTTTATATTATCCAGAAATTCCTGATCTCCCGGATAAAGACTACAGGCAAACATAAAATCCTGCCACACCATAATGCCCATTTCATCGCACAGATCGTAGAAGATATCCTCTTCATAAATACCACCTCCCCAGACCCGGATCATATTCATATTGGCAGATGCCGCATCCGAAATAACTTTCCGGTAATCGTCAGCTTTCACCTCGGTTAAAAAGATATCGTTGGGGATGTAATTGGCGCCCTTGGCAAATACTTTCTGCCCATTCAGCTCAAAATAAAATGATTCACCAAATTCATCCCTTTCTCTTACCAGATTTAAACTACGTAGTCCGGTGCGAATTTCCTTCTCAACTTCACTTCCGTTTTCTGAAATTATTTTTACTCTGAAATGGTACAAAAAAGACTCTCCAAGCCCATTGGACCACCACAAACGAGGATTTTCAATGCTAAAGGGGATTTCAACCTGGGGCAATTCCGGGGATAATTGCAGTTCTTTACTTTCAATGGTGGAATTGTCTGTTACATTTTCTACAACAACTTTAACATTCCAGGGCTCTGGATTTTCAACGCTGACAATGGCTTTAAGTTGTGCATTAATCGTATCAATTTTTTCCTGGGCAATAAAAACGTCTTTTATTTTAATCTGATTCCATGCCAACAACTCAATGGGACGCCAAATTCCTGAAGTAACAAACCGAGGGCCCCAATCCCAACCATAATGAAAACCGGCTTTCCTTGAAAAAACACTGACTTTATTAGGCCCCAATCCACCGTTCTCACTCTGGTCATTGACGGCAGGCAGCCGCATTCCGAAGTACTTTTGCTCTGACAATCCCTGCTTTACCGGAGACCGGAAATAAACCTGAAGCTCATTATTCCCAATATCCAGATGTCGCTTTACGTTGACCGACCATACACGAAACATATTATTGGCTTTTAATATTATATGTCCGTTCAGGAAAACAAAAGCATAAGTATCCAACCCATGAATACAAAGTTCCACAACATCATGCTCCAATAAAGATGAATCAACTTCAAAATGGGTACGATAGCTCCAGTCAACTTTATCAATCCATTGAAGATCTTTTTCATTGGTCCGATAAAACGGATCATCAATAATTCCGTTCCTCAACAAATCGGTATGAACGGTACCGGGAACCCGGGCATCACTCCACACATTAAGACCAGCCTGAGAAAATTGCCAGTTTTGATCCAATTCTATTGAAAGCATAACGTTTTGTTTTTATTCAGCAGCCCTTCTTCTTTCCAGCTCTGCAATAATTTCTTCCATTTTATGATCACTGAGTTTATAGAAGATCATGATGGCACCTGAAATTACTGCTGCAACAGCAGGCACAAAACTCATCATATACTTTATACCTTCGATAGTATCAGGCGTTTGCCCCACATTGGCTTCAAATCCAAAGAAAGCCAAAAGCCACAAGGTAATAGATCCTCCAAGAGTCCATCCCAGTTTTTGAGACATACTGGAAGCAGAGAAAACCAGTCCGGTGGCCCGGCGCCCGGTCTTATACTGGGAATAATCAGCTGCATCGGCATACATAGACCACATGAGCGGGAAAATAATTCCGGCACAAAAACTTATCAATGCCTGAAGAAGATAGATAAAGACATAGTTTTCGCGGTTGCAGAAGTAAAAAACAACACTCAGTGCTGCAGCCATAAACATGGCATACATAAAGGTCTTTCTCTTCCCGATTATCGCTGAGATGGGTTTCGCCATTATCACGCCAATCATATTTGTAGCCTGCCCCAGAAATAAATAAAAGGTACTATAAGCGAATGTGGCAGAAAAGACGGACAAGGCAGTTTCATCAATCACATAATACTTAAAGTAATACATGGCCACTCCATCGCGAACAGAATTGAAAATTAAAGTCATAATACCTGCTCCCAGGATTATAAACCAGGGTACATTTCCCAACAGGTTTTTGAAATCCTCTTTCAGACTGCTTTCCTGATTTTTGGGTGGTTTGATTCGCTCACGGGTCCAGGAAAAAGTCATCAGAAAAAACCCAATGGCGATAACTCCGATAATCACCATGGTCAACTGATAAGAAACTTCAGCCCCAATATTCACCACGTTGTTAAAGAAATCCACCGTTGGCTGAAAAATGGCCACCACAAGCAGACTTCCGCCAAAGGCAAAGACCATCCTGTAAGAAGCAAAGCTGGTTCTTTCATCGGATTTGGCCGTCATCACACCCAGAAGGCTTGCATAAGGCACATTAATGGCCGTATAAGCCATCATCATCAATGTGTAAGTAATGTATGCATATATAATCTTGCCATTAACGCTCAAATCAGGAGTAGTAAACAACAAAATCCCGATAATGGCAAAGGGGGCTGCAATCCATAAAAGATAGGGACGAAATTTCCCCCATCGGGTATTGGTCCGGTCACCTATAATTCCCATGATGGGATCATTGGCCGTATCCCAGATCCTGGTCACCAAAAACATGGTTCCGGCTGCAGCAGCCGGAATGCCAAAAACATCTGTATAAAAGATGGCCAGATAAAAGGTGAAAATCTTCCAATACATGGATGAGGCGGCATCCCCAAATCCATAGCCTATTTTCTCTCTGAGCTTTATTATGGTCGAACTCATTTGTAAAGATGGTTAATGTTAGTTTTTATTATTTCATCAATCAGATGTTCTGGATTAATCGTTACGGAACCCCCATAAATAAGTAGCCTGGGACGAGGTACTCTCCCTTACCTTTGGAATCCTCAGGACTAATCAGCCAGTTCTTTGTCTTTATGAACTTCTTGTATCCGTTGTATACACTCAATGAGTGCACGGGTATTGTGGTAAGGGCATTTCCAGAATCCGGCTTTGACCTGGTTGCCATATGGGAGGCCGTCGTCTTTCACCAGTTCGTGCCACTCGCCCTTATCATGGTCAATGACATGGTTTTTGATGTAACTCCAAATTTTCACCAACAACCCAAAACAGGCCTGTTTTCCGGAATGCCCGTAAGCATCCAGAAGCCCCACAAGAGCCTCTCCCTGCACCCACCAATGACGGTCGGTATCCAAATGACCGGTATCGAGGTCTTTCTCGTACCAAACGGAGCTATCATCAGCAATCCCCTCTTTCATAAAAACATCCACCATTTTCAATGTTTTTTGCTGCGCTTCCTTTAGTAAGACCTCATCTCCAACCAGTTCGGCAGCCTCATTAATTAACCAGGCCCCTTCTATGTCGTGCCCGTAAGAAACAGTATTGCTCTGAACGCTCCAGTCCATATCAAAGAAGAGGTGAAAATGTCCTGTTTCAGTATTGAGAATTTTATCGAGAAACACCCGTACCAGGGATTTCATTCTGTCTTTGAGTGCCTCCTCTGGCCAAACACGGTAAAGATTAGAATATGGTTCCAGAATGTGAAGATGGGTATTCATGCTTTTGGGACTATTGGCATCCTTTAAACTGAGGCGCATATCCTCCATGGGCTCCCAATTGACCGAAAGGGCTTCCAGATATCCACCTTGCCGGGCATCGTAACTGTATTTCTCAATCAGCTCAAATAACTCTGCAGCATATTCCAGACTCTCCTTCTTTCCGGTAGCTCTATAATACTCAGAAAAGCCATAAATTCCAAAGCCCTGTCCATATATCTGCTTCCGGTCGTCAGACACTTTGCCCTCATAATCAACGGCCCAAAACAAGCCTCCGTTCTCCTGATCCCAAAAATTATTAACCAGATAATCGTAGGCGCGATGAGCCCATTCAAGGTATTTGGGATCTTTCAGATGGTTGTAAGCGGCGGAAAAAGACCAAAGAATCCTGGCATTCAAGACAAGACCTTTATCAACCTTTGCCACCCTATTGCCGCTGGCATCCACTTCTCCGGCAAAGCCACCAAACTGCTCGTCAATGGTATGCCGGATCCAGAAATCCAGAATTCCCTTCAGTTCCTTATTAAGGTCATCGATTAACAGATCATTTTTTCCCATCATACTATGTCGTCATGCCTTATACAAAGGCCTGGTTTTTATCAATTAATTCATTAATATTCTCTACCGATCCGGCACTGTAAAATTTATCCTGAGGAGTATTCATGCAATAATCCACTAGTTGATCAATACTCGAAGTGGCCACATGCATTCTTGTATCTGATGAGGCATAATAGATAAATACTTTACCATCGTCATCGGCAATCCAACCATTGGCAAACAGAACGTTAGATACATCTCCCACACGTTCCTCTTTAAGGGGGCCCATAAAATGTCCGGCAGGTTTATGCGTAACAATCCATGGTTTCTCCAGGTCGGTCATAAACATATAGAGCGTGTAACGAAGACCCGCGGCAGTATTACGCACCCCATGTGCCAGTTGCAACCATCCTTTATCTGTGCGAATGGGAGCAGGCCCAAGGCCATTTTTCACTTCATATATGGTATGATACCGCTTTCCATCCACTATAACCTCTTCCTTTACCTCCGGATGCTCAATATCATCAGCCAGTCCGAAGCCAATTCCACCACCTTTACCCGTGTCGATGAAACCATCCTGAGGGCGGGTATAAAAAGCATACTTTCCGTCAATAAGATGAGGAAACAACACTACGTTGCGCTGTTGTCCGCTTGTAGAAATTAAGTCCGGCAAACGCTCCCAGTTAATAAGATCCTTTGTCCGGGCAATACCTGCAGAAGCTACGGCACTACTGGTATCTCCTTCCGGGGCATCAGGATCTTTGCGTTCAGTACAAAATACACCGTACACATAGCCGTCATCATGCTTCGTTAATCGCATGTCGTAAACATTGATATCCGGATCATCAGTCTGAGGAAGGGTAATGGGGCAATCCCTGAATTTGAAATTATCAACTCCATTGGGGCTTTCTGCAATAGCGAAAAACGACTTCCTGTCATTTCCCTCTGTTCGCACCACCAATACATATTTGCCGTTCCACTTGATGGCACCTGCATTGAAAGCAGCATTAAACCCAATCCGCTCCATAAAATAAGGATTGGTCTCAGGATTCATATCAAACCGCCAGTGCAAAGGCACGTGATCACGCGTAAGAATCGGATTTTTAAACCGGTTAAAAACTCCATTGGTACTAAAAAGTTCCTCATTGGATTGGGTCAACAATTGCTCATGGGCTAATTTGATCTTTTCGGATCTATCTTCAAAAATGCTCATTGTGTACTTTTTTATGTAACTATTTTTTATAGCAAATTATTTTTCACTCTTCAAATTCAACGAATCTTTAAAACTGTTCCAGTCATCAAGTAACCATATTTTTTCATGGTCAGTGAATTTCCTAAAATCCGGAGCAGAGCTGTGTTCAGGATAGGCACTAAAGAAATGGGTGGTATCGTCATTTCTCCAAAGCATAACGTACGCGATTTCACTTGCCACCTCACTCTCCAGGAAAGATTTTGCAAGTTTTTGGGTAAACCATTGATCATCGGTCACCATATTCAATCCGGTCTCTGTAAAAGCCGCTATCTTATTCGTTTTTCGGGCGTATTCAACTACAATTTCAAGCTTCTTTTGGGCAGCTTCAACATTTTCACTTCCTACCCGGAAATCGCCATAATTGTCAACGCCAATTATTTCAACAACATCATCCCCCGGATACCAGGTAAGATACTCCTCTTCTGAGCTGAAGCGATTATCCGGTGAATAAGCCGTCAGGAAATCAACCCCTTTTTCAGTTTTCAGATATTCAACCGTAAAACGAAAAAGAGTTTTAAACTCATCAGAAGTACAATGTGAATTCCCCCACCAAAACCAGTCTCCATCCATCTCATGCCAAGGCCTGAAAATAAAAGGAACCGGATTGCCATTCTTCGTTTTCAATGAGTGAAAAAAGGCAGCTACTTTATCAAGATGTTGTTTAAAAATATCATGATGACTACCACCCGGAATAATATGCTTAACGACTTGCTGATCTGTATCCCAGGAACTCCGGGTATTATCAAGAGCGCTAAACGGATGCCAGCTAAAAGTAATAACAGCACCCATCTCGTATCCTTTAATCACATATTCCCGCATTTTATCAAAAGGGACACTATCAAGATTTACCTGACGACCAAGTTCAATGCCCCCAAGCTCCCAACCGAATAAAGCAGGATAGTCGCCCGCTGTCTCCTTAACATCTGAACGGTCTTCCTGATAAGCCCAGTTTACACCGTAAGCCAGATCATCCTGATGTCCGAAGAGGACACCATTACCCTCAACAACCTTTAGTTGTTCAAACAGTTTAGATGAAGGAGAACGAGATTCATTATCCTTTGTATTGTTTTTGCAGGAAAAAAGAACAAGTCCCAGAGCAAATAAAAGAGTGATCCGTGTCATAATTCAAAACAATTAACAAGGTGATTATCTGCAACCTACCATGATCGAAAACTAAACAAAAATAGTAATTACCCAAAATCCGTAAGGAAATACTCAAACAGTCGTGACACCTCCTTTCAGAATGCGGGAATTAGGAATTAACAAAAAAACCGGATTTTAATGCTTAAACCAAGTACTTTTTAAGCTATTAATGATACTTTTATGTCAATTCAATCTTCCAATTATCCTTTTCTACGATCAAGTACCAGACCTTAGAACTCTATTGAATATACTTTTAAAAGAATTTTTCAATTCACAAGAAACCTTCAAATAAGCAAATATAAAACACACATCTACCAGATACTTTTTTATCCGATTTACAGTTTCCAAAATTCAAAAGACAGAATTTCAAAAACCACAGGGCTTGATGGCCATCAGCATATTTCGAATCGATTGGAACAAAAGACTCTCACTCATTAACAGGTTTTACGACCAAATCAACAGCATCGGGGCATGCACCTTTTGGAAGGGTGACAGCAAACTGCTTTTCCTCCCCCGGCATAATGGTAGAAAAATTATCACTCCATAATGCTGGTAAAATTTCATGACCGGAAAGTTTGCTTACCAACTTAAGCCGAACCAGTAAAGCAGGTGTTTTTCCAATATTTTTGACAGACACCCTGTAATCGGAGCCCTGGGAGTCTCCACTAGTCAATTCGGATTTCAGTTCCGGGGTTTTAATTTTAAAAAGTGCTCTAAAATCATTTTCAGGATGCAACCAGTAAATATTATCTGCCAATAAACCTTCTTTGTCCCCAACCACCTTGAGTTTAACAAAAACCAATTCCTGCTCATCAGGAATAACAATACTCGTGTTGAAGGCTTTAGATTTATGAATATTTGCATCCTTCGTCTTTTCCCATACAACCTCTCCGGAAACGCTATACATCTCTGCCGTTACAGAAACATCCTCATAACTACGAAGGCTTGCATTAACCACAAAGACTTCCCCTGTAGCTCTGTTCAACTGCACACTAAATGGGGCAAAAGCCTTTTTGGCTGCATAATAACCTGCATGGGTCTGTTCATACCAATCGTAAAGTTGCCACACCAGACTGGGCCAACTGGAATTTGACTTCCATAACAACATACCTGTAGAGTTGTCCCACATCTGAATGCCAATGGAACTTATGGCGGCCTGATAGGCGGCATAGTTTTGCATCTGGGCTTTAGCCAAATACTCTTCGACGCCCTCCTGATCCATGGTTTTAAGGCCTCCATAGTCCTTCCGGATGATATTATCAAGAGCTGTGAATTTCCTTAAGTCCTTTCCGGGAAAATTGGCAGCATCGTGATATGCCCAGGTGCCATCCACAGGATAACGTTCCGGATTTTTATCCTCTCCCAATTGTGGAATAAACCTACGCACACTTTCTATCACAGGGATGCCACTGGATCCAATCTCGCTACTAAAACCATGAAGCTTAGGGTGTGTAAAAAACTCGTCCGGACGGATAGAATGATACGGACCACCACCATGAAGACCATGACCATTGGAAGTCTTCAGATAAAAACGACCTGCCCGGTTATCGTAATTGGCCAATACCTCATTCACCAACAAATCTTCACGTGGATTCACGCCTTCATTGCCTCCACACCACATAAACAATGCGGGGTGATTGCGGTACCTTTTTACAATTCCTGCAGAGATGTTTTTAAACAAATCCTTTTCGGGCTGATACCCTGGTGTATTTTTAAATGTTCCCCAATAATCGTTCAGAAAATCCTGCCAAATCAGGATACCGTTCCTGTCAGCCGCTTCAAAGAATCGCTTTGGTGGAACACCAGTGGGGCCCCAAACTCTTAAAATATTGAGATTGGCATTTTGGGAAAGCAATATTTCCTCCTCATAACGGGATGCAGTCCAGTTCAGCGTCATATCAATAACCCAGTTACCTCCTTTCAGGAAGATATCCTCCCCATTAATTGTAAAAATGCGGCTACCTTCCACTCGCGACTCTATCTCACGAATTCCATGAAGCTCTTTGATCTCAGACACATCCCCGGCATTCGTTGCAACAGTAAGTTTTACCTCATACAGATGGGGCTCTCCATATCCTGCAGGCATCCACAGTTTTGGATAATTTATTCTCAATTGCTTCAAAGCATTTTTGTCCAGCTTTACATATTCACACTCTCCTCCTTCCAGGACAAAAGGAACTTTAAACTGCGTGGTATCAATTTCATTAATGATCTCTCCCGACAATGTGCCCTCTTTTACGACAGTTGAATGATTGACCAGCTTTCCTGAGATTACCATATCGGCATAATCAGCTTCTGGCAGATGCGGATCAGAAGTGATGTAAACATCCTGTAGCTCTACCTCATCCGTAAACGACAAAAACACATCTTCGGTAATACCCATATCCCTGTCTCTCACTGCCGGCTGCCAGTCCCAACCAAGGGCGTCCCACTTGGTGTAATTCTTTCCTATCCTGCCATCACCCATGTTTACCCCCGGGTCTCCAAAGGGCTCAAGAGGGGGGACTCCCGGTTCTCCGGGAATGTCGACCGGAAAAACAGCCACAGCAAGATGGTTTTTACCTTGTCTCTTTATTACGTTGGTCCCGTCAAACCGAAACTGGCGCTCCATACCAACCACTTCGGATGAATCCGCCAGCAACTCCCCGTTAAGCCACAATTCTGCTCTGTAATTTAACTCATTAAAATTGAGCCAGACTTTTTTATCTGGTTCTACCTCATTTAACTTAAAAGAAGTTACATACCAATAGGGGGCTTTCCATGGATTTTCGCCTTTAATATGACTGTATTTCAGTAAATCATGTTCAACATTGAAATCATCATTCGCATCAGGAATATGCATATTGTTCTTTCCAATGTAAGGGTTGGGATAAACCCCGTTGCGCACCAACGCCGTAAGCGCAGTGGCCGGTAAAGAAGTTTTGTACCATTCATCCGAAAGAATATGTCCTTTGGAAAGTTCTTTCCCTTTCAAATCGGTAAGTGCAGATGATTTCACTAACCAGTCATGACGCAATAATTGCGATTGCTCAGGCAACTCTGCAAGTGGCTTATCTTCCACCACAAAATTTCGTGGCTCTGACGCCAAACGGGAAGTTCCTTTTACAGAAACAACCTGCCACTCATTTTCCCCATACGACAAAGCAAAAGGCACGTAAGAACTGACATCTGATTTAAGGGAGTCCATTTTTGTGCCGTTGATCCACACCTCCTGCCAGTCGCACTCCACAGGGCTCCATGCCAGAACGGGAGTATTGTTGGTAAGGGTGTGATTATTCTTAGGAGTTAATAACTCAGGCATTTCTTTATTCGCACAACCCACAAAAGTCAATACAAAAATCAAAAATACCGGCCATAAACCAAAGTGATATCTCCAAACATCTTTCATATCCAAAAAATTAAAACAGGAAATCATTATCAGTAAAAATTACTTAGGGGCGCTGAAAAACGTAAAATAACAGCTATTCAAAAGAACAAAATTTACTTCACCGCCCGAATCTCGAAGTATTTCAATACCCCTTCGATTGGGCGGCTTGTAAATTTTGCCCTTTTGACTCTCTCAGTTGCCCCTACTCAGCTAAAAATCAAAATTATCAGGATCAGGGCCCAACCTTTCATCACGATTTTGGGCATCGATTAATGCCATATCCTCTTCCGATATCTCAAAATCAAAAAACCTGAGCATTATCAACAATACGATGTTGCTTGACGGACTTGGGAATAACGGCAATTCCTTTCTGGAGATTCCAACGGATAACAATATGAGCAGGTGATTTTCCATATTTTTCGGCAAGCTGACCAAACAGCTTAATGTCAAAAATCTTTCCCTGCATCAAAGGCGCCCAGGCCTGGACCTGTATTTTGCGGCTTTCACAAAAGCTAACCAGATCGGGCTGGGTGAGCCAGGGGTGATGTTCAATCTGATTCAGCATCGGAATAACAGAGGTATTATCTATAATATCTTCAAGCTGATGCTGCAGAAAATTGCTCACCCCAATGGCCTTTACCCTGCCCTCTTTATAAAGCTTTTCCATAGCCTTCCAGGTATCCAAATACTTCCCATTAACGGGCCAATGAATAAGGTACATATCTAAATAATCCAGCTTCAATTTACTAAGCGATAGATCAAAAGCCTGTAAAGTTTTATCATAGCCCTGATCACTATTCCAAACTTTGGAAGTAACAAACAACTCTTCCCGTGGAACGGAAAGTTCACTTATTGCTTCCCCAACTCCCTTTTCATTACCATAAACAGAAGCTGTATCAATTAACCTATAGCCTGCATCGGAAGCATACTTAATCGCATTTTGCACTTCATCTCCGTCAGCCGACTTAAACACTCCAAGCCCAAGGAGAGGCATTTTAACTCCGTTTGCCAAAACAGTGGTACTACCAATATCTAATTTCATAATTTATTTCATCCGTTTAAAATTTTGTAATTATATAGTAAAAAACTAATTAAAAATTTGAGAACGAATGGAACCGCTTCGCTCTCGCATAATATTCTTTTAAACATATTCTCTTGTGAGATTTATGTTTAAAAAATATCATGCTCGTTTCATTTTAATTCAAATTGTAAAGCAATAACCCGGTTATCCCAGGATCTCTTTGCTTCTCCTGTCCGGTCAATAAGTTGAAGAACCAAAGACTTGTCATGCTCCGAAAGAAAAAGACTACCTAGTTTCGATCTTACAATACTCTTTCTGAAAGTCTCCTTTAAGTCAAAATTGTTCCAATAAGCCCTTTCACCCTCTATAAGCACTCCAAAATCACGATTCCCGGAATCCGTTAACCATGAGTTGACGGTATTTTCACCTGCTCTGAGTTGAAAAAGCATCTCCGGAAAGTCTTCAATTTCATGAACCAGATAAACATCATATTCTCCTTCAGCATGAACATTAATATCATACACGGCGGAATCACCAGGCATGCCCCAATTGCCAAGGAAATGTTGTTTATTAATCAAACCCTCCGAAATAGCAGACGGGGCACAGGCGTATATTTGTGTCCATCTTCTTTTTTGATAACCGATCTGAAAGACCGGCATTGTAAAGGCTTTTTCAGAGGACCTGATATTACGATACCAATGTTGCAAATCGTTTTCCATTTTACCGGCTATTGCATCATCAGCCAACTCATATTCATCTAATTCCCGCGGATTTGAATCTAAATCAAACAATTGACCATCTCCTGATTCACGTATATACTTATAATCATCTTTTCTTAAGGCCAGACGCTGGCTGTCGAAACCAAATGTTGAGATGTATTCTTTAGTAAAAGGAACAGCCTGACCTGAAGGATCCTTAGAACTCGTATAAGAAGAATCTCCTGAAGGATTATGATGTGCAATAAAAACCGGCTCCCCGGTCGCCAGAACTTGTCCCTTCCTGTCAATCAAAATGTTTCCATCCAATTTAAGTGAATCAGGAATGCCAATCCCAGCCAAATGGCATAAGGTGGGAAACAGGTCTTCGACTTTAACCGGGACTGATACTTTTTGGGCATCAAACTGTCCGGCCCAACGAATAAATAGAGGTGACCGGAAACCATTCTCCCAGTTATTCCCCTTCATCCCTCTTAAACCAAGCACATTTCGTTGTTCCCATTCTTCCTGTGTAAGACCAAATCCCCAAATCCAAGGTCGTCGGCCTGGATAATGAGAATATTGGGCTTAACATCACTTGTACCATTCTCATTTTTAGGGTTATCGCACCCTAAAACAGCTACAAAAAAGATAGTCAGAAAGCAGGGAAATCCTTTAAAAGTCAACCTCACGTTCATTTTTCCTATTTTTTTTTAAACATTTAGAATCTGTGGGGCAGAACCAACACACCTGCACCCGTGACTAAAGGAATAGATATTTAACTCAATTCTCCAACTGGTTAATTGTACACAATTTGAGTTCTGCCAATCTGTGCCTTTTCCATGAATTCAATTTTAATAAACGAAACCCCTTTATCAATGGAATCAATGGTGTATTGAATGGCATCCCAATAACCGTAATCACCCTCCCCGGTTCTATTGCCGGAAATGTTTATTTTGACGGGCAGGTAATCTTCTCCGTCACCTGACTGCCCGATTTTCAAGGCCACATTTTGATTCTGCTCAAAGGAATAAATGGTGACTTTTTTTACATTGCCCGGAACGAAATAAATCACTTCGCTGCCCTTATCACCAACCAAGCGTTCGGTATCCTCTTTAAATTTTCGATCCAATTCGGTGTCAAAATCAACACCCTTGGCAATGTATAATTCCATAAGATTTCCCATTTCATCAATCAGGGCTTTTTCTGAAACCCTAACCGGCCCTACAATATTGGATTTTGGCGAAACTCCGGAGGCATTAATGGCTTCTATCCGGTAATAATAGCTTTTCCCCAATTCAGCCGTTTCATCATTAAAAAGCGGAAAATATTGCACCCTGGCATCTGACACATTAAAGGCGATCTGTTCCCACGGACCATTTTTATTTTCTGCTCTCTCAATATTATATCCTGATGCTCCCACAGAGCCCTGCCAGGAAATCTCGAAGACGTTGTTAACCGAAAGCAGTCCGGGGGCTTTGGGTACCGGCAAGGCAGGCCTTTCCTTCCCGTCAATCTCGTAGGCTTTCTCCCACATTAACTTCAACAGCCCTTTCTCATCGTACTGCTCCCCTGAGTCGAACCCGGGCCAATGATAAGCTTTATACAAGTTGTGACCAACCGGTTCGGAATGCCAGTAAAAACCGCCTTCACGCCTGTGAGATCGAATACTCCAGTTAAAAGTTCCGGCAATTTCATCGTTGGCAATTATGTAATCATAAATACGTTCATGTGCTGAAGTACTCTCAAAACCAAGCTCTCCGAGAATGTAAGGTTTTCTTCCATCAATAATCTCCAGGTTCTTTTTTATGTTTTCGAACTGGTCAAAAGGATTCTGTTCATAATGGTGTGAAGAGAGAATATCAATATTTGGATCTTCGACAGACTCGGGATGAACATAACGCTGATCATCAACAGCATAAAAACCATCCATTAGCAAATGATTAGAATCCAACTCCTTAATGTAAGCGGCAATTTCTTTCACCCAGGGATATGGAGATTTCAACTCATTTCCCGTCTCCCAGCACATAATGGCCTTATCGTCTTTATATTTTACACCCGTCAATGTATTGGTGCGATTGATAGTAAATTCAATAGTCTTCTTAAAGTCTTCAATCAGCTGTTCATCAACCCAAAAATCATCAAAACCTTTTCCTCTGAATTCGGCATATTGAGGAACACCGCCCATCCATTTCCAATTGTTCAGGAATGAAAAAATAACACGCACCCCTGTCTCATTGGCAATTTTTAAAACCATGTCATTCACCACAAATGCCTCTTCTACAAACTCACCCGGCCCCGTCACAAATGAAGGAACGCCCTCCGGCTCATCAGACCGTTTCACGGGAATCGTGTACATCCTGACAACCTTACCCCCCATTTGCTTTATTGTTTCAAAAGCATCTCTTATTTCATATTCATTGGGAAAACGATAAGGATGTTCCCGATTAAAAGTCATTTCATCTTCAACGTAATTCAGATTAGGAATATTCATAGAGATAAATCTGTAAGTATTCTCTCCATCCATTAAATACTTCCCCTCTGCAGTAATAAAACGCGCAAATCCCTGCTTTTGAGCTACTCCGGCAACAGAGAAGACCAGCAGTAAAATAAAAATTATGCCTTTTTTCATGGTAATGTAATTTTATTAGTTGGTGTGTTTAATTCAATTCTCAACGGCTGGAAGTGCCAATCGAGCAAGTAAAATTCATGCTCGTTTCATTACCTTAATAATAATGTTTACTATTGTTTAATTATTCTCAGCCCCTTTAACTCAATAGTCTTAGAGCCGGGAATAAACTGAGCCTGAATCTTAACTCTCGTCCTTCCCTCAGGCAAACTTATTTCTCCTGGTGATAAAGTTCCCCAGTCTGTTTCAGGAGCCTCCTGTTCTCGTTCAACCCGGTCATGATTTTCCCGGGGAGAGTGCATAAAAGCCTCATCCACTTCAACAGATAAATGTTTATCCCCAATGCTCAGGTGCAACACAGTACCAATATTCTCAGGCAACAAAGCATAATCCATCTCTATTTTATATCTTCCCGAATTGACCACATCAATATACCACTCCGCATAAGCATCTGTGGAAGTCCAATAGTCAATCCAGTCGTGGGCCCATCCATATAAGCTGTGATATGCAATTCCTGTGTGACGACGATCTTTGCGGGCCTCAAAAGGCGGAAACAGATGAGCTTCATGAGCCGGCAGGGTAGTAACCGGATAGGCGTCATAACCAAGTGGAATATACTTTTTGCCTGACTCCTCGGGTTTTACATCAGCCATCCATGAATCAAAAACAGTTTTTAAGGAGTCGTAAACTAGAGGCGCATCTTCTTTCAGATTTTTCTTCTGCAATGGATCCTCTCTGACATCATATAAATTCTCACCCACCATTAAATAAGGATCATACAAAACCCGCTCTTTGCCAAAAAATTCATTGAAAAGAAACCGATCCGGGAGAGCTCCCTGGCCATCCAGTAATGATTTAAAACTCCGGCCATCCAGACGATTCTTAAACTCATGGTCAATCCCTGCCAGATCTGCTAAAGTGGGGAGAATATCTATATGTGCCAAAGACTCATCAATGACAATGCCCCCCTTCACCTGTTGCGGCCATTTCATAATAAAAGGAACTCTGACTCCTCCCTCATTGACCTGACCTTTTCGTCCTTTTAACCCCAGATTATACCGGTAATTTAAAGGCCCATTATCTGAGAAGTAAACAACAATAGTGTTTTCTGTCATTTTCATCTCGTCCAGGGCAACTAATAAACGGTTAACATTGTCATCAATATTCTCACACATCCCATAAATGCATGCATTGAAATCATCCAGCCCTTTAGCTTTGTATTTATCAAAATATTTATCCGGAACCTGCAAAGGGGTATGTGGCGTTTGAAAGGGGACATAACACAAAAACGGTTGACCATTATTGGCTGCATCCCGCATAAAACGAATGGCCTCATCGGTCAAAACATCGGGTAGATAACCTTTCGTTTCAAAAGGCTTTCCGTTTTTCTCAATGGTGGTATTAAAGTAACTGCTCCAGTGTCCGGAAGTGAAGCCTGCAAACTCATCAAAGCCGCGGCCCAAAGGATGATAAGGATAATGCGCACCATTATGCCACTTGCCAAAAATTCCGGTGGTATAACCTGCCGTTTTAAACACATCACCCATGGTTTCTTCTTCGAGAGACATATCTTCCCGACCTCTTGTCACACCTGAAACACCGGTTTTTTGATGGTACCGACCTGTAAGCAAACTCGCTCTGGTAGGTGCACAAACAGGGCTCACATAAAAATGACTGGCATAAGCACCTTCCTGAGCCAGATTATCTATTACAGGGGTTTCCACCCATGGATTCCCATTCATTGACAAATCACCGTAAGCCTGATCATCTGTTAAGATTAAAAGAATATTAGGAGGGTTACCCGGTTTAAGCACCTCTTTACACGAAGCCCAAAAGACGAGTAACACAGCCATCAGTCCGATTCTCAAAAAAGATTTAAAGAAATTTCCATTCATCCGGAGCCCGGAAAAACAGATTCTATCATAAAGTTTCATTCAAAGAGGATTATTAAGTGCCATTCAAATTTTCAATAGGAGTCAATTAAAAGGTTGTTCTTTCACTAAGAAACCGTACCGCCTCAATCGTGTGATAAATCGATTTACCAATACTTCCTTTTAATTCTTTTTTCTGTGGATGGTTTTCTCTATCGAGGTAGAAAAACTCACCCCCATTATCCTGATCCTGAAAGTGATTAAAATAAAATTCTTCCAATTCAGATATTTCATTTTTATATTTCCCATTTGCCAGCGATAATGCAATTAAAGCCTCACAATGTTGCCACCAGGTCTTTCGATAATCTGTCACATCATCATTTAAAACACTAACCTCACTATAAAATCCCTGCGATAAATCTTTTCCCTGAAAAATTGGTTTATCTAAGGTTATGTCCAGAATCTTGGTCCCTAAATCCTTATATTTCTGTCTTTCATTTTGACTTAAGAAATCCCAGGTCCCAGTCCTCAGAAACAAGGATGCAAATTGAAAATTGTGCCCGGGAGTAACGGTTAAGCGTTGTTCCCCTTCTGAATCCGGAGCAAATGGCTTCCAATCATTATCAAACGTCATATTTACCCAGCCTAAATTCTCATTCCAGGCATTCTGGCAGGCTATTTCTAAATTTTCTTTTAGATAAGGCTCATATTTAGGTCTGTTAATGGTATCAGCCAACCACAAGTTTGCCATGTAAGAAGTAACCGGGTAAATCAGGGACTGAAGAGACTTACTCCCGGATACCTGGCCACTTTTCAGATCATACTCTCCATAGAAGCCTCCGTATTCACTATCATAAAACCTGGTTAAAAATGAGTCGTGAAATTGGTGAATAGAAGAAAGGAGTGAATCACTTGGCTGGTTTCTATATAGTTCAACCAACCCGCAAAGTCCATAAGCCTGCTGCCAGATATCAAGGTTCTTTGAGCTACCTGCCTCTGAGGCCTTAACATCAAAGTATGAGATGAAATAATCACCTATTGAATCTCTGGATGTAAGTTGACTTAATTGAAATTTACATGCAGTTTCAGCTTTTTCTATATATGATTGATCCAATCGACTCGCAAACGAAAGACCATAGATTAATCTGCTTAATGCAACATTGTAAACTTTAGGAGACATTCTTTCCCCGGAATTACAGATCTCGGAATAATAGACACCCGTGTCTGGGTCATAAGCATTCTTATTAAAAAAATCTATCAGATTCAATACCGGTTTTTCATACTTCTTAGCTATTCCTTCAGAGGGAATCATTGATGAATTTCCGGGTGACTGACAGGAAATGGCAAACACCAAAAGCACCACACCTAATATAACAAACCTATTCATTTCTTTGTATTTAATCATCTACCTGTGATTTAAAAAAACAGCATAAGAAATTTGGGAATGCCCCTGGGGAAAGAAATATTTCATCTGCGGAACCTTTCTGTCAGGACATCCACCAAATTATAATCAGCCCTAGGCTATGGAATCTTCAATAAAATACAAATAGGCCCGATAAGACCACTTTATCTCATCTCGCTTTACTTTCTTTTTCCACAATAGAGAAATATATT
The DNA here is from genome assembly GCF_003121985.1 of Marinilabilia rubra. Lineage (GTDB taxonomy): Bacteria > Bacteroidota > Bacteroidia > Bacteroidales > Marinilabiliaceae > Marinilabilia > Marinilabilia rubra. Next base: position 95,161 of record NZ_QEWP01000007.1, read on the forward strand.
ACAGAAGACCAGAGCTAATGGGTTATGGCGTTTCATAAAGCTGCATTTCATGGGTTTCCTGAAGAAAAAGTGTGGTACCATCCTGATAGAATTCAACAAAATCATTTCTGGCAGAAGCGGGTGATTCAGCATTAGGGATAAACAAATCACTTTGGGATGAAGTCCAGGGGGCATTAAACCATCCAAGCACCCAGGCAATTTTAATTTCATCGGCCCCATCCTTAATCCCTTTCAGAATGGTTGAGGTCCAGAAGTCAGGGTAATTATTTATGTAATTATCTCGTTGCCCTGTTTCAGAAAGAACTGCAATCTTTTTATTCTCTGCAGCAAATGAAGAAACCTGTTTCAAAACCGAAGTTAACTGACTGGCAGAAGGTTCATAGTAATCAACCCCCACAATATCTACGTAATTATTACCGGGATAATAATCGGTATCGAACGGAACGTTTGGAGACCACGCAAAAAGGACAAGGTTCGACCGGTCACGAATATAATCAACAGCTAATCTGAAAAAGTCAATATATAATTGTTTGGAGTGATTGGTAGCTTTACTTCCCCACCAAAACCAACCTCCATTCATTTCGTGATATAACCTGAAAACAACCGGGAATCCCAGATCATTATTAATCATAGCAATAACCTGGTCCAATTCTTCAAAGAACCAATCCCGGGCTCCATCATTATCATTCACGATATCATACATCAAAGATTTGTCACGATCATCGGTTATATCATCCATATAAATTTTGTGATTGTAGCGGCTTTGCTGGTGAAAATCGAAAGTGATGATTCCGCCATTTTGATAAGCATAAAGGGCTTCATCAATATGGAGTTGTTTCTGATCCTCCGACTTATAGAGCATATAATGAGGGTCAATGCCGTATACCGCAGGATGATCACCTGTTACCTCTTTACTATCAGAAGTTTCAAGACTCCAACGCAGACTATTAAGCTTAAATGACATGGGAAATTCCTGCCCAAAAGCAAACTCAGGACCATTGGCAATCTTCCCAAGATTTAACAAAAGGTTTTGAGTGGCGGTGGATGCATCTAAGTCTAACGGGGTGTAGGCCTGAATTTCTCTCACATAAATTGTCAACTGACTCTCATGTGTTGCTCCAAGGTTATCTTCAACCTTTAGAGTAATGGTATGTTTTCCTAAAGGAAGATTGACTTCTCCCGACATACCGGTCAAAATTTGGGCTCCCTCCTCTTCCCATCGATAAGAGACTATTTCGCCATCTTCATCGATTGACCCTGAGCCGTCGAGTACAACTTCCTTATTGGTCACTCCTTCTTCAACATAGATAACAGTATCATTCCCTGCATACGAAACAGGTTCCTCATTGGCCATTTTGCCAACAATAATGGTATAAGGTTTTTTGGCACCGTTTTCAGCAACCACCACGACCTCCACCTCATCTGTAAAGTCGTGTTTAGAAACACCGGACACTTGCTCAGTTCCATCAATCAAAAGAGAAGCTTTTTCGGAAATTTCAAAAACAATCGTCCTGTCTGTCAGGATTGTTCCTGCAGAAACAAAACCTGAAACAACATTATCTGAAATCTGAAAGGGTACATCCAATTCTAAGATTTCAAAGTTCTTGAGTTCATTCAGCGGACTCTTATTATCATCTTTTTCACATGAAGACGACAGCAAAACTATCGCGATCAACACTCCTAATATATATTTCATAAATTTTCCCATTTTTACTGTCCATCATCAACTAACTCAAACTGAGTAGTAGCAGAATACTTTTTACCATCCGGAAATCCAACCACGCTCTTTATTGTATGAATTCCGGGCTCAAGTTTAAGAGGCAATTCCCCCTCCCATAAATGGTCTGTTTGAGATATACCGGGGGACCAATTATCTCCGTTAATTCTTCTAAAATGGGTTCGTTCAACAAAGGGATCAACACCAGTAAATTGCTTCATCCCCGTGAAGGTCCCTCCATCTATGGAAAACTTCACACTACATCTTTCATCTCCGGAGAATACATTAACAACCACACGATGCGGTTTCTCCGGGTTATACTTGACAATCCTGTGGGGAGAGGATATTCTCAATTGATAATCTTCCTTTTTTTGAGCAGGAACAAACCGGTAATTAAAACCATCATCCCTAAAAGCATATTGATAAAACCCCTGAGGAGAGCCATCTACACAAGTAGCCTGAGGGATGCTGTCTGAAGCATAAGGGCCACTCCACCAAGACCCTGAAGCAGACCCTGCAATAACACTTCGCAGTTGCGATTTTCCATTCCAATACAGCTCCGGCCCGTAAGCCCAGGATTTATTTTGATGTAAGTGCCCCGAAACTATTGTCACTTCTCTTCGGTCTTCAAGCAGTGAGAAAATCTTTTTTAAGTCCTGTTTTTTAAAATAATCAGGATGCAGGGGAATGTGAGTCAACAATACAATGCGGAAATTTTCATCAACTAAAGCAAGATCCTGCTCCAACCATTGCAGTTGGGTGGAATCAATACCACCAAAATAGCTGCCTTTCTTTTTATACTCATCATTCCATCCGAAGTAATCGACCGTGTTTAGAGCAACAAAATGAGTATTTCCATAATTGAAAGCATAATAATCAGGCCCAAACCAGGAGCGAAAAGTTTCAGCTTTTAATGAATTATCAGGAGAACGGTAATTTACATCGTGATTCCCAAAAACTGCATAAACCGGATTTTCTAATGCCTTTAAAGACCCCATAAAATGTGGAAACACATCCAGGTTGTTATCAGCAATATCGCCAAGAAAGATTGTTACTTCGGAGTTGGCCGTTAAAAGAGAGGGAATAATGGTTTCACGGAAGAACCAGACTTCTCGTTTCCGCGGCATTTGGGGATCCGCCACCATGTTAACCCTAAAACCACTTTGAGTATCTGAGGGGATTAAAGGAAATAAAAGAGTATCCTTTGGCAGTGTAGGTCTTATCCCTGCATAGTTTAGAGATTTGGGACTTCCTTGGGGATATATTTGTTCGAAGTATTTGGGTATATTATATTCATTGAGATGAAAGTGATAACCTGAAGGTTTGATAACAAAAACAATGTCATTTTTACATATTTCAAGCTTGAATCCCCCACGGGAGTCTGTTTCAACAATACCGGACAAAGATGAAACACCAACACCCTCTACTCCGACTTCATTACTATCTAACTTCCCGTTTTCGTTAAGATCTTCAAAAACAATACCGCTCACAGTACTATTTTGGGCAAAAGCAAGGCTCCCTGATAAAAACACAAACAAAAGGAATATTTTCTTTATCCAACTCATAAACAAAAAATTAAAATAACCGGGAGAAAAAAATTCTCTCTCCCGGTTATTATTTCTATTACCACATACCTCCGTCAGAAATATGTACCTCATCTATATTCACTTCATATTGCATTCCTTCTTCAATATTCCCGGTAGTAAAACCAATCTTCAGATAATCCATTGCTTTCGTGGGATCAAACTCAGAAGCATCTCCGTCTCCGCCCCAGTTTCCGGTAAAGACATCGGAAAGTCTAAGAGTTATGGCCGTCCAGCCTTCAGTAGTTACCTCATAAGTGTTAGGAATACTTCCACCCCATTTAACATCATCCTGATAGGTCTCAAATTGAAAGAATCCTTTGTTACCATTGGTATTTACCAGGAAGCTTAGATGTGGATCCACAACCTCTGTCAGATCAATGGATTCATACACGGCAATCGCACCCGTCCAGGTCCAGCTTCCGGGAGAAGTTCCACTCACATTGTAATATTGAGCAAAACCTCCGGTAGGAGCCGCTTGCATCACCGTTCCGGCAAAACCTTTACCCTCATCTTCCCAGGCAGGAGCACTTTCTTCAAAGTCCATAACAGTAACCACCGGTAATTGCAATCCATCGGTGATCATGATCTGATCTACATGAATTTCAAAGTCCTCAGGAGCATCTCCGTTTCCAACGTTTCCGGAAGTGAAACGCATACTGATTTCTTCAAATGTTCCTTTAGGATCGAAGTCGGGGAACAATTTACTAATCGGGTAAGAACGCCATTCCCATCCCTGAGTTTCAACGGCATAATTATCACCATATTTCATCCGGTCATTGGCATTGCCATTGGTCAGATGGTTATCTTTGATTTCACCATCCTGAGTCATAAACGGATTAATATATCCTCGTTTGCCATTGGTATTGACCAGCATAGTAATATGAGGTTCATGGAACTCACTCAAGTCAAATGGCCCCTGCTTAACAATGTACATGAAATTGCTCCATCCACCGGTTTGAGTTTTTAGCACGGAATAATAATTATCTCCGCGCGGTGCAACGAGACCTCCATAGTTGCGTTCTGCAACATCTGGAGCAGCATCAGCTGCTTCAGTGACAGGTTCACCATCTTCAAACGTCCATAAAACAATAGGCTCAACAGGATCATAAATATCGGTGGGCTCCTCTACCAAAACACCTGTGGTTTTGGCTGCTCCCTCAATACCGCCGAGAGCAGTAACACTTATAGAGATAGTACTCTCTATTTCCAGTGCCATACCTGCTGTTGGAACAGTAATGGAGTTTGTATCATCACCGGCTCTGATAGCAACTTCGTTACCATCAACCACTACAGATGTAATCAAATCCACATTATCCCCCTGAATCTTAAACGTTTCACCAGCTGTAATTTCTGCCGGCCACTGATTCACTGATGTTTTAGGATAAGAAACATTTAAAAACTCCTCAAAAACATATGTCCTGTCATATTCATTACGCACAGAGACATTTCCACTCTCAACCCTTCTGGGTAACTTAAAGGTCAGTTGTGAAGCTGAACTTTCGTCTTCGATTATTTCGCAAGTTGTATTTCCCACCAGCACATCATTTACATAGTCAAGATTGGTGCCGGTGATGGTGATTACATCTTCTATTTGGGCCTCATTTGTTGAAATCTGTGAAATTTCGGAAACCGGCCATTCTATATCATAATCCTCACTCCATTCTTTGTCCTGACAGCCGGTAAAAAGGCCTGCCATAAGCAAAAGGAGGAAGGAAATACTCTTAAAAATATTTTTCATAATGCTTTCTTTTTTAAGTGTAAGCAAATTAATTACTTAATAATTCGGATTCTGATCGATTCCCCAGTCTGCTACTTCTCTCAGAGGAATTGGGGCCAGCGGAACTACAGTTCCGTTGGGGCCAGTAATCGAATGACTTTGAGCATTCGCTTCAAGGTTTATATTCTCATAACGCAGATTATTTCCTTCAGCATCCATAAAGGTGGTCCTTATTTTCTCCAGTACATCCAGATATCGATTGGTACGTACCAGGTCCCAAAAACGGAGTCCCTCCATGGCCAGCTCAACCCTGCGTTCATGGTAAATAGCCTGTAGTAGCTGATCTCCTGAAGCTTCAACGTCGGGCAAATTATCTGCAAACCCTGTAAGTATGTAATCCAAAGAACCTTCTGTAAAGCCGCGGGCATAAGTGCTGTTGCGGGCTCTTTCCCGAATCATATTGACCATATTTCTGGCCTCTGCTTCATTACCCAAATGATAGGACGCTTCTGCATGATTCAGCATTGTTTCGGCATAGCGTGCTTTACGGATATTGGTGCTGCTGCTTTTTGAAATGCTGGGACGCTCACCAGGCATCAAAGCTGCTTTTCGATTCAAATAGGGCGTCATTTGCTCACTCAAATCATAGTCCCATTTTTGGCCTCCCATGATACCTTCATTGTAAGAAGGACCATAAACGGTACAACTCAACCTGGGGTCGCCATCTTCGAAAGCCTCAAAAAGGTCAACAGTGGGATTATTAAATCCCCATCCCCAATCAAGTCGGTTGGCTTGAAACTGGCTAAAGTTACTACCGGTTTTTTCAGGGGCATTTTCAACACTTCCTTCCAGCATCTGAAGTTCAAAGATAGATTCGGCATTATTCTCCCCTTCAGGTTCAAAAATGGTTGCATAATTGGCAACCAACTCATACTCGCCGGATTGAATGATCGCATTGGTCTGATCATACACATCCTGCCATCCTATTTCAGAATTCTCAGCATCAGTCCCGATCATATACATATACAACCTTGCCAAATAATGCCGGGCAGCACCTTTTGTAGCACGTCCCATATTCTCAGCACCGTATTCTCCTTTATAGGGCAAAAACCCAATAGCAGCCTCGAAATCAGACTCAATTTGCAGAAAAGTCTCATGAAGTGTTGCGCGCTCAACAGCCCCAAAATCAGAGGGTGTTACATTTTCTGTAAAAACAGGGATTCCTCCAAAAACACGAGCGCCGTAAAAAGTCAGATACCCTCTCAAAAAATAAACTTCACCCATCAGCCTTTGCCGGAGTTCATCTTCCAAAGGACTGGATTTTAATTGTGTTAAAGCGGTATTACACCGGGACATCCCATCATAAATCTTTATCCACAATGCATTGGCCGGTCCGTTTTCAGGTTTGGCATCCCATGTAGCCAAGTCAGTTATATCCTGAAAATCGGAAGGTTGACTCCCTTTCTCCGCATCATCACTGCAAATGTCTCCCCAAAAGAACTCATAATTGTGAGTCATCCAGTTTCCGTCAGGGCCAGGACCTTCAGTCATCCCAACGATGTCGTAGCACCCGTTTACAGCCAAAATGGCGTTTTCAGGTTCATCAAAGAAGTTTTCTTCACTTTGGGTGTTAATTGGATCTACCTCCAAAAAATCGGAACACCCCATTATCAAAAACCCTAAAAGAAAAGGGACTATATTTTTCATTCTTTTCATATCCATATTATTTTATTTTTCGACTTTACTTAAAATCATCCTTTTCAGGCAGAACTAGAATTTAATATTAACTCCACCGGTGAGCGTAACTCCCATAGGATAAGTAGCAAAGTCTACTCCGTTCGATAAATCTCCGCCTCCTGCAATTTCAGGGTTGTAACCACTGTAATCCGTAATAGTCATAAGGTTGTCGCCATTGAGGTAAAACCTGACACTTCCCAGACCAATGGACTCAACGAATCCCTCATCAAGGGTATAACCTATCTGCAAGTTTCTCAAACGGATATAGGAGTTATCTTCGACATGACGATCTGAAAACCGGCTATTCTGGTTGGGATCTGTTGAGATCACCCTTGGCTCGTTGGTATCCGGATTGTCGGGAGTCCACCGGTTCATTTTATCGGTATGATAGTTAGACTGAGAGAAGGAGCCATGTGTGTAATACTTCAGCACATTCACTGCTTCCGACCCGAAAACTCCATAAAAGAAGGCCTTAAAATCAAATCCTTTGTAAGCCATTTGAAGATTTAATCCAGCTGTAAAATCAGGTATGGCACTACCAAGTTTCACACGGTCATCTTCATTAATAACACCATCATTGTTCTGGTCAACAAATTTAAGATCTCCTAAACCAGCACTTGGTTGAATGGCCTTTGTCGATCCTGATTCCGGATCGGTCCAGGTATAATTATTGAGTTCTGACTCATTATTAAAGATGCCATCGGTTTCCAAACCGTAGAAATAAGCAATCTCATGCCCCTCTTCTGTGCGTGTCACCGAACCCATTTTCTGAGCATTTCCACCGCTAATAGGCTCGCCTCCGGCCAAACTGGTCACTTCATTTTTGATGGATGATGCATTCAAGCTAATGGAATACTGGAAATCTTCTTTGTTTTCGTTCCAGGTCAGTGAAGCTTCAATTCCCGTATTATTCATAGTACCGGCATTGCGCGCAGGACGACCGGAACCAACATAATAGGGTATAGGAGTGCGCAAGATCATATCTTTGGTGTCTCTGTCAAACCAATCGATACTGGCGCTTAACCGTTGATCAAGGAACATCATATCTACTCCGACATTGAGCTGCTCAGTGACCTCCCACTTCAAATCAGGATTACTCAAGGCTCCAGCTCTGGCTCCATCAACAGGTGAATTGCCAAAAACATAAGTATATCCTGTGTTCATTGTAGCCAAATAGCTGTTAGCCGCTACCGAAGCCTCGTTACCTACCTGTCCCCAGCCAGCTCTAAACTTCAGCTGGTCAAAGAAGTAAACATCTGACATAAAAGACTCCTCAGTAACATTCCACCCCATTGAGAAGGAAGGGAAATACCCCCATTGATTGTCTCCTACAAATTTGGAAGACCCATCAGCACGGTATGTTGCTGTTAACAAATAGCGGTTATCAAAGCTGTAATTGGCTCGGGCAAAATAAGACATAAGAGTTGTTTTTCCAGCTCCGCCATTCACTGTTTTTTGTTCAGGATCCTGAGCCTGGTCAAAATACATCAGGTCTTCATCGAATGGCACATCGAATGCAGTTGCATTGATCGCATTGTAATTAAAACTTTGAGTTTCTGCACCCAGAGTAGTATTGACAGAATGCGTCCCTAAATCTTTGTTGTATGAAAAGTATCCATTCCACACCCAGTCCATCTGCTCAAATCGTTGTTCATAAAGACTGCTTTTGTCTCTTTTCTGATCAGGAGCAATATAAAATTCAGGATAATAGGCTTTTGATTTTCCCAAATGAATATCGGCGGCATACATGGTTTTAAAAGCCAGCCCTTCAATGAAAACATCTTTGATGTTTAAATCAAAATTAGCAATCAGACGATGAGCCGATGAAGTATTATGTTCGGCCTCATCTACAATTCTTGCAGGATTTGCGATGGTAGTACCTCCGGTAATAAACCGCTTTCCGTAATTATTGGTGTAGTCGTCCCATGCAGCCGTTAATGGATCCATTTGCAAACCATCAGTCAGTGAGCCACCATATTGATTGTTATTATTGTTATTTTTTTCGTAGAAAGTATAACTCAAATTGGCTCCCAAAGACACTTTTTCTGAAAAATTGTATTGAGTATTGGAGTAAAGAAAGAGTTTGTCAATTCCACTATTGTCAATGGTTCCCTCCTGAGAATTATAGGTACCGCCAACATTGTAGTTCACACTTTCAGTACCACCCGAAACAGACAAAGAATAATTCTGAATAGGAGCCACATTAAACAACTCTTCCTGCCAATCCGTGCCTTCTAACTGATTATTAATAACGTAATCCAGCATTTCAACTTTCGGCACAGTCAATCCGGCATTTTCATAGGCTTCTTTTCTCAATTCAGCAAACTCATACCCATTTGCCATATCAATCCGCTCGTTAATAACCTGAACCCCGGCATAGCTGTTCACATCAAACCTGGCTTTTCCTTCTTTTCCGCTTTTGGTAGTAACAAGTACAACCCCGTTGGCTCCCCTTGATCCGTAAATTGCAGTAGCAGAAGCATCTTTTAAAACCTCCACACTTTCGATGTTTGAAGGATCAACATTACTCATATTATTCATTGGGAACCCATCCACAACGTAAAGCGGATCACTGTTGTTTATGGTTCCGATACCTCTTACCCGAATGCGCGTTCCACTTCCGGGCTCTCCTGAATTTGAAACCACATTAACACCTGCAAGCTTACCCTGTAAGTTCTGGACGGGATCAGCGGTAGCCATAGCATTCAACTCTTCGCCACCAACTTTTCCAACAGCTCCTGTGAGGTCACTTTTCTTTACCGTACCATAGCCAACAACCACCACTTCATCAATACCCAATACCGCTTCTTTCAGGGTAACATCCAAACTGGTTTGCCCTGAAACATCAATGGTTTGCGACTCAAAGCCAATGAAAGAAAAAACCAGACTATTTTCCCCTTCCTGAAGATCAATAGTGTAATTTCCATTTGCATCGGTAATGGTTCCTTTGGTCGTATTCTCTACAGCCACCGTAACCCCCGGCAAAGGCAAACCACTCTCATCTGTTACAGTCCCCGTTAAAGTTCTTTGTTGTCCAAAAGCATTAATATGTAAGGACACCAAAAACATTACGAGAAAAACTCTCATCATTTTTTTCATAAACAGTTTTGATTAATAGTTAAAAAATCGTTTTTTACTTTTTTACGTAAGTCAGGATTGAAGCTTTTTTCATTGTCTTCTTTCCAAAGACCACTCATAAGGAAACAACACCAATGCAAATTTATCATCATAAACCATAAATCATGGAAACATTTCTTTCATTTTAAGGGTGCATTTGTTTCATTATTTACACACAAAAACACCCAACTGCAGCCTTAACATCTCTTTTTCTGGTTCTTGACCCCATTTCAGCCAAAACAACTCAAACAATACAATGTGAATTTTTCAAAATTTTTGTTTTCCTAAAAAACCAACCATCCTATACTATTTTATCTTTTTATAGGATTATTATATCACAAAAAATAAAAAACAAATTTTGCATCTTATTTTCGCTGCATAGTTTTTAGGATTATTTTAAAAAGATCAAGCAATATTTGTGTATCTTAATACAATCAAAAAGAGATTACATTGGCCATGAAGTATATCTTAACCATTCTTCTCATCTTAATTACAGCCTATTCCGGAATGTCTGCCAAAAACCAGTCTCTCGATTTTAGTTTCCGACACATCAATACAAATAACGGGCTTAATCACAACAGCATTACAGACATCATTCAAGATCATCTTGGATTTATCTGGTTTGCAACCGAAAACGGCCTGCATCGCTACGACGGGGTAAATACAAGGATATTCCTGCATGATGCAGATAACACCACATCTATATCGGGAAATGTAATCTATGAGCTACTGGAGGATCAAAACAAGAATTTCTGGGTGGCAACCAACTACGGATTAAATCTTTACAATGAGCAAAAAGGAACTTTTAACAGAATACCTCTTTTAAACAGAGAAAACCAAAAGCAAGTTCAATACTATGTTCCGGCTATAGCCGAAGACAAGGGCGGCACCATTTATGTAAGCTGGGGCAATCATGGCATTTGCAGATACAATAAAGAAAAGCAACTGTTGCTCCCCCTGAACATTGACAGTAACAGTAACACCCAATTAGAACTGGGAAATATCACGGAATTATTCTTTGACAGCGACAATTTATTATGGATGGGCTCAAAATCGGAGGGTCTTTTTTGTTATAATCCGGAATCCGGAATAACGAAGAATTACAGGAAAGAAACTCCCGGTACTATAAGATCTAACTTTATCTATTCTATACATGAAGATAAATACAAAAGAATTTTCATCGGAAATGAAGGAGGTCTCGATATATACAATAAAAACACAGGTGAATTTTCCCGGTTTACTCCGAACCAGAACACGCCTGAGTCTTTTGAAGAGGAATGGATTTGGAACATCAACAGTGACAATAACGGCGACCTTTGGCTTTGCAGCAACCGGGCCGGACTGTACAAAGTAACCAACCATGCCCTGGATCTAAAAGTTGTTTACCCCGACGATAAAGATCCTTCCTCTTTAAATGATAACAATATCCAGTGTTTCTTTGAAGACCGCCAGGGAAATTTCTGGGTTGGCACACAAAGAGGCGGCATTAATTACGTGCTCAACAACAACAGCCAGGCATTTAAAACACTTACCAGGAATCCTCACAAAAAGAGCACCTTGACTCACAGCAATGTATCTGCCATTATAGAAAACAAGGACTCATTACTTATAATAGGAACCGATGGAGGAGGACTTAACATCTACGATTTAAAAAAGGGATCGTACATTCCCCCTCAAAAGAGTCGATATTCAATCCAGTTATCAGAAGATGCCATTTTAGCACTCCACATCGATTCTGAAGAAAATTTATGGACAGGCGGTTTTTTAACAGGTCTACGATTTTATAATTACGGAGGCGGAAAGCAAAGCTGGATCCATGATCCAAAAAACCCTTATTCAATAGGACACAATGATGTACGTGACATTTTTAAAGACTCACAAAATAATATCTGGGTTGCAACAAACGGAGGCGGACTCAATTTTTTCAACCCTGCACAGGAAAAATTTAAACAATTCAAATTCCATCCTCGAAAGAACTCCATTAGCAGTGATTTTACACTAACCATTACCGAAGACAAAAATGGCTTTTTATGGCTTGGAACCTATGAAGGTCTGGACCGGATTAACCCTGAAACCTTCACAATAAAAAAATACGACAACGAGCACAATTTATCCGGAGATTGGATCTACTCATTGCTGACAGACTCCAAAAACCAACTTTGGGTGGGAACCAACATGGCCATTCATCGATATGATAAAAACTCGGATACATTTTTTAATCTTACCGACAGCATAGACTTACCCAACGAAATTGTTTCAGGCATCCTAGAAGACAACAGCGGAAGGCTCTGGATAAGCACCTCCAATGGTCTTGCCTCTTTTGATCCACAAAACGGCGAAACGCATCATTACTTTCAGGAAGATGGCTTGCCAAGTAATTTTTTCAACCCTGGAGCAGCTTACAAAAACAATGAAGGAATTTTATTCTTTGGTACGGCTGAAGGATTGGTCTATTTCAATCCCGAAAACATAAAATCAAATTCCCTGATTCCTCCGGTTTATATCACAGACATATCCCATGCTCCAATTACAGAAAAAAAGAGACAAATATTTTCCAATGACACCCTAACCCTGAACTTTAAACAGTCGGCTTCAATAAACCTGTATTTTTCAGCATTAAATTATATTAATGCTCAAAAAAACCAATATGCAGTTATGCTGGAAGGCATTGATCAACAGTGGAAATACATTGGTCATCAAAAATTTACCACCTACACCAATTTATCACCAGGTGAGTATAAATTCAGAGTAAAAGCTTCCAATAACGATAATTACTGGAACCACGAGGGCGATTACATATATCTGGAAATAACACCCCCTTACTATAAAACAGACTTGGCTTACGGAATTTATATTTCTGCTTTTCTTCTTCTTTTATACTTTATATGGCGCTATTCGTTCATCAGGGCCAGGTACTCTGACAAATTGAAAATTCAACGCCTTAAGGCTGAGAAAGCAGAAGAACTCTCCAAACTAAAATCTGACTTTTTTATAAATATATCACACGAATTAAGCACTCCCCTAACCCTCATTCTTGCTCCGGTAGAAAAAATGCTGAAAACAAAAAATCAGGATCCACGCCTTTTGCAAATAATTTACCGCAACGCAAAAACACTTCTAAGACTTATTCACGAGTTATTAGAAACCCAAAAGATTGAAGAACACCAAAAGAAAACAGAATACAGCTACAGTGATGTTATCGCATTCATAAAAGATATAACGGGTGATTTTCAGGAGCTAGCCTCAAAAAAGAATATTCATATAAACTTCAGTTCAACCATAAACTCCTGTATATTTCCATTCTCCCCACAGGATTTGGAAACCATTATTCGCAATTTAATTTCCAACGCCATTAAATACAACAAAGAATCCGGAAGCGTCGAGATCAATATCTTCCCTGATAAATCCAACACTGACCTAAACAATCACGGCCTGGAAATTTTATTAAAAGACACCGGAAATGGAATTCCCAGGGAAAAAATTAACCAAATATTTGACAGATATTACCGTGTCAAAGAATCCTCCTCCAACCAAAGGGGGTATGGCATTGGCTTGCATCTAACCAAGCAACTGGTAGAACTTCACCATGGAACGATTTTCCTTGAGAGCACTCCCGGCGAAGGAACAACATTTCATATAAAACTCCCATTTATTGAAGTTTCGAGATCAGGACAACAGGAAGAGCTGCCCCCGACATTAAACGACGAGAAAGAACCTGTTAAAAAAGGAGGAAAGAAATTACCTGACATTTTGATTGCAGAGGACAACCCCGAGCTGGTAGAGTTGCTAAAAATATTATTGAATAAAGAATTCCGACTAACCTTTGCCCAAAATGGCTTCGTAGCAATGCAGCACATCCGGAAGCACACACCGGATTTGATTATCACAGACATAATGATGCCTGAAATGAGTGGAATTGAGCTCTGCAATAAAATTAAGACTGAATTTAACACCTCACATATACCAGTCATCATGCTTACTGCGCTCAATTCAAACGAGATGATGGTAAAAGGACTGGAGACCGGCGCAGATGATTACATCGCCAAGCCATTCAATCCTGATATTCTTTTAGTTCGAATAAAAAACCTTCTAAACTCCAGAGAAGAATTACAAAAAAAGTTTTTAACAGATATAAAAACCACACCAACGGATATTGCAATTTCTTCTGCCGATGAACAATTCCTTAACAAACTGCACCAAATCATTGAGAGCCATATTTCAGACTCTGAATATGACGTCTCAAATCTTGCTTCGGAAATGAATATGAGCTCTATTACCCTGTATCGAAAAATAAAAGGCTTAACCGGCCAGTCTGTAAACCCTTTTTTCAGGACAATCAGATTAAAAAGAGCCTATGAGCTGTTAAAGACTAAATCAATGCCCATACCTGAGGTTGCTCAAAATGTTGGATTTAACGATGTCAAATATTTTCGAAAGTGCTTTGTAAAGCAGTTCAGGAAAAATCCTTCAGAGGTTTGCAAAGAAATCTAACGGACAACCAACCAGCAATAAGACACCTTACAGCATCAGAAACCACATAAAATACAACCCCAACTAATGCAAAATATATCACTATTTTTTAAGATTCACTCCATCAAACCAAAAAAAGACTTCCAAAACACTATTTTTCTGACCATTGTGAATTTACAGTCCATATATTAATCCGTCATTACAATAGTATTTTATCATCAATTTAGTTTATATTTGTCATATAAATCCTGGTTAGTTATTAAATATAACATCCAATGAACAACAAGATTCACAGAGAAATAACCCCTCTTCAGGAAGATGATTGTTTTCTTGTTTTTGACAGAAAAAGAAGACTTTTTAATTTTCCGGTACATTTTCACCCGGAATATGAGTTAAACTTCATAGCAAATGCAAGCGGAGCGCGAAGAGTAGTTGGAGACCATATAGAAGAAATTGACGATCTGGAATTGGTAATGGTGGGTCCAAACCTCTACCATGGATGGGAAAATTACAAAAACAGCGGATCCGGTTTACTACATGAAATAACGCTCCAATTCCCGGGAGATCTGTTTCAGAACCAACTTCTGCACAAGAACATTTTAAAACCCATACGTGAACTTTTTCATAACTCTAACCGGGGAATCCTCTTCTCGAAAGAAACAACTTCAATGACCGCAGACAGGCTCATCCACATGAGTAAAAAAAGGAGTTTTGATTCGTATATAGAATTTCAATCCCTGCTTTACGACCTTGCCATTTCCAGAGACCAGAGATTACTGACCAATATCTCTTTTCAGAAAAACAACGATTTTTACAACAGCGACAAGATTGAAAAGATTTACAATTTTGTAAGAGATAATTATGTACAACGTATTAAGCTTGAGGATGCGGCCAAACTGTTGAATATGTCTATAGTCTCATTTAGCCGTTTAATTAAGCAAAGAACCGGAAAGTCATTTGTGGATTTTGTAAATGAAGTAAGATTGGGTTATGCCACCCGCATGTTGATTGAGACTACAAAAAGTGTTTCGGAAATATGCTATGAATGTGGATTTAATAACATCTCCAACTTTAACCGGATCTTTAAGAAAAAGCAAAACTGCACACCTTCTGAATTTAGAACCAATTTCAACGGGATAAGAAACGTCTTTTAATTAAAAAAGCAGCCTCATCAGGATTAGGGCTGCTTTAAAGTTCCGAATTAAAAAGTGTCCTAACAGACTTGTTAAAGGACTACCATTAATAAAACGGCACAAACTAACACAATTTGGGCGAGCAAAATGCGCTCGGGCAGGTTAATCGAAAGTTTCTTAAAACTCATGATACAAAGATTTTGAGATTAGAATTAAAAAATCGTCTTAAAATAGACGCAAAAAAACAAAAATGGTTGCTTATAAAAAACAGAAAATCTCAACATTCACTTAAATGCAGAGATTTTCTTTATTAATTACAGCTATTCTTTTATGAATGGATTCCCAATTCTTTTTTTAAAAGCTTTCACCTGCCGAATATTGTTTTTGAAGTGAAAGAATAGCCCGGGCGCATCCGCTGCCTTCGGGAAATGAGAAAACAAGACTATAAACTTTTGCAGATCTACAAATAAAGCCAAATGCAGGATAAACTTTCCCATCTACTTTGTTTGTAACGAGCAACTTGTCTCCGTCATATAGTTGCATTAGGATTTCTCCTGAATTCCCGCTTCCATTGACAACATTGAACTTATAAAGACTTCGACTATTAAGCATTACAGAGAATTTCTTTTCTCCACCTCCCTGGAGGTCTACAGCAAAGTCTTTTATATATTGTCCATCCCCCATCTGGGAAAGTGCTTGCTTCAATAGAGCATCCTGGTCACATTGTCCGTAAAGAGCACTTGACCCCAGGGCAAATATGAAAAGGAATGAAAATAATATTTTTCTCATGGTACAATAATTTAATCTTTCAATAAACAGGCAACAAAGTTAAATACAATTTCCTCAATATCAACTCACGATATCGGCTCGGATTTCTTTAATTTTGTCAATTATTGTGCCAAGGTCTTCAGGCAAAATATTCACATGACTTACTTCGTCCTGTACAATTATTAGCATTCCATCCTGTTCAATTCTTTTGGGTTCACCAACTTCCTTGGTGATTTTAACATTCTTATAGAGTTCTTTCAAATCGCCTACATGATCAATAAGAACTTTGAAATTGGGGTTTTGATCATAATTCTGAAGAATGATATAAAGAATATCCACAACTTCTTTTTGCTCCCCTAAACGCTTAATCAAATCTTCATTATTAGTTTCCTCTATTACATTAGAAGCGATATAAAGTCCTTCCAACCACGCGCCGGTAATTACAAGAGCACTAACATTACTACGATTCTGTTGACGCAGATAATTATCCATCTGATTAAAGCTGGAGACTGATATCTGCATGAGGGAATCCAGATTGCTTGAATTACTGGCCATTCTCTTCAAGGACTCAAAATCAAAAAATTGTCCGACACGGATTCCATCTGCCAAACTTTTAACCGCCAACAAATATGACACTACAATATTGCTCTTGTCATAAGTATTGATATAGCCAAGATCAGCACTATACACCCCAAGATTCAGAGCTCTTTTAAAACTGGTACTGTAATCAGAAATATTTTCAGGGCTGTTAAGCATTTGTTGTGAGAAATCAACCCCGGTAGATTTAATCAGGTTGGCCATTTCAACGGGTGAGGAGATATTCTGTATCACATCACCTATGATCTCCTCTGATAGTTTCAGCGGCGCATCGCCTGTCATAGAATCCGGTAAAGTTAGTTCATCTTTCTGGTCGGCTTTCTTTTTATCTGAACCGCCTGCACATGAAACAAACAAATTAGCAGAAGCTAGTATAAAAAGGGCAAACATTAGTTTCTTAACCATAGCTTATTGTTTTTGAATTCGTTCTTTATATACTTGTTTGATTAAAAAAAGGTTACTTCCTTTTTTTTCCAGTCAATTTAATATTCCCAGCAAAATTAAGACCTTTTTTAAGCAGATCAAAATAGAGAATCACATAGAGAAGGATGGTAAGAACCCAAACGACAGTGATATTGAACCATAAAGTTTCAAAATATTTGCCTGCAAAGTACTTGGATGGAGCAAAGAAATGAGTCCTGAAATCCAAAAAGTTAGAAGGCTCCGGCTTTTGGTAAATCGGATCCACCATCTGGATAAGATGATTTTCTTCTCTTAAAATTTTATTTTTATCAAACACCTTTCTGACAATATCTTCAATACTTTCGTTGAAATAATCGTCTTTTATGCGCTGAAACTTATCTTTGTTGCTGGTAATATTAGCTGTGAGAAATTTCTCCTTAATGGTATTGGCCTTATAAAATACATTTTGATAGTAAGCCAAAAGTTTATCGAGATAATCATTAATTTCGGCAGCAAGCTCCGGAGAAAAATCTTCAGGATTTATTCGTTCTGGCTCAGTAAAATCAATCGCAGGAACCCGATTCATCTCAAGATTGATTTCATTGTGGATCAATTCCACATTTTTTTCATATTGATCACGGGAAATATTATCCCCGTCATTAACGTATTCAACGGATTCAGAAATTATACTTCTCAGTTCAGGGATGTAATAAACCTGCTTAAAATCAGCAGCACTTTCCTTTCGTTCTACGTCAAAAATATTCTTTTTAAAGTTGTTCTGTTTGTACTGATGTACCATCAGTCCTTCATAGACCCATCTTGACGGCATAAACTCTGCAACAGCAGGAACAACATCCGGACTGGTAAAATCCTTGTTCAATTTATCAAAAGTAAACATTGCCCCACCCAATACCATTTGTGGAATCATCAGCAAAGGAATGAGAATGTAGATGGTTATAATAGAATTAAATGAAGCAGAAATGATTAACCCAAGAATATTGGCAAATGCTGATATCGAAAATAAAGCAATCCAAAATTCCAGATACATATCCTTAATACCCAAAACCGCATTGGCAACACCAACGAATAAAAGCATCTGAATGGCTGAGATGGTAAAAAGAATCAAAATTTTGGATAATAAATAACTTGATCTGCTAAGATTTAAGAAAGCTTCCCTTTTTAATATCTTGGCATCTTTAAATATTTCTTCGGCACTGATAATTAAACCAAAGAACAAGGCCACCACAATCCCCATAAAAATGTAGGGAGGGATATTTTCATTCTCACGGAAAATATAAACGTCGGAGGTTGGATCGGCAATGTACCGCACCAAATAGGCCAAAATAAAACCCAACAAAGGCGCTTCAAGCAAATTCAGGAGAATGTATTGCTTGTTACTAATTTTGGAGTAGAAATCACGTAAAGTGTAAATCTTAAACTGCTTAAACCACGATGGAATATTCAAACTTCTGGGTGGCTTGTCTTCTACAGTCTTAACCTCCGGAATATTTATTATCTCTTTATAATGGTCGTGCCACTCCTCAGGAGCGACCTTACGCTTATCAGTATAGTTTCCGTATTCATCAATGACATTAGAGTCAATGATGTTAAAAATTAATTCCGGGTTCAGGTTACCACAAGTGGGACATTCTCCAACATCACTGTTAATCTGGGCATCGAGACGTTTGAAATAAATCAATGACTCACTTGGGTTTCCATAGTAAACAGGATATCCACCGGTATCGAGAATAAACATCTTGTCAAACATCTTATAGATGTCAGACGATGGCTGGTGGATAACAACAAAAATGAGTTTCCCCTTAAGTGAAAGTTCCCGAAGCAGGTTCATCACGTTTTCCGAATCACGTGATGACAACCCGGAGGTAGGTTCATCCACAAAAAGAACTCCGGGCTCTCTTATCAGCTCAAGAGCGATGTTGAGCCTTTTTCTTTGCCCCCCGCTAATCATTTTGTTGAGAGGGGACCCAACCTTCAATTGCCGACGATCATACAATCCAAGGCTTTTAAGGGTTTCATTGACAAGTTGAGTTATTTCCTCCTCGCCCTTGTCTTTAAAACAAAGCTTGGCATTGTAATAAAGGTTTTCAAATACGGTAAGTTCTTCAATCAAAAGATCATCCTGAGGGATAACACCAATTACGCCCTCTACTTGTTCTTTCTCATGGTGAAGATCATATCCATTTATCAGAACCTGTCCTTTGGTTGGGGTTTCAATCCCTGAAAGCACATTAAGAAGAGTGGTTTTACCGGCACCACTAGCCCCCATTATTCCAATCAGCTTACCTTGTTCTTCCGCAATTTCAATATTACGAAGACCAATATCGCCGGTTTTAAACTGAAACCCCACATCTTTGACTTCATACGTGATACGGGAGGAGTCGGCATCGGTCATAAAATGCCCGACAACATCAGTAAAGTAGATCGGTTTTCCCTTTGGCACTTTTATAAAGCTGCCATTGGGAAAAAGATAAATGCGACGACTATTGATAACCAAGCCATTCAGGAATATTTCCTGATCGCCGGTATATCTCATAAAATAAAGATCGGCACTTTTGACGCGAAGAATAATTATTGCCCCATGCAATCCGGGGGCATGAATGAAACGCCCTTCTTTCAATCCGGGATCTTCATCTTTTGCCATCAAAAGCCCGGCAAAATCAAGCTTCTCAGGATCATTATGAATAATGAAACTCTCAATATTGCTGATTTCATTCCGCGGCAACTTAAACACATCGGCCACCGTATTAATGATAGCCATGCGTTGTTCGGTAAATTTATGATCGGCGTTTACAAGTTCGTATAATCGAACCAGAACCACCACTTTCTGCTCGCGGTTGAGCTGTTTGTTAATTTTTTTGCAAATCCCAAGAATACGTACCGAGTCTTTCATCGAGGTAAGGCGAACCTTTCCCTCTTCCCCCTCTTTGCTACCTTTTGAATCTTTGGAGTGCTTAAGAAACAGCTTAAAATACTCCTCAACAGCCTCAGAATTAAGTTGCTGCCTGAGAAATGTTCTTACATATTCGGTTTCATTAGATTCAACACCCCCATCCTGCTTGGCAATAAGGCCAAACAGCTGCATTAATGCTTTTAGAATTTCTTCACTCATCTATAAGAATAAAAGGTGGGTTGGTACTTAATCAAGGATAATTAATCGGTATAAAGCACGTAATCAAAAGGAATCTCTACAATATCGGCATACTCTTCACCTGCTTCCAGCATGTCTTCTTCATCTTCATGATAGTGCCATTTTATAACCACTTCTTTCCCATTCTCAACAATCTCTTCAAACTTGAGTAGAATATCCAATATCACTTTGGATGAAGCAGTATTGAAATATTCAAGTTTAAATGAGAATTCGGTGTGATCGTTTGCATCTTCTGAATACTGGTCTATCCAGTCTAGAATGGGTTCATAAAACATGTTTACGTCCTCGGGCAAGGATCGGCCTGAAATTTCAAATTGACCACTGGCTTTGTCCAGAATAACGTTCGGGGTATCGTCAGTTCCCTGTATGTTTATCACGTCCATATATCTAAAGTTTTTCAGTTTCTTTTAATAGTAGAAGTCAAAATAAAAAATGAAACATCATCATTCAGTTCTTTAAACTGATATGACAACTTACTGCCGGTTTTTTTGGCAATGTCAATAAGGCCCAGTCCGGCACCCCCCTTTTCTGAAATTTTACTTTCAACAATCTGCTGCTTGTAAAGGGATGAAAGCCCCTTTTTATCCAAACTATTGATATGCTCCAGACTCTCTTTCAGTCCGGGGATTTTGGCATTACGAATGACATTTCCGGTAATAATCTTATAGCTGTCTTCACCCCTGCTGACCATTACTATTCCACGGCGATCTTCTTCGTCCTCCGATAATGTATCGGCATGCTTACTGATATTCTGCAAGCATTCAACCATTACATTAAATACTTTTCTCTGCACCTGATTTGATTCCTCAGACTTAGCCATATTCCGCTCAGTAAGAGAAGTAAAGGTTTTGGTAATCTCCTGAGTTACCTCCCCTTCGTACACCAGGTTGATTTCATTCGTTTTCATCGTTTTATAGAGCTGATAAGCAAAATCTAAAAAACGATGACTTTCAATTTCTTTACTCATAGTGTATGAAGTCTTTAAAAATGTAAATATAATTACAATTCAATTCCTATCAATAAAACATCATCAACTTGTTTTTCATTCCCCATCCAATCATAGAAAGTTTTTGGGAAATACCTGGCAAAATGTGCCATCGTATAGTTGGGATCCATGGTCAGAGCCTCGCGCACCCTCCTTGGCTGTAACTTCTTACGTTCGGGTCCTCCCAACTGATCTGGTAAACCATCAGAAAAGATGAAAATTTTATCTCCTTCCTGGTAGTCGATGACATGGTTTTCAAACTCTTTCTCTTTCTTTCTTGGCAAGGGAGCCCCCCCAATGCCCTTTCGGGTGCCCTGATATTCAAGCAACTCACCTTCCCGGACAAGGAACAGGGGACGGTGTGCCCCACAATAATCAAGAATCTGATTTTCAGGATCAATTTTGCAGAAGGCAATGTCCATTCCGTCACGTCCACGGGAACCTTCCTGATCCTGCTTCAGGGCTTTACGTACTTCCTGATGTAATTGTTCCATTATTTCCGCAGCTGACAAATGTGGATCAGCACTTACGATATTATTTAGAAGGAAATATCCGATAAACGAAAGCAGGGCTCCGGGTACTCCGTGTCCCGTACAATCAACAGCGGCCACATAAAGAATGCCATCTTTCTTGAGAAACCACGGGAAGTCGCCACTAACCACATCCTTCGGTCTGTAAAATATAAACGATCTCGGGAAATAATTTTGAATATAGTTGGTATCCGGAAGTAAGGAACTCTGAATTCTCTGAGCATAATTAATACTATCGGAAATCTTCTTATTCTTATCCTTAATGTCGGCTTCAATTTTCTTGAAATCGGTCATATCATGTGCCACAAACAACACCGACTCCAACTCACCCTCATCATTCAGTTCCGGAATACTCTTTATTTCCATAATCCGTTCTCCTTCATCGGTAGATACTTTTACTTCGGAAATAATGGTATCCTGCTCGGTTTTAATATCATCAAGAGAGTTTTCCAAATATTCAACAAAACGCTCGTCAATCTCAAGGTCATGGATGCGTTTTTTGACAATTTCAGAAGAAGGTATGCCAACAAAATTAGCTACGGCTGGATTAATGTATACCAGTTTCCCCATCATATTTACACGCATAATCATATCGGGACTGTTTTCCGACAAACTTTGCATGCGGCTTTTCATTTGCTCCTCTTTCTCGGCACGCTTACGCTCCGTAATATCCTGAGTATTGAAGATTACGCCCCGGATAGCCGGATCGTGTAATAAATTTTTTCCTTTCGTTTCAAGAAATAACTTTTCCCCATTCTTCCGTAAATAGGTGTATTGAGCAGTTTGTTCTCCACCAGGAGTTTCGAGCAAGTATTGAAATAGATTATTAATAGTCCGATATCCACGGGGAGTCAGGAGATCGGGATCCATTCCGGTGATTTGGTCATCATCATCATACCCCAATATACGTTTCACTGAGGGACTCTCAAAGACAAGCTCCTGATTTTCATTATATATTGAAATAAACTCAGAGGCATTGGTCAGGAGGGCTTCAAGACGTTTTTGAGCATGTGCCACTTCTTGCACCTGGGCCTCCATCATTTGGTTTGACTTTTCAAGCTCTTCCTGGGTTTCAAGCATTTCCTGAGCATTTTCCTTAAGTTGCTGCTCATTTTGCTGAAGGGTTTTGGTAAGTTCCTGAGAGTCCTGCAATAACTTTTCGGTGCGTGCAGTTATCTTAAGATTATAGATGGTCTGCCCAATCGTTTCAGCCACTTCCCCGGCATAAGAAAGATGCTTATTCTCAAGACTCTCCTTAAGGAAGGCAACTTCTATTACTCCTTGCAATTCCTCTTCCTGAAGAAGCGGAATAATCAAAAGAGCTTTTGGCTTCTTTTCGCCAAGTAATCCTGATGTAACAGACCAGTATTCGGCGGGTATTTCAGTACGATAAATTATTTGCTTTTCGTAAGCCGCCGCACCTACAAGTCCTTTTCCGATTTTAAACTCGTCGTACTCAAATCTTCGGCGATTGTAAGCATACATAGAACTGCGCTTCAGGGTCCCATCTTCAACAAGATAAAAAGCCCCCTGAATACCTCCCAAATAGTCAATCAAAGCTTTCAAGACTTCCGGGGTCAGATCTGACAAAACCTGATGAACACGCAACAAGTCTGACATCTGTTCTTTACCCTTTGAAATGTAATTTTCCTCTTCCTCCCGTAAACGGGCTGTACGAATATTCTTCCCAAGATCGAGGAGCACTGAAGCCAGACGATCGTGGTCTGTAGAAGAATCAAAGACCTCTTTGTTATCCTTTAACCGGGAGGCGAGCTCAATATTGTGGTCAATCTTTTTCTTTAAATCATAAATTTGTGTTCTATACCCTGCAGTTTGCTGAATTATATAGTTCCGCACAAATATGATAGAAAAGGGAATTGCAATAATTAAAATATCAACTACCCAAACCAGCCACCAGGTGTGTAGGTCCATTATCCGGGAAAAGCCAAAATGGCTTTGTTGAATAGACAAAAAGCCTCCCCAGGTAAGAAGCAAAAACAGAAAAATAAACACAAGCAGGTAAAGGCGCTCTTTTACAGACAAGACACCTGTAAAAAACCACTTTCTGATTGCTTTTATTATTCTCCTATAGCTTTTCATGATCGAGTTAAAATTAGCAGATTTTGACCTTCTTCGTAAATCTCTTCCCGGCTTACCTTGGATTTTTAGCAGAAAAATCATGAAAATTTATAAAATTCCATGATCAACCAATTGTTCCATTATTCCCGGCCATAATCGTTGTACTTCTGTTTCTCTGAAAGTCATTATCTCTATTAGCGCATAACAATTGTTTTCTTTAATCACAGGGAGCATATAAAGGAAGTACTGTCCACTCTTACCCAGGCCACTGTTTACTTCCACATAATCTTCGGGAAGCTCCTCTATTTGTATGGCTTTTCCATCAACAACAGATTGCCCATGTAAACCTTCTCCGGCATGAAAAGGCACAGGTGAGTAATCCTCAGGTAAGCCATAAGACTCTTCTACGACAAACAGATCTTTAAGTTCTTCTTTTTTGTAAAGAACGGCTGCCATTCCATGAAACAATTCAGACAAAAGAAAAAGAAAGTGATGTTTGTCTCCTCTGACTTTTTTACTGTCCAACAGTTTCTTTACAATTTTATCCTGATATGATGCAAAACGGGTTGCTTCATTCTGTATAGCTTCATAGCGATCAACTGTCGACTTTAATTCATCAATTTTTTCTTTAAGTTGCAGGACTTCCCTCTCCTTTTGAAGATGCGTTTCATTTAGGCGTCCATGAAGCACCTGATGGTTTCGGTCGCTTAAATAAAAAGCCAACAGAAAGAAAACAAAGGAAAGCAACTCAAGCATATAAAAAAGAATACCCGGATGTTGTTCCAAAAAAAGATTTTTGAGCAATGATAAGCCAAAAGCACCTCCTGCAAAAAGGAACAACCACCTTTGAAAATGTTTATCGCTAAAAAAAGATTTGCTCATAATAGCATATTTTCGGGACTTACAATCCTGCAAGTCCATTCAAAACTTTTACAATATCCTCAGGAGCAAGCACCTGATCAGGTTCAAATAACTTTAAAGCAGATTGAGGCATTGCATCCACATCGCAGGTAGATGGTTTTTGTACAATGGTATACCCCTTTTTATCATGGATACTTTTCATTCCTTTTGCCCCATCTTTATTGGCCCCTGTTAAAATAATTCCCATGGTTTTTTCACGGAAAGAATAAGCTGCCGATGAAAAAGCATGATCAATTGAGGGCCTGCTGTGATTGTGTACCTCCTCAGTGGACAATGAAACACTGCTATCAAATTCCACAAAAAGATGATAATTCGATGGTGCCAGCATAGCCACTCCCGGTTTTAGTTTGTCTTTATCATAAGGCTCCACAACCGGAATTTTGGATTTCATATTTAGTCCTTCAACCAATCCCGATCTAACGTGCTTCAACCGATGAAGACACAGCACAAGAGGTAAAGGGAATTCCGGATCCAGTTGCGAAAGAATTTTGGAAACCACCAAAAAACTTCCGGCTGAACCACCAATAACGACCACTTTAAAATTCCTGTCTGGTACCTCCATTTTAACACAATTTCTTGTATATACTCTCTTTTTGGTCAACAGGTTTAAACTGACTCTCCAAAGAAGATGGGAGTGCTTCTTTTACACCCAGAGCCAAAAAACCTCCCGGATTCAAATGACTAACAATTTTCTCCAACATCTCTTCCCGGGACTGAGAGGTGTAATTTATGCATGTATTTCGAAAAACAATGAAATCAAAACTTTCATCAATTTCAGAATCAACCACTGACCTTGCAATGAAATTACAATTTACAAGCAAGTCTTTCTTAAAAGTCCAGCTCCCCGGTCCTTCAAGAAAGTACTCTTCAAATTTATCCGCCTCCTCAAGACGTTTGTAATTATTGTAATTCAGTTCAGCATTTTTATGGTCAATAAAACCATCGGCAATTTCCTTGCACTTTGTTTCAGATGCGTGCTGACTGAAGATTTTAACATTTTCCAGAAGCCCGTCTTCGGCCAACAAAATAATAAATGAATAAACCTCCTCCCCTGAGGGAGTATCCGGAAACCAAACTGACCATTGCTTTTCCTTCAATAGCGGGAACACAGTCTGTCGCAAAGATCGCCAAAACCCGGGATCCCGAAACATTTCGGTAACATTCACCGCCATATGATAACGTATCCCTTCGCGAAAGCTTTCTTCACTAAGTCGCTCAGAAAACTGGTTGAGCCTTTTAACCTTAAGCTGAAGAAAAACATGACTTAACCTTCGCTTGAGGAACGAAAAAGAATGACCGGCATAATCAAGATTCTTATACCTGGCCATATCATTTGTGACGCTCTTTATATCATTAATACTTAACGAAACTCCCATGCCAAAAACATGTTAAAATCAATATCTGAAATGAAACACGTTACTCTTTTTATAAACAGGCCCTTGTCTGTCGAATTTTGTTTTAAAAAATCCACTCAACCCTTCATGTGCGCCCAGAACCAACGTTCCATTGGCATAAAGACTATCAAAAAAACGCTGGACAATCCTGGTTTGCAATTTTATATTAAAGTATATCAATACATTCCGGCAAAAGACAAAATCCATCTTGTTGTAAAAAGGCAATTCCTTTTTTACCAAATCATGCCGGATAAACTTTACATTTTTTTTAAGGATCGGTTTCACGCTTATTTCGTCCTTCTTTTCATCTACGTCAAAATATTTGGAAAAATTAACCGACCGACCGCTATGGTTGTTAAAGACCTCATCAAAGTTTTCGATACAACCGCGATCCAACTGGTGCTTATATGCCCCTTTTTTAGCAATTTCCAGTGCCTTTTGACTTATATCTGTGGCAAAAACCCTGACTTTATCCAAAAGCCCCAATTCATTGAAAAGAATTAATAATGAATATACTTCTTGTCCTGTAGAACATCCGGCGTGCCAAATATTGATAAAATTGTTACTCCGATAGGAAGGGAGGTGCTTTTCCAGCAAGAAACGCCAAACCTCAGGATCCCTGAAAAGTTCCGTTGTATTGACTGTAATGGCTTCAACCACCTCCTCAACAAATAGCTTATCTGCTTGTGTACGTGCCCCTAATTCCTCCAGGCTTATTTGATGGTCACGCATAACCTTCTGAATTCTTCTGAAAATAGAGTTATCAGAGTATTCAGAGAAATCATAAGGTGAGTGCTCCTTAAGCACATGTAGGTATTCTTTATACGTCATTACATCGGAACAATTCAACTCTTCAACTTTAAAAAAGTTCTACCTCCACGTTTTGAATAAATGCCGTATATGAATGATCATCTCCTACCTCAGCATCAGAGAGCAGGAACAATACAGGCACTTCCTCTCCATATTTATTCAAAATGGGAACTTCTTTTCGTTCTCCTATCACTTTGCTTCCGTTAGAATTCACAAATGCTGCAACAAAAGAATCATTTTTGGCGGTATCTTTAGAGAAAAGTTTGGAAACATGTTCTCCTAATACTTCCTGACGATCGTACCCCCATAACTTCTCAGCTGCTGCATTAAAGAATTCAAGCATACCTTCTTTATTGGTAGTAATTATAGCATCAAGCGCACCTTCAAGTGTCTTTTCATTTCTAATTTTAACGGATTCGATCTCTTTAAAGTGCTCTTTCACTTCATTTCTGGCCTCATCAAGCATTACGCCAAGCTCATCCTTAGAACGCTTCAAAGCGTCTTCCATCTGAACTTGTTCGGTAACATCACTTTCCAGACTCAGGATTTTCATAATTTCCCCGTCATTGTCCATCACAGGAGAATAGGTAGTAAGTAAATATATTTCTTCTCCGAGTTTTGTACGGCGTCTTACTCTTCCCCTGAAATTCTGACCATCCTGCAACTGTGCCAGGATCTTATCCAATTCACCTACATCTTCTTTAAAGAAGAAAATCCTCAGGTTCTGATCTTCAATCTCCTCCGGGCGATATTTAAAGGTACTAAGGAAGTTATGATTCACGGAAATTAAAGTTCCGTCAGTTTCAAATTCGCAACTGATGGCTGCATGATCAATAGCTTCAAGAATTCCCTGCATTTCAACAGCCTGTCGTTCGCTCTCCTCCTGAGTGGCTTTCATTTCCTCAAGGTTCTGACGAAGTTCCTCCTCCTGCTGGGACATCTTTTCTGCCTGAATTTGTGTCTCTTTAAGAAGCTTTGAGGTTTTAATATTGGTTTTTACTGTAGAAATAGTAAGTGCAATACTTTCGCCCAACCTTTCAACAAATTCAATTTCAAACTCCTGGAAGGGGTGGAATGATGCCAGTTCAATAACACCATAAATTTCTTCATTGGCCTTTAAGGGAACAATTAAGATGGCTTTTGGCGTGGCTTCCCCTAGTCCTGAGGTAATATTAACATAGTCCCCGGGAACGTCGGTCATATAAATTGTTTCCTTCTCAAGGGCGCATCGGCCTATGAGCCCTTCGCCCCATCCTACGCTTTTATCAGCAAACTTCTTTCGGTCATAAGCAACGCAGGCTGTCATCTCAAAGTTTGACTCACCGCCATTAGATGGTTGGTTTAGCAGAAATACACCCCCCTGGTTAATTTTCATGTAATTTACCAGATAATGAATGATATTATACGACAACTCTTCAAGGTTGTCATTATTCTTACGCAATAATTCTGCAAACTGGGCCAGTCCCTGCGTAACCCATGTACGTTGTTCTTCCTCAAGGCGCCTCTGTTCTTGGTCTTTTTTACTTTTAACCATGAATTCCCTGAGGTTAATCAAAGCTTTTGTTAAGGCATCCGTTTTCTGATGTTCTGCAGGCAAAGCTCCTTCGAGTTTTCCTTGTCGCAGATTATCGATAAATCCGAGCACCATTTTTGTTTTGCCGGCTTCCTTCTTAATTCTTTTATTTTGTTTCCGGAGTGCTTTAGCAAATACATTGGCGATCTGATATCCTGCAAAGGCAAAAATAAATGGAAGAAATAAAACCACCCACATACCCGGAACCAGATAAAGCAATTGCCCTAAACCTTTACCTGTCTGCTGTAATGGTCCTGCATCAAGGCTAAGCAAGAGGATAACGACAGCAAGACCAAGTCCAAGGGCAAACCCCCTTAAAGAATACTTTGATAATATGTTTTTATAGTCTGCTTTTTTCATTCGTACAAAATTTAGTTAATTCATTGGCCGAATGGAACTCACGATGAATTTCGCTCATGCTCTTTTGAGAATTTAGCACTCCAAAATTCATGCTCGTTTCATCTTGATAAAATTATTTTCAGGTCTGTAGGAACTCCTGTTTTAAATAATTGCATCGTGTTAAATCCAATCTCAATTTCCGATTATTGTCATTCAAGCGATTCCTGCTCTCACAAAAAACTGTCGATTATGAAAAGAACAACTTGACTAAAAAAAGCCATTTTTTGAATAATGCTTTACCAGGAACCAAATTGGTAAACATCAAAATATTGAACAGAGCCTTTTATGCCATCCAACATACAGCTTTCATAAAACATAAACGAAGGGGTAGCAAAAAGGTTATACCTAATTCCAATAAGACCGACACTTACCGGGCTAAATAAAATTTTCCACTATGAAATGCCCCATTTCATTTATCCCCATAATATCTTTAGCTGCCCCTAACTTGATGGCTTCACGCGGCATCCCGAAAACCACAGATGATGCTTCGTCCTGGGCTATGGTTGCTGCACCGGATTCTTTCATTTCCAAAAGCCCTTTGGCACCGTCATTCCCCATACCAGTCATCAAAATCCCCATCGCATTTTGTCCTGCATAACGGGCGGCAGAGCGAAACAGTACATCAACTGAAGGACGATGGCGGTTAACTAATGGTCCTTCCCGCACTTCCACTGTATATTCCTTTCCTGTGCGTTTGAGAAGCATGTGGTAGTTTCCGGGTGCAATAAGCACTCTGCCCTGATATAGCTTGTCCCCATTCTCGGCTTCTTTTACCTCCAGATTGCAAATTTTATTTAAACTATTCGCAAAAGACCGGGTAAAACCTTCAGGCATATGTTGCACAATAGCAATCCCGGGCATTTTTGCCGGAAGAGTTTTTAAAAACTGCCGAATGGCCTCGGTTCCACCTGTAGATGCTCCCACAACAATAATTTTCTCGGTGCTGATAATTTTTTTATACGATCCGCTTTTTTGCAAAATGACATCAGCAGAAAATTTGGGGGCGACCCAATCCACATGGGGGGTGTTGCTAATCTTCAGTCGTGTTAATTTGGCCTGTGAAGCAGCTTTAACCGCATCACACAATAATATTTTAGATTCGTTGATAAACTGGGCCGCATTCATGGCTGGTTTACCTATAATCTCCGAGGCACCATATTCCAGCGCTTTCATGGCCGTTTCCGTTCCCTCGGTAGTAAGCGAAGATATTACAACAACAGGAATTGGGTGCTGAGACATTATCTTCCTAAGGAAGGTAAGTCCATCCATTCTGGGCATCTCAATATCAAGCGTAATAACATCAGGAACCTCCTTCATTATTTTCTTGACAGCAATCAAGGGATCTGCAGCAGTTCCCATGACTTCAATATGCGGATCTGACTCTAAAATAGACGAAAGACTTTGTCTTACTACCGCTGAATCATCCACCACTAATACCCTGATATTCTTGCCCATATTTAGAATATATTATTGTGCTTTTTTATCAAGAAACTTATGCCTAACCTCTCCCGAATCAGTAAAAAAAAGTATTTTCCTTCCTTTTCGACCTCCGGTACTTGAGGCAACCACAGGAATTTTCTTTTCCTCCAGAATCATTCTGGCCACCCTGATATTGCGCTCGCCAATAAGCGTTCCATTACCGCCACTCTCGATAAGCTCCCCACCACCAAAAATTTTGGCTTTGATGTTGTCTCTTCGAGCACCAAGCTGTCCCATTCTTTCCAACAGCTTATCAATAGCAATATTTCCGTATTTAGGGGATGCCAGATCGTTTCCGCTCCAGGTAGGTAACATGTAATGATTGATGCCGCCAATCCTGTTCTCCTGATCCCACAAACAGATTGCTACGCAAGATCCCAATATGGTTTTCACCACATAAGGCTCTTTACTGGCAAACAAGGTGGATGGATATAAAAAATGTTGTGAATATTGCTCCATTTAATAAAAACCTTAAAAAATCTCATCACCATCATCAAAAAAGATGTCATTACCTTCACCACTGAACCCTTCAACCACATTTTTTGCCTCGGGCAAATTAATTGTGAACGTAGATCCTTCGCCTTTTTGACTTTCAATTTCGATTTCACCCCCTAACACATCCAACAGAGCTTTGGTAATGGATAAACCAAGTCCATGCCCCCGGTTGATAGAGTTGATGCCGGTATCCAGACGCTTAAAGCGTTCGAAAATTATTTTTTGGTTTTTATCTGAAATTCCTGTTCCATAGTCTTTGACAGACATACTGAGTTTTTCCTCATCTGCCCAGACTTTAATTATCACTTTGCTGTCTTTATAGCTGTATTTTAAAGCATTATTAAGAAGGTTACTTAGAATAAGCTTAATTTTTTCACTATCGGTTTTGAAATAAAAATTCTTTCCAAACCCATATTCAATGTTCCATTCGAAATCAATCTCTATGCCCATTTTCCGGGCAACAAGATTAAAGGAATCAATTATACTCTGAATAATTCCCCGTATGTTTACTTTTGAGATGTTGGGAACCACTTCTCCGGCCTCAATTTTGGCAGCAACAAAAATATTTCTTAGCTGAAAATCAAGGTTAAAAGCTTCGCTATGAATTAGTGCAACCATTGAAACCACCTTCTTCCAATCGTTCTTTTCTACCGAAAGAATAGATTTGGAAAGACCAAGAATAGAGGTAAAAGGATTGACTATCTCATTGGATATATTAGAAATAAAATGACTTTTTAAAGCCTCTGACTCCCTCAGTTTCTTTGTTACATCCTGAAGCTCACGTGTGAGCATCTGAACCTCCTGCTCATATTTTTTTCGCTCATTAATCCGGGCTCTGAGTTCTTTTAATAATTGTCTGTCGGTAATGTTTGTCATAGTGCAATAATTATAGCGTCATCGTATTTTTTAATTGTCTGTAAAAAAGAATTCGATTAAAAATTCTTTGCTTCAAAATGAAGCACAAATATATTGAAAATCATCAAATTCAATCTCTTTAACCCATTCTAAGAACGTTTCTTAAAAATGGTTGGTTTAACATGTTCTAAGGGCACATCCATTCCTGATAGAGACTCTGAATGTCCTATAAAAAAATAACCGTCCGGACCTAAATGCCTGCAAAGACGGTTAATAACCTTCTCCTGCGTGGGGCGATCAAAATATATTAATACATTTCTACAGAAAATCACGTCAAATGTTTCAGATACATCGTAAACTGAATCCATCAAATTCAAATACCGAAGTCTCAAATTTTGTTGTAACTCGGGACTAACCCTAATAGTTGGGTTTTCACGGTCTTTACTTCTGAGAAAATACCTCTTCTTTAATTCAAGAGGGACCATATCTGCCCTGGCCTCTTTATATACACCTCTGGCGGCGGTTTTAAGCATCTGACTTGAAATGTCGGTCCCCAAAATTTCAAACCGAAAACGAGGATTTAGCCTCTTAAATTCATTCAATCCGATTGAAATGGTGTAACCTTCCTCACCACTTGATGCCCCGGCACTCCATACTCTAAAAGGTCTGTCAAAACCTGTACCTTCAGCAAAAGCCGGCAAAACTTTGTCTTTAAGAAATGCAAAGTGAACGGGCTCCCTGAAGAAATCCGTTTTATTAGTGGTTATTACATTTAAAAAATTAAGTAATTCCTGCTCCTGCCCCTCTTTACTAAAAAAGAACTCTCTATATTCTGAATAGGAGTTCATTTTCAATTCCCGGATCCTTTTGAGTAACCGTCCCTGCAACATAACCCTTTTCACAGGAGGCATCTTGATACCATATTCTGAAAATATGTATCGGCTAAACGCCTGAAAATCTGTTTCAGAAAGTTCAGCTTTAAAGCAATCAAAACCCTTATTTTCCGAATTCTTCTCCACAGGTATTGGTCTCCTTACTTTTTTGCACTGGCAATTATCTTGTCCATTTCAACAACCTCATTTATGGTAAAGACCTGGTCAGGATCAATTACCAAAACAAATGTTTCTTCATTTTTAAAGGAACCTGCGACATATTCCGGTTTATAATCATGACGAATGGTTTTAAGCCGGCCCTCTTCAATTTCTATTACATCCGAAACTGCATCTGCCATAATTGCTACACGGAATGTTTCCTCTTCACCGTCTTTCTTTAAGTTAAGAACAACAATTACAGAATTCTGTGAAGCTTCAACCTTTCCAAGATTAAACTTCAGGCCGGTATCAATCAGTGGAATCACTTCATCCCGAAAATCGATGAGCCCTGAGATAAATTCCATCTTCTGTGGAACCGGCTTTGGTTCTTCGTATTCACGAATTTCCATCACATTCGAGACATTTACCGCAAAAACCTCATTAACAACTTTAAAGGTCAAATATGAATTCATCTGTATTTAATTTGTTATTCATTTATTATTTAGCCTGTCCATAAAGTCCCATTTGCTGCGTTACGCTTGCCACCAAAATGCTCATCCCGAAGCATCGGGACTCCGCTTTTGGGGGCATCGCTCCCGAAGCCTCGGGATTGCAACTGGAACATTCTGACAAGACACATGACTACTCTATTTCAAAGCCGACTTTATAGACCGACACTATTTAGGTCCCGGGAGACTCCTGTAAGGCATTTTACGATGTGGAGCCCCGGCATTTACTTTTGACTTTTGTCAGGTCAAACCTCTGATTCAGATGCCAGTTCATCAATATCGATGACATGTACAAAATCATCCCCCACAGAGAGAGTGCCATGAAAATTCTTAAGCATACTTTCTTCTTTATCTACCACAGTAGCTTTCATTTCCATTCCATCTGCTTCAATTACCTCTTTTACCATGTCCACAACTACTCCCAGGCTACTGTCTTGTTGCTCATCGGGTGCAATAACAACAATGGCGGTATCGTTGGAAAAGTCTGCATTATCGAACCCCATCATTAAACGAAGATCGACAACGGGAATCACATTCCCATGAAGATTGATAACACCCCGCAAAAACTCCGGGGTGTTGGGCACGTGGGTAATATCAGGCACCTCAAGAATATGATTGACCTTCATGGCATCAATCGCGAAAAATTCATCATTCAACCGAAATGACAAAAGTGTATTATAGTGTTGCTCAGACATGCTTCCCGAATGTTTTATTTTTTACTTTTTGCTTTAACTTTCCCTGTGGAACTCATCTGCAAAACACGGTTGGTGTCTATTACCATTGAAATGGTTCCATCTCCCAGAATAGAAGCCCCCGAAACAACCTCATGACTTTTAAGATATCGACCCAAAGGTTTAACTACAGTTTGATATTCCCCTAGTACTTCATCTACCATCAACCCCAGGCGCTTTTCTTCATGCCGCACCAAAACCATTTGAGGGGTTTCCACTTCTTCTTTCTCCTCTTTAAAAACATCCCGCATATCCACATAAGGTATTTGCTCACCCTCAATAACAACAACCTTATTAAACGAGTCTTTTAACTGTTGAGAATCAATGGCAAAAATCTTTTCAATTGAAGAAATCGGAACCACATATTTGTTATCGGCAACTTTAACCAATAGTCCGTCAATGATAGAAAGTGTAAGTGGAAGCCGCAATGTAATAGTAGTGCCCTGCCCCCATTCAGAGTCAATAGTAACCTCTCCTCTGATTTCTGATATTTTCTTTCGCACTACATCCATTCCAACACCCCGGCCAGAGACATCCGAAACGGTATCTTTTGTAGAGAAACCACTCATAAATATGAGATTGAGTATCTCCTTTGATGAAAGATCGGTATTTTCATCAATCAAACCTTTTGAAATGGCTTTTTCCCTGATATCTTCCACATTGATCCCCCTACCATCATCAGTTACTTCAATAAGAACGCTGGCTCCTGCATGATAAGCTTTGAAGTAAATATTTCCT
Organism: Marinilabilia rubra; assembly: GCF_003121985.1. Lineage (GTDB taxonomy): Bacteria > Bacteroidota > Bacteroidia > Bacteroidales > Marinilabiliaceae > Marinilabilia > Marinilabilia rubra. The sequence goes on from NZ_QEWP01000007.1 coordinate 130,103, forward strand.
TTGGGGGATTTTCCGGCAGCAACTCGATCATCAGGCATTTCAATTCCATGATCGACAGAATTCCTCAATATATGTAACAAAGGATCTGTGAGGTGTTCAATAATATTTTTATCCAATTCAATATCTCCACCTTCAATAACAAATTCGATCTCTTTACCCAGCTCTTTGGAGAGGTCCCTTACAAGTCTTTGAAAACGCATCAATTCGCTTTGCATAGGAATCAAGCTAATTTCAAAAGCATTATCTCGTAACTGTCGTGAAAGCTTTTGGACATTTTCTGCAAGCCCCAAAATATCTGTATCCCCTTTCTTCTCAGCATAAACGCTTAACTGTGCCTGAACGGTGACCAATTCGCTTACAAGGTTTACCAGCTCATCTATTTTAAGTGAAGCAACACGAATACTGGAGATTTTGTGTCCTTTGAGTTGGGCTTTTTTTCTACCGGCTTCGGCACTCAACTGATCCTGGTTCTCAGCTTTGGCTGTCTGTCCGGAAGACTTATCCAATAAAATCTTTAGATCTGAGGACTTGATCAGCGAGTTGGAGTTTCGCGCATTGGTAATAAGTTTCTCAATCCCCGAATCCATTTCAAAACCACCCTGACATATCTCTTCTACAGATAATTCGCATTCATCTTCCACAAAAATAAATACGTCCTTTATCTCATTAAGGGACTCAGAAGTTGTCAAAAGAATTTGCCATAAACAATAATTGCTTTCAGGCTCAAATAACTCGAATGAAGGAACTTTGTGAGTATAAACAATGCTATGGCTATTCCCCAACGCATGAAGATCATCAAGCAGGAACAATGGGTTGGTTCCATTTTGAAGTAAATCCTCCTGAGGCACAAAAGAGATCAGATAAGTTTTATCATCTGAGTCCGTGTTGCCCTTATTTCCTTCGGAAGCTTTTGCCGAAGTATTTTCAGAAATATTTCCACCTTCCGAGAAGGTTTGAATTCTGGCCATAAACTGACTGTAAGCATTCAAGTCTTCAGGATCAGTAAGATCGCCTTTTTGAAGTAAAAACTTTATTTCATCTACGGCAGAAAAAGTGAGAGAAATCAAGTCTTGAGTTACTTCTAATTTATCGTTACGGACCTTATCAAAAATATTTTCAAGGTGGTGGGTAAATTCACTTAGATGATTAAACCCAAACATGGCTCCACCTCCTTTAAGTGAATGCATTGCCCGAAAAATACGCTCAATTAAATCTTTACTTTGCATATCATTTTCGAGCGCAAAGAGAGCCTCCTCCAAATCATTTACATTATCCAGAGATTCCTCTACAAACTTGGCTTTAAACTTATCCATCATATCCTTATGCCGTTTCGCGCATCCAACATATCCCGGATGAAAGAGATATATTAAAGAGCAATTTTTTCTGAATTACATCTCAATTCATCGATGAGACTGTCAATTCCCCTTATGGTTTGTAAACTTAATTGCTCAGAAAGGTCTTTTTCTCCTTTTCTGATTTTATCAAATACCAATTCCAATTTTCGTGAAACGTGGGTCAATGAATCCAATCCTAACATTGGAGCGGTCCCCGACATTCCGTGCATGATCATGAAAACCTCCTCGGCAATCCCATCGACCTTAAATTCCGGGTTAAGAAAATCAGCATTAACAAGCTTTTCTTTCAGGCCCAAAAGCTGATCAATACTGTTATCAATAAAGGTCCTTTTTATTTCTTCAAGCTGATCTGTCATCAGATAAAATTTAAACCATCAGTAACGCCTGACTATCACTGAAAATAAAAAACAACAATAACTTTATCTAAGAACCCTGGATATAGCACTAAGTAACTTAGCAGGCACAAAAGGTTTAATGATCCATCCGGTAGCTCCGGCTTGCTTGGCTTCCATCTTTTTTGCAGCTTGAGACTCAGTTGTCAGAAACAAAATGGGAATATGCTTATATCCATCCATTTCCCGTACTTTACGGATTAGGCCAAGACCATCAAGATTAGGCATGTGAAGGTCGGTAATAATAATATCAATTGTTCGTCCATCCAGGTATTGAAGAGCATCTTCTCCATCAACACCTACAAGAACATCATATCCTTCATTCTGAAGTGTGAAGTTTACAACTTCCCGGATACTTTCGGAATCATCAACAATAAGAACTGTTTTTGCCATGTGATTAATTATTTACAGGGTTACTATTTAACAAATCTGAGAAACCAGCGTTGGAAACCAAACTCTCCAGCTCGTTTGGGAGGGTTGAGCTAACAGACAATTCTTTTTTATTAAGCTCGGCAGTTGTTTTCAATGACTGCAGAAGCTGCAAAAAAGTAATATCAAGATTGTCAGGATTATCGATGCTTACAGAAATATCCTGTGCAAAATCGATCTTTTCACTAACGACCTCCTTTATTTTTTGGATATAATTAATGGTCAATTGTCCACTAAAATCCACGGTAAGGATGCCATCTGACTTTTTTACCTGAACTGAAAAATTATCTTCTTTCATTCGTACAAAATTTGGTTATCCAGTGGCCGAATGGAACTCGCATGGTTGAATGTTTACATTCTCTTTTAAGGCAAAGTCCTTCCATGCTCGTTTCATCAGTATAATATTTTTCTAAATCAATGGTGGAATGGAACGATATTATTCCCTTATGATAACCAATGGGGAAAAGAAAACTCAAAATCGTTTCATTCAAATATCCTATTGGAACAACATCATTTTCCTGAAAGAGCCTTACAATTGGCTGTCTTCATATGACCTGTCCAGCATATATTGGCCTCCTAAAATCCTTGCGGAATATTTTCGGGGGCTTTAATATTACATTACTCCGTTAAACTTTTACAATGCAAAGCAGATCAACTGTTTACATTTAAAAGCATTTGTTTATTAAGGTTCAGAATATCAATACTGTACGAATCATATTACATCGTTCCTGACTGCCGTAAGGCAGGTATCTAAAAATCTAACGATCATTTGATATTATTTAGCTCGCTAAATTAACTGATTATTCCCCTCCTAAAAATCCTTACAAAACATAAAATAATTGGACAAAGGTCTTCAATCAATTAAAACTTCTCGTAATTATCAAGATCGAACTCTTTTCCAAGATTTCCCAAATTCGGTTTTTTGTTATCACCTTTTTTAGGAGTTTTTGAGGAAGAGCTTTTTTCGTCCTTAACCTTTTTCTCTTCTTTTTTGACCGGAGTTTCTTTCTTCTCCTTTTTATCAGCAACAGAAGAAGTATCTATTTTGGTGGTTTTAAATTCTGTTTCTTCGCCAATATTAAAAATACTTACAGCCTTCTGCAGATTGGCAGCCAAATCAGAAAGTTGCTCAGAACTTTGGGTCAGCAAGTCGGAAGAGGAGGCATTTTCCTGAGTAATCATATTCAGTTGCTGCATGGCCTGATTAATCTGGTCTGCACCGGTCTTTTGCTCCATACTGGCTGCAGCAATTTCTTTAATAAGCTGAGTTGTTTTTTCAATATCGGGGACCAGCATTTTTGATTTTTCGCCGGCTTGTTTAGAAACCTTTAGTCCTTTGGAAACAAGACTTACAATATCATCGGCAGCAACTTTACTTTTCTCGGCCAGTTTCCTGACCTCAGCTGCCACAACTGAAAAGCCTCTTCCATGTTCACCTGCACGGGCGGCCTCCACTGCTGCATTAAGAGCGAGAATATTGGTTTGAAAAGCAATGTCACTAATAATAGTAATCCGCTCTGAAATATCTTCCATCGCTTTTACAGCCTCAGTGGAAAGTTCATTGGCAACATTCACCTCATTTGCTGTCTCAACAGTAATCTTTTCAGTTTGAATGGCATTGTCAGTGTTTTGATCAATGTTGGCAACCATTTCCTCAATAGAGGTTGAAACCTCTTCTGCAGAGGCTGCCTGGTCGGCTGAACCTCTTGACAACTGTTGAGAGCTGTCCCGGAGGTCTTTACTGTTGTGAACCAGGTCCAATGCATTTTTCTTAATGGAAACCACAGTACTTTTAAGATTTTGCGCCATGGAACCTAACTCTTTGGCAAGAATTCCAATTTCATCATCCTGGTTAACATCAACTCTGGCTGTGAGGTCACCTTTTCCAAAGGCCTGAGCAAAAGAAACACCTTTCGAGAGCGGTTTAACAATAGTGGAATACAATACAAAACCTATCAGAAGCGATGCAGCAATAAGAATCACACTCATAATTGCTGTAAACCAGGTAAAAGAAGAAAAGGTCTGATTCATATCACTAAGGGAAGCCTCATATTTGGCGAGATAATCCTGGCTTAAATCAGCAACTTCTTCAATAATTTGGTCACTTAGTTGCATAACATCTCCACCTTCCACGACCATGGGTTCAACTTCAAAAAGAACCATAGGATCATCATAAGCATCGAATGAGTTAAGAGCACCCATTATTTGCTTGTGCATAACAAAAAGTGAATCGATATGATGAAAAACAGCTTCAAGGTTTTCTCTATCTTTCTGATCTTCCCATTCCGAAGAAATATCAAGAAGATCTTCTTTCAGCTGAGGCATTGATTGCTCATGGACCTCCTTAAGTCGAAGCTTATCGGGAGTGTTGGCCTGACGATCAATATAAACCCAGTTCTTTATCAACATTTTGGTTTGGGTGACCATCATTTCCAGGTCGCCCAGCTTCTCCGTTGAGGGGGAATAGACACTGGTTACCTCGTTGGTAAGATTCTTGCTGCGGGTAAGTGTTCCAAGTGTCAGGACACTATTTATCAGGATGACAACAAGGATTAGCCCAAAACCAATTATCAACTTTTGAGCAATGTTAAAATTATACTTCAGCTTCATGAAAAGATGTTTTAATTCACAGCTATCCGGGAAGGGATTTAAGTTGGCATAACAAAAACCCCTGAACCTGGATATCCAGGTCCCGGGCTATATCGTGTAACAAGATGTTATTTTACAACACAATGGCGGAAGACATATTTTCCAGCCTTGAACTGATTTGAAGGCCCTGGCTTGAGGCATTCCCCTTGTGAATTTCAAACTTAAGAACTTCATTCCGTATCACAAAATTTATCATAGCCCCATAATCGGTTGCCCCATCTTTTTCTGTCACAATTAATGAGCTCTTACCCAATTTTTGTTTAATCTGATCGGAATAACGTGAGAAATTAATGGATGAAGATACATAAAGAACCTGACATTTGACAACTTCATCAATGGCGTTAAACTCTTTAACCACAACATCCTGAAATCCGAATTTTTTTCCTCCAATCTGGCTATTCACCCTTCTGGCAATATCGGAATCCTTTAAGACTCCGATTACAAAATCTCCCTGACGAGCATCATCAGGCCACCCAATATACCTGATAAAATTAAGTGTAAATACAGCTTTGTACTTAGCAACCTGCCCTTCCATCATCACTGGCACCGTAATTAAAAGCGCCAAAATCAAGTAAAGTTTTTTCATTTGATCTATAAATGTTTAAAGTTTCAAAAAACCCATCCGGAATCCGGAAATACATCATTGCAAAGAATTTGCATGATGCACTGTTCCATGTTCAAAATAGAACTCTTAATTTGCTTCTTCGGCCCAATACTTTGAGATAAAGCAGAAATAACAAATTATTAAATTCTATATCCCCTTGCTACGTAAACCTTTGACTTTGGTTTCTTTTTAAAACTCAATTTTTCATAATATAGAAAAAAAAGAAAAGCCAAATGCGGCTAAACACCTGGCTCACTGACACTATAAACAATCAACAACCTAATGGTGATTATTCGACCTTAAGCTTAACCGCATATCCGGAAAACCTCCGGACATTAAAAACCGTTTGGTGCCCGAACAAAAGATATTGCCCTTTAATGCCCTTTAAAACACCATTTACTTCAGGGTTCTTATCCAGATTTTCCTGTTGCGGTTTTTCAGGCCACTTAAGAACCGGATATTCAAATTCAAAAACCTCATTATCGGAAGACAATACATATCGTTTCAATTCTGAAGGCAGGAGCTCAACAGCTTTTTTCTTTTCAGCCATCAAATCAAAATCAGGGACATTACCATTTGTCACCATCTTCTTCCAATTGGTTTTATCACCAAAAGATTGCATCAAATACTTTTCAATGACACCGGCAATATGGCGATTTGGAGCTTCACATAGTTTGATAGCTTTTGTGGCGCCCTGGTCAACCCAACGTGCAGGTACCTGCGACAAACGGGTAACCCCAACTTTAAGCCCCCCACTAACAGCCAGGTAAACAATATGCGGTTGCAAGCAATGACTATCAGACCAGGCCACATCCCGGGATATTCCCAGGTGTGCTTTACATTTGTCCGGGCGCAAAACACATTCATCTGCTTGTGGGGCTGTTGTAAAGCACTGATAACAAAAACCCTGACCAAATGATTTTTTGGTTTCTTTCCCACAATTTATACAATTGATTCGGTTTTGATAAACTAATGAAATAGACTTATCCAAAAAGTGGTTCATTTCAATATCCTCATCTTCAAGCTTCAGAGAGTATGAAACCTGATTGTTTTTTAAACCACTATTCATTTTGATTAAATTTCCTTGATATTCCTTCATTTCAATAGATGGTTAGACTTTTAGATACCTGTTTGCCGTCAGGCAGGTAAGATTTAAGACAATCCTTATAACATTAATAGACTGACACTTATCGCACATATATCTTTAATTTCAACAGCTTTACGCAGTACTATCACGAAAAACGCTTTTCCTGATTGGGAACGTACTTAAAAAGCTTATCGGATCTTCTTACCTTAACATCTACGGGCATTGAAAAGCGATCACCCTTTTTCACCTCCTGAACAGGTTTCAGATCAAGTCTTAACTCAGGTACTTTCATTTCTACTACTCCGGTTGTAGGTCCTGTAATTAAAATTTCATCTCCAACTTTCAAAGACTTGGTTTCAAGAACGAACTCTGCCACACCAATTTTGGGGAAGTAATTAGTCCCTTTTCCAAGGTAAATCTTTCGTTTTGATGCCAGCGAACCGTAATTTGCACTCCATTCTCCGAGTTTTTGTCCAAGATAATAACCATCCCAAAAGCCGCGGTTGAAGACTGAAGCAAGTTTTTTCTCCCATATGGCGATTTTTTCCTGCGAATAATTCCCATCAACAACAGAATCAATAGCTTCGCGATAACAGGCAACAACCGTTTTAACATATTCAGCACCCCGGGCACGTCCCTCAATTTTAAAAACCCTTACACCTGCATCCATCATCTTATTTACAAAGTGAATGGTTTTTAAATCTTTAGGTGACATAATATACTCATTATCCACTTCCAGTTCCTGTCCGGTATCTTTTTCAGTAACTATATAGCTCCTGCGACATGGCTGGAGGCACCCTCCCCGGTTAGCCGACGAATCTAGTTGATGCAAACTTAGATAGCACTTTCCGGATATTGCCATACACAAGGCACCGTGCGAAAACATTTCTATCTGAATTAATTTCCCTGATGGGCCTTTAATCTGTTCATTATCGATGGCTTGATGAATATGACTTACCTGTTCCATGTTCAGTTCACGGGCTAAAACCACAACATCAGCAAAGTGACTGTAAAACTTAAGTGCTTCGACATTTGAAATGTTGACCTGAGTGGATATATGAACCTCAACATCAATGCTATTGGCGTAATTTATGGCTGCCTGATCAGAAGCAATGACAGCAGAAATGCCACTTTCCTTTGCTGCATCTATAAGCCTTCGCATCACTGACAAATCCTTGTCGTACAATACCGTATTGACAGTCAGGTAGGTTTTAACATTATTTTCAGATGCAATTCGAACAATCTCACGAAGATCATCAGTAGTAAAATTGCTGGATGATCGTGAACGCATATTTAGTTGCTCTGCCCCAAAATAAACTGAATCAGCACCTCCCTGGATGGCAGCCATAAGTGACTCAAAAGAGCCAACAGGAGCCATGACCTCTAAATCTTCCTTTCTATAATTACTCTGTTCCATTGGAAAGCCTGGTTTTAAAATCTTCTGCAATAATTTGCATAAATACTTTTGCTTTAATACTATCCTGAGAGGAATCAGCCCCTTCCATTTTTATGATTTTGGAAGTGCCTTTGTCAAACATCTGGAAAACATTTTCATTTATGTAGCCAAAGCCCTCCGGATGCTGCAGGAATGAAAATCCTTTAACACCTCTATCCAAAATATTTTTACTATACATAAATGCTTTTGAATCCATATCCAGCTGATCCAGCAGGGTGGCAGCCAGGTCTATTTGGGATCCATATGTGTTAACAACAGTGTCCTTAACAGAAATGGCCCCTCCTGTCCACACCATAGGAATTTTATATCTCAACTTACTTACATAGGATGCTTTTTGCTGACCAACAACTCCATGGTCGGCAACCAGGACAAACAATTTATTATCCCAAAGCCCTCGCTCTTTTATCTGATCGAAAAACTCACCCAAACATCTATCGGTATAATGCACGGCATTCAGATAGTCATCCTCATAAACACGCTCCATGGGAACATCGAACGGTTCGTGACTACTTAAAGTAAAGAGGAAATTAAAAGACGGAGATTTGGAACCTTCAATCACATCTACAAATTTTTCGAAAGTGTGTTCATCATGAACGCCCCATTTTTCTCCTTGATACTCCTCCGGAAAATCATCTATGTCTACAACATCATCAAATCCGGCTAAGGTTATCAAAGATCTCAGGTTTTTGAAAGCCATATCTCCCCCATATAAAAAGTTAAGATCAACATACCCGTTTTTCTTAAGTTCCTGAGGAATAAAATTTAAATTTCCTGATTTTTCGGGATATTGCATCACCGAATATCCGGGAATGCCGGGATAGCCAGCCAATACTCCTACCATTCCATAATCTGATCTAAAGCTCGTTGCATATAAATGCTGAAAAAAGATCCCGTCCTTCATCAACTCATTAAGATTGGGTGTTACATCTGTTCCTCCTAATGCGCCGATGGCCTGGGCTGAAAAACTCTCCAATAAAATCACCACAATATCTGGACGATCAGTCTTTAAAACCGGAGTAAACCGCCCTGATTCCTTCATCATCCCTGAAAACAGCTCTTCAGCCCTCCGTTTATCCATAAATTGGTAGTCATTATCTGAGACGCCACTTCTTTTCATTGAATAAGCAAGATTCCATAAGGGATTAATAGCTGCATGATTGGCAAAAAGATGATTTGAAAAGTAAGCCACGCTGGTGTTGATAGGAGCTACACCAAAACTTCCTCGTATAGGGATTATCAATAAGGCACCGGTAAAAAGGGTTAGGCCCCAGTTCATGGCGACCTTTTTCCAGGCCATCACTGATTGATGCTGCCTGTTACTCAAAAGTTTTCGATAACCGGTAAGCAAAGCCCATGACAAAATCACCAGTATAACAAAAAATATGACACCTTCAAGCCAATGCACTGAGTTTAAAATTATGCCTGGAGTTTTTAAAAAACCAATGGCTTCACTATTGAGATGTCCGGCCCAATAGCGGTAAAGATTGGCATCTCCCAATAAAAGGCCTGTAAAAACGGGAATCAAAATAAAGCTTTGCCAGTGCATGCAGGTAAAACAGAACTTCTGAAAAACCGGGAGGAATAGTAACTGAATAACAACACTCAACAACATCAGGTATCCTGAAAATGCCAGATCCATTCTCAACCCCGGTCCAAATGAAACTAAAAGAGAAGAAAGAGGAACATCTTCAGCATAAGAGAAGTTCAGGATAATGAACAATACCCTGAAGAACGCGAAGAAGATCAGCCAAAAGAGGTAAATCTTTAGAAAAGTATATAAAAAACGCTTCATTTTTAAGGGGATAGATTTATTTTTTTTAACATGCAAACATAACTAAAATGGAGGAAATCATTAATAAATTCTTCTCTTCTTCTTTTAGAATTTAACGCATTTATCTCTCCAAGGAATTATCTTAATGCTCCTTTTATTACGAATATTAAATACTATTCATATTTTTGCCACATTTAGGTATCTGTAAATATTTTATTAAAGTCCATTATGTTTAACGCATCAATAATCATTTCATTTTACAATGACTTCAGCACCTTGAAGACTTTACTCGAAGCTTTCGAGAAGCAGTCTGAACCAAACTTTGAAGTGGTTATTGCTGATGACGGCTCAAAAGAAGAAGTAGTTAGTCAAATTAAACAGATAATTAATTGCTACCCCTTCCGAATACAGCATGTTTGGCAAGAAGACAGTGGATTTAGAAAAACAAGAATTCTGAATAAAGCCATAGTAGCTTCTAAATCTGATTATTTGGTCTTCATTGACGGAGACTGCATCCCACACAAACATTTCGTAAAAGACCATCTGGTTTTCAGAAGCCCTGATATTATAATAGCAGGAAGAAGAGTTAATATCTCAGAGTCCCTTAAGCAACACTTCCTCAAGGAACAGATTAAAGAGAAAAGCCCTCTTCTTTTTTTCTTGAGACTAATATGGGATAGCATAACTGGAAAAACCCGAGATATTGAAAAAGGAATAAGAGTACCAATAAAGTTTATTAACAAGAAATTTGGGAAATTTAACCGGGGAATATTGGGCGCGAATTTTTCTCTTTACAAAAGTGCTTTGATAGAAATCAATGGATTTGACATGCGATATGAAAAACCATTTGTGGGTGAAGACACAGACCTTGAATACCGCTTGCGATTAACTGGCAAAAAGGTTTTCAGCCCTCGATTCAGGGCTGTACAATATCATTTTATCCATAACAGACAGAACCGGATATCAGAGACAGAAAATTTAGAAATATTAAAAAAAACCAAAGAGACACAGCAGGCCTTCACGCCTTTGGGCATTGATGAATTGCCATAGTGGACCTTTAGCTTTTGTTAAACCAGGAATGTAAAAATGAAAAAAAATCACAAAATATGCTTTTTGAACTCCGTGAAATCTTGGGGAGGGGGAGAGAAGTGGCACTTCGACATGGCAAAAAAACTTAACGAGAATGGATACGATGTCATTTTCTTTTGCCACAAAAAAAGTGTATTGGAAAAAAAGCTCGAAGAAACACAAATACCAAAGCATAGTATATCCATTGGAAACCTTAGCTTTCTTAATATATTCAAACTTTTATTCCTGGCTAGCCTTTTCAAAAAAGAAAAAATTGATTGTCTGATTATGAACGGTTCGTCAGATATAAAAACAGCCGGCCTGGCAGCTAAAATCACAAATGTTAAAAGAATAATATATAGAAGGGGAAGTGCAATTCCGATCAGGAACACATTTTTTAACCGATTCTTGTTTAAAAAAGTAATAACTGATGTTATCGCTAATTCTGAAGCCACAAAAAGGACCATAAATCAAAACAACCCCAACATGTTTGCCCCCGGAAAAATAGAGGTGATTTACAACGGCATTGAAATCAACAAGCTACCATCAATGCATGAAAAACATCGATCCGATGAAAAAGAGATTATTATTGGCAACGCAGCAAGATTAGCCCCTCAAAAAGGACATGACCTTCTCATTGAAATAGCAAAAGAATTAAAAACAAAAACTTCAAATTTCAAAATCCTGTTAGCTGGAGACGGGCCCTTAAGGGAAAACATTGAAAGATTGATTGAAGAAAATAATCTAAAGCAAAACATTATCTTACTTGGCTTTCAGAAAAACATTTTTGACTTCATGGATTCCATCGACATTTTCATTTTAACCTCAAGATGGGAAGGTTTTGGTTTTGTTCTGGCCGAGGCCATGCTCAGAAAAAAACCTATTGTGGCCTGGAATCTTAGTTCTAATCCTGAATTGGTGAAACCCGGTAAAAACGGATATCTTGCTAAACCTTTTGACATAAAAGAATTTGCAGATTATGTTCAAACACTAATAGATACCCCGGAAGAAAGAAAAATGTTTGGAGAAACCGGATATAAATTTACCCTTGAAAATTTCGACATGAATAATTCTCTAAATAAACTATGTCATTTTCTTCACATCTAAATTTATATTATTTGGAAACTAACATCTTATACAACTCCATATATTGACTACCAATATATTCATCTGAGAAAATCTTTATGTGTTTCCTTCCGTTTTCAATCAGTTTCTTTTGCATCTCCTGATTGAACAGAACCGTTTTTATGGCATCTGACAACTCCTCTACATTTTCAGGATCAATATATAAAGCCCCTTCACCTCCTGCTTCCCCAAAACACCCTCCTTTGGAAGTAATAACGGGTGTCTCAGAAAAAAGAGCCTCAATAATAGGTATTCCAAACCCCTCAAAGAAGGAAGGATACACAAACAACGAAGCGCCTTGATAAAGAATAGCTAAATCTCTATTAGAAACTCCTTTAAGGAAGGTAACCTTACCTTCCATTTTGTTTTCAGTGATATAATCCTTGACCTTTTGTGTATAAGGCGTTTTTCCTCCTACAATAGCCAGGTGTGTATCAATATCCTTAATGGCCTTCACTCCCGCAAGAATATTTTTTCTCTCTTCAATGGTTCCTACATTGAGGATATATTGTTCAGGTAATCCAAAATTCTTCCTGGTTCTTTCAATTTCCTCTTTTTCGTAAGCTTGCTTAAATACATCCTGGCAGCCTTGGTAAATTACCTTAACTTTTTCTTCCGGCACACCAAAAAATTTAACCACATCCCTTTTTGTCTGCTCGCTCACTGCGACAACCATATCAGCATTGCGACAAGCGTGACGATGTTTTAGTTGATGAATTTTTCGATCAAAAAAAGAGTAGAACTGAGGAAAACGAAGAAAGATCAAATCATGAACAGTTACGATTACCGGGATATTGCTCCCTTTCCTCTTTATAGGTATTTCGCCTGACAAACCATGAAAAAGATCTATTTTATCGCGAATTAGTTCCTTTCCTACTCCATATTGTCGCCAGAAGTTATAGAAAAAGCGACTTAATGGCTTTCTTGGCGAGATCTCAAAAACATTTACTCCATTTGGAGTAAATAATTTGCTGGCAGAGGGTTTGGGATTATATAAAAAATATGAATTCTCAGGAAAGTATTCACTCATAATACGAGTAATATCTCTGCCATAGTTTCCCAACCCTGTTCGATTGTGAAAAATTCTTTTTGCATCGAAACCAATATTCATGATAAACCGAAATTATCTGCCGAAGCAAGATTATTAGCAATATATGAGTTCAGATCTCCAACATTCTGACCTGTTTGATGAAAATACTTAAGGATCGTTAACAGGGAAATGATTTGTTCATGGTGTGTATCCTTGAATTGTTCTACATGTTGGTGAGCATTCCTGATAATTTCCTCAGACTTATGGGTGTTTTCAATATAGTAATTGAGTTTTTCTTCAAGATCAGAAAAATCATCCCTAATCTCAATGTAATGTACGCCTCCAATCAATGTCCCTTCCATAAACCAGGTTTCATATTTAGGTTTGGGCATTACAGCAATTGAATTTGAAGACATAACCCATTTAAGATTTGAAGCAACATCATTGCCCTCAAGACAAAGAATGAACTTAAACTTTAAATGTTCATTGATGCTCATTCGTTTCAACAGATGTTCATTATTTCCCCAATCATTATTCACTTTCCCTACATCACAAAGCGGATGTCCAAAATATCTTTTGAGAAACGCTGACCGGTTATTTTGATAAACTTTGCCCCGCCAAACAAGCAAGTTTCTTTTATGCTTAAATGCGGTACAATCTTTAACAAACATAAAGTGGCGAATTTTATTTAGCTTCAAAACCACAGAGTTTTCATTCCTCTTTCCCACGGGCCGGCTTTTCACAAAGGATGGTTGCTCCGGGCAGTGGGTGACATCTCCAAACAGGTAATTCATTTTTAAAGATGACGGAAAGAACCTGAACAAATCATAACTGTCAAAAAAATAAGTCTTTGGTTTTACGCCGTATTTAAAGTTCTTCAGCACAACGGGGTTTGTTCCTATTTCGGTATTTGCCCCAAGTTTATTATAATAATGTACACGACTCCAAACATAGGACGAATCATAATTTTGGAGTTTTTTCAGTTTCTTTCCAAGCCGCTTCCGAAATATCAGTCTTGGAAACAGCTGATTCAAAAAATTCCCCGAATAATAAAGGAATTTATTATTTTTTTGAAATATTGATTTACAAGACAGTAACCCCATCCTTTTCCTAATTTTCAGTTTGATTTCAACACTTCATCAAGATCTCTAACCATTCGGTCTACTGAAAAACCGGACTCAACAAATGCTTTGGCTTTTTGCCCAAAATCGAGCCTTTTGGACTTGTCTGCAACCAATTCATTTAAACTTTTATAAATCTCATCTACATCTCCGGCGCTAATAGTAAAGCCGTTTACACCATTCTCGATTAGCTCCACCACACCATTAACTTTAGTGGAAACAACCGGAAGGCCCTGTGACATAGCCTCCAGAATAGAATTAGGCATTCCTTCATAAAGTGAGGTCAGTACAAATATATCGGCACTTGAAAGCAAAGAGGGAACATTCTCTACAAAACCCAACAAAACAAAATGTTTGGTTATCCCCAATCTATCAATTTGATGCTTGAGTGATGTTTCAAGTTTTCCCCTTCCTGCCAGGAAAAAATATACATTCGGGTGTTCTTTAATAATCTTCTCTGCAGCTTCAATTAAAAACTTGAACCCTTTTTGATGCGCCAACCTTCCAGTAGAAAGAATAATTACAGGATTGGAGACATCATCGGGGATATAAGCAGAATAATCAAATTTTTCAAGATGGTCACTTCCTTTCTCTACCCCGTTAAAGATAACTTTAATAAAATCTTTGTCAACAGGAAGAAAGGATTCATATTCCTTTTTTATGGTATTCGTATTGGTTATAATACCATCACAAAAGAGTTTAACTGTCCATTTATACCACCAGTGATTTTTAAGTAATTGCAGGCCTTGTCTGGAAAAAACTTTGGCTTTGGAGCCGGCCAGTTTTAGTGCCACTGCTGCCACCCGCCAGTCTTTATTCTGACAGCCAATAATAACATCAGGCCGAAATTTTCTGAAAAAGGAGCAAAATTGCAGACCTGCAACAACATCAAAGTCAGAATTAGCCCCAATTTCTTTAATGTCAAGATTTTCTTCCCTGGCCTTGGCGGAGAGCTTTGACCCCTTACGGGAAACCACTACCACATTATGACCCAAAGATTTTAAGCCAATGGCGGCCATAATCATCCATTTTTCGCCGCCACCCCACTTATTTTTGCCTATTGAGTTTATTAATGCGATATTCATCAGTTGGGCCGTATGTTATTTTTTTACAATCTTATTAAAAACCATTTTTGGTGTAATTCCCATCATACAGGCAAAATCTCCTCTATGACAAGGCTTATTCCCAAAAACGGAGCATGGACGGCATGGTAATTCAATTTGCACAGCATCATCGGTTGACTGCCCGAATCCATAGAACCCGGCATAAGGATGCGTTGCGCCCCAGATGCTAACGACTCTTGTGCCAGCCAGACTGGCAAAGTGCATATTAGCAGAGTCCATTGAAACCATGACACTTAAAGTGGATATTAGTTTCAGTTCCTGCGCCATACTCAATTGACCTGCAAAGGTACGTGCATTTTTTAATTTCGATGCCCATTCCTCCAACTTTTCCTGTTCCTCCCCGGGGCCTCCGAAAAGATAGATCTGAAAACCGGCCTTTTCAAGCATCTGCATCAGCTCTTTCATTTTTTCTTCGGGCCACATTTTCCACTGATGCTTGGCAAATGGGGCAATCCCGATTAAAGGACCCCCTGAATCCCCCAAAGGGGGACTTGAGTCTCCGGTATTTTTGGAATAAGTGACTTGCCCGTATAACTCTTTTCCCGGAAATTCTACCATGTCGAAAGGGTAACCGGCATTTGTAAATACCTGCCTGTATCTTTCCTGAGTTGACAGCAAGCGTCTAAAGTCCTTTTTGTTCTTTCTGGTAAGCGCTTTTTTCTCTTTACGGCCCTTATCAATTTTGGAAACTTTCGTCCCACTCAATTTAAAGAGGGACGTCAATACATGCGTGCGAAGAACACTGTGCAAATCGATTACAGCATCCCACGGTCCGAGTTGATTCAGCTCCTTAAACAAGCGAATAAGTCCGGGCAGTCCTTTATGTTTCACCTTCAGATCAACTGGAAGAAAATGAACACCCTGAACCGCTTCCACGAGGTCTTTGGCAAAAGGACGTGAAACAAACCAAATTTCAGAATCAGGGTATTTTTGCCTGAGTGACCACAATAGAGGTACTGTCATTGCAACATCGCCCAGGGCACTGAATCGAAAAACAAGTAACTTTTTTGTCAAAACTATTTCTTGTTTTTATACAATATGGGGTTCAACGCGGGATCATTGTACATTTTCATCTGCTTGTAAGTTTTCATGTACTTCCGTCCGGCTTCAATATCCTGGATTAACTGATCAATGGCAGTACTGAGATCTTCTCTTTGTTGCAAAAGAACAGAGAGCTTCATATTACACTTCTCAAGATGATCCGGATCAGCATCGGTACGATTTACCTCCTGCTCCATGTGATAAATTTTGAGCGCAAGAATTGAGAGGCGATCAACAGCCCAGGCAGGACTTTCCGTATTGATGGTGGCATCTCCAAGAACCTTTACATCACTGTACTTATCAAAAAAGAAGTCATCAATTGATTCTACCAAGTCGGTACGATCCTGATTAGATTTATCAATGCGACGCTTGATCTTAAGTGCTTCGTCCGGCTGAATTTGAGGATCTCGAATAATGTCCTCAAGGTGCCATTGAACTGCATCAATCCAATTCTTTCTAAAAAGCAGATCTTCGATAGTTCCCTCTGCATATGGATTCTGGGGAGTAGCATCAACATTATCAAATTCATGATAATGATTGGTAGTCTCGATGAAGATTTTGTTGCAGGTTTCGCTAAACGTCATTTTTTTTGGTTTTAAGAGATTGTGCACAAGTAAATATCACAATCAGATTTAATTCTTCACAAAAATAGCGAAACCACAGACAAAAAACAGAAATTCGATCATGAAAAAAGGAAATCCTTTATCGCCATAATTCAATGAGGCTTTACAAGTGGCATTTGTCTTTTTCGGCTGTTAAGTTTGTTTAAACGAAGCATTATACTACGAAATTCCTTCTTTTGGCCCTTATCACAAAGCTGATAAATATCCCTGAAATGAAGCCAGGTTTTTTTCTGCATTTCTCCATTTAGAACAGTCATTTCCTGAAATAAGGAATCGGCCATCTCAGAATTATATGAAGGTCCCATCGCCATTTTGACAAAGGCCTGCCGAACCAAACGGTGACGTTTTCGCAAATCTTTCATTTCCTGAAAGTGGCTCTTTTGCAACTGTTTCAATGCCCGTTCCTGTTCATTTGAAAAGTTGAGTTTTCCTGACAAAAGTCTCTGACTTCGAAAAACATCTAAATCTTCCTGTAGTGGGGGTAGTGCATGCCGATTGGCAGTTGATTTCCAAAACAATCCCCAGGAGGTCAAATTCAACAAAATCAAAACAATAAGGGCAACAATAATTAATTTATCATTCTTCATTTTTGTTCTCTATGGCGTTAATGTCATCTAAAGCAAAATAGTTTTCCCATGAAGAGGCCGGCATCAATTCATATTTTTCAAGCAAAAGGTCGATAGTATTTTCACTATCCGTAGCAGTTCCGGGAAATTGACTTGTTAACAAAGAAATATTAATCAAAACCATAATAACAGCAGCCCATCCTGAGATTTTTTGAAGGTTTGGATAACCTGATCCCGAAGTTTCCTGCCTAAGGCCAGCCATCACCTTTCTCTGAAAAAAAGAAGTCCCTTCAAAGCGGGTTGGATTCTCCAATTCCAGAAAAGCTTTGTTTACTTTTTGTTCGATTTTTTTGTTCTTTTCCATAACAAGTTTAGAAAAAACACCGGTTGCTTTTAAAAATACTCCGTTAAAGTTTTTCAATGCATCAGAATTCAACTGCGTACATTTAAAAGTATTTGTTTATTAAGATTCAGAACATCAAGATTGTACAAATCATCTTACATCTTTCCCGACTACCGTCAGGCAGGTATCTGAAAATCCAACAATCTATTGTTTTATAGTCTTATAATATAAAATTCTCCTTACAATACTCCGTTAAACTTTTGCAACATATTCGTAATCAATTGTTTCCGGGCATGCTCTAATTTGGGCTAATGCGCAGATTTTCAGTGTTATAAAATTTGTCTTACATCTCACATCTATCCCGAAGCATCGGGACTAACGATCTATTATCCTTAGAAATACGCTTTATAATAATCATGCAACAACTTCCTCAGCTGTTTATTAGCGCGGGTAATAAGTGATTCTACTGCAGACTCGGAAACACTTAACACTTTGCCTACTTCCCTGTTAGACAACCCTTCATTCCGGGAAAGGACAAAAGCTTTTTGCTGCCTTTGAGGCAATTTTGAAATAACCTTTTTCAGTATTTCAGAAAGCTCCTGTTGCTCAATATTATCAGAAGATATTATTCCACTTGCAACAGGTATGGGTGACCCGTCATTATAGAATAAACTGCGAATTTCAGCAAACCGCTTCTTCCGTGTTTTAGTCCTGATAAAATCAATACTCTTTTGTGTGGACAGTCGATACAACCATACCCATAGAGCAACATTTCCATTAAATTCAGAAATGCTTCGAAATACTTCAAGAAAGACATTTTGGGCTACGTCCTCAGCATCCTGTTCATGACGGACAAAACCAAAGCAAGTATTGACAACCCTGGCACGATACTTTTCCACAAGCAAAGAGAAGGCTTCTTCATTGCCCTGGTTTAGTCCTTCAATTAATTTTTCATCTAGGCAGAATCCATTGCCACTCTCTTCAGAAAAAGATCCACTATAATTTGATGCCACACCATCGACAGAATCTGGTATGTCAGAATTAAATTTCGCTTCCTGAATATAATGTTGCCGGTTCCTCAATTTGAAAAATATCCATCAAAAAAATTTGATCATCTATTCATTAAGGCCTGGGAGCCCTTTTTCTCATACGTTCGTCACGACGCTTTTTTAAATCCTTTTTTATTCGTTCTTTACGACGCATTTCCATTTCTTGAAAGGTTTCCTTTTGCTCTTCGGTTAGCGAAGATTGAATCTTTTCACTAAGCTCTTCCCTTTTTTCCTGCATCTTTTTATGATGAGCTTCCAATATACTTCGAAAAGCCTCTCGCTCGGCTTTCATCTCTTGGTGATGATCTTCCATAAGCGCCTTTATCCGTCCTGTTTGCTCCTCATTAAGTTCTAATTTTTCTTGCATCCGATCAATTCCTTTCCGGATCATTTCTTCAGAAGAACGTTTCTCTTTGTGAGGTTTCTGAGGCCTGTTTTCCTGAGCATGGGAAAATCCGGCAATAAGAAAAACCACTAATAAAAATTTCACTCTTTTCATCTTCTTCAATTTTAGTAACGAAAAAACAGAAAAAGTTCTGTAATCTCATCATAAGTTAAACATATTGGTTTATTAAACCCTCCAATATATGTTTCGATGAAAAGTATTTCTGCCTGCGTTTTTTTCTGATTTTTTTGAAAAAATACGTCCAACAAAAACTAAAAAGCTAAATATGAATCATTAAAAAAGACAGTCAGAAAGAAAAAAACGAGGAAAAGTTTTTTGTGGAAGGGCCATTTCCCTTGACTTCGTCAATATTCTATAAAAGTCAGAATTCAAAGAATACCAATTACTTGGTTTATATTCGTCAGAGTTCTGCATCTCTGGCAAACTTTCTTCTGAATAATGGAATATGACTTTATCGCTCAATTATTTCTCTTCTGCCCTCCCCTTGTTTACGTATATCTACCCAGAGTTTTGGGAACTAACAATCTGTTTTTTCTTTCCTTTAACCCTAAAAAATGCTCACAAACATATTGAATCCGAAAGGCTGTTGAAAAACCTAAACTAAAACTTCAGAAATTAAAGTTTAAAGATCTGCATCATTTTCATCCACCATTTTATTCATCAGAATAACGGTGTGATTTTCGTGACATTCAAGCACCCCTTCTTTACACTTAAAATGATGATCGTATCCATCTTTACCAATTACCCGCACATCTCCCCTTACCAATGTGGAGATAACAGGGGCATGATCGCGCAACAGGACAAATCGCCCCTGCGAACCGGGAACTTCGACAAGCCCAACAGGACCGTCATATAGAATTTCTTCAGGCGTAATTATTTCCAGATAAAGATCTTCCATTATTTCCTTTTAGCTTCTTTCAGGAGTTTTTCACCCTTTTCGATGGCATGTTCAATAGTTCCTACCAGGTTGAATGCAGCTTCGGGATATTGATCAACTTCACCATCCATTATCATGTTAAACCCCTTTATTGTATCCTCGATAGAAACCAATTCCCCGGGAATACCTGTAAATTGCTCTGCCACGTGAAATGGTTGGGATAGAAAACGCTGAACACGTCTGGCACGGCCAACAATCTGCTTGTCTTCTTCCGAGAGTTCTTCCATCCCGAGAATGGCAATAATATCTTGTAATTCCTTATAGCGTTGCAATATCTCTTTAACACGTTGGGCGGTCTTGTAATGACTGTCTCCCACCACTTCGGGAGATAAAATTCTGGAAGTTGAATCCAATGGATCAACAGCAGGATAAATACCTAACTCGGCAATTTTCCGGCTCAACACAGTGGTGGCATCCAGGTGAGTAAAAGTAGTTGCAGGTGCCGGGTCTGTCAAGTCATCGGCAGGTACATATACAGCCTGAACAGACGTAATAGAACCGGTATTGGTTGAGGTAATTCGCTCCTGCAGGGCTCCCATTTCAGATGAAAGGGTCGGCTGATAACCTACTGCTGATGGCATTCGCCCCAAAAGGGCAGAAACCTCTGATCCGGCCTGGGTAAACCGGAAAATATTATCAATAAAAAGCAAGACATCGCTTCCTCCACCTTCTGCTTTTCCATGATCACGGAATGTTTCGGCAATGGTAAGTGCTGATAATGCCACTCGGGCCCTGGCTCCCGGAGGTTCATTCATCTGTCCGAAAACCATAGAAACCTGGGAATTTTTCAAAGCTTCGGGGTCCACTTTACTCAAATCCCACTGCCCTGCCGCCAGACTCTTATTAAATTCTTCCCCATAATCAACAATTCCTGCTTCAACCATCTCCCGCAGCAAGTCATTTCCTTCACGTGTTCTTTCGCCTACTCCGCCAAAAACGGAATACCCACTGTATCCTTTGGCAATGTTATTAATCAACTCCTGAATAAGGACGGTTTTTCCTACTCCGGCACCACCAAAAAGACCAATTTTACCTCCCTTGGCATAAGGTTCAATCAGGTCAATTACTTTAATTCCTGTAAATAAGATTTCTGTTTCGGTTGAAAGTTTCTCGTAAGCTGGTGCAGGTTTGTGAATGGGACTTTTCTCTTCCGATTGAATTTTTGGCAAACCATCAATGGGCCGGCCTACAACGTTCATCAAACGGCCCTTAACATTCTCTCCCGAAGGCATTGAAATGGCCTCACCGGTTGCAAACACCTCCATCCCCCTTTTGAGACCATCTGTAGAATCCATGGCGATACAACGAACGGTATGTTCTCCAATATGTTGCTGGCATTCCAAAACAAGAATATCATGTGCTTCCCTTTCAATTTGGAGAGCTTCGTTAATTCTGGGAAGTTGATCATTCTTAAGATCGAAACTCACATCAATGACAGGCCCGATAACCTGAGATATAGTGCCTTTAAGTTGCGCCATGATAAACTTTTTTTAATTCTATCGAATTTAATAAAAAAAAGAAAATTACCGCGCGCGTGCCATTAATTTATGAGCAAAACTCTGGAGTTCTGATTTAATTTCTTTTTTACCATTAATCTTTTCAAGATTTTCCATGGCCCGAAAGAAGTATTCATCCCGCTTCTGGCGGACAATTTCAGAAACCCCAGCTTCATTGAATAAGCTTGTAACTGCGGTAATTTTGTCTTCTGCCTGATATTCCTTACGTTCAATCCAGTCTAAAAGTTCCTTTTTTGATTCTTTTTCAAGTCTGTTCAAGGCCGTTATTAGCAGAAAGGTCTTTTTATTAGTAAGAATATCATTTCCAATTCTTTTGCCAAATGATTCCTGGTCTCCGTATACATCCAGCCAATCGTCCTGCAATTGAAAAGCCATGCCAATGTCCTGTCCGAATTTATATAGAAGACTGCAATCCCGCAGACTCCCCCCACCAAGCATACCTCCAATCTTCATACTTCCACCTATCAAAACGGCTGTTTTGAGCCGGATCATATCCAGGTATCCATCCTCAGTAACATCAATGGTCTTTTCGAAATCCATGTCGAACTGCTGACCTTCACAAACTTCAATCGCTGTTTTGTTAAAGACTTCCAATACCTGGGGAAGAACCCCTACAGGGCTTTTGGTCATCAGTTCATAGGCTTTAATCAGCATTGCATCACCGGAAAGAATAGCGGTGTTATTGTCCCACTTTTTATGCACAGTAGGCTGATTTCTTCTCACTTCAGATTGATCCATAATATCATCATGAAGCAATGTAAAATTATGGAAAACTTCTAAGCCAACAGCCGGAATAACAGCTGAGGAGAAATCGCCAAAAAGAGCTGCGGAGGTCAGACAAAGAGCAGGTCGCAGCCGTTTGCCTCCTAAAGATAAAACATACCGAACCGGTTCGTAGAGTCCTTCCGGACGCTTCATCCCATCAAGCATTTGAATTTGATCCTCAACTATCTGGCGGAATTCTTCAATTTTCGACATGGTTTTCTCCTTTTTTGATTGGCTGAGAAGATTGATCTAAATCCTGTTTATCATCACTTTGATAAATCTTAAGTTCGTCATGATCTATATCCTCATCCTCATTATAAATGGTTAGCATTGGTTCTTTAAACGACTCATTGGTAATTAGTCTTTCCAATCCCAATAGTAAGGAAGGTAACAAAATGAGATTTGAGAAAAGTGCCACTAACAGGGTAATGGCCACTAATGCGCCCAAAGCAACTGTTCCTCCGAAACTGGACACTGTAAATATACCAAATCCAAAGAAAAGAATAATAGAAGTATAGATCATACTTCGTCCGGTTTCTTTCAACGCCAGTACAGTAGCGGCTCTGATGCTCCAATTAGTTTCACTTAACTCCTGCCTGTATTTTGCCAGAAAGTGGATTGTATCGTCAACTGAAATGCCAAATGCGATACTAAACACCAATATCGTTGAGGGCTTAATGGGAATATCCATAAAGCCCATTAAGGCAGCAGTAGTGATGAGGGGAACCAGATTGGGAATAAGAGAAACCAGTACCATTCGTTTTGAACGAAACATCCAGGCCATAAAAGAGGCAATAAGCAACACCGCCAGTCCCAAACTAATAAACAAATTCCGGATAAGATAGTCGGTTCCCTTAAAAAACACAACACTCGACCCGGTCACAGAGGTTTCATATTTATCGGCAGGAAATACAGAATCAACAACGCTTCTAATTTCCCTGTCCAGGCTATCCATTCTGGTGGTCCCGACATCCTGCATACGAAAACTGATCCTGGCCCTTTGCTGAGTGGAATCGACAAAAGAACTCACCACCTGTGGCCCTCCGGTCTGACTATTGGGAAGATAGGATAAGATAAAATTCCGCTCCATAGAACCTGGTAAAGAATAATAGGCTGCACTTCCATTATAAAACGCCTGCCGGGCAAATTTTACTACCTGAAGCATTGACAACCCACGGGAAAGTTCAGGAAATGATTTTAGCTTTTCCTCCAATGCTTCCATTTTTTGGAGGTTCCGTTGCTGCATTACACCTTTGGGCTTTTTAGTATCAATCATGATCTCAAGTGGCATCAACCCGCTGAAATGCTTTTCGAAAAATTTAAGATCCTTGTACAATTGATGATCGTGAGGAATATCATCAAGCATATAACCTGTGGTTTGCATCCGGGATATTCCCAAACCGCCAAAAACCAATAACAAAAGTGTTCCGGCAAACACAACCTTCTTATGATTCAAAGAAATATGAATCAGTTTATTAATGATTTTCTCAAAAAACGGTCGGTCCAGGTGTTTAACATGCCGTTCTTTAGGATCGCCCAGAAAGCTAAATATAATAGGAATCAGCAACAAAGAAAGAAAAAATACCACCATAATATTAATGGAGGCCATAATTCCAAACTCTACCAACAATCGACTGCTGGTAAAAATAAAAGTGGCAAACCCACTAGCTGTGGTTAAATTGGTAAGAAAAGTGGCATTTCCAATCTTGCGAATAACCCTTTGCAAAGACTTTATTTTGTTCCGATGGTTTCTAAACTCATAATGAAATTTATTCAGTAAAAAAACCGAATTGGGAATCCCGATGACAATAATCAATGGGGGAATCATACCGGTAAGAATGGTCACCTTAAATCCCATCATGCCCTGCAGACCCAAAGCCCAAATGACAGCCATCCCAACCACAAGCATTGAAAACATAACAACTTTAAATGACCGAAAGAACAGAAAAATAATAATGGCCGTAATACCCAGAGCCAGCCATATAAACATGTTCAATTCTTTCTTTATCATTTCAGCCGTTGCGACGCGAATAAAAGGAAGCCCCGAAAAACGAAGCTGATTTCCGGATTTCTCTTCATACTCTTTCCCCCGCTTTTTTATTTCATCCATCAACTTTACACGTGAGGAACTTTCAAGAATCTCCTTATCGAGGGTAATTCCAAGAAGGTAGGTATTGGTTTCTTTATTATAAAGTAATTCCTGGTAGAAAGGAAGAGAATTAAAAGCTTCTTTGAGGGAATCAAGTTGCAGCTGACTTTCAACCTCATCAAATACCGGTATCACCTTAAACTTTTTTTGTTCTTTATCCCGGTAAAGATTGTAAGAATCAGAAACCGAAAGGACAGATGTGATGCCATCAATCTCTTCAAGATCTTTGGAGAGGTTCTGCCAGGTTCTGAAATGGTCAACATCAAAAAAAGATGAATCCTGAACGCCTACTACCATTAAGTTACCTTCGTTTCCAAAACGTTCGGCAAACTCTTCATATTCCAGATAAATAGGGTCATCCTCTGGCAGCAATGGTGCATATTGATAAGACATCTCAATGTTGCGAGACTGGAATCCCATAAAAGCAGTGAGAATACCCAGAACTATTAATATAGGGAGCCGGTTTCGAAGGATAAAACTGGCGATACGAATCCACATAATCAAAAAATTACCTCAAAAATCCATACAAAATGCTGCGAAGTTAGGAAAATTTCAGGATTTGGCACCTCTTTTTAAAACATCCGTTCGCCAAATAAACCTCGTTTCCGACCCTGCTTTTTCCCAAAATAAAGTGACAGATTAACAAATGGCCAGACCGAAAACCGATGGTTCCCAAAATTCCCGAAGGCTGTAAGAAAACCTCCGGAAACCGATAAACTTCTGTTAAGGAAAAACTCAGCCGAAGCTTGTTGTTCAACAGCAAATCGGGAAGGAAATTCGCCTGAAAAAGCTCTTATTTCGCCACGGCCAAAGAGGGAGGTCATTATTTCCCAATCTACCCTCAGAGAGAATGTAGCGAGCCACCCCTTTCCCAGATATGACGCACTTCTGGGTGTGTATAAATGGTCATCTTCAAGATAGGCATCTCCTTCATCAAAAGGAATGCCATAATCCAAAGCAAAGCCAGCCGATAGAATCAGGTATGGCTGATGGGGGTTACAATCCATTTTGTCGTAAAAAGGGCGACTCAGCAGCAACTGATTTCTGATGGATAGAACCAATGGAGTTACTGCCACAGAATCTGCCAGAAAAGTATCTTTCCCTTTCTTGACACGCCTGAGGCCCGGGAAGGAAGAGTAAATGCCATGCAATGAGGAGATCCACAATCGTTCACGCGATATTTCTCTTTTTAGAAAAAGATTAGGCGCCCAAAAATTAAGCCCTATCAAAGACTGAAGTTCAACTCCCTGTGTAAGGCCATATCTTGAAGGAGAGGATAAGCTTATATTTCCTGCTTTTGAATAAGATGTCGCAGCCGTTGAAGCAGCCCAGATATGATCATCCCTCACATCACTAAGTGCGGGGTCATTGGCGCGGAGGGCATTAAACATATTACCTTCTCCGGCTGCCCTTTTCCTTTTATTCAAATCTTCAGTGGCTTTTTCAACCTGGCTGCGTTTTTTAAATGGCCAGAACTGTGCCTGCGAAGGAGTTGCAAACACAAACAATCCACAAAAAGCCCATATAATAAGCACTTTATTCATCTTATGACATTCTCAAGCACGTGAAAATGCCAATTATTCAGGCCTTTAACAAGATTTATTTACGAATGGCCGCATTCTGTTGACAGGCAACCGCCATTCACCGATATTTTTCGTTTGTTTAACGGAAACTCAGGAAACTTTTCATCTTTTTAAAGTTTCCTGTGTAAATGCTTACTTATCTTTGCAAAACCATGGAAGAAAAAAGAATTTCAATAATTAAAAAGGGCCTCGAACTCTTTAACCTTTATGGTATTCGAAGTGTTACAATGGATGAGTTGGCAAAAGAGATGGGCGTTTCCAAAAAGACACTTTACCAACATTTTAATAATAAAAATGATTTGGTAACTGAGATAATGGAACATACCTCCAGCGAAATCAAGGATCAACTGGAAACAGACCCGTGTGAAGATGTCAATGCAATTGAAGAATTTTTCTTCCATAGGAGGGAGCTGTTTAAAAAGTTAAGCAGACAAAATACGAACATTGTATTCGATCTCAGGAAATATTACCCTGAAGTATATAGCAGGCTCAAAGAAATGCGTCGACAATTGCTTTACGATGCTTATATAAAGAATTTCAAAAAAGGCATTCAACAAAATTTGTATCGACAAGATCTGGATATAGATTTTCTTTCCAGATTGATGACCGGAAGTCATGTATTCATCTTTGACCCAACTTATGGAATTTTCTCTGAGGAAGAATTAATATCAGACAAATTCAGAACAAGTCTGTTTTCTTATCATTTTAAAGGAATTTGCACAGATAAAGGATATAAGATATTTGAAGAACTAATGCAAAAAACCGAAATGACAGCAACATAAAATAACCTGTTCAATAAGTGCCTTAACAACTGAACTCCTGATTTCTCAAATAACAGAACCGTAAAAAAGAAAATTATAGTTTTATGAAAACCATTCAATACTGGACAGTATTCATACTCCTTCTGATGGGAGTTCCACTATCGGGACAACAGCCTTCTGATACCTTGTCATTTAGTCTGGATGAGGCTATGCAGTATGCCACCAACCATGCCTACCAAAAGATTAGCTCGGAATACGACATCGCATCGGCAAAGAAAAAAATATGGGAGACCATTGCCGGAGGTCTTCCACAGATAGATTTCTCCGGACGATACAATCATTCGATTGATGTTCCCGTTAGTTTGTTGCCTGCTGAAATAATTCCTGAGGATATGCGTCCCCCGGGAACAGGCCCCGGGGATAAAGTTCCTGTATCATTCTCAACCGCATATGACGGGAACTATTCCGTTTCAGTAGAGCAGATGATCTTCAATGGCTCTTATTTTGTTGGATTACAAGCAACACAAGTATTCCTGGATTTAACACGTCATCAAGATGAGAAAACAGAAATAGAGATCAGGGATGCCGTAGCAAAAGCTTATTTTCTGGTCCTGTCAGCCCGGGAAAATCTGGAGGCCTTTGAAGAGAACCTGCAGGTAAACCAGGCAACCCTCAATGAAACTGAAAAGCTTTACGAAAACGGATTTCGTGAGTCGCTTGATGTATCTCAGATAAAACTAATGGTGCGCGAAGCTGAAAAACAAATCGTTGAAGTTAAAAGAAACGAAGAGGTTGCTATGGCAGTCCTGCGCTTTTCCATGGGTCTGGAAGAAGATCAGCCCATCGTCCTTAAGGAAGAGATAAAAGGCCTATCCAATGATGCCAAAGCCGAGGAAGCCAAACAAAAAGAGTGGATGCCACAAGAACATATTGACTTTCGGATTGCCGACACCAATACTGAAAGCGAAAAATTGCAGCTTAAAAACATCAGAGCCCAATATCTTCCCCAGATAAATGCGTTTTACAACTATCAGAAAACAGGATTCGGAGATGAGTGGAATATTTTTGAAGATGAATGGTATAAATCCCAATCCGTAGGTCTTTCTGTTTCCATTCCAATCTTTTCATCGGGAATGCGGCATGCGCAGGCCCAGCAACAAAAAATAGCCTGGCAGAAAAGCATCAATGTTCGCAAGATGACTTTGAGAAACATAAAAACCCAAAGTCTCACGGCTTTAACAGAATACAACAGTGCCATTGACCAGTATGACATAGCCACTGAGAGTAAAGAACTGGCAAAGGATATCTACGACAAAACACGGATCAAATTTTCGAATGGTATAGCAGGAAGTTTTGAGTTGACCCAGCAACAAGGTCAGTACATTCAGGCACAAATCAGCCATGTGCAGGCAGCTTTGCAGCTTTTAAACTCACGAATCAATTACCTGAAAGCCATTGGTAAACTTTAGTAAAGTAACAATTAGCCATGACAAAAAAGAATAATAAACTTAATACATCAGCCATGCTACGTACAATAACTACGCTCTGCCTGATTACTCTGATTATTGCAGCATCAGGGTGCAGTGCCAACAAACCTTCTGAAGAAAAGGAGATAAAGAAAGAGCAACTTGAAGAATATAAAAAAGAGTTGAGTGAGTTAAAGAAGAAGATTGCCAAACTGGAAGGAGAATTAGGCAATGATTCACCTGCTAATTTGGTCAATGTTGAATTAAAAGAGTTACAGCCAACCCTCTTTGAGCAGTTTATTGAGGCTGTTGGTAATGTATCCACAGATCAAAACATCGTCATTAGTCCTGAAGTCTCAGGTGTTATCGAATCTATTAGAATAAAAGAAGGACAGGACGTAAAAAAGGGGCAAATTCTGGCCAAACTAAATACCGAATCTATAGAGCAGAGTATAGAAGAAGTCAAGGTAAATCTGGAACTGGCTACCACTCTTTACAAACGCCGGAAAAATCTTTGGGAACAAAATATTGGCAGCGAAGTTGAGTTTCTACAGGCTGAATCAAATATGAATGCCATACAGAAAAAGCTTCAGGGCCTGGAGGCTCAACTTGAAATGGCAGTCATAAAAGCTCCTATAAATGGGGTCATCGACGATTTAAAGCAAAAGCAGGGAGAAATGGCAGGTCCATCAATTCCCTTTGCGCGACTTGTTAACCTGGATGAAGTTTACATCACAGCAGATGTTTCTGAGGACTATCTGAATCAAATCAATGCAGAAGATTCCGTTTCAATCTATTTCCCTGTTTTGAATGTCACCAAAAAGGCGAAGATATACAGAACCTCAGCTGTCATTGATCCGGACACCCGTACTTTCTCTATCCGTGTGAACCTTAAAAACAAAGATAATGCCCTGCAGCCAAACCTGATGGGTGAATTGAAGATGAGAATTGCCAGGATTCCCGAAGCTCTTGTTGTTCCTTCATTGCTCATTAAAAAGGACTTTAAAGGAGAATTTGTCTTTGTGGCCACAAATGGAGATTCAAGTAGCAAGGTTGCTGAGAAAAAATACATTTCAACCAGCATAAAAGACAACAATAGCACAGTGGTAACCAAAGGACTTGAGTCCGGCATGAAGATTATTACCAAAGGATATGCGCAAGTTACCGACGGCACCCCATTGAACATTAACGAGTAAAAAACTGATCCAATGAAGGAGCATCCTGAAATAGATGAGCAAAAGGTGGTTGAACGCAAATTCGGCCCCACTGTTGCTGCATTAAAAAACAAAAATACCATATTCATTCTTACAGTTTTCCTGTTCATAGCAGGTTTATTATCATATAATTCGATGCAGCGCGAGCTGTTTCCCGAAATAGTGGTGCCATATATTATGGTCTCAACCCCCTATCCGGGCAACAGTCCCCTCGATATTGAGAACCTGATAACCCGGCCAATCGAAAAGGAACTAAAAGACCTGACCGGTGTAAAGCGAATGTCTTCGGCATCTTATCAGGACATAAGTCTCATATTGATTGAGTTTGAGACTGATGTTGAGGTACAAAAAGCGTTGCAGGACACAAAAGACCAGGTAGACAAAGCACAAAGCGAGTTACCTGAAGATTTGGAAACAGACCCGATGACCGAAGACATTGACTTCTCGGAGTTTCCGGTGCTGAACATCAACCTTTCGGGAGATTACAGTATTTACGAACTCAAAAAATATGCAGAAGACCTTCAGGAAGATTTTGAGGGTTTAAAGGAAGTTCGGGAAGCCGATATAAAAGGTGTTGATGAAAGAGAAATAAAAGTCCATATTGATCCCAATAAGCTGGAAAACACCAACCTGCAGTTTTCCGATATTGAGTTCGCCCTTATGGCCGAAAACGTCACCATTGGTGCAGGCGAAATTATTGTGGATGGCACCCGCCGCTCTGTGCGAACCGAAGCGGATTACCAAAACATGGATGAAATCCGCAATACCATCATCAAAAGCGAAGGCGGAAAAACTGTTCTCCTGAAAGACGTCGCCAGAATTATTGATGGTTTTGAGCAACGCTCATCCATTTCAAGGCTGAATAAACAGCCGGTGGTTACCCTGTCTATCGTTAAGAAAAGTGGGGAAAACCTTCTCGACGCTACCGACAAGATATTTAAAATCATTAACGACAAACAATCATCACAAGCTTTACCATCAGATTTAAAGGTCACCATTACCGATGACCAGTCGGTTTATATCCGCGATCAGATCAATAACCTGGAGAATTCGATCATCATGGGTATGCTATTCGTAATGGTGATTTTATACCTATTTATGGGATTGCGAAATGCGCTTTTTACAGGACTGGCCATTCCTATGTCCATGTTTATTTCATTCCTCATACTTGGCGAAACGGGTTATACCATCAATACCATGATTCTTTTCGGATTGCTGATGGCTTTGGGAATGTTGGTAGACAATGCCATTGTGGCTGTGGAAAACACCTACCGGCACTTTGAAGAAGGCTATCCCAGGTTTAAAGCAGTGCAGAAAGGCGTCAGTGAAATTGCCATGCCAATTATCAGTTCAACCGCCACTACTCTTGCTGCCTTTTTCCCGTTATTATTGTGGCCGGGCATCACAGGAGAGTTTATGCAATATCTGCCTATCACATTAATAATAGTGTTGGCTTCCTCTCTTTTTGTTGCTCTGGTGCTAAACCCGGTTTTTGCGCTGCAGTTCATGAAAAGAGAGAAGATTACTCCTGAGAAGAAAAACCATAAGTGGTTGTTCATCATTACGGGGGTACTGGCAGGCATTGGCGTTATCAGCTACCTGCTGGGTAGTATTTTATGGGGAAACCTTCTGGTACTGCCACTGCTGCTTACTCTTTTAAACCTGTTTGTGCTGAAACCTTACTCATATCGTTTCCAACATAAGGTGTTGCCCAATATTGAAAGGATGTATGAAGCAACCCTGCAAAAAGCCATGGGCCGCAGAACATCTAAATGGATATTTGGTGGAATGATTGCCATGCTTTTTATGTCCATTGCATTTTTTGGAATGACTAACCCAAACGTCATTTTCTTCCCGGATAATGACCCCAAGACGGTTTTCATAACCATGGAACTTCCATTGGGAACCGATATTGAAACCACCAATGAGGTCTCTTTTGAAGCCGAGAACATCATTCAGGATGTATTGGAGCCTTACAATCACATTGTGCAGTCTGTCGGGGTAAATGTGGGCAACGGCAAAGGCGGTTTTTTTGAATCCAGCCGGAGCCCCAACAAATCATTGACCACCATCACCTTTGTAGATTATCAGTACCGCGACGGCATCAGTACTTCCATGATCATGAAGGAGTTGAGCGACACACTCAAAGATTTTACAGGGGCAAAGTTCTTTGTTGAAAAAGAAGAAAACGGTCCACCGGTAGGAAAGCCGGTCAATATTGAAGTCTCAGGAAATGAATTTGAGACGCTGGTTAGCGTTGCTTCCAGTATTAAGAGTACCATCGATAAGAGTCAAATTGAAGGTATTGAGAACCTTGAGATGGACATCAATATGAACAAACCCGAGATGGAGATAAACATTGACCGGGACAAAGTTCGCCGCATGGGGCTGAGCACCCAAATGGTAGCCGGAGCCCTTCGTACAGCACTATACGGAGCTAAGGCAGACACCTATAAAGATGGTGAGGATGAATATGACATCATGGTTCGTTTGGCAGACAAATATCGTTACGATGTAACCTCTTTAATGAACTTTAAAATCAAAATTGAGAAAAACGGCAAGAGTCATCATATTCCTATCTCTGCAGTCGCTGATTATTCGTATGGATCTACTTACGAAGACATTAAACGAAAAGACAACACACGTGTTATCACTCTTTCTTCCAATATTGTGGAGGGATACAACGCCAATAAAATCAATGCAGAAATCCGGCAGCTTATGGATAATTATGAAATGCCGACAGGTTACAAATGGGAAATGACCGGTGAACAGGAAGATCAAAAGGAAACATCAGACTTTCTTTTGAAAGCACTTTTAATTGCGGTTTCTCTCATCGCCATGATCCTGATAACCCAGTTTAACTCGGGTGCCAAACCGGCAATCATACTCGCTACGGTAGCATTGAGTACCATAGGGGTATTTATGGGACTGGGAACCTTTGGTATGGATTTCATCATTCTCATGACCGGTGTAGGTATTGTATCACTGGCCGGGATTGTAGTAAATAACGGAATCGTGCTTATCGATTATATTGACATCGTTCGCCAGGAAAAAAAGATGGAGCTAAATCTTTCCGGAAATGAGAGGTTATCCAGAAAAGATGAAATTGATTCCGTCATCAAGGCAGGCAAAACAAGGTTAAGACCTGTGCTGCTAACAGCTATTACAACTGTTCTGGGGTTATTACCTCTTGCAACAGGTACCAATTTCGATTTCTTTGGGTTGTTTACAGATCTGGATCCAAACCTTTACTTTGGAGGAGACAATGCCGATTTCTGGGGGCCAATGGCCTGGACCGTTATCTTCGGTCTGACAACCGCTACCTTTTTAACGTTGATAATGGTTCCGGTGATGTACAACCTTGCCGTTCGCGTGAAGAATAAATTTCAGAAAAATTGAGCCATTCGCACTCAATAGATACAGAAACTGTTTGTTTTCATCTTTGAAAACAAACAGTTTCCATTTCAGCCAAAAACTTTAAGCTGAAACAGTTGTCATCTCGTTCCTGACGCTCAACTCAAATTTTAAAAAAACAACAGAACCTTACTCTCACTTGTTTTGTTTATGATTTAGGTTTCATTGTTTAAACAAATTAAGTATGAGTAATTTTTTCAGAGGAGAATGGTTTGAAAAAGTTGACCCTGTAATAAGGGGCTGGATGCAACGATATGGACTGCTGCTTTTAAGGATAAGTGTAGGATTAGTTTTTTTCTGGTTTGGTTTCTTAAAATTTTTCCCGGGATTGAGTCCGGCTCAGGATTTGGCCGTACGAACCATATCAACGGTGTCATTTGGCTTAATTGCGGAGCCAATAATCATCAACGGACTGGCTCTATGGGAAGTATTGATTGGACTGGGGCTTATATCAGGAAAATTCATGCGGGAAACATTGCTTTTATTATTTCTTCAAATGCCCGGGACTTTTTTACCGGTATTTCTTTTTCCCAATGAAGTATTTACCCAGATTCCTTATGCGCCAACTCTGGAAGGTCAATACATTTTTAAGAATTTCGTATTGATAAGTGCCGGAATAGTGCTAGGTGGAGCCCTTAAGAGGTAATTGCAGGCGGAGTTTTAAGTGATAGTCATTAGTAAACATTCACAAAAGGGGCGGTCGAAAAACGACCGCCCCCTTTGACGTTTAATAAATCACTATTTCTTAAAAAGGAAAATCCTCTTCATGATCAACTTCCTGTTTCTCTCCTGTTTCAGGCTTTTCGGCTTCCTGATGTACCGCATTTCCATTAACATAAATGGCCTTAAACGGCTCATTAACAGGACAAGGATATTCACAAGCTCCGCAACCAATACATATAGATTGATCCACCTGGGGAATCATTAACCCGTTTTTATAGGGCACCATATCGACCGCTTTGGTAGGACAATGCTCCGAACAGGCCCCACAATCGGTTTCATCGGTATAAACGACACAGTTTTGCTTCACAAAAACAGCTTTACCCATTTGAGTAACCTGCTTTTCTTCAATAGGAAGAGGCAATATAGCGCCGGTAGGACAAACTTCACCACACTTATTACAATCGAAATTACAGAAGCTGGTCGAGTAATCCATATGGGGCTGCATAAATCCACTTAATCCGTACTCTGCAAGTGCCGGTTGTAAAACGCCTGTAGGACAGGCTGCCACACAGAGAGAGCAACCTGTACAGACCTCATTGAAACGTGCAATGCTCTTGCAACCCGGAGGTGCCACGGGATGATCCTTTTCATTTCGAAGAAGATCTTTTTGACTTTCCGGCATCTTATTCTTCTTGAGTGCATGAATCCGGCCTCCTGCCATTAAAGCAAGACCGGTTACCAAAAGCTTCCTTCGGTTGCCATCATGGCCGACACTATTTGCAGCAACATCAACAGGTTTCATCTGATTTACAGAGGACTCTGCCGCATTCTGCTTTTTCGCAGGTGTAAGGGATAAAGCAGATTCAGGACAAATTTCAAGACAATTAAAACATGTTACACACCTGGTAGTATCTACCGAGTACTCTTTAATATTGATGCATTCACTCTTACATACACCTGAACACTTACCGCACCGGGTACACTTATCCTGATCAAACTTTACTTTTAAAAGGGAGAATCTTGAAACTTCCCCAAGAAAAGTTCCCACAGGACAAATGGTATTGCAGAAAAGGCGTCCGCGCTTCCATGCAAAGTATCCTATAGCACCCGTCAAAGCCAATGTGAGCAGGGTTGGAACAAGATAAGGTAATATAAGATTTTGATGGTATACAGAGTAAACTTCAAATTTTTGCAATACCGGTACCAGTACCCCATTATTAGCCCAAACCACAAGTGGCTTGAACAAATATGTGAAAGACCTGCCGGCAATGCTGTAAGGATCAAGCCAGGAAACGATCCAACCACCACCCAGCAAAATGGCCAGGACCATAATCCCCAAAAACGTATAACGTAAAACCGGGTGGGGTTTCTTATACTTAAAAAACCTTTTTTTCTTTGACCGCCAACGGGCTACTCTGGTTACCACATCCTGCAAAATACCCAATGGACAAATAGCGGAACAGTAGAACCTCCCGACCAGCAAAGTCAAAAGAAGTATCAACAGAAATCCTCCGGCAGTGACAAGTGAAAAAACAGCCAGAAAGTGAAGGAAAGAAGGCACAAATTGCAGATAAAGAATACTGTCAAATGTATCCTCCGGAATCCACTCATAAATATCAATAAACAAAACAAAAGTCAGAACCAGCACTGCAAGAGCAATGATGGTCCGACTTTTCTTCAATATTTTATAAATCATCGCTATAACAATAGATCGTTAGATTTTTAGATACCTGCCTGACGGCAGTCAGGTGAGATGTGAGATGATTCGTATCATGCTAAAATTCTGAACATTGACACAAAAGAGCGTACTCTCATAATCAATTGATTACAAATCTGTTGTAAAAGTCTAACGGAGTCATATAAAAAAATCATGTTTTTTTTAAAGACAGATAACTCTGCCCCTTATCCCATCTTAATTCGTTTAATGGCCAGCTGGTCTAATTTCATGGTACCCAGCCCCATTTCATCAGCAATTCGGATGTGATTGATTTCATGCGGCTTGCGACCAAACATCATGGTAGCAGCAGCATCAACGGCCACAATGTCTTTTCCGGCGATCAGTGCTTTTAAGTCAGCAACATCCGAAACAGAAACCCCGCGAGGACCGTTTCGGGTCATCATACGGTAACCGTCTACGATATTCAGGTCTGGTTTGCAATAAGTCAGGAAGTCAGCGATACACTGACTCAGGTCGTTTCCATGGTAATATCCACGATCCCAAACGACACCCATGAGGTTTTTCATGGCCAGAGATACAGTTGTAGAACTATGGTGCTTCAAAACTGGCACATTGATAAAAACATCAGCCTCCTGAAGTTCTTTGTGAACTTTTGTTGATTTCAATTTTTTGGCCTGAGGCAACGAAACTTCCCGGTAAAATGATTCATTGTTTCCGGGAACAATTTTAGCACCTGCACCGCGGGCAGATTCTTCCATGCCACTATTGCGATAACATCTGTCCCATTGATCGCATGTGTGATCAAATACCACTACTTCGGATGCACCTGCATCCAGACAACTTTTTACAATGCGGTTAATCAAATCGGGGTTGGTATTAGCCGCCCTCTCAGGAGGAGCATCCCAGCCAATATTGGGCTTAACCAGAACTTTTTGTCCTGATGTCACAAACTTGCCCATACCCCCCAGAGCTTCCATGGCTTTCTCAAACATATCGGCAGCCTCTCCGCCACGAACAGCTGCGAGATCATATTTCCCCTCCTCAGCAGGTAAGCCAACGGCATTTAATCCGCCAAAATGAGGCACCAAAGCACCTGCTAAACCTAATCCTGCGCTCTTTACCAAAAAATCTCTTCTTTTCATTGTGTGTGTATTTTATTAGTACAGACTGTAATTTCTTAATTTTCATTTATCGGGTCTGATATTCCTAATATATTCAGGAATGACCATATTTTCAACCTTAAATATATTAAATTGGTTCATTCTTTGAAAAGTCAAAACCCTTATTTATAGGAAGTTTAAATAAAACACATCTCCTTACCAATAAAGGGACAAGCTAAAAAACTATTTACCCTATTGAATTGGTTGAAAAATGTGGTTTTGCTTTGACAATGATAAATATGTCAGGTTTATACAACACTATAGTTTAGAATAAACCTAAATTATATCATTTGAGGAGAGCTAATTGACAGGAACCTTATATCTTTGAATTCAAACAACAAGAAGTATGTGGAAAACAATTCTTTTGGTAGGATCAGGAGGCTTTATTGGGTCGGTTTTGCGCTTTTTAGTAACGCGCTTTATCCAAATGAGGTATTTTTCGCTTTTCCCCTGGGGAACAATGACTGTCAATATCGTGGGAAGTTTTATCATCGGTATCATTTTTGGGTTGTCGGAAAAAGGGGACTTCTTAGGCCCTCAGGCCAAATTTTTTCTGGCTGTTGGATTTTGCGGAGGCTTTACCACATTCTCATCCCTTTCTAATGATGCCTTTATACTTCTTCAAAACAAAGAGTGGCTCAAATTTCTGTTTTATGCAACCGGCAGTTTTGCATTAGGCCTTGCGGCAGTTCTTGGAGGTCGAATGCTTGTGAAAACCATATTGCCATAACAACCAAAAAAAGGAGAAATGGAAAAAGAAGCTTTAGCACTTAGGATTTACATCAGTTCAACGGATAAAATTGGCAACGACCTGCTTGGGGAAAAGTTAGTTCTGATGGCCAAAGAAAAGGACCTGGCCGGAGCCACTGCCCGAAAAGGGATTATGGGCTTTGGTGCAAGTTCTGTAATCCACTCCTACAAATTCTGGGAAGTCCAGGAGAAAGTGCCTTTGATGGTTGAAATCATTGATGATGCAGCAAAAATCGAGGATTTCCTGGAAGAAATTAAACCAATGCTTGAGGATATGAAATATGGTTGCATGGTAGTAACCGAAAAGGTGAATATGAGAATTTACAAGAGCGGGAAGAAGAAAAGGTGAAAGTCACAGCTATTGTTTGTACACTAAGCACTTACTGCCTTACATAAGCCCCTCTTACCATCTCACAAAGCTCTCAGCACCGTTCACAAAGCCCTCGGTGCTTCTCATAAGCATCTCGGTACTCATCACAAAGATCTCATTGCTTCGCATAAGCATCTCGGTACTCATCACAAAGATCTCATTGCTTCGCATAAGCATCTCGTCGCTTATCATAAAGGATTCAGTACTTCGCATAAGCATCTCGTTGCTCATCATAAAGGACTCGTTACATCGCACAAAGCATTCATGGCTTTGCATATTGAGACCTTATATTGTTCTAAAGTCACATTGCCTTGTATAATTAGCCCTTATGTTTGTAATTGGGAGCACATAAGTTTTAGCCCACTAAATTAAAATAGTGTTTGTCTAAAAATTACCATTTGCTTCGTTATGCTTGCCGCCAAAATACTCATCCCGAAGCATTCGGGACTCAGCTTTTGCCGGCTTCGCTCCCGAAGCCTCGGGATTGCAACTGGCACTTTCTGAACAGACCCATAAATTTTGACACTGTTTGCTTATTTTATAGACAAACACTATTTAATCTGCAAAACTTAAGAAC
Source organism: Marinilabilia rubra (assembly GCF_003121985.1). Classification (GTDB taxonomy): domain Bacteria; phylum Bacteroidota; class Bacteroidia; order Bacteroidales; family Marinilabiliaceae; genus Marinilabilia; species Marinilabilia rubra. Next base: position 168,346 of record NZ_QEWP01000007.1, read on the forward strand.
CAAGCATTAAAACCTTCCTTTTCATCCGTTTAAAGTTCCGTTGTTACTGACAAAAGAGTAATTAAAAATTTAAGGACGAATATAACCGCTTAGCTCTCGCACAATCTTTTGTGATATTTACGCTTAAAAAATGCCAGGCTCGTTTTACTCTTATTTCGCCGGATTTTTGCAAACCCTCACAATAATCTATAAATTAACAGATTCTAATGTCAACAAAATCTCAAGTCATGAAAAGAAATTTGTTTTTACTGGTCCTGGCTGCATTGACACTCTTGCCGTCATGTAACCAAAAACCGGAAGAAAGTCAACGTCCGAACATCGTGTTCATCATGAGCGACGACCATGCATATCAGGCTATCAGTGCCTATCAGGACCACTTAATAAACACTCCAAATATTGACCGAATTGCCGAAAAAGGGGTTACATTCACCAGAGCAACGGTAACCAATTCAATATGTGCGCCAAGCCGTGCAGTAATGCTGACCGGGAAACACAGTTTTGTTAACGGAAAGGTAGACAATGTACAACCCTTCAATTGGAATCAAAACAGCTTTCCCAAGATGCTTCAGGAATCAGGCTATAAAACTGCCATGTACGGAAAAATCCATCTGGATGGCATCCCCCAGGGGTTTGATAATTCAGCGGTATTGCCGGGGCAGGGACATTACTACAACCCTGAATTTATCATCAATGGTGATACTACCCGTGTTTCAGGATATGTCAGTGATATTATCACGGATATGTCTTTGGAATGGCTTAACAAAATAAAGGATGAAGAGTCTCCTTTCTGCTTGCTGTATCACCACAAGGCCCCACACCGTGAGTGGTTGCCTCCCCAACGGTATTTTAGAGAATACATCAGCAAAGAATTTCCGGAACCTGAAACTTTATTCGATGATTACGAAGGCCGTGGAACAGCTGCCAGAGAATCTGAGATGAACATTCTGCTGGATATGAACTGGGCCGGTGACTCCAAAATATATCCGGATGTGATGAAAGAAATGGGCATTGAGGAAACGCTGAGTTGGGATATGGAAGCCTTCATCAACAATACCGGAAGAATGACGCCTGAACAATCGCAAGCCTGGGATAATACCTACGGACCAATGAATGAAGTTTTCAAAGAGGAGTATGCCCAAATGGATTCAACTCAGTTGATGAAATGGCGCTATCAACGGTACATGCAGGATTATCTGGCCTGTATCGCCTGCGTGGATGAAAATGTGGGGCGGGTATTGGATTTTCTGGAAGAAAACAATTTGTCGGAAAATACCATTGTGGTTTACACTTCCGACCAGGGATTCTATTTGGGAGAGCATGGATGGTTTGACAAGCGATTTATGTATGAAGAATCGTTCCGTACACCATTGCTGGTAAAATATCCCAAAGAAATAAAGGCCGGAACCGTTAGTGATGCTCTTGTCCAGAATCTGGACTTTGCCCCTACATTTTTGGATTATGCCGGCATCAACATTCCGAAAGACATGCAGGGAAAATCCATGCGGCAGTTAATGAGCGGTGAAGACACGCAATGGCGCAATGCTGTTTATTATACCTATTACGAGTACCCCAGTATTCACATGGTAAAAAGGCATTACGGAGTAGCCACTGATCGTTACAAACTAATGCATTTCTATTACGACATTGATGAGTGGGAGCTCTATGATCTGGAAAACGACCCCAAAGAGATGACCAATGTTTATGATCAGCCGGCCTATGCCGAAGTCAGAGAAATGATGCATCATAAGCTGGATTCCATCAGACAACATTACGGGGATACCGATGCGTTGAATAAACGTTTTTTGAATGAGTATTTAGAAGCGATTGGAAATTAAAAATCAATAAATTCACCCATTTTCTTTTATACCACCATATGTACAATGATTTAACGATTTCAGACAAAAGAAAGTGGCTTGAAATACTGGCTGTTGCTCTTACCGGTGCATTGAAGTTTATTTTAATGGACTGGCTTGAACTTCGGGCATTTTATATCAGCAGTGCCTGTCTGTTCTGGATCTTCTACATTTTAAGGAGATTCAGAACCGACAGGCACATTTTATATCAGTGGGGTTTTCGGAAAGATGGATTTAAAAGAACTGTATTTTTTTGTCTGGTTTTCACAGTACCCGCACTGGCAGGCATCATTATTTACGGGATAATCTATACCCCTGAATTCTTTCAATGGAACCTGATTCCCATTTTGGCGCTATATCCGTTGTGGGGTGTAATTCAGCAGTTTATGATGATAGGTGTAATTGCCGGAAATCTCAGGACCATTTCAACCTTAACCTTAAACGAAAAGCAGGTGGTTCTCCTTGTTTCAGTATTGTTCGCTCTGGCGCACTCGCCCGACTGGCTTTTAATGGGATTTACCTTTGTGATGGAGATTTTCTTCATCCGGGCTTATTTTAAATACAAAAACTTATGGGCCCTGGGTATTTTACACGGATGGCTGGGGGGATTGTTCCTTTACTTCTTAATGCAAAGGGATCTGTGGCACGAGCTGTGGGTGATATTTTAAATATGAAAAAACCGTCTGAGATCGGTTACCTTTTTCAGTCGGTAATGAATGTATAATAAAAGGGCTGAAATGATGGTGGATGAAACCATAACAATAAGGCTCCACCCAAATAACCTGGCATGGTCAAGATAGAGAGCAATAACGCCATCGGTACAAATACTGAAAAGGCCTATCCCCAGAATAGACCAGGCTATAACATTAAGGCCTTTTTGCTTACTGCGATGAATCAACCAAAATAACGAGAAAACAATGGTATAACCTGCAAAAAGGAGAGGTATCCCCAGGCTCATAGCCCAACCAATATCTCCGGAATAGATATCCAATAGCACCAAAAGCAGCGAAGCAGACACAAAACTCAAAGATCCCCAAAGAAAATATCTCCGCAACCAAAAGGTGACCATTGCAATATTGATAAAAAGCACCAGACTCACTGTTGCCGAATATTTTGACCATGTAATGGAATTATTTCCCACGAAATCAATCACCAAAGTGATTAGGATTCCTGAAAAAAGAATAATCGCTGAAATTTTTCGGATTATCTTTCTCTTCTGTATGCCGGATAACTTCTGATAATCTGTTATGAGCTTCTCATCCTGACTTTTTTTTCTTGTTTCTATAAAAGCCAGGTTGTCTTCATTTTTTTCCAGCAACGGTTCGCCACACAACGAACAAAAATTGGCATTCTCAGCCAGTTCAACACCACAATGGGGACATTTTATCATAATCACAAGTCACTTTCACGGTTAAAAGAGATTTTCTGCATCTCAAGAAAATCCAAAAATTTATTCTCAAACTCTTCGGTAGCTGTAACATTGCCAAAACTCAACACCAACTTATCTCCAAAACCGATGCCTGCACAACTGATCTTCAACATTTTATTGGGAGGAGGTGCGGTCAAAACAAAATAATTAATCATCGAGTTGGCCCCGGGGGTTAACTTCACCTTACCCAAATTCGTAACCACCCCACTGTATTGACTGGTTCCAAGAGAATTGAACTTAATCCTCAGGATCAGACTTTTCAAAAATAACGGAATGCTCCTGACGTAAATTTTCTTTTCACTCCCCACATTTCGGGAAATGTTTTTATTGATCAGCTTCTTTTCAGTTTCAAGCTGCATCTGATGGTAGGTAGTTTTAAGGATCTCTTCAAAGTTGTAGTGTCCAAGCCGCAGGTCGATCTCAGGCATTACAAATAACGAGAAGTTACGCATGGTCCCTGAAGAAAAAATGTTTCTAAGATTAACAGGCACCTGCACCCTGAGTATTTTATTCATCTTTAGTCTGGTAAGGGCACTAAGGTTTTCATAAATATCCTGAAGAATAAAAAGATAAACGGAAACCAGATAAACAGTAATGCTTACCCCTTTCATTTTGGCCACCTGCTTAATATCTGACATAGAAATGACCACATTGGTTTGTCGGAACCGGGGTTTGGAATTAAGATGAAAAGGCAGGTGAAACGCTTTGGACCTTTTTACTACCGGGGGAACATCTTCCCGAAAATATCGTTTATAGGCATCTTCATACTCTTCATCTGAGAAAGGTTCATCCGGCCTTTTGAATGCAAAATCATCGGGCACTTCCTTGCCACATTCCTGTGAATACAAAATCAGAACGGTTTTTAAAAACTCAAAAGCACCGCCTCCATCGGTAAGAATGTGTGAAACCTCAAGACTGATCTTGTTGTTCCAGACTAAAAACCGCAGTAGCAAACCTCCCTTTGAAAATTTCCGGCTTGGCCGTTTATCATCCACTTCAACAGCAATATGGTGGGGTAAATGTTCGAGATAATACCAAAAGAATCCCTTTCGAAGTTGCACAAGATAGTATGGAAAACGTTTCTCTGCTTTGAGAACAGCCCGCCTGAAAGCCTCAATTCTCACAGGTGCATGAAGGACTGCAGAGAGACGAATAACCGAGGTAACCTCAGTGTTAATAATGGCCGGAAATATTTTCGCAGCATTGTCAAGTGCAAACCAAAATCGGCTTTTTTGAGTAACATATCGTGTATTTTCAAGACCCATAAAAAACAGATTTATGGATGTAAATAAAGAACCACCTCATATTCTTCAAATTTATGAATATTTCAAAGACTGAAAGGCCTCAATGGTTTTTTGTTTTCATAGTTGACAATAGATCGTTAGTCCCGAATACTTCGGGATAGATATTAGATTTAAGTAGCCCAGCCGCGCGGAAGCCGGAAGCTGAAGTTTAGAAGCTGGAAACAATTGATTTTATTGTAGTTGAGAAAGTTTAACGAAGTATTGAGTTGAGAAACTGTTTAAATTTTGTTTTTGGAAGATGTTTTTGAAGAATTGAGTTCTTAGACAAGTCAAAATTTCCTTAAATAGCGTTGCTATTCGTGTCAATTTTGACGAAGTATAAGAGCTCTAGCCCGGAAAACATCCCAAAGGATAAAACTTAAAACAGTTTCTGAAGAATCTTTATTAAATTAGATTGTTTTTTTGAACCGTTAAGAGTTCAAGAAACTTTTAGTACTAAACAGACAAAAATAGCGGCCATTGTTCTTCCAGTCATCCCGGGCAATAATCATCTTGAAGGGTGCAACGCTGAACCATCAGAATGGCCATATTTTGAACGAACTGAAAAACCTTTTTGGACATGAAAAAGTTAAAAATCGGGGTTCTCGGAACTTCCAATCATTTCGTGAAACGGGTTGTTCTTCCATTAAAAGAAACCCACCACTGCGAAACTTATGCCATTGGATCCCGCAACATTGAAAAAGCAAAATCTTTGGCCAATGAGTTCGCCATCCCCCTTTGGTACGGCTCTTACCAGGCTGTAATTGATGACCCGGAAGTAGACATGATATACATCCCTCTGCCCAACCACCTGCATAAAGAATGGGTAGAGAAAACCATTGATGCCGGAAAACCCGTTCTCTGTGAAAAGCCCATGGGAATGGATACATCCGAAACACGGGAAATAATTAAAAAGGCCTCTGATGCCAATGTGCCTTTGATGGAGGGATTCATGTACATGTTTCATCCAATGTGGCAACATGCCCGGAATATAGTAAGATCCAGACAAATTGGAAACATTCAATATATTCATACCGCATTCTCTTACAATAATCCTGCGCCTTCAAATATTCGCAATATCCCTGAGTACGGAGGCGGTGCGTTAATGGATATCGGCTGTTATGCCATTTCTGTGCCCAGGTTTATTCTCGGCTCAGAACCTGACCGGGTGATGGCATTACAAAGTAAACACCCTGAATTTGGGACCGATATGCACTCCTCAGCCATTATGGATTTTGGAGGACCAAGAGCCACGTTTACAGTCTCCACCACCTCTCAGGCTTTTCAGAAAGTGGATATTATCGGAACTTCCGGCAGTATAACCATCCATATTCCTTTTAACACTTTCGCAGATGTTCCGGCGACTATTACCGTAACCGATGGGATAGGAACCCGGAATATTGAGTTCCCCGTTTCAAACGCCTATGGTTTGATGTTTGACGCTTTTGCAGAAGCCGTAAAGGAAAACAATCCAATGCCTGTTCCGGGATTAGATGCCATTAGTAATATGAAGGTAATTGATGGTGTCCGAAAATCGTCAGAAACTGATGGATGGGTTGAAATTTAAAACCATGTCTGATACAGAACCAAGGCAAATAAGTCATGATTCCGGCACCTCTTTCCCGGCCCCCTGTAGGGGGATATATTGAAAATTAAACAGTTAAATCTAAAATTCAGGAAAATGAAATTCAGTATGGCGATCCTGTTATTGGCAATAGGCAGCTTTTTCGGATGTCAGAACAATCAGGATTATTTGGAAGTTATCTCTTTCAATGTACGTTATGCCAGTGATGGCGACGGATCCAACGTTTGGGACAACAGAGTTCCTTTAATCAAAACCTATTTCGAGGAAAACCGGCCCGATGTAGTGGGAATGCAGGAAGTATTGCCCAGGCAGCTTCTGGATTTGAAAAAACTGCTTCCTATATATCAATTCGTTTCTGCCGGACGTTCTGACGGCAAAAGTGAAGGAGAAGCCTGCCCCGTATTTTACCGGAAAGATCTCTACAATGAGATTGAAAGCGGAAACTTTTGGTTGTCCGAAACCCCGGATGAGGCTGGAAGTATGGATTGGGATACCCATTTCCCGAGAATTGTAACCTGGGTACATCTGGTAAGTAAGATAACAGGAAAAGAGTTCTTTTTTGTGAATACCCATTTTAGCCATATAAGCGAGGAAGCCCGGGTAAATAGCGCTGATATGCTCCTAAAACAAATTCATAAGCGTTCGGGGGATAAACCGGTAATCCTAACGGGTGATTTTAACACCCCTAAAGGGAGTAAGCCATACAACCGTCTAATTCAGGGACATGAAGAAGAAATACAGTTGAGAAATGCCGAAGAAGTGGCACAAACCTCCTACAACGGTGAGATAACTTACAATGCTTTTGATCCTGAATTTGCCGGAACCAGAATTGATTTCATTTTTGTCACCACTGATTTCGAGGTAAGAACCCATTCGGTAGATGAGATAAAAAAAGACAGCGTATTTATTTCTGATCATTATCCGGTAAGAGCTGAGGTGATTTTGTGAAAAGCTAAAAAGTTTAAATCAAAAAGAAAGGCCCCCGGAGTTAATCCGGCAGGCCTTTCCCGACTTCAACAAACGGATGGTAATACAATTTTCGGGACCATCAGTCAGGTATATTGTCCACCTGTTAATTATACCTCTGGCCACTCGTATTTTTTGTCAGCTGATTAATAATAGTCACTGACCTCTAGCAACTAAACTATTCACTAAAATTTATAGCTCAAGCCAATGCTGAAAGAACGTCCCGGATTACGGAGTTCGCCTAACTGATCCTTGGCCTCATATGATTTAAAAAAGTATTCTCTGGACTGCCCCAATATATTGGATACTTTAAAATCTATTTTCGTCCTCTTCTCTTCTCCAAACTTTTTATTGAGACTGAAATTCAAGCTATGGAAAGGACTGGTGTAAAAGTCAGGGAAAACATCACCTCCCACAATGGATAAGGTCTCTCCTTTTACATTGTAGAACAAACCGGTTGAAAGACCACTCTCAATATTGTTGTAGCTAATCCCGGCATTGATAACATAAGGCGACTGCCCTGCCATGTTGCGGGTTTTATCTATGCTCTGCCCTTCTTTCTCGTACTCTTTCCTGGATTCATATTCAGCATCGGTCATGGTTACTTCCGACTGAGTCAGAGTGATATTTCCATTAATATTAAAGTTTTTAAGGGAAGGTGAAATGAGATCCAAATTCTTGCTAAACTCAAATTCCACACCCATCAATTCGCCTTCTCCAACATTACGCGGTTGATACTCGGTACTTGCTTTGGCTTTTGTAATTCGTACCAGTTCAATTGGGTCGGTGAAATCTTTGTAGAAAACACTGGCACTAATATTTTGTCCTCTTTCCCAGAATTTTTCCCACCTAAAATCAAAATTATTAATGTACGTTTCCTTAAGGTTGCCGTCCCATTCATCCACTTCATATAATCCACCATTAAAAATGGAGTTACTGATAGGATCAATAATCTGCGCAAAAGACATCTCTTTAAAAGAAGGACGAGCAATCGTTCTTGAAAAAGAAGCCCTCAGGTTTTGATCTTCTTTCAATTCATAGATAAAACTAATGGTTGGAAAAAAGTCAAAAGAATCAAGCACTTTATCATTATCCAGAACTCTTGTTCCATTCTGGCTCTGTCCTGTATGGCGCATTACATAATTCTCAACACGAAGCCCGACAATGGTTTTGAGTTTGGAGAGCGCATAAAACTCATTGGAAACATAAAACCCAAGGTTGTTTACATTGGCCTCATAAGCATTGGATTCACTGGACTCAGGTATCATATAAATATACCCATTTTGGCCATCATAAATGTTCTCCGGACGCAGGAACAAAGAAGGATCAGCCTGCTCAAAAACCACCCGCTCGGTGAGCTGGTACCCCATTTTGGTGATTTCGTAGTCACGGGTTTTGTAATTGTGACTGACACCCACTTTCAGTTTCGCACCCTCACCTCTTACTGTATAATCTTTGGTAAGATCTATTTTTGCCGAATTGTTAATCTCACTCAGCTCACGCCAGGTTCTTGACGGGTAACCTGCAGCTCCGGCCAGAAATTCATATTCACCTCCTGAGTTCTCGGTAAATGCAATCTTTCTAATATCCGGATCATCCGAGATAGAGAATGTTGGTGACACTCGCCAGTCCAATTCCCAACCTGCATCATCAAACACATGAGTTCCGTTTAAAAAGACATTGGTCAATGAACGCTGATTGTATTGAAGTCTGTCGGAAGGCGCAGTATAGCCTGACTGACCGATGGCATCTCCGTTGTTGTCTATATTAAACTGGCCCGCTGTGCTGGCGCCATTCTGCAAATGCATAGCGGTCAGGCGGATTTTATTATAATTGGTCTTATAGGCCAGTCCGCCCAATACTCCGATCAATACATTTTTCTCTCCCACAGCTCCGTTCCGAAGGGTAGAATAAATCAATTCAGGATCGGAATCATCAATAACCTTTTTATAATCGCCAAACACGACCTCATCATCGTAATCGTATTCCGACTTATAGGAAAACGAAAAAATATAACCCAGTTTGGGTGCTTTTTCGCTGTCGGGATTCAGGTCAATTTGGTTACCCATTGAGATACCGGCACTGTAGTTCAGAAAGCTGGTTGCAGCTTTAGCGCCAAGGGTTGGTGAAAAACTATTAACAAAGTTGTTGATATTAGATGCATTGGAAGGCGTAGGCAACAAGCTGTTGGCACTTGGAATGTTGGATGGTAAAGCTCGTGTTCCATCATCGAATCCAAGAAAATCAGTATCTCCGCCATCGTAGGTAAGGAAATCAGAGTTGAGATTGGATTGAGGATTGTAGGAAGTACTTACCGAAACGCTGATTCTTTTGCGGTCGGGGAAGTCTTTTGTGGTAACATTCATAAGACCACCGGTAAAATCGGCAGGCAAATCAGCAGTAAAGTTTTTACTAACCACCATATTGTCAATGATATTGGTGGGAAAAATATCCATCTGCAAGCTGTTGCGATCAGGGTCAAGACCGGGAATATCCAGATTATTCAGAGTTGTTTTGGAATAACGGTCACCCAATCCACGCACATAAACATACTTCCCTTCTTCAACGGTAACCCCTGTTACACGCTTGGCTGCTTCAACAGCTGTTCCGTCACCAATCAGTTCAATTTTGGCGGCAGAGATACCATCCAGCATCACCGATGATTTCTTCTTCATAGTTTGAAGAGCTGCTTCGGTATTGCGGATCGCTCTTGCGGTTACCACTACATCTTTAAGTTCAACGGTACTTTCATTGAGTTCAAGATTGTTTAATACCGTAACATCATCAGCTTTAACTTCAACCCCTTCTACGGTAAGAGGCTGGAAAGAAATAAATGAAAGTTGTAAGTCGTAAGTTCCTGGTTCTACATTCAGGGCAAATTTACCATCCAAATCGGTGGCTGTTCCAATATAAGTATCTTTAACCACCACACTTACCCCCACCAAAGTCTCGCCGGTAGACCCATCAAACACCGTTCCTCTGATGGTTCCTTTTTGAGCGTATGCAATTGTTGAAATTATTACTAATGCAAAAATTGCAAAGAGTTTTTTTGTTTTCATCCGTTTGTTAAAATTTTGTTGTCTGTCGTTTGTTTAAACTTTCGAAGTTTTAGAGTTAATACAGGGTTGGTTTCATCTTTGAGTCAGGATTTTCATTACATAGTAAACAGACTTGCAAAAAATCCTGCAAGTCTGTTCAAGCTTATTTATTATTGATATCAAACACTATTAGAATGCGTTGGCAGCTGCGGCCCAGGTCCAGCTGAAGATGCTGGTTTGAGGTCCTACTGTGTTTTGGCCCTCAGCAACTTCTGTTAATTCGGCAGCATCAATGCCATCAAATACTACAGATGCATCAACTCCATCAGCAAGGGTGTACTCAAGGTTAGAAACACTGCTGCTGGTGGCAGCCACCATGTCAGCATATTCTTCAACAACGATGTTTTCGTTGGGAACGTCGTAGAAATATACATCTGACATATTAACATTGGTGCTGGCATCAAAGTCGATCAACTCTTCACCCAATTCACCTGCTTTACAGATTCCGTTGGTGAAAGTGTGATTACCGTTGATGTAAGTACCTTCCGGTCCGTCCAGCTCGAAGAGACTTCCCTGAGGATGAATCACTGCAAAGTTTGAGCAGGTTCCGTTCCAGGCCTGGTCAGTATCCAAACCATCATCACCTGGGTTCCATACCACCACGTTTGAAACATTTACAGTACCACCAAACCATTCGATACCGTCGTCCTGGTTGGCAACAACTTCAATGTTCTCAACTACAGTCTTGTTTCCTACTCCACCAAGCGTAAGTCCGTTGATTTCGTTACCTTCTCCGATGTTACTTCCACCGTGACGGATAGAGATGTATTTAAGAACTCCTGAATTATCTTCATCATCAGTACCACCATATTCACCATTGGTATCGGTACTTGGGATACCTTCAATCTGAGCAGTGGTTCCGTCTCCTACAGAAATATGAGCATTCCCGAGAACGATAACACCACCCCAAAGACCATTGATATCGGGAGGCAGATTTGGGCTTGCAAAGTCTCCGGCAGCCACATCTTCAGGAGTAATCTCATCAGCTACTGACGTGAAAATAATAGGGGCAGTCGCTTCACCTTCAGCCATAATAGTGGCATCGCGAGCAATCAAAAGTGCAGTGGCATTTGATCCTGTACCGGCTTCACCTTTAATGATGGTACCAGGCTCAATAGTTAACGTAGCACCTGCTTCAACAGCAATTCTACCACCCAGCTGGTAAACATTCTCACTTGTCCAGGTAGTATTTTCTGTGATGTTATCGGTCACGATAACGTTTGTTGTTTCATTTTCATTTCCACCATTGTTGTCGTCATCCTCAGTGCAAGCGGTGAAAGAAAAAGCCATTCCAAATCCTAAAAGGAGGCTTAAAAGTTTAAATGAATTTTTCATTGTCTTCTTGTTTTTTGATTTGTCGTTTAATTTCTGACACTGCAAAAGAACAAGGACAGGATTGCGTGTAGTTTAAGGGGGTTTTAATTAACCGTTAATAAAACAGATTCGGGAGTTAAAAGTAAATTAACATTAGGTCTGACACCAATGATTTATTGAACTTTAAATTATTAATAATGTTTGACTTGAAATTCATAAAGAGTGTATCCTCTTAATAAAAAAAGAAGAATCCCCTGCAAAAAAACGCCCCTGAAGATGAGGTCAAATAGATTTAGTACATTTGTTAAAAAGCTGTTTTGCATAATTCAAATGGATACAATAGATCGTTAGTCCCGAGGCTTCGGGATAGATATTAGATTTAAGATGAATCATAACCAATTGACATTCGGAGCGTTAACCCAAAAAACCATTAACATATAAACAATTGATTCAAAGCTCATTGCAATCCCGAACCATCGGCATAACGGACTATTAGATGGATAAACACGCTCAAAAAAACAGGTTTACCTTTACAAACTGTTTAAATTTTGTTTTTGAAGAATTGAGTTCTTGGACAAGTCAAAATTTATGTGCGTGTTCAGAAAGTATCATTTACAAAGCCTGCCCTTATTTTTCTTCGGGGGCTTTCGATACCCGAAAATAGGCAGTCCCGATAGGGATGAGTAATTTTCGGGCAAGCGTAATGCGGTAAATGGGACTTTTTGGACACGCACTATTTGAGGAAATTTTGACGAAGTATAACAGCTCAAGCCCAGAAAACAGCCTAAAGGATAAAACTTAAACAGTTTCTTAATGTATTCCGCTATCCCCATCGGGATTTTTATACACTAAAATTTGAAAAGCACCAAGCATGGAACAGCCAGCCATTCCGCTAAAACTCTATGGACGACAAAAGGAGATAAAAACTCTGCTCGAGTCATTTGAACAATTAAGTGCAGGTCTTGGACAGATACTCCTGATCCCGGGACATTCGGGGGTTGGCAAAACAGCTCTGGTTCAGGAACTCAAAGGACCTGTTTCTCTTAGGAACGGATTTTTTGTAAGTGGTAAATTTGAGCAGTATCAGCAAAACATTCCCTTTTTCCCTTTCCGCCAGGCCATAGCAGATTTATGTAATAAATTACAATCAGGGTCGGCAACTGAAAATGAAAGAATAAAAACAGAAATACTGGATGCTTTAGGGGATTTGGGTCAGGTTTTAATAGATTTTTTTCCGGAGTTTGAGTCATTAATCGGACCACAACCTGCACTAACGACTGTTAGTCCTCAGGAAGCCAGACACAGATTTGCAGATGTTTTTCAAAAATTCTTAAAAGTTATATGCCGACCTGAGCATCCCCTGGTATTATTTATAGATGACTGGCAATGGGCTGATGTTGCTTCCTGCGGATTAATCCGGCAACTTCAGATAGGCACTTCATTGAGGTATTTCTTAATAATCGCTTCATACCGCGACAATGAAATCGATAAAGGGCACCAACTCTTCTCTGCCCTAAATGAATTAAAGAGTCGCAATGTGATAATTGAGAAACTGCCCGTTTATAATATCACCCGTAAGGATGTACAAACCCTAATTAAAGATTCCTTTCTGCCAGAAGTAATAAATGCCGGCGCGCTGAGTGAGTTGGTTCATTCTGTTACGAAAGGTAACCCGTTTTTTGTCAGGTCGTTTATAAATTATTTCCACGAATCCGGAAATATTTGGTTCAACCCCCGCAAAAACATATGGGCTTGGAACATAGAAAAATCTGTCTCAAAAAGTCTTCCCACAAATGCGGTTGATTTATTTGCTATAAAACTCAGAAAACTTCCTGCCAATCACCAAAATTTATATTTCCTGGCTGCCTGTCTTGGAAACACTTTTGACCTGAATGTTTTAAGCATCATCAGCGGTTATACACCGGAACAATGTCAGGAGTACTTCCTCTCCAATGAAGGAGAAATGTTGGTATTTCGTTTAGATGAAGACTCCTCACGTGAAGATGCGTCATTTCTCAAAGGCCCAATACTGTTCAAGTTTATCCATGACAAGGTACAGCAAGCTGCCTTTACTCTTGTAAGTGGCGGCAAACTCCCATCCATAAAGCTAAAAATAGGCAGGTTGCTGATTGATAAGTTGGGATACCAGCAATTGGATGAAAGATTATTTGAAATAATGGATGCTTTCAACCAGGCAATTCATTTAATAACCCATGAGGAAGAAAAAGAAAAGGTTGTTAGATATAATTTAGCTGCTTCAAAGAAAGCCTATACGGCAACAGCATACAAGTCGGCATTGAATTTTTGCAGGGCAATTGACCCTTTTTTTGAAGATGAGTCTTTTAAAACCCGGCAATGGCAGAAGAACCATCGATTAATGGTGGATCTATATAAGCAGAGGGCTAATTGTGAATTTCTGGAAGGAGACAGAAATAATGCTGTAGAAATGCTAATGGAAGCTGTCGCCAATGCAGAAACCGCTATTGAAAAAGCAGGAATTTTAAATATTCTAATAATCCATTATACCCTTATGGCCCGATACCCTGAGGCCATTAAATGGGGGAAACAGGCACTTGATGCTCTGGGCATATCTCTGCCTTCCGATAATTATGAAAAAGTCAGGAATAAAGAAATAGCCATTGTAAGAGAAGCCATTGGGGGACGAACAGTTGAATCGTTGAGCCATTTGCCCATTATGGATAATCCGGAAATGCTTACTGCTTCGGGGATACTCATAACGATGGGGCCTCCCTGCTACCGTTCCCACCAGAAGCTGTGGAGTGTAATTGTGCCCAAAGTGGTTAACCTTACCCTCCGATATGGAAATATCCCTCAGGTAGGATATAGTCATACCGCTTTTGGTGGTTTGGTTGCCTGGGTTGATAATGATTTTAAAACAACTAAAGCTTTTTCGGAGCTGGCGGTTAAACTAATGTCAGAAACATTTCAATCCCCCTCCGACCAGAGCATCTTTTACCTGATGCAAGGGAGTTCCATTACACACTGGTTTAAACACTTAAAATACAGTTGCAGCGATTACAAAGATGCTTACGAAGCTGGATTGAGATCAGGAAATCTTCAATACGCTGCCTATGCATTCGGACACAACATGTATTGCCGGTTTTTTCAGGGAACAGAACTCAGTACTTTAATGCAGGAAACCATACATTCCCTTGAATTCAGTAAAGCCAGGCTAAATCATTGGGCGATTGACCTGCTTGAAGGAGGAATGAAAATATTTGAATTCCTTAGTTCTGAAAAAACAAACGGCTCTTCCATCCAAATTGAAGATACGGTATATCTTAAAAAAGTTGAAGAGCATAGGAATATTCAGGTTAAGTGCATTTACAACATCCTGAAGATTTACTCATTGTATATTCTGGGCAACCATAAAGAGGCCCTCCGGATAATAGAAGAAACCGAGGATATCCTTTACACGGTGGGGACACAAGGGTTATTGCCATGGCCCGAATTTGAGAGCCTGCGGGTATTAGTCAATTTCTCAAATTACCAGGAGTTCAACCCCAATAAACAACAAACAATTATCCGGCAACTTAAGAAATCCATTAATCTATTGAAATTGTGGGCCCAAAATAGTCCGGAAAATTATGAGCACAAATATCAACTGGCACTGGCCGAAATGGCCAAAATTGAGGGCAACACAAATACTGCTGCTGAATGCTTTGACAAGGCACTAAAAGGAGCTACGAAAGAAGGCTTTATTAATTGGGAAGGAATTATAAATGAGAAATATTTTCAGTTCTGGCAGGAGCTGAACAACGAGATGCTTGCCAAGTATTACTGGAAAGAAGCTTATTCCGGTTTTTCCAGATGGGGAGCAAGAGCAAAGGTGGTTGTCATGGAGCACACATATAGAAAGAGTATGGAGAGACGCCTTGGCATGAAATCACTCTCTGAAGATATCAGATCAAACCTCATCAATAATCAAATTAAGGAACTAAGAGATTATGCTCTTCAAAAACAAGACCGGTTTTTGCGGAATAAAGCTGAAGACCATGTTGGCGAATTGGCCCATGCCACTAAAAGACTGCGAATTGAGATTGCCGAAAGGAAAAAAGCACAGGAAGAAATCAAAAAGAAGAATGAAGAACTTCAGTTGCTTAATGCTACAAAGGATAAATTCTTTTCCATTATTGCCCACGACTTAAAAAGTCCGTTTAACGCCATACTCGGGTTTTCAGATCTGCTCAGGCAAAAGGCCGTAGAAAAAGATTATGAAACGATAAAAAAGTATTCAAGTGTTATTAACAGTTCGGCCAACCAGGCAATGAATTTATTGATTAATCTCATGGATTGGGCCAGATCGCAAACCGGCCGCATGAGTTTTAATCCCGAAAAAATTGACCTTATCGAATTATTGGAGGAGTTGAAGAAATTATTTAATATTCCACTTGAGCAAAAATCAATCACCCTTGAGATAAATCTGGAAAATAACAACCTCATTTATGCCGACAAGGCTATGATTAATACTATTCTCAGAAATTTACTCTCAAATGCCATAAAATTCACAGAAAATGAAGGCACGATAAAGGTTTATTCTCAAAAAAACGGGAACGGGTCCGAATTAACAATCAGTGATTCCGGTGTCGGAATCCCTCAGGAAAAGTTAAAAACATTGTTCCGCATTGAAGAAAACAAGTCAACCCCGGGTACCAATAATGAAAAAGGGACCGGATTGGGATTAATTCTCAGCAAAGAACTGGTAGAAAAGCATGGAGGCAAAATATGGGCCGAAAGCAACGAAGGAAGGGGTTCTGATTTTCAATTTACAATTCCTGATTCCCCGGCCTGAGAACGGTGCGACTTAATACGGCTAAAAAAACAGGCTGTCCAAAAAGTTATGAATTTTTAGCCTTTTGTCGTTCTGAACGTAGTGAAGAATCTGTTCTTTTGATGTACAGATTTTTCGACTACGCTCAACTTAAAAACCTTTGGCGTTTTTAACTTTTTGGACAGCCCCTTGCAAATGAGTTCTAAAATTAAAAATGAAACAAAAAAGTCTATGAGGCCAGAAGATCCTTGAGTTTCTCCTCATATTCATTTCTGTCAATCTCCCCTTTAACGTACCTTTCTTTTAAAATGGTAAGAGGAGAGGGATGTTCTTCTTCCAACGCATCCTTAATTCCTTTTTTGGTAGCCCAGGATAAAAATGCAAGAGCTGGAACTGTTATCATCCAGCCCCAACCGATGGTCCAGGCTCCTTTGCTTTTTTTCGTTGTTTTATCTCTTTTTTCTTCCTTCATAATTCAACGTTTTGAGTATGTTAGCCTACAATATAACATTTTAGAATGAAAAGGGAAAGGGTTTATAAGCCAAACATGATTGGCTTTTTATTGTTCTAAAAGGATAATTTCAGTAATTTCATGACTTATGGAAGATAAAAAATTTGATCCGGAACTAAGAGATAAACTAAACAACCCGGAACGTTTAGAAAAACTTGAACCCGGGAAAATATGGGACTTTATAAACTATAAAAACCCACTCCAAATCATTGACATCGGAGCCGGAACAGGCTTTATAACACAAGCCCTGGCCAGCTATGCTCCTGAGGCAACTTTTGAGGCTTTAGATATTGAACCTGTCATGGTTGAGGAAATGGAAAAATCATTGCCCAAAAACTCCAATATCCGACCTTTATTGATGGAGAGAAATAAAATTGACAGTCCGGATGAATCCACAGATGTGGTTGTAATGATCAATCTTTTTCATGAACTGAACAAGCCACATAAACTGCTGCGTGAAGTAAAAAGGGTACTAAAGCCTGGTGGAAAGCTGCTTATTATCGATTGGGCAAAGAAACCTGAAGCCAGTGAATCAGGCCCTCCAATGGATCACAGAATAGATGAGGCAACCATAACTTCTTTGATGATTGAAGCCGATTTTTCAAACATACTCACCACTGATGATTTTACAGATCATGTTGGGGTAATAGGGACAAAAGTTTAAATTAGGGAGCGCTGAAAAACGCCTACTTAATTAGCGTTTAAAACTTTAAATCATATCAACAAACTCCTAAGTGCAAGGTTATTCCACATCAAACTCGGATTTCTTTGCACTTAATCATAAAAAAACAGCTAATCAAAAGAACAAAATTTACTGCACCGCCCGAATCTCGAAGTATTTCAATACTCCTTCGATTGGGCGGCTTGTAAATTTTGCCCTTTTGACTTTTTCAGCAGTCCCTAAATTAGAAATTATGCAGGGTGCGCTAAAAAACGCAAATTCAATTAACTATCGGACACTTAAAGCACATCAACAATTAACCGGGTGCAAGGTTATTCCACAGCATACTCTTATACCTTTGCACTTGTAAATAGGGTCTGCTGAAAAAGTCAGCAGCCCTATTTTAATTTTATTTTTTATTGTCCTTTTTGGCATTGCCCCAAAAAGAACGAAAAAAGTCTAGTCCGTTTAAACCTATCCGCCCGCGAAAGTCAAAATTTCCGGCCATAGCGCAAGGCCTTGAAAGTCGTCCATTTTGGCTTCCCGCTGTCCGCCGGCCCGGAAAACGAACAGGCCACCGCGCCTTACAAATAGTAAAAGCCGTTCAGCCTAAAAACATTCTTTTGAACAGTAACATTTTGAATACTAATTACCGCGGGAGCAGACTTTTTGATAGATTTACTTGAAAACCTTGCACTTTGAATGTGATTATTAGCTATAACTGATTTATTATTAGTTCTTTATTTGTTTCTCAGCAAGCCCTAAATAAGAAAACTGCTAATCAAAAGAAAAAAATTTACTTCACCGGCCCAATCTCGAAGTATTTCAATACACCTTCGATTGGCCGGCTTGTAAATTTTGTCTTTTTTGACTTTTTCAGCAATCCCTAACGTAAATTTTTCTCTATCCAAAAAAGAGGTAGCCCAAAAGAATGGCGGCAATTATACCGGAGAAATCAGCAATTAATCCACAAGTAACCGCATGCCGGGTTTTGCGGACACCTACTGATCCAAAGTAAACGGCAATCACATAAAAGGTAGTATCCGTGGCACCCTGTACGGTACTGGCAATGCGACCAATAAACGAATCCGCTCCATGCAGGCTCATGGCATCCACCATCATGCCGCGGGCCCCACTGCCGCTAAGAGGTTTCATTAAAGCGGTGGGAAGTGCCCCCACAAAGTCTGTATTCAAACCGGCAGCGCTAATCACCCAGGCAATGCCATCCGTCAACACCTCCATGGCACCTGCAGCTCTGAAAACACCTATTCCCACCAGAATGGCAATAAGATAAGGGATTATTTTAACAGCTATAAAAAAGCCATCCTTAGCGCCTTCGATAAAGGATTCGTAAACGTTCACCTTTCTTATAACGGCCATAACAATGAAGGTGACAATAATGGAGAACAGTATAATATTAGCGGTGAGTAACGAAACAGTTCTTATCTCTTCACGGTTGAGCAATGAAAGGCCGTAAATAACTGCACCGATGAACAGGCTCAGCCCACCCAGATACCCCATTACAACTCTGTTGAAAAGATTAATTTTCTGTGCGATAGCCACGGAAATCAATCCGACAACCGTGCTAAAAAAAGTGGCCAGCAATATGGGTAAAAAGATATCGGCAGGATTAGCGGCTCCCATTTCAGCCCTGTAAACCATTATAGAAACAGGGATGATGGTCAATCCGGAGGTGTTGAGCACCAAAAACATGATCTGGGCATTGGATGCTGTATCTTTTTTGTCGTTGGCAGACTGCAACTCCTTCATAGCTTTCAGGCCCATCGGGGTTGCGGCATTATCCAAACCCAACATATTGGCAGCAATATTCATCATCATGGATCCATAGGCCGGATGATCTTTGGGAAGAGTAGGAAATATCCTTCTGAAAAAAGGTCCGATTACTTTTGACATGGCTTTTACCATCCCCCCCTTTTCGCCAATTTTCATCAGTCCCAGCCATAGAGTAAGGACTCCGGTCAGTCCCAGTGAAATCTCAAAACCTGTTTTGGCATAATCAAAAGTCGCATTCATTAAATTGGAGAATACTTCCAGATCCTGAAAGAAAATCAGTTTAATCAATGCTACCACAAAGGCTATTAAAAAGAAGGCTATCCAGATGTAGTTTAAAACCATAAATCAGAGTTTTGAGACAAATAGAACCCGGCCATAAAATGAAGCAATTAAGCTCATTTGTTTTTAACGTTTATAGGCATCATGAGGTGCACCAAATTCCTTGCAGGAAATATTGTCAACATCAATCTGCCATATTTTAACATTTCGAACGGCAGGATCATTGTATTCAAAGCGCTTTTCGCTGTATTGCTTCATAATGTAGTCCAGAGCGTCCCGCTTCTTATCCATGTCTTCCACAAAGGTCACTTTTCCTTCAGCAACCACACTCTTGGCTCTCATCCGGTAGCTACAAGCAACCTTAGGGTGTTGAAAAGCCAGCTCCTGCCCCACGTTAAAAGTAAGGCATATATGATTATTATTTTCCAGTGCTCTGACAATTCTGCCCTCAGGTGCACTATGAAGATAGAAGATACCTTCATGATAGCCAAAGTTCATTGGTACGGAATAAGGAAGACCGCTTTCATCCACCACCGATGCAAAGCAGATATCGCATTGAGCAATTACACTTTCAATGAATTCCTGATCTTCGTGGGTAAATGTTCTCATGTTCTTAAATTTCTTAGCTTTATTGTGACACAACGGGTCAGTCCCTCATTATACAATGGTGCGGCTACCCAGTTCTTTAGATATATAAACGAATGCTTGTTGTAAATTACTGTATTCCTGAAGAACTTCCATCAGCATTTCCTGATTTCCTTCCTCCTCTGCCTTTTTCATTTGCTGGCGTTTCTCCTCCAGCAGAACTTTTACTTTTTTCCATTTTAACTCGGTTACCACTTTGGGGACCAAATCATCCAGGCAATCCTTTTCTTCCCGCATAAAACCCAACTTTTCGTGGATTCTGCTCAATGGATACTCTCTGGCAATCAAATCCGTTGCAAGACTACTAATCTGATTATCGGAACTGGAAACAAAAAAATGTGAAGAAGAGAAACCTTCATTTCCATAATTCTCTTCATACAACTGCATCAATTTATTGTACAAGGGATTACTACTTTCCAGTTCATCCTGCTTCAATTCTGATATTATATACTCGCCTACAGAAATTTCGTGTGTACCATCTTCCATCTCAAACTCTCCAAGAGAATCGTTTCCAAATTTCAGCAGAAACCGCAGTACTTCTCTCTCCTCTGTTTCAAACGGGTTGGATGAAGAGCTTGCAGCCCTTGAAACCATGTGGTCAGCCGTATTGGAAACTGAAGGTGGAACAGGACTATTATATTGAGTCTTGGAATAGTTCTTTTCCATTTTCTTTTTCCTGAGCTTTCCTATTTCCATAAAAAGAACCTGTTCCTCTACTTTCATCAGGCTGCTGCAATCTTTAACATACTCGCTACGGGTAATAGAATCGGGAATCACTGAAATGGTGCGAACAATATCCTGAACGAGTCTGGCACGACCAATAGGATCATTTTTAGACTCTTCCATGAGCAGGCCGGTCTTAAAACGTAAAAAGTCTGTTTCGTGTTTTTTGATGTATTCTCTAAGCGCTTCTCCCCCAAGTTTCTTGGCGTAAGAATCGGGATCTTCCCCGTCGGGCAGCAACAATACCTTTACATTGAGACCTTCCTCCAGGACCAAATCAATTCCTCTCAAAGAAGCCTTGATTCCGGCCGCATCACCATCAAAAATGATGGTCAGGTTTTTAGAAAAACGGGCAATCAACCTAATCTGATCGGTAGTTAACGCCGTTCCCGAACTGGCAACCACATTGGCAATACCAGCCTGATGAAACGAAAGCACATCGGTATAACCTTCCACCAGAATGCACCGATCCTGGCGCGAGATCTCTTGCCTGGCCTGATACATCCCATAAAGAATCCGGCTTTTATGATAGATTTCCGACTCGGGAGAATTGAGATATTTAGCCGTTTTTTTATTAGTCCGCAAAATCCGGCCACCAAAGCCTATGACTTTTCCGGCAAGGCTGTGAATGGGAAATATCACTCTTCCTCTGAACCTGTCAGCCTGATAATCGTCACGTACGATGGTAAGCCCGGTTTTTTCCAAAAAATCAAGCTTGTAGCCTTGTCTCAGGGCTTCCTTTGTAAAGGCATCTTTTGTTTCAGGCGAATAGCCTAATTGAAACTTCTGAATAATGTCATCTCGAAATTGCCGTTCCCTGAAGTAACCTAATCCAACAGATTTTCCCTCATCCGACTTATGAAGACGATCCATAAAGTAAGTAGCTGCAAAACTGGTTACCACCAACATACTCTCACGGTCATTTTGGTGGGCCATCTCTTCGGGGCTTAGCTCCTTCTCCTCAATATGTATGTGGAATTTCCTTCCCAGAATTTTAATGGCCTCAATGAAGGAAATCTGCTCGTGATCCATCAGGAAATTGACGGCATTTCCACCTTTACCGCAACCGAAACACTTGTAAATACCTTTATGGGGAGACACAATAAATGATGGCGTTTTCTCATTATGAAAAGGACACAAACCAATGTAATTGATGCCACGCCGTTTGAGGTTGACAAACTCCGACACAACCTCGGTTATTTGTCCCTGTGCTGTATCCATCACCTTATCTATCGTGCCCTTGTCTATCATGCGTCTTTTGTTAATTTGTCAACTTTCAAAGGTAAAAAATTTTTTATCCATTCCGAGGTGCTTTATTTCAGCTTCCACTTAACAACACAGGTAAAATCTATTATATTAGTTCCTTTCATAATTTTAATGAGACACAAAATAAATATCAGATGAGAAAACTGGTAGTTCTTTCCGGATCAGGCATAAGTGCAGAAAGTGGAATTAAAACTTTTCGCGATATGGGTGGACTATGGGAGCAGTACGACGTTACAGAGGTTGCCTCTCCGCAGGCATGGGAAAACAACCGGCAGTTGGTTCTGGATTTCTACAATCAACGGAGAAAACAATTGTTTGAGTCAGAGCCAAACCCGGCACATTACGACCTGGCTGATCTTGAAAAGTATTTTGATTTAAGAATTGTGACCCAAAATGTGGACGACTTGCACGAACGGGCAGGCAATTCAAATGTTTTACACCTGCATGGGGAACTTAAGAAAGTAAGAAGCACCGTTGATCCCACATTGATTTATGAAATGGATCATTGGGAATTGAAAGAAGGAGATATTTGTGAAAAAGGATCTCAACTCCGGCCTCACATTGTATGGTTTGGAGAACCGGTTGATGCCATCATGGAAGCTGCTGAAGTTGTTTCTCAGGCGGATATTTTTGTGGTAATCGGTACTTCCCTGTCTGTATATCCGGCTGCAGGACTGCTTCAGTATGTATCGTCTTCTGTCCCTGTTTACATCATTGACCCTGGATCACCCGAATATCAATCGTCTCCAAGTATCCATCCAATAAAAGAGAAAGCGTCATCAGGAATGAAAATTCTGAAAAAGAAATTGCTTCAAGAGGCTTGAAACACTTCTATTTCTTAAGTGCTTCAGCTCCTGAGGTGATTTCAATCAACTCATTGGTAATGGCCGATTGACGAGCTTTATTATAAGACAACTGAAGATCTTTTATTAGGTCGGTAGCATTATCCGTCGCTTTATGCATAGAGGTCATCCTTGCCCCATGTTCAGAAGCAATAGATTCCAGCACAACCTGATAGAACATTGATTTTAACGTTTTGGGCATCAATGTATCAACAATAGTCTGGCGGTTAGGCTCCAGAATATATTTTGAAATGGCCTTATCCCGTTTTATTTCGGGAATGGCAATGGGCAGAAATTGCTGAACCTGAACTTGCTGAACAGCAGCATTAATAAACTCATTATAAACAACAATAGATTTCTTAAGAATTCCAAGATCATATTCATCAAGAAGCTCTTCAGCCAGCATTGAGACTTTATTAAACGTAGGATCTGAAAGCTGTCCCTCCTCCAGCAGGGTAGGAATAATATTTCGGCTTCTGAGCATTTTCCAGGCTTGTTTACCCAAAACCCGGATTTCTACATTGCCACTCCTGTAATCATCCCTCAATTCAGTTTTAAGGAGATTCTGTACAGCCTTAACAATATTCGCATTAAAACCACCACACAAGCCCCGGTTGGAGGCAATTACCCATAGCACCACCTTTGTTCCGCGGCCCGGAGTAGTATATTTAATTGTAACATCGGGATGAGCAGCCACCATATCATTAATAATCCCAAGTAAATGGGAGGTGTATGGACGTATGTGCCCAACATCATCCTGAGCCTTTTTCAGCCGGGCAGCAGATACCATTTTCATAGCACTTGTTACCTGGCGGGTCGTTTTTATGGCACCAATACGGGTTCTTATGTCTTTTAAGTTGCTCATGTATTAAATGTCTTCATCATCAGATTCAAAATGAGAAGCAATATCCAGGGCTACCTGCTCAATTTTTGCGGTGATATCTTCGTCAAGCTGACCGCTCTTTATTCTTTCAAGAACTTCGGGATGTCTTACTTCAAGAGTGTCGAAGAAGTCTTTTTCAAATTCCCGCACTTTGTCCATAGGCACATCTTTCAACAACCCTTTTGTTCCGCAATAAATAATGGCCACCTGCTTTTCAACAGCCACCGGTTGATATTGGGGTTGTTTGAGCAGTTCAACATTTTTTCGTCCTTTATCAAGAACGGCCATTGTTGCAGCATCAAGATCAGATCCAAATTTTGAGAATGCCTCCAGCTCACGGTATTGGGCCTGATCAAGTTTGAGCGTTCCGGCCACCTTTTTCATGGGTTTAATTTGGGCATTACCTCCCACTCTTGAAACGGAGATACCCACGTTAATGGCTGGTCTGACTCCGGCATTAAAAAGGTTGTTTTCAAGAAATATCTGACCATCAGTAATCGAAATAACGTTGGTGGGGATATAAGCCGAAACGTCACCCGCCTGAGTTTCGATGATAGGCAATGCCGTCAGGGTTCCTCCACCTTTTACCTTATCTTTCAAAGATGGGGGAATGTCATTCATCTTTGCGGCAATCGCATCTGACTCTATTATTTTGGCTGCTCTTTCCAGCAATCTGGAGTGAAGATAAAAGATATCACCGGGGAATGCTTCACGTCCCGGCGGGCGACGCAGCAAAAGTGAAACTTCGCGATATGAAACAGACTGTTTGGATAAATCGTCAAAAATAATGAGTGAATGTCGGCCGGTATCTCTGAAAAACTCCCCGATGGAGGTACCAGAAAAAGGTGCATAGAATTGCATTGCAGCGGGATCAGCTGCCGTTGCTGAGAGGATAATTGTATATTCCATTGCCCCATGCTTTTGCAAGGTTTTTGCAATCTGGGCAACAGTTGACCCCTTCTGTCCTATTGCAACATATATACAGTATACCGGATTACCAGCTTCATAAAAAGATCTCTGATTTATAATGGTATCCAGTGCAATAGCGGTTTTCCCGGTCTGACGGTCTCCTATAATAAGTTCGCGCTGTCCACGACCAATAGGAGTCATCGCATCAATCGCTTTGAGACCGGTTTGCAAGGGTTCCTTAACAGGCTGTCTGTAAATCACCTCCGGTGCTTTTCGCTCCAGAGGCATTTCAAAGGTTTCACCCTTTATAGATCCTTTCCCGTCAATAGGCTCACCCAAAGTGTTTACTACGCGGCCTACCATCCCGTCACCTACTTTAATGGAAGCAATTCGTCCGGTACGGCGAACAATATCACCTTCTGATACAAGTTGCGATTCACCAAAAAGAACAACTCCAACGCTGTCACTTTCCAGGTTCAAAACAACACCCATACAGTTATCAAACTCCACCAATTCATTGGCTTGGGCATTTAACAACCCATAAACACGGGCAATGCCATCACCAACCCCCAATACGGTACCAACTTCTTCAAGTTCGGTAGCTGACTGGAACCCTTCTATTTCTTTTCGTAATAAATCGGATACTTCCGATGGACGAATTTGTTCCATACCGGTTATATTTTAACTCAAAAATTTCTGTTTTATCAATTTCATCTGGTGGATTATACTGTTGTCAATTATTTTGTCATCCACAACAAGGATCAACCCACCAATAATTTCGGGTTTCACTTTGGCTTCCATTTCAACGGGCGCATCAAATTCTCTTTCGATGTAAGACTTAAGCTCTTCAAAATAGGACTCATCAAGAGAGGAAGCCGTTATTATCTGAACGCTTTTTATCCCTTTAAACTTCTTATAAAGATATTCAAAATAACGGATCATATCACCCAGCAAAGGCTCCCTGTTTCTTTCAATCACCAGATCCACAAACTTTAACATAATGGGATGCTGCTCGCCTGATAACACCTTATGAATGACCTTCTTTTTCTGAGATGGTTTGATTACCGGATTATTAATAAAAGCACAGAAATCTTTTACCGAAAGGCAATGATCAAGCAGGAGCTTGGAATCAGTATAAAGCTTGTCAAGCTCTTTCTTTTCCTTTCCCAGCTCGAATAATGCTGTTGCATACCTGACTGTAATGGGGCCTCTGTTCATTTTACGGTGCTTAGTTCAGGTTCATCTCTCTCAGATAAGTATTGATCACCTTCTTGTGCTTATCATCTTGTGAGAGTTCCTCTTTAAGTATCTTTTCTGCTATTTCAAGAGAAAGTCGTCCAATAGTCTCACGCATCTCAGCCAAAGCATCGTGCTTTTGCTTTTCAATTTGCTGATTGGCTTTTTCCAACAATCTTTGACTTTCCTTGCCCGCCGCCTCTTTAGCTTCTTCCAGAATTTCGCTCTTAAGCTGACGGGCTTCCTTCAAAATCGCATCTTTCTCTTTTCTGGCCTCTCCGATGATTTTACGTCTTTTCTGCTCCATCATCTCCACTTCTTCTTTGGCTCTTTGGGCATCTTCCAAGGCAAAAGAAATGGTTTCTTCACGCACTTTTAGCGCACGTAATATAGATGGCCAGGCAAATTTGCGCAAGACCAAAAGAAGAATTATAAATGTCAGCGATGTCCAGAATATCAATCCCGGACTTGGAGTTAATAGTTCCATAATTGAATATTTGGATTATTCCAAAATCCGATGAAAGGGCCTTAGTCAACCAGCCATGCTACCACAATGGCAAACAGTGAAACCCCTTCAATAAGGGCTGCCGCAACAATCATAGCGGTTTGTATTTTTGAACTAATCTCGGGCTGGCGGCTCATGGCTTCAATGGCCGATTGCCCTATTTTACCGATTCCAAGAGCAGCCCCTAGTACGATTAATCCAAGTCCAATTGCGGTAAGTGAAATAGCTTCCATATTTTTTTATTTTATGAGTTAATGTTCTGTTTTACTAGTACTCATTCCTATAAATAAAGCTGTCAGCAGAGTGAAAATATAAGCCTGCAAAACAGCCACCAATAATTCAAGCATAAACATCACAAGCGATAACAAAACTGAAACAGGTGCGATGTAAATGGATTTTAAGATGAAAATAATTGAAATCAAACTTAAAATAATGATATGTCCGGCAGTGATGTTGGCAAACAGACGAATCATTAAAGCAAAAGGTTTAATGAAAATCCCAACAAATTCGAGTGGCACCAAAAGTATCTTAATCGGGAAGGGCATACCCGGAGCTATAAAAATATGTTTCCAATAGTCTTTTGACGCAAAAATATTAATGGCCAAAAAGGCAAAAACAGCCAAAGTTGCTGTAAAGCTTATATTTCCGGACAGATTGCTTCCTCCCGGAAAAAATGGGACAATACCGATTAGATTATTAATCCAGATAAAAAAGAATAACGTAAGTAAAAACGGAACAAACTTATCGGCTTTGTCCTCGTCTATCTGACTTCGTGCTATATCGTCACGAACAAAAAGAATTAACGGTTCAAGAATTGCCCGGAAACCTTTAGGGGGAGGCATCCCATAGCGTGCATAAGCCTTGGCTGCAGACAAAAATATTAACAACAGCAATAACATTGACAGAATCATGCTGGCCACATTTTTCGTAATTGAAAAATCCAAAGGCGATGGATTGGTTATGGAACCTTGCCCATCTCTAATAATGGTTCCTTCATGATCTGTCAGGTAAAAATGTCCGTCTTCAAGCACTAAGTGGTCATTACCTATTTTTACAGGATGCTCTGCATGGAAAAAAGAATCGGATGAATAAAACCATAGCTGATTGTCATGCCACAAAATGACAGGTAGCGGCATAGAAATATGCACAGGGTGTCCGTGCCGGTTAGTGTAGTCAATTACATGCCACTGATGGGAATCACTAATATGCCCCATTATTAGTCCAAAAGCATCAACCGCCCCTTCTTCTTCAGCATGTTCCGAAGAAGCCTGAAGGTTCAAGCTTGTCACTAACAGAAAGAATATGATGAATAATATTCTCAATTTTCAGGGATATTTTGATGAGAAAAATTAATTCTAATGCCCCGGTAAAAAACTCATTTTATGAACACAATATTTCTATACGCACTCAATGGAAAGTAAGTTTCTTTTTTACAATCAATTTTGAACTTATAAAATTAATACTTTCTAAGAAACAGCCATTTGATTTTCCATTTTGTATCCATAAAAAGGAGAACCAAATAAGCCACTACAGATGGAATTACAAATACCTCAATATCTTCATGTTCCTTTTCAAAAAACAAGATGATCAAAACAGGAATAAGAAGCATTTTTAGCATAGAAATCACAACTAACCCAAAACCCGGAGCTTGGTGAGAATAAGCCTTGATTTCCTTTAAAATATATGTACTCAAAGGAAAAAGAGCTATAATAATGGCGGCGAGATAAAACCAGTTTTTTGGAATATGTTCCGCTTCAATAAAAACAATAAGGCCTGCCATCCCTTTGATTAGCAGGCCGTAAAAAAACTCTTTTATCAATAAAGCTTTATACAGAAGTGTACCCATATAAATCAATTATTTTTTAATATCCTTGGGAGGTGTTTGTGGTGAAGACCCCTGATTTCCCATATTACAGGTTCCGGTAAATATAGCGCCTGGTTCAATGTTTAATTTTCCGGTTTTAATATCACCATTAATCTTAGAACTGGCTTTAAGTGAAAGCAACTCACTTACATTAATTTTTCCATTGAGAGAACCAGCAAGTTCGGCATTACTGCAAAACACTTCACCCTTAATTAATCCGTTGGAACCAATTACTACTTTGCCTTTAGAATTGATATTACCTTCAATTTGCCCATCAATTCTGATATCTCCGTTGGTCTCCACATCGCCCACTATTTTGGTACCCTGTCCAATCATATTTGGCAGTTTGTTTTCTGGTTCAATACTTTTTGCCATGGCCATACTTAAATTTATTGTTTGTAATTACTATTCTCACTAAAAAAAACCAAAATTAATTCATTACCCCGTTATCAAAATCCACTAGAGAAGGGGCAATCAAAAAATTTCCATCTTAAGCAAATTTAAAAAGATTATTGGAATTATGACTGATTATCCATTAAATCCCTGAGGGCATTTAACTGTTTTTCTTTTTTTACCTGCCTGAGGTTTTTGGCGGTATTGGTATAATACCGGTGGTTTGAAATAAAGCTGATTTGCTTTCTGTTCCATTCGTCAATGGTCATCTTGCCATTAAAGGTTTGTATTTCATGATAAAGATTACGACTCACGGGAATAAAATCTGAACGCCCCAGGTAATCAAGGTCAGCATCTTTAAGAATCGCTTCCAAATGGCTTCTTGGTTTAGCATTTTTGCGGGTCACATTAATCAGAGAGGTAATTTCTTCAATCTGATCATTTTGGAATCCATACATTTGCAATATTTCCCGCGCCAGTTCTATACTGTTATCTTCATGATTTTCATACGCAATTAAAAACCCACTATCGTGAAACAAGGCTGCTGCTTTCAACAGGAGCATCTCTTCCTCACTAATGTTTTCGCCTTTACCAATAATTTCAACCTGGGTAACTACATCCACTGTATGCTTCATATTGTGATAGGTAAGGTCGTCGGATAATTCACTTTCCAGTCTGTTTAAAATGGCTTCTTCCATATCCACAAAACGGATGTGCTGAAGTTTGATCCGGAATAATTCATTGGGCTCCTTCCCTTCCCCGTTTATCGATAATTCAGGAATAATTCCCCTTATAAAATACATATCGGTTTCACCTTTGTATTTAATGGGCATTTTTCCTCTGTGTTCCCCTTGAAAAAATTCATTCACCAATTGCCAGGTAATGCCTGAGATATTGATTTCTCCTGCAATGCCAGAAGATTCCATACGGCTGGCGATGTTGACAGTATCTCCCCAGATGTCAAATGATATTTTCTTTCGGCCTACCATTCCTGAAATAACCGGTCCGGTATGAATACCAATACGCAACTCCCAATATTCTTTGTGTTCGATGACTTTTAAGCGGCGCATTTCCTCCATGAAATTTTGCATTTCAATGGCGGCCAAAACAACTTCAACAGGATTGGTGCTGTTTTTTAAAGGCAATCCTCCGGCACACATATACGCATCACCAATGGTTTTAATCTTTTCAATGTCATATTTTTCAACAATTTCATCAAATTGAAGAAAGAACTGATCCAGTTCATCAATCAGCATTTCAGGATTGAGTTGCTCTACAATTCTGGTGAACCCCTGTATATCGGCGAAAAGAACTGTGACTTTTTGATATTTTCTTGATCTCTTTTTGGGTCCCTGATGCGTATGAACAACGGATTCGCTATCGTACTGGGTCTGGATACGGTGCGCTTTTTCTTTCACCTTTAAAGCAAGGGAAACCCGTTCCTTTGTAAGTTTCTCTACTTTAATTGAAATATAATTTCTAATCCATATCACTATAACCAGAATGATAAGAAGAAAAACCAGAAAAAAAATAAAGATATGATTAGATATGATTTCAATCATGACCAAGTTTTATTGTCGTAACAATCTCGCAATATAAAAAAAGTCTTCAAAAAACTAACATTAATCTACAGTTTCAGTGAATTCAAAAAAATGCCCTAAAAACTTTAATGTTTGTAAAAACAAAAGTGTTATCTTTAGCCGCTAAATAGAATAAAACTGACCGAATTGATCTGACCATGGAAAGCTTAATGCATAGTATTCTTGTACCCTACGACTTTACCGATGTAGCGTTCAATGCTGCAGCCCATGCAGCAAATCTATCTGCTGTTCTGAATACAAACATAACGCTGCTTCATATAGTTAAAAAAGATTCCGAGACTGGTAATGCCGAATCGAAATTAAAAGAAGAAGCCTCCAGGATTCAGAAAAAGCTTAATGTCAATATCCAAACTCTTGTCAAAGAAGGTTCCATCTTTAAAACAATTAATGCAGTTTCTGAAGAACTTGAGAGTGCCATGGTTGTTATGGGAACACATGGCATGAAAGGTCTCCAAAAGCTGACCGGCAGCTGGGCATTAAAAGTTATAGTCGGCTCCAGGGTTCCATTCCTGGTAGTTCAGGAACCTCCGCAAAAAAATGATTATACAAAAATCGTTTTCCCGGTAGATTTTAAATCCGAAAACAAAGAGAAACTAAGATGGGCAGAGTATATGTCCCGCTTCTTTCAAACCAAAATATTCCTGTTCTCTTCCACTTCTAAGGATGGCGGCGTAGATGGAAAAACCAAAGCAAACGTTGTTTTCTGTAAAAACTTCCTTGAAGAGAAGAACATCGATTACGAACTTATTCTTGCCAAGCATAAAAACTCTTTTTCTCAGGAAACGATTGATTTTGCAAAAGAAAACAATGCCGATCTTATTATCATCATGACTACCCGTGATATTGCCTTCCATGATTACGTCCTGGGAGCCCAGGAGCAATATATCATTGCCAATAGTGCAAAGGTACCGGTCATGGTTATTAATCCAAGAACCGACTTAATGAAATATGGATACGGTGGAGGATTTTAAACAAAAAATACCATCTGATTTTTTCTACAACATCAAAGGCAAGGGCATATTTACCTTGCCTTTTTTTGCTTTATAGATGGCAAAGTAAACATTGTACCTCAGGATGAACTGCGACGGGTTTAGATTTTTTGTATTTTCGCACTATCACACTTATTGCTATGGATTTAATTTTTGCTACCAATAATCAACATAAAGCGTCAGAAATTGCCCACCTGTTAACAGAAAAGTGGGAGGTAAAATCCCTTGCAGATATTGGCTTTACACAGGAAGTTCCCGAGACAGGAACTACTCTTGAAGCCAATGCTCTGCAAAAGGCCCGGTATATCCATAACCAGTTGGGTAAAGATTGCTTTGCCGATGATACAGGGCTTGAAATTGAAGCTTTAAAAGGAGAACCCGGTGTATACTCTGCCAGATATGCCGGTCCTGCAAAAGATAGCAATGACAACATACGAAAGGTGTTAGCTGAAATGCAGGATAAACATAACAGAAAGGCCCGCTTCAGAACAGTTATTGCATTAATTATTAACAAAAAAGAAGTGCTCTTTGAAGGGATTGTTAGTGGAGTCATCCTTTCCCATCCTTCCGGAATGGGCGGTTTTGGTTATGACCCCATTTTTAAGCCCGATGAAGCAACCATGTCTTTCGCTGAGATGCCTTTAACCGAAAAAAACCAAATAAGCCACAGGGGCCGGGCAGTCCAAAAACTGGTAGAATATTTAAAGACCATCAATTAATAGCTTTTTATGAACCATCAGTTAATAATTTTCTACATCCTCATTTTCGGATTTTTATTCAGTCCTTCCCACAATACTCATGGTCAGGATCGATGGAAAGGCTATTTCTCTTATAAGAAATGTTTTCAGGTAGACGAAACAGACGATTTTATTATTGGCGCCACAGAGCTGGGTCTAATCTTTTTCCATAAAGAAACGCGTTCTATTTCCGTAAAAAATAAAATTAACGGTTTGTCCGATGGCGGAATTTCAACAATCAAAGCTTTAGGTGGGGGCAATACTATATTGATAGGTTACGAAAACGGAAATATAGACATTCTCAGAAACGGGGAAGTCCATAACATACCCGATCTCAAAATTGAAGCATTGACTGCCAGCAAACGGATAAACCACTTTCTTTACCATGAAGGTTCTGTTTTTTGCAGCACTGATTTTGGCATACTGGAAATTGACATTGAAAAAAATGAAATCGCTTCAACATTAATAATTGGTAACGAAGCCACCTTTCTGAAAGTCAATACAACAATTATTGAGGACAACTTCATATATGCTGCTACATCTTCCGGAGTATTGCGGGCAGATTTAAACACGTCTCTTGCCTTTTATGAAAACTGGAACCTTATTTCTGATGACAATCAAGAATATTGTGACCTGGCAAAATCATCAAATGGGATAATAGCCGTACGTGGTATTGAAGGAGAATCAACTTCAATTATACAAATTTCCGAGACAGAAGATACGGCACTCCGAAATTTTAATCAATTTGAAAGCATAACCTGGGATGGCCGGAACTACATACTCGCAACAAGAAATCAGGTTCATTTCCTGGACGCCTCTTTTAATATTACTCAGAGTTT
This sequence comes from Marinilabilia rubra, assembly GCF_003121985.1. Taxonomy (GTDB): domain Bacteria; phylum Bacteroidota; class Bacteroidia; order Bacteroidales; family Marinilabiliaceae; genus Marinilabilia; species Marinilabilia rubra. The sequence goes on from NZ_QEWP01000007.1 coordinate 201,343, forward strand.
GAGCTCAGTTCAAAACTCAGAAGACAGTGACCCCTATCAGCCCTCCTTTAAAGATGCCTTTAGCTCTTCTTCAGGTGGATTAGTTTTTGCGGACTGGGACGGTGGACTGTTTTACAAAAGCGGAGCAAACACATTTCAGCAAATTCTCCCTTCAGGACCCTATTCAAATCAGGTTCTTAAAACATCCAAAATCCAGGATGACCTTTGGATTGTTCCCGGCGGTTTTGGCTCATTGTATAACAATGCAAATATTCCTCCCGTGGTTTCAATTTTAAAAGATACCGAGTGGAAATTCTTCACCAGAAGTAACACTGATTTATTTACTTCCGGCGTCAGAGATCTGGTGAATATCGCAGCGAATCCAGTTAATCCGGATAATGTTTTTATATCATCCTGGGGAAATGGAGTTTTTGAGTTTGGCAAAACAGATCAGGAAGGAGATATAATTCTCAAAAAACATTACACGGAGGATAACAGTCCTTTGAGCAATGCTCCCGGTGCACCAGCCTACAGATACACCAGGGTTTGGGGTGCCACATTTGACAATAACGGGAACCTTTATATGACAAACTCCGAATTTGTTGATGGCATTGTTGTATATAATGCCGCAGACAGCCTCTGGTATGAGTATTCTTATGGAAGCCTCAAAACCCGTTACAGTAAAATTGGAGAATTAATCATTGATAGTAACGGGTATAAATGGGTCTATGCCGTTGGAGGTTCTGTAAAAGGCATTTTCGTATTTAATGACAATGGCACCATTGACAATCAGTGGGATGACCAATACCGGGGTACGATAAGCAGAGATGATGACCCGGACGAGCGCAACATGGGGAAACTGGAGTTATGGGATGAAAACGGTGAGCCTCTTACCAATAATATATACAGTTTAGCGAAAGATAAAAACGGTTATATCTGGATAGGAACAGACATAGGTGTTCTGGTTCAGTATAATCCTGAGAACATTTTTAATATTGAAAGACCTGCATTTATTCGTATAAAAGTACCCCGAAATGATGGCAGCGGGCTGGCTGATTATTTGCTGGAAAATCAGCGAGTGACAGCGATTGCTATTGATGGTGCCAACAGAAAGTATTTTGGAACTGAGGGATCAGGTCTTTACATTATTTCGGAAGATGGCACAAAGACCGTGGACCATTTTACAACAACAAACAGTCCGCTTCCATCTGACAATATTCGTGATATTGAAATAGACAATGAATCTGGTGAAGTTTATATTTCAACAGACGCCGGACTGATTAGTTACCGGGGCGATGCCACATCAGGTAATGAAACTTTTAATGACGTTTATGTTTATCCAAATCCCGTAAGACCGGAATATGAGGGGCCCATCAACATATCCGGATTAGCAAATCGCACCAATGTTAAAATTACAGATACTGCCGGAAACCTTGTTTATGAAACGATCTCATTAGGAGGAAAAGCACTTTGGAATGGAAAAAACCTATATGGGAAAAAGGTTAAACCGGGAATATATTTAGTGTTCCTTTCCTCGCCTGACGGCAGCCAAACGGCCCAAACAAAGATTGCATTTATTCGGTAATATTCACCGTTCCTGAAACATTAAAGTTCTTTTCAGGTAGCGTTGTTATTATTTAGATTCTGCAATTAAATAAATAGCCAATGTTGAACCTCAATAAATACAACCATTGATGTCAAAAAGAAATCTGGGTATTCTGGGAATAATCCTGGTCTTTACATTTATTATAAGTGCAGTTTTGTGGAATTTATACAGGCATCAAAGTTTTCAGTCTAATAATTCCATCGATGCAGTACCTGCAAATGCCTCGGTTATAATTAAAATAAATTCTCCTTCAAATTTATTAAACATTTTAAATGAAGACATAAAGTTCCGGTCTGAGCTGGAATCCTTTCAAAGTATCAAATCAATATTCCAGGTTTCTGAAACAACAGATTCAACTTTATTTTTCACAGAAGGGGCAGGCAGGTCACTGGATGAATGTCCCACTGTTATAGCATTTAGCAAATTGGGGAAGGAATCTATTGAATGGAGCATCCATATCGCACTAAAGAACAAAGGTCAGGAAAATGAAATTAACTCCTGGCTGGAAAACAATTCCACCCAAAAAAGAAACTACACTGGTTTTACCATTTTCCAAACAAAAGAATCGGCCAGCGCTGGCAAATCCTATTTCAGCACTTTACAGAACGGGACTTTAACCCTTAGCAAGTCTCCTTTACTCGTCGAGGGATCAATAAGGCAACAGCAGTCCGGTCGTTCGGTATACGAGGATCCTACTTTCACAAAACTCGAAAAAACCACCAGTAAAAGGGCTGATGGTTCGGTATTTATTAAGTTTTCAAAGCTTGATGAGTTTTCGGAACCTTTTCTCGCTTCAGAAGCAAAGAAGTTTGCACAATTTATGAGAAAGATTGCTGACTGGGGAGTGCTTGATTTCGAAATTTCAGATGATGAACTAATATTAAACGGGTTTTTATCCACTGAATCAAATTCTTCGTTTATTTCCGTTTTCAACGGGGTTGAACCCCGAAAACCAACGATCCAGGAAATATTGCCTCTCAATATCCGGCTTTTTGCAGGATACAATTTCTCGGATAAACAAGGATTTCTGGATAATTTCACCAATTACATTCTGAGAAAAGACAACCACTCAAAAATTGAATCACTTGATCAACAATATGAAAACCGGACTGGCACATCCTTCTTAAAAGCATTTGGAAATATTATCGATGGTGAAATGGCCCTGGCATACTCCAATTTTAATGCAAGCAATCCCAATCAGGGCAGATTCCTGGTATTCAGAACAGAAGGCCAGACTACAACCCTGCCTGTTTTAAAGCAAATGCAGGAATTTTACGGTGTTAACCGGTCCCCTATTACCAATTATCGTGTTGATGAGTCCACTTCTTTTCCAATATACAGAGGTTTTGACTCTCAATTAGCTACACTGGTATGGGGAAGTATTTTTCCTGATGTGCCCACCCAGTATTTTTCCTTTTATCGCAATTATCTGGTTTTTGCCGACAGTCAAAAATCACTTCAGTCTTTTTTGTATGACAATGTGCTGAATAAAACACTGGATAGTCACGCCTACTATTCTTCTTTCAGAGAAAACTTTTCTTATGAAGAAAACTTTTTCCTTTTTGCAGAGATCCCGCACCTGTTTCCTTACATTGAAAATGAACTAAATCCGGCCATATTTCACCCCACAGGCGAACAAAAAAAAGTCTTGTTCAATTTTTACGCCACAGGACTTCAAATTTCTAACAGCTCGGGATTGAATTACACTACTCTTTACGGAAATTATGCTCCTCACCGCGACAAAGAACCCAGAACCATATGGCAAAGCAGGATCGACACAATGGTGGCGATGAAGCCGGCACTGGTGGATAATCATTATACTCATGAAAAAGAGATTCTGGTTCAGGATGAAGCTCACAACCTCTATTTGATCAATAATATGGGCCGTATACTGTGGAAAAAACCACTGGATGGAAAAATTCTGAGTGAAATACATCAGATCGATTTTTACAAGAATAACAAATATCAGTATCTGTTCAATACAGGAAAAAAGCTCTATTTATTGGATCGCAACGGTAATCATGTGGCCAAATACCCCTTCACACTTCCCTCGGAAGCAGCAAATGGTTTAGCAGTGTTTGATTACAATGACAATCGCAATTACCGCGTTTTTCTGGCCCTGAAAGATCGAAAAGTTTATTTATTTGACAAATCGGGAGCCAGGGTTCCGGGCTGGAATATCCCCCAAACTGAAGGTCTGGTCTCTCAACCTGTTCAATTTTTCAGAACAAGCGGCAGAGACTACATCGTCTTCAGTGATGCTTACAGGAATTATATTATGGACAGAAGAGGAAACCACAGGGTTATGCCCGGGAAAAGCTTTGAGCGCAACAATCTCAGTCCTTTTTTCCTTGAGCATCCTGATTCCGAAAAATCGGCAATCGTATCCTCTACTTCCGGTGGTCAGGTAGCCAAAATAATGCTTCCATCCGGTAAAACTACCATAAAAGAGATCGAAGAAAACACTTCCAATAATCACTTCTTCCTTCTTTTGCACGAAAATGACCCTGAATATGTATTGGTAAGCCCTGAAAAGTTGCTAATTCTCAATTCTGAATATGAGCCAAAAGTGGAAGAAACATTAGAGCAAAGAGTAGAACCTGTTGCGGACTTATATAAATTCTCCTCATCCGATCACAAAATTGGATTGGTAAGTGAAGACAACTCTGTGATATACCTATATAACAGCGACGGTTCTCTTTATAAAGGTTTTCCTTTAAAAGGCACCTCCCGGTTTTCTATAGGTTTTTTAAAGTCATCAGCCTACCGCTTCAATCTTATTACCGGAGGCGAAAACAATTATATATACAATTACCGTGTGGAATAAATTGATCCTTTATATTTTTCTCTATTTTTGTCGCAACTATTTGCTGAATAAACAGTATTAAAATACGAACTTTTACACACTGGGGTTAAAATGCAATATTCTTTTTTTGATTTTCTATCGCTGGTTGGGTCTCTCGGAATGTTCCTTTACGGAATGAAAATGATGAGCGAAGCTCTTCAAAAAGTTGCAGGTAATAAAATGCGGGCCATTCTGTCTGCCATGACATCCAACAGAGTTCTCGGGATTCTAACCGGATTTCTGGTTACGGCAATGGTACAATCATCTTCTGCTACCACAGTAATGATTGTTAGCTTTGTAAATGCCGGATTGGTCACCCTTAAGGAGTCTATAGGGGTAATTATGGGTGCCAACATTGGAACAACGGTAACCGGTTGGATTATCACCCTCTTTGGCTTTAAAGTAAAAATAAGTGCTTATTCATTACCCCTGATTGGTCTTGGGTTACCGTTTATTTTTTCAAAATCAGGTACGCGCCGCTCATACGGAGAACTTCTCATCGGTTTTGCATTATTGTTCATGGGACTGGAGTACCTTAAAGACTCTGTTCCCGACATTAAAAACAATCCGGAAATATTAAGTTTTCTTCATCAATACACCGATAGCGGCATTTTCACAACCCTCTTATTCCTTGGTATAGGTACAATATTAACGGTGGTTGTTCAATCTTCCTCAGCCACCATGGCTCTTACCTTTGTGATGTGTAACGAGGGATGGATCGAATTCAGCCAGGCAGCAGCAATGGTACTGGGCGAGAATATTGGTACCACCATAACGGCCAACATTGCTGCAGCAGTGGGAAATATAAGTGCCAAAAGAGCCGCCCGGGTTCATTTAATATTCAATCTCTTAGGGGTTATTTGGATGCTGAGTGTATTCAACAGTTATACCGGACTGATAGATTCCCTAATGACTAAAAACGGAGGGGTTTCACCTACTGAATCGCCGGCAGCTATTCCTATAGCATTGTCTGTTTTCCATACTTCATTCAACCTTCTGAATGTGTTTATTTTTATTTGGTTTACGCCCATAATACAGCGTGTAGCAGAGTATTTAGTGCCACAAAAAACCAGTGATTCAGATGAAGAATTCAGGCTGAAATACATTACCACAGGTATGCTTTCAACCTCCGAATTATCCATACTCCAGGCCAAAAAAGAAGTCCAGTTTTATGCCAAACACACCACCAAAATGTTTGGCTTTGTAAGGAAAATGGTCAACGAGGATCGGGATAAGAAATTTAACAAGCTACTTTCCAGAGTTCAGAAATACGAAGGCATCAGCGATAATGTGGAGGTAGAAATCACCAATTATCTGACTCAGGTTTCTCAGTATAAACTCAGTGAACCCGGCCGCAAGCGATTGAGAGCTATGCTTAAGCTCGCGGGAGATTTGGAAAGCATTGCTGACAGTAATTTTAACCTGGCCAGATCGGTCAACCGTATGAGAGAAAAGAACATCAAATTCAAGCCCTCGGCCATGGAAAAAATTGAATTGATGTTTAACCTGGTGGAGGAATCCTTATCAGTAATGAGGGAAAACCTTCAGCAGGATGAATTGGTGGTAACGCTTACCAAGGCGCGCTTGCTGGAAGACCAGATAAACAATTACCGAAACCAGCTTAAAAGTGAACATCTCGATAATCTGGCTAATAACGTTTATTCATATGAAGCAGGTATCATCTTCAACGATCTGTTCTCTGAATGCGAGAAACTTGCTGATTATGTAATCAATGTTTCAGAAGCACTCGAAGAAGTGGGCGTTTAAGTTTAAATGTCTGATAATTTAGCCTTAATATTAAAATAACATAGCGTCTGTACATTTGTACCAACAAGAAACGGAAAGTACAATATTAAAAGATAGATGTTATGAAAGCAGTAGTATTAAGCATAGTGATGATTGCAATGGTTGCCGTAAATGCATTTGCGGTTACTGAAGAAAAAACCGAGAAGCCCGGTGAACCGGCTGTTGCGAATACCAGTATTTCCGGTGTAATTATCGACGAGGAGACCGGAGAAGCCCTAACAGGCGTGGAAGTAAAACTCAACGGAAGTGACGAAAAAACTTACACCGACTTTGATGGTAAATTTGTTTTCGACGGTGTAACACCAGGAGATTATTCAGTTAAGGCGAATATAATTTCGTACAAGCCTGTTGTAAGAAAACTGAAGGTAAACACCAACGAAATGCATGCTCTTAACCTCGAGTTGGGAACTGTTGGCGACGAATAAGAAAAAAAAAAAAAAATCATGAGATAAAGTAAAGGAAGGCTGGTATTTAAGTCTTCCTTTTTTTGAATTCAAACCTGGCAATGTTAAAACAAAGTTGCCTATATGTAACTTTAATGTTAATTTTACGTTATCATAGATAACAGGAACAAGTTGGGAGGCTTTTGATAACTACTAAAACACAAAGGCCATGAAAAAGCTGATATTATTACTCGCGTTGGTGGTAACAGGTGGACTGTTGCACGCTCAACTTGTTGAAAAGGACGGTATATACTACGACTTCAACAACAATCCTTATTCCGGAACTTACATTGAGTATTATCCTGAAGGTAATGTGCATATTGAAATGCGTGTACAGGATGGTAAAAAAGATGGGACCACCACCTATTATTTTGAAGACGGCAGCAAAAAAGAAGTCCGTAATTTCAAGAATAATAAGATGGATGGTACCTGGATTACCTGGGATGAAGATGGCACAAAGGTAGCTGAAGCCCGATATGACAACGGCAAAAAGCACGGGAAATGGTTCATCTGGGACGAAAATGGCACCCTTCGATACGAAATGGAGTACAACCAGGGCACCAAAACCGGCATTTGGGCCATTTATAATGAAAGTGGAGAATTGATAAGCGAAAGGGAATATTAATCATTTCTGCCTAACTGAAAGAATACAAAAAGATATGGATCGGATGGTTCATGTCTTTTTTTTGCTCAAATGTGGCCCTCTTTATGGATCATATGCCAAACCGGACCACACCCAAAAGTTGGATCTACGCACAAACTTTAGCCAATCTAAAAAGAAGACATTTAAATCCATAACGCTTCTGAAATATTTTATTTTAGCATTGAATAACTCAGCTGTCGCATTAGTGCTTCTGCCATTGAACTCGTGTCAAGTCAAGTATAATCTGACGGCCCAAGCTTTGCTCTTTATGTCGTGTGCTTCTCAAAAAAAGACTCACTTAGCGAAGGCTATGCTTACTTTTTTGTTGATTTGCGCAAGGTGAAAATTAGAGACGACTTAACCGACATCCTACACTTGACCTGACATTGGTTTTTCCGATCTGACAGAGCTTCGCCTCATATTCAAAACTACTTCGCTCCAACTTCACAATAAAATCATTTTCAATAGGTATTTAAGTCATTCTAAAGCCTGATTAAAGACAATTATAATCGAATTTATTTCGGCTTTAATATGAGTTTAGAATGACTTAAATATGACTTTAATGTGGAACTGTCCCGACTCTGAATCGAGGCAGCCAGGAAGCATAATCGAGGGGGGTACTTTTTCCCTAAGAGAATGTTTTGTGTTTAAAATTGCCAGACATTTTAACTATTCTTATTTAATTATCTCTTTTTTCCTCTCACATACCTCCCTTTTTCACAAACAAGCCACCCCTATCATTTAACCTATTAATCAGATCATTCACTCTCTTTCAAATATTCCCCCATCAAACATCGAACAAAATCAAGCTACTTTTTGGGATAAAATTGGCCAATCAGAAATCCATTCAATAACTATGTTTGGCAGTAATTTTTTAACATTTATTAAAATTACTATGAAAAAATTATTTACAACAGCATTTGCGCTATTGGCATTTTCTTTAACGTATGCCCAAACTAATATCCCTGTAAACAACGGTGATATTGAGGATACAACACCCATGTACCAGAACAAAAGAAATGGTGACAAGTGGACCATCGAGGGCATGTGGTTTAATGAAAACAGCAAGCCAGGTAAGTTTGACGCCGCTAACAGTGGATTAGCCCCTGATGAAGGAAGAAATGGCTCTCAGGCGATTAAATCCAAAGTCATAAACGGAACCGGAAATACAGCCCACGTTACGCTTTCCTTTGGGGACAATGACATAAGTTCTTACGGGCCGGGAACATATACTTTTACATTTTATGCTAAATCGCTGAAAGCCCCAACTGAAAGGCCATTTTGGATAGTATGTAATGCCATTAACGGTAAAAAGAAGAATGTCACCAATCAAACGTTAACCGTTGCCGACAATGGGGGAACAGTTGACTGGAAAGGGTTAGAAAATGGTTATTTAAAACAATCCATAACAGTAAAAGTATCTGACACGACAAAAGCTCAAAATCTCCGGTTACAAGTTCAACATGCAAGAAATACCAATACGTTTTGGTTTGATGATTTCACATTGACCAAGTTGGACTAATCTATTGCAGGAAGAATACAAACGACTACTCAGTCTTAATTCCAAAACAGGAAAGGAATTTACCATTGCGGCACAATATTTAACCATTTTTTGGTATAAAAATGTGCAATAAAATGAATACCCGTTTCCTAAGTTTGATTCAATTATTATCTAACATTTTAAATCAATATCATTATGAAAAAACTACTACTTTATTTAACATTTTCTTGTGTGTTATTTGCTTTTAACCAGGTAAATGCACAAGATGCTATTACAAACATGACTGCACCAGCCACAGTTACGCAAGGTGAGATAATAACAGTCACGGTAGACTATGTTGCGGACACTGACTCCAAAGACCTTAATGTTCAAATTAAACCCATGAGTGGAACTGGTAGTTATGGTTTTACAAGAGAAACGGTTAGTGCAGGAACCGGTTCTGCAAACGTTAGCTTAACAATTGATCCCAATATTCCGGTTGCAGACAATGCCTACAAAATAATTTGTTACATGACTACTGTAGGGGGAGGCTTTGACCCCACTATGCCTCAAATTGCCCAGACAGATATAAGTGCTGTCGCGCCTGTTGTTTATTACATACCCGTAAACAATGGTGATGTGGAAAATACAACAGCGATGTTTCAGGATGCCAGTAACGAGGATAAGTGGAGCATTGAAGGGATGTGGTTTAATGAAAATGCCGTAAATGTATTTGACGTCACTAATAGTGGATTAGCACCGGGTGAAGGCCGAAATAGTTCTCAGGCACTTAAATCTGTCATTCATAACGCCACCGGGGGTTCCGCGGATGTCTCTTTATCTGTTGGTGACATTGACATAAGTAGTCATGGTCCGGGAACGTATACTTTTACATTCTACGCAAAATCATTAACAGCTCCAACCCAAAGACCATTTTGGATAGTCTGCAACACTTACGATAAGGATAATGCAGACGTAACAAATGCTACAGTTACCAGAATTGACAATGGCGGAACAGTAACTTTTAACGGATTAGAAGCAGGTTATCTTAAACAATCAGTTACTGTGGAGATTTCTGAAAACTCAGGAGGTAATGATGCTATGTATCTTCGTCTGCAAGTTCAACATGGAAAAGAGGATAATACGTATTGGTTTGATGACTTTACTTTATCTGGTCCTGAAGGAACAAGTACTGCCATTAATAACAAAGAATTAGAATTGGGTGTTAATGTATTCCCAAATCCGGCTCGCACTAAAACTACAATAAGTAGTGAAACAGCTATTTCAAACGTTTCGCTATATTCATTATCGGGGGAAATGATAATAAATGAATCGGTAAAATCTAATGAGTATCAATTAGATCTTTCATCATACCCTAAAGGATTGTACCTGTTAAGTGTTACTAATGATAACGGCACATCAACCACCAAATTAGTAATCAATTAATCTGAATTTCAAAACTTAAACCATTGACATCAATGCTTTAAGATTAAATATCAGGTTTAACAATTAAAAGAGGGAAGCTGTCGTTACAATGCCTCCCTCTTTTTATAATACCTAAAAAAATACAAAATGACCAAATACCAGAAGCATACCAGGTTAATTGCTTTAATTACAGTATTTATTACTTTAACCTCCTGCGATGTCTATTCTCAGCCAGACAAGGCAGAGCCTTCAGTAATCGGTTATCCTTATTGGGGTGAGTATCATAAAACTCAAATTTCTGATATAACAAATCCAGACTGGAAAACAGAAGACATTGTAGTTGAGGGTTGGGATTGGTCACTACCTCCATCAGTAAAACCTTCTGTCAAATCGAACCTCTGCATTGCCCGAAATTTTGGTCTGAATCCTGAGAAGATAAAGCAACTTCCCGACATCAATTTTCTTTCCACCCCTGTGATTTCGCACTGGGTAAAATGGCGGGAATTAGAACCCACAGAAGGAAAAATTAATTTTAAGCCATTAATTGAAAACATTAAAGCAGCCTATGAGAAAGGTTACGGATCGATTGTTCGTTTACATTTTTCAGCAATAGATTTTGCCCCCAAATGGATTAAAAAATACAATATACCTATACGCAAAGAGCATAAAAAAAATCCCATTAAAACGAACTATGACGTGAGTCACCCCGAATTCCATAAGCTTTATTTGAAATTCATAAAAGCTCTAGGAAAAAGTGGCATACCACACATGAAAGAAGTCAGAGGCTTATTTTTAGGTTATGCCTCACCCTCCAACGGAGATGAAGGCATTGGTCCTTATCATGAAAAGAATGCAAGTGCCAACGATACGGTTCCTCACGTAAGAGAACGCATTGATGCGTGGGCAAGAGCTTGCTCTGGGGTGGAACATAAAGTGTTCATGGGAGGTTTATCCAATTATGGGTTTAGCAAAGGATTTGGTATCAGGCGTGGATTTGTGGAGATGTATCTCTATCATATTCCTGACAAACATATCGGTCAAAAGCTTGACGATGATGGCTATTTATACGTAGACGAATCCAATCCTGTAATAAAAAATAACCTTTTTCATGGAGAGGAAAACGAAGAGTATGAAGAGAAATGGGCAACAGACTGGCGGAATTTCCGTTTCGGCCATTCGACAGTATCCTTTCCGTACCGCTATTTTACGGCTAACCTCAGATTGCTGCAAATGAGATGCAATTATTTGTTGAATAATGAATTTTCCCTGTTGCCGGATATGCTTGCCTGGGTAAGCCTTGAATTGGGAAGAACAATAGAGGATGCCCCGGATGCATGGTGTTTCTTAAGGGAAAGTTATATTAAAGAAGGTGGCGGTCAGCCGGTAAAGAATTTTGAAAGATGGGTATATCAGCGCGATAGCCTGGGATATGAAACCAAGCCGGTTGCAAAAGTCGAACATCCCATTGAAATGTGGATGGTACAACCGGGAAAATACTATGATTACGTAGCCAGGCGGGGGCATAAAATTGGATTTGATGTAAACGACGCGTTTCTTGCATCAAATAAAAAATTTGCCGTTAAAATATCATATATCGACATGGGCATCGGTAAATGGTCCCTTGTTTACAACGGAGAAAAAGGCATTGAAAAAAGAGGCATTAAGTGTGAAAATACCGGCAAAGTAAAAACAGCAACCTTTTTAATTAATGGCGACTTTAAAAACAAAACGACTCCATTCGACCTGGAATTACACGGAGAGAATGGTTTTGAGCCAACTATCAGCTTTTTACGAATTGTAAAAATATAGGATAAAACAAGTATGATACGGAATACCAAAGAAGAACATGTATAACCTTCGATCATGCAAGTTTCCTCCCTCCCGGCCATTCAGGCATCAGACCAATAATTTAGAATAATTTTAAAGCTATGAAAAATCCGCTTCTCAAAACAGCAAGATATCAACAAGCTTACCTTTACGGCTTAACAAAGTATGTTGCATCCTTCTTCTTGCTTTTAGTAGCCATAACCTCAAACTCCCAGCAAGTCTTTCCGGAAGATTCCTGGGGAGTTTATACCTGGGGGTGGTATAGCCCCAAAAATATTAACCCTGAAAAAACGCCAAATGTTAAGGGGGTCCCTACCATCTTAAAATGGATCGATTTAGAACCTGAAAATGGAAAGTTTGAATTTGACAGGCTGATAAAAAAGAAATTAGAGCAACTCCACAAGGATGATTATTACACTACGCTCATGGTTTGGGTAGCATTTTCAACAAAAGAAGTTACAGAAAAGGATACAACATGGGCTTTTACACCTCCGTGGTTATTTCAAAACGGCGTACCATTGGTCGAATTTCCTGCAACTGTAAATCCCCTTGGAAAAACCCTGACACGCTATTTTCCCTATTATCTGGATCAGGACTATAAGTTTTATTTTCATCGTATGCTGAAAGAGTTGGGTAAATACATCTCTAACTTACCTGAACATCTCAGAGAACGGATACTATTCGTTCAGAGTGCAGAGGGATCAACAGGTGACGGGAAACCTTATAAAGGGAAACCAGTTGATTCTAAGTATAACATTTCTTCAAGTCAATGGAGCGATTACAGGATTGAAACCTGGAAGGTGCTTGTTGAGGCTTTTTCAAAAGATGGAGAACTCCAAATACCACTTCTTACAAATTACGATTCAAATGAAGAAGAACAGTATAAATGGATGCTGAATAATCTGCCCAAAGCAATTGGATTAAAAAACGGTATGTTTTCCCACGGCTATCACATCAGTGAGGCACAAGAGAGATTAGCGAACTTCATTGACTTTAGAAAATCTGTAGAGTCTGCAGGTAAAGTCTTTTTTGCACGTGGAGAGCAAGATGCAGAGTATAGAACTTACAAGTGGAGTACTCAAAACATTCCTCAGGGATTATATTGGTCAGCACTCTATGCTACACATGGCGGCTTAACGATGTGGAATGTACCATGGGAAGCATGTGATGATAAGGAAAACTTCCCGGCATTTGAACTTTTCAATCGTTACGCAGCACAAACCAATCCTGCTACAGCAAGATTCGCCTTCTGTGCTTTACGGTCCGGCCTGGATGCCTCAGATACCATAAGATTCCCGGAAAGCATTTACGGTAAAGCATTAAAGAAAAATCAACAGCGATACATCAATATTACCGCTGCATATAGTCAGTTTGGAGCACAGATGAGTGCCCCTGCAAAAGCCACGGGAGGTGGTATGATTAATCGAAAAAGGAATGGATACAATGATGCAGGCTGGCAAATCCTGCCGGGCAATTATTATCGTCATTTAAAACAAATACAACCTGAAGCAACAAGTATTGGTTGGTGGAACATCGACACCAGTATCTATGGCCGTTTTGCGCGTGGCTTTGATTATTCCGATGGAAAGAATGCAATGTATTTTGACATCGTAGATGACTTTTTTGCCAACAACGCTCAGAAAGAAAAGTCCGGAATCAGGTTAAAAATCATCTACTATGAAGGTGATGAAGGCAGTTGGGAATTATGTTACCATGCATCAGATCAAACCATGAAAAGTGCTATTGAAGTAAACAATTCGGGCGAGGACAAATGGAGTGAACAGATAATCACTCTGGATGATGCCTTATTCAACAACGGAGGAGAAAAAGGTGCCGACCTGATATTGAGAAACAAGGGGAAAACAAATTGTCGTTTTCATTTGATTGAAGTGGACAAAGGTAAAAGGTTCCGAAACAATTAAACTAAAAAAAGAAATTAAGCTATTGTTGTTACTACCCTTAAGGAAAATAAGGTCGTATAAGCAAGGGAAGCTCCAGTGAAATAAAGCAAACTTGCTTCAATTCACCGTAGTTTATTTACCGATTTAAAAATCATACAATTCATGGCTTAACAAATAACTTTTAGGGGTCCTTATTTATATTCTAAAAGCTATGAAAGACAATTTGTAACTATACTTTGAAATATTATTACCCCATATTTCATTTATTTCAAAGTTAGATTTGCAATTGATTTTTAACACCTTAAAAATGGAAAAACCAAAACATGTTAAAAGAATACCGTTAGGTTTATTAATACTGCTAATGTTGTTCTTTTTGTTTAAGTTTTTATATGAGCACAACATTTACCCTCATTAAAATCACCCTGGAAGTATTTGCTTACCATGAATTTAAATTTCCCTCCAGATTGCCCTGAAGTTCATACAACTAAAATAAAGAGATGAAAAATACAATATTTCTCCTTCTCACAGGCCTCATGCTAATTTCTTGTGGCACACCCACAGAAATAAAAGCAGAAACAAATAAGAAAAAAGTCTTTCTTTTTGCCGGTCAATCCAACATGGATGGAAGAGGAAACGGAGCCGAATTAAGCAAAAACGATTTGGAAAGGCTGGCCCTGATTTCAGACAGAATTCTTTTTTATTATAATCATCAACCGGTTACACCACTTCAATTAACGACTCCAGGCAAATTTGTTCAGAAGAAATTCTGCTTAACCAAAAGCTTTGGCCCGGAATTGTTTTTTGGAATCGAACTGGCTGAGAAATATCCGGACGATGAGTTTATTTTTATAAAGAGGTCTGTAGGAGGAACATCTTTGTACGGTTGCTGGAATCCGGATTGGAGTATCGAAAAAGCAAGCCTGGTGAATGAACAGGATAAAGCCCAACTATATTCAGACTTTATTGAATATACCAAAAGCATTCTTGAAACATTCACCCCCAATGAATATGAGATAGAAGGAATGTTATGGGTTCAGGGAGAAGCCGATAGCAATATTAAAAAAGGTGGAGAAAAACCAGCAGAAACCTATGGAGAAAACCTCCAAAATCTTGTTAACGCTGTCAGAGTAGATTTGAAAATGCCGGAAATGCCCTTTATCCTCTTTCAGGTTGGGAGCGGAAAGGTTGTTGAAGGGATGAAGCAAGTGGCAGATAATGACGACAAGGTTTTTATGATTCCACAATCGAATGATAAAGAGTCTCAGAATTTTTACGAACAGAATCCACCTCCAATTTTTCATTACACCACAATGAGCATGAAAAGAATTGGCATCGAATTTTTTAAATTGTACGAAAAAATACCTGATTAACAAATCCCCGCCAAAAGGCACCTTTAATCGGGACTACACCTAAATAAGACCATAAGCCCTAACTACTGTTTTTTTATTCGAAGAAAGTACCGTCAAAATTAACCACATCAAAAAAGAATAGAAGTCATGAAGAAATTACTAGGGCTATTAATGGGAGTATTAATACTTTCAGCATGCAGCCATTCACAAAAAGAAAAAAAAGAGACAGACTCTAAGCCAAACATCATTTACATTCTGGCCGATGATTTAGGTTATGGAGATTTGGGTGTCTATGGTCAAACAAAATTTGAAACCCCTAATCTGGATAAAATGGCTGAAGAAGGCATGTTGTTTACCCAACACTATGCCGGAAGTACGGTTTGTGCTCCTTCCCGAAGTTCATTATTAACAGGCCAGCATACAGGCCATACAGCCATTCGGGGAAATAAAGAGATTATGCCTGAGGGCCAGCATCCGATGAGCGACAAAACTTTTACTCTGGCAGAAATGCTAAAAGAAGCCGGATATACAACAGGCGCTTTTGGTAAATGGGGATTAGGATTTATTGGCACCGAAGGTGATCCTAATAACCAGGGATTTGATGAATTTTATGGTTATAACTGTCAGCGCCAGGCGCATCGTTATTTTCCAATGCACTTGTGGCACAACGGCCAAAAGGTAATGTTGGAAGGAAATGACTTTAAGGATACTGAAGTTTATTCTGGTGACCAGATTCATGAGAAGGCTTTACAATTTATTGAAAACAAAAAAGATGAGACCTTCTTCATGTATTATCCAAATGTAATTCCTCATGCCGAGCTTATTATGCCCGAAGGGGAAATGATGAATAAATACCGTGGGGAATTTGAAGAAACACCACATGTGGACGATCGTCCGGGTGCAGATTATGGCGATGAACCCTTTGAAGTTAAATATTACTGCTCACAACCGGAACCCCGGACTACCTTCGCAGCAATGGTCTCTTTACTTGACAAGCAGGTAGGCGAAGTTTTAGCCAAATTAAAAGAATTAGGCATAGAAGACAATACCATTGTGATGTTTTCATCTGATAACGGACCTCACATGGAGGGTGGCGCCGATCCTGACTTTTTTGACAGCAATGGTGACTTAAGAGGATACAAACGCGACCTGTATGAGGGAGGTATTCGCACACCAATGATAGCCTGGTGGCCTCATAAAATTAAAGCCAATTCAAAAACAGATCATATTTCTGCCTTCTGGGATGTGATGCCAACGTTTGCAGATCTTGCTGAAATTAAGGCTCCCAAAAACATTGATGGCATTTCTTTTTTACCGGAATTACTGGGTAAAGAACAAAAACAGCATGAATATCTGTACTGGGAATTTCATGAACAAGGAGGGAAAAAAGCCGTTCGCAAAGGAAAATGGAAAGCAGTGAAGTTGAATTGTTTTGACGAAGAAAAGAGCACTGTTGAATTATACGATTTAAGTGTTGATGTAGGAGAGACCAATAATGTAGCATCCGAAAACCCTGAGGTTGTGAAGGAATTATTGGAAATAATGGAAAAAGCGCACACTCCTAATCCTGATTTCCCTTTTGAAGCAGATGTAGACAACAATTATTAGATCTTTTCCTGAAAGGAAAACCTGGATGGGAAGTAAAGAATGAGCGACTTAGGGTTTGTAATGAAATAAGTTGACAGTTCTAACGAAGTTCTTTTGTTCTTTACCGACTTGGAAATACAGCGAATAGCCAGCTATTTAATGGATTTTCAAGAAAGTTAAATGACAAAAGAAAAAGTTTAAAGCGTCAAGTTATTTCGGCACAATCCCTTAGTTAGAACAGTTTAAATTAAGAAGATTCATCAAATGAAACGAACATGGCAGTGATTGCCCCAATAGAGAATAAAAATAATCAACCATGTGAGTTCCAACAAACCAATAACTTAGATTAAATATTTACTGATGAATAACCTAAAGACATTTTTCACCCTGTTTACAATAGCATTTAGTACCCAGTTAAGTTTTGCTAATGTAAGTGTTGCAAATATATTTTCTGACAATATGGTTTTGCAACGTAATTTGAATGTGAAAGTCTGGGGAAAGGCCGATCCCGGGGAAAAACTGACTGTTAGTTTTAACGGACAAAAAATAAAAACCAAAGCAGATAAAGCCGGAGAATGGTCAGTGGTACTTAAGCCTATGAAAGCGGGAGGACCTTTTAATATGACTATTCAGGGTAAGAATGAAATGGTGCTCAGGAATATTTTAGTGGGCGATGTTTGGTTGTGTTCCGGACAATCCAATATGCAATGGCCGGTGTTCCGTTCAAACAATGCTGAAAAGGAAATAGAGAACGCCAATCACCCGCAAATAAGATTATTCTCAGTCCCTAAAGAAATAAGCAATGCGCCTCGTTCTGAAATGTCCCATGCATCGTGGCAAATATGCACCCGGGAAAGTGTAAAAGACTTCTCGGCGGTTGGGTATTTTTTTGGCAGAGATTTGCAGCAAGAATTGGGGGTGCCGGTCGGGCTTATAAACTCCACCTGGGGCGGGACTTGTGTTGAAACATGGACTTCAAAAGAAGCAATCACTCAACTTCCAAAATATGAAGATTTTGGTGAAAGAATCGATAATTTCGATCCGGAAGAAGTTGTAAAAAGAGATAAAAACACTCTGCGAGATGCCTTAGGCAGTTTACCTGAAAATGAAACCGGACTGGAAGAGCAATGGATGGCACCTGCCTATGACCGAACTGACTGGAAAACCATGAACTTACCTGCTTTTTGGGAAAGTAAGGGATACAATTTATTAGATGGAATTGTATGGTTTAGCTATGAAATCAATCTGGATTCCGAAGATATAGGTAATAAAGCGAGCTTGCATCTGGGTAAAATTGCCAATTCAGATATCACCTGGATAAATGGTCAAAAAGTGGGTGCGATGAATATGTCCGGCAAAGTCGACCGGGTTTATACCATTCCTGAAAATATTCTGAAATCCGGCAAGAACAACATCTCAATAAGGGTAGACAATAAATGGGGGCGTGGGGGATTTCTTAGCAATAGCGATAAATTTTTCATCAGCCTGGGTGATAAAGTTATTTCGCTTAAGGGAAAATGGAAGTTTAAGGCAGACAAGGTTTATGACAAATTCAAGGCATCGCCAAACGAGGTTCCCGGCCTATTGTACAATGCCATGATAAATCCCCTGATTCCTTACGGTATAAAAGGGGTAATCTGGTACCAGGGAGAAGCCAATGCCCGCCGGGCAAAAGAATACGCTACTACCTTCCCTAATATGATTAACAATTGGCGTGAAAACTGGCAACAAGGTGATTTTCCATTTCTGTTTGTCCAGCTTGCTAACTTCATGAAACCAAAAGCTCATCCCGGCAACGACAATTGGGCAGAACTTCGTGAATCCCAGTCAAAAACATTAAGTCTTAATAATACAGGAATGGCAGTAGCCATTGATATTGGGGAAGCTGATGATATTCATCCAAAAAACAAACAAGAAGTTGGAAGGAGATTAATGTTATCTGCCCTTAAGGTGGCTTACGGTAAGGACATTGTTCATTCCGGGCCTATCTATAAGTCCATGCAAATCAAAAATGGTAAAGCCATTATAAGTTTCGATCACATTGGCTCGGGCCTCCTGGTTAAAAGTAAACATGGCTATATCAATGAATTTGAAATTGCAGGAAAAGACAAGAAGTTCTATTGGGCTAAAGCCGAGCAAATTGGCGACAAAGTCATTGTCTGGTCAGACAAAGTGAAAGATCCGGTAGCCGTTCGTTTTGGATGGTCGAGTAATCCTTCCGAGCTTAACCTATACAATAAAGAAGGACTACCAGCCTCTCCTTTTAGAACAGATAATTGGAAAGGCGTTACGGATGGTTTGTCTTTTGATGATTGATAAATTGACTTAATAAGGAGAAAATCACCCGGGCTGATAATTTAGAAAAAGATTATCAGTCCATTTCCATTTAACAATCTAACAAGTCTAATTATGGTAAAAGTATACTATTTTTTTATAACAGCCACTTACCTCTTACTTCCCTTTAATTTTGCAAACTCCCAACAATTGGTTGTTTATGACAACATTCCCGGGCGAGCTGCTTCTGATCATTACCTATGCAGAGTAAAATTTGAAAGCGAAGATGAAAACGCCTGGAGAGATGCATTTGTGCTGCAAACAGAGGCAAAAAGCGAAAACGGCTATTATTCAACAGTTCAGGGATGGACCGCTTCATGGATTGCTTTTGAATCGGACTTTAACGGAGACAATGTTATTGTTGAGATTTCAAGAAAAGACGGGACAGCTATTACAGAGAGCATGGTAAGACCTGTTGCTGAAGCCTCTCCTGCAGTAATCTCAAATGGAAAGGCGTATGTCACTTTTACCGAACCAGCCAACGTAAATGTTGACATTAACGGACAAATGGAAAAAAACTATACGGGCTATGGTTATGGCGGCGCTCCTGTGCATACGATAACCCTTTTTGCCAATCCGGTATTCCCCGTCCCGGATGTGAATAACTCCAATGTCAGATTACTACAACCCGATGAGGATATTAACACATTGAATCGTGCCGATTGGGATACCATTGTTTTTGCCCCTGGCGTTCATAATATAGGTATGCCTTTCGAAATTCTCGATAATGAGGTTTTGTTTATTCCCGGAGATGCTATTGTAAAAGGAACCATCCACCCTTTGGATGCCTGGGGAGATGAAGCTTCTCAAAACATTAAGGTTTACGGATCCGGGACCATAAGTGGTGAAGATATTGTCAGGGACCCAGATGATAAAAGCAAGATTTTCAAACCTTTTACCTATCAGGCAGAAGGGGCCCATCTGGAAGGTTTTGTGGTCGCCGATCCGGCATTCCATACTTTTAACATGGGGCATTCCAGGCAAAACACAACAATGCCTAACATTTACAAAAACCTCAAGATTTTAGCCTGGAGAGTAAACAGTGATGGAATAAACGCTTTCAGAAATTCAGAGATCTCGGATTGTTTTTTCAGGGTACAGGATGATGCATTCTATTTGGGAGCAACTAACGTTAATGCTCACGACAATGTAGTATGGAACGATGCTAACGGGGCTGTTCTGTTTTTACCTCGGGCTATTGATGGCAGCAGTTGTCAGTTTAAAGATATTACGGTTATTTATCACCGGGCTAATTGGCATTGGTGGGAAGGTGGAAGAATTATCAGCATGAGAGAAACAGACCCCGGCACAACAATTTCCAATGTGCATGTTAAAAACATTTTAGTGGAAGATCCTTTACCTGCCTTCCCCCCATTTTATGCCACCATGGTTCCGGGGACAGGAGATGTAACATTAAATAACATCATTATAGAAAATGTACATCAGGAACATGATGGAGTGAGTACCAGTTTGGATCAGGATCGGGGAAAGCCTCAAAACACCATGGTGGGTCTTGACAGCAGCAGAAAATGGGAAAACATAACTTTTAAAAACTGCTATTTTAATGGAAAAACGCTGACCAGCTTTGGGGATGGAAATTTTGATACCACATTCGTAGATAAAAACACCGTAATATTTGATACCGGGCAGACTTCAATTGAAGACCGGAAAAAAAGATCGGATGTTCTTAAAATATATCCTGATCCGGCACATAACTTATTGAATATTCATTTTAAGCATCCAGCTGCCAGGAAAATAAATGTTTTCAATATGGCGGGGCAGCTTCTTTTTCTCACCCAAACCAATGATCAAAAAACACAGATTGATGCAAGTACTTTTAAGGGTCGGGGTCCTTTAGTAATTACGGTTCAGTCTGAAGGTTCTGTTTCAAACCACAAGATAATGGTTCGGTAATAACAACAGAATTAACCATCAAAAAGGCTTCTTACCTAAAACAGAAAACCGGAATAAAGACAAAATGCTTTATCCCGGTTTTTTATGGTGATTTGTGTTCGATGTTAGTTAATTGACAGTTACTTATTATTAACCCGCAATACAAATTAAAATACTTATTACAATTGAAATTACTTCAAAATAAAAAACGTAGTTGCTTCATATCCAATACTCATAACGACATTCTAATATGAAATAAAGGTTAATAACAAAAAAGGCTCCATGAAAACAGGAGCCCATGTGAATTTTAATAGACTATTGAGTGGCCAAACATATAAATATTTAGCCCTGTCTTAGAGTTCCTAAATAACTTTAAGTGATTTTCATATCGCTTATTTATTCCATAGCTCCATAAATCTCATAACAGCATTGTAACTCATACGTTGTAAATAGTTTTTCTCATCTTTTTCAAATACCACAGTAGCAGGGTTGCCATCAGGATCAAGGTTTACATTGGGATCTTGTTCATTGGCATGTGTCTTGTTTTCTGTTACTTTATTAAACATGAATCCTTCTGTACTTTCCTTAAAAAAGGCTGCATAAAACATATTAGCAGTTAAAAATGCAGTACGCTGATTTGGATGAAAGTCGTTTTCATAACAAAAAGTCAGGTCTGTCCCACCCTGCTGAATCATATTAATAGCTATAGGAACATGAACGACGGCATAAGGCTTTAATTCTTTGGCAAGGTCAATGACAAAGTTTATTTCCTGATCTACGTTTTGCTGTTTTAATGGGCCTGAAACCGGTTTTGAATTCTGAATGTCAGGCGCAGTGATATACAAAATTACCTCAGCTCCCTGTTCTTTTGCAATTCTGGCCATTTTTCTGGCATATTTTGCATAACCATCATTCATATCCGGGATTTCATCCATCCAACTTTGCAACACCACATAATCCCACTTTCTTCGTATTTTTTTATTTAGCAATACATTATGGCGTTTAATGGCTATTTCAATAAGATTCTTAGGGAAATCCTTCACCTTCCTTTTCCTAATATTCTGCCAAAAATTAACATACCCACCCGGTAACTCATTCAATTCTAAAAACTTCTGCATTTCAGCTATTCGATTTTGAATAGTACTATCGTGAATGGAGCTCTGTTCAATAAAAGTTTGAGAGCAATAGAATTCATTGTGTTGAAACAGGCTCTGACCACCGTAAATAACTTTTTCAACATTTACAGATAAATTGGGCTTCCCCTCTTCAAAAACTTGTTTTACAAGCCTGCGAAGGTCGTGCCTGGCAGTAAAGCTATTGCCTATAAATAATATGTTGATCTGTTTTTTCTCTTGTGCATTTAATGAGAAAATGGCAGAAACCAATACCAATGCTATTAATATAAGTGTCTTACATGTATTATTCATAAACTTAAAATTTTGTCGTTTTCAAGATTTTAATATATAATACCTGGCTAGTTCAATCAATATTTCTTGGCCCTTCAGGTTCATTCTCTTTAGGCAAATAGGCCCTTAAACGTTCCTTTATCTCTGCATATTCAGGATTATTGGCCAAATTTGTCCATTCCATGGGATCCTTTTCATGATCGTAAAGTTCTTCAACCCCATTATGCTGAACATTAATATAACTGTATCTACCATCATAAATGCGGTGGCTTTTATATTTATCAGTAGTTAACGTTGGTTCATTCCATTCCATATCAGGATTTTTAAGCAACTCAACAAAGCTTCTGCCGTCATTTAGAGGATTCCGGGGCAAACCACAAAGCTCAACTAAGGTCGGATACATATCTATCAGGTTCACTATTCCGTTGCATTGCTTTTTGTTGGGAGTAACAGCCGGTACTTTAACCATTAAAGGTACCCTGGCCGATTCTTGCCAAAGATATGTTTTACCGTATTTTTGTTTTTCGCCCAAATGCCAACCGTGGTCTCCCCAAAGCATTACAATCGTATTATCGGCATATTTACTATTTGCCAAACCATCTAACAATACACCTACACAGTCGTCTGCAAATGTTATGGTTGCTAAATAAGCCTGTACTGATTCTTTATGCCG
Source organism: Marinilabilia rubra (assembly GCF_003121985.1). Taxonomy (GTDB): domain Bacteria; phylum Bacteroidota; class Bacteroidia; order Bacteroidales; family Marinilabiliaceae; genus Marinilabilia; species Marinilabilia rubra. The sequence continues at coordinate 224,540 of NZ_QEWP01000007.1, forward strand.
ATCATATTTTTCAGCACGCAACCATGACCAATGAGCTTTGTAGGCTTGTTTTCCATATTTATTTATAATATCTCCTAAATCATTATCACAGGTTTTGGGTAAAACAATTTTATCCAAAGGGTACATATCAAAATACTTTTGAGGTACATACCAACTAAGGTGTGGTTTGCTAAACCCAATAGCCATAAAAAAAGGTTTACCGTCAAAATCGCGTGTATTAAGTTGTTCTGATGCCCATTTAGCGGTTTGGTAGTCCTTCATTTTGGTTTCATCATTACCCTTTGTAGGGCCCCAGTCAAATGCCTTGTAATGGTACGATTTTTTTTCATTGGGCAAATTAGGCAATCCGTTAACAGGACGTTCTTTGCTAATTGTACCGACACCAGCTAATGTCTTATGCCATTCATCAAAAGCCCACTCTCCATTATCTTTTTTCTTTTGCCCGGGAATTGAATGTTTGTGAAATATCTTTCCCATGGAGATGGAATGGTAACCATGTTTGCTAAAATATTCAGGAAGTGTTATTAAATCTTTGGCTTTGGGGGCATTCTTAAGATTATTACGGTTGCCATACACCCCTGATTTACAGGCACGGACTCCGGTTAGTAATGCCGACCGTGAAGGACCACAAACCGTTGCCGGAGCCTGAGTATCATACATAACCATACCTCCTTCAGCATGAAACTTATCCAGGTTTGGTGTTTTCACCTGAGGGTTTCCACCAAAACAGCCAATCCAATCGTTCAGGTCATCAATAGAGATAAAAAGTACATTGGGTTTATCTTGTGCTGTAACGCTTAAAGTATTAATGCCTACAATAATTACAGCCAGAAATAGCATTTTTCTTATATATTCTATCTTAGTTACTTTCATTTTACAATTTTTATTCAAAAAAAATTAACCCCAAAAAAGTATACTCCCCACTTAATTCAAATTGCAATCATCCATGTCTGTGATGAGTGCTCTATTTTAATAGCTGATTTAGTTGAATATTCCATTATACAACCATTTTCATATTTTTCTACCAAAGGGCTGCAAACAGGCTTACTTAAAAAAGCTACTTGAGTTTATTTTACTAGGAGAATCCGATACCATGAGCACTTACCTTAACAGAGAATTATGTATCAAGCCCCCTATATCATTGATTATCAACAAATCACGCGCTATACCTTGTTTGCCTGGTTTCTCTGCTGTAATTGAAAACGTTTGGTACTCATCAGAGCTCAATTAATTTGTGGTTCTTCGCCTGCTATAGACGTCAAAATCTCCTTCCCTGATATGCTGGCATCGCAGACTAGCGGACTTTGGGTGAATGCAAAAAAAGGCTTGCAAAAAATGCAATTACATTATTTTATTTAATCATGTTTCTATAATATATTTAATTGTCACATGCCTTTCCTCCTTTACAGACTGAGAGCTTACTGCATTAACCATCATAATGAGTAAAATAAATTTACTCATGACTCTTTTTATATTTTTTCATTAATTAATCCAACGGCTCTTTTTCAAAATCCCCGGGGTTCACCCATTCGGTATCTTCGATGGTGAACTCCCCTGCCATAAAGCGCTCATAATAATTCCACCCCTGGTCGTTAGAATAACCATACGTGTTAAAAATATCACCATTCCCAAACATACGCGGATCCTTTTGTTCTTTAAGAATTTTTTCCATTCGTGACTTCATCTGTTTTTTCAATTCCGATAATTGTGGATCAAATGCCAGATTATTCATGCATTCAGGATCTTTAGTGACATTAAAGAATTCTTCGTTTACTTTTCGTTTACCCATGGACCATTGCCAGTATTTATCCTCTTCGCCGGTGCGAAAGAGCCTTAATATTTCAGTTTTGGTAGGCGAACCATCTATATCAAGGTACCCAATTTCGGGATTTCCTGCAGGCCATAACGAAATATCATAATTGTATAGATATAAATAATCGTTCGATACTATTCCCCTTATTGGATATCCCTGATTATCAGGGCGACTGTAGTCATGCCGCTCTTTTCCTATGACGACAACATCTCTTTCCGGGTTAACTTGTCCTTCTTTTTCCGAATAGAATATATCTGTTAAACTGATACCCGGAGAACTGTGCATGCCGGATTCATTATATTTAATCCCTGCGACTTCCAGAAACGTAGGCGCAAAATCAATAAAACTGACCATATCTTTTACAACGCGTCCTGGATTGTTAATTCCTTTAGGCCACATAATAGCCAAAGGTACATGATTGGAATATTCATATTCCTGAGCTTTACATCTGGGAAAAGGCATCCCATGATCAGAAGTAAAAACAACAATCGTATTCTCCAACAACCCTCTTTTTTCCAGAGACTCCATCATTAGCTCTAAATGCGAATCCGCATATTCTATCTCCAGGGCGTAATCCAGCATATCGTTACGAATAATCTCATTATCTGGCCAAAAAGCAGGAACCGAATCAATATCCTCAAGGTTTTTACCTCCCATTCTCTGCCCTGAACCATATTCATATCTGCGATGTGGTTCACGCGCTCCATACCAGAAGAACCATGGTTTGTCCTTGCCAGTTTGAGTTAAGAACTGCTCAAAATTTGCAGCATAATCTTCACCACTCATCCCTTTGGCCCATGGTTTGGTTTTCTGTTCATTAAACGATTCGCCAATCAAAAGCCGGGTTTCGCCATTGATGGTACCAGGATCACCCGGGCCCCAGCCTTTGCCTGTTTTGGCAGTAACATACCCATTTTCTCTCAAAACTTCAGGAAATGTTTTAAACTTTTCAGGAAAGTTAATCACATGATTGGCGGCCTCCTCCAGTTGCCAGGAGTTTCGTCCGGTAATGACGTTGGCTCTGGAAGGTGCGCATTTGGCATTGGCCGTATAAGCATTGGTAAACAAGATTCCCTGGTCCGCCACCCGGTCAAAAGCAGGCGTGTTGACCCAATCATAACCATAAGCGCTCATATGCGGAGAAGCATCATCCATAATGCAGAATAGGATATTTGGTTTCTTGATCTCAGAATTTTCTTTTGAATTACATGCTGTTGCAAACAACAAAACAAAAAAAGACAATAATAAATTCTTCATAAAATTCAGTTGAAAAGTGATGTCCGATAGTTAAGGGCTGCTGACTTTTTCAGCAGCCCTAATTTAAATTATTTCTTTTATTGTCCTTTTTGGCATTGCCCCAAAAACGGAACGAAAAAAAGTCTAGTCCGTTTAAACCTATCTTCGCGCGAAAGCCAAAATTTCCGGCCCTTGCGCAAGGCCTTGAAAGTCGCCCATTTTGGTTTCCGGTTAGCCGCTGGCCCGATAAACAGACAGGCTACCGCGCCTTTCAAATAGAAAAAGTCGTTCAGCCTAAAAACAATCTTTTGAATAGTGATATTTTAAAAATGTATCACCACAGGTGCAGCCTTTTTGAAAGATTTACTTGAAAAACCTTGCACTTCGAATGAGATTATCCGCTATAATTGATTTAATATTCGTTTTTTAATTGTTCCTCAACAGGCTGTAATTAGCTTTTCATTTTCAGTACGATGATTACGAAAAAGTCTGCCAACTTAATTTTGTCGGCAGACTTAATTCCCGGAAACTACAAATTCATGATCTAAAATCAAGAACAAACCAACAAATTCCATGAATAATATCTTCACTAAAGCCTTGATTATCGTGATTTACATTCAATCATTCTCCGAATCAGGCAGGTGCTGTTCGATCCACTTTTAACGGTTCCTGTTCCATTTCTGATTGTATCAGATTTAACAGCAAATCCATCTTTATTTTAAAATAATCAGGGTTGTTCCAAAGATTAATTAATTCACCGGGATCACTCTTCAAATCAAACAACTCGCCATAACCATGATTCATATAAGTGGTTATTTTATACCGTTTTGTAATCAATTGCTTTTGATACAACGAATAAGGCTGCTGACGATTTTCAACGATCACATTATCACGTAATGTTTCAATGTCCCCTTTCCAAACGGATTTTTGGTCAACGCCTGTCATGCTTCGTGGAACATCTATTCCGGCAAGAGATAAGAACGTTGGTGCAATATCAATTAACGATTGCAACGACTGAGACCTGTTTCCCTGGGGCACGGTGCCGGGACATGAAACGATCATGGGTACTTTTACCAAATCCTCATACATAAAGGGCCCTTTCTTGATAAGACCATGATGACCATAAACGTTTCCATGATCGGAGGTAAACACAACAACTGTTTTTTCAGTCAATCCAAGCTCATCCAATTTGTCAAGAATCTTTCCAATTTCATAGTCCATAAAGGAAACCATTCCATAATAAAGAGCCATGTCTTTGGCTTTCTCTTCCCGGCTCCTCTTTACATGTGAACCTAAACCTGCACTCCAAAGTTCTGAGTCCTTAAATTGCCCAAAATCAGGATTCTGTTCCTGTGTTTTTTGAAACAATGGAGGCATATCTTCCAATTCACCCTCTTTAATTTCAGGGACATTCATTTTTTTCGGATCATACATCTCAGCCCATTCCCCGGAAACCAGATATGGCGGATGCGGGTCAAAAAAACTCGCCCACATAAAAAAGGATTTCTTTTTACGGGCATATTCCTCCAATTGATGGTTTGTTCTTTCTGCAATCCAGGTATTCAAATGATATTCTTCCGGCAGATTCCACTTCCCGTATTGGGCTTCAGAGATACCTGTGGGTTTCCGAAACCACTTTTCCCAGCTCTTTAGATCTTTTCCTTCAGATTTTAGTTTTTCTTCCATCCATAAGACATAGTGCTGACCAACATGCGGTTCATCCCCATGATTTCTTGCCAGTTCAATGTGCTCAAACCCATAGAACGGACCTGTAAAATCTTTCCAAAAATCAAGATCCTGCAGAATGGGATAAGCTTCGAGAGAAGGAAATTCAGCTGTTCCCTCAAAAGGTTGAAAATGCGCTTTCCCTATTAAGGCCGTTTGATAACCAACCTCTGAAAACTCATCTCCAACTGTATTAACATCTTCCGGTAATTTTGTCCCCAAAACATAGGCCCCATGTTGGCTGGGCATCATGCCTGTAATAAGTGAGGCACGTGTTGGCGTGCAAGTGGGATTAGGACAATAGGCCCTGTCAAATATAATTCCGCTTTTGCCTAATCGATCCAGATTAGGCGTTTGAATATCAGGATTATTATACCCCATTGCCAACCAATGATGTTGATCACTTGTTATGAGCAAAAAGTTTAAATCACCGGAATAAACGGAATCCTCACTTACTTTGCCATAAACCTTCTGGAATTTCCTTTCAATCACTTCATCTACCTGGGCTTCGGAATATGATCCCATTATGGAAAGAGCTAGAATCAAAAGGCATTTTACCTTAACACTATATCTCATTTTACAGGCATTAAACGAAATAATCAATTAGCCATATATTTCAAGAAAACAACCCCATTGGAATTAATTTTAAAATCAAACTCATCAATGTCTTTATTTTCCCAAATATCATGAATCACATAATTTGTTGAGTCATCCAGATTCAAGTCAGCTTTAGAGAACGAAAGGGATTTATCAGTTTCTGACCGGTTAAAAATTCCGATCCATCCACCATTGCTTTCTTTCTTTGGTGTTTGCCATATTTCAACGCTGTCTTTTTCATAAACCAATGAGCCCATCACCCCGTTTTGATTACACTCTATCATTTCTTCATTGGTGATCAGCGCTAATGAAAAGTCATCCAGTGTAGGCAAGTCCCCTCCCATCATTAATGGCGAAGCAGATAAAGCTCTGAGTGTAATGAAAGTATACATTTGATCTTTGGTAAATTGACTTTGCCGGGTCCATCCCTTTCCAGACAAAAGTTCAATATTGCTCAATTCACCTGATTCTATTTTCTTTATTATTTCAGCTTTGGTTTCATCACCGTTCACCCCTTCGGGTTTTGGAGACATTAATTGCAGACGTCCAAATGGAATCATATCCATATCAATCCAGAAGCCGGGCTCTTCCTTCCCCTGCCATTTACGCCAGGCTGCAAAACACTGGTCTATGCCAACCTGTTCATCCCAAATATCATGAGTTACGCGCAGCATATGTGCACGTTTGAAAGCGTCCAGATGCTCGGGGTTCACATCTCCACCCGGACTAAGGCTTAAAACAATGGGCCTGTCACTTTGCTCAATGGCATTGGCAATGGCTGTTATTTCTTCAGGGAAAGGAACCAGGTCATCATACTTAAGAAAATCTACGCCCCAATCCGCCATTTGATTAATCAGGGAATTATAGAATTCCTGGGCTCCGGGTTTTGACATATCAACCCCATAATTTTGATGATTCCACTCACAAATGCTGGTAGTATCAACTATGTCGCGGGCAAAATACTTTGTCCCTTTAACCCTGGTATTGGCTTCAACGGCAGCTCGGGGTATACCACGCATTAAATGAATTCCAAACTTCAGACCCAGTTCATGGCAACGGTCAATAATAGGTTGCAGACCATTAGGAAAATACGTTTCGGAAGGTTGAAGTAAACCAAACTCATTAAAATTCAATTTTTCTGCATGCTTTTCTGCTGGGTACATGGTTCCTTCCCGTAATTTGAATTCACCAAACCACCCGGCATCAATAACAAAGTACTCATATCCATGAGGTTTTAATTTCTCCGCAAAGGCCTCAAGGTTGGCCATTGCTGCTTCCTCGTGTAAGTAAACCCCATAACTGTCGAAGCTATTCCACCCCATTGGAGGTGTTTGAGCCAATTTCTCTTCCTCTTGTTTACTATCCTTTTTTTCTGCGCTTTTGGACAAACAACTGACACAAAACAGACTGCAAAAAAATACGGATAGTATAACTATATAAATATTCTTCATCATCAGATTATTGATTTATTTAACCTTTTTAAAATAAGGGAGTCGTTCTAAGGGAACATCAATTTCAATGACCTTTCCGCCTTTATACTTTTGGCCCTTTTCATCAATCCATCTTCCTTTCGGCAAAACAACCTCCCGCGAGCGTGCTCCCTTTTTCACAACAGGTGCTACGATAATATCATCTCCCAATACAAACTGATCTTTAATGGTTTCGTATCCATTTCCGGGAAAAGCCAATTCCATAGGCTTGACAATCGGATTACCCGTTTTTGAAGCCTCCCTGGCCAACTCCAAAATATGAGGGCCAAATTTCTGATGCAGTTCAGCCATTTCAAGACAAATCCTTTCATTCTCCTTAGATAAGACACGCCAGGGTGCTACAGAGAATTGCATCATGGGCATTAAAGCATGCACCTGTGCAGAACGAACGATTAATTCCTCATCAATGGTTGAAGCATTAAGAAAGGACTGATACTCCCCTCCACCAATCATATCGGGACATGTATAGGCGTACCCCATCACACTTTGCGACATTTGGTCGGGTATTAATTTCTGAAGGTCCCCCCATTCATGTCCTTTATCCCTTAAGCGCTGAGCCAATGGTAATCCGGCCATTTTCCATGATGCCCGGTATTCATTTAAAGGGTAATGTAAACCCAGTTCGGCAAAATAACGCGTATGGTCATTGGGGGAAGATTCATTAAAAGAGACAATTCCGTTTTTATAGAATTGAGCATCTCCGGCATCAAACTTAAAGCCGTCAACCCCATATTCCTCAACCAGATAATCTAACCTCCCTTTGAACCATTCCTTTGCTTTGGGATTACTTAAATCCAGACATGCACTTGCCCCATTCCACCAACGAATTACAGCAGCTTTATTTCTGGTATTAGCCCATAAAATATCCTGTGTTCTTTCAGAATCGAGCAATAACAATCCTTCTTTGGCCAACTTTCTAAACACCTCAGAATCCGCACTAACAAATGGACACATCCACAACATGACCTTAAATCCCATGTCGTGCAACTTCTTTATCATGCCTTTAGGATCATTGAATCTCCGCGATGAAAATTCCCAGGTACCATAGTCCTCTTGCCAGTTGTCGTCAATCATCAACACACCAGGAGGATACCCGTTATCAATGATGCTTTGGGCATATTTAAGTATATCCTCCTCATTTTGATCATACATCAATTCGATCCAGGTGTTGTACTGAGGATGAGTAAACAATAATTCATCAGGTATTTGGCCATTAGATGGAAAAAATTTTTCTGAAACATATTGGTAGGCTGTTTTCAAATTGCCTCCCGCAGTTCCTGAATGAATTTTCCCTTCCTTAGTGGAAACAGTTAGTACTTCATTGGAAATGCCATACTCTATAGGGCTTTCGCTCCATACATATCGCCCATTGCTGGACAATAAAAGCGGCTGGGCCTGATTGCCTCTGTTATCACCAAATAAGTTTACCGAAACTTCGGAATCCTTGTCATATGGTGTTTGATGACCAATAGAACTTAATCCACCCCACCAATATTCATTCTTTTCAATTTCCAGCTTAATTGACTCCCCTTCCTGCGCAAACGATACCATACTCAGCAGGAATGCAGACATACAAACAATTATATGTTTCATACTAAAATTTAACAGATATAAAACTCCCTGCCTGCATGCATAATACCAGCAGGGAGTTATAGCATAATAAGCAAATTTGAAACGAGTTTACTCGGCCGGTTGTACGGTAATCGTTAACTCTTTAATTGTCCGTTCTAAATCATACTCATCTCCGGAAGAAGATCTATCGTCCTGATAGCCGGAACCTGAATAGATTTTATCACTAACATCAGTAGCAATAAGTGTGGCAGTATAAGTTCCCGGCTCACTATAGGCATACTCAAAGGTTTTATCATACCGGTTAATGGCAAATCCGGTTGAAAATCCTTCCTCAGGTGCAAGAACAACACTGTGGTCTTCATAAAACAGGTCAACCATATCTCGGGCAACATTTTGAGCTAAACTGTTATCGTCGCCATTATTAAGCTCAATCAACATAAGAAAAGCTTCATACGCGGCGGTTTCTTTATTGGTGTATTTTTTACCAACTACAGTTCCTAAATCTTCAAGAATGGTTTGAGTATTTACGGGTGTAACACCTTCCGCTAAATCCGCATTATAATCATCCACTATTCCGGTTAACCAGGGTGTTAAGCTAGTTATGCTATCAGCAGTAAGCATTACCTCTTCCTGATCCAGATCCAGACCTGCTGTAATGGCAAGGTGACTGCTTTCAAAATTATGCAAACTATCTCCCGTAAATATAGCATAGGTTTGTGCATCTCCAGTGACTGTAAAAGTAACCGTTTCACCAACCTGAACATTAACTTTATCAGCCGTAAAGCTGACTTCCGGACTTTCTATATCTTTGCTACAACTCACTATCGTCATCATAACAAAGAGTATTGCTAAAGACTTTATATTATCTATCATTGTTATATTCCTTTCAATTAGTAATAAAATTAGTATCCAGGGTTCTGCTCCAATGCCGGATTCGCATTGATGTCAGAAATTGGAATGGGCAGCAACATATGATGTTCTGATACATTATTGGCTGTGGCTCCCCATGCATCTTCGGGTCTTGTTCGCCCCGGAGGGGTATAAGTTGCCAGGAACTGAATATTCTCCACCAACTTGCCCCAGCGCACCAGGTCAAACCATCTTTTGCATTCGCCCCCTAATTCACGGGCACGTTCCAACATGATGTATTCCTTCATAGATTCGTAATCAGGATAATCGATTGAAGAAATATCCGGAAGGATGCTTCCATCATAGGTTAACTCTCTTGGTAAAGGATCATTATGAAGAGCCTCCCTGGTTCCGTCACCGTTGACATTACGTGCCCTTCTTCTCAACACATTAAGTGCTTCAAACACCTCTTCATTAGGTCCGTTATTCACTTCATTCAAGGCTTCAGCATAAATCAGAAATACTTCAGCATACCTTAACACAGGCCAATGAATATCATGATCTGTAGCCACAAAGTCGGAACTGCGCACCGGCCAACGTCTGTACTTCCCTATTTTCCATGGTTGCCAGTTCATTTCGGGGTAATCTGTTTTTAACGTACCATTACCTTGAACACGTACATGACATGAAGTCCACTCCTGCCTAACCAGATCAGAAGGTTCATAAATGGTATGAAAGTATTGGGTTGAAATGACATTTCCCCAGCTACCTCCTTTTGCCGGAGGCCCCTGAAGCCCCATGTGCATCCCAATATAGTTACCTTCTTCCACCCCACCATCTTTAAACTGTACATCAAAAACAATTTCATCGTTGTTTTTATTTTCTTCTGCAAAGGCATCAGGGAAATAGGGACATAATTGATAACGACCATCTGAGATAACTTCACCGGCCAGTGTTGCAGCTGATTGAAAATCGGCTAATCCATCACCTGTGCCATCTCTTTTCGCCATACTTCCCCGGGTAAGATAAACCTTTGCCAGCAATGTTTTGGCTGAACCCACTGTTGCTCTGCCTGCAACAGCTTCTCCTTTTACATCCAAATGTTCTATTCCAAATTCTAAATCCTCGATAATTTTATCGTACACCATATCCACCGGATCCCTTGGCACTTGCAGATTTTCCAGAGAATTGGTTTCTGTTTCCATAAAAGGAACATCACCAAAATAACGCACCAGGTTAAAATAGAATAAAGCTCTTAGAAAGCGGGCTTCTGCAACCAGTGTGTTCCTCCGGTCTACATCCATATCAATATTGGGAACATGGGTGATGGCAGCATTGGCCTCATTAATCCCCTGAAAATGATCTTTCCAGATAGGAGCAATAACCTGAGTGTTTTCTGCAGTAAAAGAATAGGTTCCTATTCCTCCCTGGGTATTCCAGGTAGCAGTACGAATAATATCGGTAGTTAAATACTGTTGATTCTGACCGTAAACACCATTCCTCTGAAGAGCGTTGTATGCACCAATAACTGCAGCTTCAGCATGGTCTGCTGTTTGATAATAGTTTTCCGGTGATGCCTGAGATTTTGGAACCTCTTCCAGGAAATCCTGACATGAACTAAAAACAGTAGCCAATGCCAGAAATATCATTAAATATTTTATAGTTTGCATTTCTTCGAAATTTAAGATTAAAAACTAATGGATGCACCTAAAGTATAAGTAGTGGATCTTGGGTATGAACCGAGGTCAACACCAGGTCCAACTTTTGCTACTGTACCCCAACCGGTACTTACTTCAGGATCGTACCAACTGTAACGCGTAATCATAAACGGATTATCAACCCTTGCAAAAACTCTTAATTTATTCACATTCACTCGCGTTAATATTGGTTTTGGCAGGGTATACCCAAGGGTAATATAATCACACTTCAAAAAGGACCCGTCCTCAACATAACTGCTTCGCATCAGGTTTGAATAGGTGTCGGGGACTGAACCATGAACTGTTCCTTCCGGATTTAAAGGAGAATAAGCATGGTCTGCATATCCTTGCAAGGTGTTCCAGTTACCCCTTCCTACTCTGTCCAGGAAACTTACGTTACCATTGATTACATCATTTCCATAGCTCCAACGCAGGAAGAAACTTAAATCAAAATTCTTGTAATTAAATTCATTATTCAACCCACCAATAAAATCAGGTGTCGTATTGCCAATCAACACTTTATCCGCAGGTGTTACTACTCCATCACCATTAACATCCTTAAGCTTAACCTGTCCTACCTCGTTTTCCAGCATAACCATATCTGGACTATTGGCAATTTCATTCTCACTATTTAGCACTTCATCCTCAATATATCCATAAAACCGGCCTACAGGTTCACCTACACGAATAACCACCTCATCTTCAATCTTGTGATAGAACTTACGTGAAAAGAACATTTCGTCTCTTTCCCCCAGGTCCAGCACTTCACTTCTGTTTAAAGAATAGGTAAATGCAGTGGTCCATTTGAAATCTTTGTTGTCAATATTTACGGTATTAATGGCCAACTCAAATCCCTTGTTACTGATGGATCCCACGTTTTGAATTGCAGTATTAAACCCAGAGGTATTGGGCAGCTGAACTTCCAGCAGCAGGTCATTGGTTTCTTTATAGTATGCCTCTGCTGTAACCAGTAAGCGATTTTTGAAGAACCCCAAATCCATTCCCACATTGTATTGTTGGGTGGTTTCCCATTTTAGATCAGGATTTGCAATTCTCCCGGGAACCATTCCCACATATACAGATTCATCAAATACATATTTCTCTGTAGAGAGATTTGCAAGTGACTGGTAAGTCGGGATCTGATTATTACCGGTTACACCATAAGATAATCTTAGTTTCAATAAATCAAAAGTGTTTAAATCTTTAATAAACCCTTCCTCTGAGGCTAACCAACCAATAGCGGCACTGGGGAAATATCCCCACTTATTGTTTTCTCCGAATTTCGAAGAACCATCCGCTCGAAATGATGCCGTTAATAAATACTTACCTTTATAGTTATATCCCAAACGCCCCATGTAAGACATCATGCTATTATCCGAATATATATTCGAAGGAAAGTAAGGAGTAACCACAGACGATAAGTCGTAGACACCCCGGGATTCATCTTCAAACCCTTCAGCACCAAAGCGTTTATCGGTCATCTCAAACTTCTTAGCTTCAAATACTGTGGTAACATTAAAGCTGTGGTCGTTGACTCTTTTGTTGAAGTTGAAACGTGCCTGGTAGGCAGTATTTAACATTTTACGATTTCGGAAGTTGGCAAAGCCTCCAACACGATAACCTCTCCTTACGGAAGAAGGATAAAACTCATGAGAATCATCGCTAAAACTATTGAGCCCATAGCTGGTATAGAAATTCAAGCCATTGGCAATCTTGTATTGGAAAAACATATTTCCAATCATACGCTCAGTGGCAGATGAGATATCCACTTCATCCATATAGGTCAAAACATTCTCATTGTTCCAGGTATATGTTTCAGCCTCTTCATCTATCTGATCAATATCATAATCTTCCGGCATGAAAGGATTTATCTGGAAAGCGGTTTTGACCACGGCGCTTTCATCCCAGCTATTGACCATTCCATTGCTCTCAGCTTTAGAATATTTAAGAGAAGCACCAATCTTAATTCTTTTCCCAATTTCCTGTTCCAGATTGGCATTCAAATTAAAACGCTCAAAATCGGAGTTTTGTAATACCCCCTCCTGACCAAGGTAGCTCCCTGAAAGGCGATATTGCATACCTTCAGAACCACCACTAAAGCTAACATCAGCTTTATGCGTCTCACCTTGTCGCGTAATTCTGTCAATCCATACATTCCCGGGCTGCCCGGAATCTTTAATCTGCTGCCAGGCACCTGTATAGACAGTGGGATCATAAAATTGCGTAATTGGTCCCTTCTCAATCTGCCAGTTCAAATATTCATCGGGGCTTAAAATATTGGGGACATTGGTCATTTCAGACAATCCATAGCTGTAATTAACATCGATACTTGGACGACCTGCTTTACCAAGCTTGGTGGTGATTATAATAACGCCATTGGCACCCTCTGCTCCATAAATTGCGGTTGAAGACGCATCCTTTAAAATCTCCATCGACTCAATATCATTGGGATTCAAATCAGCCAGAGGATTCTGATTTGGGTTACTGTCATCGGGTACAATCGGAAATCCATCGATAACATACAAAGGCTGATTACCTCCTGTTAAGGTAGAACCACCCCTGATAAGAACTTTTACACCTGCACCGGGGCCGTTATCGGTTTGTGTAACCTGTACTCCCGCAACACGACCGGCTAAGGCACTTTGCATTGACACCGGGCTTCCTTTGTCCATACTGGAGCCTTTCACAGAAGCCACCGCACCTGTAAGGTCACGCTTCTTCATTGTACCGTAACCAACCACTACCACTTCATCCAAATCAACGATATCAGGTCTTAATGATATGTCAATCTGCTGTTGGGTCCCAACTTCCACTGTTTGAGCCTCAAATCCGATAAAGCTAAAGGTCATTTTTGTATCAGGACCATCAACTTCAAGGGAATAATTTCCATCCATGTCGGTGATAGTACCAGTACTGGTACCCTCAATAACGATTGACACACCCGGAATTGGCTCTTGATTTTCCTTATCAATCACCCTACCAGTTACTACACGTTCCTGCGAATAGGCACTAATCGGAATAAAGCACCACAATAGTATTGCGGATAACTTTATTAATAGGTGAACACGTCGGTTTAATTTTTCTTTCATAGATTTTAAAATTAATTGCTTCAAAATTAACTTATGCCTTTATCCAACCTTTTAGGATAAAACACAAATTTTACCTTCTCCAATGCAAATTAACTTCTTTTAAGAGTCATGGATGGTTCTAAAAAATACCGTCCTATGGTGCAAATTTGTTCTCTATTGGATAGTTTTTGTTCGGGATGTGGGCGAATTTTGTTCACCCCGGGATTTGCTATATTATTACTGGAATTTAAAAGGTTTTATTTTGTATTATTGTGTTTATGAGAAAAAAAGGTAAAATCGCTACAGTTTGTCTTTTGTTGTTCGTAAGTGTTAGTATCCACTCACAAAACAGACGATTTCATCATATAACCTCTAAAGACGGGCTTTCGCAAAGTGAGGTTTATTGCTTTTTGAAAGACAGCAGGGGTTTTATGTGGTTTGGAACCGTTGATGGATTAAATTGTTATGATGGTTATAGCATAAAAACCTTTACCACCAACAGGAATAATCCACAATCGCTTAGTAATAATACAATACATAGTCTTGTGGAAGATAGCCATGGGCGTATATGGATTGGCACCGACGACGGATTAAATATGTATAATCCTAAAACCGAGTCAATAAACCAAATTACGCCTGATTCAATCTCAAACAACAAGTTAACTGTAAATGACCTTCTTGTATATGAAGATCATTTATTTATGGGCACCAGAAATGGGTTGTATAAAATTAAACTGGAAGACAACTATGAACAAGTTGATAGTTGCACCTTACAAAGTATAATTCTTGATTTCACAGATGATTTATCAAATATCAATGTCATCAATTTAAAGTCATGCAGCAGAGGTGGGTTTTGGATGCAAACAGACAGTTATGTAAGCCGCATAATTGTTGAATCTCATAGTAAAAAAGCAATTACTATTGAAACTCCTGTTCAGGATCCTTCTTTGGGCATGTTTGATTTTATTGAAGACACCGCAGGAAACTTGTGGGTGACCTCCAATCGGAATGGGCTTATTAAATACAATTTTACGTCACAAAAAATCACTAACTATAATCCATCGGGTGCATCAGGGAAACCGTCTTCCTACAGATGCTCTGGTATTGAAATTGATAAAGAGGGTAACATCTGGATAGGTACGCTTGATAATGGTCTCAACTTAATTACAGCTGATCAAACAGATGAAGACAGTATTCGCTTCGAATACATCAAACATAACCCCTTCAATTCTTCCAGTTTAAATTCCAACCTTATTCGTGAATTATATGTTTCAAGAGATAAAGTAATATGGATTGGAACAATAGGCGCCGGTGTTAATTACTTTGACACTGATCAGAAAAAATTCAACCATTTAACCATTAATACATCCACAAATAGCGGTTCCAATTTTATCAGAGCGGTATACAACAATACGGATAAAGAAATATGGGCCGGTACACATAACAATGGCTTATATAAAATAAACAGAGCTACAAAAAAAATAAAAAAGCTGGGACTTGAGAATATGACCGTCTTTTTTATTACAAAACATACTGATAATAGGAAACTTATATGCAGTGACGAGGGGCTGTTTTTAGTTGAAGAATCAAATAATGCAATAGACGTATTTAGTCATTTAAAAACCTTTGCCGCATTTTATATTACTAAAGGAATACAAGATTTTTACTGGCTGGCGACATTCAATGGCATTTATCGTTTAAAAATAATTGACAACAAAATAATCGTTGATGAAAACTACCCGCTAAAAACACCCAAATCCACTTCTCCACAAAATTGCAGGGTACTTCACTTTAATAAATACAGGAATGAGTTGATGGTAGGTACCGAAGGAGGCGGGCTACATATTCTTACCCTCAATGACAAACACGAGGTTGTCAGGGATAAAATATACAGGAGTAGCAAACGGGAAGGGTCCATCAGTAATAATTACATCCGATCTATCACAAGGCATAGCAACGGCGATTTCTGGATAGGCACTTATGAAGGGCTAAACAAGATGATTAATGATTCCACATCAGAAAGAATTTTGTTCAAATGTTATACCAAAGACAATGGCTTGCCCAATAACATGATCCATTCAATTATTGAAGATGATGAAGATAATTTATGGATTGGGACCAATAACGGCCTATCCAGGTTTGTTACCTCCAGGGAGCGCTTCATAAATTATTCTGTGAGCGACGGCATTCAGAGCAATGAGTTTTCTGAACATACAGCTATCAAAACTGAAAACGGAGAAATAATAATGGGTGGTATTAATGGAATTACATCATTCTACCCTGAAAACATAACAACCAGTGACAGAATGCCTCAAACAACAATTACCGATTTCTATATTGATGGTGAACGCATTAATCCGGGTGAGCGAATCGGGAAGGCTGTGCCATTAGATAAAGGCATTAGCATTTGTGACACCATTGTTCTTCTTCCGGACCAGAACAATATTGGTTTTGACTTTTCTTCCATGCTCTATCCTAATGCAGAAAAAATAAAATACGCCTATAAACTTGAGGGATTCGACAAGAACTGGCAATATACTGATGTTACTAAAAGACACGCCAATTATACAAATCTAAAACACGGGCAATATACTTTTAAAATCAAATCAACAAACAGTGACGGGATCTGGGAAAAAGATGCCGAAGAGCTGGTTATCTTTATTAAAACGCCATTCATTTACACCTGGTATGCTTACGTTTTATACCTGATAGCTATCGTATTAATTTTTATCTACTTTTCATATTACACAATCATTCGCTATACCACAAAAAGCAAACTATTATTAGAGCAGGAACACAATCAAAAAGTAAACGTTCTTAATAAATTAAGAACTGAGTTCTTTATTAACATATCTCACGACCTGCGAACCCCCCTGACACTGATAAAAGGTCCACTTGAGAGTATACTTAAAAAGAATAACCTGAGTGAGGACACGAAGGAACAGCTCCTTTTAATAAAGCGAAATGTTAAGCGCCTGAATTACCTTATTGAACAATTGTTGGATGTAAGAAAAGCAGAAAGCGGAAAACTCGTCACAAAATTGCAAACCCAGGATATTGTTGCATTTACTAAAGAAGAAATCTCACACTTTACATATGCCATTAGAAAAAAAGGACTGGACTATAAAGTCAGCAGTCCATCTCCAAATCTAATGCTCTCCTTTGACCCGGCTATGTTGTCAAAAGTCTACTTCAACCTCATATCTAATGCCTTAAATTACACCGACTTTGGGGAGATCAACATTTCAATTTCAAAGGTTCAGAAGGAGGATCACCAAATTCTCAATGACTCAAAATATCAATCCTTTGCAAAAATAGAGGTCAGTGATTCAGGCAAAGGTATTTCACCTGATAAATTAAATAAAATCTTTGACCGCTTCTACCAGGAAAAGAATGCATACGGAAAAGGATATGGTATCGGCTTGTCCCATACACGGGAACTCATCGAGGCTCACAAGGGCTATATTGAAGCTGAAAGTGAAGAAAACAATGGGACAACCATCCGTTTCTTTATTCCTGACATGAACCTCTTAGTCACAGAAGAACAAAAAACATCATCTGGTGAAGACGATATTTTCAGAGGAAAGGAAGTGGAAGAGTTGAATGAAGAGCCAAAACCAATAAAAAACACCGCCAAAACAATTCTGGTTGTTGAAGACAATGCTGATATGCGATCCTACATCAAATCGGAGCTTATTGAAGATTACAATGTTTTAGAAGCAGAAGATGGCATTAATGGCATCAATATGGCAGAAAACCATGATATAGACCTAATTATAAGCGACATAATGATGCCTAACATGGATGGGATGACGTATTGCCAGCGTATTAAAAGCAACCTCAAAACAAGTCATATTCCTTTTATCCTGTTAACCGCTAAAACCGATAATCAATCTAAATACAAAGGTATTGAAACCGGAGCAGATGACTATATTTCCAAGCCTTTCGATATGGAATATTTAGTCATCAGAATCAAGAATTTGCTTCAATCACGGGAGCATTTAAGGAAAGTTTTTCAAAGAAAAGGCACGACACTGGAACCATCATCTGTGACCGTAAACTCCATTGATGAAAAATTTTTAAAAGACCTATTGGAAGCCTTAGAGGAGGGAATACCTGATTCAGAGTTCAATGTAAGCTCGCTGGAAGAAAAGCTCGGCATGAGCCATTCCAACTTTTACAGAAAGGTAAAGAGTTTAACCGGGCAATCAGGTAAAGAACTATTGAATGAAATGCGAATGAGCAGAGCTAAGCAAATCCTGACAGAAAATAAGAATATAAGAATAGACGAAGTTGCTTATATGGTTGGATTTACCAGTCCCAAATACTTTGGCAAGAGTTTTAAAGAGGCATTTGGTGTAGCTCCGTCGGAGATGAAGGGTAAGAATGATTAAAGCAGATTATTACTATAGAAGTGTCCGGGTAGAGCGGCTCATTACTTCACCGCTCCCCCACAGATCCGTACGAGCGGTTTTCCCGCATACGGTTCCTCTCAATTTGGTTTCGCTGTAAGATAAGAACGGTATATCCTGGGTTTTAGCAATGGGCACCAGTGGGTCACCAGTTTGGTGAACCGTTCCCAAATCCAGGTTGGTTTTCCACCTCGTCTATTCAGCCATTTATATAATAAGGCTTTTACCTGATGGTAATAGCTTGCCAAACGGCGTGAGTTAAAAGTTATTCCATAATAGTTGTAATATCCACGAAGTTTGACATTCAAATCCCGGATTATGCCCTTGATTTTATTATGTCTGTTTCGTTTTAACCATTCCCCCATGGCTATCAAGGCATTCGAGTATTTATTCTTGCTCGTTTTGCGCTTGAGAACAGGTTTGCCCTTTCTGCTTCTGCCCATATAATGGGTGAAACCCAGAAAATCGAAACTTCTGTTTCCCCGTTCCGGTTGGTTCAGATTGATTATCCGGGTCTTATCCGGATGCAGACGAAGATAGTACTTCTCAAACCGTTTGGAAAGAACTTCCATTACCCGGTTTGCATCTCCTGCCCTCTCAAAACCCAAAACAAAATCATCGGCATAACGAACTATAAAACTCCTGCCCTTCAATCTGGGTTGGATAACTTCTGAAAACCATTCATCCAACACATAATGCAGATAAATATATGCATTTGCCATGCTCAACGAGCCCGGTCGGGCACAGTCCCCTTACCATGACGGTTACTGCGCTACTGTTCCCACAAGCACTAATGTGAAAACCCTTACATTCGGTTTCTTTTCGAGGCTTTAACTAAACGGCTTTTGCATTCCCTGTGTACGCTTCGTGCCAGCATTTCTGCTAACTACGAAACACTCAGTTCCGGGTGTCGGTTAAACTTATCCGGGTAGGATTGGTTACCTACTGGTTCCTGATGAAAAGTTTCAAAGAACTATATGCTAATCCTCTTCACGGGCTTAGCTTGGCGCAAGGCGCTGAAAAACGCATATTTTATTAACCATTAAAACTTTAAATCATCTCAACAAACTCCTAAGTGCAAGATTATTCCACATCAAACTCGGATTTCCTTGCACTTAATCATAAAAAAACAGCCATTCAAAAGAACAAAATTTACTACACCGCCACAATCTCGAAGTATTTCAATACTCCTTCGATTGGGCGGATTGTAAATTCTCCTCTTTTGACTTTTAGCAAACCCTACTTACTTTAAAGACAGGCTCTATTTAGAAAGCCAAAATCCCGAAAATGGGCATTTTAACCAAAAAACGTGCGTTCATTTATTTTTATTAGTGATACTGGTTACAAGATATTCCGAATTTTAAGGCAGCAATTCCGCCGTTTTTTGAACATGATTTCAGCTTACACTATGATGAAGTCTGTATCCAGATATGGTCCAGATTTGTATTGCTTTCCCCGGCAAAGACCTATTACGATCATTTAAGCCGAAAGAAAACAAGCTTATAGTATATTATCTCCTCAGGTTAGCCTGGCTTTTACGATCACGAAGCACTATGCAGGCTGTCCGGAAAAAAAACTCATAGAACGGTTCGCTTCCAGGGGCGCATGCCCCCTATGCGACCAATGAGAACAGAGTTTCTGCTGCACAGCAGAAAAATCAAATCCGATTTTACATCAAATGGCAGAAAAAAAGAATAGCAAGAATGATAACCAAAAAACGAGCTGCCAGGCTTGAAGGAGGTTTTAGAAAAGATAAGAAACATGACCCTGTTAATTCATCCAATTTATGTGAGTTACAGAGTAGTGATTCTACCTTATTTTGTGCAGGTGCTTTTTTGAGGTCACTTTTAGTCTGTTTGATGACAAGTTTCATGTTTTTGTCAAAAAAACACATCCTTTTAAAAATTTTTGCCGTAATTTCAGCATAAGTGATAATGAATTTTATCCGGTGTTGGCCAAAAAATCAAGCAATTTTTAGTCCTTGATAAGTAAATCAAAATTAAACCCATGAGCACAAAACTACTCCTGCTGTTCTCGTTTTTTCTTCTGCTTGTATCGTGTGGAAAAGATGACGATCCGCAACCAAAGCCTGAGCCTGATCCAGATCCTCCGGTAGTGGTAGATTTTTTTGAGTTGTCCATAGCTACCATTGACTTCGGTGCAAATGAGGATGCGAGTTTAGTCGTTGTAAAAACAAATGATAACTGGAGTGCAAGTTGCAATGAGGAATGGATTTCCCTATCTGCCAAAGAAGGCAATAAATCTACCGGGTTTATTGTGGGCGCATCTGCCAATAAAAAATTCTCCCGTGAAGCTACAATTACCATTTCATCGGACGATAAAACAAAGGAAATAAAAGTAGTGCAATCAGGCGTTTCCTCAATAGAATTTGAAGTAAACGGGGTCCGGTTTTCATTATTGCCTGTGGCAGGGGATACCACTTTCAGTTTGGATGGCAGTACTTACCTTGCCCAACGGGAAGTTTATCTCGACAGCTATTTTATCTCCGAAACAGAAATTACAAATGCCCAATGGCAAGCAGTTATGGGCAGTTTGCCGTACGATATGGAAGATAGCAAACCCAATCTTCCGGTAATCGTTAACTGGAATGATATTTCCGAAAAATTTCTCCCAAAATTGAATGATGCCATCGACTATAACTTAAGATTACCTACAGAAAATGAATGGGAGGTAGCCGCCCGGGGCGGGAAAAAAGACCAAAACACAAGCTATGCGGGAAGCATCGAAATAGATGAAGTAGCCTGGCATTGGTTAAATTCCGAAGGCAGAAAGCACAAGGTGGCATTAAAAGCACCCAACGAACTGGGGCTGTACGACATGAGTGGCAACGTAAGCGAATGGTGCAGCGATTGGTATGCCCAATGGACCGAAGACAAAAAGCCACCTGCTGAGGCCAATAATCCAACCGGTCCGGAGAGCGGAACTGAAAAGGTAATCCGGGGAGGTGATTTTAGTGCTGACAGATTTGAGTACGACAGAAACAGTTGCAGGGTAACTACACGGAATTATTTGCCGCCAGATATCAACACGCCTGATTTTCTCTTCGATGGTTATTATCATCATACCGGGTTCAGGATAGTAATTCCAAAAAATTAGGACGATGGGAACAATAAAATTCTTTTTGATCTTTGCCTTTGCGCTGGCGCTGAGCTACTCATCGGCTCAGACAGTGGTGAAAATGGATATGCCGCTACAGGCTGATCAACCATTAAAGGTCGTTGCGTTGTTTGATGAAGAAATTCCGGAAGGCATACCTGTTGTTTTGGGATTGATGGGGTATGATGTGGAGGGAGGAATTACCCCTTACCAATATGAATGGATCCTCAACGATGAAATAGTCTCCACATCAGATGTAATGATTTTTACCCCGGCAAAGGGGGATGCCTTATCACTTAACGTGATCGACAACAATAAATGCAGAGCTACAACCTCCTTTAATCTTAAAGTGGCTTCTTTAAGGCAAGCCGCCAACACAGATGCAATTGAAGGGATTAACATCTATCCTACCGTGGTACGAGATTACATTCAGGTAGATTTTGAACCAATTGCGGGAAATCAGGCTTTAATACGCATTTTTAATATGCAGGGAAAACTAATTCACCACGAATCAACTCCTCACAGCAGCAGGCTGAATGTCAACCTGTCGGCCGGCACCTATTTTGTTTCTGTAAGAATTGGTGACTTGCATAAAGTTGAAAAAATATTAGCCCGGTAAAAATTCCTACTATGACAACAAATTCACTCCTCTCAAAGACCTTACGGATAAAGCCTGTCTTTTCATTTTTGATTTTGTTCTGCTTTTGCAGCAATGCTTTTTCTCAAGATAACAGCAATGCTGATGTGCGGCAATATGCGGCAGACTTTTTCAATGCCCAGACACAAACCAACGCAAAATTAAAAAGTGCAGTGTCGGCTTCTTCGCTGGTTCAAAGTTATCAGTCGTCCGAAGGAGTTAACACCCCCCTGTATGTATTTCAGAATGGCGAAAAAGGGTTTGCCATGATAGCAAAAAGCAACAATACGTTAAAAGTAGTAGGATATTCCGACGAAGGAAATTTTCAGACCCAAAACATTCCCCCCCAATTGCGTGCTTTAATGAGTCATTATGAAGATTCTTTAGAGTTTGACACCCCTGTTCATTCCACGTTGAAATCCGGTACTGTTGTAGTAGAACCATTGTTGTATGAGCACAATATCAATCTCAATCAATTTCATCACCCGGAAGTAGGGGGCAGCTGGTCGGGTTGTATGGCTACAGCTTTTACACAAATAATGCTTTTTCATGCAGCAGAGCAAAACAAGCTTGTCAAAGGTTATGGATCACATTGCTACACCTACGAACCCTATGGAGAGATTTGTGCCGATTTTGAAAATACCACGTATAATTCGGCTGAACTATTGTCGTTTCATACGGGCATAGCCATGGATATGAGGTATACCGATGTCGGAAGCAGCCCGCCTCCCGAAGTAAATGTAATAGAAAGATTTGAGGAATATTTTGACTATTATGTGGACCATTGCCCCAATGAGGATTTCTATATAAAAAACGAATTACAAAACCGTCGTCCTGTTTATGCTTCTATTCCCGGTATTCCGCAAAACCATGCTGTGGTAATAGATGGATATGATGACCAGGGGTTTTTCCACCTGAATTTTGGATGGGGAGGCAGCTTCAATGGCAACTTTCTGGTGAATAATAATTTATGGTATGCCACGGGCAATGGTAACACCAAATTTTATCTTAGCTATACCAATAATTACATGCTTGCACCAACGCCTCCTGTTGCAAATGAACAAGATTCGCTGGCTTTGGTGGCCGTTTACAATGCTTTAGGCGGGAATGAGGCCTTACAATGGGACTTATCTGAACCGGTGTGCCGCTGGCCCGGTGTTTTGCTTCTGAATGGAAGAGTGATCCGGTTATCTGTAAACACCAACGGGCTGCCACTTACGTCGCAAAGTATTGCCCCGGAAACAGGTAATTTGTCAGCGCTTCAGGAACTGTCCTTTCAAGGATGCCTGAATGGTAACATCCCTTCAACAATCACCAATCTTACTGAATTAAAGAAACTTGATATCAACAATACCATTCATCGTGAAGGATCTGTTGTACATACCGGAAATTTCACCGGACAATTGCCAGATGATATCGATAAGCTTGTAAACATGGAGTGGCTTGTGATGTCCAATTCCTTAGAGGGTAGTATTCCGGCTTCTATTGGTAACTTAAATAGCCTGAAGTTTCTGAGCATAACCAGAGATACAACTTATTTTGGGAAAGGTGGCTTAACAGGTATCATTCCCTCATCCATAAGCAATTTAAGTAATTTACGCACACTCCACATTAACAATCAACAAATTGAGGGGGCTTTACCAGCCGGCATAAGTAACATTACAGCTCTGTGGGATGTTAATTTATCCGGGAACCAGTTGAGCGGTACACTTCCCTCTTTAAAACTGCCAAATCTGGAATATTTGCATTTAAATGACAATGGGTTTTCTCAAATTGATCAAGGTGAATGGAACATTCCGTTGCTTAAGATTTTACAGTTGCAGAACAATCAAATTTCCGGTGAAGTGCCTCCTTCCTTTTGCAACTTTAGTGCTTTGGAATATCTTGATTTATCCAATAATCTGATTGATAAACTTCCTGAGAACCTGGATAATTTACTTGTACTTGAAACCCTCAAACTGGACAATAACAATTTGATGGCTTTGCCCGATGGATTGGCAAATATCGTTTACCTGAAACATCTTGATGCTGCTAATAATCAGCTGACGTATATTCCCGATAATCTGGGGCAGTCCCGCATGCTCGAGACCATCGATCTATCCAACAACAGGCTTACTGCTATTCCGGAGGCGTTAGGAAATTGTGATGGTTTGTACGAAATATTGTTTAACAACAATAGAATTGAGCAAATCCCTGCCTCATTTGCAAACATTCGTCATGCTGCTACCATTTTATTGGATGATAATGAAATGACCGGGGAAATACCGGAGAATCTGATGACCAATGCTAACGACAACAATACATTTGTTCGTTTAAACAAAAACCGTTTTGTATTTGCAGATATACCCTTTTCTGATGAATTAAAGTTTGGAGTCCGCAATCAAAAAACGGTCCCTCTCAAAAAGCAGGTTTACAAGGTTCAGAGGGGAGATACCGTCACCATCGATGTGCGTTCTATCTCCCGGCTTTCTCATCCGGCCAATGAATATTACTGGCTTTCCTACCCGGAGTTTGAGGCTAATGTGGTTGATGAACAACTGAACGGAGTAGAAAAAAGCCCCGTTTTTAAAATGGCCATTAATCAAAACAATGTTCATAACAAATATTACTGCAAGGTTTTTAATCCTGACGCGCCTTCGTTTTCCTTCAATTATGACGGATCCTTAGTGACAGGAGTCAGTATGCAGTATTTGAATACAGATACCATTGTATTTAAGCTGGCAAGTGATGAGGAAATTTTAGCAGACAAATATACCGATGAATTTGTAACATCATTGTCAACGGTTGCCAATAATTCTGTCAGTGATGGAGAAGTAAGACTGGTTCCTCCCATCAAAGTTGTAAGAGGTGAAGTTTTTTGGGAGGCTTCTATGGATGGTGTTGCATGGGAAAAAGTATCGGATGAAATGGATAATGCCGAACTGCAGACCAATATAAGAAGCTGGAGCAGTGAGGAGTTGTTGCTTGCCCCTCAAAGCACAGCTTTCTACCGTTGTGGAATTAATGAGACCAATTGTGAACCTTTGTACAGCGATCAACTTAAGGTAGAAGCTGCCGGAGATGTACTTTTTAATGAAATAGTAGATGTTACTGAAGAGTCACGCACCATTAGTGTGGACAGCATTGAGGTACTTGTACCTGTAAATTTTCATGATCAAGAGTTCAGGCTTACCATTACAAAACTATACAATCCCCCTTTAGCACCCGATACAGTAACGGCTTCCTCCACTTATGATGTTTCGGTAAGTTTTGACGGAAAATTTGAAATACCACTGTTGATTAAACTGAAAAACATTGACAAGACAAAGGTCAGGGAGATGGAGATTGACAGGTTTAAAGCGGTTTATTTCGATGACGCAGAACGCCAATGGCAACCATTTAAAGATTCGCACTTAAGTCTGAAAGACAGTTCGGTAGTATTTCTGACGTCACATCTAACCAAGCTGTCTCTGTTTTGGAACAACACAGAAATGCAGAATGGCTACACCGATGTTTATGAACGAAACAACATACGTGTGGTATATAAAGACAATGACACCGATTTTATGCGGTTTGGTTATGGCAAAAATCAGCCTTCCCAACCCTGGCATGTGGCGGATTATCCGTTGCTGGTTCAGGATATTACCGAGTATTTACCGGTTGTTATTGACAAATATGCCTCATTGGGACTAAGCAGCCCCGGTGGAAAATTTACGGTGTATGTAAAAAAGATGGATGATGCGGGATGTGTTGGTATTATGGGAATGCTTAGCGGATACATGAAAATCAGCAGAGACCTTTTAAAGCCCGAAGAAATGAGACAAGTGCTGGCACATGAGTTCATGCACTACACCCAGGATTATTACATATCGGCCAATCCAGGTAACAGTTTTTGGATGGAGGCCCATGCCACTTTGTCCGACCGCATGGTTTGGAATGATCAGGAAGTACCTGTATGTGAACCTGAAGAGGTATTGGAAAAAGGGAAAAAATCAAACATCTCTATTTTTAATTTCCTTTCCAATTCGTGGGACTATTGGGATAAATCTTTGCTGACCAATAATTTGATGGGTAATATCCACTACAATTATATGGGTGGAAATTTTTTGCACTATTTGCGTACTTATCGCGAGGGTGCAAAGCTGTCGCCGGCAACCCTGTTAAAAGAAACCAGCTGGTTTGGAAGTTGGCGTACCTATCTGGGAAGTTATGTAAGCAGTCATTTAGATGCCATTTTAGGAGATGAGTATGAGGATTACTTGAAATATATGCTGAGTGGGAAAAATGGAAATTTTACCGTTATCAACAAGAAAGGAAATCCTTATTCCTATCTGCAAAAACCAAAGAATAAAGGGGTCTTTACACATCCGGTAACTTATCGTTTTCAACCGGAGGATGAAATGATCCAGAAGGATGAAATTGACATCTCCATTCCTTACATGGCTGCAAAAGTAGTGCTTTTGGAAAATATTAACCCGGATAAACTGGTAATGGTTAATTACAAACGGAACCATGATCCCGATCATAATCACAAGGTGTACTATGCGACTTATGATTTCTTGAAAAAAGAAATGACCTATCTGGATATTTCAGATTCGGCAGAATACAACTTTTTAATTGATAACCGAAGTAAAAAAAATCAACTTACTGAATATAAGAACTACAGTTTCTTGTTACTTATCAATAAAGAATACATTGGTGCCAGCAGCCTGATGAGCAATTTCAATGCTTCCATCGAACTTACAGGCATGGCGGCTCTTAATGTGGAAAGTGTGGGATTATTGGATATTTACAGAAACAGATCTCCCCTTTTACACTCATTTGATAACAGAAATGGTTATATAACCATTGGTATGCCAAATGTGTCGTATCTGAGGATGGCTACTGAGTGGGATGTGAGCAGAAGCGAGAGGGTAGTATCAAAACAAATGATTAACAACAGTACTTATGAAATTAGATCAGAATACACCCTTGTAATGAACGAAGGGCCCATAAAGGGGATGCCCACGGTTAAAGACAGTACAAAATACATACAAATATTTGAACATAATGTTGCTGACAAAACGGTTAAGATTTCCGAACAGGAGATTAAATATCGCTTTCTTAATGAATTTATTGAAATAGTCCGTGGTACAGGTATGGATTATGAAGAGCGACTTGTATACCCAAAACATCTTGATTACATGGAAGAGCGTACCGACACCTATTGGCTGGAGAATATAATGGATTATGCCGGGGAAGAGGAAGCAAGTGACGAATTTGTAACTGAGTATGGAAGCAATACGCTTGTGTTTCATACTCAAAATACCCAGGAAACCCTAAACATGGTAAAAAAGATAGATGCAACCTATAAAAAAACCAACTTTGGAAGCAATGGAACTGTCATTTCTGAGCAAACATCTAACTACGAAAGCACCGATTTTTCGCCTTCTGACTTGGAGTTAAATATGATTTTAAGGCTGTATGCTGATGATGAAGATAATTAACCGGAGAAGCATTCTCAGAAATAATGAATATCCAAACACCTGATCATCATCACAGTTTCATAATTCGAAAGGTGTAGCAAACAAAAAGCCACTCACAGAAAAACTCTGTAAGTGGCTTTTTATCAATGTGGGCCCAGTAGGGCTTGAACCTACGACTCCCTGATTATGAGTCAGGTGCTCTAACCAACTGAGCTATGGGCCCGATGCTTCCGTTTCAGCGAATGCAAAAGTACAAAACGGGGTTGAATTTTTCAAATTTACCGGGCGCTAAAAACGGTCATTTAAAGAAAAAATGCGCGTTAATTGCTAATTTTGCGCAAAACAATTAATCATGACACCACAAAACGGCATAAAAAACATCATATTCGATTTAGGTAATGTACTCATTCCCTTAAAGACTGAACAAGCAACAAAGGCATTTCTTGACCTCATGCCCGAAGGCAAAACAGGAGAGGACATCAAAAACATAAAATCGTCTAAGTGTTTCTTTGATTATGAAACCGGCCGGATATCAACTGATGAGTTTTTAAATGAATTGCTTCCTTTTTTTAAACCTGAGGTAAAGAAAGAGGAGATTGCCAATGCCTGGAAAACAATTATCGGGGAATTCCCGGTAGTCCATGTTGAGATGCTTCAACGGCTGAGACAAAAATACAGGATTTTCGTGCTAAGCAATACAAACGAAATACATGCCTCCAAGTTCGAAAAAGAGGTTCCCCGGGTAGATCACCTGAAGAACCTCTTCGAAAGACTGTATTATTCACATCAAATGGGCCTCAGAAAGCCCCAATCAGAGATTTACAATAAAGTATTAGCCGACAATAATCTAATCCCTTCAGAGACCCTTTTTGCCGATGACTTGCCCGAAAATATTGAAACAGCAAAAAAATTGGGCATTCAAACGCTTCTTGTCACTCCGGAATTAGAGCTGAATAAATGGTTTGAAAAATACTAGACCGGCAATGAAATTATTACCTTTTTACTAATACCCAGACATCCTCTTTGCCGGCCTGAATGCGCTCCTGTTCCATTTTTTTGATGGCTTCACCCTTGTCGCTGAACCCCATGTAAGAAACCTTATAGAAATCGCTGTTATCACCCCAGTTGCGGGTGATCACCTGCGATTCAAATCCCTTTTCAACGAGTTCCTCTTTAAAGGACTGAGCATTGGCCTGATCAGAAAAACTGCCTGCAATCAGGAAATACTTGTCCGGCTTTTCAGGAATTGGTTCAGGCTCCGGTTTTTCAACTTTCCTGGCAACAGTATCTTTCTTTACCGGCGCTTTAACTTCCTTTTTAACAGGGGTTTTCTTTACCGGCTTGGTTTTGTCTTTACAGGCAACACCTATCACTAAGAAGGCTGCTGCCACCAAAAGAATCTTCTTCATAATATTGTGTAATTAATTTTGCAACAAAGGTCAAAATCAGGCTAAAAACTGAAATTTACAAAATAAAATTACAAATAAAGTCATTATTTGACCAACAATGCAAAAAAATCAATCCACAAATTTATATCCAACGCCTTTTATGGTCTTAATGTGCTCCTGACCGATCTTTTCGCGAAGTTTTCTTATGTGAACATCGATGGTCCGGTCTCCTACAATAATATTATCCCCCCACACGGAAGTATAAATCTCATCACGAGTAAAAACCCGGTCCGGTTTTGAAGCCAGTAAAAGCAATAATTCAAATTCTTTTTTGGGAAGAACCAACTCATTATTTCCCGAAATAACCACATACTTCTCACGGTCAATAATAAGATCACCCACCGAAACTTTGGTACCTGTTTCTTCAGCCATAGGAGTAGTGCCGGGTTTGTAGCGTTTCAGCAATGCCTTAACCCGGGAGATCAACACCTTTGGCTTAATAGGTTTGGTGATATAATCATCGGCACCGGCATCAAATCCGGCAATTTGAGAGTAATCCTCTCCACGAGCAGTGAGAAATACAACCAATGCATCTTTGAGTGATGGTATTTTACGAATCTCTTCGCAGGCTTCGATACCATCCATACCGGGCATCATTACATCTAATATTATCAAATGCGGACTCTCTGATTGTGCAAGTTTTAGGGCATCTTCACCATTATTTGCTGTTGATACCTTAAACCCTTCTTTCTTTAAATTGTAGCCAATAAATTCCAGAATGTCCGGCTCATCATCTACCAAAAGAATTTTGTAATTTGCTGTTTCTTCCATTTTTATAATATTAAAGAAAAATCTGTTTTAATTAGCGGATTAGGCCTTCTCCAGCGTAAAAGTAAATGAAGTCCCTTTGCCCGGGGTACTGTTTACATTGATGGTTTGCTTATGTGCTTCAATAATGTGTTTCACAATTGCCAGTCCCAGACCTGTTCCACCCTGTTCCCTCGAACGGCTTTTATCGGCCCTGTAAAAACGTTCAAAAACTCGCGGTAAATCATGTTGGGATATACCAATTCCATTATCTCTAACTTCCACTAAAACCAGGTTGTCCATGTCGTAAAAGCTGACAGTTGTTTTGCCTTCCTCTTTTCCATAATTGATAGAGTTCACTATCAAGTTACTGATGACTTGAAACAATCTTGGCTTATCGGCCAATACAGAAATGGTTTTATCGGCATTACGTCCAAATGCAAGCTTTATATTACGCTTGGCCGCTCTTACTTCCTGAAGATCAAAAACCTCATCAACCAAACTGTAAATATTAAACCTGGTAAATTCCAGTTCCAGCTCACCCGATTCCAATTTGGAAATAGCTTCCAGATCTTCAATAATAGAAATCATCCTGTCAATGCTTTTTTCAGTACGATTTAAATAGAGCATGTTGATACCGGGATCATCGATTCCTCCTTCCAACAGGGTTAAAATATACCCCTGAATATTAAAAATCGGGGTTTTCAATTCGTGAGAGACATTTCCCAAAAATTCTTTCCGGTATTTCTCTGTCTGCTTCAATTGCTGAATTTCCAGGGTTTTACCTTTCATCCACTCAGCCACCTCTTTGTTAACTTCCGAAAAAATATCATTTCTCCCCTCGGCAATTTCATTAATGCCCGGCTTAAAATTATGGATGGTTTTGTAAATGGGTTTGATTTTAGCGTAAATAAAGAGACTGATGAAGTGATTAACAGCAGAAAATGCAATTCCTGTAAAAAGGGGAATTGTAATGAGCAGGGAGATTGTCAGATTAGGACTGAAATAGTTAAGCACAAAAAAGAGCAAAGCCAGAACCAGGAAAGTAACAGTAATATATCCAACTATTCGTTGTGGTGCGATGGATTTCATAACAAATATAAAGTTTAACCGAAACAAATAATGAAGTTACGAAAAATATAAAGTAGGTTTAATCCTAAATAATTTGTTTTTCATCTTGTGCGGCTTAATTTCGAAACGCTGTGCACGACAAATTTATATGAAAATGACATCTGACCTATTCCGAAGGAGAGAAAAATCAGTGTTAACTAAAGGTTAATTAATTTGAACCACTGAAAACTCTGAAATTAACCCTAATTTTGGAAGAAAGCCTCAAAAAAAGCTAATATAAATTTAACATTAGGGTCGGAAAAGAACCAGCTTATGAAACTATTTTTGTCCCCTAAACATACAGGAATATGACATTTGTTTGGACCATTGCCATTGTTCTCTCCCTGTTAGCCGTTCTGGATCTGATAGTGGGAGTTTCCAATGATGCTGTGAATTTTTTGAACTCGGCCATTGGCAGCCGGGTAGCTTCGCGCCGTACCATTTACTGGATTGCAGGGGCAGGAATAATTCTGGGTGCTTTCTTTTCAACCGGCATGATGGAGGTAGCCCGAAAAGGTGTCATCTATCCACAAAATTTCTACCTCACAGAGTTAATGATCATTTTCCTGGCTGTAATGATTGTGGATGTCATATTAATTGACACCTATAACACTCTTGGTTTTCCAACTTCAACCACAATAGCTGTTGTATTTGAATTAACAGGTGCTGCTCTTGCGATTGCGGCCATCAAAACGAATGGTCCTTTGTCCGGAAAAGCAGATCTCTCAGATTTCATCAACACCGGTAGGGTTTTTCTTTTGTTCGCCGGTATTTTAGTGTCCATCTTCCTGGCTTTTTTATCAGGTGCTTTAGTACAGTTTATTTCCCGGGTGGTTTTTACCTTCAGATATGAAGGACGTTTCAAATTATTGTTTTCGATAATCGGTGCATTTTCCATTGCTGCCATTCTGTTTCTTATTCTAAAAAAGGGACTTGATGCATCTACTCTTTGGGATTATCCGGTTTTTGCGTGGTTCCGCGAGCATGCCATAGCGTTTTTTCTGATAGTCTTTGCTGCGACATTCTTCATTTTGTTTTTAATGGGATACCTTTTTGAAATGGACATCCCACGAATTGTTGTCCTTTTTGGAACATTCGCACTGGCACTCTCTTTTGCAGCCAACGATTTGGTTAACTTCATCGGAATACCTCTTGCCGGTATTGAAAGCTTTAAAGCCTATTTAACTTCAGGAACAAGTTTGTCGCCGGATCAATACGGATTATCATTCCTTAGTAACGATTGGCTGCGCGATCACGGTTTTAAAGATGGCATTTACATTGGTTTTTTCCTTATTTCGGGAATCGTTATGATGTTGACCATCTTTTTCTCACGAAAGGCACGGTCGGTGACTGAAACTGAAGTCTACCTCGGACGGCAGAGTACCGGACAGGAGCATTTCGAACCCTCGCAGCTGTCAAGAACCCTTGTAAGAAATTTCCTGTCAGGATACAGGAAAACAGACAAGTACCTTCCGGGCAAACTGCACCGATTCATTTCGAGCCGTTACAAACGCCCGGATTTTCAGGAATCCAACAAACAAGTGGATGAAGTTATTTACTTTGATACCCTCCGAGCCACAGTCAATCTTGTCGTGGCAAGTGTATTAATCAGCCTGGGTACATATTTAGGGTTTCCGCTTTCTACAACATTCGTGGTTTTCATGGTAGCCATGGGTACTTCATTGGCAGACCAGGCATGGGGAAGAGAAAGTGCGGTTTACAGGATTTCCGGGGTACTTTCCATTTTGGGAGGATGGTTTATCACAGCCTGTCTGGGCTTTTTAGGGGCTTTTTTACTAACTCTTTTCATCTGGTGGGGCACCTGGCTGGCCATGATTGTTTCCCTGATTCTTATGGCCATTTACTTAAATCAGAGCACAAAATATCATAAAAAAAGAATAGCCGAGAAGGAACAGTTTAAAAAAGAGGTTTACAACGAAATAGCTGAAAACATCGGCTGGATGAAAAATGCCGGCAGTGAGACCATACGCCGGATGATGCTCGAATCCTCAAAAATTTACTTATTGGTCGTTCAGGGACTTTTGGATGAGGACGAGACCAAGTTATTGGAAATAAAAGAAAAAACAGAAGGCCTTCAATCCCGTATCAACGGAGCCAAAACAGAATTTTTTAGGGCTATGAGCAAGATGCCGGAAGAATCTCAGGATACAGGTCAGTTTTTTATTCAGGCCCTGGATTATCTTACAGAGCTCGGAAACACGCTTTCATCCATGGTTAATCCGGTCTATTCGCATATCAAAAACCAGCATAAAGGACTGACCGATTACCAACGTGAGCACCTAACAACCTTGCTTGAAGACATAACTTCATTTTTCAACTTTATGGTACATGTTGAAAAGGATAAAAAGTTCCTTATGCTTCCGGAGTTAATTCAGCGGCAGGAAGCAACATTTAGTGTTATTGAATCTATGCGTCTGAACCATATTCGTAAAATCAGATCGGGGGAGGGCAAAACCAGAATAAACATCATCTACATGGAGCTTTTGGGTGAAACCAGAAACTTAATCACCTATTCGGTGAACCTGGTTAAATCTCTGCGAAATTTCTATCAGCCCGGAGCCTGACCAGATGGGATTTTTTGGTTAAATTCATCTCCTAACAGATCGTTAGAGTTTTAGATACCTGCCTGGCGGCAGTAAGGTGAGATGTAAGACAATTCTTATAACACTGAAAAACTGTTCATTAGCCTGAATCGAAGTATATATTCAAACAATTAATTACAAATAAGTTGTAACAGTTTAACGGAGTATTGATCTCCCAAATATTAAAACTTTTAAGTTATGGGATGGATTGTGATTATTCTTATTGGTATTTTGGCCGGATATCTGGCCAGTTTGATAATGAAAGGCAAGGGCTTGGGGCTCTTCTGGAATTTGGTGGTCGGATTAGTTGGTGGCCTTATTGGAGGCTGGGTGTTCGATTTATTAGGTGTTTACGTACATGGCATGGCCTGGCAAATCATCTCTGCAACCTTAGGTGCCATTATTCTGCTGTGGATCGCATCAGCCATTAAGGGGAAGTGAAAGAAAAGACTAATTTTACTTGAAAATATATTCGCGATGGTTTGAATTTAGAATTAATGATATTTGGCAAAACGTCACTAGTGTCAAGTCAAGTGTAGAATGTCGGGTAAGCCGCCGCTATTTTTCACCTTGTGCAAATCAATAAAAAAGTAAGCATAGCCGTAGCTACGTGAGTCTTTTTTTGAGAAGCACAAGGTAGAAAGAGCAAGGCTTGGGCCGTCAGACTATGCTTGACTTGTCACTAGGTTATCAACCAGAGTTATTGTATTTTATCAAATCGCAATGAATGGATTGCCTGAATAAATTATATGCTAAAATCCTCTATCCAGTTCCAAAAGACTCTCTTATAACTTAAATAACATCCTTCATTAATATGGACTATGCCATTCTTGCATTGTTAACACTTGCATTGCTTCTACTTTTTATTCTCATTTTCCGAAAAAATCAAGGTAGCGCAAATGACCTTGAAGAAAAGGTGCGTCAGCTCATAAGGAGTGAATTGCGCGACAACCGGTCAGAATTATCAACAGCCCTTCGCCACAACAGAGAAGAGCTGGCTGCCAATCTGGATAGGTTGACTCAAAGTCTGGAAAGCCGGCTGTTAAAAATGCAGGAAGGAATGGACAAAAATGCCCGGTACAACCGTGAAGAACTTTCCAGGTCGCTTAAATCCTTCAGTGAAACATTTGCCCAAAATGTCAACGATTTCAACGGCCTGCAAAAGCAACGCTTCGATGACATGGCCCGCAAACAGGATGAGTTGGTAAAATCGACCGAATCCCGTCTTGAAAAAATGCGTGAAACCGTGGATGAAAAACTCCACAAAACCCTGGAAGAAAGACTAGGCCAGTCCTTCAAACTGGTAACCGACAGGCTGGAAGCGGTGCGGGAAGGCCTGGGTGAAATGAAAAATATGGCCGGAGAAGTGGGCGACCTGAAGCGCGTGTTGAGCAATGTAAAAACGCGGGGGGTTTTGGGCGAAATTCAGCTGGGAAATATTCTGGAACAGATTATGGCACCGGAACAATACGAAAAGAACGTCAAAACCCGAAAAGATTCATCCGGACATGTTGAATACGCCATCAAGCTACCAGGAAGGAAAGATAACGGAGAAACTGTTTTCATGCCGGTTGATGCAAAGTTTCCACAGGAAGATTATGCCCGTCTTCAGGATGCCTATGATAAAAGCGACCCGGATGCTGTAACTGTGGCTACTAAACAACTCATTACTACAGTTAAGAAATCAGCTGCAGAAATCCGCGATAAATACCTGGATCCACCCCATACAACAGACTTTGGCATCATGTTTCTCCCTGTGGAGGGTTTGTATGCCGAAATTGTGAGACAACCGGATTTGGTCACCATTCTGCAACGTGACTTTAAAGTCATTATAACAGGGCCAACCACATTGGCAGCCATGCTCAATAGCCTCCAGATGGGTTTCCGAACCCTGGCCATTCAAAAACGCAGCAGTGAGGTATGGGATATTCTGGGGGCTGTAAAAACCCAGTTTAGTGAGTTCGGAAAAGTACTGAAAAAGGCCCAGGACAGAATCCGTCAGGCTGACAATGAAATAGAAACGCTGGTGACTACCCGCACCAATGTAATGATGCGAAAGCTTAAAAAAGTACAGGAACTCCAAGCTGAGAAAAGCAATAACCTGCTGGAAACCTTAAATGAGGAGGATGAAGAAGAATCCAACTAAAAATCACTGAAACTTATTACATCATTATCAAAAAAGTCATAAACATGCATACCTCCCAGGTTAATTGGGGTTGATAATAAAAAACACTATGCCCGTCCAAATCAAAAAATACCTTTCCGGCTTCTCAGCCCTAATCTTCCCTTCCCTGTGCAAAGGCTGTGGAACATCATTGGGAACACCCCAAAAAGCCCTTTGTCGGGCCTGCGAATCAAGTTTACCCAGAACTTATTTCGAAAAAGTCCCAAAAAACCCGGTGGAACAAGTCTTTTGGGGAAGAACAAGGCTTGAACTGGCCACCTCTATCTTCTTTTATCGAAAAGGGGAATTGCTTCAGAGTCTGATTCATCAGTTAAAGTATAGAGGCATAAAGTCAAATGGCACATATCTCGGAAGCATTGCTGGTAAAGTACTCGTAAAAGAATCGCTGCAACAAAAGTTTGATCTGTTGCTTCCGGTCCCCCTTCATTACCGGAAGCAAAAAAAAAGAGGTTATAACCAAAGTGAAATAATTTGCGAAGGCATAAATTCAGTAACCCACATTCCAATTGATAAAACATCTGTAATCAGAACTGTACACTCTGACAGTCAAACCCGGAGAAGTCGCTATGAGCGATGGGAAAATGTAGAGGGAATTTTCAGAGTCATTCATCCGGAACATCTTGAAAACAAGCACATTCTCCTAGTGGATGATGTTGTAACCACAGGATCAACAATTGAAGCCCTTTACATTGCATTAAAGAAAGTGCAGAACGTAAAAGTCTCGGTACTCTCAATTGGTTTAGCATCAGGATAGAGAATCTCGCCCCGGGTTTTTACCCAGCCTGTCCCGCATTTTAATCGGGAGGGTTATCCAGATTTGCCCCCTTCGGGTACGAGGCATTCCCCTTGTCATATCCGCATTATTACTCAAGATTATTTGGGGTAGGCACTCAGAATGCCATTAATTTGGGACTTTTTAAACAGCTCCCATTTTCCGGCAAGCGATTATTCCCGGTGCTGCTGAAAAAATCAAAAGCGCTAAATTTACAAACCGCCCAATCTAAGGAGTATTGATATACTTCGGGATTTGGGCGGTGCAGTAAATTTTATTCTTTTGATTAGCGATTTTCAAATAATCAAGTGCAAAGAAATCTGATTGTGATGTGAAATAACCTTGCACTTAAGTGTTTGTTGACGTTATTTAAAAAGTTAATGAAACGTGCGCTTTCCAGCGCTCCCTATTCTAATAATTCAAAGCTTTACCAGTAGCTGCAAGAAATACATCGAGCGATCTCAATTTTTCTTTAATGGCGATAAGTTTGTCGAGCCTCATAAATCCGATTTTGTAATTAAATTTTGGCCCGTGATATTCCTCTGAAACAGATTTGAAGTCAAAATTTTTCAATACATCAGAATTACTGTAACGCAGATAAACCTCAATGGTGCCTTCCTTGAAGTATGTAAATCCTTCAAAATAATTGGCCTTTTTATATTCATAACGGTAATGGTGCCCAAGAGCAGTAATATCGGATAAAACCGCTGATCCGGTAGGATGACCGCCTGCCCCTTTACCGAACATAAACTGCTTATCGTAAGCCACACCTTTTATCACAACCCCATTAAATTCGTCTTCCACGTTGTAGATGTATTTGTCCCGGGTTACAAATCGTGGCAAAACAAATAAGGCAATCTTATTGTCTCTTAGCCGCTCAACCTGAGCAACCAGCTTTATTTTATACCCTTTTTCACGAGCATAGTTAATGTCAAACTCTGAAATATTTGAAATACCATAATTCAACACATCATCAGGAGACACCACCACGCCAAAACTGTGCATGGTAAGAATGATCAATTTAAAAAGGGAGTCAAAACCATCCACATCAAAAGTGGGATTAGACTCGGCAAACCCAAGTTCCTGAGCTTTTTTTAAAGCATCAGAATAACTCTCATTGTTATCAAATATTTTGGAAAGTATATAATTCGATGATCCGTTCAATATGCCGGTCACAGAAAGAAGCAAATCATTATCGTAGTATTCTTCAAGATTACGGATCACCGGTATGCTGCCACAGGCAGATGCTTCATACAAAAGAGAAACATCGTTTTCTTTGGCAAGCGCAACCATTTCAGAAAGGTTTTCAGCCAACATTTTTTTATTGGCAGACACCACATTTTTTCCTTTCTGAAGGGCCTTTTTTACAATATAATAGGCATCATCCGAATTGTCGATTAACTCAACAATCGTATTGATGCCTCCATCTTCTAAAATATCATCCGGATCATAACAAAACATCTCATCCGGAAGCGATCGCTTGATCTTTTGTTTGACACAAATCTTACTGACTTTGGAATCCAGTGCCGGGCTCTTTTCAAGAACATCATATAAACCCTTGCCAACAACACCAAAACCAAACAAACCAATATTTAATTTTTGCCTTGCCATTTCTAATAATTTTTGCGGAAGTGAATGAGTGAAAAGTTCCGGTAGCTAAAATGCCACTACCGGAACTCATGATATAATTGCAAAAATAAGGACTATTTTCCTACTTTCTCAAAAGCTGCAGTTAAGTCGGCTTTAATATCGTCGATGTGTTCAATACCTACAGATACTCTGAGCAATCCGGGTTCTATCCCTGCCGCTTTTTGCTCCTCAGGCGACAGCTGTTCGTGAGTCGTTGAACTGGGGTGAATGATCAGTGTTTTAGCATCTCCCACATTGGCCAGGTGACTAACCAAAGACAGGCTATTGATAAAATTATCGGCGGCTTCAGTAGCTCCTTTTATTTTGAAACTAAATACCCCACCAAAGCCCCGTTTCAGATATTTTTTAGCCAACTCATGGTAAGGACTTGACTTAAGACCGGGATAATTAACATACTCTACCTGGGGATGGCTTTCCAACCACTCAGCCAATTCAAGAGCATTTTCAACAGTCCGGTCCACACGGAGAGAGAGTGTTTCCAATCCCTGAAGAAGCTGGAAAGCATTAAACGGACTCAACGCAGGCCCAAAATCTCTCAGTCCCTCAACACGGGCACGGATAGCAAACGCAATGTTGCCAAACGGACCATCAGTTCCAAATACTTCCCAGAATTTAAGTCCGTGATAGCTTTCAGAAGGTTCAGTAAATGCAGGGAATTTTCCGTTACCCCAATTGAAGTTTCCGCCATCAACAATCACCCCTCCAATGGAAGTGCCGTGACCGCCGATCCATTTTGTAGCTGATTGAACCACAACATTAGCACCATGCTCAAGGGGGCGGAACAAATAACCACCGGTACCAAATGTGTTGTCAACAATAAACGGAATGCCATGTTTGGCAGCTATTGCTCCCAGTTTTTCGAAATCCGGAATATTGAAACGCGGGTTACCAATAGTCTCAACGTAAATGGCTTTGGTATTCTCATCTATCTTAGCTTCGTAAGCAGCAGGGTCGTCGCTCTCAACAAATTTGACGTGAATACCCAGGCGTTTAAACTGAACCTTAAACTGGTTATAAGTACCACCATAAAGGTTGGATGTAGAAACAAAATTATCTCCTGCTTCCAGGAAGTTGTTCAATGCGATGAACTGCGCTGCTTGTCCTGAACCAACAGCCAAAGCTGCTACGCCACCTTCCAGCGCAGCGATGCGCTTTTCAAACACATCGGTGGTGGGATTCATGATGCGAGTATAGATGTTACCAAATTCCTTAAGACCAAAAAGATTGGCTGCATGTTCGGAATCATTAAACACATAAGAGGTCGTTTGGTAAATAGGCACCGCCCGTGAGTTGGTGGTTTGGTCTACTTCCTGTCCTGCGTGGAGCTGTAATGTTTCAAATTTAAAATCAGACATAGTTTTAAGAATTTATAGGTTAATTATTAATAAAAAATCCCTCTCCGGCTGCGTTGACGCACCGGGTATCTGATTTTACTTTGAAAATAGTTTCTTGAAAATTGTTGGATAGATACAGATATGATGCGTCAACGAGACTTATGCCATAGACATTCGTCCCATCATCATACCTGTTGTGGTAGTGAAGGAAGTTGCGCAAATTAATTTTGTTGCGGCAACCGAATAAACGATATTTTCGATGAGTTGCTTCATTCGATGAATTATCTGTTTGCAAATATGGACATCTTTATCCAAAATACAAATACCTATTATATATTTTTTGAAAAAAATTTCACTCCCAAAGATAAAATACTGAATTGCTTTCAATTGAACATAGACCGTAATATTATCTTCAGCGTTAAATAATCAAACATCCATGTGTAAAGAAGGTTCATGAAATAATGAAATTTTGTCTGTTTTTTCATAAAAGAGAATATTCAATACCAATGGTAATCGGTTTACGGCAGTCTGGTTAGAAAGTATTTGTAGAATGAAAAATGAATCCGCCAATAGCAAAAGGCCTGTTGGGAAGAAACAGAATTCTTATCCACCATCTATGACAATAGACCTTTAGATTTTTAGATATAAGAATTAAGTCGAATCATATAATGCTAATATTCGGGGCTTTAAAACAATTATGTGCATAATCTCAAAAAATTGTCTTACAGCCTTTTACAAAAGTTTAACGTAGTATTGTTTAAAAAATAACTTTTAAACGAATGATTGTTCAAAGTGAGGTGTCAAAAGGGTAAAAGCAGAAAAGAAATTCATAAAAGGTTAACCAAAACGGAATTTTCAGATTGCTCAAAATTTATTATTAACTTATAAAAACAAGGATCATGAAAAAGTTAGCTTTATCGTTAGCATTGATAACCGGAATGGCTTTTGCCGCAACTAGTTTACAAGCACAAAACAATGGTGGCAATGACACCAAACAAGAAACCACCCAAAATGTCCGCTCAGGATTTGTAGACAACAATGGTGATGGTGTTTGCGACAATTACGATGGTAACCGTCCCGGAAAAGGTTTGGGCCCGGGCAATGGTCAGGGGCAAGGTCGTAGAAACGGAAAAGGATTGGGCCATTGTGGAAACGGAAACAGACAAGGTCGTGGCCAGGGACGTGGTGGCAATGGAAATTTCGTGGACAACAATGAAAACGGAACTTGCGATAATCTGGAAAATGGAACCGGACGCCAGCGATTGCAAGATGGCTCCGGCAAGGGTCAGGGAAGTCCCCGGAATAATTAAATTTGTTTATATAATATTGTAGAGACGCGAGATCTCGTGTCTCTACAATATTAACCAACCAATAAAACATTGCATCCAATAAATCCCAATGCAGAAGGTGCCGACAGATAATCAATTGGTAATACAGGCAAAAAAAGGTCATACCGAAGCCTTTTCCACTTTGGTGGACAGGTACCGGCAAAAGGTATTCCAATCGGCAATGGGATTTTTGCATAACCCCGATGATGCAGAAGACCTGACACAGGAAATCTTCGTAAAAGCCTGGAATGCATTGGATGGATTTGACCAGAGATCGGCATTTAGCACATGGTTGTACCGGATTGCTGTCAACAAAGCCATTAATGTCATCAGAAAAAATAAAATCCGTTCCTTTATCGGTTTAAACGAAGCAGGAAACGAGCCGTTTTCTACCGAAAGCAATGCAGAAGAAGCCATCACGGTAAAGGAGCAGAAAGAAGAAATTAAAAAAGCTGTTGACCAGCTTAACAATAAACAAAAAAAAGCCTTTGTCCTGTTTTATTATCAGGACTTGAACATGAAAGAAGTTGCAGAAGTATTGGGTATTTCGCAGAAAGCAGTTGAAAGCCTGGTTTTCAGAGCGAGAAAAAAACTACAAAGTATAGTTGACAGAAAATAGAGAGTAAAAATATGAAAGCAAGCAAACCATGAAGTGTAATGACTTTAATAACAAACTGGCTTTTCGGGAGCCCCTTAAAGATGTGACTTCTGAAATGCACCAACACATAGAAACCTGTGCTTCATGCATGGAGGCTTTTAAAAAAACAAAGGCTTTATTTGCTTTTATTGAAGAAGAAAAGCAGGTCAGTGTATCGCCATACATCAACACACGGATTAGGGTACAAATTGAAAACCAACGAACAAGGCCTAAAATGATAAGACCTGTGTTCGTAACGGTTATGTCTGTTATTTTGGTGATTCTCGGCTTTTTTTCTGCTGAACTATTCCAAAACCAGTCAAATATGTTTGATAGTGCAGAAATTATTGCCTCCGAGTATTATTTTAGCGATAACCCGGGAACTCAATTAGAAGAAATCTGGATCAATACCTATCAAGATGAATAAAAAAACGCTCATAGCAACAGTTTTAATTCTGATGGCTGCTTTTATCGTAGGATGGGCCATTCAAAGGTGGTTTAATCCATTCTCCGGCTCCCCGTATTTTAATAACACCACCTCATCAAATCCAGCGCCATTTACGATGGGAGCCGGTCAGGGACAAGGTTTCCGACAAATGGCCAACAGTCTTAATTTATCGGAAGAACAGATATCATCTCTTTCTGAAATTGAAGCCGGTTATAGAAGCCGGATGCACAAATACATGCAACTAATCGACAGCATCGATCTTGCCATACTTAATGAATTGAAAAGCAATTCACCAAATGAAGAAAAACTTGATTCCCTGGCCGTAAAAGCGGGATCCATTCAATTCCACCTGAAGAAAGCCACAGCCGATCATTTTTTAGCCATTAAAAATCTTTGCAATCCCCGGCAAAAAGAAAGATTCAATGAAGTCATTTCCAACATCAATAAATTCAAAAGAGGTCGGGGTATGGGAAAAGGTCAGGGTCAGGGAATGGGTCAGGGAATGGGTCGGAGAGGTCAGGGCCAGGGGAGAAACCGCTGTAATTGAAATTAATTTCCGTACCACTTCCTTATAACCGGCAAGGTAGCTCTGTTTTGCCAGGCCTGCAATGCCGATACAACAAACAAAACCCCAATGGCAACGAGGGCCCACCAGGCAATATCCGGGTGGTCGCTCCAGCGACGTTCAGCAATCGCTATTAAGGCCCAAATCCCCACAGCTCCAGCTTCTCTCATATTTCGGTAACAGATCAGCAAAAGATAAATCAAAGTTGCAACAACGATTAAAATTTTAACCCACGCAACTTCGGAAATTGGACTGCCATCCCATCCAAGGCTTTTCAGAAAAACAGTGGTGTTGGCAACTGTTGCCACAATGATCCAGCCCAGATAAACCGTTACAGGCCACCACACCAAAGCAATAATTCGTATTGGAGCGTCCCAACGTTCAAGATTCAACCTCCTGGTAAGCATAATCAATGAAAACAGAAGAATACCCATTATCAAAAGGGAGATCCCCATATTAAGATTTAGCCAGGCCACAATCCATGAACCATTGGCAATATTGGAGACTGCAAACCAGATACCGGTCTGCTTCAATTCCCTGTCCTCTCTTTTAATCAACCATGCATACCACTGATGCGCAACAAAAGCCATTAGCAATAAATAAATCAATCCCCAAATGGCAAAGGCATAACCTGCCGGAGTAAAAAGATTATCATAC
The DNA here is from genome assembly GCF_003121985.1 of Marinilabilia rubra. Taxonomy (GTDB): domain Bacteria; phylum Bacteroidota; class Bacteroidia; order Bacteroidales; family Marinilabiliaceae; genus Marinilabilia; species Marinilabilia rubra. The sequence continues at coordinate 267,681 of NZ_QEWP01000007.1, forward strand.
ATCCGGCTGACTTCCCCCACATTTCGTCCGGCAATGGCACCTGTTCCGGATAAATAATTCATTACCAAAGCATAAATCAATGAAAGGGTATTAATAATAAGCAATCCTGTCTTTTTCATAAAAATAGATGATACGATTTACAGATACCTGCCTGACGGCAGTAAGGTTAGATTTATGAGGGTTATTTTACCATTAAAACCTTAAAAATCTGACAAATTTTTAAGGGCAATATATCTCTCAATTCAAATTATTCCTTAGCTCGCTACTAACTATTACTGTCCGCTCTAAACTAAAACTATTGATAACAAACTAACTACTGTTTATCTAACATTCTTACATTAAATACAACTTTTTAAAAATTAATTTGTTGAACTAACAGTTAAAGAAACAAATTAAGTTAAACCCTGAAAAATATAACTTTATGAGCGTACACAAATCATCAGCCATATGGGAAGGAAACCTGGCAAAGGGATCAGGAAAAATGAATGTAGGCGAAGGTGCATGGGAAGGTAGTTTCTCAGCCAAATCCCGCTTTGAAGGAAGCAAAGACGGCACCAGTCCCGAAGAATTAATCGCTGCTGCCCATGCCGGCTGTTTTTCCATGGCATTTTCACATGCCTTGTCGGAGGCTGGTCATACTCCTGATAGTGTAGAAACAAAAGCAGAAGCCTCCATTGAGAAAGGTGCAGAAGGATTCAGCATCACAAAAATCCACCTTACTACAAAAGGAAAAGTTCCGGGTATCAATAAAGATGAGTTCCATAAAATTGCTGAAGATGCAAAAGAAAACTGCCCGGTTTCAAAAGCCTTGAAGCAAGGGGTAGCCATTAGCCTGGATGCTTCACTGGAAGGTTAAGAATATATTGGGAAAGTGATAATTATACTTTCCTGAAAAAATTGTCAAAAGAGGATTGTTGCAAAAATTGCAGCAATCCTTTTTTTATTTCAAAAATTCATCCCCAAAAACCATTGACCTTCCAGCCCATAATTTGTAACTTCTTTCGAATCATTAGACAATGTGTTTAAAGCAATAATTTACAATAGATCGTTAGTCCCGATGCTTCGGGATAGATATCAGATTTAAGACAAACCATATAACGCTAATAAACATAACTTTAAAGCAACAATGCATGTGATTTATAGCTGTCTACAAAAGTTTAACGGAGTATTGATTTATTAATCTCAAAAAATAGAATTATGGCCATTAAAAAAGTATGGATCGAAGAAGGTTGCACTGCCTGTGAAATGTGCGTAGATATTTGCCCTGATGTTTTTGAAATGGGCGATGATGAAGCAGTAGTAAAGCAAGGCGTTAATTACGATGATCACGCCAGTGAAATAGAAGAGGCAGCAGATAGCTGTCCGGTTGAAGTTATTCAATACGAATAAAAAGATTTACTATGGCTTTTAACATTACTACCACAGCATTTGAGAATGCCAAAGCTATCCCCAAAGACCATACCTGCGACGGAGAGGATCTCTCTCCACGTATTCGTTGGGACGGGGAACCCAAAGGCACTGTTTCATTTGCTTTAATCATGGAAGATCCGGATGCTCCCGGAGGAACTTTTTGTCACTGGATTGTTTACAATCTCCCCCCCGATTGCCATGAACTTGAAAAAATAATCCCCAAAAAAAAACATCTTGACAACGAAGCCATTCAGGGGAAAAATGATTTCGGGAAAATCGGGTACAACGGACCTTGCCCGCCTCCGGGTACCGAGCACCGATATTTTTTCCGGATTTTTGCCCTCAAAAAGAAACTACCTCCTGAAGGTATAAACAGTCTTGAGGAGTTTTACAGCGCCATTGACGGGTCAAAGTTGGATGAAGCCGAATATATGGGCAAATACTACAGAAACAAATAAAATTGTTGAACCAATAAAAATCAATGCTTATGAAGATGGTAAAAGTTATTGAAGTAATTGCTGCATCAGAAAAGGGTTTTGATGATGCAACACAAAAAGCAGTTGAGCAAGCCTCAAAAACCGTTAAGAACATCAAATCGGTTTACATCGAAAACATGAATGCCAATGTGGAAAACAACAAAATTGTTTCCTATGCAGTAAATGCTAAAATATCATTCGAAATTGATTAAATCATTTTAATTTAAAAAAAGGCCTCCAGATTTCTTCGGAGGCCTTTTTTCATTCTAATATTGTTTCCTAATCACAACTGCTATGCAGGGAGCGCTGAAAAAGGCCTACTTTATTAGCGTTTAAAACTTTTAATCATATCAACAAACTCCTAAATGTAAGGTTATTCCACATCAAACTCGGATTTCTTTGCACTTAATCATAAAAAAACAGCTAATCAAAAGAACAAAGTTTACTGCACCGCCCGAATCCAGAAGTATTTCAATACTATTTCGTTTGGGCGGCTTGCAAATTATGACCTTTTGACTTTTTCAGTAGTCCCTATGTAATTTCTCTATTTTTTTGTCAATTTCTTTTGCAGAGAGTTGATTAGTTTGGCATCTTCTTTCCCTTTCGGCGTTCCTAAACGTAAGCCAACCGTCAAAGCAATACTTCCATTATCACTGATACTTGTATCTCCCCCACTATCCGACATATTGCTTATCCCCTGTGAAAAATCGCAGGCTACAAATGCTGACCGGAATCCCAGTTCAAAACCAACAGTCCATCCATAGTCAAAAAGGTATTGACCGTAAACCGATGTAAGATCCTCGGTTTTGTCTCCGTTGGATATGGTTCCATACATCATGGGAACCTTTAAAACGGCCCCTGCACTAATTCCCCATGAGATATTTTTGTCCAATTTTCGATTGTAAGTAAGCCGCAATGGAGCTTTAAAAAAATACCCCGAATATCCGGAGAAATTAAAAATGCTCAATGAATCCTGAATTAAGGAGGGAGAGGAGGAGGGAGAATTAATGGTCTGTTTTCCAAAGATAAATTGGGTGCTGCTCGACCAGAAGGATTGATCATTTTCGGATATGATTTTATAAGAACTTCCCCCAATATAATAACCATAAGCGTTCCCGAATATTGGTTTATTTATTCTGCCCTGACCATCATCAAAAGTGAGACTCATAGTGTTCACTCCGGCAAGAACATTATATTTTCCAAGATTCTTTCTCATGGAGGAACCCATTTTGTTTAATTCTCCCGAAAAATTTTGGGCAGCAACCTGCCCTGAAAGAATAATTACCGCCAATACAATTAAGCTAAAACATTTTCTCATGCTCTAAATATTTTTTGATTTCTTACTCTCAATACTCCGTTAAACTTTTATAAGGCACTTGTAGTCAGTTATTTATATATAAACAACTGTTTGTACTAAGGTGCAGATTTTCAATATCATACGATTCATCTTATGTCTAAAAATCTAACGATCTATTGTACTCTATCAGTTGCAATAATATTAATGGATTGAAAAACCACTTTTTTAGTACGCCCCTAATCTGGTATCTTTGTCACAACTAAAATAAGGGGACGTGCAATTCAATTCTTCCAATATTAACCTACCTATAAACGAAGTCATTCCTGAAGTCAGGGATGTACTGGCAAAAGGAAATACCCTCATTCTCGGGGCACCTCCGGGAGCCGGAAAGAGTACGCTTTTGCCACTTGCACTGATGGATGAGCCCTGGGTCAACGGGAAAAAAATCATCATGCTTGAACCACGGCGACTGGCAGCGCGGACCATTGCCATGCGCATGGCTTCGCTGTTAGGCGAAGAGGTTGGCCAGCGCGTTGGATATCGCATCCGTTTCGATAATAAAACCAGTAAACAAACACAACTTGAAGTCGTTACAGAAGGCATTCTAACCAGGATGCTTCAAAACGACAATGCCCTGGAAGGTACCGCCATGGTCATTTTCGACGAATTCCATGAACGCAGTCTTTTTGCTGATATCGCTCTGGTATTAAGTCATGAAACCCAGCAAATATTACGTCCCGACCTGCGATTGGTGGTCATGTCGGCTACTCTCAACATGCCTCAGCTTACGCAGATGCTAAAGGCCCCCGCTGTGGAAAGCAGCGGCAAACAATTCCCTGTGGAAATAGAACACACTGGTAACCGGGATATGATGGTGATCCCTGAGAATGTAGCAAATGTCATTTCAACCGCTGTAAAAAACAACAAGGGAGACATTCTTGCATTCCTGCCCGGAGAGGGCGAAATTCGACGTTGCGAGGAAATCCTGAAGAATAACCTGGAAGGGGTTTCTATCCATCCGCTTTACGGACAATTGCCCCCAAAAGCACAACTTGCAGCCATTTTACCTCATCCCAACGGACAAAGAAAAGTGGTGCTGGCCACTTCCATTGCTGAGACCAGTTTAACCATTGAAGGCGTTTCAATAGTTGTGGACTGTGGCTATGGCCGCACCATAAAATTCGACCCCGGCACCGGATTGTCACGCCTTACCACCATTGAAATCACTAAGGATGCGGCTGATCAACGGGCAGGGCGGGCAGGGCGACTGGGCCCCGGAAAATGCTACCGCCTGTGGACTTTGGCCGATGAACACCGCATGCAGGAACACCGGGTTCCGGAGATTGAGGAATCCGACTTGGCTTCGATGATGCTCGATATGGCTCAATGGGGAATAGATGATGTTTACAGTCTTAACTGGCCCACGCCTCCCCCTAAAACTCATGTACTGGAAGCTTTGGATACTCTGCAACAACTGGAAGCGCTCGAAAACAATAAAATTACCCCACACGGTAAAGATATGGCCACACTCCCCTGTCATCCGCGAATTGCTCATATGCTTCTCAAGGCAAAAGAATCAAGGCATTTGCCACTGGCAGCTGATTTGGCAGCCATACTTGAAGAGCGGGATCCAATGCCACGCGAAACAGGTATTGATATCAACCTTCGCATTGAAGAGTTGCGGCGTCAACGCAGGGAGAAACGCCATAATAAACGCTGGAACCAAATAATAAAAGTGGCTGATTATTACAACAAAATGTTTAGCAGCAAACCAGATAATGGGACATTCGATCCGTTTGATACAGGACTGATGCTGGTCCATGCCTACCCGGAACGCATCGCCTCAGCCCGTCCCGGCAATGAGGCACGGTTTCAGCTCTCCAACGGGAGTTACGCCATGGCTTCCCACAAAGACGACCTTGGACATGAGCAATGGCTGGCTGTAGCACACCTGGATGCACGCAGCGGTATGGGAAAGATTTTCCTGGCTGCACCGCTCAATCCCGGCGACTTGCGTCCCATGCTGAAAGCTTCTTCCACCATCACATGGGAAACCCGCAAAGGTGGTTTGATCGCTTCTCAGGATTTACGCATCGGCAGCCTTGTTTTGCAGTCAAAAAAGATAACCGACCCAAATCCCGAATTGGTTACAAAAGCAATTTGCGCAGCCATCCTCAAAGAAGGAGAAAAACTGTTGGATTTTAACCAAGAAGTAGAACAATGGCAAAACCGGGTACTAAGCCTCCGCCAGTGGCGAAACAATGAAAACTGGCCGGATGTATCCACTGCTACCCTGCTTAAAACCTGCGAAATTTGGCTGGCACCCTATCTGACCAATGTCAAACGCAACGAAGATCTTAAAAAGCTGGACCTCAAAAGTTCGCTACACTATCATCTGGATATAGACAAACAGGCAGCCCTTGACAGGCTGGCTCCGGCACGCATCAAGGTGCCCAGTGGTTCCAACATCAAGCTGACTTATCAGGCTGACGGTTCTGCACCGGTTTTGGCAGTCCGCCTGCAGGAGATGTTCGGTTTGGCCGATACCCCCCGTATCAACGACGGTCAAACTCCCGTACTGCTTCATCTTCTTTCACCCGGTTTCAAACCCGTTCAGGTTACCAGCGATCTCCGAAGTTTCTGGGACAACACCTATTATGAAGTACGAAAAGAACTCAAAAACCGCTATCCCAAGCATGTGTGGCCCGATAATCCCTGGGAAGAAGAGGCTATAAGGGGAACAAAAAGGAGGAGGAAGTAACTCACTCAACCCGGATAATTCAACCAAAAAGTAATTGCACCCTTTGAAAACCTCATGTTTTCGTTTTCAATCCTTTCAACAACATACATTCAGCCTTAAAAACTGCTTGACAACCCCATCTGTTTGTCATAACTTAAATATACTTTACCCCCTCGTTCACCGATTTTCTTCAATTAAACCCATCCGTCATGAAAAAAACAATTACACTTTCCATTCTTATCTTCGGTCTTTTTCTGACTGTCACAGGCCAGGAGCCCGAGCTGGTTTCTTCAACCCTAACGTTTGAAGTCAGAGGTCAATCGGTTGCCGTGCTCAACAACATTCTCTACTTTCCGGGACATTCAGGCGATTTTGACTCAGAACTTTGGCGATCTGATGGCACAGAAGCAGGCACTTATGAAGTTATGGATTTGAATCCTGCGGGACGGGCATATCCTCATAGTTTTGAGGTGGTAAACAATGTGTTGTTTTTTATTGCCGACAGTCTCAGCGTAACTAAACAACTCTTCAAAACCGATGGTACAGAAGGAGGGACAGAATGGATCGCCGACGTGGACGATGCCGGAATAGAGAATAACCACATGTTAACCGAATCCGGGGGACTGCTTTTTTACAGAACCTACAGACCAACTATCGGCTTGGAGCTTTGGGTATCTGACGGTACTTCAGAAGGCACGGACATGGTTAAAGATATTTGTGAAAACCAGCCATCCTATCCCCATGAACTGACCGATTTTAAAGACATTCTCATCTTTGCCGCCGAAGATTGTGAAGCATCACCCAATGCTCTTTACCGCTCTGATGCCACATCAGCCAACACCTTAATTATTGGAGGAAACAATCCTTCCGGAATCATCGTTGCAGGAGATACACTTTACTTCAGCAATACTTTTACAGGTTTTGGCAGCGAATTGGCCAGGTCAACAGGGCTTCCCGGAACAATTGAAATGGCCGATGAAATAAATCCGGGAGGATCGGGCTCTTCCATTTACCACCTTACCCAGGTTGACACGCTGGTCTTTTTCAGAGCCTATCATTCCGATTACGGCTCCGAACTCTGGGCTTATAACCAAAACACCGGAAAGGCTTACCTCGTGAAGGACATATGGCCCGGAAGCAGCGGGTCTTCATTCCCTGATGAACTGATCAGCTACAATGGCAAGCTAATATTTCAGGCACATGACGGTACATATGGCCAGGAACTCTGGATATCCGACGGAACCGAAGAAGGCACCTACATGCTTAAAAATATTAATGAAGAACCGGGAGGTACCCCTTATGGGCATTCGTATCCTTCGAAGTTTTACGAAGCAGCTGGTCGTCTTTATTTTTCAGCCAATGATGGCACCAATGGTACTGAACTATGGCAAACCGACGGGACGGCGGAAGGCACCTCTATGGTCTATAATCTGGGATATTTATCCAATAGTTCAGATCCCGGGAGTTTTACTGAAATAGACGGTTATCTTTACTTTCATGCCTACTACAACGGCCAATACCGATTGTATAAACTTGAATTACCGGATCCCCCCACTTCATTAGCTAAGACGGAGACTAAATCAACTGACAAAATATTCGAAATATATCCTAACCCTGCAGAAGATGAGATCATCCTGAAAAACCCCTCAGGTCATCGTTTCATTTATACCATTAACAACATTCAGGGGAAAGAAATCATGGCTGGTAAGTGCAATGGAAACAATGAAGTTACTCTCAATATTTCAGGACTGAAACCCGGTACTTACTTCTTTGCCGGCTCAAACAAAAACTTGAGGGAGGTGGTGAAATTTGTTAAAAAATAATCAGGTCTGGCAGTTTTAAACCGCCATTTTTAACTATCAAAATATAAACATTACCCTTTCATTCCCGGTTTATTGAAAAACCATAAATTCAATGAACATGGAGTTAGGAATAGGCATGTTTGGTGACCTCACCTTCAACAATCAAAATAATAATTTTCAGTCCCCAAAGGAGCGCCTAAATGAGATGATAGAACAGGTAAAACTGGCTGAAAAATTGGGGCTCGACAGTTTTGTGCTTGGGGAACATCACAGGCCAGATTATGCTGTATCTTCAACTGAAATGGTGCTTTCTGCTTTAGCAACGGCTACCAGCAAAATAAAACTGGCCAGTGGCGTAACGGTATTAAGCTCGGCCGATCCGGTTAAAGTATGGCAGGACTATGTTACCCTTGATCTGCTATCCAATAACCGGGCTGAAATCATTGCCGGAAGGGGCAGTTTTACCGAGTCATTTCCACTGTTTGGTTACGAACTGAAGGATTACAACCAACTGTTTGATGAAAAGCTGGATCTTCTTCTTAAACTGAATCGGCAAGAGTCCATTACCTGGGAAGGGAAATTCCGGGCGCCTCTAAAAGAGCAAACCATCTACCCCAGACCGGAAAGACCATTGCCAGTCTCCATTGCAGTGGGAGGAACTCCTGAATCCATTCAACGGGCTGCCAGACTCGGACTGCCTATAATGTTTGCCATTATTGGTGGCATGCCCAGACAATTCAAAACTCTGGTGGATTTTTTCAAGGAGGAATATCTCAAGCATGGCCATGATGAAGAAAAAATGGAAATAGGCGTACATTCACATACGTTTTTAACCAAATCAAGAGATGAGCTTCTGGAAAACTACTATCCGCTTTATGCGGCTCAGATGGACCGGATTGGCAAAGAAAGAGGATGGCCACCTTTTACCCGGCGACAGTTTCTGGCAGGAATGAGTCCTGAAGGAGCTCTTTATATGGGCGAACCCAATGAAGTGGCAGATAAAATTTCTAACACCATCGAAATGTTTGGTTTAGATCGCTTCATTGCTCACATAGATGTAGGTGGCCCTAAACATAAAGACCTGATGAAAAGCATTGAACTATATGGAAGTAAAGTGGTTCCACAATTAAGAGGGTATAAATAGGGGTTAGTGAATAGTTATAGTCGATAGTTCTCAAACTATTAAAAACATATCAGAAATTTAAGTGCACACGTACTTATGAATATTCAGATTTCATAAACCTATGGTTTTCGACTGATAAGAAAACAAAGCTAAAACGGGCTTTTTACCCGGTAAAATATAATACGACCTTAAATTTCCTTTTAAGCTTCATATGATTTAAAAACTTCTGCGGGATAAAAATATGGAAAGCCGAAGATCATTTCTCAAAACAAGTGGATTGGCCGGGATGTTTTTGATCCTTGGTTTATCCAAAAAAGCTCAATCAAATATGAATTCAACAACTCCAGAACAATTTCATTTTAAGGATGATGGAAATATACCAAACAGCAAACATCCTTTGTTGCTTTACCGTGATGCTTTTGAAGGTCGTAAGGATAAAGGTGCCACATGGCTGGAAAAGCACTTTAAAGAAAACAATTGGTATAATTCATGGCGTTGGGGCATTTTCCCATATCATCACTATCACAGTACAAGTCACGAAGTATTAGGTTGCTTTCAGGGTAGTGCATTGCTCCATGTAGGAGGAAAAAATGGAGAAAAGGTAAAAATAGAAGCCGGGGATATCGTCGTTATTCCGGCGGGAGTTGGACATAAATGTATCTCTCACAGTTCGGATTTTACAGTAGTAGGAGCGTATCCCAATGGAAGCAGCTACGACCTCATGAGAGCATAGCCGTCAGGCTTACAAAGCCTAAGTGCTTGATTTGAAGATTGGTAAGCAGACGCAACTCACCCCTTTCGGGATGATAGTCGAATTTTCTTCATATATTTGCTGTGATTTATTTAACAATAAA
>NZ_QEWP01000008.1 GCF_003121985.1 Marinilabilia rubra
TTCCCATTCCGAACAGAGAAGTTAAGCCTGTTAGCGCCGATGGTACTACGTAAAAGTGGGAGAGTAGGTCGCCGCCGATCTTTAAGTAGAAATCCCGGTCTGATTAATTTCAGACCGGGATTTTTTTGTTTATAAGGGTTTTTAAGCACGAACTGCTTACAACAAAAGTAAAACAGTGAAAAGTAGGATCTACTGACAGGTTTCCAAACCCTGTCAGGGGCGTAGTGGTTCAGCATTGCAGAATAGCCCCGTTGGGGGGTATATATTAGTAGAAAAATGAGCACGACCAAGGGGTGAGTGCCGTAGGTGCGATATAGAATATTTTGGGTTATCCATTTTAACTGTTACCACGGGACTTTAGGATTTGAAGGCCCCCTCCATGCTATTCATTATTATCTCTGGCTCTGTTTTTTCAACTCACAATTATTGATTTTTTTAATTAGATTTGTGTGAATCCATTGAAAAACAATTCATCATCCATGAGTTCTTTAAAGCAAAATTCATTGTATCCGGGATTGATTATCCTTGTTTCTATTTTATTCATGAATGTCATTTCTTTTGGGCAGATTCAGAAGGAAGCCTCTTCAGGTTTTAAATATCTTGAGGATAAGATAAAAAAAATCATCCCGGATTCACTGAATATGGCAGATTCGATTGCTTATGAATTGGTCAAAATAGGTAAAGAATCTAATGATTCGTTAGAAGCCATTGGTTGGTACTACAAAGCCGAGGTTGCCTTTTATTCCGGACAAATAGATGATGCTGGAGATTTTTATAAAAAGTGTCTTTCTTTGATAGAACCCTATTCGGCTCCACAACGAAAAGCTATTTACTACAATAACCTGGGACTTACGCGGTATTTTAAAGACAGGAATAATGAAGCGTTAGAAGCCTATCTAAAATCTGCTGAATTTGAAAAAAAGGTAGGGAACGAATATGGATTTGCTCAGTGTTTACACAATATTGCATTGGTACACGATCGAGTGGGGAATGATGAAAATGCAGAAAATTACTTTGACCATTCGTTAAATATTTTTTTTGAATTAGATTCTCTGGATGATGCAGCGGCTGTTTTTAATGACTATGCGATTTTTCTTAGCAGAAGAGGAAGAAATGATGAAGCCATTCAAAAGTATAAACAGGCCTTTGAAATTTATAATGAATCAGGAAATTTTGAGGATGCAGCAAAAGTTAAATGTAATATTGGTGCTCTTTATTTATACCAAAAAGAATATACTAAGTCTGCCGATTTACTCGAGGAATCCCTTGATTATTTTAAAACTCTCGAGCAATCCTCTTATTTGATAAATATTTACAGCTTATTTGGGGATCTTTATTACGAACAGGGGCGTACTGCCTTATCTGTTGTTTTTTACGACAGGGCTGAAGCTGTTGCGAGAAAAATGGGGAGAGACAATTTGAGACAAAAAAATTTGTATTCACTTTTTAAGGCCTTGAAAGCTGAAAATGACTATAAAAATGCGTTGGATGTTCTGGAAACATATTCAAGGTTTAAAGACTCCTTAATAGTGATAAATCAGGGGTTTCTGGAGACATCTATGGATAATGAAATAGAGACCGAACTGATGGAAAAGGAACTTAACCTGGTCAATGCCCAAATGAGAGAAAAGAACCTTGTTTTAATCATTCTTGCATTGCTATTGATTCTTGGAGTTTTTGCGTGGTTTCTTTACGGTCGGACCAGAGGTCTCAGGGCTGAAAAAGAAAAAAGAGAACTTCAGCAGAAAATTTTGCATATGCAAATGAATCCTCATTTCATGTTTAATGCAATGACTTCTTTGCAAAGCTATATCTTAAATAACCAAAAAGAGGAAGCTTCTGATTATTTAAGTGATATTGCCCAACTTATTAGGAAAATCATGTGTGTTGCTGACAAAGAATTGATATCCCTGGAAGAAGAAATGGAATTAATTGAGATGTACCTGAAAGTACAGTGCAGGCGCTTTTATCGAACGATTAACTGCGGTGTAGACTCCAGAATAATTTCCGGGTCGGGTTTTTTAAAAGTACCTCCTATGCTTCCAAGGCCCATTATCGACGACGTCTTTGCTTATGGCAATATGGGTGATCATTCTTGTCCTGGAATTAATATCTCTTATGAACAAAAGGAAAATGAATTGGAGGTGATTGTTGAAAGTAAGGGCGCTGTTCCCTCAAAAACAATGAAAGCCAACAGTCTTTCACTTATTGAGGAGCGCTTAAAATCTTTTGTGAAAATATATAAGGGAGGTAGAATTTATGTTGAAAAGGTTGATGTTGTAAAGGAGGGCCAAATTTCAGGAGCAAAAATTAAATACTGGATTCCAATCATCAGAAGCCATAATTAGTAATTATTTCCTTCCAAAATCTGCCGGAATTTCACCCCATGATTCAGTATCCCATTTAAGTAAAGGTTGTTCGTAACTGTTTTCTTTTAGCCAATTTTCGGCTCTTTCGATAAGTGTGAAAAGTTTCTGAGTGTGCCTGTTTCTCTCTAATTTGGTGACACATTTTTTCTTTTTGATCCATCCCATCGCAATTGTAGAGTCGGTGTAAACGGGAATGTTCAGGTTTTGACGTTTAAGCTCAGCCAGTCCATGCACGATTCCCAGAAATTCGCCAATATTATTAGTGCCTAAAGGAAAAGAGGCATGGAACCATTGTTCCCGGGTTTCGACATGAACGCCCTGATATTCCATGGGGCCAGGATTGCCACTGCAGGCGGCATCTACAGAAAGACTATTGGAAATGGGTTGGTATGAAGGATCAAAAGCAGGTTTGGTTTTGGGAGTACCATTCCCCTTGGGATTAATAAAATCAGACCATGGTGTTTCAAATGCCTTCTTTGCTTCATCAAGGGACTTGAAAGACTTATACCTGGCTCCTTTGTATCCTTTTGTAAGACGCTGGCACTCGTCCCAGGAATCTACAACACCTGTTTCGTGTCCCATCCAAACCACATAGTATTTTTTTGCTGCCATTGATTACTTTGTTTTAACCACCCAGGTTAGCCACATTATTGGTAAAAAGTTTAATTGCTACTGCCAGCAATATGATGCCAAAAAACTTTTTTAATACGTAAATACCTGTTTCTCCAATGAGTTTTTCTACCTGGTTAGTAAGTTTAAGAACCATAAATACCAAAGCAATATTGAGTGTTAATCCAATAATGATGTTGATGGTTTCGTATTCTGCTCTCAAAGCCAAAAGAGTGGTAAAAGATCCTGCCCCGGCAACAAGCGGAAAGGCAATAGGAACCAGAGATGCCCCTGATGGAGAATCATGCTTAAAAATGGTTACTCCCAAAATCATCTCGATGGCTATCATAAACAGCACAAATGAGCCCGCTATTGCAAAGGATGAAATATCAACGCTGAATAAGCCTAACAGGGCTTTTCCAACAAAAAGAAAGGCAATCAGGATAACATATGAAACAACGGATGCCTGAGTGGCATTGATTTTATTGCCTTTGTTCCGCAAATCCACGATAATAGGGATAGAACCAAGAATGTCAATTACGGCAAAAAGAACGATGAAAGCTGAAACAATTTCAAGAAAATCAATTCCCATATCTCAATGTTTTGGAGGTTTAACGTATTTGAACAAATGTAGGAATTATTTTTCGGCCACCGGAATGCTAAAAATCATAACTAACGGTGATTTTTTCGATTTTAATAAGTGTCGGTCTATAAACGAAGCAAACAGTGTCAAAATTTATGTGCGTGTTCAGAAAGTTTCATTAGCAAGACTTGCGTAGTTCGAAAGTACGCAGTCCCGATCCCTCGGGATGAGTGATTCTCGGGCACGCATAACGAAGCAAATGGGACTTTATGGACACACACTAATTAGCGATTTTTATCTCTTCAATGAGATGTGAAGCCTGCCCCAAATTCTCAATCAGGAAAAGAACATACCTGATGTCGGCATTAACGCATCGTTGATACTTGCTATTGTAGGAAAGGTCTGATGCCATGCCTTCCCAGTTTCCATCAAATGCCAATCCAATAATTTCTCCATTACCATTCAAAACAGGACTTCCACTATTGCCACCTGTTATATCGTTGTTCGAGATAAAACAGAGTGGCGTGTTTATATTTGGGGAGTTTGAGCCTGGTTTGAAGAACAACGATTCAAGGCTAACTTGTGTCTGATAGTGCAATTTAGAGGATTCGGCTTTGGATATTAATCCTTTTAATGAGGAAAAAGCCGGAAATTCATTTCCATCCGGTGCTGAATATCCGTCGACATATCCATAAGATAAGCGCATGGTGCTGTTTGCGTCAGGATAAAAATTCTTATCGGGCTGATGTAATTGCCGGGCTTTTATGTACCTGTGCATGCTGAGGTCAAGTTGCCGGTCAAAACGGTTGAACATGCTGTATACCGGCCCGAAATCTTGAAAAACTCTCTTATAGAAGGCAAAAGCCGGATCGCTTTCAAAGGCTTTGGTTTTGGGATTCTTCAATAGCTGTCTGAAACGCTCGGGGTTTGAAAATGCCGATTCCTCATAAATTTCTTTTGCTAATTTCCGGATGTTTCCGGAATTTCCGAGCAGTTGTTCAGAGGTTATTTGCAGACTGTCTTCGAGGTTCTCCTGGTAGTATTTCAGCATTGCCCTAAAAACTTTTTTATCTATGTCAGGAGAGAAGTCACGAAAGAATTTGTGGGCTTTCGATTCAAGGTCTTTGATTAGTTCAATTGTTTTTACCGGATCTCCATCTTCTCTTCGAACATTGGAATAAAGCCCGAAAGCATTAACGACCAAAGAACCGATCTCCGGTCCGTTGATCAAACTCTCCAGGGTGATGTAAGTGGTTTTGGTTAGTTTTTTTCGCATCGTATAGAGCAATCTGTTTGAAGTCAAAACATTGTTGTATTTTGCTTCCACTTCCGGAATACTGTCCATCCATGTCTCAAAATTCTGCTCCTGTTTTTGACGTCTGGAGATAAGACTTAATTCTTTGATGCTTTCATTTTGGCCAATGGCATATTTGTAGAAATTGTAAGAACTGGCATATTTATCAGCGTACTGAATGCCTGTGGCATGTGATTTACGCATGTTTTTCTCCCAAATTTTCTGACGTATCCCACGGACATCAGCAATGAGAGGATTCAGAATGTTTTGTGTTTCTTTTATGCCTGTGGAGGTTAGGTACCGGTCAGTGCTCCCGGGATATCCAAGAGTCATGGTGAAGTCATTTTTATTTATCCCGCCAGTTGAAATATCAAGAACTTTGGAAGGGTGAAACGGGATGTTTTTTGGATGATAATCAGCCGGTTTGCCATCGGGAGAAGTGTATACACGGAAAAGTGCAAAATCAGCAGAATGCCGGGGCCACATCCAGTTGTCATGTTCACCTCCAAATTGTCCGATATCCTCCGGAGGTGCCCCTACAAGACGTACATCTTTGAATGTCTGTGTGATAAAGAGATAAAATTCATTCTGAAATAAAAAGTCTTTGATCTGTGCGTCGTAATCAGGTCCAACGCGTAAAGTGTCGAGGATGGTGGAAGTTAAACTGTCGATTGTATTCAGGGTTTCCTCTGTTCCTGATACATTCTCTAATGCACTGTTAAATATACCTGTAAGGTTGCGTGCTTCAATTAAAAGGGTTGCTGTTTTTCCGGGATTGGGTAATTCATCGTCCAATGATTCAGCCCAAAAGCCTTTTTTGAGATAATCATTCTCTACTGAGCTGTGCTCTTGAATTTCGCCATAAGCGCAGTGGTGATTGGTGAGGAGAAGTCCCCGGGTGCTGATAAAACTCCCTGTGCAACTTCCATTATCCAATGAAACAATGGCATCTTTAAGAGAAGCTTTTTGGGAGCTATAAATTTCATCAATGGATATCTCCAGGCCCATTTTCTGCATTTGGTTAATTTGTGACTGAGGGAGATTCCATGGAAGCCACATGCCTTCGTCTGCCTGAACGGAGAGAAATATAAATTGATGTAGAAATAAAAGAAATAACGCCCGCTTCCACATATCGTACAATAACTTAACAGATTCTAAATGTATGCGAAACTACTACAGATAGCTTTAAATACAGGTTTTTATAAAAACTTTTTAAGATTATTTATAATATGTGGAGAGGGTTTAAAAAAAGGCTGCCCTTTTAAGACAGCCTTTTTCGAGCCTCCCCTTTGGGGAGGTTGGTGGGGCCTCTATTCAACAATGGTCATTTCATCAATTAAATTAGTGGCTCCTGCATACTTGTCGATAATAAACAGTACATAACGGATATCCACATTGATACATTTCTGAAGTTCCTGTTCAAATGCGATGTCTCCGCTCATAGCTTCCCAGTTGCCGTCGAAGGCCAATCCAAACAGCTCTCCTTTGGCATTGATGACAGGACTGCCGCTGTTTCCACCGGTAATATCATTGTCAGTGGTAAAACAAACGCGCATGTGCCCGTCTTCGGCAGCATAACGGCCGTAATTTTTATCGCGATAAAGCTCCTTAAGTTTTGAAGGTACAGCAAATTCGTAATCATTGGGCTTTTCTTTTTCCATCACCCCTTTAAGCGTTGTGTAGTGCTTGTAAATAACAGCATCACGAGGCTCATAGTTGCCTACTTCACCATAACTCAGGCGCATTGAGAAGTTGGCGTCATCGTAATAGACCTTATCAGGATTCATTTCTTTAAGTCCTGCAATGAACAAGCGGTGATTGCGGTCAATTTTTAAATTTGACTCTCGTGTTTTGTCCATTAAAGAGAGGTAGAGGTCGATGGTAGACTTTCCTGCCTTGAAAGCCGGATCTTTCTGAAGCTTATTCAACTTTGGATTTTCGAGAAAGTTGAAAAGTTCTTCCCGGCTGACAAAGAATGATTTTCTGAAAAGTTTGTCAGCATAGTCTTCAAAACCATCTTCTTTTTCGGTTTTTATGTCTTCAAAAAAGGAAGGATAGAATTGATCATCAATTTCATCGAAATACAATTCGAATAGCGCTGACATTACTTCCTGATCAGTAGCTGCATGGTAATCTTTGTAAAATTCTTTTGCTCGTGCCTTAAGGCTTTCAACAGCGGCATCAATTTTTTCCTGATCTTCATCTTCCAGCGCTTTTTCCAAGTCTCTTGCAGCGAGGGAGAAACCGACTATTTCAGTGCCGCGTAACATGCATTCGCGAACAAAATTTTGAGCTAAGTAGTAAGGAGAACGCTGGCTATAGGCTTTTTCAAGAGAGGGAAGTACATCTCCATATTCCGCTTCACGCTCAGGAGATCCTTCAACCCAATTCTGGAATTTTTCTTCCAATTTCTGTTTTTTAGCTAAAACATTCAGGTTTTTAAGGCCGCGATTCATACCAATACTGTTTTTCCAGTAATTGGAGCTGCGTGAGTATTTTGAAGCGTATTGCAACCTGATCTTGTCGCTGGTATTCATAGCTTCCTGCCAAATGTCTTGTTTAACACCCCGGGGTTTAATCAATGAGAAATTGAAGATGTTCATTCGTTCGTCAATGCCCCATGAAGTAAGGTAACGTTGGGTGCTTCCGGGGAAGCCAAGAGTCATAGCAAAGTCTTCCTTTTCATAACCTTTTAGTGAGACAGGCAAGTGATGAGCAGGTTTTAAGGGTACGTTGTCTGCAGAATACTCTGCAGGATTTCCATCCTTGTCCGCATAAACGCGGAACATCGAAAAGTCACCTGTGTGACGCGGCCACATCCAGTTATCGGTATCGTGCCCAAATTTACCAATAGATGAAGGAGGTGCCCCAACAAAGCGAACGTCATTGAATACTTCATAAACAATGAGGTAATACTGATTTCCACCATAGAAATCACGGACAAGTGTGCGGTAGTGTGAGTCTCCTTTTACACTATCAGCAATTTGTGTAGAAGTTTTTTCAATGGCAGCACGGCGTTCTTCTTCGCTCATATCCTCATTAAGTCCGGCCTCAATTTTGTCAGTGACATCTTCCATTCTTTTCATGAAGGTAACTGAAAGTCCGGGCGCCGGAATTTCATCGCCCATTGTTTTGGCCCAAAAACCCTCTTCCAGATAGTTGTCTTCAACTGTGCTCAACTCCTGGATGGTTCCGTATCCGCAGTGGTGATTGGTTAGAATTAATCCTTTGTCTGAAATCATTTCTCCGGTACATCCTCCACCAAATATTACAATGGCATCTTTCAAACTGGATTGGTTAACACTATAAATGTCTTCAGCAGACAATTGCAGGCCTTTTTCCTGCATCTTTTCAATGTTTAACTTTTTAATAAGTGGCAAGAGCCACATTCCTTCATCAGCTTTCAGTGATCCTGCAAAAGATATCAACAGAGCCACTAAAACGGCGGTCATCTTTTTCATTTGAATTAAATTTTTGGTTTGAAAACCATCTGAAAAGCAAAAATGCTTATCCATATGGTCCTTATAATTACGGTTTATTTTTTGTTTTGGCCGGTAAAGATAATACTATCTGTATAAAAAGCCGGATTGAGTCTGTTTGCCCAATCAGCAAATGCAATTTTTGGGCCTTAATTGACTGGTTAAGAATTGCTGTAAATAAAGTGTTAACCACCAAACAGAAAGTTTACTAAAAATGTTTTCCTCTTATCCATTGGAGGCATACTCATTAAATAAAAAAAACACTGCCCGATAAAAGGAACACTGGATAAGTATTGAATTATTCCATTAACTAAAAATATACAGAGATACCACCATTGATGGTGAGGCCTTTCCGGGTTGATTCTATATCATAATCACTCTCCTTCATATCACCAGACATATTTGCATATCCAATACCAAGATCCAGCGAGATGTATTGATTTAAAAAAAAGGCCACTCCGCCCCCTAAGGCCCATCCTTCCTTTTTATATGAGCTTTCATCCCCATCATATTCATATGTTTCATTTCCAAACATGTACTCTCCATGGATGAAGGGCTTAATGTTTGAAGTGCCAAAGTAATAAGTAATAATTGGCCCGGCCAGCAATGAGGATTCTTTCTGTTCAGAGTCATCCCCTTCCTGTTTGAGGGTTTCGTATTCAATGGATAGACCTATTGCAAAGCCATCTGCCACAAAATAACTGACGGATGGTTGAAATGAGAACTGGTTGATATCGCTTTCTATTTTATCATCAAAGAATTCTGAGTTTATAGAAACTTCATTAGTCATTGATGTGAAGGAAAGACTGGTGCTACCTGAAATACTGAATTTCCCTTTGGATATGGCAGATAAGAAGTTGGAGTTGTTCCCGGAAGAAGGGGGGATTTTTTCTTTGGAGATTCTTTTTACTTCATTCATTTCATAAACTAAGATGCTTCCATCAGAAGTTTCAAGTTTTAAGTTCAGCTCAGGTATCTGCTCAATAATTTGTCCTTTGATGATACTCCCGTTTTTGAGATAAACAACATCCCTTGAACTGTTTTGGGAAAAGGCGGTTAAGGCAAAGATCATAAAGATCAGGGTAAAGAATAGTTTTTTCATCTTTTTAAACTTTTTTAATGGTTTAATGTTTTACTATCAAAACTAACTAAAATGTTTATTATTCGAAAACTGAAGGATGTATTTGGATTACCAGTAAAGTACAATGGATCCCAACCAGTTAATCACTAAGAAGTTCTTTGTTCTTTTATTAAAACAAAAAACGCTCTTTGTTAAAGTAATAATTAATGCCATTTATCTATCATTGACAGTCGTTGGTCATTAAAAAGACCTTGTTGTCCTAAATGCTCTTGAAGTTTATATCAAAGCGAAGTAAATTGAATTCCAATTGTTTCAAAAAAGATGATTTTTTTATTGAACTTAAATTAAGGGTTATGAAGAAAGTATTATTATTTGCCTTTGTATTATTTATGGCAACAGCAGCATCTGCCCAGTTTAAAGTGGGCGGTGGTTTAACAATTGGAACAGAAGCAGGTGGTATAGATGATGATGGAAGTGAAAAGTTAGGAATAGGCTTGAACCTTAGGGGAGATTATGCTTTTAATGAAAGTTGGTCAATTGCTCCCGGGTTTACCTTCTTTTTTCCTTCTGCACCAGATGGGGTTGATATCACTTACTGGCAGCTAAATGCAGATGCCCATTACAATTTTGGAGCTGAAGGAGATTTCGGGTTCTATGCCCTTGGAGGATTGAATTACAGCTATGTGAAGATTGATTGGGGCGATAATGAATTTTGGGGAGGTTCTTCCGATGATAGCGAAATTGGCCTCAATCTTGGTGCCGGAGCTACAATGCAGCAGTTTTATGGAGAACTAAAATACGACACCGCTTTTGAACAGTTAGCTTTGTCGGTGGGTATTATGTTTTAAATGCTTGAATCAACCGGATTTCATTTTAGGAATTCGGTTGATTTCCTTTCTTATGGGCAAGGCCCTTCTATTAATTCGGAGGTGATTTTAGTATTAAAGCGAATTATTTCTTTTCTATTTCGTTCCTTTGCCAGTGTCTCCGCCCGGTGTTGGCCACCGGAATGGAACTTCTGTAATAAAGTAACCCCGACAACGTAACCTGTAAAATAATATTCAGTATAGACCTGCCAGGCTCCAAAGCTTAAAGCCGAGGCATTTAGCAAAAAGCTGATTCCTCCTTCGAATATTTTACCACAATAAGCTTGTCCCAATCCCGGAAGAATGGAAAGATGTCTGGCCTTTTCAGGATCTTTGTATTTTGGGGTGTCTTTGTAAAAAGCTAAAATATTTAGATATTTAGATTTTTCGGAGGCCACTTCCCTAAATGATTTTGTAAGACATTCTTTTGCCTCTTTAAATTCAAAAAGCTGATTGTGGCAAAGAGCTTTCAGTGTATATAAGCTTTTTAGTTTTGGATGACTTGTCTCAAGTAGAGCACTGTAGGTTTCAATTGTATTTTCGGCATCTCTGTAATTTTCTTTCATATATTGTGCAAAAGCAAGTTCATAGGCTTTTGTGGCAAAGAGGGAATCTTTTGGATCCCTGATACCAATCCTCATTAACTCTTCTTCAACTTTAGGGTAGTTTCCGATGTGTTTGTAAACTTCAGCTTTTTTAAAGATGGCTTTTTGCGTGGTTCCAATATTCTTGCTAAGAAAGACAATTCGCTCGTATTCGACAATGCTGCCTATATAATCACGGACTTTATACAAGCTGTCTGCTTTGTGCCATAAGTCACTTATTTCAGCTGCTTTAACATTAGTCAAAAACGTTGCGGAGAGGAATATGCAGATCAAATAGGACTTGTTTGTTAATGAGTGCATGGCGTTCATTGTTTGCGATTTTAGCCGAAAAAACGGCTCCATAAATATTTCCAATGTAAAAGACCGAAAAAACAGAACCGAAAAAGATGGTTTTGAATTTCTCAGGGCCCTGTTTTTCATAATTTTCAATTGTCACTAAGGCCAGCCCTGTTGACATGAGTAGTGCTGCGATACCTTGTCCGGTTTTTCCAGAATAAATTTGACCGGAACCAGGAACTATTCCAGATAAGATTCCTGCAAAAACTGGTGATTTTTCTTTTTGAGTTTCTAATCTGTTGGCAAGAATTTTTAGATGTTTTAGCTCTTTTTCGAAACCATAATAGTCGGGCGGAAGCAAAGAAACCGTTTTTCTAAACGAAGGCAAATCTCTTTGAAGGAGATCTATTCCTGCGAAAAGATAATTGATGAAGTGTTGATTTATTTTGTTCTGCGGTCTGAAATTATTTAAAACCTGAGTAGCATTTTCATATTTCCCCAAGTGGATAAGGTTATAAGATCCAAATAATATAGACTTTGGATAAAAGGTTGATTGGAAGCTGACTTTTTGAAAAGAGAAACTGGACTCTTTGAGGTGTTTTAAATTATATTCGGCCCAACCCTTCAGGTAAAAAACAGAGTCTTTTTGTATTTGGTTAAGCTTCAGTTCTTTTAGGATATTTTTGCATTCGAAAACCCCTTCCTCATGAAAATCTTTATTTACTAAGTAATTCGCAAACTGAATGCGTTTGGAAATGGATTGACTTTGTGCAACAAGGGAGAATGAAGCAAAGAAAATGCAAAGAAATTTTGATTTAAGCATCAGTGATGGTGATGTATGGGTTTAAACTGATATTTTGTAAAACTGTCTGCTGAGTGTCCTGAACATGGATCTATTGACAGCGGGTGTAGGGATGTTTGTGCTATACGGTTACATCGGGTTAGTCGATCGGCTGTCAGGAAAACACCTTTTATTACTCCAAAATGGGAAATTACATCTCTACTGAAATTTGAGCAGGAAGGCTCATAGAGGCAATCTGCAGAGAAATGTTTTGAAATAGAGGTTTGATAAATGTAAAGCAGGCTTCCCAGTGTTAATTTAATAGGATTTATTTTTTCAATTAAAGGATCCTCTTTTTTTATGAGAAACTCGCGCTTTCGGTTTTCTTTATCTTTAATTTCTTGCAGATCTACTGTTTCTTTTGATTGAATCGTCAGCAAGTCGGCTTCCAATTTATTTTGGGCGGATACAGAAAAAACAGAAATCCGGAGGAAAATGATAATCAGGGGGATTTTAAAAATCAACTTTCTTGGCATCTTCAGGGATTTTGAAATCAAACAATTTTTCGTCAGCATTAAAACCAGTCTTGATATCAGAAAAAGTAGTGCGGCGAACCGTGCTGTCACCTTTAGACATATAGTTTATTTCAGTTATTTTCTTGGGTAAGAAAAATTGAGGGCCGTTAAAATAATTGTAATAATAAATCTTCTTAAGTACTTTGCCTTTATTGTCAAAATATTGAGCGAAGATTGGCAGGAAATTTTCAGAAACTAATTCCACTGAGCTTACAACCCGCATTCCCGGAGGCGATTGCCAGGTTGTAATTAGGTAGTTGTCTTCCCTTCTTGTTCCGATTTGATTGAATCCTTCATTCTTTAATCCCATATCCTGAGTAAGGTTATTAACAAAAAAATAGAGTAGCTCAGTTGAACTGGAATATTGACTGTTTTGCATGAAGGTTACGGTATTGTCCTCCGGCGTATAAATCGTAATTTCCCCCTTGGAGTTTATTTTTTTGTAAAAATCTTTTGGGCTGAAGTAGTGGGTTATTATATCTCCGGTTTGTCCTTTATACAGCGATGCCGATTCGGCCGTAAAAAGACTTCCATTCTTGTAAATCTGGTATACCGCATTAACACTTACCTTGCCATTGAATCCTTGTGCAGGAGAGTTTTGAGGGATTGGGAATGCAACTAAAAAGAAAATTGTAAACTTTAGCGAAAGATTTCCAGGTAATTTATATCTGATGTTCATTATTTAATTATTAACAAAATCTGATCAAAAAAATAGATTTGAGATCTAAACGAGTGTATTTACAGCGATAGTTTATCCAGTCTATGATCTAATAATACCGGTCCTGAAAAATATTTAATCTTTGAAATTTAAAATCAACCAAAAATCAACAAAAAGGCCTGTCGAGAAAACGACAGGCTCGAGTTTTTTCATGGGAAGTTTTAGGGTTACCACATGAAGAATTTAGGATTGTCAACATAAGCACTGATGTCATCCCAGTTGACGGCCAGAACAATGAGGTCAATAAACGGAACAAGACCGAAAATACCGCCACAGGTTAAAATGTAACCAATTCCGGTCATAGTTTTGGTGCCAAGATAAAAACGGTGAATTCCAAATCCACCCAGGAAGAAGTCCAGCAATACAGCTATTAATGGATCTTTCCCTCCATTCTCAGAGGCTACAGCCATAACTGGAGCAGCTTCAGCAACGTCAGCTACTAAATTAAATGATGCATTTGTTGCTGAGGCGAAAAGATTTTCTACTTGAGCATCATCGATTGTGTAAGCAGCATTGGCATTGTTAGAAAATGCTGCAAGTCCCAAAACTAAGGTAAGGGTAATTAAAAGTTTCTTCATGATAAAATTGTTTATTTGATTAAAGTAAAAACGAAAATAGATATTTGTTCTAATTATTGCTAAATAAAAATAACATTAAAAAGCTATTTAGACTGGTTTTAAGGATTTTTGTGGTCTAAGTGTTTTGAAAACAGGAGTTTTTTAAGATGGGGAGAGAAGAGGCTGAGTTATTGTAATGAAAATTCTTGTTTCAATATTTCTGGTAGCTGTGATATCTTCTAAAATCAAATCTTTGGGAAGCATTGGTTAAATGACTTATACCTCCAACTTTATCTGTCGTTCCGTCAACTTAAAAGACCTTCTGTGCAAAGGAGATACCCCATGCTCCTCAATGCCTGATCGATGGGCTTTTGTGGGGTACCCCTTGTTTTTGTTCCACCCATAAAAAGGGAACGATTTGTGTTGTTGCGCCATATACTCGTCCCGGTGGGTTTTTGCTAAAATACTTGCCGCAGCAATGCATTTATAAATGGAATCTCCTTTTATGATGCATTTATGGGGCACTTTAAGGTAAGGGTGAAACTTGTTTCCGTCAATCAATAACGCCTCAGGAGGACTTGACAGTTGTTTTATTGCTGTGTGCATTGCCTTAATTGAAGCATTCAGAATATTTATTTCATCGATTTCTTCATTGTGAATCATGGCTACCGCCCATGAAACCGCTTCTTTTTCAATAAGGATTCTCAGTGTATCCCTTTTCTTTTTCGATATTTTTTTGGAATCATTGAGAAGCGGGTGATCGAAATCGTCAGGAAGAATAACTGCTGCAGCCACGACGGGACCTGCCAGACAACCTCTTCCTGCTTCGTCGCATCCGGCGGTAAGTAGGGGCCCTCTAAATCCCCCAAAGGGGGACTTCTCGTTGCAGTTCAGTAATCTCTTTACTTCTGATTCCATCTTAATAATATTTTGCCAATCCTCCTCCTTTGGGGGAGCTAGAGGGGGCCTCAATCCTCCCCCCTTGGGGGAATTAGAGGGGGCTTTTCTAGTAACGGTTTTTGTAAATGACCTCCATGACGGTTTGCCCCACGGCTTTCAAGGTACTTCGATCAATGTTTTCCATCGTGTCGTCATGCGTATGCCAGTAGCTGCCGAATGAAGTCCGGGTGGAGGGATCGTACTGGATAATATTGGCTGCCGGTATGCCGGTGTGCTTGTTTACATAAATATGATCATCGGTAATGTAGCCACCTTTCTGAAAAACGAAATAGCTTCCATAACCAATGGTGGCGGCTGTATTCCAAATGTGATCCACCAGGTCAGGCGCCATGTCTAATGAAGCTTGTTCCTGATAAAATCTTGCCCCTTTTGCTCCAACCATGTCGAGTAAAATTCCGTATTGGGCGTAGTATCTCTTTTTATGAAGGTTATTACCCCAGTACTGACTTCCCAGGCACCAGGTATCTTCTTTGTAAGGCAAATCCAAATGGCGGGGAGTACCGTAGTCTTCAGCATCGAAAAAGATGATATCAATGCCCGGGTAGGTAGGATGATCCTTTAGATGTCTGGCAATTTCGATGAGAACACCTACTCCGCTTCCTCCATCATTGGCTCCGTCAATAGGTTTGTTGCGCCTAGCAGGATCGGGATCGTAATCCGCAAAGGGACGGGTGTCCCAGTGGGCAAACAATAAAATTCGGTTGTTTTTTTCCGGTTGATATTGCGCAATGATGTTTTTAATTCTAAGTGTGCTGTTGTCAAAAGCAGTAACTTTTCCCTCCTGTACTATAACATCTGCTCCAAGACTGTCCATTTTTGTGGCCAACCATTGGGCGCAAGCCTCATGAGCAGGGGTGTTAGGAACCCGTGGGCCAAATTCCACTTGTTTTGCAATATAGTGATAGGCCGAATCAGAATTGAATTCAGGGGTTTGGAGTTCAGGCTTTGACTCGGTTTTTTTCTGACTGCTTTTTTTAGAGCGTTGACTATTGCATCCGGCACCCATCGAAATCAGGGCGAGCAGGGTGAAGAGTAATGGAGCCTTGATAAACTGGGGGATGAGCTTTTTCATTTTTGGTTCAATTGTCATTAATTAGTGTCTTACTTCTGATATTCGTGTATTTTTTGGCAAAATATTCTCTAAAGGGCTATTATGAAATGGCTGCGCCATTTATTGTTTTGGATCCACGAATTACACGAATTTGAGTCGCACTTGAAGTGCGACTTTAAACGGCATCGCCGTTTTCAAAAAAGCTGTTTTTACAGCTTTTCAATTCGTGTCGCTCGGCTCTGCCGCTTGCTTGCAAGAATTAGTGCAATTAACCATTTATTGTGATGATTTTTTCAACTCTATAACTTGTTTGGTTCTGGCTCGTCCAGGTTAGGGGGTAAGCGTTGGGTTGTGAGTGCTGCGTTATAGCTCTGTGTTTAAAGTTCCGGTTTCCGGATTCAGGTTCTGATCACTTAAACTCAGAACCCTGAACCCTCAACTCATAACCCTGAACTCAGAACTCAAAGTCCCCCTTAGGGGGATTTAGGGGGGCCTACTTTACTTCCCATTCAGCCCCATCTTTGCTGTCACGGACTTCAATGCCCAAAGCTTTAAGCCCATCTCTGATACGATCGGCTGTGTCAAAGTCTTTGGCCTTCTTGGCTTGTTGACGAACCTGCAAAAGAAGATCCATCACTCCATCCAGGACTTCAGAATCACCGGCATCTGACTTGTCTTCAGTTTCTAATCCCAGAATATCTCCTGAGAACAGATGCATTAATTCCCGGAGAGTTGCCAGATCATCTTCTGTAAACGAAACTTTTCCTGCAACGGCACCATTGATCGCTTTGGCTCCTTCAAACAGATTGGCAATCAGAATCGGACTGTTCAGGTCGTCATTAAGCGCTGCATAGCATTTTGACTTAAAATGCTCAATGTCGAAAGTGGTGGTATCTCCCGGTTTGATCTTCTCAATTTGTTGCAAGGCATCCATCAATCTTTGAAAACCCTTTTCTGCTGCCTGAAGTGCTTCGTTGGAAAAGTCAACTGTGCTGCGATAATGGGCTTGGAGGATAAAAAAGCGGATGGTCATAGGAGACCATGCTTTGTCAAGGAGCTTGTGATTACCCGTAAAGAATTCTTCAAGCGTAATGAAGTTGCCCAGAGATTTTCCCATCTTCTGTCCGTTGATGGTAATCATATTGTTGTGCATCCAATATCGGGCGGGCGTATTCCCATGTGCAGCTACTGATTGGGCTATTTCGCATTCGTGGTGGGGGAATAGCAAATCCATGCCTCCACCGTGAATATCGAATTCGTTGCCCAGATACTTGGCACTCATAGCCGAGCACTCAAGGTGCCAGCCCGGGAATCCGTCGCTGTAGGGTGATGGCCAGCGCATAATGTGTGTGGGGGTGGCTTTCTTCCAGAGTGCAAAATCAAAGCTGTTGCGTTTTTCGGATTGGCCCTCCAATTCGCGGGTGGTGCTTAATAGTTCGTCCAATACACGTCCGGAAAGGATGCCGTATTTATGATCCTTGTCGTACTTCTCTACATCGAAATAAACTGATCCGTTTTTCTCATAAGCATATCCTTTGTCAAGAATCTCCTTAACGATTTCCAGTTGCTCAATGATATGACCGGAGGCTCGTGGTTCAATGCTTGGAGGTTTTACATTGAGGGCCTGCATGTAGTTGTGGTAACGATCGGTATAATATTGCACTACTTCCATGGGTTCAATTTCCTCGAGCCTTGCTTTTTGGGCTATTTTGTCCTCTCCTTCATCGGCATCGTTTTCCAGGTGGCCCACATCAGTGATGTTGCGTACATAACGTACTTTATAGCCCAGGTGATTCAAATATCTGAAAAGAATATCGAATGTGATAGCCGGACGGGCATGCCCCAGGTGTGGATCGCCATAAACAGTAGGTCCACAAACGTATAGCCCCACGTGGGGTGGTTTTATAGGTTGGAATGTTTCCTTTTTTCTCGAAAGTGTGTTGAAAAGCGTCAGATTGTTTTCCATGTTAGTCGTCTGCTTAATTGATACAGAAAAAATTTCAGACGGCTAAGTTAAGAAAAATCTGTGAGCCTGATAGGAATCATATCCCTTTGAGAATCTTTAAAAGATCTTAAACCTGAAGCAGGGAGAAGGGACTGCTATGGATCAAAATCAAACTAAGCAGAAACTAATTTTGGTATTTCCCGTTTTCCACGACTCTGATTTTAATGACAGAGTCTTTTTCGTTGTAAAAATAGTGTTTACCATCCTGCAAAACCCCATCCCGGAAATAACCTTCTTTTACTTTAAATCCATCAAGTGATTGTAAGATGTAATGCCCGGTTCCATAGAAAGGAAGAATTTTCTTGTTGGTGTTTTCCTGGTCAGAAACGGGGCGTGTGGTAATCACCTTGCTTGTTTGAAATGATCCGTCGGCATAATGTCGTTTTTCAACCATTTCACCGGCTTCATTAAAGACTTCTACTTCTCCGCGGATGGATCCGTTCTGCCATTCTCCGGCATACTGAAGTTGTCCGTTTTCATGGTAATATTTCTGTTCTCCGGTTCTTCGACCCAGATTGTTGTATTGCCATTCATAGAATTTTTGACCGTTAGCATGGTATAGGTTGTATTCACCTACCCAATGAGTCTCATTCCAGTAACCTTCTTCCCAAAGTGTTCCGTCTTTGTAATAAAAACGTGCCGGTCCTCTGGCTACACCGTCTTCGAATGTAATTTCATGTTTCAGGTTACCGCTCCGATAGAAAGCTTTCCAAAGCCCGTTTTTCTGCCCTTCCAGATAATGGCCTGTTTCTTTGATAGAATCATTGTCATAATATATTTTCCACACGCCTGTTTTTTGGCCGCGGTCATTTAACTGGTTGGAAGTGATGGAATCTTGTTGCGCAATGGTGGCTTGCACAAAAAAGAGCATCAGAATAAATATGGTATGGTTAAGCAATTTTGTCATTTCTCTAAATACAATAGATCGTTAGTCCCGATGCTTCGGGATAGATATTAGATGCAAGATGAATCGCATGGTGCTGATAGCCTGCATTTTAATACAAATAGCTTTTGTTTTCAAGTTGTTGATTACAAGCAGCGTATAAAAGTTTGACGTACTATTATAAATAGTGCTTGTCTATAAACTAACAATACTCCGTTAAACTTTTGTGAAAACCTATAAATCAACTTTTTGGAACTACATGCATGGTTGCTTTAAAGTTCTGTTTATTAGCGTTATATGGTTTGTCTTAAATCTTATATCTATCCCGAAGCATCGGGACTAACGATCTATTAAACTAAGCAAACAGTGTAAAAATCTATTTGCGTGTTCAGAAAGTTTCATTTACAAAGCGTAACGCGGTAAATGGGGCTTTATGGACATGCACTAAATAGCCTGAAAAACTTAATCTTTTAGATTGCATGATCCGGTGTATGTTTTTCGTAAAAAGGCTGTAAAAGGTTTCAATATCAGGCTGGTTCTTTGGTTTTATTTTGAACTATTAAAGGGTGTTTACTCTTAAACTTAGGAATACCAAAAACTAAAATTTAAAGCAATGAAGAAGTTTGTATTGTTTCTTGCAGTCTCTGCGTTCCTTTCCGGCGGGGTGTTTGCTCAAACAGACTCACCCGGTAAACCGGAATTGTCTGATACATTAGTGGTTCTCTGGACCAGTGGTGACCCTGATGTAGCCGAGCGGGTTTGTCTCATGTATACCCATGCTGCTAAAACCCAGAAATGGTTTGACGAGGTAATATTGGTGGTTTGGGGACCATCAGCTAAACTGATTTCAGAAAACCTTAAGTTAAGGGCGAAAGTCAAAAGTATGGAAAATGATGGGGTACTTCTTGAGGCCTGTGTTGCCTGTGCCAACTCGTATGGTGTAGCAGCGGAGTTGAGTAAGTTTGGCTTTGACGTAAAAGGAATGGGCAAACCACTTACTGATTATCTTAAAAGTGATGATGTTAAAGTTCTGACGTTCTGATGGCAATACTCGTTTTAATCATCATAACCGGCCTGGCATGACAGGCAGGCATTGGCGTAAGCGTCGTATTCGTCGAAGGCCGGACCGGGATTTCCATTTATGGTAATAATCCGGTCCAGTCTTATTTTTTCATCACCGAATAGATCAATAAATTCACCTTCCTTTTCTTTCAGAGTGCCACTGTATTCAACTTCTCCCTGCCCAATTTCATTGTTAGGATAAAAGAAGAAAACTTTCAGATGCCTTGATTTTTTTGTCTGGGTTTTTATAATGTCGTAAAAATCAGGGTCTATTGGGGTGTATTGGGAGTACTGCATAACGTTTTGGTTATTGTTTGCTTTAACAAAACTTCGTTAAACTTTTGTAAGAGGCTAAAAATTACTTTTTTTAATCAGAGGTGTATCTTCTTTAATGTTCAGTTTGTCAGTGTTGTAAGGTTTGTTTTTTATTTGGCAAAAGTCAAAATCGTTTAAAAAATCAATTGACTATTTGATTTAGTTAGAGTCTGTCCATAAAGTGCCATTTGCTTCGTTATGCTTGCCGCAAAAACAGGCAGTTTACTCACGTAAAAGAGTAATTTTCTGGCAAGCGTAACGCAATAAATTAGACTTTATGAACACGCACTATTTAATCTTAAAGTATTACGATCTGTGGTCTAATATAGCCAATTTGAATGCGGATGTAAAGGTCTTAAATGATGGATTTTTTTCATTCTTCGTTAAAATTTTTTTCGAAATATGTGTTGCTGCTGTTTTAGCCTCTTCTGGTAAGCGATTTCAGTGCATGGAATGTTTGTTTTATTACTTTAAAAATTCCGCTTCTACAATATTTTGTTGCGTTTCTCCTTAAAGGTTTCTTAACTTATAAGGATTGTTTTCTGAATCTTCCCGGATAATTTTTAAGTCAACATTTTGCCGAAAGTGTCTGTTAGGTTTAATAGGGCGCTATATTGAGTTGATAATGAAATGAATTGATGTTTGTGGTGTTGGTCCTTATTGATGTTTCAAAATATAGTGCTTGTTTCTTCTTGTGGTTGTGAAAATCTGCAGCACCGACAGGCCAATGGCCATGGGCCACGGGACAAAAAAATCCGGAAATATAATTATCATTCAAAATATTAATTATGAACGGACAGCAAAGAGTAATTATTGAGAATGTCAAACCGCAAATAAATTGTGGTGAATTCCCGGTTAAGCGTGTGGTGAATGATAAGGTGGAGGTGGAAGCTGATATCTTTTGCGATAGCCATGACGTTTTAAATGCAGAAATTTTATATAGGTGTCAGAATGAGAAAGAATGGCATTTGTCAGAAATGGAACACGATGTCAATGACCGATGGAGTGGCTGCTTCAAGGTTCCTGAATTGGGCAATTGCTTTTTTACTGTTAAAGGCTGGGCCGATCATTTTAAAACCTGGCACCGGGATATCCTCAAAAAAATTCATGCCGCTACCGATTATGCCTCCGACTTGTTGGCCGGGGCCGAGATTATCAGGCAAACCATGTCGAAATACCAAGATGAATTATTACCTGAGGAGGCAGAGTTTCTAAAAGAAGCACTTGAAGATTTAACTGCAGAAAACAAGCCTGCTTCGGAAAGGACTACCATCATTCTTAATAATGCCCTTTTCCATATAATGGTCAGATATCCGTTAAAGAATCATGCCACAATATATAATAAGGAGCTGGAAGTTACCGTAGAACGGGAGCGTGCCAATTTCAGTTCATGGTATGAGGTATTTCCCCGTTCATTGGGGAAGGGTACTGAACAGCATGGTACATTTAAAGATGTCATAGATTTCTTGCCCTATGTGGCTGAAATGGGCTTCGATGTTTTGTATTTGCCCCCTATTCATCCTATTGGCAAAACGAAAAGAAAGGGCAGAAATAACAGTACTGAAGCACAGAAAGGGGATCCCGGATCTCCCTGGGCCATTGGTAGTGCAGACGGAGGGCACAAAGCCATCCATCCCGAACTGGGGAGTCTGGATGATTTCAGGAATTTGATCAGTGAAGCCGCCGAACATGGCATTGAAATAGCCATGGATGTTGCTTTTCAGTGCTCTCCAGATCACCCTTATGTGAAAGATCATCCTGAATGGTTCAAGCATCGTCCTGACGGGTCTTTGCAATATGCCGAAAATCCTCCCAAAAAATATGAAGATATCTACCCCTTAAATTTTGAATCAGACGACTGGGAAAATCTTTGGGAAGAACTAAAAAGTGTTTTCGAATACTGGATCGATAAGGGTGTTAAGATCTTCAGAGTCGATAATCCGCATACCAAATCATTCCGGTTTTGGGCCTGGACTATCGGGGAGTTGAAAAAGAGCCATCCTGAAACCATTTTTCTCGCAGAGGCATTTACCCGTCCAAAGGTTAAGTATCAACTGGCCAAAGGAGGTTTTACACAGTCATACACTTACTTTACATGGCGCAATACCAAATACGATATTACTACTTATTGTAATGAATTGACAAAAACCGAGGTTCGCGACTTTTTCAGACCCAACTTCTGGCCAAACACTCCTGATATTCTGCCCGAGTATTTGCAGGTTTCGCAACGTGTCGGGTTTATTCAAAGACTGGTTCTGGCCGCCACACTTAGCTCAAATTATGGCATTTATGGTCCGGCCTTCGAACTGATGGAAAATACTCCAACCGTTCCCGGAAAAGAGGAATATCTTAATTCGGAAAAGTATGAGTTAAAAGATTGGGACATCAATCATCCGGGCAGTTTAAAAAAGGTAATTACCAGAATAAATAAAATCAGACGTGAAAATAAGGCACTTCAGAATACTCATTCTTTAAAATTCCATGACATCAATAATGAAGCTCTGCTTTGTTACAGTAAGACTTCGGATGATCTGAGCAGCATTATTTTGGTGGTTGTCAACCTCGATCCCCATTACACACATCATGGCTGGATTCACTTGCCCGTTAAAGATTTTGATATGGATAAGCACACCTCCTATCAGGTGCATGATTTGCTGAGTGGGGCTTTCTATCTATGGAACGGTGAACACAATTATGTGGAGATTGATCCCGGTATAATGCCGGTTCACATTTTTAAAGTAAGAAAGAGAGTCCGGACCGAGCAGGACTTCGATTACTTTATGTGACGGAAGAACTTTCTCAGAAAATGGGGTTTTTCTATGATGTTTTTGGGTTTGCTTATCTGAAAATATTTTTCGGGTAGGTTCCATATTCAGTGAGATTCATCAAAATTCATTCTAAAAAATAGAAATATGTCAGATAACAATACAAAGCAGTGGTATAAAGATGCAGTAATTTATCAAGCCCATGTAAGATCTTTTAAAGATAGTAATGGTGATGGTGTGGGCGACTTCAAAGGGATGGTCGAAAAGCTTGATTATCTTAAAGGCCTTGGTGTAAGTGCTGTGTGGATACTGCCCTTTTATAAGTCTCCACTAAAAGATGGAGGATATGATATCTCTGATTTCACCAGCATTCACGAGGATTATGGAAGTATGGCTGACTTTAAACGGTTCATTCAGGAAGCCCATAAAAGAGGTCTTCGGGTCATTACGGAGTTAGTGTTGAACCATACATCTATTGAGCATAAGTGGTTTGAAAGAGCTCGTAATTCAAAGCCCGGAACTGTGTACCGCGATTTTTATGTTTGGAGTGATACCACCGAGAAATACAAAGAAGCACGGATCATCTTTCAGGATTTTGAAATTTCCAACTGGACCTGGGATCCTGTAGCGGAGGCCTATTATTGGCATAGGTTTTACTCCCATCAACCAGACTTGAATTTTGAAAATCCAAGTGTGCATAAGGCAATCATTAAAGTATTGGATTTTTGGTTTAAAACGGGGGTCGATGGCTTACGGTTGGATGCTGTTCCTTATTTGTATGAGGAAGAAGGAACCAATTGCGAAAATCTTCCGGCAACTCACCAGTTCCTGAAAAAGTTACGCAAACACATAGATGATAATTATGATGATAAGATGCTTCTTGCCGAAGCCAACCAGTGGCCTGAAGATGCCGCAGAATATTTTGGGAAAGGGGATGAATGTCACATGGCATTTCATTTTCCGCTGATGCCGAGACTTTATATGGCTCTGCGCATGGAAGACCGCTTTCCGCTTATTGATATTCTGGAGCAAACTCCGGATATCCCGGAAAACAGTCACTGGGCCATTTTTCTCCGCAATCATGATGAATTAACCCTGGAAATGGTTTCTGATGAGGAAAGGGACTATATGTATAAGTCTTTTGCTCAGAATCCCAAGCAACGAATCAACCTGGGTATCAGACGACGTCTGTCTCCACTGCTTGGCAACGACCGGAAAAACATAGAGATGTTGAATATCCTTCTTTTTTCATTGCCGGGTACACCTATTGTCTATTATGGAGATGAGATCGGGATGGGCGATAACTTTTACCTGGGTGACCGTGATGGCGTAAGAACCCCAATGCAATGGTCGGCTGATAAGAATGCAGGTTTTTCAAGTGCCGAACCACAGCGATTGTTCCTTCCTGTTATTTTTAATCACGACTTTCACTACGAAAGCATCAATGTTGAGAATCAGGAGAAAAATGCTTCATCATTGCTTTGGTGGATGCGTCGGGTTATTGCCAAGCGTAAACAATATCCCGCCTTCAGCAGGGGGGACATACAATTTGTTGACGGTAAAAATTCCAAGATCCTCGCTTTTGTGAGGAAGTATGAAGAACAGATTATACTCGTGGTGGTCAATCTTTCAAGATATTCACAGCAGGTGCAACTTGATCTGAGCGATTTTAAAGGATATGTTCCGACGGAAGTCTTCAGTCGCAATCAACTGGCCCCGATAGGGGAGAATCTTTACCATTTTCCGATGCAGTTCAAAAATTATTTCTGGTTCGAACTGCAGCATCCCGAGATTGAAAAAGAGAAAGAGTTGGCCTATAAGCAACAGCTCGAATTTACTACAGCTCAATGGAATCAGATAGCCAATAATGTACCCGGGTCTCTCAATTCCTTTTTGGCTGAATTTGCAAAGAGAAGCCGTTGGTTCCGTGGCAAATCCAGAAAGATGAAGGAAGTGGTTGTACAGGATGTGATACCTTTTAACACCGGGAAACTGAATTCTTATGTGTTGATACTGGAAGTTTTCTATATCGAAGGAAAGAATGAACGCTATTTTGTTCCTATTTCCATAGTTGTGGGAGAGGAACTTTACGAAATAAAGCACCAGTTCCCGGAAGCTGTTATTGCTCATCTTGAAATAGATGGGCAGGCTGCCCTTATTTATGGTGGCTCCTACAACCAAGTGGTTCGTGACCACTATCTGCGCTTAATTGTTCAGCGCGGAAAAATTAAAGGTATGAATGGAGAACTTGCCGGAATACCCGGGAAGAAGCTTAATAGCAGGTTGAAAAAAAGCGAGCTCCCTCTCAATTCCAAGGTTTTGGGTGTAGAGCAGTCCAATACCTCAGTGCTTTATGATAAACGCTTTTTCTTTAAAATGTACCGTTGTCCTGAGGAGGGAAGTAATCCCGAGTTGGATATTATTAAGGCTCTTACGGAAAATACGACATTCCGAAACTTCCCTGTTTATGCTGGAGCTCTGGAGTACAGACGGGATGAAGACAAGATGGAAGTAGGTCTTCTGGTTGATTTTCTGCAGAATGAAAGTAATGCCTGGGAATTTACTCAGAACGGTATTGAGGATTACTTTGACCGCCTGAAGCGACAACAGCCCGATTTACAGGGGTTTATTGGTGATCGAGAGGGGAATGCAAAAATAAGGGAGAGGGAAAACGAACTCTTCGATCCCTTCTTTATTGAAATGATAAGCCTTTTGGGAAAACGAACTGCCGAGATGCATATGGCATTGGCATCTATAAAAGAGAAAGATTTTAAAGAAGAGGCTTTTTCTCTACTTTATCAGAAGTCTCTTTATCAGTCGTTCCGCACGCTTATCAAGCGGACCATTGAGGAAATGAGGTCGGCTTATGGCGGACTTGAGGATGATCAGAAAGCATTGCTGGATGATATTTTCGACAATGAATCGCTTCTGTTGTCAACCATAAAGCAAACACTGGAACAGAAAAAGATCCATACCTCCAAGATCCGTATCCATGGTGATTATCACCTGGGACAGGTATTATATACCGGAAAAGATTTTCTGATTATCGATTTTGAGGGTGAACCAACCCGGTCACTTACTGCAAGAAGTCTTAAGTATTGTCCGTTTAAAGATGTTGCCGGAATGCTGCGTTCGTTCCACTACGCCATTTATATGGGGCTACTCGACTATAATGAAAAGCAACCGGGTTATTACGATTACCTGGAGCCTTGGCAGGAGGTATGGTACCGGAAAATTGAGGATACCTTCCTGGGTAATTACCTTGAAACGGCCAAAGGAGCTTCATTTATCCCGGAAGAAAAACGACAGCTTGACGATCTGCTTTCGGTTTATACCATCGAAAAAGCGGTGTATGAAGCCGATTATGAGTTGAACAACCGTCCCGATTGGTTGCATATCCCCCTTAACGGGCTGAAGAAGATATTGCAAAATTTACTTGAGAAAGATTAAGTCTGATTAATTCATGAATTATTCAGGTAAGATAAGCGCATATCTGTTTACAATAAAAAATGATATTGCTATGGCTGAGAAATCTAAAGCGACAGGTAAAAATAAAAAGACTGCTTCAACAAGTCGCAAAACAGCGGCTACAAAAAAGAAAGCAGCAACTAAAGCAACCCCGAAAAAAGCAGCAAAGGCTCCTGTGTCAGTGAAGGACAGACCTGCGGTTTGGGGAGTGCAGGATTTTATAACCGATTTCGACATCTACTTATTCAGAGAGGGAAAGCACTTTTCACTTCATAAAAAACTGGGCGCTCATATTATCGAGCAGGATGGTGTTGCCGGAACTTTTTTTGCTGTATGGGCACCCAATGCGAAACTTGTATCGGTAATTGGAAATTTTAACGGATGGGACAGAGCATCACACCCCTTGTCCAAACGCAACGATGATTCGGGTATATGGGAGGGGTTTATCCCCGGCATACTGAAAGGTGAAGTGTACAAATACTTCCTTCAGTCGATTTTTAATAATTACAGTGTGGAAAAAGCCGACCCTGTCTCAGCCTTTAATGAGCATCCGCCCCGCACTGCCTCAGTTGTATGGGAGCACAGTCATGATTGGAAAGACAAGCAGTGGATGAAGAAAAGAAAAGACTTCAATTCCCTGGAAAGTCCAATGTCGGTTTATGAGGTGCATCTGGAGTCATGGCGACGTTCCCTGGAGGAGGACTTGAGGCCTCTTACCTATCTGGAGCTGGCTGATCAGCTTACGAAGTACGTAAAAGAAATGGGGTATACTCACTTGGAGTTAATGCCGGTTACAGAGTATCCGTTTTCCGGATCGTGGGGGTATCAGGTTACAGGATTTTTTGCCCCTACCAGCCGATTTGGAACACCTGATGAGTTTAAGCAATTAGTGGATATTCTCCACCAGAATGATATTGGTGTGATAATGGACTGGGTGCCTTCGCACTTCCCGGGAGATCAGCATGGACTTCATTTTTTCGATGGAACTTATTTGTACGAGCATGAAGATCCAAGACAAGGGTATCATCCCGACTGGAGTAGTTACATCTTTAATTACGGGCGAAATGAGATTCGAAACTTCCTTATCAGTAGTGCTCACAGCTGGATGGAATACTATCACATTGATGGCCTGAGGGTAGATGCCGTGGCTTCAATGCTGTATCTTGATTATTCCCGCAAAGACGGAGAGTGGATTCCCAATGAACATGGAGGGAGGGAAAACCTCCATGCCATAAAATTTCTGCGGGATTTTAATGAGTCATTGTATTCATCTTTCCCGGATATTCAAACCATTGCCGAAGAATCAACTGCCTGGCCTATGGTCACAAAGCCCGTCTACACCGGAGGGTTGGGCTTTGGCATGAAATGGAACATGGGATGGATGCACGATACGCTTGGTTATATGACGCATGACCCGGTTTACCGAAGTTATCATCACAACCAGATGACTTTTAGTATTATG
Organism: Marinilabilia rubra; assembly: GCF_003121985.1. Lineage (GTDB taxonomy): Bacteria > Bacteroidota > Bacteroidia > Bacteroidales > Marinilabiliaceae > Marinilabilia > Marinilabilia rubra. The sequence goes on from NZ_QEWP01000008.1 coordinate 27,765, forward strand.
TATGCTTTTAACGAGAATTTCAAGTTGGCCCTTTCACATGACGAGGTGGTGCACGGCAAAAAGAGTCTGATTAATAAAATGCCTGGTGATGACTGGCAGAAATTTGCTAACCTCAGGGTTTTGTTCAGCTATATGTATGGCCATCCCGGCAAGAAGCTCCATTTTATGGGCATGGAACTTGGGCAGTGGGCAGAATGGAACTACGAAAGCAGTCTCGACTGGCATCTTTTGGATTCTGATATGCACAGGGCTTTTCATCACTTCATGAAAGAACTTAACAGCATTTACAGACAATATCCGGCTCTTTATGAGGCAGATTTCTCCCCGGAAGGATTTGAATGGTTAGATGCCAATGATTCAGAAAATTCCATTCTTGGATTTATGCGATACGATAAGGAAAAGAAACAAGAAGTACTGGTAATGGCCAATTTTACTCCTGAGCCAAGATACAATTACCGTGTAGGAGTGCCGCATGATACACATTGGAGTGAAATTTTCAACAGTGACGCCCGGCAATATGGAGGAAGTGGTATGGGTAATTTTGGAGGCGTGAATGCCAATCCGGTCCCTTATCATGAAAAGGATCAGTCTATTAATATTCTTCTGCCACCACTTGCTGTTGTGATGTTTGCTGCTGAGTAAAAGGAGAGCCGGAATTAATTAAAATAATGGATGATGCTGGAGTTTTTTCTTTTTTAAAGGATTTATCATTAAGAGAAGCAGAGACGCAGAAGGAAGATTAAAAAACTGCGTCTTAGCGTCTTTGCGAGAGTCTTAAAAACAATGAATGAAAGCCCGGACGAAAATAAATGCATAAAAAACTAATGAAACTATGGCGCAACCAATAAAAGAGATTACCACTGAATCATTAAAATCATTACTCAACAATCCGGAAGCCAGGATCATTGATGTCAGACCAGTAGATGCATACAACGGCTGGGAACTCCAGGGAGAAAAAAGAGGTGGTCATATCCCGGGAGCTAAAAGTTTGCCCGTTAAATGGACGCAATACATGGATTGGATAGAAATGGTACGCCATAAAGAAATTGAACCCCATCACCGGATTATCCTCTACGGCTATCCTTCGGATGATGTTAAACAAGTTGTGGGTCAGTTTGAAAAAGCGGGCTTTAATAATCTGGAAGTTTATCCTCACTTTTTCAGCGATTGGCTGGAGGATGAGGTGTTACCGCTGACTAAGCTTCCGCGTTTTCGGCATTTAGTGTCTTCGTCGTGGGTTAAGGAACTCATCGAGGGAAAAAGTCCTTTGCATTATCACAATGATAAATATGTTGTGGTGCATGCCCATTACCGCAACCGGGATGCCTACCTTGGTGGCCATATTCCCGGTGCCATCGATTTGGATACCAACGACATTGAGTCAACAGACACATGGAATCGCCGTTCACCGGATGAGCTGAAAAAAGCTTTTGAAGCCCATGGTATTACTGCGGATACGACGGTGGTGATGTATGGTAAATTTATGTTTCCGGATAATGAAGATGAGTTTCCCGGAAGTGCTGCCGGAGACTTAGGAGCCATACGATGTGCCTTTATCTTAATGTATGCCGGCGTAAAGGATGTTCGCGTGTTAAATGGTGGATTTCAGTCCTGGCAGGATGCAGGTTACGAAATTTCAAAAACCGATGAACCCCGGCATCCCGTTTCCGATTTTGGCGTAAAAATCCCTGCAAATCCACAGTTGGCGGTTGATACGCCCGAGGCCAAGACGATGATTGCTTCTCCGGATTCAGAGTTGGTATGTGTCAGGAGTTGGCCTGAGTACTTAGGAGAGGTAAGTGGCTACAATTACATTGAGAAGAAGGGGCGCATTCCCGGTGCTGTTTTTGCCGATTGCGGTTCGGATGCTTACCATATGGAAAATTACCGGAATTTTGATCATACCACACGTGAAGCACAGGAGATTGAGAAAATCTGGCGGGAAAGTGGCATTACCCCCGAAAAACACCTGGCCTTTTATTGCGGAACCGGTTGGCGGGGCAGCGAAGCCTGGTTCAACGCCTGGTTGATGGGCTATCCCAAAGTATCTGTTTATGATGGAGGCTGGTTTGAATGGAGTAATGATCCTCAAAACCCCTTTGAGACAGGTTTCCCTGAAGAGATCGTAAGTCAGGATTAATGCTAACCCTTTATGGGATTAACATCTTAAACCTCACAATTGTAAATATCAACCTTAAAAACACCAGCCATGCAACATCAGGATGCGTTCATTGATATCGGATATGAACCACAAATAAAAGATTACCTGGAAACAGAGTCGGAGCAGGAAGTGGCAGACTTAATTTTATCGGGGCTGAAGGCTACATCCAGACATATCTCCAGCCGGTTTTTCTATGATGAAAAAGGGTCGCTTTTATTTGAGGACATTACCAGGCTACCCGAGTATTATCCCACCAGAACTGAAAAAAGTATTATTCGGGAGGTTGCTCCTGAAATTGTTGAAAAACTGGATGGAAGTCAGCTCATAGAACTTGGCAGTGGCGATTGTTCAAAGATTTCCCTGGTTTTGAAGGCGGTTCCCGAAAAAAAGATGTGGTCTGTGGAATATCTGCCGGTAGATGTGAGCCGATGGTCCATCATAAAGTCTGCTCAAATACTTACATCCCGATTTCCCGGTCTCACGGTAAAGGGCGTATTGGCTGATTTTTTGAAGCATCTGAGATTTCCTGCCACAGATAAACCCCGGATGATCTGTTTTTTTGGAAGTACTCTGGGGAATTTTGACCGGCCTGTGGCCCATCAGTTTTTGCTCAATGTAGCATCAATGATGGATGCCGGTGATCATCTTTTGCTGGGTCTGGACATGGTGAAGAATCCGAAAGTGCTTGAAGCGGCTTACAATGATAAAGAAGGTGTTACCGAGGCCTTTAATAAAAATATCTTAAATGCTGTCAACCACCAGATAGGAACCAATTTCAACCCGGAGATGTTTTTACACCGTGCTTTCTTTAATGCAAAGGACAAAAGAATTGAGATGCACCTGGAAGCCCTGCAGGATATGAAAGTTTCCAGTCCTTTTACGGAGACTTACCTGGCTTTAAAAAAGGGTGAGATGATTCACACCGAAAATTCTTATAAATTTTCTCGTGAGGATATATCAGAAATTTCAGCTTTTACCGGATTAAAGGTAAAAGAGGTTTACTCCGACGACCGGGGTTGGTTCTCACTGACTTGCTTTCAGAAAACCTGAGCCCCTGGTGGAACATTGGGTTAAGCAATAGTTCGTTAAATAAAAACCAAATACACAGGTCATGACGCAGCGTTATATTATCAGGCTGCCCGGGTTTCGTTGGTGTGTGTCCAACCCTCTTTACTGATTGCTTGAAATCCCTGATAGTCGGGATGTCAGACTATGCTTGACTTGACACTGGGAATCAGTAAAAAAACAATATTCATAAAAAAGGATTATGATATGGATTTAGCAATTAGTTTGATCTATGGATCGGTTCGCAGTAGCCGCAGGGGAATACAGGTGGCAAAATATCTGGATCAGAAGTTAAAAGAAAGAGAGATAAAGGTTCATTTTATCGACCCCTTACAATATCCGCTCCCTATGCTTGATAAAATGTATAACGAATATCCAAAAGGAGAGGCTCCCGGTAATATGGAAAAACTGGGTGGTTTTCTTAAGGAATCGGATGGGTTTTTACTGGTTACAGGAGAGTATAATCACAGTATCCCACCGGCTTTGAAGAATTTGCTGGATCATTTTCAAAAAGAATATCTCTTCAAACCCTCAGCCATTGCGTCTTATTCCAAAAGTTCATTCGGAGGAGTCAGAGCTGCTGTTCACTTAAGAGTGATATTAGCAGAATTGGGTACACCCTCCATTTCCTCGATATTGCCATTTCCGCAAGTAGGTGATTTGTTTGATGAAAATCTGTTGCCTCGAAATGAAAAAACTGAACCTGCCACGAAGAGATTTTTGGATGAGTTTGTTTGGTATGCTGAAGCTTTAAAAACAAAGCGATCAAGGGGTATTCCCTTTTAATTTGATGTTTTTCGAGGTTTAAAAGCTGAACTTTGTTAGTTTTTAGCTGTTTTTCGTCTATAATGTAGACGGACTGAGCATCCGTAAATAATGGATTATTTTCGGGTGCTTTTTATTTAATGCTCCGTTGAGCTTTTGTGATGAAATGCAGTTAGAGTTTTTAAAGTTGCAGTTTTTTGTTTTTTAACTATTAGATTGTTAGAGGTGAGAAGATGATCTTAAAACTAATGATCTGCTGGATTTGTGTGATTATGAAAAATTATGCTTTTTGCCCCGTATCGCCCAAGGTGGTGAACGAGAATGTGGCCCGGTTAAATGCCACTTTTACAACATTGTTGGTGATCTTGTTTTTATTGACCTTCAATATTATTCTTATGGCTTTTTTGTTGACGGATTTCCTTATCCGGTCCATTGATAAGGCAAAATACAGTCCATTAGCCATTACCTCCAGGGGGATATCAAAAACGCTTTCGCTCAAAACCCAAAAGATCAATGCCGGGCCAAAGTTATTTGCAGCCAGAATTGGTATGTTGTTTAGTGTGGCAACTGTTTTTCTCTTTTTTATCGGAACTTCCCCGACTGCTTTTATCGTTGCTTGCGTTCTTGGAGTGTTTTCTTTTCTTGAAGCAGCTTTCGGATTTTGTGTGGCCTGCAAGGTTTATCCGTATATGTACAGATGGCTTTACGTGTCATAATAACCAGCTGATAAATGTTCTTTCTGTTAATTTTTTTGTATGATACTTTTGTGCGTTACAATTCATTGAAGAGCCTTTGTTTTGTTTTAATTTTTAAAAAGCGTTTGGTGTGGTTAATATATAACGTCATTACCCCGGAGTCAAATAGTTTTTTTTTCTTTTGATATGCGTTACCTGATTCTATTTTCGGTATTAGTGTTTTTTATTGGTTGTTTATTTATCTCTTCCTGTTCATCAAAGCAAAATAAACTTTCAGCCGGAAAGTGGCGTGGAACAGTAGAGCTAGAAAATGCTACCGTTCCATTTGAATTTGAAGTGGAGCCGCGTAATCAGCAATTACTAGTGACCCTGATCAACGGAAAAGAAAGGATTACTTTATCATCTGTTGAGATCACTAACGACTCCGTAATTATGCATGTAGGATTGTACGATGCTGTGCTGAAGGGCAGCCTGGACGAGAAGGAAATTAAGGGAAATATCTTTAAAGCCGGAGTGAAAGGTCCTGCCTTTAAAGCCCAATTCAAAGGAGGCCCCAGGTTTTTTATTGACAAGTCATCAAAACCTGCTTCGATTGAAGGCACCTGGGCGGTTCAGCTTGTTTCGGAAAGTCGGGAAAGATCAGGTGTTTTGCTGTTTAAACAGGATGGGCATCAACTTACCGGAAGTTTACTTACACCGACTGGCGATTACCGCTTTTTTGAAGGCGTTGCAGATGGGAATCAATTCCGTCTTTCAACTTTTGGCGGAGCTTATCCGTACCTTATCAGAGGTAAAGTGGATGAAAACGGTCAGCTGAAAGGGGAGTTTATTTCAGGAGGCGGCATCACTCAAATATCCGGAATTCTTGATCCGGATGCTAAGTTACCCGATACTTACGGGAAAACATACTTAAAGGACGGTGCTGAGAAATTTCACTTCACTTTCCCTAATCTGCAGGGGGATTCGGTTTCTCTCTCCGACCCGAAATATGATAACAAAGTGGTGCTTGTTTCGATTATGGGCAGCTGGTGTCCTAACTGTATTGACGAAATGGCTTTTCTCTCACCCTGGTATCAGCAAAATAAAGATCGAGGGGTGGAAATAATTGCTTTGGCCTTTGAACGAAAAAATACGCTGGAATACGCCCGCAAAGTAATTCGGCCCCTTATTGATCGTTACGACGTTGAATATGATGTTTTGCTGGCCGGTAAAATTGGTGGTGATTCTGCTGAAGAAGCATTGCCTCAGCTTAATGCCGTGCTTTCTTTTCCAACTACAATCTACATAAACAGAGAGGGTGAAGTTCGCTATATCCACTCCGGATTCAGCGGGCCGGCTACCGGGAAGTTCCATGATGAGTTGATAGCGGATTTTAATGCCAAGATGGATGAATTGTTGGGAGAATAGGGTGAGAGGTTTCTCATATGACTTTTTTAGTATTCTATCCGGAATTAATGGGATGTGTAATTTTCTGTATAGTTGGCTTTTATGTTTGAGCCAAAATCTTGGCTATGTCAGCCTGAAATATTATTAAGAACACTCATTTTATTTCCAAGTGTGCAGATATAACATCATGTGAGCAAAACAACATCGTTTGTGCTGTAAATTCTGCTCTTTTGACTTTTTCAGCGGGCCCTATTTAGTGCCAGCAAGAAAACTCATGTTTTTCATCTGTGCTTGCAAGAGGGCGTCAAGTGCAAGGCTTGCGCTGTTTTGAAGACAAGCATTGAGTTTACCCCGACCCTTTGGGGCAGCAATTGTCGTTTTCTTGCAAACACTATTTAGGGTGCGCTGAAAAACGCAGATTCAATTAACTATCAGATACTTAAAGCACATCAACAATTAACTGCGTGCAAGGTTATTCCACAGCATACTCTAATACCGTTGCACTTGTAAATAGGAAAACTGCTAATCAAAAGAAAAAAATTTACTTCACCGGCCCCATCTCGAAGTATTTCAATACTCCTTCGATTGGGCCGTCTTGTAAATTCTCATCTTTTGACTTTTTCAGCAGACCCTATTTAGAAGTGTTTGTCTATAAAACTAAACAAACAGTGTCAAAATTTATGCGGGTGTTCAGAAAGGCAAAGCCTTTTTTAGCATTTGTTAATTTTTTTACATTTTATTAAGGGAGCGTAAGCAAATAAAAATGACTAATATTCGTAACGTTATTATTGGAAAAACTGCATTTTTGCAAGCTCCATATTCCCTTCCCGCTTAGTTTGAAAATTATTGATTTATTTTGCTTTTATGCTCCAGGATTTAATTGTGAATGTGGCCCTTTTGGTTGTGCTGTCGATTTTTTACGGGGGATTGGTAAGGTACCGTTCAACCCATCCTTTGCTGGTGAAGATACTGATGGGGCTGTTGTTTGGAAGCCTTGCCATCATTGGCATGAATATTCCTTTTAGTTATTCTGAGGGCGTATTCTACGATGGACGTTCCATTATCTTTTCGCTTGCCGGCTTGTTCGGGGGAGGGATCGTTGCGTTAATATCAGGAGTGATTGTTGCAATTTATAGAATCCTTATTGGTGGAGCCGGTGTCTATGCCGGGGTTGCTACCATTGCATCAACTGTTTTGATGGGTCTTTGGGTGAGGCGTCGGTTGGTCGGTAGGTTTCATATTCCCGAAATCAAACATCTGATTTTTGTGGGTGTTGGGAGTCATTTGCTAATGTTGGCATCTCAGCTTCTTTTACCCTGGCCTCAGGGCCTTGATGTAATTGCCGGGGTTGGGCCATCGGTGATGATATTATTCCCTCTGGCAACACTTTTTATTGGTTTGTTGATGATCTCCTCAGAGAGGAGACTTGCCGCCGAGCAGGTTTTGAAAGAAAATGAATCACTTTACCGAACTACATTAAACAGTTTGGGAGATGCGGTAATTCTGACCGATATAGAGATGAATGTTGTGGAAATGAACCCGGCAGCCTGCAGGATGACCGGCTGGCCTGTGTCAGAAGCCAAAGGAAGGCCTGTTGGAGAGGTTTTTAAGGTGGTTAATGAGAATGATCTCGAACCTGTCGAAAATCCTGTTGAAAAAGTTATTGAAAGCGGCCGGAAGACTGAAATTGCCATTGAGGCCATTTTGATTTCGAGGGATGGTAGAAGGATTCCCATTGCTGACAGGGGCTCTCCGGTGGTGAATGACCATGGTGAGAACCTGGGCGTTGTGTTGGTTTTTCAGGATAGGACTGAGACTATGAAAAAGCAAAAAGAGGTGGAAGAGAGTGAAGGGCTTTTTCGAAGATTGTTTGAAAAGCATACCGCTGTAAAAATGCTGATAGATCCTGTTGATGGAAGGATCGTAGGAGCTAACGATGCAGCAGCCGAGTTTTACGGCTGGAGCCGGGAGCATCTTTTAAATATGAATATTGATCAAATCAATACTTTGTCGATCGATGAAATTAAGGCAAAGTTTGTTCTTGTGGAGCAGGGGCAGAGGACTTATTTTCAATTTCAGCACCGTAAAGCTGATGAATCCATTTCAGATGTCCAGGTTTTTGCAAGTCAAATCATAATTAAAGGAAGGCCTTTTATCCACAGTATTGTTCACGATGTCAGTGACAAAAAACGGATAGAGCAGGAGCTGAAGCTACTCAGTGCCTCGGTTCGACAAAACCCGGTAGGTGTTATTATTACAGATGCTTTCATGCGGATTGAATATGTTAACCCTAAGTATACAGACTTAACAGGGCTGGGATTGGAAGATGTGGCAGGAATAAAGCCCGGGATCCTTGATCATAAATATGTGGACGTAGATCTTCTTGAGAATGAAATTCTGGAAACGCTTAAAGCACGCGAGATCTGGAATGGTGAATATCGGCTGGAAAGAAAAGAAGGTAAACCCTTCTGGGGAAAAATCATGATTTCACCCATTGAGGATGCCTTTGGAAATGTAACCAATTATCTTCTGCTTTATGAAGATATTTCTGTACTCAAAAGAGTAATGAAAGACCTTGAAGAGGCAAAAAACAAAGCGGAAGAGAGTGAACAAATGAAAACGGCCTTTCTGGCAAATATGAGCCATGAAATTCGTACTCCCTTAAATGGCATTCTTGGTTTTACGGAACTTCTTACCTCTCACGATGGCTTTTCATTTGAGCAACGACAGGAGTTTGGAACCATTATTCAAAAAAGTTCAGAGGGGCTGTTGCAAATCATCAATGATGTTTTGGAAGTTTCCCGCATAGAGTCTGAAAAGCTGAGCATGGAATCAAAACCCTTTGTGCTTAACGAAACGCTTTCAGCAATCAGGAATTTGTACATCAGGAAAATGGAGGAGCTTGGGAAATCCCATCTTTCTTTGAAACTGGAGATGCCAGATCAGGCCGTTGAAGTAACAGGTGATGAAAACCGGCTTCAACAGGTTTTAATAAATCTTCTCGACAATGCACTGAAGTTTACTGCTGAGGGGGGAATTGTATTTGGCGTTTCAAACGTTGAGAATGGTAAGGTGGAGTTGATTGTAAAGGATACCGGAATAGGAATCAGACCCGAGAAACAGGAGATTATTTTTGAACGGTTCAGTCAGGCAGATAATGATATAGCCAGAAAGTATGGGGGGACAGGCCTGGGACTGGCCATTGTAAAAAAATTGACCAGCCTTATGGGGGATGGCATTTCACTGGATTCGGAGGAAGGAAAAGGTTCTGTCTTCAGATTCAGTCTGCCCGGTCGTTTCACCACATAATAAATACTAAACGGGAAGTGCTGTCATTCCCGGGGGCAGTCACTTTTGCCTTCTGATCTTATATTTGGCTGATTGTCAAATGGTCTGTAGCCGTTTAAGCAGTTTTTCTTTCTTTCGAACAGATACGGGGGCTTCTGAACCGTCAGACAATTCTACGATAAAACCTCCTTTGCGGTCAATTTTCCGTATGTGAGAAAGGTTGATAAGGTGCGATTGATGGATGCGCAGAAATCCCACGCCTTCCAGCATTTCATCAAACGCCTTTAGAGGACGTGATATTACCAGTGGTTTTTGATCTTTAAGAATAAAACGGGTATAATTATCCATGCTTTCGCAGCGAATAATGTCATCGGTGCAAACAATATGAATGGCTTCACTGGATTTAAGAGCAAGCTTTTTTGATGGAGCGGATGCTTGCTGAATATTCTCCATTAAGGTTCCAAGCAGGGCTTGGTTATTGGTGTTATGCCTGCGCACTTTTTCAACGGCATCTTTCAGGTCATCCGGATCTACCGGTTTTAGCAAATAATCGGTCGCGGAAAACCTGAAGGCTTCAATGGCATGATCATCATGAGCGGTGAGAAAGACCAGGGCAAAGTCCCGCGTCTTTAGCTGGCGGAGCATATCAAAGCCGGTGCCGTCTTTCATTCTGATGTCCAGAAAAACAATCTCGGGCCGATGTGTTTCAATGATTGTTTTTCCGGATGCTACACCGTCTGCTTCACCGACAATTTCCAAATCCTGAAACAGCATATTCAGCATTCCTCTGAGGGTACTTCGGGCATTGGGTTCATCATCAATAATCACTGCTTTCATTCGTGTAAAATTAATTAAAATCATTGGTCGAATGGAACTCGCATTATTTAAGCTTATGCATGTTCTTTAGCGACAACCCTTGAATGCTCGTTTCATTTGGCTGGTTCTTCTAATCCTCAGACAACTGAAGGGCTGGTACCAACAGGCTGATTTCGGTTCCGGTTTCGTTACCTGGTTCTTGCGTTTTGTCTTTTATTATTAATTGACAAGGTTGTTTATATTGCTTTCTCAGTTGTTCGATCCGTTTTTGGGTTATTCCCATGCTCATGGATTTATGAGATGGGTGGAACTCACTTTTTAACTGTCGGCTTTTTTCAATGCCTAAACCATTGTCTTTTATGGCAACCTCCCAGCTATTATTCTTTAACGAAAAGATGACTTCTATGTTACCTTCATAGTCAATGTGCTGGATGCCATGTTCCACTGCATTTTCAACAAAGGGCTGTACCAGCATGGCCGGGATGCCCATCGAAAGATGATCACACCCGGAAAGCACTTTCACCGAGTATTTGAAAGAGCCGTTAAATCTTAATTGTTGAAGCACCAGGTAGTGTTTCAGCGTGGCGACTTCATCATTTATAGGAGTTACAGGCAAAGACATGTTGTTGAGATAGAGTCGCATAAGTTTTGCAAACTTGGAGAGATAAGCCCCTGCTGTTTGAGGTTGATTTTGATAAATGAAGGATTGAATGGCTGATAAAGCATTAAACATGAAATGCGGGTTCATCTGCGAAAGCAAAAGCCGGTGTCTAAGATTCAGGTTGTTCTCAAGTACCCTCAGATGATTTAACCGGTGTCGCCACCAAAACCAAAGACCGGTTACTAAGGACATGATCAAAATGGTGAAAAACCACCAGGTTTTCCAAAAAGGCGGCTTGATGGTAATCATTAGTCTGGTTTCCTGACTGTTGCCATATGGATTAAAGGATTTTACCCTGAATGTGTATTTGCCTGGTGGCAGTAGCTTGTAAGAAACAGATGTTTCATTGGTTTTTGTCCATTCCTTATCGGTGGGTTCCAGCTTATAAAGGTATTGATCATGATTGGCAGGGAAAACCATATCCGAAAACCAAATTTGTAACAAATTCTGATCATGGGTAAGCATTAATTCTTCCTGATCCCCGAAGCTGACCGGATCTCCCATCACACCAACCCGGGTAATCTTTGTTTCTTTGGGGAGGGTTGGTGGATTAAACAACCCGGGGTCCATTTTGAAAAATCCCTTTGCGGTTCCAATGTAAATTTCGTTGGTAGAGGTCTTTAAACTCGCCGGGGTGAAGGATATGTTTTCTGTACCGAGGTATGGGGTGATGTTTAATAATTGCAAGGAATCGGATGAATAAATTAAAATATTGTGAGAGGTAACAATCACGATTCTTCCCATTGGATCTTCTGTGAGAGAGAGGATCTTCTCTTTGGGTAAATGGTGTGCAAAATCAGGGGACTCGAATCGTTGCCGGGCAAAGTTGAAAATATTAAGTGAATCTCCACCTACGTAAACCTCTCCTGTAGAGGTTTCGAGGAAAGCCATGGCATCAGAGCCATGGAAACCGTTTTTATCATAGAAATGTTTTACCCTTAATGAGTGTGGATCGATTTGGTTTACCCCTTTGTTGGTGGTACCAGTCCAGATGAATCCTCTTCTGTCCTTTTTTACAAATGTTGTCAGGTGAGAAGATAACATATCTGTGGGTGGAGCATTTAGGAAAGTGACTTTCCGGGAGGGGAGGGAAAGCAATGCCAATCCCTGATCTGTTGCGAGAAAGAGTTGCTTTTTGTGGTAAGCCATCTCGTTTACCGCGTAGTCGTTTAGCTCAGGAATTTGTTTAAAATGCTCCTGAGATGGGCTGAAATAATACAATCCCTTATCAGCTCCAAGCCAGACGCCGTCTCCATCAGGAGTTGGCAACGCAAAATTGATGGCGTCATTGCGCATGCCCTGGTTAAATGCGGTGCGGGTGTTGAATGTTTTGGGTTTCCCCTGATCCGGGAGGAAAGAGATTCCTCTGGGATATATCAGTAGAATGCCATCCTTGAGTCTTACGATTTTGTTAATGGCTTGTTGAGATGTAGCCAGGGATGAAAAGGGAGACGGTAAATTTAATAGAAGTTTGGTCTTGAGATTAAATAAACGGGCCCCCTCCGTAGTGGCTAATAATAACTTGTTTTTTCTAAAAACAAGAAGGTCCTTTATGTTTTCCGGCTTAACAGGCATCGAGTCGGCAACAACCAAATGCGAAAGACCGTTTGTTTTCGGGTTGTACATCCAGATACCATCCTGTGCCAATAAAAAGGTTTTTTTTGAAAAGGATGAATAAACGCCTGTTTTAAAGACTTTCTGACTTAAAATCTGGAATTTATTTTCATCAAAACCTGCCACACCCTGGTTTGTAAGGAAAAGAGTTTCATCTCCCGCTTGTATAATGTCAGGGATACTGGAGAAATTGGGAATGTCCACCGACTGGACATGGAGCCGCCGGTTGGCATCCTTGAATTTTTGAGACCGGTAACCGTTAAACGTTTTATCGGAGGGATTAAATGTGTGAAGAATATTCTGGGATTTGTAAAGCCATATCAGACTGTCGTTGGATGCAATAAGGTGAATTTCGCCATCGGCCGGATGTTTTTGTGGACGAAAACTATGCGGCAACCATGCTTTTTTACTTTTGCTGAATAACCTGAGGCCTTCTGCCCCCCAAAAACCAACCACCAGAGTATCATTCCCGATGGATTCAAAGCCACTGTACCAGTCTCTTTTCAGGGAGCTGGAGTCCAAAGCGAAATGGGTGAAACGGTGTTTGGCCGGATCAAAATGATTAAATCCAACACCTTGCCACAATCCGGTCCAGATACTTCCATCTTTTTCCTCAAACAGGGTAGATACGCGATTGGCACTGATACAACCGTTTAATCCTTTCCGGCTTGTGAAGGTCTTAAACTCATCGGTTTGCGGATTAAAAAGGTTTAAGCCACCACCCATTGTTCCTATCCAAATGTCTCCTTTTGAATCCTCCAGAAAACAGGAAACGTGATTGTTGCTGAGCGAGTGGGGTACTTCATTTAAATGGCGGTAGTACCGGATGAGACTTTGGTTCTCTTTTAATATGCTGATTCCTTGTTGTGTTCCTATCCAGAGATTGCCCGAATGATCGATGGTTAAACAATTGATGTGATCGTGAAGAATGGAAGAGAGATCATTGTCAGAAGGCAGGTATTTTACGATGGTGCTCTTTTTCTTATTGATACGGGCAAGTCCATGACCCGTAGCGACCCATAAAAAGCCCTTGTTGTCCTCCACCATATCATAAGATGAGGTATGAAGCCTTTTGTTAACAGTTTCGGTGTTTCGGTCAAACTGATAAAGACCGTCGAGAGCTCCGATCCAGAAATCATTGTTGCTGTCCTCAAAAAAAAGAGCAGCGTCTTTGTCCCGCTTAAGTTCAGGGTCGGAGCTGCTGGTTGGAATGGATCTGATTTTGCCGTTTTCCATTTTCAGAGGCCCCATATTTCGGCCTCCTATCCAAAGCTGGTTTTGCGAGTCTTTGAAAATGGAGTGGTAATCATAATAGGGTTGGCTGGGCTTGTCGTGGGACCAGCTTTGGGTTTCAAACGTTTTAGTATTGAGCTTGTGTAGCACTCCGTTAAAAGTTTCAACCCATATGTGTTGGTCGTCGGCCTCAAGGAGAGCCCTGATGTGCTTGTCCTGAAGCCCCACCCCATCTTCAAAAATAATGGGAGCCTGGGAGAAAGAGAACATTTCAGGTTCAAAAATGCTTAGGCCTTCCCGTGTACCGATGTAGACATTTCCGTCAGGAGAAGTGAGGATGTCCGTGATGTAATCCGAAGCAACGGATGATGAATCCCCTGGCAGATGGTGGAAGGTTTCAAAGCGGGTGCCGTCGTATCTGGCGAGTCCTTCCCGGGTGCCAATCCACATAAAACCCTGTGCGTCCTGCTGAATAACCGTTATGTGATTTCCGGGCAATCCGTCAGCCACGGTCAGGTTATCAAAACGGGTGTAATGGTCATAATCGATTGGCATTATCTGTCCTGAGATAGAAATGCTTAGTAATGTGTTGAAAATAAGGACCCAAATTTGCTTCATCGTTTAATTGCTCACCCTCCTGAAACAGAATTCCTGTAAAGCTCTAGATTTTTCTAAAGGTTGTTTTCCATTGATGGTTTGCAATTATAGTCGTATTGGCTTATAAAGTTCCCCGGATTTGATGATTGCTTCTTTTTTTTAGGTAAAATGATCATTTCTGAGTTGTTTCCTGCTTAAGCAGGCTGCATTTACAAATCATTTTTTACTTCGACATTGAATCGAATTCTTCCTGTCAGGCTTCAAATTCTAACCAAAACTATGCGAATGTCCTTTAAAATGAACATGCCCTGCAGGGTTTCGTAAAAAAACCAAAATATAATCATCCCATAATCTCTATTAAACTATGAGACAAACTTTACTGATTATCCTTTTCATGAGTTCCATTTTTGCTTTTGGACAAGGAGGGATAGAACTGACTTTTTCAGGACAGCATAAAGGGAATATGGTGGTTCCTGATAGTGTTTTGATTGAAAATTTAACGAAAGGGCTGGAGGCAAAGATTTACAGTTCTGATTTATCGGTTACACTGGAGGTGCCAACCCAAATTGATAATATTTATTCCAATCAGAAATCTGCAGGTTTTAGCTTAAAACCCAATTTCCCAAACCCATTTGCTGACTTCACCAATTTTGAACTCGAAATTTTGAGCAGCCAATCAATGGTGATAAGTGTTTTTAGTCTTTCTGGTGAGAAAGTTCTTGAAGATCAATTTTTTTTGTCAAAAGGTGTTCATCAGTTTAAATTTACAGCCGGTAATGATAATATTTATTTTCTAAAAGTGACTGGAGAAGAGGGATTTGAAACCATTAAGATGATGGCCTTGAGTGGGAACAACTATCAACCTGAGCTGGAACTATTGGCTTCAAATACACTTGAAAACAGGCTGAAATCATCATCTGCTAGATTATCTTACTCGAACGGTGACATATTGAGGATGACCGGATATGCAACAACTTGTAATCGCCCGGATCACGATATTCTGGAAGATTCCCCGGAGGCAAGCAGAGATTATCAATTTTTGTTTGAAAATGATGTTCCTCAAATAGAGAATAATATGACAGGTCAAACACAATTATGTCAGGGAACTCTTGATATGGCCTATGAGGTTGAATTATTGGATGATGTATATTATCTGTGGGATTATTCCGGTGAAGGGATCTCAATTAGTGGTCAGGGAACCAATATTGTGAATGTTGATTTTTCTGAAAATGCCACTTCCGGAACACTAAGCGTGATTCCTTCTAATTCATGTGGAGACGGCAGCATTATTCAACTTGAGATAACTGTAAACCAATTACCGAATGTTGTTATTGATGCTTCTGCTTTAGAAATTTTTAATGGAGAATCCGTTACTTTAACCGCATCAGGTGGCGGTTCTTATGATTGGTCCCCGGTTGTTTCAACCGATGCGGTTCTTGTTGCTTCTCCCTCCGAAACAACAAATTTTGTGGTCACTGCGTCTTCTCAATACGGGTGCTCAGAAGAGGAAAGTATAACTATTTCAGTAAAGAACCATCCTGTTTCAATTGATGATAATGGTGAAATTGATGAGGATGGTACCACTTTAATAGATGTATTGTTGAATGATACCGACATCGACGGAGATGTTCTGAGCATTACAGGCTTTACCCAGGGAAGTGATGGAACCGTCAGTCAGGAAGGCAATTCTTTGCGTTACACGCCCGATGCAGATTTTAATGGTTTCGATAGCTTTAGCTACGATATAGGCGATGGCAATGGTGGAATTGCAACAGGCACCGTCAATGTGACGATAAATGCTGCAAATGATGTTCCTCAGGCTGTAACGGATGCTGGTGAAATTGATGAGGATGGTACCACTTTAATAGATGTATTGTTGAATGATACCGACATCGACGGAGATGTTCTGAGCATTACAGGCTTTACTCAGGGAAGTGATGGAACCGTCAGTCAGGAAGGCGATGCTTTGCGTTACACTCCCGATGCCGATTTTAATGGTTCCGATAGCTTTGCCTACGATATTGGCGATGGTAATGGTGGAGAAGTCTCCGGAACGGTTAATGTGACAGTCAATCCTGTAAACGATTTGCCACAGGCTGTAACTGATCTAGCAAGTGTTGATGAGGATGGCACAATCCTGATAGAAGTATTATCAAATGATACTGACATTGATGGCGATGCCCTCAGCATAACAGGTTTTGCACAGGGAACTAATGGCACCGTCTCTCAGGAGGGCGATGCTTTGCGTTACACGCCCGATGCCGATTTTTCAGGAAGTGACAGCTTTACGTATGGTATTAGCGATGGAGATGGTGGCAATGCTACCGGAACTGTAGATGTAACGATTGTTGATAATAGTCTTGTTTCTTTTGATATCACAGACCCATCCGGAGAAACAGATCCTATTTGGTTTACTGTGACTACAAGCGGGAATTTCGAAATTGTTTCCAGTTTTTATTTGGTTGGTTGTGACACAGTTGTGTATTTGTATGATGAGAGTGGTAATCTAGTTGCCTCAAATGATGATTACGTGGATCTCTATGGGACGATAGCTAGTATAGCCCTAGATGCGGGGAATTATTATGTTATTGTTCAAAACTTTGATTTCACTGAATTAAATTGTCATCTTGAGGTGAATCCTCTTTAGGCTGATTTTTCTTGTGTTAAAGGGGTGTTCCTGGCTGGGGCACCCCTTTATTTTTTAAACTTGAAACGAAATTATCCGTAAAGGTGTTTACCTTTAATTGTAATCTTGTATATTAAATGGTTCGCACTGGTTCCGCAATTAATATTTATGAGGAAATTTTTTAATAAATCGAAAATAGATCACGAATGGTTAATGGCCATTAGGATTTCGTGTATTTTTTTAATCATTGGAGGGTTATGGATTTTCTTCAGTGACCGACTGGTTTTGTCCTTTTTTAAAGACCCTGATCAGTATGCCAGATTACAGCTTTGGAAAGGCTGGTTTTTTGTTGTTTCAGTGGCGGTCATCTTGCTGCTTCTGATAAAAAATTATTTGAAACGAAACAGAACCCTTTCTGAATCTTTGCAGGAGAGCGACGAACGCTTTAGGTATGTCATCGAAAAATCTGTTTCAGGCATATGTATAATAAATTCAAAAGGAGAATTTGATTACGTTAATAATTCTTTTTGCACTGTGTTTGGGTATGAAGCAAACGAAATTGTTGGACAATCAATTACCATGTTGTATTCTTCTGATCAGCATGAGGCTGTGATAAATGAAGTTGATCGCCTGTTTGTTAATTCCCTGCATGAGACCAAAACATGGGATGCAATTGACAAACAAAACAAACAGAAAAAAGTTAAGACCGATACAATGCCAATTACATGGTTTAACGGGGAAGAAAAGTTGGTCTCCTTTGTTGAGGACATTACAGCGAGAGTAAAGGCTGAAGGTGAGCTGAAACGTAGCGAACGGAAATATCGCTCAATGATGGAGGCACTCGATATTCCTCTTTATATTGCCGATGACAATTGTCGGATTTTGTTTGCCAATACCGCTTTTCGAAAAAGATTCGGAGAGGTTGATGATATAAAGCATTGTTACAAGAAAGTCTTATATAATGAAGATCGTTGTGGTTGGTGCAAAGGGGTGAAGCAATTAAAAATAGGGCAAAGATACGAACGTGAATTGCACGATCCTGGAACAGGGCAGATTTATCAGGTAATAATGGCTCCCATCGAATTTGAAGAAGGTCAAATTAATAAAATGATTGTGATGAGAGATTTGACCGACATAATAAAAGCCAGACAGAGAGCTGAAGAGAGTGATCGGCTGAAAACTGCTTTTCTGGCCAATATGAGTCATGAAGTCAGAACCCCTTTAAATGCAATTCTCGGTTTCTCAAGCATTCTTAATGATGATACTCTGCCCGGGGAAGAACGTTCCCGTTTTATTGATCTCATTCACCAGAGTGGGATTCAATTGCTAAATATTATTGATGATATTGTTGATGTAGCCCGCATTGAACAAGGCAATCTCAGAATATCCAGGGTTTCAGTGGAGGTGAATCCTCTTTTGAGAGAGACTATGGATATTATGAAGTTAGAGCTGGCAGATGGCAGTAAACCTGATTTGGAATTAAGAATGGAGAACCATCTTCCCGTGGGTTACACCATTCAGGCCGATCCATTGCGCTTGAAGCAGGTGCTGATGAATTTGTTGAATAATGCCATTAAATTCACGCGGAAAGGACTTGTAAAACTTGAGGTTTTCAAGAATAATAATCATGAGGTTATTTTTGATGTGGAAGATACCGGCATTGGCATTCCTGCAGAAAAAATGGAGGTGATTTTTGAGCGTTTCAGGCAGGCTGATGAGTCAACCACAAGGGTAGCCGGAGGGAATGGACTTGGTCTTTTTATTAGTAAAAACCTGATTGAACAGATGGGGGGGCAAATAAAGGGAACCTCCACTCCCGGGCAGGGAAGTACCTTTTCGGTGATTATGAAAGAAAACAAAAAAACTTAAATGAGTATCCGTTTTTATACCCAACTTGAAAGCAGACCCGCCGAAAAGGACGGCCTTGACCGGTGAGCCAAAAAACAAGTGAAGATGGCGTTAAAAAATCTTTTCTGTTTGAGCCGATAGGCGAGTTTAAAAGATTTTAGCCATCAAACGCTGTTTTTTTGAGTGAAGCGGTCACAGCCTTGGATTATTGCGATTAGCGAAAGCAGTGTCAAGCTCGCTTGAACAATGCTGAGTGTAGCAATAATCATGAAATAATTTTTTTGATTACTTTTTTGTGTCAAGACAAAAAAGTAATTGGGGTTTAAGGGGTAAAGCCCCTCTATATTTTCAAATAGGTAAATAACCGGATATTCATAAAAACTTAAATAGTTTCTTAATTTGCGTTTCAGTGGTCTGTCGGTTATATTAGGGTAAAATCTTGATATAATGAAAAATATTGCTTTTCTTATTTTTGCAATTTGGACTTTTATAGCTTGTTCATCTTCACAAAAACCACCTAAACGAAGTTCAAAAGTTGTAATTGGTTATTTGTTCCCTGGTAACCGCCTGATTAAAGAAGATATTTCTGCATCAAAATTAACTCACATAAACTATGCTTTTGCCAATATCATTGATGGAAGAATGGTAGAAGGCTATGAGGCTGACTCTGCTAATTTTGCAGTTCTGAATCGGCTTAAACGAAAGAATTCTGCACTTAAAATTTTAGTTTCTGTTGGGGGGTGGGGATGGTCCGGAGAATTTTCGGATATGGCTCTGAATAAGGAGTCTAGAAGGCACTTTGTTGAAAGTGCCGTTGATTTCTTGTTAAAACATAATCTTGACGGGTTAGATATTGACTGGGAATATCCGGGAATGCCGGGAGCAGGCAATACTCATCGTCCCCAGGATAAAGAGAATTTCACCTTGCTATTGAAGGAGTGCCGGGAAGCGCTTGATGCCATCGATAGATCAAAACATTATTTGCTGACGATTGCCGCCGCGGCCTCTCCCGTATTTTTGGAAACTACCGATATGGACAAAGCGGCTCAATATCTGGATTTTGTGAATCTCATGACCTATGACTTTGCCGGTGCCTGGGACTCCATAGTAAGGCATCATGCCAATTTGTATCCTTCTGAGTTTTATGAAGGGGGTAACTCTGTTTCTGAAACTGTAGATAGGTTTATTTCAGATGGTGTGCCTGCCGATAAACTGGTAGTCGGGGTTCCATTTTATGGCCGGGGGTGGAAGAAAGTTAAAAAGAAAAACAGCGGGTTAGGAGGCGTCGGCGAAGGGCTCGAAAATGTTAATCTTGTATATCAGTCCATATTAGAAAATGTTCTTAGCAATAAGAAATTTGAAAAGCACTGGGATAATTCGGCTAAAGCACCTTATCTTTTTAATGAAGAAGAAAGGGTGTTTATTACTTACGAAAATCCAAAATCACTTGGATTAAAGTGTCAATATATTCGCAACACCGGATTAAAAGGGGTGATGTTTTGGGAGTATTTTGATGATTCTAAAGAATGTCTGCTTTCTGTGATTAACACAGAACTTCATAGGAGAGACTAATTCACAGGGATGGATTCTCTTTAAGGGATTTTGGGGAACAAAAATAAATTTTTTTCGTAATAGAGTTTTTGAAAGGAGTACCTATATGTGGACTGGTCTAAACAATAACTATAGAATTCTTTTGCTGAATAATAAGCCGGAACTGGCTGTTCAGCTTCAAAAATATCTTCTGCAAAAATTTGAGGTGGCAGACTGTATTCATAATACTGACCAGGCAATTCAGGAATTGAGAAGTGGAAAGTACGGTTTATTGGTGCTCTCCAATCATCTAAATGACATGGAAGGAGTCGATTTTTTAAAGTTACTAAAAAAGGAGTCTCTTTCTATTCCTTGTATTGTTTTGGCGGGTGATGGTGATATTAAGCAAGCAGTTTCAGCCATGAAAGAGGGCGCTGAGGATTTCATACAATGGTCAGATGATCAGGAAGCTTTGTTCCCCTATATTGAAGAGGTTCTGAAAAAACTTATAGCCCGAATGGAGAAAGATAGCCTTTTGGCAGAGGGAGAGTTGCTTTACAAAACTTTGTTTGAGAATATCAGAGATGCAGTTTATCTTCACTTTCTGGATGAAGAGACTTTATTGCCGGGGCCTTTCATAGAAGTGAATAAAGTCGCTTGCAGACGAATGGGTTATACAAAGGAGGAATTCATGACCATGGGGCCTCAGGATATCGATGTCCCGGGGCAAGTGGATGTGCAAGCCATTGCAGATGAGCTGCTGGGAAAAGGGTCAGTGATATTTAAAACCAAAAGTCTAACCAAAGACGGACGGGAAATACCAACAGAAGTAAACGCACGCCTGTTTGATTTCAAGGGCAGGAAAGCCATTCTTTCAGTTGCAAGAAATATTACAACCCAGCAAAAAATACTGGATGACCTGAGAAATAGCGAAAAACGTTTTCGGGCCATAATAGATAAATGCATAATTGGGATTTGCATTACCGATGAACAAGGTGTTTTTGAATTTGTGAATGATGCTTTTTGCCAAATATATGGTTATTCGCCTGAAGAAATAGTGGGCCAATACATTTCCATGGTGGTTTTGGAAGAAAAAAAATCTCTTCTTTTCGACCGGCATAAAGAATTTTTTAAGAGCAAGTCTTCTAAAAAAGATGATTGGGATGTTGTAGATAAGTTTGGACGTATTAAGCATGTTGTTACAGATTCTACTTTGATAATTGATGCAGAAGGCCGAAAGCGACGGGTGACCTTTGTTGAGGATGTAACAGAAGAAAGAAAGAGCAAACAGGCATTGGAGATGAGTGAGGTCAAATACCGCACTATGATGGAGAATCTTCAGGATCCGGTTTTTATCAGCGATAGTGACTTTGAAATTGTTTATGCCAATAATGCTTTCAATAAAAGGTTTGGAGCTTTCGACCCTGAAGGTAAATGTCATGATATTATATTTGGCATAAAGTCTCCTTGTTCCTGGTGCATGGCTGCAAAAGAAAATATGTCACGCTTCAGGAAGCGGCAGGAAAAGACTATCAAAAACCGGGATTATCAGATTACTACGGTTCCCATAAATTACAATGGCCATGAAGGTGCAAAAATGACCATCCTCCGGGATGTGACAAAAGTGGTGAAAGCAAGAAGAAAAGCCGAAGAAAGTGATCGGCTCAAATCTGCTTTTTTGGCGAATATTTCCCACGAAATACGGACCCCTCTGAATGCCATGCTGGGGTTTTCCAATTTATTGAAGGATGACAACGTTTCCTCCCAGGAGGCTGACATGTATATTGATATGATCAATGAGAGCGGCAATCATTTGATGCATGTGATGGATGACATTATCGAATTCTCTTTTATTGACTCGGGGCTGGTGGAAGTCCATCCCGTTGATTTGAATATGGATAAACTATTGAAAAATCTTGATAATGAAGCACAGTCAATGAGAGAGAAGATGAGTAAAGGGTATTTAGAGGTAAGGGTTAATAATTTACTGCCACAAGACTTAACATTAAAAACCGATGAATCTCGCCTCAGGCAAATTCTTCTCAACCTTATCTCCAATGCAGTGAAGTTTACCGAGCAGGGAGAAGTCAATGTTTCTGTTCGATATACCAAAAATAAATGGGTGGTAATTTCTGTGAAGGATACAGGAATAGGCATTCCCAGAGAAAAGCACAATGTTATTTTTAAACGTTTCAGGCAAGTGGATGAAGGCAATGCCCGTATGTTTGGAGGCAACGGTCTGGGACTGGCTCTTTGCAAACATCTTGCTGAAATGCTCGGTGGCCACATTAAATTTGAATCAGAAACGGGTAAAGGCTCCGACTTTCAATTGTTTATTCCTGCTACATTTGATGAATCAATGGCACGCGCGGTCGCAGTCGATTTTGTGAAATAGCACATTATTAAAAAAATATGCATAAAAAAAGCGCCTGTATCAGGCGCTTTTTTTATGCAATCTGGTTGATCTTTTCCGCCATGTTCACATCCCGGTCGGTGATTTCCCCTACATCGTGAGACATGAGTTTTATCTTTACCTTTTTGTATGAGAATATCTCGATGTCGGGATGATGTTGCGCCTCTTCAGCAATGGGAACAATCTTCTTAACAAATTCGACGGCTTCCACAAAGTTCTTTAACTCAAAAGTGCGGGTCAGTTGATCATTCTCGATAATCCAGTTTTCAGGTGTCTTCATAATCTTTCCTTTTTTAGATTCTTAAACTATGTACTAATAATCTTACAGTTTAAGGGCTAAATTGTTTAACGAAACCGCTTGGTAATTAATGCTAAATTGATAATAATATGTTTTTGTTGATCTAAATCCGGATTTCGTCCTTTTGTCAAAAAAGGTTGCGAGTTTAGTGACTTTGCGATAAAATTTGTAAATTGGAAACTCAATAACTTCACTTCTGTATGATTGAGAGTATCGTTCGTTTTAGTGTTCGCCATAAGCTTATGGTGTTTTTGTTTACTGCAACTGTAGCTGCCCTTGGAATTTTCTCACTCTCAAGGCTTCCTATTGGGGCAACCCCTGATGTTACCAATAATCAGGTTCAGGTAATTACCACATCCCGCAATTTATCAACCCTCGATGTTGAAAAGTTTCTTACCTATCCGGTGGAAATGGAGATGGCTAACCTGCCGGGTGTAAAGGAAATAAGATCTGTTTCTAAATTTGGGCTTTCAGTAGTTACCATTGTTTTTGACGATGATATGGGCACTTACCTTCCCCGGCAACTGATAGCTGAAAAGATAGAAGCGGCTTCGGAAAATATACCCGAGGGGTTTGGCAAACCTTTTATGGGACCGGTTTCAACCGGGTTGGGCGAGATTTATCAATATACCCTGGAAGTGAAGCCGGGATATGAAAATCGCTACAATTCAATGGAATTACGCTCTATCCAGGATTGGATGGTGAAACGGCAATTGTCCAGAATAAAAGGAGTTGTGGAGGTAAATACCTGGGGCGGGTACCTTAAACAATACGAGGTAGCTGTGGATCCGGCAAAACTAAAGGCTCTGAATATTACGCTCGACGAGGTTTTTACAGCTGTTTCGGATAATAATAATGTTGCAGGAGGAAGTTATATTGAGCGAAGCGGGCAAAGTTATTTTGTACGCGGTGAAGGATTGGTTGAAAACCTTGAAGATATACGAAATATCGTTGTTAAAGGGCGTTCCGGTAAGCCTGTGTTGGTGAGAGATTTAGCTAAGGTTCAGTTTGGCCATGCCAATCGTTTTGGAGCCATAACCGGAAATGGCGAAGGCGAAAAGGTCATGGGACAGGTTATGATGTTAAAAGGGGCTAACCCAAAAGCCGTTATTGAAAGAGTTAAGGAAAAGGCAGCTGAGGTTCAGGAGACTTTACCCGAAGGGGTTTATATCAATCCTTTTCTGGATCGCAGCGAGCTTATTGGCCGTACAACCACTACCATTGCTGAAAATCTGATCCTCGGAGCCCTTATTGTAATATTTGTCGTGGTTCTGCTATTGGGAAGCTGGCGCTCCGGGTTGGTGGTAGCTTCTATTATACCATTAAGTTTGCTCTTTGCCCTAACATTGATGTATTTAACCGGCGTGGATGCCAATTTAATGAGCCTTGGTGCTATTGACTTCGGGATTATTATTGACGGAGCCGTAATTATTGTTGAATACATTTCTTTTAAAATTCACAGGAGGCGTCACGGACTTTTGGAACTTGGGGATAGTGAACGGCAGCATGCCCGAAACTCCATCTCAATTGAAGGTGCCTCTAAAATGATGAAGTCGGCCGTTTTTGGGCAGGTCATCATTATTATTGTTTTGATCCCGATCCTGACTTTGAGCGGAGTGGAAGGGAAGATGTTTCGCCCTATGGCATTGACTTTTAGTTTTGCCTTGCTGGGAGCCATGGTCTTTGGTTTTACTTTTGTTCCTGCTGTTTCGTCTTTGTTTTTAAAAGCCTCTGTTCAACAGAAAAAGACTTTCTCGGATAAATTTATGGACTTCCTAAACAAGTTGTATGCCCCTACCATCGATTGGTCATTGTCTCATAAAAAGATAGTGATTTTATTGGCTGCAGTAGTGTTGTTAGGGACCGGCATTTTGTTTTCCCGAATGGGGGGCGAGTTTGTTCCTACTCTTGATGAAGGGGATTTTGTGATTCAGCCGGTATTAAAAACCGGCACCAGCCTTGGCGAAACCATTGAAATAATGACCCGGATTGAAGAAATCGCCAAAACTTTTCCGGAGACAAGGCAGGTTGTTAGTCGTATTGGGGCTGCCGAGGTGCCAACCGATCCCATGTCGATGGAGGAGACAGATGTTATTATTACTCTTATACCGAAGGGAGAATGGGTGTCGGCAGATACAAAAGATGAACTGGCCAACCGGTTTAAAGAACGTATTTTGGAGAAAATTCCCGGAATTGAAATAGAATTCACTCAGCCTATTGAAATGCGCTTTAATGAATTAATTACAGGTGTTCGTGCCGATTTGGCCATCAAAGTTTTTGGAGATCATCTGGAGACATTGAATGCCAAAGGGCAGGAGATTCAACAGTTGATGGAGGAAGTGCCCGGTGCTGCTGATGTTGTGTTGGAAAAGACAACTGGCTTACCGGAAATGCTGGTGAACTACAATCGTAAAAAAATCGCTTCCCTGGGAGTCAATATTGCAGATCTTAACAAAGTGGTTAACACCGCTTTTGCCGGTGCAACTGTTGGCACCGTTTATGAAGGAGAACGAAGATTCGATTTGGTAGTCCGCTATAACAAAGGATCACGTGAGTCTATAGCAGATCTCAGAAATACCTATGTCTCTTTGCCGGGGGGGAGTCGCATACCTCTGAGGGAGGTAGCAACCATTGATTACTCCAAAGGTCCCGCACAGATTTCCAGAGACGAAACGCGCAGAAGAATTGTGGTAGGTGTCAATGTCAGGGGGCGTGACCTCGAATCAGTAGTTGAAGAGGCCCGTGAGCGTATAGAGAAAGAAGTAGAATTGCCTCCGGGTTACTATGTGGAGTATGGAGGGCAGTTTGAAAATCTGAGAAGTGCCCGTCGCCGCCTGATGATTGTAGTCCCTATTGCCTTGATTTTAATCTTTATTATGCTTCACTTTGCTTTTGGCAGTATTCGTCCGGCTCTTTTGGTTTTCTCTGCAGTTCCTTTGTCTGCTGTTGGTGGCGTTTTGTTTTTATGGCTAAGAGGTATGCCTTTTTCAATTTCGGCAGGAGTTGGTTTTGTAGCTTTATTTGGGGTGTCGGTGTTGAACGGAATCGTATTAATAGAGCATTACAATGATTTAAAACAATCCGGGATGAGTAATTTAAGAGAACGCGTTATTCAGGGAGCTCGTGAAAGGCTCAGACCCGTTTTGCTGACGGCTGCTTCCACGGCTTTTGGCTTCTTCCCAATGGCCTTTTCAACGGGTGCAGGAGCAGAAGTTCAAAGACCTCTGGCTACCGTTGTGGTTGGTGGACTTGTTACCGCCACTTTGCTCACTCTTGTAGTGTTGCCCGTTTTATATTGTCTCATGGAAGACAGAGATCGTGTTCGAAGATTTTTCAGACCCAACAGCCTTGCAGTACTTTTGCTGTTATTCATTCCTTCAATTGTGAATGCCCAGCAGCCGGTAACGCCTGCAGAAGCTGTCGATATTGCTCTGGAAAACAACGGGATGATTCGGGCTTCTGAACTCAGGCTAAAGGCAGCCGGTGAAATGAAAGGAACAGCCTGGGATATAGAAAAAACCGGAGTTTTTGTCAACTATGATGAGAGTAATCTGGGGCACAACGGAGAACCATTAACTGTTTTTGGTGTCAGTCAGAACTTCAAATTTCCGTTGGTTTATGTGGGGCAGAAAAAATTGCTTGACTCGGCAGAAGAAATACAGCTTTACAGACACCGGATTAATAAAAGAATTTTGACCCGGAAAGTTCTGAAAGCATATTATGATGTAGTCTATTTTAAAAGCCTTAAGGCGAATTATGAGGAGCTTGATTCACTCTATTCCATGTATGCCAAAGGTGCCAGGAGGCGTTTTCAGGCAGGTGAAGCCAATTCGCTGGCCGTCATGATGGCCTTGTCTAAAAAGGATGAGGCCAATTTGAAATTAGTAAAGACTCTTGAGGATCTTTCTTCCGCCCGGTTAAGGCTGAAAAGTATTGTTCAGGGAGAGAATAGTTATGCCGTTACACATGATTCATTGCCAAAGCTAATGGTCGGGGGGTACGAGGTTGCTTCAAATCCGGCATTGGCCCTTAAAAATGCTGAAGGAGAAATGGCCCTGAAAGAGTGGTCGGTAGAAAAAATGAATTGGCTGCCCGACATTAATGTGAGCTACTTTCGTGGCACAAATGACTATGCCGATGCCCGCGTTTATGAAGGTGTAGAAGTGGGCCTGGCTTTCCCATTGTTTTTTTCGGGGCAAAATGCTCAGGTAAAATCAAAGAGATTGAAAAAGGAAGCTGCAAGACTCGAATATATTGATTACGAGAATCAGGTTTCATGGAAAATGGGAGCTTTAAAAGCTGAGTTTCGAAAGTATGAACGAGCTTTGAAAATATATGAAACCAGAAGTCGCCAATTGGCCACCGGATTAATGCAAACAGCACGCAAATCCTATGAAACCGGTGAAATAAATATGTTGGAATACATCACGGTTCTTGATCAATCACAGCGAATTTATCTTGACTATCTGGCAAGTCTGCACCAATATAATAACACTGTTATAGAAATAAATTATTTCATTCCTTAAAAGGAAATACGATGATAACAAGATCTTTAATATTTTTGTTTTTTCTGCTTTTCGCATCTGGATGCAATTCCGAAAAAGCAGCCGATAAAAAGAATGCAGTTGACGGACCAGAGGGGGCAATTGGACTGACCAAAGAGCAATTTAAATCTTCAGGAATGACTTTTTCGGAGTTAAAAAAAATAAGTGCTTCCGAAAAAATTGAAGCCACAGGACAAATTTTGGTTAAGCCTGAGAGTTATTTTATGATGAGTACCTTGATGCAAGGGCGGGTTAAAGAGGTTTTTGTAACACGCGGTGACTGGGTGAAAGCCGGCCAGGCATTGGTTGAAATAGAGGATCCCTCAATTATCCGGTTACAACAGGATTATTTAGAGGTTGTGGCGGGTGAACCTGTTCTTAAAGCGGATTTTGAAAGACAAAAGAGCTTATTTGCCGATGAGGTTGCATCTGAGAAAAAACTTCAAAAAGCCCGAGCTGACTATCTCTCAGTTAAAGCGAAGGTAACCGGATTGAAAGAACAGTTGAGGTTACTGGGGCTTGATCCAGTAGAAGTTGAACAAGGAAAAATAAAGTCTTCGGTTGTTCTTAAAGCACCCATTGATGGAAATGTATCAACGATGGAAATCAATAAAGGCGTTTATCTGGAGGAGGGGGCTGAAGTATTAGAAATCATTGATCCTTCCGGAATATTTGTCTCACTTAGCGTCTTTGAAAATGATGTTACAGGCATTAAAGCCGGGTTAAAAGTCTTAGTTAAACCTGCCGGGGATGCAACAGCCAGAGATACAGCGCTGATTACAAGAATTGCCCGAAAAGTGGAGGAAGGATCAAGAAGTGTTACCGTTCATGCTGCGTTCGAAAAGGATGCTTTTGATTTTATTCCGGGAATGTATCTTGATGCACAGATCGTAAAGGGAGTTGGTGAAATGTTTGTGCTTCCTGAAGAAGCAGTTGTTGATTTGGAAAACAGAAACTGGGTATTGCTAAAATTGGAAGAAAAAAATGAATCTTACATAATGGTTCAGCGTGAAGTTGAAGTTTTGGATTTGGATAACGGTTTGGTTGCCATCTTAAATAATGATGATTTCTCTGCAGATGACCAGTTTTTATGTAAAGGTGCATTTGGATTAATACAATGACCGAAATATCACTTACCATTGAGGAAACAGCCCGAAAAGCGGCCGGTTTTATTTTGCCTGTGTTATTTGCTACAGGTATTCCCTTTTTTGTGATTTACGGGTTGCATCCTTTTTATGAATGGTCCTTCGCGGGTGTTTTTCAATTTATTTTTATACTTGTCGTTGGGATTCCGGTTCATGAGCTTTTACATGGCATTGTATTTGGCGCTTTTGCTCATGGGGGATACAAATCAGTTAAGTTTGGTTTGGATCGCTCAACATACACTCCTTATTGCCATTGCAAAGCTCCTATCAGGGTTCAGTACTATCGCATTGGTGCTATAATGCCATTATTTGTATTGGGTGTCACTCCTTTTGTGTTTTCTCTTTTCAATGGTTCGTTTGGCTGGTGGCTGTTTGGATATTTTTATATCATAGCAGCAGGAGGGGACCTGGTGGCGCTAAAAATGTTAAAAAAAATTCCAGGCCATCGTAAAGTATTGGATCATCCCGAAAAAATGGGGTTTTATATTTTGGACTGATGCTCGATTTTGTGTTTAGCCTGGGCAGGCCAGGCCCAAATAAGTAATATGGTTGAAAAAAACGATAAATGGCGCAGCCATTTCATAATAGCCCCTTAGAAACTATTTTCCAAAAAATACACGAATATTAGAAGTAAGACCTTAATGAGAGATTTTACCTTTGCCGACATCCCATAAACAATACTTCGTTTAGTTTTTCAATGAACTTATAGCCAATTGCTTGCGGGTGTGTTTTTGTTTGTGAGTGATAATATACAGAATATCAGTGTTATACGTTTCGTCTTGCATCTAATATCTAAAAATCTAACGCTCTATTGATGAACAATCATGTTGTCTATCTCTTGTAATTGATTCAAAATCCTCTTTATCAAGACTTCTTTCACCTCTTTAATCTTTTTTGATGTGAAAAACTCCAAATTCAGATATTCTTCTTCGGTTTGTCACAGTAGTGTTTTCTTTTAAAAAATAATTTCCCTGAAAGCGGTTTTATTCCGGCAGATTTTTCCTGGGCTTTGTTGAAAACAGGATGATCTTATGGTAGTTAATAGCCAATTTGTTATTAATGATATAAATCAGGTCGAACAGCAGGGTTAAAAGTTAGAAATGAGTGGAGTAAATACATTTTGTTTGTTATTTTTAGTAGATTATTGATAATTAAATCTACGTTTTTATGAAAAAGAATCAATACTCTCCCGAAAGCCTCATGATGTCTTACGGATACAAAGCTTCAGACCACCAAGGGGCGGTCAAGTGTCCTTTGTTTCAGACTTCCACTTTTGCTTTTCACTCTGCCTCCGAGGGCAAAGCTTTTTTTGAGTTGGCTTATGGATTGAGAGAACCTGAAGCCGGTGAAGAGATGGGAATGATTTACAGCCGGGTAAATAATCCAAACCTGGAGCTGGCAGAAAAAAGGCTTGCTCTTTGGGATAAAGCTGATGGTGCTGCTTTTTTCGCTTCAGGTATGGCAGCGATATCTACTATGATGTTCACGTTTTTACGTCCCAATGATATATTGCTGTTTGGCTCTCCCGTTTACGGTGGTACGGATCATTTTATTCATCATGTTTTACCTGATTTCGGAATACGAACGTTAATGTTTACCTCCCTGGATTCTGAAAAGGAAATCCTTCAGCGGCTTGAAGATACTTTCCCCGGAGAGCAGCCATCTTTAATTTATATTGAAACTCCTGGTAATCCAACAAATAATCTCATTGATATTGAGATGTGTGCGCGATTGCGGAATGAGTTTGTGTCTGGCAGAAAAGATTGTTTGCTGGCTGTTGATAATACTTTTTTGGGGCCTGTTTTTCAGAGGCCACTCGAACATGGTGCTGACCTTGTGGTCTATTCAGCAACCAAATTTATTAGTGGACACAGCGATGTTATTGCCGGAGCCTGTGCAGGGAGAAATGAAACGATTGGTCGGCTCAAAGCAATGAGAACATTTTTAGGCAGCATGTTGGATCCTCATTCCTGTTGGCTGGTAATGCGAAGTCTTGAAACTTTACAAATTAGGATGGAAAGGCAAGATGCAAGTGCCCGGAAAGTAGCGGAATATGTGGCGCAGCATCCTAAGGTTGAGAGTGTTCATTTTTTGGGATATCTGAGAGACGACGATCCACAAAAACAAATCTTTAAAAAGCAGTGTCTTTCATCCGGATCAATGATTTCTTTTAATATAAAAGGGGGAGAGAAGGAAGCATTCCGATTTTTAGATAACCTGACGTTGTTTAAGTTAGCAGTGAGTCTTGGCTCAACAGAAAGCCTGGCTGAACATCCTGCTACCATGACCCATGTGGATGTTTCGGAGGAAGACCGTCAAAAACTGGGGATTTTGCCCAATTTGGTCAGATTAAGTATTGGACTTGAAGATCCGGAGGACTTAATTCAGGCTGTTGAATCTGCTTTCGGAAAAGTTTGAAATATAGTACTAAAGTATAAGTAATAATCGAACATTTTAATCGGTGACTTTACAATTGTCTTGGAAATTCTTATATTTGAGCTAAATATACAGGTTAAAACATTGGACGGATTTGTCTGTTTAAGTTGTTAAAAGGATCCGATTTTTTATGTAAGATGAAGCAGATCGTCCTTTTTTTAAAAGTTAGAATGACTTGATTACGTGAATGTTTGACTTTTTGAAAGGGCCGGCAGAAGTTTTAATCAGTGTAAGAAAATTTATATGTCAAAAAAGAAGAAGCAAAATAAGAAGAAGACAAAAAAGGGAGATTTGAGGGCAGCAGTAAAAAACCTGTTCTCTAATAATCCTCAAAAAACCTATAATTATAAACAGGCATCTGCTGCGCTGGGAGTTAGTAAAAAGAGTTCCCGCTTGCAGGTGGAAGTTTTATTGTTCCAATTAAGCGAAGAGAATTATTTAAATGAGGTTTCAACCGGACGATTTAAGTTATTGATGAGTCCGGGGAATATCATTGAGGGAATTGTGGATATGACTGCCAAAGGGGCTGCATATATTGTTCCTGATCAGGGAGATGAGGATATTTTTGTAGCTCAAACGAACCTGGGACATGCCCTCAATGGCGACCGGGTAAAAGTGCTTCAATACGCTCGCCGGCGCAGGCATCAGGCCGAGGGTGAAGTTGTTGAAATAATTGAACGCAGTCGGGATCAGTTCGTCGGAACATTAGAGGTTTCCAAAGACTTCGCATTCCTTGTGGCCGACTCCCGGGTGATGCACCACGATATTTTTATTCCTCTAGAAAAGCTAAAAGGAGGCAAGAACGGACAAAAAGCTGTTGTAACCTTAAGTGAATGGCCGGAAAAAGCCAAAAATCCTATTGGGGAAGTTGTCGATATATTGGGGAATCCGGGTGAGAATAACACTGAAATGCATGCCATTTTAGCGGAGTTCAATCTTCCTTACAAATATCCATCAAAAGTTGTGGCAGCAGCCGAAAAAATTCCGGATGAAATTCCTAAAGAAGAAATCAAGAAAAGAAAGGACTTTCGCGATGTTACAACCTTTACAATTGACCCGGCAGATGCCAAGGATTTTGACGATGCCCTGTCGGTGCAAAAGTTGAAAAATGGCAATTGGCAAGTGGGTGTTCATATTGCTGATGTTACTCATTATGTAAGACCGAATACATTGCTTGAAAAAGAAGCCGTTAACCGGGCAACTTCGGTTTATTTAGTCGATCGTGTTGTGCCAATGCTTCCGGAGCGTTTGAGTAATCAACTGTGTTCTCTCCGGCCTGAGGAAGATAAACTCTGCTTTTCAGCCGTCTTTGAGTTGAATGATGAGGCTGCCATTGAAAATAGCTGGGTGGGACGTACTATTATTCACAGTAACAGACGTTTTGCCTATGAAGAAGCTCAGGAAGTTATTGAGAAAAAGGAGGGTGACCTCTCAAACGAATTGCTCACATTAAATGACTTGGCAAAAAAGCTCAGGTCTATTCGTTTTAGTAGTGGGTCAATTGATTTTGAACGTGTTGAAGTTCAATTTGAATTGGATGAAGACGGAAAACCCTTAAGTGTATTTTTTAAAGAGGCCAGGGATGCCAATAAACTCATTGAGGAGTTTATGTTATTGGCAAACAAAAAAGTGGCAGAGTTGATTGGGAAAAATGAATTGAATCCCAAAGATAAGAGAACAACAAAAAACTCGAAGACTTTTGTTTACAGGATTCATGATGAGCCCGATCCCGAGAAATATCAGACCTTTGGAAATTTCGTGCGCAAGTTTGGTTTTGAAGCCATGCCCAAGGGAAATGAGTCCATTAGTCACTCTTTAAATCGCCTGCTGGATGAGGTGCAGGGTAAAAAGCAACAAAACATTGTTGAAACTTTGGCCATCCGGACTATGTCAAAGGCAGTATATTCCACGCACAATATTGGGCATTACGGACTTGGGTTTAAGTATTACACTCATTTTACTTCCCCCATTCGGCGTTATCCCGATATGATGGTGCACCGATTATTGCAACGTTATCTAGACGGTGGTCGCTCAGTTTCAAAAGAAAAATATGAGGAGCTTTGTGATCACAGTTCAAAAATGGAACTGCGGGCAGCTGATGCCGAGCGTACTTCTATCAAATATAAGCAGGTAGAATTTTTAAAAGACAAAGTTGGTGAAATTTTCGATGGTGTAATCTCCGGCGTTACAGAGTGGGGCATTTATGTAGAGCTGGATGAAAACAAATGTGAAGGCATGGTGCCTATTCGGGACCTTGACGATGATTTTTACCAATTTGATGAAGAAAACTACTGTTTGGTTGGCCGACGTAAGAACCGGAAATACCAGCTTGGAGATGCTGTTAAAATTCAAATAGCCAAAGCAAATCTTGAAAAACGTCAATTAGATTTCACCCTGGCCGATTGATATCGTGTATAACCTAATTTTCCAACATACCTAAATTAATTTTGTTATGAGTGATATATTTAATTCAATGGTTTCGGGACAGGATACTGTACGGAATTCAATCTTAAAATCGGCAAGAGAACTTTTTGCAAAGTTTGGTTATAGAAAAACCACTATGGAGGACATAGCCCAGGCTTTGCGAAAAGGGAAAAGTTCTCTTTATTATTACTTTAAGAATAAAGAAGAAATCTTTCAGGCAGTTATTGAATTGGAGTCCGAGTTGTTAGAACGCCGCTTGCGTGAAGTTGTGGGGAGTGAATACTCGCCACGCCAGAAATTTCATGACTACGTAATTATTCGTATGGAAACTTTACGTGAATTAGAGAATTATCAGAAAGCTATGAGAGATGAAACTTACGGCGATTACCATTTTCTGGATGATGTGCGTGAGCGTTCAGAGCAAGCTGAGCAGGAGATGATCCGGATTGTGATGGAAGAAGGTGTTTCATCCGGCGAATTTGATATAAAAAACCTTCGGTTGGCTGCCATCGGAATTAGTACTGCCCTCCGCGGACTTGAATTGCCATTGTTTAGAGGAATAGAGAATTTTGATGATTTCCGCCTTCAGCTTGACAATATTCTAAATATTATGTTTTTTGGAATATTAAAGCGGTAAATAGAATTTTCATTTATAAAGGCCTCCTGGATTGTACTTAACGTGTCGATCAGGAGGTTTTTTGTTGGAAAAAATTCTTTTAATGATAGTATTTTGTGGATATTTATGTTTGTTTATTTAAATTTGATTAAATTAAAATTTTAAACAAAGGAATTGTTTCCTTAATCTGATTTTCCTTTTTATGAGAAAAACTTTATTTCTACTAACTTTTTTCCTGGTATTCTTTTGTACTGAAAGTAAGGCCCAGGATTGGACTTCAAACGGAGATACATTATTTCGGGAAAAACCAGTTATTATTGGTAGTAATACCGGTAGTGAAAACTCCATTCTCTCGTTGATAAGTAAATATGATTCGCCTGAGGGGGGAGGATATGGACTTATAAACAAGCATTCCAGTAGCCTTTCTTATTTGCAATTTCGCTCCAGAGGAAGAGTTGGGTATTCCAGTGCATGGTATTCCCAGGCTCAAAGTGCCGCTTTTGCCGGAACCAACTATTTGAAAACTGATCATGCCGGACAACTGGATAGCCACAGTTCAGGCGGTCTGTTTGTTTTGGAATTTGATGATTACAGACCTTATAGTTCTTATCTTTCAACTACACATTATTTGGGAGGATCTTATAGTACCATTAGAGGCAATATTCTTGGTTATCCTAATAATTTTGTAATCTCTGCAGTTATTGGGCAAGATCAAATTCGAAATGATTCAACATTTGCAGGTTATTTTGAAGGGCGAGGATTTTTCAGTGATAATGTGGGATTTGGAACAGTTAAGCCCACCGCCAAAGTTGAAGTGGCTGATGGGGACGTTTATATAAGTGATATTGATAAAGGGATAATTATGAAGTCTCCCGATGGAAACTGCTGGAAAGGCATATTGGACAATACAGGCATGTTAAGTTTTTCTCCTGTACAATGTCCTGATGCAATATTACCTTCATCGTCGCCTGAACTTAAAAGTAGTGAAGGCTCAGTCTCTTTATATCCAAATCCTGCCGGAGATGATGTTTCAATTGAGATAAATGATTCAAGAAGTACTCAAATGTATTATTCCATTGTAAATATAGACGGGAAGGAATTGGAGGCGGGATTTATCGAAGGAAATAAATATACCCTGGATGTAGGAAATTTCAATTCCGGTGTTTATTTAGTTAATATTACTGATGTCAATGGGGATATTATTTCAACTAAAAAATTGATTAAAGAATAATCATTTAGATAATCTTACATTCAATATCCTTCATCTTTGGTGAGGGATTTTTTTATCAATTACCTGTTTGTAATTGATTTTGTTTCTCATTCCTTTATATTTGTAGGCTCTTTTTGTAACCAATAACTAATGCTATGCCTGTAAATATTCCTGACTTACTGCCTGCTAAGAGTCTTCTTGAGGAGGAAAATGTGTTTGTAATGGGTGAAAGCCGGGCTGTTGCTCAGGATATCCGCCCACTCAAGATTCTTGTTCTTAATCTGATGCCTTTAAAGATTAAGACTGAGACGCATCTGCTGAGGGTGTTGTCTAATACCCCCTTGCAGGTAGAGGTTGAATTATTGTTTACCTCTTCGCATGTTCCAAAGAATACACCTCAGGAACACTTGATTAGTTTTTACAAAACTTTTGAAGAAATAAAGGACAAGCATTACGATGGTTTTATAATTACCGGAGCTCCCGTTGAATTGCTCGAATTTGAAAAGGTAACCTACTGGGAAGAATTGTGCCGGATCATGGATTGGAGTAAAACCAATGTTACTTCCACGCTGCATCTTTGCTGGGGGGCGCAAGCGGGGTTGTATTATCATTATGGTATCCCCAAGTATGAAATGTCAGCCAAATTGTTTGGGGTTTTTGAGCATTTTGTGAACGATCCTGAGGAGCCTCTTCTGAGAGGATTTGATGACACATTTTGGGCACCTCATTCCCGTTATACCGATGTCAGGCGAACAGATATTGAGAAGGTGGATGATTTAATCTTACTTTCCGACTCGGTAAAAGCCGGACCATATATTGCACTGTCTAAGGATCGAAGTCAGGTTTTTGTGACAGGGCATCCTGAGTATGACAAATTAACATTGGGCGAAGAGTACCACCGTGATAAAGCTCGGGGCCTGCAAACCAAACTTCCTGAAAACTATTATAAAAATGATGACCCCTCACAGAAATCTATTGTGCGATGGCGCAGTCATGCCCATCTGCTGTACTCGAATTGGTTAAACTATTACGTTTATCAATCTACCCCTTACGATTGGGGATAGTCTACTGATTTATTTTAATTCGAAAGTAAATCTTCCAATATTGCCACCGTCAGCAAATATGTCCGTGGTATATTCCCCTGGCATCAGCTCACCCATGTCTGCGTCATAGAATATACAAATATCGGTTTCTTCGCCACCATATTCTATTTCGCGCATGGCGGAGTAGTTTATTTCTGTACCTTCATATTCAAACAGGTCTTCTCGGCTTCTTAACAGTATTTGACCATCCGGTCGTTCAAGCCTTATGTAAAAGGGTTTTATCCCAACAGGGGCTGTCAGGTTTTTCTTGACTGTAAAGCATATTTCAATTTTGTCAATCCTGTTTGTTCGGCTGGTACTTCTGCCTCTTGCATTGAGCCCATCTGCACTCATGTTTGTAGTTTCGAGACGACTGGCAATTTCAACCTTGTCCTCCAATTCGGTCTTTACATCT
Source organism: Marinilabilia rubra (assembly GCF_003121985.1). GTDB lineage: Bacteria > Bacteroidota > Bacteroidia > Bacteroidales > Marinilabiliaceae > Marinilabilia > Marinilabilia rubra. The sequence goes on from NZ_QEWP01000008.1 coordinate 64,633, forward strand.
TCCAGCTCTTTGTAGGAGTTTTGGATCTGACTGTAACGTTGCTGGTACTCCTTGTTTTCTTTCTTTAGCTCTTCGTTTAGCCTGTTGAGACTGTCAATCTGAGCTACATAACTTTTTAATACCCCTCTTAAAGTGCCAAGTTCTTTTCGGTACTCACGTATTTTTGAAGCATTGGTGGCTTTAATTGTTTTAATTTCCTCAATGAGGTGTTCTACCTTCTGGCGCTCCTTTTCAAGCATTGTATTAAGCGTATCGCTGGTCGATTCCAGGGAATCGTATCCCATAGCGAGATCTTGATATTCTTCGGTCAGAATGTTTTTTTCAATGGTCATTTCTTCTACAACTTCCTTCATCTCAACACTCTGAGTTATGTATAAAGCTGCAATTACAACCAAGAGTACTGCTGCTACGCCCAATGCAATGTATATCGGTCTCTGGTTTTTATTGTTGTTTTTTTCTGTTTGCATGGTTTTTGTTTATCGAATCAGGGGCAAATTTAAAAAGTTTCATCATTTTACTCTAACTTTGCTGTGTTCTTTACCGAAAATAAACGTTTGATGTTGAAAAATATTTCTTATTTCCTTTCCATTGTTTTCATTCTGCTTGGTTTGGCCCGATGCGCTAATCAGGGGTACCCTGAGGGTGGCCCCAGGGATGAGACACCCCCACGCATGGTTAGTTCCAAGCCCCCCATGAATGCGGTAAATTTTCAGGGGAACGAGGTTGAAATTGAATTTGATGAGCTGATTGTACTTAAAGAAGCGCTTCAAAAGGTTGTGATATCCCCCCCCTTAAATAATATGCCTACCATCAGAGGTCTTGGAAATAAGGTTACCGTAATTTTTGATGAAGATCTTCAACCCGGAACAACTTATTCCATTGATTTTGCTGATGCCATTCAGGATAACAACGAATCTAATGCACTGGATGGTTTTACTTTTTCATTTTCAACAGGAGAAACACAGGATAGTTTGGAAATCTCCGGGCATGTTTTTGAAGCCAATACCCTAACCCCTGTTCCGGGGGTCCTGGTTATGGCCCATACCAATCATGCTGATTCAGCCTTTACCAATATGGTGCCTCCCCGGTTGGCCAAAACGAATGAAGAAGGGCGGTTCACAATTCGAAATTTAGCAGAAGGACAATACAGGGTTTTTGCTCTTGAGGATTTAAACCGAAACTATAGGTTTGATCAGCCCGGAGAACGTATCGCCTGGTTGTCTGATCTGGTAGAACCATCCTTTGAATACCGCGAGAGAGTAGATTCCCTTTTTAAGGATTCTGTAACTCTGGATACCGTAATTGTAACTCAGGAATTGGCTTATATTCCCGACAGCCTCAGGCTATTCCTGTTTCAGGAAGATTATAAGAAGCAATATCTCGATACACGGGAAAGAAGTGAGCGCCATCGTCTGGATTTTATATTTAACCGTCCATTGGAAAAGCCTCTTGAGCTGAAAATGCTAAATATTCAACCTGAAAAGGAAGACTGGTTTGTTTATGAACGCTCGGCAAGGCATGATTCCGTTATGATTTGGTTAATTGACAGTACGCTTATATCCAGCGATTCCCTTACGCTTCAGGTAAAGTACCCCCTCCGCGACTCATTGGATAATCTGGTGGATCAAGTGGATACTTTAAATATGTTTCATCGAGCGATGGAAGAGAAAAAACGAAGAGGAAAAGATGAGGCGGAAGATGCAGGGCCTGATCCTTTGAGATTCAGGGCAACAAGTGGGGCAATGGAGATAGGTGCTGCACCATGGCTTAATTTTCCTGTGCCTCTCTCTTTGTTACAGGTGGATTCATTGCAGCTTTTTGTGATGGTCGATACTCTTTTTCAGCCGGTTCCTTTTGATGTCAGTCAGGACTCCATCCGTATTCGCAATTTCAGGGTTGAACATGAATGGGAGCCTGGCAGAGCCTATCAGATTGTGATGGACTCTGCTGCTTTTGAAGATGTTTATGAACGAGTAAACCGTCCGGCAGAGAGTTCTTTTAATGTAAAGACTGAAGACAGCTATGGAACTGTTTATGTGAGTGTGCAAAACTTTGATGAGAGTGCTCTTTTGCAAGTTCTGGATAGTAAAGAAGAGGTTGTGAGGGCTGGCGAGTTGCCTGCAAATGGAAAGTTAGCATTTAGGTACATTAAGCCGGGTAAGTATTTTCTTCGGATAATAAATGACAACAACCAAAACGGGGAATGGGATACAGGTAATTTCGAGCAAGGGCTGCAGCCTGAAAGAGTGAATTATTACCCTGAATCAATAACTGTCAGGGAGAACTGGGGACATGAGGTTGAATGGGATATCTTCGAACATCCCGTTTATGAATTTGTTAATAGAAACAGAATAGAAAGCAAAAAAAGGAGTAATTCTCAAAGAAGGTAATATATGTCTGTATTGTTGAATTTTGCTATGTTTCCAACCGATAAAGGGGCTAGCGTGAGTGCTTACGTGGGGAAAGTGATTGAAATGATTCGCGAAAGTGGCGTTGCCTATCGCCTGAATCCGATGGGAACCACCATTGAAACCCAAAATATGACGGAGGCTCTGGATATTGTAAATAAAGCTTATGCCATTCTTGAGCCTCATTCCGACAGAATTTATTCAACCATTAATATTGATGCAAGAGAAGGTGGTGTGGGAAGATTAGAGGGAAAAATTGAGTCGGTTGAGCGTAAAATAGGAAAGGTTAATAAATGATTCCTTTAATGCTTTCCCGACATACTTTTTATGTTATCGTGCTCGGATTCTTGATTTTCAGTCAGGGTTCCTCTTCAGCTTTTTCGCAATGTTACAATAATGAAGTTGTGTTCGCCCCCGGAGAAGAGGTGACATACCATGCATATTACAATTGGGGATTTGTCTGGATCAATGCCGGGGCGGTGACCTTCGCTGTTAATGATTCCCAATGGCGCGGTAATCCCGCATGGCAGTTTAAGGCTTACGGAAATACCTATAAAGCTTACGATATTTTTTTTAAAGTTCGCGATAGTTTCGATGTTTGGGTAGATCCCCATTCCCTTAAGCCGTTTGAGTTTCAAAGGCGCACCAATGAAGGTTCTTACAAGGCTCATCATCATTATATTTTCGACCAGGAAAAAAGAGTAATTAATGCTTCTATCAGTAAGCGGGGAAAAGCATATCGGGATACTACATTTGAATGGCCTGATTGTTCTTTCGACTTACTTTCTATGGTCTATCAGGCAAGAAATCTTGATTTTTCGCGTTACGATATTGATGAAAAGATACCCATAAACTTGATTGTTGATGGTGAAGTGCACAGTTTGTATATCCGATATCTTGGAAAAGAGGTGGTTAAAGATCGGAGTGGAAGAGAATTCAGATGTCTTAAGTTTTCTCCTATGCTGGTTGAGGGTACCATCTTTGAAGAAGGGGAGAAGATGTTTGTATGGGTTACTGATGATCAGAATCGCATCCCCATTATTGTTGAAGCAAAGATCCTTGTGGGATCGGTAAAAGCCGTATTTGTTGATGCAAAAGGATTGAAAAATCCGATGAAGGCAGAAATAAGAGACAAATAAGGAGAGCTTTGCATTATTCAGATTGGAGATTTTTTTGATATAAAAAAACACCCGGTCGTTTTATGTCACTATCAAGGGCCATGAAGATTAAGTGAGTTTGCGAACCGGGTGTTTCGTTGATTAAAAACAGCCTAAGACAAAAATGCTTAGGTGCTTATATTATGTTTTTGCTTATTTCTGCTGCATGTTCGTATTTTATTTTGTTTACGTGTTTCCTGTTCTGACGGTAAATTACTCCTTCCTTTTGCTCAGATGGCTCCGGAAAGTTTAGAAAAGTTTCATAAAACTTAACCTGTTCAAAGTAATTTAGTTTTATCGTCGTGGGGCTGAACAAATATTTTCTAATCCAGAAATTGGTTCCGGAATTAATTTTTATCGTTTGTAAGCCTTTTATTTTAAAGAAATAATCTAATATTTCCTCATCGCTAAATCGATCGCTGGTAAATTTTCTGAAAGTCTTTAATACTTCAGATTTTTGCCAATACCCATCTGGAAAAAGGATTGATTCAAGTTTCTTACTTGCTTTTTTCCTTACCAGTTTCGGGAAAATTTTTTTTGCCGAAATGTAGGCTATTGGGAGTATTGCTCCCACAATAATGGCAACCGGTAAGAAATACATAGGCTATTCCTTTGTCTTGTTTTGAACTGGTACGTCAATCGTTCAGAAAGGTTTCTCATTTTTTAAGTATTACTTCAATTTGTCATCAAAGGTTTATTTTATGTGATGAATGATGATTTTTTTTAGACGAGAATGTCTTTAGCTGTTGTCGAATGGGAATTCCGCAGCTTTTGAATTGAACCTGGATTATTCATAAATTATCTATTACAATGTTCAATTACCTGCCAAATACTGGCGTCCTCAATAAAACTGACTTGAAAATAGTTCACTATTTCCTTCATCAATTTTCTTTGTGGGTGCCAGTATTTATTGGCACCTGAACATTTCATAACGAAAACTCATGCATAAACCAGGTTAAAAGAAATCTTTAAGTTTTTCACGAAATATCAAGGCTTCATGTCCGTTTTGGTCCGGAGGAGGGAAGCTTAAATCCATTGTGTCAAGTTGGGTTAGTGTGTTTTGATTTACAATGAGATGATTTCGATTCTTATGGAACCCGGCCAAATACTCCTGCTCGGTTTGCCCGGGAGTTGGAACTAACAGGCATTTTTTCCCAAGTGCGTACATATCCATGATGGTAGAATACCCTGATCTTACTATTATATTATTATGCCTTAGAATCTCTTTCCTCATGACAGAGGATGAGGAGTGCCCGTAAATGATAATTTTTTCAGCTGGTGACTCAGACCTTTGATTGGTCTTACCATTAAAGAGGGTTAATCCGTCTCCGCTACGCTTGAAGGCTGTTATCAGTATCTTTTCAAGAATTGATTTTTGAGGTTCGGGCCCTGAAATAATGGCAAGAACTGATTTTTCGGGAATTACGAATATGTTCTTTTCATCATTCTTTTCAAACCGCGACAAGGGGCCAATTAGCCTGGAGTTGTCGGGTAATGGGTACTTGTGAACCAGATCACCGGCCAGTGATTTGTCTTCAGTGAAATCCGGAATCCAGCATTCATCGAATCTATTAATGAGCAAAGTGATGAACCAATGCACAGGATACTCCAGCCATTTAAGGAGACCGGGCATTTTTATCATTAATTGGTGCGTAATAATAACTGAAAAAACATCTTTGTGCCTCGCCCCATATCTGTTATCAGAAACGATAATCTTTGGGTGGTATTTCTTTACCAGTTCCTGGATTATACTTTTTTCTCTGAATGGCCATTTTAGAAGTTCAGGAAGTGATAAAATGAATTTGAGAAAAGAAAACCCCTTTTTCCCATAAGTTATTCTAGGCCCCGGGAAAGAGGTCGTTGTTAATTCAGGCAATTCAGCCTTCACCCATTTTATGATATGAGGCGATGCAGCAACTATTACTTTATACCCCTTGTCATGAAATTCTTTTATTAAGGGAAAATCTCTGGCAATATGGCCCAGACCCCAATCCAGGGGGCAAAAAAGTATGGGGATTTTCTTTTTTTTAGTTTCCGGTTTGTTCATAACATATCAAAAATAGGACAATATTTTTGATTTTCAGAAGACCTTCTCTAAGGGAGGTAAGGTCATAATTTAGAAAACACAATCTCGATGTTTTTCTTATCTTTGACCATTAAGTGAGTACAATAATAAGTTGGATGCTGAATTATGATGTTTAAAGAGGTTGTTGGACAACAGGCTGTTAAGGAGCACCTGATATCAATGGTCAAAGAAGACCGCATCAGTCATGCTCAATTATTTACCGGTCCCGAAGGTGCCGGTTTGATGCCAATGGCACTGGCGTTTGCCCAATATGTAAACTGTCATAACCCCGGTCTCAAAGATTCATGCGGGGTATGCCCTGCATGTAAAAAAATGGGGAAATTAATCCACCCCGATTTTCACTTTATATTCCCTGTAATAAAGCGCAGCAACCCGAAGCCTGTAAGTGCCGATTATCTTGATGAATGGCGCAGTTTTGTGCTTAAAAGTCCCTATTTTACAGATCATGAGTGGTTTTCATTTCTAAATGCTGAGCGTGGACAGGGAATGATTTATACGCAGGAGGGCAATGAGATTATTAAAAAGCTTAGTCTTAAAACCTTTGAAGGTAAGTATAAGATAATGGTTGTTTGGCAGCCCGAAAAGATGCATAATTTTGCTGCCAATAAATTGCTTAAAATTCTGGAAGAGCCACCTGCAAGAACGCTGTTTATATTAGTGTCAGATTATCCCGCAGGAGTACTTCCCACCATTCTTTCGCGCACCCAGCAACTCAAAATTCCCAAGATTGACGACCATGCAATAGCAAAGGGGTTGATGGATGTTTTTGAAGTTGACGATGAGCAAGCTAAGTCGGTGGCCCGAATTTCAGGCGGCAATTTCATCAAAGCCCGCGACGTCATAAGCAACAGTGAAGAGAAGCAATTTTTTCATGACATGTTTGTCAATTCTATGCGTAATGCCTATTCAGGAAAGCTTGATGAAATAATAAAATGGGTAGATACGGCTTCCGGCATGCCTAAAGAGCGATTAAAGAATATGCTTCTTTACTGCATAGATATTTTACGTGAAAGCTACATAGCAAATTACAATATAGCGGAACTGGTTTATGCCACCCCCGCAGAAGATCAATTTATCAGCAAGTTCAAGACTTTTGTGAACGATCGCAATATCGAGACTATGGTCGAGGAGTATTCCCTGGCTCTTTCTCATATTGAACAGAACGGTAACATCAGACTTGTACTTTTTGATATGTCGATGAAGGTGAGTAGCCTGTTTAGGATTTCAAATCAACTCGCCTGATTCATTTTTCACGAAAACCGCCATTGATAGTGGTTTTCAGCAATATTATATACCCAGAGTGTAACTCAAATTATTGACTTCCCATGAGGAGTTGATGTTTTGTGGTGGCCTTTGTTTTTAATAAAAAAGTCATTGCAGATTGGGATTACCCTCTTATAAAAAATGGAATATTATGGATGCAGAAACTATTCCTCAGGACAATAGTAAATGCAGCACCTGTAGCAGCCGATGTGGGAAGCTTGAGGTTTTTGATTGGCTTTCAGATCTTCCCCAGCCTGGCGGAGTTACCGACGTGGTGGAGGTGCAGTTTAAAAATACCCGAAAAGGGTTTTATCGGAACAGTAATCAATTAAAGCTTAAACGTGGAGATGTTGTCGCCGTTGAGGCTTCTCCCGGACATGATATAGGAGAGGTTACGCTTACCGGAGAGTTGGTATTGCTTCAGATGAAGAAAAACAATCTGAACCCTTCCTCATATGAGTTTAAGCGTGTTTACAGGAAGGCCAAACCTGTAGATGTTGACAAGTGGGAGGAAGCTAAGGCCCTTGAACATGAGACCATGCTTGAGTCAAGACGGATTGCCGACAGACTTAACCTCAATATGAAAATTGGAGATGTTGAGTATCAGGGCGATCGAACAAAGGCAATCTTCTATTATATTGCTGATGAGCGGGTTGATTTCCGTGAGTTGATCAAGGTGTTAGCAGATCGTTTTAAAGTACGCATTGAAATGCGCCAGATAGGAGCCAGGCAGGAAGCCGGCCGAATTGGCGGGATTGGCCCTTGTGGACGTGAGTTGTGCTGCTCTACCTGGATTACAAACTTTGTTTCGGTGACCACCAACGCTGCTCGTTATCAGGAAATATCACTGAATCCTCAAAAGCTCGCCGGTCAGTGCGGAAAACTTAAATGTTGCCTTAATTATGAGTTGGATGCCTATATTGATGCACAAAAAGATTTTCCTTCTACCGACATTCCTCTTGAAGCTGATGAGGAAACATATTATCACTTTAAAACAGATATTTTTAAGCGTTTGATGTGGTTCTCTTCCGGGAGGGATAGTGCCGGAAATGTAGTGATGTTGACAGTTGATAAGGTTAAAGAAATTGTAGAGCTAAACAAGAGGGGTAAAAAAGTCGCTAAACTCACCAGTGAATTTTCGGCAAGTGTGGTGAAGGAGATTGATTATACCAACGTGGTAGGGGAAGACAGTATCACCCGGTTTGATGAGAAAAGTAAGAGGTCCAATAAACGTCGCAAAAACAAGCGTCGCAAAAACACAAACAAATCCAATAATGGCAGTAATACCGGACGAAACAGGAAAAATGATAAACCATCCAATTCCTCAGGCAATAAAAAACGTTAGCCCCCTTTCTTTGGTTTTGCTGTTAATCAGTCTTTTTTCCTGCAACCAGGGCGCTATTTATGAGGAAAAATACGAGTTTGCCGGAAATGGTTGGTATAAGGATTCGGTTGTGACTTTTAATCCGGTTCTGGAGGATACCTCGAAGGTGCTGAACCTTGGGTTTTCGATGGAACATTCTAATGATTATCCTTATAGTAATCTCTGGTTGTTTATTGAAGTGAAAAGTCCCGATGGTCATATGCAGACGGACACTATGGAGTATTTTTTAGCAGAACCGGATGGGCGATGGATTGGAAAAGGGAACGATGATTCCCGTCTTCTTTATTGGCTCTACAAAAGAGGTGTGAAACTTAGTACTCCGGGAACTTATTCGTTTTCCATCCGCCAGGGAATGCGAAGAGCTGATCTTTTTGGCATTCATTCTTTTTCTCTTTGGGTGGAGGAAGCTGAAATGAAGCAAGACAACAGTAATTAGATTGGCTTTGGATTATATTGAAATTATGTGGTTTGGTTGATGATTGAAAGCCAGCGATTGTGGGATGGTCTTTTTCTGTTGATCTAAAGGACGGTAAGCTGTTTCTTAAAATAAAGTGATTAATTGAAGAGAAGTTCAAAAAAGTGGGAAAAAACAAGTTGAAGAAGTTTGCGGAGATGGATGCTTATCCGCATGTTGTGCAGGCTCCGTTTAATGAGGTTTTTAATAAAAAGCACGAGCTGTATGGCAGATGGAAAACTGATTTTTTTAAGAATGAGAACTCCATCGTTTTAGAGCTGGGATGTGGAAAAGGTGAATACACTGTGGGATTGGCGCGCATGTTTCCCGGGAAAAATTTCATTGGGGTGGATATTAAGGGAAACCGGATGCACCGTGGTGCTACAGATGCTTTGAATGAGGGGCTGAACAATGTTGGCTTTTTGCGAACAAGGATTGAGGCCATTCAAGGTTTCTTTGGACCTTCTGAAGTGGATGAAATATGGCTGACATTCCCTGATCCACAGATAAAAAAATATCGAAAAAGGCTTACCTGTACACGTTTTCTGGAGGCATATAGTCAGTTTTTGAAGCCCGGAGGTATCATTCACCTTAAGACCGATAGTCTCTTTATGTATTCCTATACCCGTGAGCTCTTGAAAGCGAATAATATTGACCCACTTGTTGATGAAAATGATCTTTACAGTAACGGTTACCAAAATGAGATTTTAGCAATAAAAACTTATTACGAGAGCAAGTGGCTCAAACATGGAATACCAATTAAATACCTGAAATTTGAACTTAGGAATGGTGATAATTTGGTTGAGCCTGATGTGGAAATTGAGCCCGATGATTACAGGAGTGCGGGGAGAGGAGTAAAGCCCCGTAGAACCGCCAATAAATAAGGGCAATGAGCAATAATGAGGGATTCTTTAATAAAGTTTACGAAGTGGTGAAGCTGATTCCTTCGGGGAGGGTTACCACTTACGGGGCGATTGCTTCGGCAATTGGTTCGCCCGGAGCCGGAAGAATGGTCGGTTGGGCTATGAATAAAGCTTTTTCACAACCATGTTTTGTCCCGGCTCATCGTGTGTTGAACCGGAATGGTCAACTCACCGGAAAGCATGCTTTTCCTAATGCTGATACAATGCAGGAATTGTTGGAAAGTGAAGGAGTCGAAGTTGAAAATGATAAGGTTAAGAACTTTGAAAACATTTTCTGGAAGCCTGAAAGGGTGGTTGATTAGCCTTTTATTTATGGGGTTTTAAATAAACATTTGTTCGCTTTGGCGAATTTTTTTTACCTTTGTTGCTATATTTAAAAAGTTTAAATAAAGTTAGATATGAGTTTTTATCCGCAGCTGGTTACTGATGCCTTGAAGCATGTTATTCATCCTGGCAAAGAAAAGGATATTGTTTCTCTTGGTATGGTTGAAGATGATATCCGCATTGATGGAAAAAGAATTAGTTTTAGCTTGAAGTTCGAGCGGGCCAATGATCCCTTTGTGGCCGCCATTAAGAAAGCATCGGTACAGGCTATAAAGAAATATGTTGGAGATGACGCCCAGATTGAAGGGAATATTTTTGTGAAGGTAAAGCCTAAAGCACCTAAAGCTGAAGCAAAGATGTTGCCTGAAGTGAAAAACATTGTTGCTGTGGCATCAGGAAAAGGAGGGGTTGGAAAATCCACTGTTGCCAGTAATCTTGCGGTTGCTTTATCAAATATGGGATATAAAGTTGGGTTGTTGGATGCTGATGTCTATGGCCCCTCTATTCCTAAAATGTTTAAGACAGAGGATGCCCGTCCGGTACTTAAAAAAGTCGATGGTAAAGATAAAATTGTGCCTGTTGAAAAATATGGTGTTAAAAACCTGAGTATAGGTTACTTCGTTAATCCTGAGGATGCCCTTGTTTGGCGTGGTGCTATGGCAACCAATGCCTTAAAACAATTGATCAGTGATGGCGACTGGGGTGAGTTGGATTACTTATTACTGGATCTACCTCCCGGAACCAGCGACATACATTTGACAGCTGTACAAACCATCTCTCTTGCCGGAGCTGTGGTTGTTAGTACACCTCAGGATGTAGCTCTTGCCGATGCCAGAAAAGGAATCAGCATGTTTACAGGGGAAAAAATCAATGTGCCCGTTCTTGGACTTGTTGAAAATATGGCCTGGTTTACTCCTGCTGAACTTCCCGAAAACAAATACTATATTTTTGGTGAAGGTGGATGTAAAAAGCTTGCAGAAGAGTTAAAGGTTCGGTTGTTAGGTCAAATCCCTATAGTACAGAGTATTCGTGAGGGAGGAGATAATGGCGAGCCTTCTGCATTAAATCCCGACAGTATAACCGGGCAGGCTTTTGCCAAGCTCGGCCAGGCAGTGGTTGAGGCAGTGGACCAACGAAATGAAAACCTTCCTCCAACCAAAATTGTTGAAGTAATAAGAAAGTAAACTTTATGGAAATGGACAAAGAACAACTCACCCGGCGTGTTAAGGAAGCTCTGGATACTGTGCGTCCGTATCTTCAATCGGATGGCGGGGATCTTTCCTTTGTTGAGCTTACCGATGATTTGAGGGTGAAGGTAAAACTTGATGGCGCTTGTAATGGATGCCCAATGAGTGTTCAAACGCTGAAAGGCGGAGTGGAAATGGTAGTTAAGCAAAAAGTGCCCGAAATTCTTGAGGTTGTGGCTGTTTAAGTGTTAGTCCTCTTTCTGCTTTTTTAGTAAGTTGTAGATGGTCGACTTCCCAATGTTGAGTTTGTCGGCCACCTCCATTACATTATTGTATTTCTTCAGGAAGTATAAAATGATTCGTTCGTTATATTCCTTGAGAGTTAATTCTTCATGAAGAATCTCCGGGGTTGGTTCCGAATGGTTGAAAACAATATGTCTTTCATCCAAAACAGATGAATTTGAAAGCACGGCAGCCAGCTCGATTATGGCTTTTAATTCCCGAATGTTTCCCGGATACTCATGAGATAATAATTTTTTCTTTGCCCCTGATGATAAGTTTATTGGGGGTAAGTTGTTTTCTTTACAAAAAGAACTGAGAAAAGAAGATCCCAGAGTGATAATATCCTTTCCTCTTTCACGAAGTGGAGGAATTGATATTGGAAGGCCCACCAACAGATAGTAAAGATCTTCTCTGAATTTTTTCTCCCTTACTGCCTGAAGTAAATCAAAAGAGGTGGCTGTTATGATTCGACAGTTTACCGGTATCTCTTCACTGCCACCTATTCTTTTCATTTTCTTCGTTTGAAGAACATTTAAAAGTGCTAGCTGAATGTCTGTATCGAAATCGGTTACTTCATCGATAAAAAGCGTTCCTTCGCCAGCTTCTTCAATCTTTCCTTTGGTTGTCATCAGTGAATCCGAAAAGGCCCCTTTTTCTTCTCCAAAGAGAGAAGACTCAAGTTTATTCCCCATCAATGTGCTGCCACTCAATGTCACAAAAGGATGATTTTTCCTTGGAGAATTGTAATGAATGGTTTTGGCTGTGAGTTCTTTACCGGTTCCGGTTTCCCCATGAAGAGAAACATTTATGTTGGGAACTTTAATGGCCTTCTCGATAAGGGTAAATATGTTTTTTATTGCCGGGCTATCCCCCTGTATGGTTTGTCTGAATTGGTATTTGTCAGATACTTCTGTTTTTAATTGTGCAAGTTCCTGCTTTAAAAGGTGGTTTTGTTCTATCTTCCTAAGTGTGTGTAGTAGCCTCTCCCTAATGTTTTCATCTTTGGTGATATAATCGTAAGCCCCTTCCTTCAGAAGTTTTACTGCAACAGGAATATTGTCCTGGCCCGAGATGATAATGATCTCTATTTCAGGGTTGTACTTTCTGATTTGATTCATTAGTTTGGTTCCTGAAATATCAGGTAATCCCAAATCCAATGTCACAACATTTAAAGAGGGGGAAAGTTGCTTAAGGAAACTCTTTCCATCGAAGTGGACGATTGTCTCATATGAGTTGTTGCCTTTTACTACTCTTTCAATTATTTTATTGAACACCGGATCGTCTTCTATTATATCAACTCTCATATAAGGTTTATTATTTAATTGCGATACTCCGTTATCCCGATGGTTCGGGATTGTAAAAGGCTATAAATCAATTTTTTGGAACAACATCCATGATTGCTTTAAGACTTTGATTATTAGTACTATGTGGTTCGTCTTAAATCTAATATCTATCCCGAAGCATCGGGACTAACGATCTATTGTAATTGTGCATAGGGGAAATTATGCCGAAATCTTCGAAAAAACTTCCTTGCAGATGATTATCTTTGTTGATGACAGGATAAAAATATTTTTTCCTGAGTAATTTAGGAAATATTTTTGCCGCAAGGCAGTTTATAATGTATTATCAGTTCAGTTTTGTACATGAAGAATTTTCACCTCTTTTATATATTGGGTTTTTTCCTTTTTCTGGGATGTTCCACTCAAAAAAATACCTGGTTGTCTCGAGGATATCATAACCTTACTGCCAGATACAATGTCCTGTTTAACGGGCAGCAAAGTTTTGATCAGGGACAGGAGGATATGCGCGAATCCCTGGAAGACGATTTTACAAAAGTTCTTCCCATGTTTGCTTATGCCAAATCTGCACATGGGCAGGTACCCGGATCAAAGATGAACCGGGCTGTTCGCAAGGGGCATAAGCTTATTGATAAACATTCTATTACCGTGAAACCTGACCGTCTGCCCAGAGGAGCTTCGCAGGAGTATCGGGAATTCTATAATCAACGGGAGTTTAACCGTTGGGTAGACGAATCCTGGATGCTTATAGGGAAAGCTCATATTTATTCTCATAACTGGCATGAAGGGCTAAGTGCTTTTGATATGGTTTTGCAAACATTTCCTGACAAAAAGGTTCGTTTCAAGGCCATTTTGTGGATGGCCAGAGCATATATTGAAACAGGAAATATGGAGAGTGCACGCCTTAGCCTTGAACGATATTCCTCCGAAGTCAAGGATGAAGAGAAGTATTATGTTGAGGCTATGTCAACATATGCCTGGTACTGGATTGTTAAAGGCGATTTTGAAAAAGCATTGGAATATTGCCGGATGGCTGCAAAATCGACCACCGACAGATGGCAGAAAATCAGATGGAATTTTGTTTTGGGGCAGGTAGCTGAAAAAAATAAAGAATATACATTGGCCCGGGAGGCTTATGAAACTGTTGAAAAAATGAATCCCGATTATGAGTTTGCCATCCATGCCAGAGTCAAAGTAGCTTTGCTTGAGGGTGGCCCGGATAATCCGGAGCAATCCAGAAAAGCTTTGGAAAAATATGCCGGAGAATATAAAAACCTGGATTATCGGGGTCAAATATATTATGCGATCGCGCAAACATGGTTTTGGGAAGGTGATACCCTGAATGCTTTAACAAATTTGCAATTGGCTGCCGGATATGGAGGCGGAAACAAAAGTCTGAGCGGAAGTATCTATAAACGCATGGCTGATGTCTATTTCCAATCGGGAGATTATGTTGCTGCTAATGCTTATTATGACAGTACCCTCACTGCATTACCGGAAGGTTATCCCGGTTTATATGAAATATCAAAAAGAAAAGATAAGCTGGAACCGTTGGCCATCAATCTGAATGCAATTCAGTACGAAGACAGTGTACAACGTATTGCTGCAATGCCACAGGCCGAAAGAGATGAGTTTCTTGATAATCTCCTGGTACAACTGGAGCAGGAAGAAGAACAGAAACAATTTCAGGATCAAACAGACGATGCGTTCTTTTATCGCAATTTTGCCAACCGGGGAAATCGTAATACTGATGAATCCGGAAAGTGGTACTTCTATAACCAGACTATGGTTAGCCTGGGGGAAATGGAATTTGAAAAGCGCTGGGGACGCCGTGAATTGGAAGATAACTGGAGACGAACCAACAAAGAAGCTCAGGTTGCAATGGATCAAGGGAATGATGGCATGATGCCGTCTGATCCGTTTGGTCAGAACCCCCCCGGACCGGGGCAGGAACCACAAGAGAAAATTCAACAGGGGCAGGCTGGTGATGATATGCCTGATAAGGAGTCTCTTGAAGCAGGTTTGCCTTTGACTTCTCCGGAATTACAAGCTTCTCATCTTAAAATTCAGTCCTCTCTTTTTAGTGCCGGGCATGTTCTGGCACACAATTTCGATAAGCAGGAGGAAGCCATTGAAATGTTTGAAAGACTTTTGAGTGAATATCCACAGACAAAGTTTCGTGAACAAACTCTGATGGGAATCTATATGGCTTGTCGTGAAATATCTGACAACAGATGTACACAGCATTATGGGCAGGTGATTACAGACGATTATCCTGATAGTCGTTTCGCTGCATTTATTCAAGACCCTCAATATTTTGAAAAGCAGGAAGTCCGGGAAGAAAAATTAAATGATTTATACGAAGATGCTTTTAATGATTTTCAAAAGGGTTCATGGAGCAAGGTAATTAACAAAACTGAGCAAATAATTGGTGAAGCTTATGATTCGCTTATGCCACAATCCTTTTTATTGAGCGCAGCAGCTTATAGTCAAACAGATGCCGATAGCAGATTTAAGAACCAGTTGACAGTAATCGTCAATGATTATCCCAATTCATCTCAGGCCACTGTTGCTCAAAACTGGCTCAATTTACTTGAGCAGGGACGTAAACCTCAAAAAATTACAATGGCGCTTTCGGATGAAGTGTCCGGCCGGTTGGATGCAGGTTCATCTTCAGAGATCGAACAGGAATCAGTTGCTTCCGATAAATTTGTATATGAACCTGATTCACTCCATTATTTATATGTAGTGATGAATCCAAAAGCTGATATCAATCAATTACTTTTTAATCTGGCCAATTTTAATTTTGATCGGTTTGTAACGGGAGAACTCGAGTTGTCAACATTTAATATCGGGAATTTAAAAGTACTGGAAACCGGCCCTTTTAGAAATAGAACTACAGGTCTGGATTATTTCTTTGCTTTAATCGATAATCCTTCTGTATTTAAAGTTGATGAGTCGGGAGAACCCCAGGTACTGTTAATAAGCCGGGGTAACAAAAAGCAAATAAAAAGTGCAGAAGACGTGGAAGGTTATAGAACTTTCTTTTTGGAAAACTACCTGCCAGGAAGTGCGCTATCAGCAATAATAATCAACGAAAGTGAAATCCCGGATGTTTCATATGTGGAGCAGAAAATGGAACAGGAAACTGAAGAAGATAACGTTGAAGAATAAGATGTGAAGATATGGATGAAATAAAGAAAATAAGGATATTATGGGTGGACGATGAAATTGAACATTTGCGTTCACATATTATTTTTCTTCAGGAAAAAGGTTTCGAAATGGCTACTGCAACCAATGGGAATGATGCACTGGATTTGCTCGCGAAACAAAATGTGGATTTGGTTTTCCTTGATGAAAATATGCCCGGATTGAGTGGACTTGAAACGCTCTCCCGAATGAAGGAACTTAAACCCACCATGCCGGTGGTTATGATTACCAAAAGTGAAGAAGAAGACATCATGGATCAGGCAATTGGCAGTAAAATTTCTGATTATCTGATAAAACCCGTGAAGCCGAATCAAATACTTTCTTCCATTAAGAGGCATATCGATCGTGAAAGATTGGTGACTCAAAAAGCAACCAGTGATTATCAGGCCGAGTTTTCTGACCTGGGATTAAAAATGAATGACAATCTCAGCATGGATGAATGGGCTGGTATTTACCGTAAACTGGTGTATTGGGAGTTGGAGTTGCAGAGTACCGACAGCCCTATGGATGAGGTGTTGAAAATGCAGAAAAATGAGGCCAACCAGTTGTTCTCAAGAACAGTCAGGAATAACTACCTTAACTGGCTGGCTGACGAAGAAGGGCCTTTAATGTCTCACCGGGTGTTTAAGCAGAGAATACTTCCCATGCTTGACCAGGGACAGAAAGTAGTTCTCGTTGTGATTGATAACTTCAGACTTGATCAGTGGGAAACCATTCGTTCAGATATCCGGTCTTTATACGATGTGGCTGCCGATGGGGTGTATTCAAGTATTCTGCCAACAGCTACACAATATGCCCGGAATGCCCTTTTTTCAGGCCTTCTTCCCAATCAAATTCAAGAGTTTTATCCACATCTTTGGGTGGATGACGATGAGGAAGGCGGACGAAACCAGTATGAGGAGGAATTAATAAAAGCATTTTTTCAAAGAATGCGCCGGTCTTTTTCCTTTTCTTATCACAAAATCAGTGACAATGAAACCGGCAAAAGGCTGGCTGATAATTATTCCCGGCTTTTGTCGAATGACTTTTCGGTGTTGGTGTATAATTTTGTGGATATGCTCTCTCATGCCCGCACCGAAATGAAGATGATAAAAGAATTGGCTTCGGATGAATCAGCTTACCGGTCACTGACCAGATCATGGTTTGTTCATTCTCCATTGTTTGAGTTGTTGAAAAAACTATCCTCTGAGAAAGTTAAAGTTATTCTTACCTCCGATCACGGGTCCATTCGGGTTCAGCATCCGGTAAAAGTTGTTGGAGATCGGAATACCAATACCAATCTAAGGTTTAAACAAGGAAAAAATCTTGCCTATAAGGCTAAGGAGGTTTTCGAAGTTAAAAAACCGGAAGAGGCATTTTTACCTCGTCTAAATGTTTCAACTTCCTATATATTTGCAAAAGGAGATGACTTTTTTGCCTATCCCAATAATTACAACTATTACGTTAATTACTATAAGGATACCTTTCAGCATGGTGGAATTTCCCTCGAGGAAATGTTGATTCCTTTTGTGGAATTAATTCCCGTTTAATAAAGGGAGCTTTAAAATAATAATTGTTTTAAAAGCCTTTTGCTTTTTTAGATTTTACTCTTTCGGGTGTTATTTGGTTTAAGAGAAGTAGTCTTGAATTGATGCAATATTATGCGATTGTCGTGGAAGTGGCTTATTAATAAAGAGTTAATTGATCTGTTTTGAAATATGGAGCATAGTTTTATTATTCATTCAGAAAAAGATGTTGAGAGGGTTGCTTCTGAGGCAGTTCCCTTTTTAAAAGAACATAAAGTTGTGGCTTTTTATGGAGATATGGGCGTTGGAAAAACCACTTTTATTAAAGGTGTTTGTAAAGTTTTGGGCGTTGAGGACCCCGTAACCAGTCCCAGTTTTGCCATTGTGAATGAATATGAGGGGAACGACAACCAGGTGATTTTCCATTTTGATTTTTATCGATTGAAAGATGTGAGTGAGGTTTTTGATATGGGGTATGAAGATTACTTTTTTAGTGATCATATTTGTTTGATAGAATGGCCTGAAAAGATTGCCTCAGTTCTTCCGGATGATAGGTTGGATGCGTATCTTTCTGAGAATGAAGATGGATCGAGGAATTTGAAAATAAAGAGTGCCGTCTAAAACTTACTATTCCCAATTATTTTTTTGTAACTTGAGCTCAAATATTAAAAAAACTATGGGAGATATCGGGAAAAGTGCATCATACTATTTTGCTATGAACCAGGCCGGGCTAATGCCAAAAGAAGAGTTAATGGAGGTGGGGCACAAACAGAAATCTATGTCTTTCGGTATTCCCATGGAGTGGGAGATGGGCGAAAACAGAGTGCCATTGACCCCACAGGGCGTTGAACTTCTTACTGCCAACGGACACGAAATTGTCATTGAGAGTGGAGCCGGCAATGCTGCCAACTATTTTGACCACGATTTTTCTGAAGCCGGTGCCCGTATTGTTAATGATCATGAGGAGCCCTTTAAATGCGATGTTGTTTTAAAAGTTGCTCCTCCCAATAATGAAGAAAGGCAACTTCTCTCTCCCGGTCAGTTACTGATTTCCCTTCTTTCTATGGTAAAACAGGATCGTGAAGCCATTCAGGATTTAATGCATAAAAAAGTAAATGCCCTGGCTTACGAGTTTCTGAAAGATGACGCCGGATGTTATCCTGTTGTAAGGAGTATGAGTGAGATAGAAGGATACGCAGCCATAATGATTGCTTCCGAGTACCTGAGCAAGGGGAAAAATGGCAAGGGAGTTTTACTGGGAGGTATTACAGGAATTTCCCCGGCCGAAGTAGTGATAATTGGAGCCGGAACTGCGGGGGAATTCGCCGTAAGAGCTGCATTAGGTTTGGGGTGCCAGGTTAAAGTATTTGATAATTCATTTCGAAATCTCCGCGAGTTGGAGCGAAATGTAGGACAAAGACTGTTTACATCTGTTTTGCACCCTCAGGTTTTGAGCAAAGCTCTCAGGTCTGCAGACGCCGTGATCGGCAGCCTTCGGTATTTTGATCCTCAGAGTGGATTTCTTATTTCTGAAGAACAGATTGCCGGAATGAAGCCCGGTTCCATCATTGTTGATTTGAGTATGGGGAATGGGGGCTGCTTGGATACTGCTGTTCCCAACTCTGAAAAGAATGAGCCTGTAACCACGCATCATGGCGTTATTCATTATCGTGTGCACAATATTGCATCCAGAGTTTCCAGGACTTCCTCTATTGCGTTAAGTAATATATTTGCACCGGTTTTGTTGAGGCTTGCAATTGCCGGTGGTGTTAGCCAGTTAATCAAGCAAGATGTAGGTGTCAGCAACGGTCTTTACTTGTATAAGGGCATTTTGACCAATCATAATGTAGGTGAAAGGTTTAATATTCCTTCAAAAGACATTGGCTTGCTAATGGCGGCATTTTAGAAAATAGATGGGGAGCGCTGAAAAACTCATATTTTATTAACTATTAAATAATTAAATCTCAAAAACAAGCCTTTAAGTGCAAGGCTGTTTCACATCACACTCGGATTTCTTTGCACTTGATTTTATAAAAATAACTAATCAAAAGAACAAGATTTACTTTACCACCCGAATCTCAAAGCATTTCAATACTCCTTTGATTGGGCGGCTTGTTTCTTTTGCCCTTTTGACTTTTTTTCAGAAGCCCCTTCTTTGCTGTTATTTTCAAGTAGTCTTCTTTTTGTCAATACTCCGTTAAACTTTTACAATAGATTCGTAATCAATTGATTACAAGAGCACTCTCTTTTTTTGTTAATGTGCGGAATTTCAGCATGATACGAATCATCTTACATCTAATATCTAAAAATCTAACGATCTATTGTTTTGTAGGACACAGTTAAAATTCCTCTGAAACTTAGGAAAGGCGTTGAAAGAGAATTTGTCAGGAGTTTTATTCGGAAATATTTGAAGGGGTAAAAAGGGTTTGTTTAAACATCTCTCTTCCATTTTGTTCCGGTTTTGGGGCTGACAAAGTTTTTTCCCTGGGATTTAATGGCAAAGTAAACTTGAAACTTGCACCTCGTTCAGGTTTTTCATTATTGCTGCACCAGATATGTCCATTCATAGCATTTACATATCTTTTGGCAATGGCCAGACCTAATCCTGTTCCCCCAAATTGGCGACTTAATCGCAGGTCTCCCTGTCTGAACAAATCGAAGATCTCTTTTTCTTTTCCTTCAGGAATTCCAATCCCGCTATCTTCAACAAAAAACAGGATCTGCTTGTCGCGAATTTCATACCCGAAGTTCACAAAACCGGAAGCGGTGAATTTCACTGCATTGTCAATTAAATGATTGAGGATCTTGTAAGTGGCTTCTTTGTCAAGAGTGACAATGTCTTTGCCATCTTTGGTGGGGAGAGTGAGATTAATAATTAAGGGCTTTCCGTTAATGTCAACTTCTGACTGGAAATTGTTCAGCAATTGTTGCATCATCTGATTGAGCGAGAAAGCCTGTTGTTCTTTTCCAATGTTTTTTGCCTGGAACCGCGAGATATCAATCAACGAATCCATTATGTGAAGAAGTCGGGTTCCGTTTTGCTGAATAATGTCAATATAGTTCCGGCGTTGATCATTGGGCATGTTGTCTGCGCTCAACAGCTCTGTAAATCCCATAATTACATTCATCGGAGTCCTGATTTCATGGCTTAAATTGGCCAGGAATGCAGATTTCAGGCGACTACTTTCATCCACAATTTGCTTTGCTTTTGAGATATTTTTATTGAGGTTGTCCAGAAGTTGGTTTTTTAATTTTAATTCCTCCTCCTTTTTTAGCAGCTCCCGGTTCTTCTTCTCAAGTTTTTCCTGATTGATGATATGTTGCAATTCGGAGTTTATATTGAAGGAAAAAAAATTAAGAGCATTAATCAAGGGCTTCTGCTGATGTTTTTCTTTTGTAAAACCAAAAGCTGCTCCAATGGGCTTGTTTTCATTGTCCCTAAGTAAAATTGCAGAAACCGATTTTGCTTTTTGCTTTTTTCTGTTAATCTGAAGAAGAATATCTTCCGGTTGGTTACTAAACGCACTTCCTTCACTTAAAAGAACAGGCAGCAGATCCGACATGAACTCGTCGGGTTTAGTTGTCAAGATATTGGTATTATCAGCAATCGCTGCAATTTTAAATCGATTTTGTGCAGTAATTCTTGCGATAATTATGTATTCGGATTGGCTGATCTTTGAAATCTTATAAGCAAGGGTTTCAGCTGGAGAAACACCTTTTGAAGGGGATGACGTGGCATTTAAAGAGTCGATTAACCTGGCCGCTCCTTCGCTGGAGAAGAAGGTTGAAGGAATACCCGAGTCCTTTTCAGACCTTTTTTTAGTTAATAAAGTTACAATCCTATTTATGAAGTCCATACCCTTAAAACGTGCTATATTGTTTTTCAAAGGAAAAACTAATGACTAATTATTGCAAATACTTTTGACGAAATGACAATTAATAGTGACTATTATTGTTTGTTTGTCTTTTAGGTTGGATGTAAGTGTTTTAAGAGAAATTAATAGCCTGCAGCCTGACCATCCTTACGGGACTCAGATGCGCCAATGTAGACTCCCCTTTCATTGTCATACATAATCCCTTGAAATCCACCATATCCACCCAGGTCGAATGACACAATATGTCCCATTTGCATTAAACCACGAACGGTCTCATAAGGAATGCCGCTTTCGACGTGAATTTCACCTTTTGTTTTGTGCGAAACTCCGGTGGGTGTACTCCCTCCGCTGTGCGAAAACCGAGGTGCATCGCCCGCTTCCTGGAGGTTCATTTCAAAATCGATGAGGTTCATGATGATTTGTACATGCCCCTGAGGCTGAAAATCGCCACCCATAACCCCAAAGCTTAGCCAGGGCTTTTTATCTTTTGTTACAAAGGCAGGAATGATGGTGTGAAAAGGTCTTTTGCCGGGAGCATATTCGTTGGCATCTCCAGGATTCAGGGAAAACAATTCTCCACGGTTTTGAAGCATGAACCCTAATCCGGGTGGAACCATACCTGATCCCATTCCCCGGTAATTGCTCTGGATGAGAGAAACCATATTCCCCCACTGATCCGCAACAGTTAAGTATACAGTCTCACTGTGATTTTGCATTCCAGGTGTGTAGGAGCCGGCTCTTGCGGAGTCAATCAGAGATCTTCTCTTTTTGGCATAAACCTTAGAGAGCAACTTATCAAGGGGAAGTTTTGCAAAGTCCGGATCGGCAATGTAGTTGGCCCGATCTTCGAATGCTATTTTTTTTGCTTCGTTGACTAAATGAAGATGACGAGCGGTGCCAAATTCCTCCGGGGAAAACTCAAAACCTTCCAGAATGTTGAGCATGATTTGAGCCGTGATTCCCTGTCCGTTAGGAGGTAACTCCCAGACGGTGTAACCTTTGTAGTTTACAGGAATAGGCTCAACCCACTCAGAATGATGAAGGGTGAAGTCTTCCTCACTAAGGAAGCCTCCTTGCCCCTGGATGAAATTTACAATGGTTTTGGCAATTCGGCCATTGTAAAAAGCATCCCGTCCTTTTTCGGCAATTAGTCTGTAAGTATTTGCAAGGTCCGGGTTTTTAAAAATATCCCCTTTTTCAGGTGCTTTTCCGTCAATGGAATATGTTTCCATAACATTAGGGAATTTCCGGAAATGGTTTAGAGATAACTTCCAGTAATGGCTGATCAGTTCTGTTACGGGAAATCCTTCTTCGGCATAATCAGCTGCCGGAGCCAGTATTTGTTCCATTGGCATTTTCCCGAATTTATCATGTAATTCAAACCATGCATCGACACAGCCCGGAACTGAAACAGGAAGAGGACCGAATGAGGGTATTTTCTCTATTCTATTGGAGATGAAATAATCGTTTGTTAGCAATCGTGGAGAACGACCGCTTCCATTTATGCCATAAAGACTATTGGACTCAGCGTCCCAGACAAGCGCAAATAAATCTCCACCGATTCCGGAGCCCGTAGGTTCCATGAGTCCTAATGCAGCATTAGCGGCTATAGCAGCATCGGTCGCGGTGCCTCCTTTTTTTAGGATCTCAAGGCCTATTTGTGTGGCCAGCGGATGACTGGTGGCTACCATTCCTTTTTTGCCAATAATTTCTGAACGTGTAGCAAATGTGCGGCCTGTAATGCGGTCCTGAGCAATGGAGTATACTGCTGTTGTGAGAATCACCGCTGAAAAAAGCAGTTTTCTGAAATTGGACATCCTGATGTTTTTTCTTGTGATTTGTGTTGTCAAATGCTTGCTGTGCCTGCAATTTAAGAAAAATGGCGGATTAATACAATTGCTGTCCGAATTCTTTTGATCCGGAAAGTCAATAAAAAAAAAGCCGTAAAGCATTTTTGCTTTACGGCTTTTAGTAGCGGGGGCCAGACTCGAACTGACGACCTTTGGGTTATGAGCCCAACGAGCTACCAACTGCTCCACCCCGCAATATATCTTAAAACGTGTGTTTTCTTCTTGATTGCGGTTGCAAATATAAAGGCTTTTCCAGCTCCCACCAAATGTTTTTGCTGTTAAAATGTGATAAAAAAAAGTGGTCGTCTTTCTTTGTGTTGGTAACTAGATTGTTCCGGTTTGAAAAAAAATATACATAAGGCGGTCCTTTTTCGCTACGTCCATAATAATGCTTAATTTTGTGGGGTTAGAGGAGTAGTTTATGCATTTGAAAATTCATCATGGCCGGCAAAAAGCGAAAAGAATTTATTCAGAAACTTAAGAGCAAGTATAAACTTGCAATCTTCAATGAACAAACCTATGAGGAAGTATTGGTTTTGAGGCTTTCGAGGCTGAATGTTTTTACCTTGGTTGGAGCTTCAGCCATTGTCTTAATTATTCTGGTGAGTTTGTTGATTGCTTTTACAGGACTCAGGGAATATATTCCCGGTTATCCCGATGCGAATCAAAGGTTGCTGATAGTGAGAAATGCCCAGCGGGTAGACTCTCTTTATATTGAGCTCGAAAAAAGAAACAAGTTCATAGAGAACATGCAAAATATTCTTGATGGAGGTGTGCCGGAATCGCCCGATGAACCCACCATGGGGGATCAGGAGGATGCTCCGTCAACAACAGCCAATAACTCAATGACGGATATTGAGTTTTCCAGATCTGAAGAAGATTCTCTTTTCAGGGCTTTGGTAGAGAAAGAGGAAAGGTTTAACGTATCGGATAAGCCTACTCGAAATTCCGGCCAGCTTTTAGAAAATACTTTTTTGTTTACACCTTTGAAAGGGATGGTTGTAAATGAGTTTGGAGATCCCAGAGGACATTACGGTGTTGATATTGTTGCTGGCCCCGGGGCGCGTGTTTCTGCAGTTATGGATGGCGTTGTGGTTTTTTCGGGCTGGACCGTTGAGACAGGCTATGTGATTCAATTGCAACACTCCAATAACCTGATTTCAATGTACAAGCACAATGAGCGGTTGCTTAAATCAACCGGAGAACATGTTAAAGCAGGTGAGGCCATTGCCAATGTTGGAAATTCCGGTGAGTTAACTACCGGCCCGCATTTACACTTTGAGTTGTGGTACAATGGAGTTCCGCTTGATCCGCAGGAATACATTTCTTTTTAGTGAAAGCTTAGCTTAAACCAGGTGAATGAAATTTTGTCAGATGCTGAATATTGCTGTTTCTGTAAACACCGATGCTGGAAAATCAGGCTTGAGTATTCTGAATAAAAAGTTCTTCGAAAGCATTATCCTTAAAATCAATTAGTAAATAATGAAACGTCGAATCGCCATTCTTGGCTCAACCGGCTCAATCGGTACACAGGCACTTCAGGTAATAGATCAACACCCCGATCTTTTTGAAGTAGAAATTTTAACTGCTGGTAATAATGCTGATCTTCTGGTTCAGCAAGCTCGAAAATATGAGCCCAATGTTGTTGTTATTGGAAATGAGGAGAAATATAAATGGGTTTGTAGAGAGCTGGAAGATTTGCCTGTCAAAGTCTATGCAGGGAAAGAGGCGTTATCCCAGGTTGGGGCGACGGGAACTGTGGATATGGTGCTTGTGGCTCTTGTCGGATTTTCCGGGTTGATGCCTACCATCAGGGCCATTGAAGCAGGTAAGCCAATTGCCCTGGCCAACAAAGAAACCCTGGTGGTCGCAGGTGATTTGATCATGCAACTGGCCCGTGAGAAAAAAGTACCTGTTCTCCCTGTTGATTCTGAACATTCCGCAATATTTCAGTGCCTGGTTGGTGAAACTGACAATCCCTTAGAAAAAATTATTCTTACGGCTTCCGGAGGCCCCTTTAGAGGGAAAAATGTTGACTTTCTGCGAAAAGTGACCCGTTGCCAGGCATTGAATCATCCCAATTGGAAAATGGGGGATAAAATAACCATCGATTCAGCCTCCCTTATGAATAAAGGCTTTGAGGCAATTGAAGCCAAATGGTTGTTTGACCTCAAGCCTGAGCAGATAGAAATAGTTGTCCATCCTCAATCTATTGTCCATTCGATGATTCAATTTAGGGATGGTTCAATAAAAGCCCAGATGGGATTGCCGGACATGAAATTGCCGATTCAATATGCTATGGGATACCCTCGAAGATTGGCGAATGGATTTCCGAGGTTTAATTTTACCGACTTTCCAAGTCTGACATTTGAAAAGGCAGATGTCAGTGTTTTCAGAAATCTTTCGCTGGCGTTTGATGCCATGAACAAAGGGGGCAATATGCCCTGTATTGTCAATGCCGCCAATGAGGTGGCAGTTGAAGCTTTTCTGAAAAGCAGAATTGGTTTTGTGGAGATGTCCTCGGTTATTGAACAAACAATGACTAAAACATCTTTTTTAAAGGCTCCGGTATTTCAGGATTATATTGAAACAGATAAAGAAGCCCGTATTGTTGCGGCAGAGATTGTGGCCAAATAAAGAAAAACAATATATTTGCGGATTCTCTTGTGAAAAAATGAACCAGATTTAACTTAAAGAAGAACATGGAATTTCTGATAAAAGCACTACAATTGATTTTAAGCTTGTCCATTCTCGTTATATTGCATGAGTTTGGGCACTTTCTTTTTGCCCGGCTGTTTAATACACGGGTAGAAAAGTTTTATTTGTTTTTTAATCCCGGATTTTCATTATTCAAATTCCGTAAGGGCGATACCGAGTATGGTATGGGGTGGTTGCCACTTGGTGGGTATGTCAAAATTTCCGGGATGATTGATGAGTCAATGGATAAAGAACAAATGAAACAACCGGCACAGCCTTGGGAGTTTAGAGCCAAACCGGCTTGGCAGCGACTTTTAATTATGGTTGGAGGAGTGTTGGTTAACTTCATTACAGCCATGGTTATTTTTTGGATGATTCTTTTTAAATGGGGGGAATCATACATCCCGGTCGAAGGTGCCTCATACGGTTTTTCATACCATCCAATAGGGCATGAGCTCGGTCTTCAGGATGGAGACAAAGTGTTAGCAGTTGATACTTTCAAAGTGGAAACGGTGGGTGATGTGATCCGACACGTGCTTTTGGAGGATCCTGATTATTTTACTGTTGAAAGAGAGGACTCAGTATTTCAACTCTCGTTACCGGATGAGTTGGGACAGAAGTTTTTATCTGAAGGAGTAAAACGATTTGCTCAATACCGTATTCCATTTGTTGTAGATTCTGTGGTGCCCGGAATGCCTGCCGAGGAAGCCGGACTTTTAAAAGGGGACAGCCTGGTGGCAGTGGCAGGAAAAGATGCACCTTTCTTTAATCAGTTTGTTGATGAATTGTTTCACCATAAAGGAGACTCTACCACAGTCTCATTTTACCGAAATGGTGAATTAATGTCCTTGCCTATGGGCGTTAATAAGTCTGGTAAGATTGGTGTTGGACCCAAAGCACCTTCAACTTATCTCGATATCAAAACCCGGGAATATGGTTTTTGGGAAGCTTTCCCGGCCGGAATAGATAAGGGTTTTGGTATTCTGGTTGGTTATGTCAAGCAAATGCGCCTTATCTTTACAAAAGAAGGAGCCCGGCAGGTGGGTGGTTTTGGAACCATAGGAAGTTTGTTTCCTGCAAGTTGGGACTGGAACAGCTTTTGGTATACCACAGGTTTTCTATCACTTATTCTTGCATTTATGAATATTCTGCCTATTCCCGCACTTGACGGCGGGCACGTGTTGTTCCTTCTTTATGAAATCGTTTCCCGACGTAAGCCAAGTGAGAAGTTCCTTGAACATGCCCAGCTTGTTGGAATGATTTTATTGATTGGCTTGCTGTTGTATGCAAATGGGAACGATTTGTTCCGTTGGTTGTTCGAATGACAGGGGCTGACTTCCTGTGTAAGGATTTAGCCTGATAATATAGTTGTTGTTGTTTTCTCAAATGTGAAAAGTGAATTTTCGTTAGTTAGTGCCCGTATATAAAGTCGGGAAAGTTTGTAAACAGTTTTGTGTCTGGTCAGAAAGGGCCAGTTGCAATCCCGAGGCTTCGGGAGCGAAGCCTGAAAATACGCAGTCCCGATCCCTCGGGATGAGTAATTTTCGGGCAAGCGTAACGCGGTAAATGGAACTTTATGGAAACGCACTAGTCAGGGTTAAGGAATTTTCAAGGTAAAAACATATTATCCGATTAATAAATTTATACATTTGTGAAAGAACTTTTTGGGAATGTTTTTAAGCATTTTAAGAAGTTTTAATAAGAAATTCTAATATTAAGAATATGGAACTAAATAGTATTTTTTTATTTGGCATTCCTAGTGGCATGGAGTGGGTGCTGGTGATTTTAGCTCTGTTGTTATTATTTGGTGGTCGCAAGATTCCTGAATTAATGAAAGGGCTTGGACAGGGAATGAAGGAATTCAAAAAAGCCAGAAATGAAGCATCAGATGACTCAAAAAAGTCTGTTGATGAAAGCAATGGAAAGGACGACGAGAAAAAGTCCTGAAAAGCAATGTTGATGCAGTTTGATTAACTCTCTTTTTTTAAAGGAGTTATATTTTCTACTTTTCAAGAGGTGTGTTGTTTATGCTCAAACAAATTCTGTTTTGTGCGGGTGTTTTTTTGCTTTGTTTTGTAGCGGTAAAGGGGCAATCGGATAAAAATAGGGTCCATGTTCCCGGATATCTTGTGGAATCCAGGGTTGAAAAACTTGATCTTAAAACACCTGTCTCCCTGGTTTATAATCAATATGTTCAGGCTTATATCGATGTTTATACTTTCAAAAGGCCTGATCACCTTTCAAATATTCTTGCAAGATCGGAACTTTACTTTCCTTTATTTGAGGAATATCTTGATAAGTATGATCTTCCGCTGGAATTGAAGTATCTGGCAGTTATCGAATCGGCACTTGACCCCCGTGCCAAATCTTCTTCGGGAGCCTATGGCCTGTGGCAATTTCTGTACCAGTCTTCCCGTATGTTTGATCTAAAAATCAATTCTTATGTGGATGAACGTGCAGATCCTGTTAAGGCAACAGATGCCGCCTGCCGGTATTTGAAGTACTTATATGCCAATTTTAATGATTGGTCGCTGGCAATTGCAGCCTATAATGGTGGAATAGGAGTGGTCAAAGAAGCAATTTTGAAAACAGGAGGGGAGACAGACTACTGGAAACTTCGACCCCATTTGCCTGAACAGGTAAGAGGCTATGTCCCGGCATTTATTGCCGTTAACTATGCTATGAAGTATTACCCTTCATATGAAATACAAAAGAGGGAGGCGGAGTTTTCCTATGATGATTTGCATACAACAACATTGAGCGGGGGGATTACATTTGACCAAATATCCCGAAAAACCGGGATAAAGGAGGATGTCTTAAGACTTTTAAACCCTGTTTATAAGATGGATTATATCCCGGCCTGCCAAAAACCTGTTCGTATTGTTTTACCTAAAGAAAATTTGGTGAACTTTATGCAAAATAAATCTTCTTTTATTTTGGAAAAAGAACCTGTGGTAGAGAGAAATCCTGCTCCCGGAGATACAGCAGGCCGAACAAAATTAAGTCACATTGTTGCCCGTGGAGAATTTTTTCATGAAATAGCCATGAGATATCAGTGCACCGTTGAAGATTTAATGGTTTGGAATGATTTTGAAGACAAGAATTTGTTGGCTGGACAAAGATTAACGGTGTGGGAACCTGTTTTGTCCAATTGTAGCCGTATACGAATTTTGGATGTAGAAGAGGGGGTTGATTTTCATGATTTTAACACAAGTGCCAGACCTTCCATAAATGAGGTTGCAAATGTCTCTAACTGATTTTCCCGGTGCTTTGGGCTTTTTTTTGTAACTTCAACCTTGACAGATATCAGTTTGAAATACCTTAAAATATGATTCAATGAATAAAAAATCCAGGCCTAAACATCTAATTTTCTTTTTGGTAATGGTTGCGCCATTACTTCTTTTTTCATGCAAAAACAAAGGGGGTGTTCATAAACCTAATATTTCCGGTAGCACAGGGGAAATGCTGATTGTCATGAACGACTCTGTAAGAAGCTCTGCAGGTGGAAAACAACTTGAGTCGGTAATGCGCCAGTCGGTTGTGGCATTACCACAGGCCGAAAACTTATTCGATGTATCCATTATTCCTCACCGGGCTTTTAGTGAGCGGTTAAGGTCTTTCAGAAACCTGGTTATTGTAAAGTTAGGGCCAGAACAACAGACAGGGATTAAGTATTATAAAGATCAATGGGGAAAACAACAGGCTATGGCCCGGATTTTTGCAAAGGACACCTGGGAGCTCGATTCCCTTATAAATGAAGACGAAGTAAAATTGACCGGCTTCTTTGTAAAAGCAGAGAGAGAGCGAAGTCAAAGATATTATAGAAAATATATTAATAGAAACCTGACTGAGAAGTTTCAGGAGAAGTGGGATGCTTTTATGATTGTGCCTGTTAATTACACAGAAAATAAGCCAGGCAAAGATTTTATGTGGATGTCTCACGAAACACCTTTGGTGAGTCAGGGGTTGTTGGTTTATTCTTTTGAATATACAGGCCATGAATCTATTTCAGAGGCCTACTTGTTGAATAAACGCGATTCTGTTTTAAAGATAAATGTTCCGGGGCCTTCACAAGGTTCTTACATGGAAACAGAAAACAGGGTTCCGGTTACCTACAAACGATTTTTGCATAATGATCACCAAATTGTAGAGATGCGGGGTCTGTGGAGGGTTGAAGGTGACCTTATGGGCGGACCGTTTGTCAGTTTTGCTCACATCGATCCCGAAAATAGCAGAATTGTTGTGACAGAGGGGTATGTGTATGCCCCGGAAAAACCGGAAAAACGTAATCTTGTCTGGCAGTTGGAGTCGGTGCTTTATTCATTTAAATTTATAGAAGAAGAACAACAAGATACAGAACAGGAATGAATTACCCATCTCTCACAAACGACGATATTCGAAAAGCCACCAGTAGGGAGGATCTGATAAGAGAAACAGCAGAACAAATTATTAAAGACTTTGCTGAGTTTGATCTTGTGATTCACTTCTCCGGTAATGTTTACGATTTTTATCAGGAGTTATTTGGACAGATGCAGCAGCATGTGGACATTCTGTTGGCATCACAGGGAGAGAAGTTTTTCAATTTGCTTTATCGAATTGATGTGGATCCTAAAGATATCGACCACTATCAGCAACAGTTTCCTGAAACATCCCATGTTGATGTTGTAACAGAACTCATCATACATCGCGAATTAAAGAAGGTGATGATTCGGGAGTATTTTCGTCAGTCTAAATGAGTAATAAAGCATTGGTTACGAAGCTTCTGGATAGATCAATGGTAAACCATACAGTGCTGATAAACTGATTTTTAATGCAATTGTGTCTTTGGCATTAAATAATTGTATTTCAGTTTTTTCAAAAAAACCTGACGAAGTGTTGAATAAGCAGACATTCCATATATATCACATGAGAATCATGTGGCCATTAAATGATTATAGTTATGAGTACAGAAAAAGTTAAAGTTGCAATTACACAGGGAGATATTAATGGAATTGGCTATGAGGTAATTTTTAAAACCCTGTCCGATCCTAAAATTCTTGAAATTTATACACCCGTCATTTACGGATCATCAAAAGTAGCTGCTTACCATAGAAAGGCACTTAATATCCCCAATTTTAGCCTTAATAGCGTTAGATCGGGAGAGGAAGCTCATCCCAAAAGAGTCAATATCGTTAATTGTCTGGACGACAATGTGAGGGTAGAGCTAGGTAAAGCTACCGATACGGGAGGGCAGGCTGCCTTTGAGGCGTTAAAGAAAGCTGTTGAGGATTTGCAAAAGGGAGCGGTAGATGTTTTGGTTACTGCGCCAATAAATAAGAATGCTACTTTTTCCGAAAGCTTCAATTTTCCCGGGCATACCGAATACCTTGCAGAACAATTTGGCACTAAGTCGCACATCATGTTAATGGTAAGCTCAAAGCTTAAAGTCGGTGTTGTTACAGGCCATATCCCTTTAAAGGATGTTGCAGGCCAATTGACTATCGAAAAAGTCCTGGATAAGATTCGTGTTCTGGATAAGACTTTAAGGGTTGATTTTACTGTCCGTAAACCCCGAATCGCAGTGTTAGGTGTTAATCCTCATGCCGGGGATGAAGGGTTATTAGGTAATGAAGAAATAAATATTATTAAACCAGCTATTGACGTTGCCAGAGATGAAGGTATTATGGCGCTCGGGCCTTATCCGGCAGATGGCTTGTTTGGCTCCGGGGATGTCGGCCGGTTTGATGCTGTTTTGGCAATGTATCACGATCAGGGGCTTGCACCTTTCAAAAGTATTGCCTTTTCCGAAGGGGTTAATTTTACAGGTGGATTACCCGTTATCAGAACCTCTCCTGACCATGGTACCGCTTTTGGAATTGCTGGTGAAAATAAGGCTGACGATACCTCTTTCAGGGAAGCCGTCTATCTTGCAATCGATGTATTTAAACAACGTAAAATGCACGAAGAGATTTCTGCAGACCCACTTAAGCCTGCGGATAAAGGAGCCCTTGATTCAGAATAAAAAACTTGAGTTTACAGTATAAAAAAACGGGCGGTCAATTGGCCGCCCGTTTTTTTAGTATCAATATTATTTCCTTTTTAAGAATTACTACTGTTGTCTACATGGTAACCTTTAATAATACCACGCTGTGAATTCTTAATGAAAAGAATGATTTCATCTCTTTCATTTGAAGCTGTTAATTCTGCTTCAATGCGCTCGATGGCTTGTGTGTTATTAAGCCCTTTCTGGAACATAAATCTGTAAATGTCCTGAATATCCCGGATCTGCTCATTTGAGAAATTCCGTCTTCTCAATCCGATAGAGTTCACTCCGGCATAGGAAACAGGTTCACGCCCCGCTTTTACATATGGAGGTACATCTTTACTGACAAGGGTTCCACCGGCCACCATAACATGGGTCCCAATGTGAACAAATTGATGGATGGCGGATAAACCTCCCACAATAGCCCAATCGTCTATTTTTACCTCACCTGCTACCTGTACGCTGTTTACTAGTATTACACGGTTCCCGATTACGCAATCATGGGCAACATGTACGTAAGCCATTAAAAGACAATTGTCACCAACAACGGTCTTTCCTTTTGACTTGGTTCCCCTGTTGATGGTAACAAACTCACGAATTGTGGTGTTGTCACCAATAACGACAAGAGAGTCTTCTCCTTCAAATTTAAGATCCTGAGGAACAGCTGAAATAACTGCTCCTGGGAAAATATTACAGTTTTTTCCGATTCTGGTACCTTCCAATATCGTAACATTGGATCCAATGCGGGTTCCTTCCCCTATTTCCACATTCTTATCAATGGTGGCAAAGGGTTCAATTACCACATTCGGCGCTATTTTTGCTTCGGGATGAATGTATGCTAATGGTTGCTTCATATTGTTTTTGTTTTTCCTTTCCTAATTCAGGAGAACTGGTTAAAATCTCCTGAAGGATGCTTTATTGTTTGTTTTTAGCAATTTGTGCCATAAATTCACCCTCTGCAACAATCGCATTGCCCACGAAGGCTGTTCCTTTCATATTGGCCACTCCGCGTCTGATATCAGTAACCATCTCCAGTTTGAAAACAATGGTATCGCCCGGTACAACTTTTTTCCGGAACTTGATGTTGTCAATCTTCAGAAAATAGGTGCTGTAAAGCTTGGGATCGTCAACCTGGCTTAACACAAGGATGCCTCCAATCTGTGCCATCGCTTCAACTTGTAAAACACCTGGCATTACAGGCTCTTCAGGGAAATGACCTACGAAAAATGGTTCATTCATGGTGACGTTCTTGACACCAACAATGGTTTTTTCCTTGAGGTCAATAATTTTATCTACTAAAAGGAATGGTGGTCGGTGTGGCAGGTAGTTTTTTATGGCGTTGATGTCATAGACCGGTGTGGCCTCAGGATCGTAAGGCGGAGCATCCGTTTTCATTTGCCTGCGCTTGATTTCTTTTCTTACCGCCTTTGCAAATTCAGCATTGATTTTATGGCCCGGCTTCTTGGCGATAATGCGTCCTTTGATGGGCTGACCTGTCAGGGTTAAATCTCCAATCACATCCAACAGCTTATGGCGTGCGGGCTCATTTGGGAAATGTAAATCAAGGTTGTTGAGTATTCCAATTGGCTTAACTTCAATAGATGGTCTGTTGAATAATTTAGCCAGACGGTCTAGCTCCTCTTGCTTAACTTCCTTGTCAATGATAATGATGGCGTTGTCAAGATCTCCACCCTTGATAAGGTTGTTTTTCAAAAGCGGCTCTAATTCGTGAAGGAAAACGAATGTCCGGGACTTGCATATTTCTTTTTCAAACTCGTCCATGCTTTCCATATTGGCAAATTGGTTGGAAAGGAGCATGGAATTATCAAATGAGATCATGGCCTGGTAAGTTTGACCATCTTCAGGGATGGCAACAATCGAACTGCCGGTTTGGGGATCCTCAATAATCATTTTTTCTTTTACCACAAAATACCGACGTTCTTCGTCCTGCTCTTCAATACCTGCCTTTTTGATAGCTTCTACAAAGTGAAAAGCACTTCCATCAAGTATAGGGGCTTCAGGCCCATCAATATCAATGCAGCAGTTGTCAATGCCCATTCCACGAAGTGCGGCCAAACAATGCTCAATGGTGCTTACCCGTGCTTCCTTTTCCTCCAGAACCGTTCCCCTCTCAGTAAAAACCACATTGTCTGCCAGGGCCCGAATGACAGGTTCTCCTTCCAGATCTGTTCTTTTAAAACAAAACCCCGAATTAGCCGGGGCGGGATTCAATGTCAATGTAACTTCAGCTCCGGTGTGCAGCCCGGTACCTTTAAGGGAAACTGCTTCCCGGATTGTTCTTTGTTTATCTGCCATAATAACTGTTATTAGGTCTCAATGGCCCTGTTTTTAGGCCTGTAGGTTCTTATTTTTCTGTAATTTTTTTCTTTAATTCCTGTAGCTGTTTGTATATATCCGGAAGCTTCCTGAATATAACGTATGACTTGTTGTACTCCATTGCATTAAAAGCCGGGGATCCCATTAGGGTTGTTCCTTCCTTCTTTATCGCTCCGCCTACGCCTGTTTGTGCAGCCAGTTTAGTGCCATCAGCCACTTTTATGTGACCTGCGATGCCTACCTGACCTCCAAACATGCAGTTCTTCCCGATTTTTGTACTTCCGGCCACGCCTGTTTGCGCTGCAATAACGGTGTTGGCCCCAACTTCAACATTATGGGCGATTTGAACAAGGTTGTCGAGTTTGGCTCCCCTGCGAATGATCGTGGATCCCATTGTAGCGCGGTCGATAGTTGTATTGGCACCAATTTCAACAAGATCTTCGAGAATGACGTTGCCCACTTGCGGGATTTTTTGATAATCGCCATCGGGTCCCGGCGCAAATCCAAAACCATCTGAGCCGATAACTGCACCTGAATGAATGATGCAATTGTTGCCTACTTTGCAATGTTTGTAAATTTTTGCACCCGAATAAACTATTGTGTCATCTCCAATTTCGACTCCTTCACCAATAAACGCTCCGGGCCATATCTGTGTGTTTTTGCCTATTTTGGTTTTTTCGCTGATGTATGCAAAGGCGCCTACGTATACAAAATCTCCTATCTGTGCATCGTCAGCAATGAATGATGGTTGTTCAATTCCGGTTTTCTTGGGGAGAGAACTTTCATACATTTGAAGCAACTTGGCAAGCGCCTGATAGGCATCCTCAACTTTGATTAAAGTGGCTTTGATTGGTTTTTCGGGGGTGAAGCTCTTATTGACAATAACGACAGAGGCGTCGGTGTTGTATATGTGATGCTCATACTTGGGGTTTGCCAGAAAGGTAAGTGTTTCGCGACGTCCTTCCTCTATCTTGGAAACATCTCTAATCACTTGTTCTGCATTGCCTTCTATTTCTCCTTGTATGAGTTCAGCTATCTGTTGTGCAGTAAATTCCATGTTGAAAAATTTGGGACAAAACTAATAAATATATCCTTTGGTGTAAAATAATGTTGATGTAACTCATGCTTTTTATAGTGGATTGCAGGATGAAGCAGCAAAAATTTGGGTTAAGACGTCCCATTTTGGGGTCCGGACGGAGCTCTGGCATAGGTGTTTATTTGGGATAGCAGAGTATGTATTTGTTAACGGTTTTGGCAAAGGCATTGTGATCCAGCATGTCAGAGGCTCTGGATATGTCTTTGAGTGTGCCGTCTTTGTATAGGATGTTAATATTTTCCTGGCCAACATTGTAAGCACTGTTTGAAATGTGATCCGTAAATACAAAATAATCCATTTCCTCTTTACTTAAATTTAGCAAGGGGCCTTTTTCTTTTTTTAGCTGCTCAATTATTTCTTTGGAATAGGGGGTGTCTGAAATTTCGATCTTAAGAAGCCGACGATTAAGAAGATTAGATGACAGTTTTGCCAAAACAGGGTCCCTGTGGTTTCTCCATTGTTTGAGTGCGCTCATGATGTCGTTGTCGTCGAGCATGATGAAATCTTCCAAAATTTTTGGGTTAGAAAGGAAATCCTTTTTGCAGAAGCGTTTTTCCAAAAATGTTTTTAAAAATGGAGGTGCCGGCACATCTTGTTTGTTCAGAGCCAGGTCTTTTGCACGTTTTAGGATATGAATTAACATTCTTTCGGCAACCAGAGCTGTTTTGTGAAGATAAACCTGCCAATACATGAGCCTTCTTGCCACCAGGAATTTCTCAATGGAATAGATGCCTTTACCTTCGACAACAAGTTCGTTGTTTTTGATTTCCAGCATTTTAATAATTCTGTCCGAGCCAATGACACCTTCAGAAACTCCTGAGAAAAAACTGTCCCGTTTCAGGTAATCCAGTCTGTCCATGTCCAGCTGACTGGAAACAAGCTGGTGAAGGAAAAGCTTATCAGTGTTGCCTTTAAATATGTCAATTGCTTCAGACAAAGCTCCCTTGAAGTGTACGTTTAATTTGTCCATCAGGAGCAATGAAATATCTTCATGATTAAGACTTTCAATTAAAGTTTGCTCGAGCGCATGCGAAAAGGGGCCGTGCCCTATGTCGTGCATAATAATAGCGGAGTGAGCAGCGGTGGATTCGTTTTCCGAAATTTGGCAGCCCTTATTTCTTAAAACTGATATGGCCGTTCCCATTAGAAAAAAAGCACCCAGCGTGTGTTGAAATCTGGTGTGAACAGCTCCGGGGTAAACAAGAGATGTCAGTCCCAGTTGTTTTATTCTGCGAAGCCGCTGAATATACGGGTGCTCAATTAAGCTGTAAAGAATATTGTCCGGAATGCTGATGAAGCCATGAACCGGGTCGTTGACAATCTTTCTTTGACTATATGGCTGCTCTGTTTTCACAATCGTTTTTCTTGTGGTATAAAACACAAAGAAAATCAATCGCGCTGAATACTACAAGTATTGAGACTCTCTGGGAGAGATTGCTTTTTGCAAAAACAAGTAATCTTTATTTTTATGTTGAGCTGGAGTTACTCAAAATGATTTGATTTTTAGGCATAAAGGTTTTTGCATATTTGTTACTCATTGATTATCTTTGCAGCGGTTTTCACAATGAGTGGGTAGGGGACAAGGGTCCCCTATTTTATTAATGTATTGTGCATGATTACAAAAGAGCAAATATTAGATCTGATTGGAGAGAAACTTGAAGACGATGGTTTTTTTCTCGTTGATGTCAGTGTTAAGCCCGGCAATAAGATTGATGTACTCATCGATAGTGAGAAAGGAGTACCTATTGAGTATTGTGTGGAAATTTCCCGGAAAATAGAGCACTCCCTCGATCGTGAGGTGGAGGATTTTTCTTTAGAGGTTTCTTCCCCCGGTATAGGGCAGCCGTTTAAAGTCATTGAGCAGTACGCCAAATGTATTGGAAGGCCCGTGGAAATAGTTACTCCTGACGGACGAGTTCAAAAAGGAATATTGGAAGAGGTAACTGAAGATGGCTTTACGGTGAGTGAGGAAAAGAAAGTCAAAGTCGAAGGAAAAAAGAAAAAAGAGTTGCAGGTTTTTAACCATCAGTTTAGTTTTGACGAAACTAAGAGGGTTAAGGAGATTTTGTCACTTTAAAAGTTTCCTGAGATATTGAGTTAATTCCCGAAATGATGTAATTTAACCTGAAAGAGCTTTTTCTCTATTTTACCGATTAGATACAACTTAAGATAAAAGAACGCATTATATTACAACAGCGATGGAAAATATAAATTTGATAGACACTTTTTCGGAATTTAAAGAACTGAAGAACATTGATCGTGCCACAATGGTGAGGGTTCTCGAAGATTCATTCCGAAGTGTTTTGGTCAAGATTTTTGGGAGTGACGAGAATTTTGACGTCATCGTAAATATTGATAAAGGTGACTTTGAAATCTGGCGTAACCGTGAAGTAATGCCTGATGGAGAAGTTGAAGATCCCAACCTTCAGATTTCGTTAACCGATGCCCGCAAATTTGATGAAGATTATGAAGTAGGGGAGGAAGTAGTTGATGAGGTTGATTTTCATAAGTTTGGAAGAAGAGCGATTTTGACATTGAGGCAAAATCTTGCCGGTCAGATTATGGAACTGGAAAAAGATCATCTCTACAGCAAGTATACTGAGCGTATTGGTGATGTTGTTACCGGAGAAGTTTATCAGATATGGAAACGCGAGATGTTGATTTTGGATGATGAAGGGAATGAGCTGATATTGCCTCGTGCGGAACAAATCCCCGGAGATTTTTTCAGAAAGGGAGAGACCGTTCGTGCTGTTGTGATTCGTGTTGAAATGCGCAACAATACCCCATTGATTATCTTATCTCGTACTTCACCCGTTTTTCTTGAGCGGTTGTTTGAATTTGAAGTTCCTGAGATTTATGACGGGTTAATCACCATTAAGAAAATTGTAAGAGCTCCGGGAGAGAGAGCAAAGGTTGCTGTAGAGTCATATGATGACCGCATCGACCCTGTTGGTGCCTGCGTGGGTATGAAAGGATCACGAATTCATGGTATCGTGCGGGAACTGCATAACGAAAATATTGATGTCATCAATTATACCACTAATGTTCAATTGTTCATTCAGCGTGCTTTAAACCCGGCCAAAGTGTCGAGTATTAAACTGTTTGACGACGAGTCACGCGCCGATGTGTACCTTCAGCCGGAGGAAGTGTCCCTGGCAATTGGAAAAGGTGGACTTAATATCCGATTGGCTAGTCAGCTTACAGGGTATGAAATTGATGTTTATCGCGAAACAGAAGACGAAGATGAAGAAGATGTTTCACTGGATGAATTTACAGATGAAATAGAAAGCTGGATTTTGGATGAATTGAAAGCGATTGGTTGCGATACAGCCAAATCCGTACTTGACTTGACTGTAGAGGATCTAACTAAGAGAACAGATTTGGAAGAGGAGACCATTCGTGAGGTAATTAATATCCTCAAGGCTGAATTTGAATAATTCATTTATCTTTGTCCGTCAAAGATTTTTAATCTTTTTTACCAGAAAAACGAAAGTCCCTTATATGGCAGTTGGAAAAAGACTTAGTAAAATAGCAAAAGAATGTAATGTGGGAATCAACACTATTGTTGAGTTTCTGCATAAGAAGGGGTTCGAGATTGAATCCAACCCGAATACCAAAGTTTCGGAAGAGATGTATGACCTTCTGAAGCAAGAATACCGTTCTGACCTGACGGTTAAAATGGAATCAGAAAAACTGGTCGAAAGAAAACAAAAAGGGAAAAAGTCTTCAGTGTCTATTGAGGATTTGAAGGAAAATAGTGAAGACGGAGACGAAGAAGTCTCTGATGAAGACGTGGAGGAAACTCCTGTTGAGAGGCCCGTGAAGAAAGAAGAGAAGCCAACTGCCGAGGTTTCCACGCCTAAACCAAAAATGGATCTGAAGGTTGTTGGAAAGATAGATCTTGAGAAAAAAGAGAGAACAGCTGAGAAAGAAGAAGAGAAGGAAAAGAAGGAAGAGGTAAAAGAGGAAGAGGTAAAAGAGGAAAAGCCAGCTGCTGAAAAACAACCTTCTGAACAAAAGGATACTTCTGTCCCTGAAAAGGAAGAAGCAGATAAAAAAGATACTACACAGGAACACGATAAAGCCGGTAAACAACCCGAAAAACCTCAGGAAACCGGGGAATCGGGAGGTGAGGATAATGTGGATATTCCGGTGGAGGTACAAAAACCAGACAAAGATTTAAAAGTGGTTGGAAAAATTGACCTTGGAAAAGGGCCGGAATCCAAAAATACTTCTGAAAAGAAAAAAGAGGAGCCTCGAAAGCAGCATAAGCCTAAGGCCTCTAAGAAAGAAGAGAAGGAAGTGAAGCCGGAACCAAAGCCTCAGCGGAAGCAAGAAGAAGGCAAAAAGAAAAACGCTGAACAAGCTATAAGTGCTGAGCAAGCTGAAGCGCCCGATAAGGCCGCAGCGAAACAAAAGCCTGTTGAAAAAGAACAAGCCAAACAACAGGAAGAACAAACCGACGAAAAGAAGGATAAAGATAGTTTCATGCCTACCAAGGTGAAGAAGTTATCCGGCCCTACTGTTGTTGGGAAAATTGATCTTCCTTCAAATGCCCGGAATAATGAAAATAACCGGGATGAACAGCGCAAAAAGAAGAAAAA
Organism: Marinilabilia rubra; assembly: GCF_003121985.1. Lineage (GTDB taxonomy): Bacteria > Bacteroidota > Bacteroidia > Bacteroidales > Marinilabiliaceae > Marinilabilia > Marinilabilia rubra. Next base: position 104,595 of record NZ_QEWP01000008.1, read on the forward strand.
GCGTAAGCGCATCCGCAAAGAAAAAGAGCGGGTGAATATAAATGAGAAGCAACAACAACAGCAACAGCAAGGTGGTGGCGGTAAGACTTTGGAAAGGAAGGAGAAACGCAAAAAGACCAAAGCTAAAAAACGTCCAGCTCGCCCCGAAGTAAGCGAAGAAGATGTTCAAAAGCAAATTAAGGAAACACTTGCTCGATTAACATCTAAAGGGAAATCAAAAGGAGCGAGACACCGTCGTGACAAGCGTGATGCAGCTGCTCAGAAAGAGCACGACGAGATGGAACGGATATCGGAAGAAAGCAAGGTGCTTAAAGTGACCGAGTTTTTGACCGCCAACGAGTTAGCCAGTCTTATGGACGTTCAGGTGAACCAGGTTATTGCGACCTGTATGAGCTTAGGGCTTTTCGTATCTATTAACCAGCGTTTGGATGCTGAGACCATTACCCTTGTTGCCGAGGAGTATGGTTATAAAGTTGAATTTATAAGCGTCGATGCTGCTGAAACTATCGAAGAAGATATAGACGATCCTGAAGATCTGCAGGCACGTCCTCCTATTATTACCGTAATGGGACACGTTGACCACGGTAAGACGTCTCTTCTTGACCATATTCGTAAAGCGAATGTAATTGCCGGTGAGGCAGGGGGTATAACCCAGCACATTGGAGCCTATAATGTTGAGATGCAGGATGGTCGTGAAATTACCTTTCTAGATACACCAGGTCACGAAGCCTTTACCGCAATGCGTGCCCGGGGTGCTCAGGTGACAGATATTGCCATTATTATTGTGGCTGCTGACGACAATGTAATGCCTCAAACGGTAGAGGCCATAAATCACGCTTCGGCAGCAGGAGTTCCCATTGTGTTTGCAATCAACAAAATTGATAAACCCAATGCCAATCCTGATAAAGTGAAAGAAGAACTGGCTAATATGAATTACCTCATTGAAGAGTGGGGAGGTAAATATCAGTCGCAGGAAATAAGTGCCAAGAATGGTGTCAATATTGACCAGTTGCTTGATAAGGTATTGCTTGAAGCTGATTTGTTAGAACTTAAGGCAAATCCTGAAAAGCCGGCAGTAGGTTCAGTTATTGAATCAACTCTGGACAGAGGTCGTGGATACGTGGCCACTCTTCTTGTTCAGGCAGGTACATTACGTACCGGAGATTTGATCCTTTCAGGGCAGTACTATGGTCACGTCAAAGCCATGTTTAATGAGCGTAACCAAAACATTGATGAGGCCGGACCATCAGAACCGGTATTGATGCTTGGTCTTAACGGTGCTCCACAGGCAGGTGAGAAATTCCATGTTATGGAAAATGAGCGTGAAGCCAAAGAGATTGCCACTAAACGTTCTCAGCTTCAGCGTGAGCAGGGACTTCGAACCCAGAAGCACATTACACTTGATGAAATTGGCCGCCGTATTGCCATCGGTAACTTCCAGGAACTTAATCTGGTTGTGAAAGGTGACGTGGATGGTTCTATCGAAGCATTGGCCGACTCATTAATTAAGCTTTCTACCGAAGAGATTCAGGTGAATGTTATTCACAAAGCAGTTGGACAGATTTCAGAGTCAGACATCATGCTGGCGGCTGCATCAAATGCAATTGTTATTGGTTTCCAGGTACGACCATCTCTGGCTGCACGTCGAATTGCCGAGAAAGAAGAAATAGATATTCGTCTTTACTCCATTATTTACGATGCAATTGAAGAAATTACATCGGCTATGGAGGGTATGCTTTCACCTGAAATTAAGGAGCAGATTACGGCAACCGTCGAAATACGCGAAACCTTTAAGATTACGAAAGTCGGTACAATTGCCGGTTGTATGGTTAAAGAAGGTAAAGTGAAACGCAGCTCAAAGATCAGGGTTATTCGCGATGGTATTGTGATATTTACCGGCGAACTTGGTTCTCTTAAGCGCTTTAAGGACGATGCCAAAGAGGTCGCTTCGGGATATGAATGTGGCTTGAATATTAAGAATTTCAACGATATAAAAGTAGGCGATATTATTGAAGCCTTTGAAGAAGTAGAAGTTTCCAGAACTCTTTAGATTATTCTGGAATGACTGAAATAAAAAAGGCGCTCGAATTTTTCGGGCGCCTTTTCTGTTTTTTTTAAAGAGGAATGTTATCCAATCAATTCTTTATATTGAGCAGCGGACAACAGATCTTCGGCCTGATCGGGATCGGCCATTTCAATTTTAACCATCCAACCGCCGTCATAAGGCTCTTTGTTTACTTTTTCGGGCTCGTTTTCCAGTTCTTCGTTGACTTCGATGATTTTTCCTGAAACTGGCATGTAAAGGTCTGAAACTGTTTTTACAGCTTCAATCGTTCCGAAAACTTCTTCTTTTTCGAGATCCTCATCTTCAGTCTCAATTTCAACAAAAACGATGTCACCCAATTCGTTTTGGGCAAAGTCTGTAATCCCGACGATGGCTACTCCGCCGTCAATTTTAACCCACTCGTGGTCTTTTGTGAATTTTAGGTTTTCCGGTATGTTCATAACAATTTGTTGTTTATGGATTCTCTCCAAAATTAGATAATTTTTTAGGAATTATCTAACAGAAAATTTGGATATATTTTACATTACTGTGCCAATGAAAAACGGAAGCTGACCCCAACGTTTGTATTATATGTCGGGTAGGACGATGAAATGTAAGGATTGTTTATTTGTTTATCGTAAAAGAGTTGCACGTTAAATCGGTCGCTCAGGACATAATCTGCCGTTATTTTGAGGGTCGTTACTTTTTGCCCGGCAGTCATCTGGTTGGATTGCTCCTGAATTTTTCGGATGATGGAAAAGTTCTCACGGAATGACAAATCTGCCCTTAGGTTTAGATCTGAAGATATTTTCTTTTGACTGTCCGACTTCCCGAGAATCATATCCATTTGGTCAAATCGGTAGCCCAACCCAATTACCCATTCATTATTATAGTTTTCTATTAACTGATTGTTGTTAAGACTCAGATTCAGGATCCGACCTTTTTTATATTCGGCCCGGGTGCTGAAGTTACCGGCCCAGGTAATGTTGAATTGAAGGAAGGGCGAAAACTGCTCTGCTATTGTAACACCGTTTATAAGATATTTGGGGATAAAATTGTCTTGAGCATCTCTCACAAAGCTCAATCCATCACCATTTTTCTCCCATTCCAGGTTGGTTTGATAATTTCCGATGCTGTAGGTTGATGAGTAGGCATGACTAACATCAAATGACTTAATGTATTTCTTCAGAAAACTGATTTTGGAGAGACCTGTGTAGTTGATGCGCCAGTTTGGTTTTAAATGCATCAGTGAAGGGAAGGTTTCCGTAAAAATATTGTCAGCGCTTTTGCCTGAATACGCAGCCAGAAAAGCCGGAACCAATACCTCCCTGGATGTTAGATTGTATCCGTCCACTCCGGATATTACCTCATGTCCAAGATCAGGATATCCCGAAGGGTTGTAAGCCAGACCGGCTATATTGGTGTTTTCATAATCGCCGGTTTCGGGATAATTGGATCCAACCCGCTTTTCTCCCAGTCTTTGGGCAATGACCTCGCGATTTTCAAGAAACTGGTTAAATGCTTCCGATTCGTACGTTCCGGATCGTTCTACATTTTCGAAAGCAGTTGCAAGGGTGTTAAAAGACATAGAGAAGCTTCCGGATTCTGTTGTGTTAAAAACCCCTCTGAATTGATCTCCATTAAAAAGATAGTACTCGTTCATATTGTTGGAATACCGTCTGCTGGCATTCAGATCAATCCTCAGTCCATCGATGGGTTCTATTGTTGCCCTGATACTCAAATCTTCTGAGTGGGTCATAATGTATGGACTGTTGAGTGTGCTGTCGGTCGTTAACCAGTTATTTTCGACTGCTTTCATTGCAAAGTCACGATCCTGCCAACCCAATAAAAATGGAATACCGGGGGCTTTTGTGCCTCTCACATTCTGGTTGCCCAGAAACCCTGATTCCGGCATGTAGCCCGGAAGAGCAGTTCCGTTATTGGATGAATACGAGATAGACACATTTTTTATTCCGGTAGCAATTTTGAGAAGGTTGTCGGCAACAATTTTTATGGGTGAAGTTGCCAGCTGTCTTTGACCGGTGATAAGTGTTCTGGCATTGGATATCTTGCGTGAGGCGGTAAAGGTAACTGTGTTGGCATCAATCACCTGGGTTTGGCCTTGTATCGGACGACCGTTGCTGTCAAAGATTCTTACCTGCACATCCCTTGTATCCAGTTTGTGCTCAATGGTAAGAGGGGTGTCTTTCTCAATGTTCAGGTTATGGCTTGTGAAACGAAGACGCTCACCCCCCCCGGCTTGCCTTTGAGGGCGTGACAGGTTCTGAATATACTGAACCTTGTTGAACAAACCTGTGAAATTGAGTTGAGCATTACCTTGTATGGTGTTGGAGTTCCGTATGGTATTTCCCCAGTTGTAATCTTCTTTTGTGATAGGGCCTTGCTGCCAGTTAAACAAAGCTCCGTAGTTGACATTGGCTGAAGTCCAGTCCATCATAGGGAGCTTATTGATGGGCAATCTATAGCTGGCGTTAATATTGTGCTGATAATTAGTGGTTCGTCCCAGAGACATAATGTTCCCCATTACTGAATCTTTCCAAAGCTCATATTCGTCTTTGTAAAGATCTCTGTTCACAGGTCCCTCCGGCTCATCAATCCTTGCATTGGTCGTAGTTCTGAAATCCACTTTCAGAGATTTTGAAAGATTATAGGTCATTTCAAAATAGCGGTTCCAGTTAAAATCTTTTCTAACAGAAACGGGAATCTGGAAATTTGGGTTGTTAACATTTCTCAACTGGGATTCAGTATAATCTCTCATCAACTCCCACCGGTAGTTAATCTGACTTGGTAATAAGTAAAAATTAAAGTCTCTGACCAATCGGAGCGCATTGCCTTTTACTTTTTTAAAGGGTTCAACAATCTTTGGTTGGGCTGAGTAGTTGTAAGCGAGAATTCCCCGGTAGTTTTTATCTGTTTTGTATTCGGTGTTTACATCCCGGTGCTCTGTTTCGTTGTATGAATAAGTTGCGCTGAGATTCGAAATGTCGTATATCTTTGCTTTATTTTCTTTAGGTTTCAGCCTTACATTTGTGAGGTTAAAACTTTTGCGTTTTGTATGATCTTCTGCCAAATCTTTGATGCTGTCTCTTTCCGTCTTTGTAGATGCATTATCCATAGCTACATCCATGGGGATGTCCGGATCGAGTGGGAAATATTCAGGAGTAGCGACTTGTTCGCTGACACTAACATACATTGGGGCCGATAATCTGGATTCAGGTCCCAGAAGTTTTCCTAATTCCAGGTTGGTGGCAATATCGTATTGGTAATAGTCTTCCTGACTGCGTTCGTTTACACTCTGTTCAATTCCGCCAAAGCCAATGGTTTGTACCTTTCCGGCCATAGAAATGCTTCCCAGATCTGCCAGTTTTACATTCATTCGGGCATTGGCTGCCCATCCCCCTTCTTCGTCAAAATCAGATAGTCTTAGCTCATTAAACCACACTTCTGTTGTTTTGTTGTTGATGGAGTTGTTGCGTATACCAATCATAATTGATCGTACATTGGCCAGGCTGGGATTACCTTTTATTCCCACATAATTGTCCGGGTTCTCCGGGTCTACCAGGATAAATTTCCGTGTGACAGCAGCATTGCTGTCACCTCTTCGGGTGGCATCATTTCGCTCAATCTTAATTTTCTGAAGCAGCTCAATGGGGATGTCGAAACGATTGTCCTCGGGCCATACAATAAATCTGTCGCTGGTGGAATTGTTACTGTAAGTGCCTGCAGGTGTCAGTTTTAATGGGATTTCGTATTCGTAATAGTTGTTTTTAAAATCAGTCCCCAGCCTTATGAAAGCCACAATCTCATCGTCTTCAAGAGGGTAGCCGGTAACCTCCTCTGCGTGAACTTCCATTTTAATACGCCTGTATTGGCGCATGTCCATGTTCAGAGTTTTGTAAACGGCTCTTGCATCTCCACCGGCAAGCTCACTTGCTTTTAGCACAATAGATTGTTCGTTGAGCTGTCTTATTTGCGGATTTCCCGGATCAATAACCCTGTCAATGCCGGGGGGAAGCACGTAATTGACCGGTTTTCTTGTGCCATTTTCCTCAATATTTACCGTGGCCACTTCAAATTGGGTTTGAGGAGAGGGGGATACCATGTCATCAATCTCAAAAAGTTCATCGTTGTATTTGCGCCAGTCGGAACGAACTAAATCCATCGTTGCAAATCTTAATATGACTGTATCTCTGAAGTTTTTAAGGTACATACGCATGAAACGTACCGAACTGAGATCCCTTAACTCGCCAACTGTGGTATCCGGTTCGCTAACCGGAACTTTGAATTGGTACCATTTAACAGAGCTGGTTTTCCCGTTTTTTAATTTGACAGTAGACTCTATTTCATCGGTAATAAAATTTTCTCCCACATTCATATTCTCGGGACGAAGATTGATGTGGTACTGAAAATAGCTTTCCGTTTCGCTAAGTGTATTATCACGGTTAATATCTTCACCATCCGGAATAGTTGATGAAGCTGTACTGTAGCTTTCATCAGAATATTCTGAGGGCACGGAGTTGCCCTCGGGGTTGTTAAAGTTTTTGTAACGATCAAGGATTCCGGTTTCAGCTCTGTCAAAATCGCTTCCTCTGTAATGGTGATAATCATCTGCTGACGGGTCGTTCATGATTTCCTTGTGCGCTTCTTCAGAAAGGCCACCTGATCCAAACAGGTTGTTGACCATCTGGATGAAGGGGTGTGGGTTTTTCTGGTAGAAGGTTCTTTCATCATCAGAGTTTAGCCCATCCAGACCAATGTCCTGCATAAACCGGGCCTCCGGGTCGTTGCTGAAGGCATTTACCAGACTTTGCTTCGTTGGAATGTAACCCCATGCGGTGCTGTCTACAGCAAAAGGATCTTCCGGGCCTGGCATTCCCTGCTCAAAAAACTTGCGGGAATCGCGAAGAATGTCTTCCGAAATATTACCAAGGTTGATATACATGTCACCACCCTGGTTAGGGCCATCTTCGTATACAAAAGGGTCCATCACCCAGAATTCAATGTATTCAACATTGGCAGACTCAAAGTCACTGGTTTGAATTTCGCGCATGATACCGGCCCATCTTTCCTCAGGGTTATTAAGTTTTCCTTCGGGAGAGAGATTGGTGTCAAAATTGTATGGGCCACGCTCATCGGGGTAATAAGCAAGGTTGAGAACCGGAATGTTAGTGGGTTCTCCGTAAGCGCTCTCCCGGTAAGGGAATATCTCCTTCTCAAAAACTTCCCGTACAAAATGGCTGGATTGCTGTTCGGGATTTTGTCGAAGGTGACCGGGTGTTAGATTGTTATTTCTTAAAAACAGTGGATCAATGACGTACCAGGCAATTTTAGCCCGGTTGAATCCATAAGAGAGGTCGTCAATATTTCCAGCCTCGGGAAACTCAGCGCTTTGTCCCTGAGGTGTACTTGCCAGTTTCCAGGCTGTCCAGTTTTTGATATCAATTGGAATCTCGCTGCCCTCAAAATCATCTATGTAGGATGTGCCCTCTTCCTCTATGACATTGGGGTGTCCCGGTACTAACTGAGCAAATTCTCCTTCAAATGAGACAGAGGAGGGGGTTGTGGTTTCTACCATGGGCAGCTTGTCAATGAGATTGGTGAGGCCATTGGATTCCGTGTAATATGCGGTGTTTAATCCCCATATTGTATTGGCAATTGGTTCGTCGCCAAAGTTTACCTTTTGTGTAAGCGGACGTTCCCTAAGGTGCATCAGGGTGGCGCCTACATTGAAATCTTCATTGAACTGATAATTCAGGTGGGTTCCAAGCAATGTCTTGGTCTGGAGATTAAACATTTCCTGGCTCTCCAGGGAGACCTGGATGGGTGTGCCTGATTCCAGAAGGCCTTCATTTAGTATTCTGATGCGTCCGGTGGTGTAGTCTACTGAGTAATCCTGGTTTTCAGTCAGTCGAATACCACCTGCTGTTACCACAACTGAACCTTCGGGGATGTTGAAAGCATTGAGGGATATTTCGCTGCTGACAGAAGATTTGTACGTTCCGCGTAGTTTAAATTTGTTTTTCTCAGCAAACTGGGAAGCCACTGTTAAAGTGGAATCATAAAGCGCATTGAAAACATACTTGTCAATTAATGCCGGATTTCCACTGAGCTTTCCCTCCAGATGCTGTCCAAATGGTTCAACTACAGGGAATACAACCCTTCCCTGATCTGCAAGAATGGTGTATCCGGGCACAAAGTCAAACGTTCCGTCGGGATAGGGTTCCTGGTTCCCGTCCAGTCTGTCGAGTCCCATTACGCTTATTAGCAACTCTCCATTTATTCCTCCTTCGTCCGGTTTAGGACCTTCGGGAAAGTAATTGATGAAAGAGCCTTGGGAATCATCCAGATAAACGACATCCATAATGAAATCTTCGGGACTTACCTGATAGGCTCCAATGGCATAAATGTTTTTCATCATCAAATCCCAGGTCTTTACCCTTGGAGAAAGTAAGGTTCCTTTAAGAAGTTTTAAGTAAAGACTACTGGGCGCTTCAATTCCGCTGGTACTGAGTTCTCCAACTTTGTAAACCTGGCCATTGTAAGTGTATTCATATGCTACTGCCAGAACTTCATCATCGTTAAGAGGGCTGTTAAGAGAGATGTACCCCAGCTTGCTGTGGAGGGTGTATTGAGATTGATCCAGCAGACGGGCATTTTCAATTTTTTCGTACTCTCGAGCGCCTCTGAATCCCTGAGACTCCAATGCTGCAAAGGTAGAGGAAACCTGGTTGATGTCACGGGCAGCCGAGTAAGTATTGTTCATCTGCTGGTAGAGATTGTTGGCGTCATTGGAAGGCAATGCTCCCGGTTGACCCGACCAAATTCCGGGATTGGTGAGATTATTACTGCTTTCTGCCAGATCCGCAAAAGCGATAATGTTTCTTGACTCATCAAAATCGTTGCTGCGGTTAGTTATCCACACCTCAATTTTTGTAATGTTAAAAGGGGAGTTTATCACCGGCAGGTTTTTCATCGCTTCATTATACCTTTCCCGAAAGTGGTGTGAAAGAAAAAAGTGCCTGTTTTTGTCATACTCGTCCGCACTTATTTCAAAATCCTGTTGCTGGGCTCCTCCCTGAATGTCCATGGTGGAAGTCTCACCTTTTTGTTGTGAGAAGATTGAAGTTACAGTTAGGCGGCCAAACTGCATTTCCGTTTTGACACCGAAAAGACTTTGACTACCCGTAATTAGTGTTCCCGGTAATGGCAAAGTAACGTTTCCGGCTTCCACTTTTTGCAGGATTTCATCTTCGTGACCGGTGTATTCCAGGTTGATTTGATTTTCAAAATCAAAGGTTGCCTCAGTGTTGTAATTTATGCCCATCCGGAGTTTGTCACCGATGTTTCCGGTTATGTTCATTTGTATTTTTTCCTGAAAATCAAAGGTTGTGGTTTTACGCATGCGTTCCTGAAGCGTGGGGTTATCAATGCGTGTATGATTAACTCCTATCTGCAGCTCTGCAATTCCCTGGGGACGTATATTGATGGTTCCGCTTCCAAAAATACTTTCTACCGCTTTGCCGGCGCCTATTTGGATACCACTCCCGCGGGGGGCTCCATCTGAGTCAAGTTTATTGTTATCCCAATAATTGAGCATGGATTGACGCATCTCTTTACGTCTGTACTCCTCTACGGTCATGGAGTAGGGAAGCTTAACAGGTATATCCCCTACCATTTTATAAAGGTTGACCAATCCTGTTTGGGGATCATACTCGGCCCGGTAAGATATATTTTCCGGTTGAGGGATTATCGGGGAGGTTTCCTCATCAATATTTTTGGTTACATGTTCGGGATGGGCAATTCTTTTGAAATCAAATTGAGTCGTATCCGGCTGCTGCATCACCTGGGAGTTTTGTGGTGATTGAAGTCCGGGGTGGCCGGGAGTGGCTCCCACGAATGCAATCAGGGAGGTTAGAGCCAGAGAAAACAATATATGTTTAGAGTATTTTTTCAGCATTCAACTAGGTGCAATTGATAAAGGAGTCCTACAACATCTTAAGGGCATACTTAATGATCTCTTCAACTTTACTTCCCGGGTTTTCCTTCAGGATTTTATTAATGACCTTCTGCGATGGTGCTTTTGAAAAACCCAACATCACTAAAGCAGATAACGCTTCTTCTACCTTTGTATTGTCTTCGGGGATAGGTAAATTTTGCATTTCAGCAGCCTTCCCAATTTTGTCCTTTAATTCAACAATGACACGTTGAGCTGTTTTTAGCCCTATTCCTTTAACACTTTTTATCTGATTGACATTTTCAGTTGATATTGCTATGTGCAGTTCATCAGGCGACAGAGATGAAAGCATCATTCTGGCAGTATTGGCACCTATGCCGGATACGGAAATTAACAGCTCAAAAAGATTTCGTTCTCTTGTTTCATTAAACCCATAAAGAGCATGAGCGTCTTCCCTGATGTGCTCATAGATGAACAGACGTGCCTCTTGTTTGTCTTTTAAGGCCTCAAAAGTGAAAAGGGAGATGTTAATAAAGTAACCAATACCCCGGTTCTCGAGAATGACATAAGCTGGGGTGGTTTGAGTAAGTTTGCCGGATATGAATTCGTACATGCTTGATTAATTAGGGTGTTAAAGAAAAAAATAGTGCAGACTGAGTGGTTACTTTAATAACAGAAACAGTTCAGTCTGCAAAGTTTTGATGATGCATTGACTGCAAATATAATATAAACAGCCGCTTAGTTTTTGCTTTCAGCATCTTCATTTCCCCATCCTCTTGCCTTTAATGCAATTTCTTCACCTGCATTGGTTTCGAGAGTGTATCCTTTTGATTCGGGGGTAATGTGACCGATTACAAAAATGTCTTTCAACGATTTCCCTTCTTTCTCTATCCGTTGATAATCCTCGAGGGAAATGGTGAAAAGCAGCTCGTAGTCTTCACCTCCATTCAGTGCTGCAACAACCGGGTTTATTTCCATTTCTTCACCCAGTGTATTTGTCGAATGATCTATTGGTAATTTGTTTTCATAAATGTTGCATCCGGTTCCTGAAGCTTTACACATTCTGATGAGTGCGGCTGCCAATCCCTCCCTGACTAAAGCCATTGAGGTTGGTTTCAGATGTGCGTTTTTGATTTGATCCAGCAAATCAAGTCGTGCTTCAGGTTTTAATTGCCTTTCCAATAAATAGTCGTACCCGCCAAAATCAGGATTTTTCTGACCTGTCTCTTTTAAAACCTGCTTTTCCCTTTCAAGGAGTTGCAGCCCCATAAAAGCGGATCCCAGATCTCCGGTTACACATATCAAGTCATTTTCCCGGGCCCCAATTCTTGTTGAAGGAGATGATTCGCTGGCAAAACCTATTGCTGATACGGCAATCGACAAACCCGTTAATGAAGATGAAGGCCGGAAATTTACTAAGTCTAAATCGTATTTTTCGCAGGCAGTAGCGACCCCCTCCATTAATAACTCAACTGCTTCGAGCGACATTTTTCCACTGAGACCAAGTGAAATGCTTATCTGTGAGGGTTTTGTGCCTGTGGCAATGATGTCAGATATTCCTGATACAACGGCTTTAAATCCCAGGTGCCTGAGTGGGTAATATGTGAGATCAAAATGAATGCCCTCCAAAAGCAGGTTTTGTGCGGTGATGAGTTTGGAACCTGAGCAACTGACGACAGCCGCGTCATTCTCAATCCCGGTCAGGCTGTTTTCGTTTCTTTTCGGGAAAGTCTTTTCAATATGTTCAATAAGACCGAAGAGACCTATTTCGGAAAGTGGTGTAATCTTTTTACTCATTTTTTGGCTTTTAGTGTGCAAAGATAAATGTTACTATGGACAAATTGTTTGAAGTCTTTAAAATAGTGTGAATAAGTTCTTCGAAAAGCAAAATAACTGTGTAAATTTAGATTTAATCTAAATGTTTGGTAACTTTGCAAAGTAATAAAAGAGTTTTTAGTCCTTTTGAGATTGAACCCTGCCTTTAGTTTGTTGTTAAATCCCCCAGGACTGCAAAGATTTGAAATGATATGGCAACAGAGCAAGATAAAATATTAGACGAAGTAACCAAAGGGGAATATAAATACGGTTTTTATACCGATATTGAGATGGATGCATTGCCCAAAGGTTTGAGTGAGGATGTTGTGCGTGAAATCTCCAGACGAAAGGGAGAGCCTGAGTTTATGCTTGATTATAGGTTGAAAGCCTACCGCAACTGGCTTAATATGAAAACCCCTGATTGGGCGCATCTGAACATTCCCGAAATTGATTTTCAGGACATTATTTACTATGCTGCTCCCAAAAGCAAACCTAAATTGGACAGCATGGATGATGTGGATCCCGAACTTAAAGCCACTTTTGACAAATTGGGAATTCCTCTTGAGGAACAAAAGCAGCTTGCCGGAGTAGCAGTTGATGCTGTGATGGATAGTGTTTCTGTAAAGACGACTTTTAAAGAAACACTTGCCGAAAAGGGGATTATTTTTTGCAGTATCAGTGAAGCCATTCGTGAATATCCTGATTTGGTGAAAAAACATCTCGGAAGCGTTGTGCCTCCCAATGATAATTATTTTGCGGCATTGAATTCTGCAGTGTTTTCAGATGGCTCTTTCGTTTATATTCCTAAGGGGGTAAGAAGCCCGGTGGAGTTGTCCACATATTTTCGGATTAACGCAATGAATACGGGGCAGTTTGAACGTACGCTGATTATTGCTGAAGACGACAGTTATGTGAGTTATCTTGAAGGTTGTACAGCTCCCAAGAGGGATGAAAACCAGTTACACGCCGCTATTGTTGAAATTGTGGCAATGGAACGGGCTGAAGTAAAGTATTCAACCGTACAGAACTGGTACCCGGGCGACAAAGATGGTAAAGGAGGTATTTACAACTTCGTAACGAAGCGGGGAATGTGTAAAGGCGATTATTCCAAAATATCATGGACGCAGGTGGAGACCGGGTCAGCAATTACCTGGAAGTATCCCAGTTGTGTGTTGATGGGTGACCACTCTTCCGGGGAGTTCTATTCTGTAGCCCTGACCAATAATCATCAGCAGGCCGATACCGGTACCAAAATGATTCATCTTGGTAAACATACCAAAAGCCTGGTGGTATCAAAAGGGATTTCAGCAGGTAAGAGTCAGAACAGTTACCGCGGACTTGTGAAGGTTTCGAAACGTGCCGATGATGCCCGAAACTTTTCTCAGTGTGATTCCCTGTTGTTGGGTGATAAGTGTGGAGCACATACTTTCCCTTATCTGGAAATCAACAATAATTCAGCTAAAATTGAACACGAGGCCACTACTTCCAAGATTGGGGAGGACCAGATCTTCTATTGTAACCAACGGGGCATTGCTACTGAAGATGCCGTGGGCCTGATTGTGAATGGTTACGTGAAAGAGGTCATTAATCAATTACCAATGGAATTTGCCGTAGAAGCCCAAAAACTTCTGGAGATTAGCCTGGAGGGAAGTGTCGGTTAACAATTTATTTGCACAAAAAATATAATGGGGGCAGAATTGCTTTCAAACAACAATTAATCATCTAACGATCTGATAAATATGCTTTCTATAAAGAATTTACATGCCAAAATAGAGGACAAGGAAATTCTCCGTGGGATTGACCTGAATGTTAAACCAGGAGAGGTTCACGCAATTATGGGACCAAATGGCTCTGGAAAGAGTACCCTCGCTTCAGTATTGGCAGGTAATGAGATGTTTGAAGTGAGCGAGGGAGAGGTGCTTTTTAATGATAAGGACATTTTGGATATGGCACCTGAAGACAGAGCCCGTGAAGGGTTGTTTTTGAGCTTTCAATATCCCGTCGAAATTCCCGGTGTCAGCATGGTTAATTTTCTTCGTACCTCACTCAACGAACTGAGAAAATACAGACGAGAAAAGCCCTTTTCAGCCAGTGAATTTCTGAAAATTATGCGCGAAAAGAAAAATCTGGTTGAAATAGACTCTAATCTCACCAACAGGTCCGTGAATGAAGGTTTTAGTGGCGGAGAGAAAAAGAAGAATGAGATTTTTCAAATGGCAATGCTTGAACCAAAGCTTTCCATTTTGGATGAAACAGACTCAGGATTGGACATTGATGCACTTCGTGTTGTGGCCAACGGGGTGAATAAACTAAAACGTCCTGATAATGCTACGGTATTGATTACTCACTACCAAAGACTGTTGGAGTACATTGTTCCTGATTATGTGCACGTTCTTTATCATGGTCGTATTGTAAAAACCGGAGGCAAGGAATTGGCGCATGAATTGGAAGCCAATGGATACGACTGGATAAAAAAAGAGTTTGAAGATCAATAGCTGGTCATTTCTCTTTTGAGTCGAACAATTAACCTACAATTGAATGGACAACGTTATCAAAAATATAATTGGGAAGGATATAAGTATTGGAGAACTTTTTGAAGAGTATAGATCTCAGATAGAAGAGCATTCCTCTGAGGTGCTCAATAGTTTCCGTGGCGAGGCTTTTGATACATTTCAGGAAACAGGAATCCCCTCCAATAAGGTTGAAAATTATAAATACACCAATCTTCAGCCTTTTTTTAAGGGAGACTTTAAATTTAGTATTGCCCCCGGAAAGTCGGAACAGAATGTAGAGGATGTATTCTCATGTGATGTTGATACCCTTGATACCTACACCCTTTATGTTGTAAATGGCTGGTATTATCCGTTGAATGATCTGGAAGGACTTCCTGCCGGAGTCAGAATAGGAAGCCTGGCTCAGTTATCCAAAGACGACCCTGCTTTTTTTAAAAAATACTACGGCAAAAGGGTTCCTTATCTTTCGGACGGAATTGCAGCCATGAATACAATGTTTGCTCAGGATGGATTTGTGATACACATCCCTAAAGGAGTGGTTGTTGAAAAACCAATTCAGATTGTAAACATATTGATGTCCGAAGAATCCCTGATGGCTACTCAGCGCAACCTTATCGTAATGGAAGAAAACAGTGAGGCCAAAGTTATGGTTTGCGACCACACACTTTCTACCGATAAGTTTGTGATGAACAGTGTTACCGAGGGGCACATTGCACGTGATGCCCGTCTGGATTTTTACAACCTGCAAAATCAACATAATGCAACCACTCAGGTGGCAGGTTTCTATTTTGAACAACATGAGAACTCACTGGTAAGCACCAATAATCTTACACTGCATGCCGGAGTGGCCCGTAACAATATTGAATTAAAACTTGCCGGTGAACATGCAGAAGGCCGGGCTTACGGCCTCTATCTTCTGGATAAAAATCAACATGTTGACAATTTCTCATACATCGATCACGCTGTAGCCGAGTGCTTCAGTGATGAGTTATTCAAGGGCGTATTAGACGACTATTCTACCGGTGCCTTTACCGGAAAAATAATGGTTCGCCCAGATGCTCAGAAGACCAACGCTTATCAGTCTAATAATAATCTTCTTCTTACCAATGATGCAAAAATCAATACCAAACCTCAGTTGGAGATTTATGCCGATGATGTAAAATGTAGTCACGGAGCAACGGTGGGACAATTGGATGAAGATGCTATGTTCTATCTTCGTACCAGGGGCATCAACAAAGAGGAAGCCACGATATTGCTGATGTATGCTTTTGCATATGAGGTGATTGAGAAAATTAAAGTGAAGCCGCTTCGGGAACAAATCCGTGGTTTGGTAGAACAACGATTTCGAGGGGAACTGGATAAGTGCCATTCATGTGTGGTATGCGGACAAAAGGGCACCGAAATTACCTGTTTGTAGACAAACGTTTTTTCTAAAATTTTTTCCGGTACGTGTTATGGACGGGTACCGGAATCGTTGTATTTAAAAGCTATGACCTTGGACATCCGAAAAATAAGAAACGATTTTCCTATTCTCAGCCAAACGGTTCATGGTAAACCGCTGGTTTACTTCGATAATGCTGCGACAACTCAAAAACCCACATCGGTAATTGAGGCTGAAGCCGATGTATATCGTAAATTCAACAGCAACATTCACCGGGGCGTGCATCATCTGAGTAATGTATGCACCGAAGCTTATGAGGAAGTCCGAAAAAAGGTTGCAGATTTTATTAATGCAGAGTCAAAGGAAGAAATAATCTTTACAAAGGGAACGACAGAATCTGTAAATCTGCTTTCATCAAGTTTTGGAGGATCATTTCTGAAAGAGGGGGACGAGGTGATATTGACAGAAATGGAACATCACTCCAATATTGTGCCCTGGCAGCTACTGGAAAAAAGACAAGGCATTAAGGTAAAGGTATTACCTGTCTCGGATAAAGGAGAATTGGATGTTGAAGCCTTCAAAGGGCTGGTTTCTTTCCGTACAAAGATGGTAGCTGTGACTCATATCAGCAATGTGATGGGAACGATTAATCCCATCAGGGAAATAATTGAATTGGCCCATTTAAAGGATGTTCCCGTCATGATTGATGGAGCTCAGGCCATTCATCATGTGCCTGTTGATGTTAAAAGTCTGGATTGTGATTTTTATGTTTTCAGCGGACATAAAATGTATGGACCAACCGGAGTTGGAGTGCTCTATGGTAAAAGAAAGTGGTTGAAAGAGATACAACCCTACCAGGGTGGAGGCGAGATGATTGATAAAGTCGCCTTCAGCGGAACAACATATAACGATTTGCCTTATAAGTTTGAGGCCGGTACACCTAATTATGCAGGTGTTATTGGCATGGGAGCAGCAATTGACTATTTATTAACCAATGATCGTGAGTCCATATGGTCTTATGAGCATGAGCTCTTTGAGTATGCTTTGGAAAAGATGAAAACCATTCCGGGTATTCGATTCATTGGTGAAGCAGAGAACCGTACAAGTGTTATTTCTTTTTTGTTAGGCAACTCGCATCCATTCGATGTGGGTACTTTGCTTGATAAATTAGGATTCGCTCTTCGCACCGGGCACCATTGTGCACAGCCGTTGATGGACAAGATGGGGATTCCCGGAACTGTGAGGGCTTCTTTTGCTTTTTACAATTCCCGCGAGGAGGTCGATCGATTGGTTGAGGCTCTTAACAGAGTTGGGGCAATGCTTGGATGACCACAAAAGGTTTTCTGAAGTTTCTATCTTTGCAAAAAAAATATCATGACAATAAAAGAGAAACAAGACGAAATCATTGAGGAGTTTTCAGCTTTTGACGACTGGATGGATAAATACTCCCTGCTCATCGAATTGGGCAATGAATTAGATTCTTTTGACGAAGCCCATCGAAAAGATCAAAACCTGATTGAGGGATGCCAGTCGAAAGTATGGCTGCATGCCGAGTTGAATGATGGTAAAATTGAATTTCAGGGAGACAGTGACGCTATAATTACCAAGGGTATTGTTGCTTTGTTGCTCAGAGTCTTGTCTGGTCACACTATGGATGAAATATTGGATACAGACCTTTATTTCGTTGATGAAATAGGACTTAAGGAACATTTATCACCTACTCGCAGCAATGGTTTGGTGGCCATGATTAAGCAGATTAAAGCCTATGCACTTGCCTTTAAAGCCAAACAGGCATAGGATTGAACTACAGGCTGGTGCGGATTGTTTTTTACAGAAAAAGGGAAAAGCCATGAGTACAGAATTTTTAAATATTGAAACGGATATTGTAAAAGCTCTTAAGACAGTGTTTGACCCGGAAATTCCGGTTAACATATACGATCTGGGGCTTATTTATGAAATTGAGGTACGTGAAGAGGGAAAAGTGAGAGTGGTGATGACACTTACCTCACCCAACTGTCCTGTAGCAGAATCGTTGCCCGAAGAGGTTTATGATAAGGTATTGGCTGTTGAAGGCATTAATGAGGTTGAGCTCAATCTTACATTTGACCCGCCATGGTCAAAAGATATGCTTTCGGAAGAAGCCTTGCTTGAACTGGGATTGCTTTAATCAAATCTTATTTCTATGGATTTGGTGCTGGAACAACGGGCAAAATTAATCCGGGAGTTTGCACAGGACCTTGGGTTTGATGACGTGGGGTTTGTATCTGCCGAACCCATGCAGAAAGAGTCTGACTTTCTGGAGCAATGGCTTGAAAAAGGCTATCATGCCGGAATGGATTACATGGAAAGGAATTTTGAAAAACGTACCAATCCGGCTAAGTTGGTTGAAGGTGCAAAGTCCGTTGTAGTATGTCTTCAAAATTATGCTCCATCAAGAAAGGAGAAACCTTCAGGCGATTATAAGATCTCCAAATATGCCTATGGAAGAGACTATCATAAAGTGGTAAAGAACCGTCTGAAAAAACTCTTTACCTTCATACAATCAGAAGTGGATCCCCAAGCGGATGGTAGGTTTTTTGTTGACTCTGCTCCCGTTTCAGAGCGAGCCCTGGCTGCCAGTGCCGGTTTAGGGTGGAGAGGGAAAAATACCAATCTCATTCATCCCCGGTTAGGATCTTTTATTTTTATAGGAGAAATAATTCTAAACATTGATTTACCGTCAGGTTCTCCTATCAAAGAAGCTTGTGGGGGTTGCACTCGTTGCATCGAAGCTTGTCCCACAGATGCCCTCAGATCGCCTTATGAACTTGATTCCAATCGCTGCATCTCTTACCTGACCATTGAAAATAAGGGGAGCATATCAGCCGAATTTGCCGGGAAAATGGAAGACTGGATCTTTGGCTGCGATATTTGTCAGGATGTTTGCCCCTGGAACTGGAAAGCAAGGCCACATTCTGAGCCGGATTTTAAATTATGGCCGGTTTTCAAGAATATGGAAAATCAAAGCTGGGAGGAGCTCGATGCCGGTTGTTTTGACGAAATCTCCCGAGGCAGCCCAATACGCAGAGCAGGATTTGATGGGATTAAGAGAAATATATCTTTTGTGGTGAATGCCAAAGATCCCGATAATTAGAAACTGTTTAAATTTTGTTTTTGGAAGATGTTTTTGAAGATTTGAGTTCTTAGACAAGTCAAAATTGACACGAATAGCAACGCTATTTAAGGAAATTTTGACGAAGTATAAGAGCTCAAGACCAGAAAACATCCCAAAGGATAAAACTTAAACAGTTTCTTAGATAAGCCTTATTTTTCGGAATCATAAACAGTAACTACTATTCTTCTTTCTTGCCTGGGGCCATCAAACTCGCAAAGGAAGATATTTTGCCATGTTGAAAGCCCAATTTCACCATTAGTAATCGGGATTGTTTCGGAAGGTCCTACAATGCCGGCCTTTAGGTGAGAATCCCCATTGTTGTCCTGGGCGTCATGTTGCCATATTCCATGAGGGATTATTTTTCGCAGCCAGTTTATGACATCCGTTTGAACCGAATCGTCCCAGTTTTCCTGAATCATTATTCCTGCAGTTGCTCCCTGAACATAGACATTTGCCAATCCTGTTTGTATATTGCACTGGGAAATTATTTTTTTGACCTGGGTCGTAATGTCCAGGAGCTGATCATGTTGATGGGTTTGAATTGTAATTGCCTTTTGCATGTTTAATCCTTTTTCTGATTTTTTTCATCCGAAAGCTAAGTTAAGACAATCCATTTCGAAGTCAAAAGAGGTATTTGAGAAATATTATATTTTTGTTTGTTTGCAAAAATTAACTAAATTTAGCGGTCCCGGAGGCACATTCTTTGCAGCACGTTTTAACGGTTATGCATATGTTTGTGAGCTTTATTCACCTTAGAAAAATCCATCCCTGAAATGCAAAACAGAGAGTTTAATCTGGTTGCCAGCGATGGCACCTTTCTGGTAGGTCGATTTTGGAAACCAAGTGGTTATCCTGCTGCAGTGATCTGTCTTGTACATGGTATAGGTGAACACTCAGGGCGCTATCACAGTTGGGCGCAGAAATTCTGCAATGACGGTTTTATGGTTTACTCTGTTGACCTTAGAGGGCATGGATTATCTGAAGGTAAACGCGGGCACATCGATCACTTATCTAATTATCTCGATGATATTAATAGTCTCGTTCGTAGAGTAAAGCATAATTGGGATGATATTCCCATATTTATTTACGGGCACAGCATGGGGGGAAATCTGGTTCTTAACTTTTTGCTAAGAAAGAGGCAGGATTTTTCAGGTGCCATAATTACCTCGCCATGGTTGAAATTGGTCCATCCACCTTCACCAATCGTTTTAAAATTGGCTGAGACTCTGGATAAAATATTTCCCAAATTGATTTTTCATACCGGGATAAAATCGACACAATTAACTTCTGATACCAACGAACAGGAAACGAGTGATAATGATTCTTTGATGCATGGTCGAATATCGCTTCGTTTATTTAATGAGCTCCATAAATCAGCTGAGGAACTAATTGAAAGAAGCAGTCGGATCGTAATTCCTGTTTTTTTTGCTCATGGCACCAGGGATGAAATTACCGATATTGAGACAACCCGCAATTTAGCTGATAAATTGGGTGAAACTGCTACCTTTTATGATGCACAGGACGCAAAGCATGAAATTCACCGCGAACCAGTTTCAGATAAACTATTTGAAAGTGTCACATGTTGGATAGACCTAGTATTAAAAAGAGTTGAGCATGCCATTTGAATTTCGAACTGTTGTTGATCCCGGTATATTTGAAGACAGAATCGATGTTGGGTCTCCGGTTTTTTTAATAGGTTCTTGTTTTGCCGATAATGTGGGTGAAAAATTATTGGAGAGCCGGCTTCATTCGCTGACAAATCCTTTTGGAGTTTTGTACAATCCTGTTTCAATAGCCAAAAGTATTGAAAGGATTATCAATCGGAATTTTTGTGAGAAAGAAGAGTTGGTCTTTCATAATAATTTATGGCATCACTTCGATTTTCATGGGCGGTTCAATAATGCTGACCAGGATCTTGTCTGCGATGCGATAAATGAGGAGATTGAAAGAGCACATGCTTTTCTTGGGAGATCTGAATTTCTTATTATCACTTTTGGTTCCTCTTTTGTTTATGAACGTAACGATACTTCCGAAATAGTAGCTAACTGCCACAAGTTTCCAAATAATTTCTTTGACCGATATAAGCTGGAGCCTGATGAAATTGTTTCTCTTTATAAAGATTTGATTATTTCTCTTCGGATTTTTAATCCCAATTTGAAAGTGATTTTTACCGTTAGTCCTGTTCGTCATTGGAAAGACGGGGCACATGGTAACCAGTTGAGCAAGGCAACATTGCTTTTAGCCATTGATAAGCTTTGCAATTTGTTTGAGAAAATATGGTATTTCCCGGCTTACGAGATTATGATGGATGATCTGCGAGATTACAGGTTTTATGAACCAGGCATGCTCAATCCTTCTGGTCAGGCTGTTGATTATATTTGGTCTCGTTTTACTGAAGTGCTTTTTTCAGAGAAGGCACAAAAATTCATATCCCGGATAAGAAAGATTCATTTGGCGCGCCAGCACCGATTTCTTAATGCCCCCGACGAACGATATTTCAATTTTATTCGCAAAAATCTCCAATTGATTGAGGATATTCAGCGACAGTTCATGGAAGCAAATTTGGAAGATGACCGCAATTATTTCAGTTCTTTGGCTGAAAAAAAATAAGTCCTGTCCTTTAGGTTTTTATATCCTCTTCATCTTCATAAATCCACTGATAGGGGAGGGATAATTTTTTCTGTCGGTTAATAAAGGTTAATTAATGTTTTTGTTTCGATAATAATTATTTTATCTTTAGTACAACAAAAACAGGAATTCTTTTCAGGAACATGGGGCTTGAGTCGAAAAGATTTATCGGCCTGCTTTGAGGTGAATCGTTCCAAAATCAATCATTCTAAAGGTTAAATGGAAAAGTTGAAAGTTGGTGAAAACATCTTTCAAAGGTGTATTTCGTCTCGTAATAAGTTGAATTTCATAATTATGGAAACGTTTTAATATACCGTTAATTTATTCAATAGATCGTTAGTCACAAAGCTCCGGGATAGATATAGGATAAATCATATAGTTCTGGTTGTTTGGGTTTTGAGTTGGGCTTACTCCTGGTCGCAAGTAGATGATTGTTTGCCTTTCACAAAAGCTTAACGGGGTATTGTTATCTTGTATTTGATGCATTGGTTGATTTCCTGAAAGCTCAATAAAAGATTAGAATGGTGTTTTTAACAATTGATTTTTGATATCATTCTCGTTAACTTGAATCCCGATATGAACTGCTGTTTTCAATAAAGAGTGGGGAGTATCTGGCCCCCAATAATTAATTAAATATGGAAGTTCTTAAAATGAAAAAATAAACTAACCTAAAATATATTATATGGCCTACTATCAACTTGAAAAAGCCCGGCTTGTTAATTTGGAATACGCCCTATACAGGGAAATTCTCAGAACCAACAGAGCCGGATCTTATTGCAGCACCACCATCATCGGTTGCAATACCCGTAAATATCACGGTTTATTGGTATGCCCGCTGGAGAATTTTGGTGGAGATCTTTTTGTTCTTTTATCGGCGTTGGATGTGTCGGTTGTTCAGCATGACCGGGAGTTCAATCTTGGTATCCACAAATATCAGGGCAGTCATTATGAACCTAAAGGACATAAATATCTTACCGGACTTGAGGTGGATGATATTCCCAAACGATATTACCGCGTGGGAGGTGTTATTCTCTCCACAGAAATGGTGCTTGTGGAAAAAGAAGAACAATTATTATTCAAAGTCACTCTTGAAGAGGCTCATTCAGATACCAAAATTCGCTTTAAACCTTTTCTGGCTTTTAGGAGTATTCATGAACTAACCCATCAGAATCTTAATGCCAACACACGGTACCAAAAGGTTAATAATGGAGTCTCGCTGAAAATGTATGATGGATTTCCCAGTCTCAATCTTCAGTCCAGTAAGGAAACCGAATTCATACCTGTTCCTGATTGGTATCTGGGCGTTGAATACCTTAAAGAACAACATCGGGGATACGCTTTTAAGGAAGATTTATTTGTTCCGGGATATTTTGAAACCGACATCCGGAAAGGTGAGAGTATTGTGATGTCCGCAAGTACTTCAGAGGTTAAGCCAAACGGACTTAAAGCTAAGTTTACAAGGGAAAAGAAGAAAAGAATTCCCCGCGACAGTATGATTAATAATCTCCTTAATTCAGGACAACAGTTTCTTTTGGACAAAGGAACCGATGTTCGCTTACTGGCAGGCTTTCATTGGTATGGAGAAAGACATCGCGATACCTTGCTTTCTCTTCCCGGTTTGTCAGTTTACCAGGAAGAAAAAAAGGCTTACAAGAATATTCTGGAGTATATCTCAAGGGAAATTGAGGAAAAATATCTATACAATAATAAAAGCCTTCTTAATAGAGACATTGATGTACCATTGTGGTTTTTCTGGACATTGAAAAAATGTCCTACCAATTGCAGTCCTGAAAATATCTGGTCCAAATACAAGGAGATTATGCAGGCAATTCTGGATCATTATAGAAATCTTGATCAGACAACTATGTATATGAACGGCTCAGGGTTGCTCTATGCAAAAAAGGCCGGAGTTCCTCTTACCTGGATGGAAGCAATTGTAGACGACGAACCGGTTACATGGCGTCCTGGCTTCACTGTTGAGTTAAATGCCTTGTGGTACAATGCTTTGATGACTTTTTCTGAACTTGCCAATAAAGCCGGGGAGGAAGAGATTGCAAAACCTTATCTGGATTTGGCGGAAAGAGTGAAGGATGCATTTGTTCCTGCCTTTTGGAATGGGGAAAGCGAGTGCCTCTTTGATTATGTTGACGGTAATTATAAGGACGCATCTATCCGGCCCAATCAAATATTTGCAGCTTCATTACCATATAGTCCTCTCTCCGTTGAGCAGCGGAAGGCTATTGTTGATGTCGTGAAAAAAGAATTGCTTACACCACGTGGATTAAGAACCCTCTCCCCACAGGATCCTAAGTATAAAGGTGTTTTTGAGGGGGGACAGCGCATGCGGGATAAATCAATGCATCAGGGGACTGTTTTTCCATGGTTGGCTGCTTTTTTTGCAGAGGCATACCTGGATATTCATAAGCAGGGAGGATTGTCTTTTGTTAAGCGGATATTAGAGGGCTTTGAGGAAGAAATGGGCAATCATTGTCTTGGATCCATCTCCGAGTGTTTCAATGGTAACCCGCCTCATTTAGGAAAAGGAGCGATATCAATGGCCTGGAATGTTGCAGGGGTTCTTCACATTATTTATTTAATCGAAAAATACAGTATCGCATGAGGGTATTAATGTTTGGGTGGGAATTTCCACCTCATATATCCGGAGGCTTGGGGACTGCTTGTTTTGGACTAACCCGCGGGTTGTCCTATATCTCCGATTTGCAGGTTTTATTTGTTGTGCCGAAGGCATACGGTGATGAAGAACAGCATGGGATTAGCCTTGTAGGGGCCAACAACGTACCTGTTAAGCATCGAAAACTCAATCTCAAACATTTCAGCAAAAAGCTTGATTATATTGAGGTGGGTTCCAGGCTTATGCCGTATACCGACCCGGATGAATATTATCAGATTCAAAAATCTAAAACCGAGAAAAAGGCTTTTCAATACATCCAGACCGATGAGTTTGGGAAAATCCCCTTTACAGGGGCCTATGGCGCCAGTTTATTACAGGAAATACATAACTACGGCCTGGTGGCTAATGTAATTGCACAGGATTATTCTTTCGATTTGATTCATGCCCATGACTGGCTTACTTATCCTGCAGGAATAGCTGCCAAAGAGGCTACGGGTAAACCTCTGGTAGTGCATGTTCATGCCACAGATTTTGATCGTAGCGGAGGTAGCGTTAACCCGGTTGTTTTCGATATTGAGAAAAGAGGAATGGAAGCCGCCGATAAGGTTATAGCAGTAAGTAACCTTACACGGCGTACTGTTATCGAGAAATATGGTATTCCCGCCGAAAAAGTGACAACTGTTTACAATGCGGTGGAACCTCTTGAAAAGAAAGATAAACCGGTATTTCAAAAAGGAACCAATGAAAAGGTAGTTACTTTTTTAGGGCGTATCACCATGCAGAAAGGGCCTGAATACTTTGTTGAAGCTGCCCACAGGGTGTTGCAGCGCATCGATAATGTGCGTTTTGTAATGGCCGGTAGTGGAGATATGATGCATCGGATGGTGCGACGGGCAGCTCAATTGAAAATTATGGATAAGTTTCACTTTACAGGGTTTTTGAGAGGAGATGAGGTTTTTAGTATGTTGGCGATGAGTGATTTGTATGTTATGCCGTCTGTTTCAGAGCCTTTTGGTATTTCCCCTCTCGAAGCCATGCAAAGCAATGTGCCTGTGTTGATTTCCCACCAATCGGGAGTTGCAGAGATACTTACCTACGCCATAAAGACAAACTTTTGGGATGTGGATGCTATGGCTGATTCTATTTATGGTGTTTTGAAATATCCCGCACTCTCCAAAATGTTTGTCAAGTATGGTAAAAAAGAAGTTGATTCCCTGAAGTGGGAGAAATCCGCGCTCAATGTTAAAGAGGTTTACGACTGGGCTGTTAAAGAACACAACCAATAAATGAGATATCCCGGGTTAGGTTGGTTTGCTGATTTAGAGTCGCTTCCGGAAAATCTTGAATTTATGGGAAAAGCATTGAAGCCCTGTTTTTACTTCATGAAAGTCGAAGCTCCGGGAATTGCATTTGAATGGAGCTTGGAAGAAAAGAATATAAATAGGAATAATAGAATGAAACAGGTATGGCTCAGTCTTTTTCCAAAAGTAGTATGAAAGAGACCAGTTGAGAGTTTCATACGATCATAAAATAGTAAATAATACAGTTATGAAAACAATATGCTTATACTTTCAGGTACATCAACCATTCAGATTTCGCCGTTACCGTTTTTTTGACATTGGTAATGATCATTATTACTTTGATGATTACACCAACGAGTCTATTCTCAATAAAATTGCCAAAGATTGCTATTTGCCGGCGAATGAACTTTTGTTGAAGATGATTAATAAACACAAGGGCAAATTTAAAGTGGCATTCAGTATCACCGGAGTTGCCATCGAGCAATTTAAACTATATGCCCCTGAGGTTTTGGAGAGTTTTCGGGCTCTTGCAGCTACCGGGCAGGTTGAATTTCTTGCCGAGACTTATGCCCACTCACTCGTTGCCTTAAAAGATGAGGAGGCTTTTAAAGATCAGGTGACCATGCATGCAAAAATGGTTGAAGAGCTATTCGGCCAGAAACCAAAGGTTTTTCGCAATACAGAATTAGTTTATTCAGATAAAATAGGGGATATGGTGGCTCGCATGGGCTTTAAAGCTATGCTGACAGAAGGGGCCAAACATGTGCTGGGGTGGAAGAGCCCAAATTTTTTGTATTGCAATGCTTTAAATCCCCGGTTGAAGATTTTGCTTAAAAACTTTAAACTGAGCGATGATATCGCTTTTCGTTTTGGCAATAAGGATTGGAGTGAGTGGCCTCTGACAAGTGCAAAATTTGCAAAATGGATTAAACAATTGGATAAAAAGGAGGAGGTGATCAATTTGTTTATGGACTATGAAACTTTTGGGGAACATCAGTCTAAAGAAACGGGTATTTTTGATTTTCTGGAACATTTACCTGCCGAAATTCTTAAGTATAAGGATATGAGTTTTTCTGTACCTTCTGAAGTTGCTTCCGAACTTCAGGTGGTAGCTCCTGCTAATGTTCCAAACCCCATTTCCTGGGCAGACGAAGAGCGGGATCTGACTGCATGGTTAGGAAATGAAATGCAACAGGAGGCTTTCGATAAACTCTATTCTTTGTTGCCAAAAATGAAAAGGTGCACCGACTCTAAGTTGATGAAGGATTGGAATTACATGCAGTGTAGTGACCATTTTTACTATATGTGCACCAAGTTTTTCTCTGATGGAGATGTACACGCATATTTTAACCCATATGAAACACCTTATGAGGCTTTTATTAATTATATGAATGTATTAAGTGACTTTACTTTACGGTTAAATGCAGCGGTTCCTTTTAACTCTGAAGAAAAGGAACTGGCTAATCTGGCAGGTATACTCGAAGAGCGAGACATTAAAATCAAGAAACTTGAAGAGGAGTTGCAAAAACTTCGGAGTCGAAAAAAACGAAACAGCAATAAAAAAAATCCAACGCAGAAAAGAACCCGCGCAAAGAAAGTTGAAGAGTGATACATAGGATAGTTCTATGTGAGTTAAGTAAAAATCAAAACTGAGAAAGAATGATGGATAGTTTTCTTAAGCCGGACTTTGTATTTGAAACAAGCTGGGAAGTCTGCAACAAAACAGGAGGAATTCATACCGTATTAGCTTCAAAAGCTAAAACTTTAGCAGATCAGTTTGGAGATCAACTGGTTTTTATCGGACCTGACGTCTGGCGTGGGCCTCATCAAAATCCTGAATTTATTCCGGATCATACCTTGTTTGCCGAGTGGCAGGAGGTTTTGAAAGGTGAAGGGTTAAGAGTTAAAACCGGGCGATGGAATATTCCGGGAACACCGATTGTTTTTCTGGTTGATTTCAGCCCCCTGGTTGCGAGAAAGAACGAAATTCTTGCCCGTCTTTGGGAATCTTTTAAACTGGATAGTTTGTCCGGACAATGGGATTATGTAGAACCTGCATTGTTTGGATATGCTGCCGGTATGGTGATCGATAGTTACTACAGGTTTTATATCCCCGACAGCGAAAAGGTTGTTGCTCATTTTAACGAATGGATGACCGGTAGCGGGGCCCTTTATCTGCGGGATCATTTGCTTCAGATCGGAACGGTATTTACTACTCATGCCACTGTTGTAGGAAGGGCTCTGGCTGGAAAGGGGGCTTTGGTTTATGAGCATCTGAATGAGTATGATGCCGATTCAAAAGCCGGGGAGTTAAATGTGGTTTCCAAACATTCCATGGAGAAAGTTACCGCAGGGAATGTGGATTGCTTCACCACCGTTTCTGATATCACCTCACATGAGTGCGCCCGGTTTTTGGCGCGAGAAGTGGATGTGGTTACCCCAAATGGCTTTGACACCAGCATTGTTCCATCGGAGGCGGATTATCAGGACAGACGAAATAAGGCCCGTGAGCGATTAATTAAAGTTACCGAGGCGCTTTTGGGAATAAAAGTGAGTGAAGATGCGTTTTTTATTGCCAACAGTGGAAGATATGAGTACCGTAACAAAGGAGCTGATGTTTTTCTCGATGTCCTGAAAAAGCTAAATGAAGAAGCGAATAGTCAGAGGGAAATACTGGCTTTTGTATTAATTCCCGCCAACACTTACGGGCCTCGAAAAGACTTGATGGGCAAATTGAAAAAAGGGGGTGATAAAAAACCTTTGCCAAATCCGTTTTTGACCCATGGACTTAACGACATTGGTTACGACCCCATTATTAATAAAATTCAGGACATCCATCTCAGCAATGAGGCTTCTGAACGAGTGAAGCTTATATTCGTTCCCAGTTATTTGAATGGGGATGATGGTATTTTTGATATTCCATATTACGATCTCCTGCTGGGGATGGATCTCACAGTTTTTCCATCTTACTATGAACCATGGGGATATACGCCGCAAGAAAGCGTGTCTTATGGGGTGCCTGCCGTTACAACCACCCTTGCCGGTTTTGGACTTTGGGCTTCAAAACATTCCAAAGGAATTGATGAAGGAGTGGAGGTAGTTCCCAGAAATGATAAGAATTACGATCAGGTTGTAACAAATATCGCATCTGTGGTGGAAAATTTCTCCCAAAAATCAGAGGAAGAAATTGTCACAATACATTCTAAAGCGCGTAAGTTAGGTCAACTTCTGGAATGGGAATCTCTGATAAAGAATTACTATCAGGCCTATGATATTGCCCTTAAGGAAGTAAACAACCGGCGCGATAAATTTACTGCTGTTAAGCGTGATGTTCGCATTCGTCTGGTACCTGAAACCAGTGCAGTTCCCGGTTGGAAAAAACTGGTTGTTAAGTCTCGCTTACCAGAGCGAATTAAAGTCTTGCACGAGCTTACCCGTAACCTTTGGTGGGCCTGGAATTACAAACTTGTAGAACTCTTCGAAACCATTGATCCTGAAAAATGGGAAGAGGTCGGCAAAAACCCGGTTCAATTGCTCGATAAAGTTTCTTTTGACCGTTTGAGTGAGCTGGCTTCTGATGATCAATTCGTGGAAAAACTGGATTCTATCTATGCAGAGTTCCGTGAATACATGGATCATGATTTCACACAAGAGCCTCGCATAGCCTATTTCAGTATGGAGTATGGCTTGAGCAATGTACTTAAAATTTATTCGGGAGGTCTTGGGATTTTAGCCGGAGATTATCTCAAGGAGGCAAGTGACAGAGGGGTGAAGATGGTTGCCGTTGGCTTACTCTATCGATTTGGATATTTTACCCAAACATTGTCGATTAATGGTGAGCAGTCTGCCAATTATGAAATGCAGGATTTCTCTCAGCTTCCATTGGAAGAAGTACGTGGTAAAGATGGCCAACCACTATATGTATTCATCGAACTTCCGGGAAGAAGTTTGTACGCCAAAGTCTGGAAAGCACAGGTCGGAAGAGTGTCTCTCTATTTAATGGATACTGATACTGATAGAAATACACCCGCTGACCGGCAAATAACACATCAACTGTATGGCGGTGATTGGGAAAATCGCCTCAAGCAGGAAATTTTACTGGGTCTGGGGGGAATTCGTTTATTGCAGGCACTCGATGCCCATGTGGATATTTTCCATGCAAACGAGGGCCATGCTGCCCTGATTAATGTTGAACGGCTTGTAAATCTCGTTGGTCAAAAGTACAGCTTTGCCGAAGCTATGGAGATTGTAAGAGCTTCTTCATTATTTACCACCCATACACCTGTGCCGGCAGGTCATGATAAATTTGAGGAGGACATGTTCAGGGTTTATCTCCGGCATATCCCTGAAAAGATCAATATCTCATGGGAAGAGTTTATGGATATGGGACGTGAGCATCCCGGGGGAAAAGAGAAATTCTCAATGAGTGTGCTGGCTGCCAAAACTTCTCAGGAAATGAATGGCGTAAGTCTTTTGCATGGAGATGTATCAAAGAAAATGTTCCAGAGTTTATGGCGGGGGTATTTCCCTGAAGAGTTACATGTGGATTATGTCACCAACGGAGTTCATTACGGAACCTGGACTGTATCTGAATGGCAAAATTTCTACAGGGAAATATTTGGAGAGAAATTTCTCAGTGATGTTTCCGATAAAAAATTCTGGAAAAAAATATACGATGTTCCGGATGAAAAAATATGGGAAGTTAGACACACTTTACGAAAGAAATTGATGGATTTTATCCGTTATCGTCTGGAGGGTAGTATGTCTCAGCGCCATGATTCCCCGGGGCATATTGTGGAGGTACTGGACATTTTGAATGAGGATGCTTTGACTATTGGGTTTGCACGGCGATTTGCCACATATAAAAGAGCTCACTTACTTTTCCGCGATCTGGAACGGTTATCCGAGATTGTAAATAATTCAGATTACCCTGTTCAGTTTATTTTTGCCGGAAAAGCTCACCCTGCAGATGAAGGAGGTCAGGCCCTTATCAAACATATTGTTGAGATATCCAAGCGACCGGAATTTGTAGGCAAAATAATTTTCCTTGAAAATTACGATATGGAACTGGCCAAAAGATTGGTCAGTGGTGTGGATGTCTGGTTAAATACACCTACAAGGCCGCTGGAAGCATCCGGAACCAGTGGGCAAAAAGCTGAGCTGAACGGTGTGCTTAATTTTAGTGTTCTTGATGGCTGGTGGTATGAAGGTTTTGAAAAGGAGGCCGGTTGGAGCCTTACTGAAAGACGCTCCTTTGAAAATCAGGATTATCAGGATGACCTGGATGCAGCTACCATTTATAGTATTCTGGAAAATGAAATTATTCCTTTGTTTTACGATGTGAATGAGAAAAGTATTCCGGAAGGCTGGGTACGCTATATCAAGAATTCTATCGCACATATTGCACCTCAGTTTACCACACGCAGGATGATTGATGATTACTTGGACAAGTTTTATAACCCTATGTTTGAAAGACTTGAAGAGCTATGTGTTAATGAATGTGCCCTTGTCCATGAAATTGCTTCATGGAAAAGACAGGTTTCAGCGGGTTGGGACAGTGTTGAATTGGTTGAGGTTAACATGCCGGATATAGCCCGTCAGGAACTCGGTATAGGTGATGATTACATTGTTGATGTAACGCTAAACCTTAAAAAACTGGAAGGTGTTGATGTTGGTTTGGAAATGCTGATTCTGGAGTCCACCGATGAAGAGTTTCCACCCATTCTTCACAAAGAACCTTTTAAATTGATAAAGAAAGAAGGTGCAATTGTATGTTATGAGATGAAATATCAGCTCAACCTTCCGGGGTCATTTAAGTTTGGCATTCGTATGTTTCCTCGAAACAAACATTTGCCTCATCAGCAGGATTTTGGATTGGTGAGATGGTTCTGATGTTTGATAGCACAATAAGCATATAAAAAACCCTGTCGGTAGTATTCCGGCAGGGTTTTTTTGATTGGGGAGTGCTGAAAAACGCATGTTTTATTACTTGTTTTAAGTAGGAGCTGCTGAAAAAGTCAAAAGGACAAAATTTACTACATCATCCGAATCTCGAAGTATTTCAATATATCTTCGATTGGGGGGCTTGTAAATTTTGCCTCTTTCTGCGCTCCCTAAGTATCCCATTAACTAATTGTTGCAAGGTTATTTTCCTGCAAACTCTAATTTCATCGCTCTTTTAACGTTCAATACTCCGTTATCCCGATTGTTCGGGATTGTAAAAGGCTATCAATCAATTTTTTGGAATTGCACGCACAGTCATTCTAAAGGCCTGGTAATTAGTAATATTGATTCGTCTTAAATCTTTCATCTAAAAATCTAACGATCTATTGAACGTTGCAATTGTCTTTAATTCACTTTCTGCTGATGCTTTAATGAACTCTTGGTGTTGGAATCTTCCTTAAGATTAGTCCGGTTCTGTTAGGCAGATATAGTTTTAATTGGTGGCCGTTTTTAGGATTGCCCCCTACTGGTTCCGAAAAATACAGAGGTGCTTGGTCTATTCTGTCAAACCCTCCATACTCCGGGCGGTCAGAGTTCAATAATATCTTGTATTTGCCGGGAGCCACTGGTATGCCGTAGTCTGGAAATGAGGCTGAAGGATGAAAATTGAATACCATCAGAAAATCTCCACGATTAAACACCAGTATTTTATCGCCTTCGTTGGCCAGGTTCTGATAAACCGGCAGCGGAGTTAAAACTTTTTCTTCGACAACGGTATTGATCATGGCCGTGTCAAAGGCCTTTAGCCATTCGTATTTCAGGGTTTTATCATCTGCAAGGTTCCATTGTCTCCTGGCGTATTTGTAAGACCAATTGTTGCCTTCCCTGGGGAAATCAATCCATTCGGGATGTCCAAATTCATTGCCCATAAAGTTAAGGTAACCTCCGTTGGCGGTTGTTAACGTTACCAGGCGAATAAGTTTGTGCAAGGCTATGGCCCTGTCGATTACCAGGCTGGGGGTATCCTTGCTCATGAAGTCATACATTTCCTTATCCGCCAGTCGGAAGATAATTGTTTTATCGCCTACCAAAGCCTGATCATGCGATTCGGCATAAGAAATGGTTCTCTCTTCCGGTCTGTGTTGTGTGAGTTCATGGAAAATTGTGCCCATGTCCCAATCTTCATCTGGTAACTCTTTGATGAGTTTTATCCAAAAATCCGGAACCCCCATTGAGAGACGAAAGTTGAATCCCAGGCCACCCTCCTCCGGTGGGGCTCCTGTTCCGGGGAATCCGCTCATTTCTTCAGCAACAGAGATGGCCTTAGGCTTGATCTTGTGAATGAGATGATTGGCAAGCATTAGGTAGACCAATGCATTCCTGTCCTGACTGCCATCAAAATAGTCGTTGTAGTTGGTAAAAGCTTTTTCTAAACCATGGTGATGATAAAGCATGCTGGTAACACCATCAAAGCGGTAACCGTCGAAGTGATATTCTTCCAACCAGAACCGGCAATTGGAAAGCAGAAATGCCTGAACCTCTTTTTTCCCGTAATCAAAGCACCTCGAATCCCAGGCAGGGTGAAACCCCCTGTCTCCGGGATAAAAATATTGATCCAGGGTTCCGTCAAAACGGCTTAAGCCTTCCTCCTCATTTTTTACAGCATGAGAGTGGACAATGTCCATGATAACCGCTATGCCTAACTCGTGGGCACGGTTTACCAACTCTTTTAAATCTTCGGGGGTGCCAAAACGGCTGCTGGCAGCAAAGAAATTGGATACATGGTAGCCAAAACTGCCGTAGTAAGGGTGCTCCTGAACCGCCATCAGTTGAATGACATTGTATCCGGCTTCATTAATTCTGGGCAGAATGTTATTTGTAAACTCCTTGTAGGTTCCTACCTTTTCATCTTTCTCGGCCATTCCCACATGTGCTTCATATATGACCGGATGTTTGAATGCGGGTTGAAAATCATTATCGGTCCAGTTAAATGGTGTTTGGGGTTGCCATACCTGAGCGCTGAAGATCAGGGTTTGAGGATCTTGAATCACTCTTTTTGCATAAGCAGGGATACGATGGCCGGTCCCGAATTCCCATTCTACATATAATTTGTAAAGATCCATATGCTTCAGGGTATTTGCAGGAAAGAAAATTTCCCAAATGCCATGGTCTTTCTGCTGTAAGCGATAGGATTCCACTGGTTGCCAGTTGGAAAAATCACCGATGAGGTGAATTTTTTTTGCATTTGGAGCCCATTCGCGGAAGACCCAACCATCTCCGTAAGGGTGCAATCCAAAGAACAGATGATTGCCTGCAAAATTTACAATGCCATCATGACTGTCACCGAATTCGTCCAGTAAATCCTTATAATTATGGAAGGTGGCTTCAATGGCCCCCTGGTGGGGGCTCAGCCATGCATCTTTTTCAAGTAGGGATAGTTTGCTCATAGTACTGGCTTTGCTCTACAATATAGCAAAAATGCAGGAAACGGAGGAGGATTTTTCCCTGTCTTTTTTGTTAAAAAACGCCCTTTTTCTTTAGCTCATCAATGTCCATAGGGGTATCGATAGACCAGCTTTCAAATTCTGTTTTTCGGGTGGCTATGATGTAACCATTCTCCAGCCATCTGAGCTGTTCCAAAGATTCTGCCATTTCCAGTGAAGTTGGTTTCAGGAGTGTTATTTCCCGCAAAACATCTGTGCGATAGGCGTAAAGACCAACGTGAACCAAATAACTGTGACGGGTATGCCACTCGTCTTCAGGGATGTTTCGAACATACGGGATAGGGGACCTGCTGAAATAAAGGGCCTGGGAACTTGCATTCAAGACAACCTTTGGTTTATTGGGATCAAAGAGCTCTTCTTTCTTTTTCAGAGGTTTAACCAAGGTGGCAATTTCTGTGTCGGCATTGTGAAAACAAGATGTGAGCCTGTCAATTTGTTCCGGTTGCACAAAGGGTTCATCTCCCTGAATGTTAACAACTACTTTGTATGATTTGCCGTGCTTTTTTTCAGCAAGATTAAGCGCTTCTGCACATCGGTCTGTTCCACTTTGATGTTCTTCGGAAGTCATAACCGATTCACCACCAAAATCGCTCACTGCCTTAAGAATCCGTTCATCATCTGTGGCAACAATTACATTGTTCAAAACCTTTTTGGTTTGTTCATAAACCCTTTGAATCATCTGTTTTCCACCAATGTCAGCCAGGGGTTTTCCTGGGAATCGGGTAGAACCATACCTTGCAGGTATGATACCCAGAATATCTTCATTTTTCATGATCCTGTTTTTTTATAAACTAATATTACTGATTTATTAAAACACAACTATTTGTAATACTGTTGTTTGGTTCAATTAGGTATTGTCCTGTAAAGTCTAAATTATCAGCGTCATACAAAGCGATCTGGCTTTGGTTTAAAACAGCGTGTATATAGTCAGGTAACTTAAAAAGAAACGCTGCTGATGCGAATTTGAAATTCACACCTTATTAACAATGGATTTCTTTGTGAGCCAAACAGAGCGGTAATCCATTTAAATCAGGGGTTAGAGTAAGAGTCTTATTATTCTATTCATTAATAGAAATACAAGCTCTCCTTAAGGCTTAGAAATTGAGTTGAATGGATGGATATCGCCATATTAAACCAGATCAACAATTTTTCTTTAATTTAAGATTAAACATTAGTGTGTTGTCATCTTTTAACTCATGTGCGTTAGATGTTTGCTTATCCGGCAAACTTTCTCAAAATGCTGAATGATGACTGACCTTTCAATGGT
Source organism: Marinilabilia rubra (assembly GCF_003121985.1). Lineage (GTDB taxonomy): Bacteria > Bacteroidota > Bacteroidia > Bacteroidales > Marinilabiliaceae > Marinilabilia > Marinilabilia rubra. The sequence continues at coordinate 139,752 of NZ_QEWP01000008.1, forward strand.
TTTTCTTCTGCTTTCTACCGTTTTCCATTCAAACTTCTGCCTGTTATTACAAACAAAATAATCTAACGATCTATTGAAAACAACAATGATAACAAATACTTTTAAGACAATATAAGCATTTTCTATTTTGCCATCGCCTTTGTTTGCATTTCTTTTGGCATCTTTTGAATGGCTGTTTTTTTATGATTAAGTGCAAAGAAATCCGAGTGTGATGTGGAATAACCTTGCACTTAGGAATTTGTTGATATGATTTAAAGTATTAAACGCTAATAAAGTAGGTGTTTTTCAGGGCTCCCTAAAAGGAATGGAGCAATACTTAAAAATAGGGTTTTGTTTTGGTAAATACCATTTTATTGATTTGTGAAATGGAAAAACAGACAAAGAATAGTAACTTTGTCAGTTGGTACTGAAAAAATAGCAGTCGGTTATGATCAATATACAACAAATCAAGCAAAGATTCGGTATTATCGGGAATTCGGAGGCCCTTACCCGTGCCATTGATGTGGCCGTGCAGGTTGCTCCTACTGATTTGTCGGTGCTCATTACCGGTGAAAGTGGAACCGGTAAAGAGTCCTTTCCTCAAATAATTCATCAGTATAGTATTCGCAAACATGGTACTTATGTGGCCGTAAACTGTGGTGCGATACCTGAAGGAACCATTGATTCAGAGCTTTTTGGCCATGAGAAGGGAGCTTTTACAGGAGCATACTCCGACCGGAAGGGGTATTTTGAAGAAGCCAATGATGGTACCATCTTTCTGGATGAGATAGGTGAGCTGCCCCTGGCTACGCAGGTACGCTTACTTCGTGTTTTGGAAACCGGTGAATTTATGCGTGTAGGATCTTCACGTATTATAAAAACAAATGTCCGTGTTGTAGCAGCAACCAATGTCAATCTTGAAAAAGCCATTGATGAAGGGGATTTTAGAGAGGATTTGTTTTACCGGTTGAATAGTGTCCCTATTAATATACCCCCGTTAAGGGATAGGGTTGAAGATATTTACCTTTTATTTAGGAAGTTTGCATCCGATTTTGCAGATCGTTACAGAATGCCTGCTGTTAAGCTGGATGAAAGTGCACGGGAAATGCTGGAGCGGTATAGATGGCCCGGCAATATTCGTCAGCTCAAAAATATTACAGAACAAATTTCTATTATTGAAAAGGAGAGGGTCTTAACTGCCCACGAACTAGAAAGGTATTTACCTTACCATAAAGGTGATAATTTGCCGGCTTTAATTGGGGGCCATGAGCCAACCGGAGGGACAGACTTTTCAACAGAAAGAGAAATACTTTATAAGGTGCTTTTTGATATGAAGCGCGATATGAATGATCTGAAAAAGCTTGTGCTCGAGATAATGCAGCATGGCAATGACGTTAGTACGGAAGGTGAAAACGCCGAGATTATTCAAAATCTTTATCAGGAAACAGGCGAGGATTTGCATCGTGCTGCACCTCTGGTCAATAAGGGGGCTATGATGCCCTACAATCAGACTAAATCAGAACAAAATACTCATCACAACCATATAGAGGATACTGAAGAATTTGTTGAAGAATCGCTTTCACTGGAGGATAAAGAAGTGGAGCTGATTCAAAAAGCATTGGAGAAACATGCAGGTAAACGCAAACTTGCTGCAAAAGAATTAGGTATCTCCGAACGAACGCTTTACCGAAAAATTAAGGAACATAATATTGATGGATAATAGGTATGAAGTTGACCATTTTTTCTAAAAGCCTTACAATTGGGGTTGTATTGATTGCGCTTGTGTGCATGATCCAGGGATGTAAGATTCAAATGACATTTAACGGAGCCTCCATTCCGGAGAATATTCAAACAGCATCGGTTCAGTTGTTTGATAATCGGGCAGCTTATATTAATCCGGTTCTGGCCCAGACCTTCACCGAAGGTCTTAAAGACCGCATAATTAACGGATCGAGATTAACGTTGGCAGAGGAGACCGGAGATGTTGATTTTTCGGGGGCAATAACAGGCTATGAAACCGAGCCCCTGGCGATACAAGCTGATGCAAGGGCATCTGAAACCCGCTTGACTGTGCGTGTAAATGTTCGGTATGAAAACTTCAAAGACCCTGAAAAGAGCTGGGAATCATCATTTTCCGCTTACAGGGATTTCCCTAGCGATCAGAATATCACGGCTATTGAAGGAGAGCTGGTCGACGAAATTGTAGAAGAACTCACTGAGAATATATTTAACAAAGCCTTTGCTGACTGGTAAAATAGAAAACATTTTATGTCCCGTATGCGTCTGATTGATCTTTTATCGCATCCACAGGAACTGGATGAAAAAACGCTAGAAATGCTCAAGGAAGCATTGGATGCCTATCCGTTTTTTCAGGCAGGAAGGATGCTTTGGATCCAAAATTTGCATAAACTGGACCACATTCGTTACAACAATGAGCTTAAACTTGGAGCTGCGTTTATTCCGGATCGTTCAAAATTATTTTTTCTCATAAATGATGTATTCTCTTCTCTTTCAGTACCTGAAGATTTATCTTATGAAGATGATTCAGAGGCTGCATCAGAACCACAAAAAGAGAAGGACGCCAATGTTGCTGCAATTAAAGATGTAAAGGATGTTGAAGAAAATCAGATTGAAGATCTTAGTGAACACTCGGAGGTCGAAAAGGAATCAGCAAACCGTTCCCTTGATGAAGGGTTGAGTGGTGTTGTAGGAGCAGATGCCAACTATTTTGAAGTGGATGACTCCATTACTTCGGCGACAGGCGAGTTAATTGATTTCTCTTTATCTGGCGGGGAAGAGTTTGGGGTGACCGCAGACGATGATTTCGATGGGGGTGAAGAACAGCATTTTTCCGGCGAAAATGACGAGTCGGTTTCCACGCCTTCTGAATTGTTGGATTATGAGAAAGAAACTTTTTCTTCAGCCTACTCTGTTGAAGAGGAAGTGCCTCCAACACCTTTAGACTTTAATGAAAACCATTCTTTTTCTGAATGGTTAAATCTCTTGAAAAAGCAGCCGGCCCAGGTTGCTAATGAAGAAGAGGACTCATCGGCAGAAAAAAGTGAAAAACAGCCCAAAAAATCCGGAATGGATTTGATTGAGAGCTTTTTGAATAGCTCGGGTAGTGAAAAACGTATTTTACCCCGGGAAGAGAAAGAGGTCACTAATGAAGATTTTTCAGCCAATAGTATTACGGAAAGTGAAGATTTGATGACCGAAACACTGGCCAATATTCATATTAAGCAGGAGAGATATCAAAAAGCTATTGAGATATTCGAGGGTTTGAGCTTGAAATATCCCGAAAAAAGTGTTTACTTTGCACGTCGTATTAAAGAAATGGAAGATCTTATTAATAATCAGTAATTAAGAAAGATATGTATCAGTTTGTTTCAGTTTTGGTAATTCTGGTCAGTATTCTGTTGATACTGATAGTGCTAGTTCAGAATTCCAAAGGTGGTGGGCTAGCTTCAAATTTTTCAGCCTCAAACCAGGTTATGGGAGTTCGTAAAACTGCCGATTTTCTGGAGAAGGCAACTTGGACTCTTGCTAGTGGCCTTTTAGTGTTGGCTTTTGTGGCAGTAATGGTTTTGCCACGTGGCGAAATGCAGTCAGGGTCGGCCATCGATGAAGAAATTCAGAATATGAGTACACCTGGACAGGAGTTGCCCGAGTTCGGTATTGGTGAAGAAGATGCTGCTGCCGGACAGGAAGCTGCCGGAGATAGTTTGTAGGTATTAGGATACCTGTCAAAGACAGTGACAGAGTGTCAGCGTTTGCTGACACTCTTTTTTTTGCTCTTGAGTTTATGATTTTTCTTCAGTGGATGTGATGGTTTGTTTGAAGATCAACGGATTAATGTCGACTCTTTTTTCCAAACAAGTCTGAGCAGGTGGAATGAAGGTAATTTTGAATGGTGAAAAAATGTCTGCTTTTTCGCTCGCAAGGGGATCATAAGGCCTTTGGCATAGTTTGTGATTTAATGCATGCGGAATAATTAATTTGTTTAACATCTAAATAAAATAGAAATGTCAACATTGAAAGGAAAAATTCTTGCCGGTAAGGTTTTGGTTAAACCACAGGCAGCCGAAGAAAAAACTTCAAGCGGAATTATCATTCCCGATTCAGCTCAGGAAAAGCCTTTGAAAGGTGAAGTGGTGCTGACAGGTACTGATAAAAAAGATGAGCCAATGGAAGTAAAACCCGGTGATGTGGTTTTGTATGGGAAATATGCCGGAACCGAATTGAACATTGATGGTGAGGATTACCTGCTTATCTCTCAGAACGACATTTTGTACATAGCGTAACTAAAAAGTTTAAAACATTAAATTCCAAATAATATGGCTAAAGAGATAAAATTTGATATTGATGCCCGTGAACGTCTGCAAAAGGGTATTGATCAGCTTGCCAATGCGGTAAAAGTGACTTTGGGACCAAAGGGTCGCAACGTTGTTATTGATAAAAAATTTGGTGCACCTCAAATCACCAAAGATGGTGTAACTGTGGCCAAAGAAATTGAATTGTCTGAGGCTTATGCCAACCTTGGCGCACAAATGGTAAAAGAAGTGGCATCCAAAACTGGTGATGATGCCGGAGACGGGACTACTACTGCTACTGTTTTGGCTCAGTCAATTGTAAATGTAGGTCTTAAAAACGTTACTGCAGGTGCCAATCCTATGGACCTGAAGCGTGGTATTGATCTGGCTGTTTCCAAAGTGGTTGAGAATATTCGTAGTCAGGCTCAGGTTGTGGGAGAAGATAACAGCAAAATTGAGCAGGTTGCCCGTATTTCGGCTAACAACGACGAAGAAATTGGTCGTTTGATCGCTCAGGCTATGGAAAAAGTCGGTCACGAAGGCGTAATCACTGTTGAGGAAGCCAAAGGCATCGAGACAACTGTTGAAGTAGTTGAAGGTATGCAGTTCGATCGTGGTTACATCTCTCCATACTTTGTAACCAACACCGAGAAAATGCAGGCTGAACTGGAGAATCCTTACATCCTGATTCACGACAAGAAAATCAGCACCATGAAGGATCTTCTTCCTGTTCTTGAGCAGACTGCTCAGTCAGGTCGTCCTTTGTTGATTATTTCTGAAGATGTTGATGGTGAAGCTTTGGCTACTTTGGTAGTAAACCGTCTGAGAGGTTCTTTGAAGGTAGCTGCTGTTAAAGCTCCCGGATTTGGAGACCGTCGTAAGGAAATGTTGCAGGATCTTGCTGTTTTAACTGGCGGTACTGTAATTTCGGAAGAAACCGGACTTAAGCTTGAGAATGCTACCATCGAAATGCTTGGTCAGGCTGAGAAAGTGACCATCGACAAAGAAAACACGACTGTTGTTAATGGGAGTGGAGATAAAGATGCTATTGCTCAGCGTGCTCAGCAAATCAAAGCTCAGATTGCCAATACTACTTCAGACTACGATAAAGAAAAACTTCAGGAGCGTTTGGCTAAATTAGCCGGTGGTGTTGCTGTACTTTATGTCGGTGCTGCATCAGAAGTTGAGATGAAAGAAAAGAAAGACCGCGTTGACGATGCTTTGAGTGCAACACGTGCTGCTGTTGAAGAAGGCATCGTTCCTGGTGGTGGTGTTGCTTACATTCGCGCTATTGCTGCATTGGAAAGCCTGAAAGGTGAAAATGAGGATCAGACTACCGGTGTTGAAATTGTTAAGCGCGCCATTGAAGAGCCATTGCGTCAGATTGTAGCTAATGCTGGTAAAGAAGGTGCTGTAATTGTTCAGAAAGTAAAAGATGGAAAAGATTCTTATGGTTACAATGCCCGTATAGATGAATACCAGGATTTCTATGACGCTGGTGTAATTGATCCGGCTAAAGTAACCCGTGTAGCTCTTGAAAATGCTGCTTCAATCGCAGGTATGTTCCTGACTACAGAATGTGTACTGGTTGAAGAAAAAGAAGAGGAGGGAGCTGCTCCTGCTATGCCTAACCCAGGAATGGGGGGTGGAATGCCCGGCATGATGTAAAAAACCGGACATGCGTCTGTTATATAAAAAAAAGGGTGTCGGCTGACACCCTTTTTTTAGTTTTGTTAGATGGGTGAATGGTTCCGGTTAAGCTTTGCTGATTAAAACTTTTTTGAACCAGTCCACAAAAGACTTAAGTCCATCCTCCAATGTTACCTCCGGTTTATAGCCAAACATTTTTCCTGCTTTGTCAATATTGGCAAAAGTGATATTGACATCTCCTGGCTGCATGGGCAATCTCTCAATCGTTGGTTGCGTTTGAGTGGCTTTCGCTATTTTATTAACGAGATCACTTAATGATATTGGATGGTTGTTCCCAAGGTTCACTGTTTCAAAAACTTTATCGTGATTCAGAAGGTAGGAGATGGCCCCGATTATACCCGATACAGTATCCGAAATATAGGTGTAATCCCTTGACGTAGTTCCGTCTCCAAATAGGGTGAGAGGTGTGTCCTCAAACATCATTTTTATGAACTTGTGAATGGCCAGGTCCGGACGCTGGCGGGGGCCATATACCGTAAAAAATCGCATGTTTATGATGTCTAAATCATAAAGATGGTGCCACGTATGATTAAGTAATTCGCACGACTTTTTCGAGAATGCATAAGGTGATATCGGGTTGTCCACATTCAGATTTTCACTCCATGGGGTATTGGGATTATTTCCATAAACGGATGAAGAACTTGCAAATGCCATTTTTTTAATGTTGCTTTTTTGCATGGCACTTAAAACAACCCTTGTAGCGGTAATATTGTCCTCAATATAGCTCTGAGGATCTTCTATGCTTGGGCGAACCCCGGCTTTACCGGCCAAATGAACCACCAAATCTGCTCCTTTTTCAAATATCAGGAATGTGCTCCCTTCGCTGGTGAGATCATTCTCAAAAAACTCGAAATTTTCATGTTCGATGAAATTTTCCAGATTAGATCTTTTAATGGCAGGATCGTAGAAAGGATCAAAATTATCGATTCCAATTACTTTATAACCTTTCTTTAATAATGTTTCTGAAAGGTGGGAGCCGATGAAACCGGCACATCCGGTGACAATTATTTTATACATGTATCAATGTTTTAACAGTGTTGCTATTTTAACCTATTTTCCTGCCAATTTCAAGGGCTGACGGTAATATATTTTTCCAAGGTTTACATTTATTTGGTGAGCACCGCTTTTTTTGAGATGAACCGAATTTGAACTTCAGGGTGACGGATTTTCAGGAAGGCACCTCGAAGAATTAAGAATATACATCGTGAGCTCCTTCTGATTTAGCATTTAGTCAGCTGAGTTTTGTCTTTTTAGTGTAAAATAACTGGTAATTCCGATGGTTGAAAAATAAATCAGCGTATGATTTTCAGGAATGTAATTTTCCCTTGTCTAAAAGTCTTAAGATCTATAATATTAAGATTTTATTTGAATATCTTTGCACCCTGGATTTAAGGGTGGCAGAAAGCATTGCCATAATTTGAATGCGTCTGTTATCTTTGCATCAGAAGCGAAAAAAGATTCGCTTGGTTTACTGAGTTTTGAAAATATTGTAATTCATGAAGCATATAAGGAATTTCTGCATTATTGCCCACATTGATCATGGGAAAAGCACGCTTGCAGACAGACTGCTGGAGCGTACAAAGACCGTGACTGACAGGGAGCTGTTGGAGCAGACGCTGGACAGTATGGATCTGGAGCGGGAGCGGGGCATTACGATAAAAAGTCATGCCATTCAAATGCAATACCCCAAGGATGATCAAATATATACTTTAAACCTTATTGACACGCCCGGACACGTTGACTTCTCTTACGAAGTATCGCGGTCAATTGCTGCCTGCGAAGGTGCTTTGCTGATTGTGGATGCCACCCAGGGCATACAGGCTCAGACGATAAGTAATTTATATCAGGCGGTAGATCATGATTTGACCATTATTCCTGTACTTAATAAAATGGATATGGATAGTGCCATGCCCGAAGAAGTAGAGGACCAGATTATTGATCTTATAGGTTGTGACCGGAGTGAAATCATTCGTGCCAGTGGTAAGACGGGCATGGGAGCTGACGATATCCTTGATGCTATTGTAGATCGAATTCTCCCGCCTGTTGGAGATGCTGATGGCCCTTTGCAGGCTTTGATTTTCGATTCAGTATTCAATAGTTTCCGGGGCATCATCGCCTATTTTAAAGTGGTGAATGGTGAGATTCGGAAAGGCGACAAAGTTAAGTTTGTTAATACTGCAAAGCAGTATGAAGCCGATGAGATTGGAGTTCTTAAACTTGGAATGGTTAAGCGGGATGTTCTCAAGGCCGGTGATGTAGGTTATATTATTTCAGGTATTAAGACAAGTAAAGAGGTTAAAGTGGGCGATACCATTACTCACGTTCAGCGACCATGTGACAAAGCCATTTCTGGATTTGAGGAGGTTAAGCCCATGGTTTTTGCCGGTGTTTATCCTATTGATACCGACGATTATGAGGATCTTCGTACAGCGATTGAGAAATTGCAGCTGAATGATGCCTCGCTGACATTTGAACCTGAATCATCTGTTGCTTTAGGGTTCGGATTCCGTTGCGGGTTTTTGGGTATGCTTCACATGGAAATTGTTCAGGAAAGGCTTGACCGTGAATTTGGAATGGATGTAATTACTACCGTTCCAAACGTACCTTATAAAGTTTACACCAAGCAGGATGAAGTGCTGGAGGTGCACAACCCATCTGGTTTGCCCGAACCTACACTGATTGAATCTGTGGAGGAGCCTTACATAAAAGCTCAAATGATTACGCATGCCGATTTTATAGGGCCAATAATGACACTTTGTCTTAGCAAGCGTGGTGAACTGGTCAACCAGCACTATATTACCGCAGACCGAGTTGAATTAAGCTTTGATATGCCTCTTGCTGAAATTGTTTTTGACTTTTATGACAAACTGAAAAGTATCTCTAAGGGTTACGCTTCTTTTGATTATTATACTACCGGCTACCGGACATCGAAACTTGTACGTCTGGATGTATTGCTCAATGGCGAGCCTGTTGATGCCTTGTCAACTCTTACTCACTTCGACAATGCATATACACTTGGTCGCCGGATGTGTGAAAAGTTGAAAGAATTGATTCCCCGACAGCAGTTTGATGTTGCTATTCAGGCTGCAATAGGTGCTAAAATTATTGCCAGGGAGACCGTAAAAGCGCTTCGCAAGGATGTAACAGCAAAGTGTTATGGAGGGGATATTTCCCGTAAGCGTAAGCTTCTTGAGAAGCAGAAAAAGGGGAAAAAGCGGATGAAGCAGGTAGGTAATGTGGAAGTGCCCCAAAAAGCCTTTTTATCAGTGCTGAAACTGGATTAAATTAGATATAAATGAAAAAAACCGGTCCATTTAAGAGACCGGTTTTTTTATGTCCTAAAAAACGAAAGAAGCACTAACAAAAATACCCGGCCCGTAATACACATTGTGCACCGAACCGGTGATATTTTGAAATATTCCTGACCAGAGGAGTATACTTAGAGAACGAGTTTGTAACCTTTTCCGTGCACGTTGATGATTTCAACGGCAGGCTCGTCTTTTAGATGTTTCCTCAGTTTGGTGATGTAAACGTCCATACTTCGGGCATTAAAGTAATTGTCGTCTACCCAAATTGTTTTCAGGGCAAAGTTACGCTCCAATACCTTGTTGGCGTTATTGCAAAGCAGTTTCAGAAGTTCAGACTCCTTTGTAGTAAGCTTAACTACTCTGTCACCGTCAATCAGTTGCTGTTTCTGAGTGTCAAATTTGTATTTGCCCAGCTGGAATACTTCCTGATTAGCCAATCCGCCTTTGGTGCGTCGTAAGATCGCTTCAATGCGGAATAAAAGCTCTTCCATGCTAAAAGGTTTGGCAATGTAATCGTCAGCACCGATCTTAAACCCTTGGAAAATATCCTCTTTCATTGATTTTGCAGTGAGGAAAATAATGGGTACATCGGTGTTTACCATCCGGATTTCTTTAGCCAGTGTAAAACCGTCTTTTTTAGGCATCATCACATCAAAAATACAAACATCGTATTTTTTGTTCATGAATGCATCGTAACCTTGTTCCCCATCTGGTAACAAGTCGGTTTCATAACCTTTGGCTTCGAGATATTCCCGGAGCAACATGCCTAAGTTCTCATCGTCTTCGGTCAGGAGAATTTTATACTCTTTTTCCATTCCTTGGTGCTTTTAAAAGGTAAAAATATTTCAAATTTAGTGCCTGTATTCAATTCACTTTCAACGTTAATGGTACCCCCGTGGTCTTCCACGATCTTTTTTACGTAGGCAAGCCCCAGGCCAAACCCTTTAACGTTGTGTATATTGCCGGTAGGAACCCGGTAAAACTTTTCAAAGATACGTTTTAAATTTTCTTTTGAAATACCCAGGCCGTTATCTTGTACGGAAATTACGATTCCTCCTTTGGGCCTGTTCCATGTTTTTACTTGAAATACAGGCTTTCCACGGCGGTATTTCAGGGCGTTGTCCAATAAGTTGTGTATTACATTTGTAAAATGTACTTCATCCACATAAGCCGTTGGTGTCTTAGCTTCCAGCTTCTCAATGATCTGACCTTCTTTATTCTCCACTTTCAGTTTAAAGTTGTTGGTGACTTTTGCAATGAGTTCATTGATGTTCACCTTCTTTATCTTTAAACTGTTGCTTCCTTTTTCAAAGATAGCCATTTGCAGGACTTTTTCAACCTGAAAACTCAGTCTTTTGCTTTCGTCCTGAATGACACCTGATATATGTTTCAGACTATTAGGGCTTTTGGCAACCGATCCGTCTTTTAACATTTGTGATGCTAAAGAGATTGTGGAGATCGGTGTCTTAAACTCATGGGTCATATTGTTGATAAAATCATTTTTGATCTCATCAAGCCTCTTTTGCTTTACAATAATAACAATTGTTAAGATAGATGCCAAAACCATTATTAAAGTAAACACGGCACTGGGCAATACCATGCCCATCGATTCCATAATGTAATTGGGCCTTTCAGGGAAATACAACTGAATGTGATTAGCCTTTGGATGGAGATCGTTGGGGAAGAGATATTTTTGATAAATAACATTGGCTTTTTTCTCGTTAAATCCGGAAGTTGAAACGACCCGTTTGCCCCTTGAATCTACAATTGAAAACTCATAAGGTAATTTTATCCCCCTTTCCTCGAATTCTTTGAGAAGGAAAACATCAACAAGTTCCCGGTCTACCCTTTGCTCGATGGGACGATCATCTAATAGGTCCTTGAGAAGCCTTTCGCGCTGTTCATCCATTTTGTTTCGTACCTGGTGCTGGATGTTGTTGAAAGCTGTTGCAAAGGGGTCCATTTTCTCAGAGCTGTTGAGAATCATTGGGGTCGTTTCCCGGTATGAGAATACAAGAGAGTCCTTTTTGTAAGTTGAAAACTCAGTGTCCATTTTGGAGCCCCGGATAAAGAAGTCAAAAGTGATGTCCAACTGAGGGATTTCTTCCTTTGTTTGATCTCTGTTCTTTCCCGAAAAATACTTGTTCTCCTTCCTAAGTTCTTCCGGAAGATTGTTTATGGGGTTCAGCTTAAGTTTAGCGCCAAGACGTGATGTTTCGTTGATTTCAAGACGTGAAATAACCTGGTCCATAGTTTGGCGGACCGTCTGATCGAAATGTTCTTCTTTGATTCTGGTAGCATTCTTAATCCAAAGGGTTTGTATGTAGATCAAACCCGTAAGTGTGAAGGCTATGATAAAGGTCAATACCCAAATAAATTTCCTGCTCATACTACAAAAATAATGGGTTGTGCCGGATTATCCTTTTGATTAACATTAATTAACTCTAGGTCTTGATTTTCAGTTAATAAAGGTTTATTAAAAAGTAAAAACGACCTCTGTTATGGTTCTTCTGATTCTACATTTTCAAGGGCTTCATTGGCTGCTTTTTGTTCGGCTTCTTTTTTGGAACTACCAATGCCTTGTCCGCTCACCTCCTCGTTAATTATGGCACGGGAAATAAACAATGGACCATTGTCTTCAGTTACCGGGTGCTCTTCAGTTACAAAATGTACATTGCACTTGTGTTTTTGCCCCCATTCAATGAGGATAGATTTGTAATTTGTGTCATTTTCAATGATATGTTGAAGATCCAGATATTCTGACAAAATGCGGTTTCGGACAAATTTTCTGGCACTTCCGTAGCCTTTATCCAGAAAAATGGCTCCAATGATAGCCTCAAGGGCATCGCCCAATATGTGGGTTTGAGAAATATCTCCCGGTGGATGAAATTTTATCCAGTTTTCAAGGCCCATGTCCTGGGCAATTTGATTGAGGTTGGCACGACTCACTATACGCGATCGTGTTTTCGTGAGAAATCCTTCATCTTCCAGTGGATAAAGTAAATACAATTCCTGAGCAACGATAGCACCCAGGATTGCATCTCCAAGGTACTCCAAACGCTCATTATTGAAAGATTCTTTTGAGGAATATGGCCGTCTTAATACCGATTTGTGGACCATTGCCTGTCTATACAATTCGGTTTTGCCGGGACGAATACCGGTAGTTGATAGTATAAATCTATAAAACTTTCTTCCCTTGCGGGAAAAAAGCTTTATAGATTTGAAAAGCGGTATAAACACAATTAATCTAATGCTTTGAACACCACGGATGCATTGTGACCTCCAAATCCAAACGTGTTGGATAATGCCACTTTTACTGAACGTTCCTGAGCCTTATTGAAGGTGAAATTGAGTTTTGAGTCTATTTCCGGATCGTCTTCGAAGTGATTGATTGTTGGTGGCACAATGCCATTTTTAATTGCTAAAATTGATGCAATGGACTCTACAGCTCCGGCGGCACCTAAAAGGTGACCTGTCATCGATTTTGTGGAGCTGATGTTCAGCTTATACGCGTGATCTCCAAATACCTTTTGAATGGCAAGTGGTTCAGCGATGTCTCCCAATGGGGTGGATGTGCCGTGAACGTTGATGTAATCAACCTCTTCAGGTTTTATGTTTCCATCTTTCAGTGCATTGGCCATTACTTTTTGCGCACCCAGTCCTTGCGGATGTGGGGCGGTTAGGTGGTGAGCATCGGCAGTCATGCCTGTTCCTACCACTTCACAATAAATTTTTGCACCGCGTTTCACAGCATGTTCATATTCTTCTAATACCAGGGAACCAGCACCTTCACCCATAACAAAGCCATCACGGCCTTTGTCGAATGGTCTGGAGGCAGTGGTCGGATCATCGTTACGTGTCGAAATTGCCTGCATTGCATTAAATCCGCCTACACCTGCTTCATTTATAGCTGCTTCCGATCCTCCGGTGATAAACATTTTGGCTTTTCCCAAACGGATAAGATCGAATGCATTGCCAATGGCGTGCGTTGATGAGGCACAGGCTGATACAGTCCCGTAATTTGGACCTCTGAAACCATACTTCATGGAAATGTGTCCTGCTGCGATGTCAGAAATCATTTTGGGAATGAAGAATGGATTGAATCGAGGTACTTCGTTGTTCTTTACAAAAGAACGTGTTTCGTTGAGGAAAGTGATGATGCCACCAATGCCCGCACCCCAGATGACGCCTGCCATATCCTGGTCTATGGCCTGGGTGTCTATGCGTGCATCCTGGAATGCCTGCTCAGCTGCAATCATTGCAAACTGAGCAAACATATCCAATTTTCTTGCCTCTTTACGATCGAAGTAATCGTTAGGATTGTAGTCTTTTACCTCGCAAGCAAATTTACTTTTAAAATGGGTGGCGTCAAATCGAGTAATGGGTGCAGCACCACTTACTCCTTGAACCAGGTTGTTCCAATACTCATCGATTGTTTTCCCAATCGGGGTAAAGGCGCCGAGCCCTGTAACTACTACTCTTTTTAACTCCATAACTGCTTTTAAAGTATAACTCTACTTTTTTGACTGATTACTTTGCGTTCTCTTCAATGTAAGCAATGGCGTCACCCACTGTACCGATGTTCTCTGCCTGATCATCAGGAATGGCGATGTTGAATTCTTTCTCGAATTCCATGATCAGCTCTACAGTGTCAAGAGAGTCAGCACCCAAGTCGTTGGTGAAGCTAGCTTCGTTAGTAACTTCTGTTTCGTCAACTCCCAACTTGTCTACAATAATTGCCTTAACTCTTGATGCAATGTCTGACATAGCTTTAAATTTTAAGTTAATAATTGAAAATTTGGTTTTAAAACAACTGTGCAAAGAAAAAGATTTGCCCAAAATAAATCAAATATTCCTCAAAGGAAATTAGTTTTCAGGTCTCTTTTTTCTAATTTTGGCTTCTGAAAACAGATTTTTCACCGCTTTTAAATAATTAACAATGAAGAATATAGTATTGTTTGCTTCGGGGTCGGGAAGTAATGCTGAAAATATTTCACTTTTTTTTAAAAACCATCCCGATGTGAATGTTTCGTACATTTTATCCAATCGGTCGAATGCGGGTGTTTTGGATAGAGCTAAGAAGTTGAATATTAATGCAATGGTGTTCGATAAGGAGATGTTTTCTAATACCGATGAAGTCCTGAATTTCTTGCATCGTGAGTCTCCGGATCTCATTGTTTTAGCGGGTTTTCTGTGGTTAGTGCCCAAAAAGATTGTTGAGGCTTTTCCTGACCGTATTATAAATATTCATCCTGCACTTTTACCTCAATATGGCGGAAAAGGAATGTATGGCGATCGTGTTCATCAGGCCGTCATTGACAATAACGAAAAGGAATCAGGTATCACCATTCATTTTGTTAATGAAAAATACGATGATGGTGATATAATTTTTCAGGGGCGTTGTAAGGTAGAGGAAGGTGATACCCCTGCAACTCTGGCTGAAAAAGTACATCAATTAGAATATAAATACTATCCGGAAGTTATCCGGCAGGTGCTGAATCAGCAGAAATAGTGTTGCGTTCCCGGAAAAATGAGGTGGTCAGGGAATCCAGCTCGTTTTTCCGGGGCCGTATGTGTTCCAGGTATTCCGGTAATCTTTCTTTTTTAATAGGGTCAACCGGAGGTGCTTCCACTTTTAAAGGATCTATCGGCCTTCTGTTTTTATATACTCTGAAATCAAGGTGCGGACCTGTCGCCAGGCCTGTTTGACCTACATAACCAATGAGTTGTCCCTGATTGACAAAGTCTCCTTTTTTTAGACCCTTAGCAAATCCCGATAAATGCATATAAACAGTCGTGTAAACACTGTTGTGTTTTATTTTAATATAATTCCCTCCACCTTTGGTGTCCCATGCTCTGTGTGTTACTCTGCCATCTCCTAATGCATAGACCGGTGTTCCGGTTGCTGCAGCATAATCAATTCCGTGGTGGGGGCGCCTTATTTTTAATACCGGATGCAATCTGCTGTTGCTAAATCTGCTGCTGATGCGTGAGAATTTCAGAGGGGCTTTCAGAAAGGCTTTTCTGAGACTTGCTCCTTCCTCGTCAAAATAACTCATTATGCTGTCTTGCTCATAACGGAAAGCATAAAAAGGTTTACCCCGGTGATGAAAATAAGCTGTATGAATGGTGCCAATACCAATGGGGATGCTATCGACATATTCTTCGTCATAGACAACCGTGAAATGGTCTCCTTTTTCAATTCCGAAGAAATCTACAGTCCAGGCAAAAATGTCGGAGAGGTCGAGAGCCAGGTTGGGATTTAGGTCCTGATCCTTGATGGTATTCCAGAGCGATGTTTCAATAACGCCGACATCGGTTCTTCTTTTGGTGATTACTTTTTTCTTTTCCCTATAAATAATGGTGTCCCCTTTTAATGACATTACCAAATACTCAATGGGATCTATTTCGTATACAAACCACGCCGGGTGTTCAATGGAATCCTTTTGATTAAAGAATAAAGTGTAGGAATTGCCGGCTTTTATGTCCCGAACGTCAAAAACGTCTTTTGATTTCTGTGCCAGGTGATGGATGATGCTGTAATCTACATCGTGGGATGATAAAATGGTGGCCAGATTTTGGGCATATCTGATTCGGCCTTTCTCTATTCGGAAAGAATCTTTTTCAATTCCATAGAGCAATTCCGGGGGAGGGGGTGGAGGCATTTTAACTTGTCCCAGACTATCCGTTAATTCTTTTGGATCCGGAGTTTTTAATCCTCCGAATTGCCGGTAACACCATACTGTTGAGAATACTAAGATGATTAATACAGCAATGCCAAGTATATGTTTCTTTTTCATTTTTGTCTCTGTTGTTTGTGTAAAGCCTTAATTTACGGGTTCTCAGGTGTTAAGGTTTTTTTTTGTTAGGTTAAACAAGAGTCAGAAGAAGATCGTTCATGTTTCCTAATTGTCAGAATTGAAGTAGGCTGTCCCGATTTGAATGGCTCCTTAATTGATCTGCAATGCAAATTGCGGTAATATAAGACTTTTCAGATAATTATTACGGAGGCTGTCCCTTGCTTTAAAGTTCTGCTTCTATTTCATTAAGGGGCTTTTGCTTTTTTCTTCTGATTTTCAGTTTATCGTATCCTTCTCCATAAATTCCCATTACGTTACCCATGGTGATGAATGCCTCCGGGTCAACACTTTTAATAATTCTGAATAAGATGGAAGACTCTTTTTTTCTGGCATAGACCATTAAAATCTTAATATCTTCGCCTGTGTATCCCCCATAGGCAGGAATTATAGTCAGCCCTTTTTTCCCGGTATAAACAATCTGTTCGGCCAGTTCTTTGTGTTTTCTGGAGAAAATAAAGAATTGAACTGTTTGCTTGTTACCTGAAATTACGAGGTCGATGGTATATGCAATAACAGCCATGGTCATAAAGCCATAAACCAGTGTTTCGATGGATTTGAATATGGGATAGGCCGTAGCAATAATAATACCATCCATTGCCAGCAACAACCGGCCCATGCTAATGTTCTGGTATTTGTTGATGATTCGGGCAATGATGTCGGTGCCTCCGGCACTGCCTCCGTGGGTGAAGATCAATCCTCCCCCAACTCCGCTTAAGATGCCTCCGGTTACAGCAGCCATCATTTTTTCAGATACCAATGGTTCAGTGAAAATGTTGCTGAAGAAGGAAAGAAATCCTGCAAAAACCACCACACTATAGATGGACTTTATTCCAAAAGAGGCGCCGAGGATTTTCATGGCCAAAAGCAGAAGTCCTACATTGATAATCAGGCTGCTCATTCCGACGTCAATGTCGAATAAGAAGAAAAGAATACTTGAAATACCGGTAAGGCCACCACCAATTATTTCACTGGGTATGATGAAACCTGTCCAGCCGATTGCGCCTGAAGCAAGGCCGGCGGTAATAATTAAATACGACTTTATTTCTCTCCAAAGATATTCTTTCTTCATCATATTATAAAGAAAACCACCGGAAAAGAGAATCTTCTCCGGAGGTATATATTTTTATGTTGCTGTTTTATCCAACAACAATATTAACTATTTTCCCGGGTACAACAATGACCTTGCGGACAGTTTTTCCTTCTGTCCATTTGGCAGCTCCTTCATGTGCAAGTGCGGCTTTCTCGATCTCTTCTTTGCCCGCATCTGCAGGCATCTCAAGTTTAAAACGCATTTTCCCGTTAAACGAGACCGGATACACTACACTATCATCCTTGAGGTACTTATCCTCAGCCTTTGGCCATGGGGCATCTACAATGGATGTTTTATGTCCGAGCATGTGCCATAGTTCTTCTGCCATGTGTGGGGCAAAAGGAGACAAAAGAATGGCCAATGGCTCCAGGATGCTACGTTTGTGGCATTTAAGGTCGTTTAACTCGTTGACGCAAATCATAAATGCACTTACACAGGTGTTGAACGAGAACCGTTCAATGTCATCACTTATTTTAGCGATGGCCCGGTGCAGTACTTTTAATTCGTCTTTTGATGGTTCTTTATCTGTAACCAGAATACCATTGTCACGGTCAATAAAAAGGCGCCATGCCTTTCTGAGGAATTTATGGACTCCGTCAATTCCGTTGGTGTCCCAAGGCTTGGACTGTTCTAATGGTCCCAGAAACATTTCGTAAAGACGAAGTGTGTCGGCTCCGTATTGTTCAATAATGTCATCAGGATTGACCACATTAAACATCGATTTTGACATTTTTTCCACAGCCCATCCGCAAACATATTTTCCTCCATCTTCAAGGATGAATTCTGCATCCTTGTATTCCGGATTCCAGTTTTTGAAAGCTTCGATGTCCAAAATGTCGTTCTGAACTATATTGACATCAACATGGATTGGTGTGGTGTCGTAGTCTTTCTTTAGATTGTACGAAACAAACTTGTTGGTGCCTTTAAGGCGATAGACAAAGTTTGAACGTCCCTGAATCATTCCCTGGTTCACAAGTTTACGGAAAGGTTCTGATTGGCATACTTCTCCAATGTCGTAAAGAAATTTGTTCCAGAACCTTGAGTAAATCAGGTGCCCTGTAGCATGCTCGGTTCCTCCAATATAGAGATCCACATCCTTCCAGTACTCATTGGCTTCCTGACTTACAAGTTGCTTGTTGTTGTGAGGATCCATATACCTTAAGTAGTAGGCAGATGACCCTGCAAATCCTGGCATGGTGTTCAGTTCAAGCGGATACCCCTCCTCGGTTTTCCAGTTTTTTGCACGTCCCAGTGGAGGCTCACCTTGCTCAGTTGGCAGATATTTGTCCACTTCCGGAAGTTCCAATGGTAAATTTGATACATCCAAAGTGTAGGGCATGTCATCCTTGTAATAAACAGGGAATGGTTCCCCCCAGTAACGCTGACGGCTGAAAATGGCATCACGAAGACGGTAGTTGACATTAACTTCTCCAATTCCTTTTTTGCGGATGTATTCCTTTGTTTTATGGATGGCTTCCGGGACATCCAAACCATTGATGAAGCCGGAGTTAACCATGTAACCCTCCTTTGAATCAATGGAGTCATCCCATTGGTCTGTGTCGGCAGGTTCTTCTCCGTGAGGAACCACTACTTGTGTGACGGGAAGGTCAAAAGTACGTGCAAAAGCAAAGTCACGACTGTCGTGAGCAGGAACAGCCATAATAGCCCCGGTACCATAGCCGGCCAGCACATAATCACTTACCCAAACCGGGACTTCCTCATTGGTCAATGGATTAACAGCATAAGCCCCCGTGAAAACACCTGTCATTTTTTTGACTTCCGACATGCGTTCACGTTCGGTGCGTTTTTTGGCATCGGCAATATATTGCTCTACTTCTTTTTTATGATCGGAATGAACCACCTGATTTACCAGTTCGCTTTCCGGAGCCAAAACCATGAAAGTTACACCAAATACAGTGTCTGCACGGGTAGTGAAGATCTTCATCTCGACATCCGAGTTTTTTACCGGAAAAATCATTTCAGCACCTTCGGAGCGGCCGATCCAGTTTTTCTGTATTTCTTTCAAAGAGTCTGACCAGTCAATGTTGTCCAGTCCGATAAGTAAGCGCTCTGCGTAAGCGGAAACTCTCAGTGACCACTGTCGCATTACTTTTTGCTCAACGGGATGTCCACCTCTTAAGGAAACCCCCTCTTTTACTTCATCGTTGGCAAGAACGGTTCCTAATTCCGGACACCAGTTGACCATGGTGTCGGCCAGGTAAGCAATACGGTAGTTTAATAGAATTTCCTGCTGTTCTTTTTCGGTCTTGCCGTTCCATTCATCTGCCGTAAAAGAGAGTTCATCAGAACAGGCTGCATCGATGTCTTTGGTTCCTTTTGCTTTAAAGTGATCGATCAAGTCATTGACTGGCAGGGCTTTTTCTGCTTTGTTGTCGTAGTAGTGGTGAAACATTTGAATAAAAGCCCACTGTGTCCATTTGTAATATTCCGGATCACAGGTTTTTACTTCTCTATTCCAGTCGTATGAAAAACCTATCTTGTCTAACTGCTCGCGATAGCGCTTAATGTTTTTTTCGGTTGTAATGGCCGGATGTTGCCCTGTTTGAATGGCATATTGCTCTGCAGGCAATCCGTAGGCATCATAACCCATAGGGTGGAGTACGTTAAAACCATTCAACCGCTTAAACCGGCTGAAAATATCCGAAGCAATATAGCCAAGAGGGTGTCCCACATGGAGTCCGGCTCCCGAGGGGTAAGGAAACATGTCAAGTACATAGTACTTTGGCTTTTCTTTGTCAACGTCTACCTGGTAAGTTTTCTGATCTTTCCAGTGCTTTTGCCACTTTTTTTCAATCTCTTTAAAATTGTACTCCATGATGCAGTAAAATATAGTATTTCTATCTTTTTTGTTCTCAAAGCTGCGAAAATACAAAAAGTTTCAGAGAATTGTAAGGTCTTTTACGTGTTCGTTATTCCTTAAAAACCAGGGGCAGAAAAAGATTCTCAAAGGGATTATTTAAACAGAGTTTGAGTGATGCGTAAAAAATCCTATATTTGCGGCGCAAAAGGGCTCCGTAGTTTAACTGGATAGAACGTGGGATTCCGGTTCCTATGGTGGGGGTTCGAGTCCTCCCGGAGTCACTGGGAATAAACCGCAATTCAATGTAAGCCATTGTTTTGCGGTTTTTGTTTTTTGTGTGCCAGTTTCTGGGTGATTAGATTATGTGAGCTTTTTGTTTTCTTAGCACTCCACAATAATTATCCCGATTTGATGGAGCTATTCTTTCTTTTTTTCCTTTAAACTTGAAGAGGTCAATTTTTGGGTGTGATGCAAATGAGTCCTCTTTGTTAAAAAAACGGGTAAGTTTTTTTTTACAACATTTGCCGGGGAATTGCGTAGTAATTTTACAACCTGAAAACATGTAAAACGTCAATTAAATAATCTAATTTTAAACATTAACTTATGAAGATCAAAGTATTATTTGTATCGGTTTTAGCGTTTGCCCTGGCAGTAGGTTGCCAGGAAGATGAAAAAGGAGAAAAAATGAGCCCACTGGGTGTCGAGGAACATAAGGCCAATTTGGAGCAAAGTGGTTTGAATGTAGTCGACAAAATGGATGCCATGAGCGACATGGAAGCCCTTCATGTTGTCAATGAATTTGTGTCTCTGATCGAAAATACCTCAGGAGAGGAATCCGGGATTGTTTCTGAGCAATCCGGAGTGGTTACAGTTATGAAATCAGTAGGAGAATTTGAAAATGGAATGGAAGCCGCGGTAAACCTCAAGTCCACTACTGTTGACAACACTACCCTGGCCGGGGAATTTGACCAGGAGGCTGGGATTTATACCTATGATCCTGAGACGCAATCATGGATTAAAGGAGAAAGTGGCGACCAGATTACTTATCATTTTCCTGTGAATGGCAGCGAAACCAACAATGCCACTATTTCGGTTACTAATTTCAGCGCCTTTACAACCACCAATCCCGATCTTGCAGAAGTGGAGGATCTGTTGGAATCGGTTAATATTTCTCTGACAGTAAATGAGGAACAACTGATCTTGTTTGAATTTGAAGCTTCCTATGACGAAAATGATATTCCTGAATCCATCACCGAGAGTCTTACTTTAGGAAAATACATTATTGAAACTTCAGTGGAAAAGGACAATTCAACCATGGCTTTTGAGCAATCATTTGAATTTGACGGTAACAATATTATTTCTTACCATTTTGAAAGCAATGGTGAATTCACTTATGACAATATTGAGGATAATACTTCAGAAGAGCCCAATCCTTTTGATCAATCTGTTGTGAATTCTGCAAATTCCTGGGTTGCCGTTGACAATCTTAAGCTGGAAGGAACCATTGACTGGAAAGGCTTTCAAAATGATGCCGGAAATATTGACGAAGATAGCTTTGAATCAGAGCAGGTATGGGTGGAAACTCTGGCCGGACTCATTAACAACAATGCCAGTATTGAATTGAAGTACAACGACAGCAATGAAATTATTGCAGTTGGAGAAGCTTACTCTGCAGATTCTGATGAGGGCTGGGAGTTAGATTTTCGTGTGAAATTCAGCGATGGATCTTATATGGATGACTCTTTCTTTGGGGAAGAAAATTTCACTGATTTTGTGAATAGTGTTGATGAAATGATCAATGAAGTAGAAACCAATTATGGTATGTCTGAATAATCTATGGAGAGCTTATTTTGATTGAAAAAAACTTGGAGGCTACGTATTTCGTGGTCTCCAAGTTTTTGTTTATGGCGTAAAGTTTTAAGAAAAAAAATTAGGCTCGTTTTAATGGGAAGTATTGTTTTACTTCACTGCAAATAATATGGATTCCCTGAATCGTATGATGAAATCGTTCTTTCATATTTCACTGACTACCGGATTGGCTTTTCTGCTTCCATTTCTGGCAGGAGCCCAGGATCATTGCCTTCGGGGCAGGGTGGTTGAAGCGGAGTCAGGTAATCCTGTGCAGGATGCACATATATGGGAGAGTGTTGGCGAAACCGGAACCGTAACCGATTCCGTTGGCTTTTTTAAAATTTGCAGCGAACGTCCCGGTCAGTCAATGATTTTTGTAAGTCATACTACCTATAAAGATACATCTGTTGTAATTCAAATGGATTCTCCTGACATTGCCGTAATTGAACTTCGCACGAAAGAATTTTTGGCTGATGAGGTGAGAATCACAGGGAGGGACGGAAGTTATGCAAATAAGGTAGTTCCCGGGCAGAGTCAACTTAAATCTTCCGAGCTGTTCAATCTTCCATCTGTAATGGGAGAAGCCGATGTGGTAAGAGGCTTGCAGCAGATGACAGGGATTCAGTCTGTAAGTGAGGGTATCGGAGGAATCTATGTAAGAGGAGGCGGACCCGGGCAAAACCGGGTGGCTCTGGATGACATGGAATTAATGAATCCGGTTCATTTGATGGGCGTTTATTCTGTCTTTAATCCGCTAACCACCAAACGTGCTGATGTTTTTAAAGGGCATGCCCCGGCTTCTGTTCGCAGTGGACTCTCCTCTTCTATTCTTGTAACATCCAAAGATCCTCTGTTGGAAGAGAGTCAGATAAATGGGGCACTTGGAAATTTGGCTGCCAATTTGACTTTTTCCTGGAGATCGAAGAACCAAAAACTAGGAATAACAGCTGGTTTTCGGCGCAGTTACCTGGAACTTTACAGATCAGTTTCTTCTCTCTTTATTTCTGAAGAAGACAATTATTTTAAGCGAAGTTTCTATCGGTTTTATGATTTTAACGGAAAGATGGCTTTTAAACCCTGGCCAAATACCCGCTTTTTGTTGACCTGGTATTTGGGAGCTGATGATTTTTCGATTGATAATGATGAAATTGGTTATAATGCCGGTACCAATTATGGCAATAGGGCAGTAGCTTTTAAATGGAATCAGCGATTAGGCAGTGGTCAGTCATTTTCTTCCACACTGAGTTACTCGGGGGCCTGGTCCGATTTTGATGGTGAGATAATTGACAATGACTTGTGGTTTAAAAGTTGGCATGAGAGGTTTTCATTTAAAAATCAGTGGCTGATTGAAGGTAGTGATCATATGGTGAAGTTTGGTGCCGATGCTTATCTGTACAACACCAAACCTCAGGATATGGAATTGATAATGCCTGATGATACCACCCAAACAGAAGACCGCTTCAAAAATGCAGCTTTGAGTGTATTTCTGGAAGACACATATGATGTTACCCCTGATTTTAGTGTTTATGCAGGTTTAAGAGGGTTTTATTATATGGTGCTTGGGCCTTATTCGTATTCCGCTTCCGGCAGATCCATTTCAATAGATGATGGCAACTGGTTAGAGGGTGATTTTTACTGGTCGCCATCCGTTTCATTATCTTACACTCCCGATTTAAATCAGGAATTTCGTTTGGCCTGGTCGCGGAATGTTCAGTTTATGCATCTGGCCGCATTGAGTTCCATGCCATTGCCCAACGATATTTGGATGATGGCTTCCCCGCGTCTGAAACCTCAGAAAAGTCATCAGTTTTCAATTGAATATAATCGACAGTGGCCATCGTTTTCTTTTACAACAGGGGCTTTTGCCCGGTGGATGGAAAATCAGTTGATTTTTAATGTGAATGTTGATGGTCGCGAAATGAATTTCGAAGATCATTTTTATCATGGAAAGGGACGTGCTTACGGTCTGGAATTTTCTCTGCAAAAAGTGCGCGGCGACTTACAAGGGGCTCTAAATTATACACTTTCCAGGTCTGAGAGAGCATTTCCCGAGATATTTAATGGCGAATGGTTTAATGAAAAATTTGACCGTACACACGATCTTTCGCTTCAAGCATCTTATGAATTGAATGAAAAATGGACCATCAATGCCAACTGGATTTATGCCACCGGAAATAATATGACTCTTCCCTCCGGACGAATGTGGATGATGGGAACCATTATGAACGATTACGATGGATATAACAATTTCAGACTTCCCCCTTATCACCGGTTGGATTTGTCTGCCAGACTCAGGTTAACGAGTGATGTTTTTAAGGAATCGGTTCTCGATTTTTCAATCGTAAATGTCTACAACAGGGCCAATCCATATTTCGTATTTTACAAAGTTATCAGAGGTGACAGTAATTACGATATTGATATTAATATTGCCCAGGTATCGCTTTTCCCCGTGATGCCATCCGTTAGCTGGAAATTTAAATTTTAACAGATGAGGTTTGCGTTAAGTATTTTGTTGCTATTGGTTTTTGTTTCCTGCACCAAGGAAGTCGATTTGGATCAACCTTTTTATGAACGGCAAATTGTGGTTGACGGATACATTGAAACTGACCGTCCGGCTCATGTTTTCCTGACCCTGAGTACTCCCTATTTGACGCATTATGATTCAGCCTCTATCAGAAGTTCTTTTTTGAACTATGCAAAAATCACTCTTTCCTCTTCAAAGGGAGAGGATGAAGTTCTGACCATTTTCCGCGAAAAAGCCTTTTTTCCGCCCTTTGTTTACAAAAGTGTGGAAATGAAAGGAGAAGAGGGAGTGCAATATGACTTAAAAGTGGAAGTTTTCGGTCGTACAATTACTGCAGTTACCACTATCCCTGAGGTGTTGCCGATAGAAGAAACCAGAGTGAAAGCGACATCTGACACAACCGGTTTCCTTGAGTTTGCAGTTAAGCCATCCGGTCAAAAAATCCATTACTATTTTTCAAGGATTGCCAGTCGTTTGGAAGATGACGACCTTCATCCTTCTTATGAGCCTATGGAGTTGATAAAAGGGGAAGGGGGGAATCTTATTTGGAACCGGTTGTTAAGAAGCACCGAGACCAGCTTGTACCTTGAAGATTCTGTTTCTGATTTTTATTCTGATTATCCCCGTTTTGAATACGATTTGCGCGATACTGTAAAATTGATGGTTGGCACCGTAGATTCCGTGTCCTATAAAGTTCTGAATAGTTTGTTTACCGACCGGGCCAATCAGGAAAATCCTTTTGCATTTAATGGCAACAGTATTCAAAGCAATATTAAAGACGGCATTGGGCGATGGACAGGCATTGGCATCTCAGGCGTGAAAGAAGTGGTTCTGAAAGAGCAGCCATCAGCAGGTGATATGGAATAATCCCAGAAGGTGTTTGTCCTCAGTCATGTTCCACTTTTCAATAGCAATAGGCGTTGGATAAAGCTGTACTTTACAACTATTTTGCTCAAAAAAAGTCTCAGCTTCTTTTGATAACTCAACATAACCGGTTTGCCCGGTACCAATGATTAATTCAGAAGGATGTCCTTTGAAAATGAACCTGGCTTCAGCTTCTGAGATGATGTGAGAAGTGCCATAAACAGATTTTGAGAGTTTCTTTTTTCGCTTCAATATTTCACCGCTTGGGGTAATTACAACATCGTGGTTGTAAGAATTCCCTTCAATGGTAATGCTGCCAAAACTGGTGTTGTAAATCCTTGGTTTCATTTGAGAATGCGTTATTTCAGTTATGGATAATTTTGGTTGGTCTAATCTAACCCTCTATTGCTAAAGGTAGTTACCAGGATGCGGGCTGTCAATCCCTTTCGAGTCTCGAATCTTGAGTCGCAAATAGGGTCAGGTATTCCTGTGTAAATCCCTTATTTTTATTTAATTTTGCCTCATCCAAAAAAGAAAAATGCTAATATGGCCAGGAAAGCCAAAGGTTCTGATAATAATTACGTTGATAGAAATGCGGCCTATAAGCGCAAGCATAAAGCGACTTTTTTGTTGAACGACAAAGAGATGGAGGCCTTTGAGGTGTATTGCAAAAGATACAAAGTAAAGAATAAGGCCCGCTTTATGCGCGAATCTGTTATGCGCGTGGTTATGGATCAATTCATGGAAGATTATCCTACCCTGTTTGAGAAAAAAGATCTTGACCGGCTTCGGGTTGAGGGTGGTTCAAAAGAATAAAGGGGAAATGGTATTCCCCCTCTGTATTTCAATAAAACCGTAATTGTTCTTTGGATGGCTTTTGCCGAATGCCCCGACCAGGTTATGGGTCAAGAGTTTTTCTGTATCTTTAGTGGTTGTCTGATTTTTTGCTTGCTTCGGTCTGGTATTGCTTTTCCAGAGCTTCTTTTAAATCTTCACTCCAGATGGCAATGCGGCCATCTGTTAAATCCGGTTCATTGTCTTCATCCAGAGGAAGCCCCACAAACATTCCATTTTTAAATGCTTTTGATTCACTAAAGTCATAATCGTCGGCCGGCCATTGTCCGATAAACCTGGGTTTTTTACCTTCCAAAAGCTCATAGAGTTTTCCCATGCCATCGCAAAACGTGTCAGGATATGTCTGCTGATCTCCTAATCCAAACAGGGCAATTGTTTTATCTGATAAATCCAGGGTAAGAAACTTTTCCACAAATGTTTCAAAGTCATCCTGAATTTGCCCTACACCCCAGGTAGAGGTACCCATGATTAGAAAATGATAATCTTTTAATTTTTCAATATCGGCAGTTTCAGCGGCTATAAGATCAGCATCGGGAAACACTGCATGCACTTTTTCTGCTACAAAACGGGTATTACCTACTGATGATCCATATATGATGGCGGCTTTTTGCATAATAAAATTTGTTTTGGCTGTTTGTGATGATGTTGATGAAACAGCCAAAACATTAAAGTGTTCAACCTATGTTGAGCAGTATGAGGGTGCTTAAGAAACACTTTTCTCAGTGTTAACTCCAAATGATAAAGCATTGGTCTCTTTGGTTTCAAAAGAGGACTTACATTTTCTAAACGGGTTCTTCAGGAATTTTTCAATCGGCATTAACACTGGCGTGCACAAAATTTGTATTAAGTCACTTTACTCTTATTATCATTAAGCCGTCCCGGATGGGCAGAATGACCTGTTCTACCCTTGGGTCATCTTTCACTTTGTTGTTAAATTCTAAAATCCCTTTGGTGTAATCATCCCCCGGATCAAGGGGTTCTATTACTTTTCCATTCCAGAGAATGTTATCGGCCAGAATATAGCCGCCAGGGTTCATCTTTCTTATTACTGCGTCGTAATAGGCCGGATACTCTCTTTTGTCACCATCCATAAACACAAGATCAAAGGATCGGTGGATATTCTCAATCACCTTGAGTGCATCTCCTATGTGCAGATTAATTTTGCCTTCCAGGCCTGCTTTTTGGAAATAATTTCTAATTAAAGGTTCCAACTCGTCATCTCTTTCGATGGTGTCCAATGTGGCATTATTGGCTGTTCCCCGGGCCATGCAAATGGCAGAATAGCCGGTAAAAGTACCTATCTCCAAGATGGCTTTTGGACGGATCATCCGGCAAAGCATGGTGAGTAATTGTCCCTGCACCGGGCCTGAGACCATACGCGGACGAAGCACTTTCAAATGTGTTTGTCTGCGCAATTCGTAAAGCACCTCGTCTTCCTGGGAGGTGTGTTGTTCTATGTAATTCTCAAGGTCGGGGCTGGGATTACCTGTCTGATTTTTATGATTGCTCATAGATTAGATATGAGAGTTGTTTTTCATCAAATATTTCATTGGCAATTTCCAGTAAGTTCATCGCTGTTAGATTGTCAATTTTCTTGTAAATGTCTTCCAATGAGTCCACTTTGTTGTAAAGCAGGAAACTTTTACCAATGTTGAGCATCAGATTTTCTTTGTTTTCTGATGAAATGGTAATTTGCCCTTTGAGCTGACGTTTGGCTTTTTGAAGCTGCATCTGACCAAGTTTTGTTTTTCTTAGCTGCCCTAACTCGCGTCGGGCAATGCGCAGGCTTCTGTCTATATTTTGCTGATCGGTACCAAAATAAATGCTAAATACGCCGGTGCCATAGTATGGGGAGTATATGGATTCGATATTGTAAGCAATGCCGTTTTTTTCGCGTAAAGCGATGTTTAAACGGCTGTTCATACCCGGACCACCCAATAAATTATTGAGGAGTGACAGTCCAAGACGCTTTGGGTTTTCCAGGTCGTAAGCAATGTTGCCAATGGTAATGTGACTTTGGAAAGTATCCAGCTCTTTTCTGAATTCCGTAGGTTTATATTCCGGAGGGGCAGGACGTTTTTGGGTGCGGTAATTGGGCTGCTCTACTCCAAAGTACTTTTCGGCTGCTTTCAAAACTTTAGTAGGGGGAAGATTGCCCACCATACAGAGTACCATCTGATCTGTATGATAGTTGTTTTGAATGAATTTTAATATGTCTTCCCGGTTGAAGTTCTTGATGGATTCTGCTGTTCCAAGTATGTTGTGCCCCATTGGGCCCTCATTAAAAACCAATTCTTCAAAATCATCGATGATAAGTTCAGCCGGGTTGTCTTTGTAGGAATTTATCTCATCAATGATGACTTCCTTTTCCTTTTTTATTTCTTTCTCAGGAAAAACCGAGTGAAAAGTTATGTCATGAAGCAATTCCACTGCTCTTTGAAAATCCTGAATCAGGAACGAAGAATAAATAGCTGTTTCTTCTTTCGATGTGTAAGCATTGAGTTCTCCTCCCACATCATCCAGTCGGCTAAGTATGTGCCAGGTTTTTCTCTTTTGGGTGCCTTTAAAGATAACGTGTTCAATGAAATGTGCCATGCCATGTTCATCGTTCTGCTCATCGCGTGATCCTGTGTTGATAATTAACCCGCAGTGTCCAACGGGGGAAGCTACACGGTGATGAATCAGTCTGATGCCATTGGGTAACGTATGTGTGAATAACTCCATGTTCTTGTTTTTTTGATTCTTTGCCAAGCAAAAATGCTGATGAGGGGGTGTTGCTTTGCAATTTTGGATGATTTTTTTGAAAAAAATTCGCCCGCAAAAATAACTAAACCTCAGCGAATATCACCTCAAAAAACAAAAAAGGAAAGAGTAAATTTTGTCATATGGTTTTGTCAAAACAAATCTTTCCGTATATTTGCAACCGCTTTTGAAAAGGTACCATAGCTCAGTCGGTAGAGCAACGGACTGAAAATCCGTGTGTCCCTGGTTCGATTCCAGGTGGTACCACCAAGGTTGGTTTTGATTGGGCTGGCCTTCATAGTAAAAATGGAAATTATTCATTATTGTTTGGATTGTTTCCAAAATAGAAAAAGGGTTATTGATTGATTGGGTTTTTGGTTATTTTTGCACCAATTGAAAAAAGTAAAAATAACAAAGGGTACCATAGCTCAGTCGGTAGAGCAACGGACTGAAAATCCGTGTGTCCCTGGTTCGATTCCAGGTGGTACCACCAAAAAAGCCGGTTTTTTACCGGCTTTTTTATTTTATAAATCTTTGCTTTTTGGTACGTGAATTGTTGTTAGTGCCAGCAAGAAAACTCATGTTTTTCATCTGTGTTTGCAGGAAGGTGTCAAGTGCAAGGCTTGCGATGTCTGAAAAGCAGGAGTCCCGATGCTTCGGGATGACTGTATTGAAGACAAGCATTGAGTTTACCCCGACCCTTCGGGGCAGCAATTGTCGTTTTCTTGCAAACACTGGTTCTGTTAATTCAACCCAAAATTAATATCAAAATGCGAATTTTTTTTATAACCCTGTTTCTGCTGGCTTCATTTCATTGCATGGCTCAAGTGCGCGATATTAAATCAAAAGTAAAGGAAGATAATCAACAAAAATTGCAACAGGTGGGGTTATTACCGCGGAGAAGCTTCAGGGTGGGATCCGCCTGAGTGGGAAGATGGAATTGCAGAATATATAGTAGGGAATCTTTTTTACTATTCTATTTATGGTGTTTACCGTGCAGCCGATTATGGACAATCACAGATGCAATACAGGCGCGTTGACCATCCGGAGATATTTTCTTTTCAGTCGGATGTAACTTCCGGGTTTGACTTTAATTCCAATGCCCTTTTAATCACTCCTTCAGTCAGAATAAACCGGGGGCTTTTTGCTTCTGATCTTCGATATCATTACACCCATGATGTTACCGATGCCTTAAATGTGATTGATTGGCAGGTTCTGAAACTGCGATTGCCAATCAGTAATTTTAAGGTAGAGTATGGGATTGGGTTTAGTCATATTTTTGACCCTTCAAAAACCTATTTTGAACAATCTTTGGGATTTGACTGGTGTTTTCTAAAGAGAAAAACAACGGTGCAAGGAGAATACAGATGGACACAGTCAACAAACATAGGGGAAAGGTTTCGCAAGGAAGCCAGTGTTACGGGAGATTATGAAATTAAAAGAATTGATCAATTAAGTATATGCCCGACGCTGGGATTTGTTTACCAGAATTTTTTTGAAAGCACCCGCTTTCGTTTTTTTCGGGCAGGTTTGAGAATCAGGATTTACTAGACTTTGCTTGCTTTATGCTTTGTAGGGTTTTGTGTTGTTTTCCTGATTCACCCATCTTTAAGATTTTTTGCTGCAAATATTAAATGCTTCAACATCGAGCATCCAGTCCTGGACGGTTAAAATTTCCATCTTGTCTTCAAAAAGTCGTTCATCCAGCATCCAGCTTTCAACTTCTATCATTTCTTTTGAATCTGAAAAAAGGGTTTCGTCAAGCATCCAGTTTTTAACCTCAATTCTGGATTCAACCAAATAGTCAAAGTTGAGCATCCACTCTTTTACTTCCATTATTGCGTACTCTGTTTCAAATGTGTTCTCGTCCAACATCCACTCAGCTATTTCAAGGTTCTCCTCTGTTGCTTCATTTATGACTGAAAGAACATTTTCTGATGGAGGCAGAAGTTCGTTGTTTGGATTGGTTGCATTGACGTTAATGGTTAAAGCGGTAAAGATGATGGTGAAAAATACTGAAGTTTTCATATCTAATTCCTCCTGTTTTAATTTTAAATAATTGTTCTTGTTAGGTTATTAATCAATGCTTGTGCCAAAAAGTGTAATAAGCAGTATTGTAGTTGTTTATGTTGGCGTGGGTGTTGTTTTGAACATAGAAAATTGTACGGAGGCGTAACAATATAGTGTGCGAAATCGAACGATGATTTTTCATTTAATAATCCAGGGAATGATTTCGTTTAATTACCTCGAAGTATTTTGGCTCGTATATTCTAAAAGACATCATGAGATTAAACTCAAATCAAACTCAATATAAAGTCATATTAAACTTTAATTAAAAACGGTTATAATAGACTTTAATTTGAGTTTAATATGCGTTTATCATGAATTAGTGCCTTTCCTGTTACAAACAAGAATGGAAGATGACCGAAAGAAGATTGCCGGTGAGAAAAGAATAGAAGGAGACAGTGATTACAAGCAAGACCGAACATGTGAAAATGTTTCAGCATGAGTCTTAATTTGTAGCATTGGGAAGTGCCGGTATTAATTCGGAATAATCACACCTAAACAGCTTTCTGGAGATCGGGAAGGATGTCAGGAGAGATACCTGGACAATAATGGCTGCCTCGGGGGCTTTGGGAGTACGCAAGTGATTGATGATGAGTGTTTGTGGGGTGTTATTTCTTCTGGAGTGCTTCCGGATCCAGCATCCAGTCCTCAATCTCTATGATCTCTTCATCAGAGGTGAAATCCTCAGGGGTTAACATCCAATCTTCAATTTCTACCAATTCTTCAGTTTTTTCAAATTCTGATTCATTGAGCATCCACTCTTCAATCTCCAGAAGCTCCTCTTCTGTCTCGAATGATTCAATATCTAACATCCAGTCAGCGATTTCGGTGAAAGATTCCTCATATTCATTAGTGTTTATGTATTCGAAGAAATTAGCATTCAATCTGGCTAGTGTTTTGGTCAGGTTCAGGTTCGGATTTTCAGCATTAATGTTGATGGTTAATGCAAGGGCAATGGCGGAAAAAATAGCTGCGGTTTTCATGATATAAATTTTTTAGTTTCGTTCGATTAGAGTATTCCAATAGATGTGCCAATGCTTGTAACCAATTGTAGGGTAGGTGCTTAGGTTGAGTGTTTTGACGTTAGGGCAAAGGATTAATGTTCGTTTCTGCAACAAGTAAATGTTCGATTTCGGACATGCTTTTCAAGCCTGTTTCAAGGGTCAATTACTCAAAAATGAGTATGGACAAAAGGCCAATTCCTAAATAAATTTTGGTTTATATGGATAAGAGGGCTCTGTTCTGTGCCTCTGTCTTGGATGAATTGTTTGACATTGAGGGGAATCGTCTTATGATTTTATAAGCGTTCGAACGATAATTGAAAAAAGGAGTTATGAAAAGAATTGTTGTGATTTTGCCGGGATTGGTCAAATATTGAACATCAGCCGCCATACTGTAGACATTCATCGTCGAAATATGCTGGCTAAATCCCGCCTTTGCAACACCGCTGAACTCATCGCTTTTTCAAACGAAAACCGTCTGCTTTAGATATTTTTTTGTCATCCGGGAATTCATAAATCCCTTTTTAAGAAGCCTGTTCAATAATTTACCGGTGATGAAAATCACCGCCAAAATGCTATTTCAGTCCCAACCTATTTTAGTTGTTTGCGTACAATGATGGGTTATCACTTTATTGATTAACAGAAAGGTTAAGCGGTTTGATGATGTCTGGTGCCAATAAAAAATATCAAGAGATACATGCCCGTAGAGACAAGATATTCGGTGTCCTTTCCGAATACTGTCTTTCGGGTGGCGATGCAAAAAGGGAAATACTGGATTTTGTTTGCGAAGGCGTAGCAATTCTTGATAATTTGGGAAATCCGGAGTTTATGAACATGGCATGGCAGCAATTTTTTCCTTTTGAAATTAAGGATAAAGAAAAACTAATTATTCATTGGATTTCACAAGCTTCCGAAAATAAGCTGGATGATAAAACAAGTTTTTTTGAGTTTCAGCGTGAACTGGACTTGTATGAATCTGAGGTTTCGGTGGAGTGCTTGTTTTTTGTAAAAAAGCAGAGATCTCATTCTGATATCGGATGTGCTTATCAGGTAATAATGTTTGATGTTTCGTTTCTCAGTAACTTGAAATCTGACTGGAAGCAAAAACTGGATGCTGTTGACGACATTGTTTTTTTAGTGGATGAGAAATTGGAAATTACAGAAACCAATCAAAAAGGATTAGATCTTACTTCATTGAGTATCCGGGATATTAAAGGGAAAAATATTTACGAATTATTGTTCGGGCACTCTCATGTCTGCAGGGAATGTTTAATTACCAATGCAAATAAAACCGGAAGGTCACAGTTTGTTGAAGAATTTTCACCGCTCTTCCAAAAATGGTTTTCGATAGATGTTACTCCCATCAACAATAAACAGGGAGCATCTGAAGAGTTCTTTTTGTCTGTTCATGATATCTCTGATTTGAAAGCTCAGGAAACCAAACTCAGAGAGACCAATCAGCAACTTAAAAAAAGAAATGCGGAATATGAACTGTTGAATGATGAGCTGGTTAGAAATAACATGCTCTTTGAAGCCACTCTTGAATCCACAGATAATGGTATTGTGGTTGTGGGGTGTGATGGAGATGTTTTGTTTTACAATAAAAGGTTTTTGGAATTGTGGAACCTTGACGAGAATATTTTTGTTCAGGGGGATGCAGACGGTTTGATGGAGGAAGTTAAAAGTCAGTTGAAATTTCCGAAAGCCTTTGAGAAAAAGATAAATGAGCTTAACGAAAATCCATCGATTTCAAGGGTTGATTACCTGGAATTTAAGGATGGTCGCATATATGAACGGTTTTCAAAATCCATTTTTTGGAAAGAAACCCCTTATGCAAGGGTTTGGAGTTTCAGAGATATTACCCGTACAAAACGGGCTCAAAAACGGTTGAAAGAGAGCGAGCATCGCTATTTGGAGATGTTTCGGAACATGCGAAGCGGAGTCGCTGTTTATGAAAGTGTTGAAGGGGGGGCTGATTTTAAATTCGTTAACTTTAACCGGGCTGCCGAGCAAATTTCCAAAGTTTCAAAAGATGAGGTTGTTGGACGAAGGCTTACGAAAATTTTTCCCGGGATGAAGAAAGGGATGTTGATTGAGGCAATGAGAAAAGTTTTAAAGACTGGTGAGCCTCTTGATCTGCCTCCGTTTTATTATAAAGATCAAACACGGGATGGATGGCGTAAGAATTATTTATACCGGCTTCCCTCTGGTGAAGTGGTTGCGATGTTTGACGATGTTTCGCTTGCTCTGGAGGCAGATAAAAAATTAAAGCAACATAATGAAGAGCTAAACATCATTAATCAGGAACTCCTGCTTGCCAAAGAAGCAGCTCAGGAAAGTGATCGCCTTAAATCTGCTTTTCTGGCCAACATCAGTCATGAAATACGGACACCCATGAATGGCATCATAGGATTTTCAGAATTGCTGGCCGGTAAAAAACTTCCCGTTGAAAAGGTTCAGTTTTATTCTAAAGTGATTGTTGACAGTGGACATCAATTGTTGAACCTTCTGGATGATGTTCTGGATACTTCCAAAATAGAATCCGGTTCATTAAAGTTGTCTGAGAAAGAGATTGTGGTGAATGATTTAATTAATGATCTTTTTGCCTTTTTCAACCCCATGACTGAAAACAAGGAGGTTTCTCTATATTTGCATAAGCCATTAAAAGATGAAGAGAGTTCCCTGAAAACGGATCCAAAGCGTTTACGTCAGGTGCTTACCAATCTATTATCAAATGCTTTTAAATTTACACTGAAAGGAGATGTCAGGTTTGGGTATGAAAAAAGGGGAAATACCTTCAGGTTTTTTGTGATAGATACCGGAATTGGAATAGCGAAGGATAACATTGAATTCGTTTTTGACCGTTTCTGGCAGGAGGAGAGTGGGATGAATAAAAATTTTGGAGGCACCGGCCTGGGATTGTCCATTTCCCAAAAACTTGTAGAAATATTGGGCGGCGATATTTGGGTAGAATCCCAAAAAGGTGAAGGGACGGCTTTTTATTTCGACATACCCGTTAAAAAAACTGAAATATCAGAGCCCGAAAAACCTGAAAAAGAAGAGCAGTCGGAAGTTCTCACAATTTTGGTAGCCGAAGATGAAGAGATAAACTACCTTTATCTTGAAGCTGTTTTATCCAAAGAGGATGTTGATGTAATACACGCTGTAAACGGTGCTGAAGCTGTTGATAAATATAAGTCTGTCAGCAATATAGATTTGGTGTTGATGGATATAAAAATGCCAGTGATGGATGGTTATGAAGCCCTGGATATTATTAAGGGGATAGATCCTCAAATGCCTGTAGTTGCACTGACTGCATATGCTATGGCTGAAGAGCGGGAGAAGGGACTTGAGCGCGGCTTTGATGAGTATTTGTCTAAGCCCCTAAAAGTAGATCAGCTATATGGAATAATTAAAAAAATAGAGAACCATAATGGCAAACTTACTCAAAAGTAGGAGAATCTGCGGCTTTAATCATTTCTATTAAACTCAATACTCCGTTGGATTTTTGTAAGGTGCTATAATTCAAATTTTTGAAATTGTACGCATAATCACTTTAAAGCCCGGTTATTAGTGTTATGTGGTTCGTCTTAAATCTTACCTGACTGCCGTCAGGCAGGTATCTAAAAATCTAAGGATCTATTGAAACTCAATAGACCTTTCAATTGTTATCTCACAAAGCATGAACTTAATTGTTTAATTGTGAAAACAGATTGAAATGGCATTTACGCTTGAGCCTGGGCAAAAAGCCCCTGATTTTAAACTGCCTGCTACTGATGGGCAAGAGTATTCACTCAAAGACTTTAATTCATATCCATGGTTGGTGGTGTTTTTTACATGCAACCACTGTCCTTATGTCCTGGGATCGGATGAAGAGACCAGAAAAACAGCAGAAAAATATGCCTCACAAGGCGTGAAGTTTTTAGGAGTCAACTCAAATAGCCAAAATACATATGCAGAGGATAGTTTTGAGCATATGGTGGAACGCATGAAGCAGCATCAGTTTCCCTGGTTGTATTTACGCGACGAATCTCAGGAAGCAGCAACAGCTTACGGAGCTCTCCGTACTCCCCATTTTTTCGTGTTTAATAAGACAAGAAACCTCGTTTATACGGGAAGAGGAGTCGATTCTCCCAGAGATGCCGGTAGAATGACTGAAAATACACTTGACATTGTGTTGGACGCTCTTGTTTCCGGTAAAAAACCACCAGTGGAAAAAACCAACCCCATTGGGTGTAATGTAAAGTGGGATGGTAAAGACGCCCATTGGATGCCGGCTGATGCCTGTGACCTTGTATAACCATATTTGATTTTGGAAAATGTCTGATAATTATAAAAACCGTGGAGTTATTATTGCCTCTTTGGTTGTCATCCTGTGGATAGGGCACCTTCTGTATGGCTTATTAGAGGTGGAGATCGCAGCAGATAATCCCTGGGTGTATTTACACATACTGGTGCAAACACATCTGTTTACCGGTCTTTTTATAACCGGCCATGATGGGATGCATGGTACCATAAAGCCACATAGTCCTGTCATAAATAAAGTATTTGGAACTGCAGCGAGTTTTTTGTATGCCGGGTTGTCTTTCACTAAACTTAAAAAAAATCATCAGAAGCATCACAATCATCCCGGAACACCTGAGGATCCGGACTACTGCGAAAGATCTCAGAACTTTTTCGTCTGGTACTTTACTTTTATGTGGCGTTACCTCACGATATGGCAAATTTTGGTGATGGCTGTACTGTTTAATGTTCTGGGAGTTTGGTTTTCTGAAAGCCGGCTCATTCTTTTATGGATTGTACCTGCGTTTCTGTCTACATTTCAGATGTTTTATTTCGGGGTTTATGCCCCGCATAAGCAACCTCATCTTAACCAAATGATGCCTTACCGGTCCAGGACTATGAACAAGAATCATATTTGGGCTTTTTTGAGTTGCTGGTTCTTTGGGTATCATTATGAACATCACCAATCTCCATGGACTCCCTGGTGGAAATTGCATGCTGTGAAGAAATGATCCGTCTTTATTTCAGTTTTTTAACTTCCTTAACACCCTCTGCTTTTTTTTTGATGGCAAATTAGGTACTTTTGGCGCGCGTTGGAAAACTGAATGTGGAGAAGTTTGTTTCTACAATGTAAAACTGCTGAAAATCTGGTGTTTTATTTAGCCGGTTATTCGGTGATTTATTACAAAAATTCAATAAAAATAAAATAATCATGGACAAAAAAACCATACTAATTATTCTCGACGGTTGGGGATACGGAAAAAAAGATAAGTCCGATGTTATCTCTGCCGGAGATACACCTTATTTCGACAGTCTTGTTAAAAACTACCCAAACTCTCAGCTTCAGGCTTCAGGCGAAAATGTAGGATTGCCGGACGGACAAATGGGTAATTCTGAAGTTGGTCACCTGAATATTGGTGCTGGTCGTGTTGTTTATCAGGATTTGGTGAAAATTAACCTGGCCATCAAGGATAATAGTATTTCTGAAAATCCTGAATTGGTTAAAGCCTATAACTACGCCAAAGAAAATAATAAGCAGGTTCATTTCCTGGGCCTTGTTTCTAAAGGTGGTGTTCACAGTAGTCAGGAGCATCTCTATAAATTGACTGATGTAGCTAAAGACTTTGGCCTGGAAAAAGTATTTGTACACGCTTTCATGGACGGTCGTGATACCGATCCCAAGAGCGGTAAAGGTTATATGAGCGAATTGGTTGACCATTTGAAAACATCAGCCGGACAGGTAGCTTCAGTGATTGGTCGTTATTATGCAATGGATCGCGATAAACGTTGGGAGCGGATCAAGGAGGCTTACGATTTGATGGTGAGCGGAAAAGGAAAAGAAACTTCCGACTTGATTTCTGCCATTCAGGAATCTTATGACAATGATGTAACCGATGAGTTTATTAAACCTATTGTCAATGTAGATGAAAACGGAAAACCTGTTGGAACCATTCAGGAAGGCGATGTGGTTGTTTTCTTTAACTTCCGTAACGATCGTGCACGTGAGATTACTCAGGTACTTACTCAGCAGGATATGCCTGAATATGATATGAAAACCATTCCGTTGCACTATTGTACATTGACACCTTACGACGCGACCTTTAAGGATATGCACATCCTTTTTGATAAGGACAATGTGAAAAATACCATGGGTGAGGTGGTTTCGCAAAACGGTCTTAAACAACTCCGCATCGCAGAAACTGAAAAATATGCTCACGTTACCTTCTTTTTCTCCGGAGGCAGAGAAGATGTTTTTGAAGGAGAAGATCGTATTTTGATTAACTCACCTAAGGTGCCGACTTACGATCATCAGCCCGAAATGAGTGCTTTTGAGGTGAAGGATGCCATTGTAGGTGAATTGAATAAACACAAATACGATTTTGTGTGTCTGAATTTTGCCAATGGTGATATGGTAGGGCATACAGGCGTTTATGATGCCATTAAGAAAGCCGTCAAAGCTGTTGATAACTGTTTGAAAGATGTGGTTGAAGCAGCCAAGAAGAACGGTTACGAGGCCATCGTTATTGCCGATCACGGAAATGCCGATAATGCTGTGAATCCCGATGGTTCACCTAATACTGCTCACTCTCTGAATCCGGTGCCTTTTATTTGGGTAACTGAACGTGAAGGTGACGTGAAGGATGGTATTCTGGCTGATGTAGCACCTTCATTATTGAAACTTATGGGTGTTGAAAAGCCTGGGGATATGACTGGTAACAGTCTTATTGATCTGAAATAATATTGAATTTCTCCTTGTGCAGATCCCCTGAGGTTTGCATATAATGTTAAGAAATATTTCAGAAGGACAGTAGTAATTTTAGCTGCTGTCCTTTTTTTGGGCTTTTTTTTAAGAGGAATTCTGCGCAGGGGTAATGGGGTGATATCTGGTTTTTATTTCAGACCAGCCTCATGGATTAATTTTGCACCCGCCCGGGTTTCGTTTTGTAATTGTTGAAGAGAAAATATTAACTTGTCTTGTTTAAAAACTTAAGAAATGAGAATAGAGAACGACATTAAGCTGGGATTTAAAGATGTAATGTTCCGACCCAAGAGGTCAACTTTAAAAAGCCGCTCGCAGGTTGAGGTGGAAAGAACTTTTAAACTATTGCATGCTGGTTTCGATTGGACAGGAGTGCCCGTAATGGCTGCCAATATGGATACGGTTGGCACATTTGAAATGGCCTTGGCTTTAGCCCAAAAGAAAATGTTTACTGCCATGCATAAACATTATTTGCCTGAGGAGTGGGATCAGTTTCTGGAATCGGCTCCTGGAGGTATTGAAAATTACATTGCCGTAAGTACCGGAACCGGTCGACAGGATCTGGAAAAGGTGAAATCGATTTTTGAAAAGCACCCAAACTTAAAATTTCTCTGTATTGATGTTGCCAATGGTTATTCAGAGCAATTTGTCGCTTTCGTAAAAGAAGCCCGCAAACAGTTTCCGGACAAAGCCATTATAGCCGGAAATGTGGTGACGGGTGAAATGGTGGAGGAGTTACTGCTGGCCGGAGCAGATATTATTAAAGTGGGCATTGGCCCGGGATCTGTGTGTACTACGCGTGTAAAAACAGGTGTGGGTTACCCTCAGCTTTCAGCCATTATTGAGTGTGCAGATGCAGCGCACGGAATTGGAGGGCAGATTATCAGCGATGGAGGATGTGCAACTCCCGGCGATGTTGCCAAAGCTTTTGGAGCAGGAGCCGACTTTGTTATGCTGGGAGGGATGTTGGCCGGACATGACGAAAGTGGTGGTGAAATTGTTGAGAAAGAGGGGTGCAAGTATAAACAGTTTTATGGTATGAGTTCGGCTACAGCTATGGAAAAGCATGTTGGCGGTGTTGCTGAATACCGCGCCAGCGAAGGCAAAACTGTGGAGGTTGAATACCGCGGACCTGTTGATCAAACTGTTAAAGATATTTTAGGCGGTGTCCGTAGTACCTGCACTTATGTGGGTGCTTCAAAATTGAAAGAGCTGACCAAGAGAACAACCTTCATAAGAGTGGCAGAGCAGGAAAACCGGGTATACAATCAGTGATATGTTTTCGAAGACCTTTGCCTTCTGACTTGCGATTGTATGATTTGGGGGTATTTGTGACCCACTGTTGGTCTCTTTTTTACTTCCTGATAGTTTGGAATTTATATGCAAAATGTAGGAGCGTGTTAATATTTCTTTAACTTTGCAGGTTCAAACTTTTAAAGAATTCAGCGAGACGTAAATGGTTCAGATTGACGATAAAATTATTAGCCTGGACATCTTTCAGAAACAGTTTTTGTGCGACCTGCCTAAATGTTTGGGAAGTTGTTGTGTAGAGGGTGAGTCAGGAGCACCTCTTGAAGATGAAGAGATCAAAATTATTGAGGGTCTTTACCCCAAAATCAAACATCTTCTGTCTCCTGAGGCAGTCGAGGTTATTGAGCAAAACGGAACCTGGGAAACCGATACTGATGGTGATAAGGTTACGCCTATTATTCACGGTCGGGAGTGTGTTTATACCTATTTTGATGGTGACGGGGTTTGCAAATGTGCTATTGAAAAGGCACATGATGAAGGATTGGTCGATTTCAAAAAGCCTGTCTCATGCCATCTTTACCCCGTCAGGGTTGACAAATACCCTGCCTATGAGGCTTTGAATTACCATGTTTGGCCGGTTTGTAATCCTGCCAGGGAATTGGGGAAGCAAATTGGATTACCAATATTCCGATTCCTGAAAGAACCAATAATTCGTAAATACGGAGAAGTCTTTTATAGTGAACTTGAGGATGTTGCAATGCATCTTGAAAAACAAGAGTCAGAGAAATCCGGCGAATTGAAGTAAAACAGGCAACTAAAAAACTTAGGCCATTGCTTTATCGGAAAAAAATCCGGAAGCTATGGCCTTCTTTTTTAACGTCCGGGAATTAGTATCTTACCCGATGCAATGAAATTGTTGTTGCTTTCCAGTCGTACGATGTACAATCCTGCATTAACAGAACTTAGCGCGATCTCATGATTTTGCTGAGGGGATAATCTCCTTTTTTGGAGTATCAGTTTCCCTTCAAGGTTGTAAATTTTTAAGTCTGTAGTCACACCTGTCGTGAGATATAAGTGATTGCCATTCAATGTGAGCCTTAATTTAAGCTTTTGGTTTTCGATGAAGGTGTCATCTGTAAAAACGATGTCCTCCATAATTTGATCAACCCATAGTTTATACATCTCTCCACTTGGGTGTAGTTCATCATCAGCAACCAGGTTGGGTTCTTCCAGTCCTCTTCTCGAAATTGGGGTGATGTTGTGGTAGGCAATATTATATTCGTTCGTGATCTCTCTGTTTGCTGCATTGAAGTCGTCAATTTCCCGGCTAATTGAGGTTGAACCATTGCCAAAGGGAGTGTAAGCATAATCAGGAATTGAAACAACCATAACTTTAGATCTGTCTCCTCCTGCTAAATCAATAGCTGTTTGTAATAGCTCCTCAAATTCCACCTCGTAGGCAGATAGGCTTCCTCCCTGGTACTGGTTGTTTACACCTATCAACAGAGAAACCAGATCGTACTCTTTCGTGAATGTTTGTGCATTAATGGCATCCTGTAAATTATCTGTACGCCAGCCTGTTTGAGCAATAATCCTTACTTCCTGAACATTGATGCCTCTGAATTGCAGAGCCTGCCCTAATTGAACCGGCCAACGTTCTCTTTCTTCCACGCTTTCCCCAATGGTATAGGAATCTCCCAATGCCAAAAAACTCAGTGAATTATTGGTGTTTATCGTTTGGGTGAAAATATTTCCGGCAAAGAAAAAGGCCATTGTTGCTAATATGTATTTTAAACGTTTCATTTTTTAAGATAAAACACTCCGGATTATATATTTGTTTAGGGCTCTTAAAATGAGATAGGAGGCAAAGTTTTTTTCCTGAAAATAATAGTTGCTGAAAGAAGGAATTTTAAAAAACGGGTTTAAATTTGCGACGCAAAAATTTTTCATCTAAAATCAGAATTAAAATGGGACGCGCATTTGAATACAGAAAAGCCAGAAAACTTAAGAGATGGGGTAATATGGCTAAAACGTTTACTAAAATTGGTCGTGAAATTGCCATTGCAGTTAAAGATGGAGGTCCCGATCCTGCGGCAAACCCGCGTCTCCGTGTGTTGATTCAGAATGCCAAAACCGCTAATATGCCCAAAGACAATGTTGAGCGGGCAATAAAAAAGGCTTCGGGAAAAGATCAGGCCGATTATAAAGAGGTCGTTTACGAAGGATATGCTCCACATGGTATTGCTGTTTTGGTTGAAACCGCCACAGATAATCCCACTCGGACCGTTGCCAATGTCAGAAGTTACTTCAATAAAGCAGGAGGATCATTGGGAACATCCGGAAGTGTAGATTATATGTTTGAGCACAAATGCAGCTTCAAAGCGAAAATGAAAGAAGGCATTGATCTTGAAGAATTGGAGCTGGAATTGATTGATTCAGGGGTGCAGGAAGTTTTTGCGGATGAAGGATTTATTATGATTTATGGAGACTTTGAAGCATTCGGGCCTATACAAAAGCACCTCGAAGAAAATGATTTCGAGATAGAAAATGCTGAATTTGAGCGCATTCCTCAGGATACACGAGAGCTTAACGAGGAGCAGAGTGCAGATATTGAGAAACTGTTGGCAAAATTTGAGGAAGATGAGGATGTGACAAACGTCTTTCACAATATGGGCTAATCACCATTTAATAAGAGAATGGGTTGAAGTTTTTTACAAATAAAAAAACCCGGGGCAGAACCTAATCTGTTCCGGGTTTTTAAGTTGCTTTAATCTTCAATAACCCCTTTAATTATATCATTTATATCATTTTGAACATTTGCCATTAATGCTTTTGTTTCCTGATCAGTGTTTTCAGAGAGAGCCTTGAGGTTCATCATAGATAAATATGTATTGCCATCAGCTTTTTCATAAACAGATACACGGCAGGGCATCAATGCCAGGAAGTGCTTCATTTGGTCGTTGTCCAATACCTTGAAAGCATGCTCCGCATTACATAGCACAATTATTTTGGTTGGCTTTACATCTTTGCCGGCCTTTTTCATGCTAGCCTGCATGTCGTGCTCGGTGGGAATGGACCAGCCGGCATCCTTTGCAGATTTTCGGATCGTTTCAACTGTCTTGTCAAGCTGAAATTTACTCTGTTTTTCAATGGTGATGGACGGGGACTTTTGTGCATTGGCCACCATTGCGATTCCAATGAATAATAATGTTGCTAAAACTCTGAATTGTTTCATGGCTTTTAGTTTTTTGCATAGAAACATTTAGATGTATCGAAATGTTCAGCGTTCTTTAATAACCTTGACATTGCTCATTCCATTTTTCGGGTAAATTGCCGTAATTTCGGTCAGGGTTGGGTTGAATTGAAAACAAAACAGCCCATTTGTTATTTTATAAGGTATAATATATGTGTCACCACCTTCTTTAGAAAAATTGAAGGATCAATAAAAGATTTATGCAAGACATTAAACAATACATTGAAGAGAACAAGGATCGTTTTTTAGAGGAATTGTTCGAGTTAATCAGGATTCCATCCATCAGCAGTGATTCATCCCGAAAGGAAGATATGCGCAAAGCCTCCGAACAATGGGCGAGGATTCTTTTGGAAGCGGGAGCCGACAACGCCCGGGTGATGGAGACC
The DNA here is from genome assembly GCF_003121985.1 of Marinilabilia rubra. Taxonomy (GTDB): domain Bacteria; phylum Bacteroidota; class Bacteroidia; order Bacteroidales; family Marinilabiliaceae; genus Marinilabilia; species Marinilabilia rubra. Next base: position 183,390 of record NZ_QEWP01000008.1, read on the forward strand.
AAAGGACATCCGGTTGTTTTCGGAGAGAAAAAGGTAGATGAAAATGCACCGACAGTTTTGGTTTACGGTCATACTGATGTAATGCCGGTGGATCCGGTGGATCTGTGGGATACAGATCCTTTTGAGCCGGTTATTAAAGATGGTAAGATTTGGGCCCGTGGCGCTGATGATGATAAGGGACAGGCTTTTATGCATGCTAAGGCATTTGAGTATTTGGTAAAAACCAATCAGTTGAAATGTAATGTCAAATTTTTGATCGAAGGTGAGGAAGAGATCGGATCAGCGAATTTACCTGAGTTTTGTGAGAATAATAAGGATTTACTTAAAGCAGATGTAATACTGGTTTCCGATACTTCCATGTTGGGGGCCGGAACACCCTCTATTACAACAGGGCTTAGAGGGTTGGCATATTGGCAGGTGGATGTAACCGGACCAAACAGAGATTTGCATTCGGGAATTTATGGTGGAGCTGTGGCTAATCCTATTAATGTGCTGTCAAAGATGATTGGTGATTTGATTGATGAAAACGGACACATTACCATACCCGGTTTTTATGATGATGTAATGGAGGTGAGTGAGCAGGAGCGCACTTTAATGGCCAAGGCCCCCTTTGATGAGGATGCATATAAGAAATCCATCGATGTAAAAGAACTTCATGGAGAGAAAGGATATGCCACTCCCGAGCGCACAGGAATAAGGCCTTCGTTTGATGCCTGCGGAATATGGGGTGGATTTACCGGAGAGGGAGCTAAAACTGTTTTGCCTTCCAAGGCTCATGCTAAGTTGTCCTCCAGATTGGTTCCTAATCAAAATCATGAGAAAATTGCGCAACAGTTTAAAGAGTACTTTGAATCTGTTGCTCCGGACTCTGTTAAGGTTGAAGTCTCCGTACTTCACGGAGGTCAGGCATATGTTTGCCCTATTGATATGCCAGCTTATCAGGCAGCTGAAATGGCCTATCAGCAAACTTTTAAAAAGCGCCCGGTTCCTGTTCGCAGCGGTGGATCAATTCCGATTATTTCAACATTCGAACAAATCCTGGGTATAAAATCTGTACTTATGGGGTTTGGCCTCGAGAGTGATGCCATACACAGTCCTAATGAAAATTTTCCGTTGGACCAGTTTTTTAAAGGAATTGAAACCATTCCTTATTTTTACAAACATTACTCCGAAATGAAAAAGTGACAAAAATCAATCCTTGACAATAGAGTAGTGTGTTGATATATTTGAGGGTCATTTTTCCAATGACCCTCTTTTTTTTTGGATATGCTCAAAAAAACAATCTATTATGATTTGTAATGAGTGATTGTTTAAAAAGAGGGTTTTTATGGCTTTTTGTGTTGTTTATTTTTGATTTGGGTGAAAAAATGAAGGGTTTTGGATTGAAAAAACAATAAATTTTCAAAAAACACCCCAAATAATTACTGGTTTGTAATAAAGTTTGTATATTTGCCACAGCTAACTCGAAAAATAATTGTTATGCCAAAGTTGAGATTTTCCGCACTGGAGGAGCTCCTTGAAAGGGAGCCAAAAAAAGTAGAGGGAACAAGGATTCCCACATCAGACTACTATGGAGAACTGGTTTTTGACCGTTCTAAAATGAAGAAATACCTTTCTAAAGAGGCGTTTCAGCATGTTATTGAAACCATGGAAAAAGGGACCCGCATTGATCGCAAAATGGCTGATCAGATTGCTTTGGGGATGAAAGCCTGGGCCATGGAAAATGGGGCAACTCATTACACTCACTGGTTTCACCCGTTAACTGACGGAACTGCAGAGAAGCATGATGCATTCCTTACTTTTGGTGAGTTCGGTAGCATGGTTGAAAGTTTTTCAGGATCATTGCTGGTTCAGCAGGAGCCTGATGCTTCAAGCTTCCCATCAGGAGGTATTCGTAATACTTTCGAAGCTCGTGGTTACACTGCCTGGGACGTTTCATCTTCTGCCTTCATTGTTGGTACAACTTTATGTATCCCAACTATTTTTGTTTCCTATACAGGACACGCTCTTGACTATAAAACACCATTGCTGAAAGCAGTGCATGCTGTTGATAAAGCAGCTGTAGATGTTTGTCAGTTTTTTGATAAAAATGTTTCAAAGGTTATCAGTAACCTTGGATGGGAGCAGGAGTATTTCCTTATTGATGAAGCTCTTTACAATGCCCGTCCCGACCTTCACCTGACTGGTCGTACTTTGATGGGGCACTCTTCTGCTAAAGATCAGCAGTTAGATGACCACTATTTCGGTTCTATTCCTACCCGCGTAATTGCTTTTATGGAAGAATTCGAAATTGAAGCATACCGCCTGGGTATTCCTGTTAAGACTCGTCACAATGAGGTAGCTCCTAACCAGTTTGAGGTAGCTCCAATTTTTGAAGAAGCCAACCTTGCCAACGATCATAACCAGATGGTGATGGACGTGATGAAGCGTGTGGCTCGCAAGCATAAATTCAGAGTACTCTTCCATGAGAAGCCATTTGCAGGTATCAATGGTTCAGGTAAGCACAATAACTGGTCATTGAGTACCAATACCGGAGTAAACTTGCTTTCACCCGGGAAAAATCCAAAGAGCAACATGCAGTTCCTTACTTTCCTTGTGAACGTACTGAAAGCTGTTCATGATAACCAGGAGATTCTGCTTGGAAGTATTCTTACTGCCAGTAACTCTCACCGTCTGGGTGCTAACGAGGCTCCTCCGTCAATTATCTCTGCTTTCCTTGGAACTCAGATTTCAGCTATGCTCGACGAGCTTGAAACCAGGGTATCTGATAAAAAGATGACTCCGGATGAGAAGACTGCTCTTAAACTGGATATTGGTAAAATTCCTGAAATTCTTCTGGATAATACCGATCGTAACCGTACTTCTCCTTTCGCCTTTACCGGAAACCGTTTCGAGTTCCGTGCCGTTGGTTCTTCTGCTAACTGTGCTTCTGCTTTGATCGTTCTGAATACAGCGGTTGCTAATCAGTTGAAGGAATTTAAGACCGAGGTAGATGCCTTGATTGAGAAAGGTGTTAAGAAAGATGAAGCTATCTTCCAGGTAATTAAAGAATATATTACTGCTTCTAAAAATATTCGTTTTGATGGTGATGGTTACAGTCAGGAGTGGGTTGATGAAGCTGCCCGTCGCGGTTTGGCTAACATCTCCAATGTTCCTGAGGCTATTCAGTCATTCCTGATGGATAAGTCTAAGAAGCTGTTTACGGAAAATAACGTATTCACAGAAGTTGAGCTGGAAGCCCGCTGCGAAGTTGAAATGGAGAAATTTGCTAAGAAAATCCAGATTGAAGCTCGTGTTTTGGGAGATCTTGCTCTTAATCACATAGTGCCAACTGCCGTTCAGTACATGAATACATTGATTGAAAATGTACAGGGACTGAAAGATGTATTTGGCGATACCGAAGACTTCCAGGATCTGGCTTCTGATCGTCTTGATTTGATCAAGAAGATTTCGAACCATATCAAGAGCATCAAGAATAAGACTCACGAAATGGTTGAAGCTCGTAAAGTTGCCAACAAGGAGGACGATATGACCAAGCTGGCTGAGCAATACGATCAGAATGTTCGTCCTTACCTTGATGATATCAGATATCACATTGATAAGCTTGAATTGACTGTTGATAACGCAATGTGGCCATTGCCTAAATACAGAGAACTTTTGTTTGCCCGTTAATATTGCGGGAGAGGTTTTGACTCCGGAATGCCTGTTGTTTTCAGCAGGCATTCTTTTTTTATAACTGATCAATAAAAAAATAATTTTCTCATTTTTTCGTTACTGTTGAGGTTAATAGTAACTTTGAGAACTGTGTAAACTGTAATAATGTGATCAGTCTAATGCCCCTCATATTTTTTCGGATTTTTAAGAATATATTTTTTTCGGGCCTTTTGGTCGTTTTGTTTATAGGCTGTAGTGCTGAGACGAAACTGGCATCGGGTGTCAAGCTCTATGATATCGGCGAATACAATAGCGCGGTAGAAAAGTTTCGGAAAATGGACTTTGAAAACCGATATTACCGGGGGCAAGCTGCTTTCTATCTGGCCATGTCTTACTATCAGATTGGTCAGGGACCCCGGGCCTCAGCTTATTTTGAACGGGCCATTCGTTATGGGTTTTCCGATCCTGTTGCGTATTTTTATTTAGGTCAGTCGCTACGGATGCGTGAGGAATATGAGGAGGCCGTAACAGCCTACGAAAAATTTCTTGAGCATGATGTAGGGAATAGTGCTGCTCTTAATGGCATTCGGTCTTGTCGTATGGCTCTGAAAAATCCCAAAGAAACACGTTACGAATTGGAGGTGAACCGTGATTTACGCTCCAGGGAGAGCGACTACTCTTCTGCTTTTGCCGGAGACGATTACTCTACGGTTTATTTTTCATCAATGCGTGGCGGAGATAAAAAGAAGATTACAAATCCGATTACCGGACAGGGGAGTTCCCGCATATTTAGTGCCATTCAGGATGGAGAAGGAGGCTGGGAAGATCCTGTGCTTTTTGTGGGTGGGGAAGATCCTGTGTTTGATGACGGAACCCCTGCTTTTTCTTTTGACGGGAAAGAAATGTTTTTCACGCGGTGCACATTCTCTGAAGAAGGACCGCAGGGAGCATCGATTATGGTGCGGAAGCGATCAGGTGGAAGGTGGGGGGAGCCTGAAAAATTGGTTCTTGGTTCTGATAGTCTTGTATTTGCTCATCCGGCCATATCACCCGATGGTAATACCCTTTATTTTGTTTCAGATATGCCAGGCGGATTTGGTGGTAAAGATCTTTGGAAAGTAACCCGTTCATCAGGCAGCGATTGGGGAATTCCTGAGAATCTTGGGATTGAAATAAATACGCCTGCCGATGAAATGTTTCCAACTGTGCGAAGTGACGGGCGGTTGTATTTCTCTTCTGATGGTCTTGTAGGGTATGGCGGGCTGGATATTTTTGAAGCTGTCTTTGTAAGCGATACAGTCGGGTGGGCGGTTGAAAACCTTGGGCTTCCTTTAAATTCGCCCGGACATGATTTTGGAATTGTTTTTAGGGGAGAACGTAATATGGGGTTCCTTTCATCTTCAAGAGGAAGTTACCGTGGTGTTGATCAGATGTTTGATTTCCATTTGCCACTTATCGAAGCCATGATTGAGGGGGAAGTGCTTGATGAAGAGGGTGATCCTGTTGAAGAGGCAATGGTGAGAGTGGTAGGGAATAACGGAACTAATTTTACCACAAAAACTTCATCAAGGGGAAGATTCAATTTTGTGCTTCAGCCTGAAGCCAATTATATTATTATGGTTTCTGCAGAAGGTTTCTATAACGGGAAAGCTGATCTGTCTACCCGGGGTATGGAGGAAAGCGATGATGTTGAAACCTCAATTGTTCTTCAATCTGTGGAGAATTAGGATATTCAGATCTTCCATATGATCTTCCAGGTTTTTTAACCCCAAAAACTTTGTGTATTTTTGCAGAAAATTTACAGTTATCCAAAAAACAGATTCCGTGCAAACAGATATGAGATATAATCAACGTGGTGTTTCTGCATCCAAAGAAGATGTTCATAAGGCCATAGAGAATGTGGACAAAGGAATTTTTCCGAAAGCATTTTGTAAGATTATTCCCGACTTCCTCAGTGGTGATGAAGAGTGGTGCAATATCATGCATGCTGATGGGGCCGGAACAAAATCTTCTCTTGCATATCTGTACTGGAAAGAAACCGGTGATCTGTCCGTTTGGAAGGGTATTGCACAGGATGCGTTGGTGATGAATCTGGATGACTTGTTGTGTGTGGGGGTAACAGACAATATCCTGTTGTCATCCACTATAGGAAGGAATAAAAATCGTATTCCGGGTGAAGTTATTTCAGCCATTATCAATGGAACTGAGGAGTTACTTGCCGGCCTTCGGGAGCATGGAATTTCTGTTTACAGCACAGGTGGTGAAACCGCTGATGTTGGAGACCTGGTTCGTACCATTATTGTTGATTCTACCGTTACTGCCCGGATGAAGAGAAGCGATGTGATCTCCAATCATCTTATCCAGCCTGGTGATGTAATTGTGGGGCTTTCCTCTACCGGACAGGCCAATTACGAAGATTTTTTCAATGCCGGGATGGGGAGTAATGGCCTTACTTCTGCACGTCACGATGTTTTTGCACATTATCTGGCAGAAAAATATCCGGAAAGTTTTGATCCTGAAGTGGCCGATGAATTGGTTTATCAGGGGAAATATAAGCTGACCGATGCCATCGAGGCGCTGGGCATTGATGCAGGAAAGATGGTTTTATCTCCTACCCGCTCGTATGCCCCTGTGGTCAAGAGAGTTCTTGAGTCTTTGCGTCCTCATATTCATGGTATGGTTCATTGTTCCGGTGGAGCTCAAACCAAAGTGATGAACTTTGTGGAAAATATGCATGTATTTAAAGACAACTTGTTTGAGGTGCCAGAATTGTTCCGCATTATACAGGAAACTTCTGAAACGCCATGGCAGGAGATGTACAAAGTTTTTAACATGGGACATAGGTTTGAGTTTTATGTGAGACCTGACTCAGCTCAGGAGATAATAGATATTTCACAATCATTTGGTATCGATGCAAAAGTCGTAGGATACTGTGAGGCATCCCCCAATGGGAACAAGTTGACAATTAAAAGCGAAAAGGGAACTTTTCACTATTAAGTGTATTCAATTTTCAACCTGTTGCAGAGGCATCGGAACGCGTTTGCGGGCCGCTATCTGTAGTCAGGTTTTTTTGTGTTTGGAGGGGACGGTTGTGAGTTCAGAATTCTGAGTTCAGGTTGGATTATATAGGAGATTAATAGCCGAATTCAAAAAGAGTAGACTGGTGCACAGTTTAGTCTTTAAAAGGAGTTGTAAAAAAATAAAAATCATATGGCACAAGATAATTCATTGCTTGAGAAGATGGAGGCTCTGCGTTTGAGATTCGAAGAAGTGGGGCAGATGATTACCGATCCGGAAGTTATTGCAGACCAGAAAAGGTATGTTAAACTGAATAAAGAATACCGGGAGCTTGAGGATATTGTTGAGGTTGGTAAAAAGTATAAAAACCTTCTGGATAATATTGAATCGTCACGCGCAATGTTGAAGGAAGAGGATGACGAAGAGATGCGTGCAATGGCCCGGGATGAGCTGGATTCATTGGAAGCTGAGCGTCCGGGAATGGAAGAGGAAATTAAAATGCTACTGTTACCCGGTGATCCGGAGGATTCCAAAAACGCTGTAATGGAAATCAGAGCAGGAACCGGTGGTGATGAAGCCAGTATTTTTGCAGGTGATCTGTTTCGTATGTATACCAAGTATTGCGAAGGGAAGGGCTGGAAAACGGAAGTTACTCACGTCTCTGAAGGCACCTCTGGAGGCTATAAAGAGGTGGTGATGAAAGTTTCCGGAAACGGAGTTTATGGTATTTTGAAATACGAATCAGGTGTTCACCGTGTGCAGCGGGTTCCTCAGACTGAAACTCAGGGAAGGGTACATACATCTGCAGCCTCCGTGGCTGTTTTGCCTGAAGCTGAAGAGTTTGATATTGAACTGAAGCAGGAAGATATTCGTAAAGATACTTATTGTTCTTCCGGACCTGGGGGGCAGTCCGTGAATACCACCTATTCTGCCATCCGTCTTACGCACATTCCAACCGGAATTGTAGTTACCTGTCAGGATCAGAAGTCGCAGCTGAAGAATCTGGATAAAGCGATGACCGAGTTGAGAACAAGGATCTATAATCTTGAATATCAAAAGTACCTCGATGAAATTTCATCTAAAAGAAAAACGATGGTTTCAACAGGCGACCGTTCAGCAAAAATCCGAACGTACAACTATCCTCAGGGCAGGGTTACCGATCACCGAATCAACTATACTATGTACAACCTTCCGGCTGTAATGGATGGTGATATCGGAGGCATTATTGATAAACTCCAGATTGAGGAAAATGCCGAGCGCCTTAAAGCCAGTGAGATGTAAAACTGGTAAATAGAAAATACATCAATTAAAATTAAAACAAGAACTCCCAAAATATCTTTGCCATGACAAGTCAGGAAATTTTTGAACAAGTAAAAAAGAAGAAAAGTTTTTTGTGTGTTGGATTAGATAGTGATGTCAATAAAATTCCTCATTTCCTTTATGATACAAGCGATCCCGTGTTTGCTTTTAACAAAGAAATAATTGATGCAACACACGACCTTGCTGTGGCCTATAAGCCCAATCTGGCATTTTATGAAAGCATGGGGGTAAGCGGTTGGAATACCTTGGAGAAAACTGTGAATTATATACGTTACAATTATCCTGATATTTTCATCATTGCGGATGCCAAAAGAGGGGACATAGGAAATACTTCAAATCTTTATGCCAGGGCATTTTTCGATGCAATGGACTTTGATGCCGTTACCGTGGCTCCTTATATGGGAGAGGATTCTGTAAAACCATTTCTTACCTATGTAGGAAAATATGTTATTTTACTTGCATTAACCTCCAATAAGGGGGCTTCCGATTTTCAATATATGGCAGAAGACGGAGAACGGTTATTTGAAAAGGTGATAAAAAACTCTCAAGAGTGGGGGGATTCAGAAAACATGATGTATGTTGTTGGTGCAACAAAAGCTGAAATGCTTAAAGATATTCGAAAAATTGCACCTAAACATTTTCTATTGGTGCCAGGAGTGGGAGCCCAGGGAGGAAGTTTGGCTGAAGTTGCCCGCAATGGTCTTAACAGTAAGTGTGGGTTGCTGGTGAACTCATCAAGAGGAATTATTTTTGCCGGAAATGGAGAAGATTTTGCTGCAAAAGCAAGGGAAGCAGCTCAGGAAGTTCAGTCCGAAATGGCTGGTCTGCTTTCAGAAGCCAATCTGCTTTAAATGTGAGTACTAAGAGATTCTTAGATGTAGGATGATTCGCATGATACTGAAAATCTGCACGTCATGTGTGCCGGGAATGTGCTTGTAATCAAAGAAATGTAGATTTGTTGTGTGCGTTTAACGAAGTATTGAAGTGAAGATTTTAAAATAATAAGAAAAGGTCTGCTCAGATGGAGAACAGGCCTTTTTTGCTATATGATGATTCCGGGGGGAGGGCTGGCATGTTTTGACAACTCTTAGGTTCTGAATCTCCGTCTTCTCAATAGCAGATCATAATTTTTTTGTAAAACGATACAGGAGTCAATGCTTCTCTAAGTAGTGTTTGTCTATAAATTACCATTTGCTTCGTTACGCTTACCTGAAAATTACTCATCCCGAAGGATCGGGACTCCGTATTTTCTTGCCTCGCAAGCCTCGCAACTGGAATTTTTTAAACAAACACTTGTTCAAACTTAATATCTTTGCCGACTTTATGGACAGGGCTAAGTAGTGCCCGCTGAAAAACGCATATTTTATTAGCCATTAAAATTTTAAATCATCTTAACTAACACTTAAGTGCAAGGTCATTTCACAATAGACTCGAATTTTTTTGCACTTGTGATTATATGGAAATGGCTAATCAAAAGAACAAAATCTACTTCTCCGCCACAATCTTGAAGTATTTCAATACTACTTCGGTTGGGGGGGATTCTGCTCTTTTGACTTTTTAAGCAGCTCCTGAATAATAATTATGCCCGATAACCAATTTGAGATTAGGGGATTTGAAAATAACTTAGTATTTTGCATTGAATAAAGGGCTGGGATGCATCATTTTTGATGGCAATGGTGTTGTTGTTTCTTATTGTTTAAGAGCAATGATTACCATCTAGAATTTTTTATCAGACTAATGTCAAGTGTAGAATGTCGGGTAAGCCGCCACTATTCTTTACCTTGTGCAAAACAACAAAAAAGTAAGCATAGCCGTAGTTACGTGAGTCTTTATTGAGAAGCACAAGGTAGAAAGAGCAAGGCCTGGACCGTCAGAGTATGCTTGACTTTACACTAAACCCCTTTATTATGAACGAAGAATTCCTTCACTTTCTGTGGCAACATAAGTTTTACAAGCAGGGCTTGTTTTATACATCTTGCGGACAAAAAATGGAAGTTATTCATCCCGGATTGATTAACACCAATTCCGGTCCTGATTTTTTCAATGCAAAAATAAAACTCGATGGCGTTCTGTGGGCCGGCAATGTTGAAATCCATTACAAGGCATCGGATTGGTACAGGCACAATCATTATAAAGATTCTCTTTATGATAATGTGATTTTGCATGTGGTGGTTTCTGATGATGAGGATGTTTTTACAGGCAAGGGGCGCAGGATACCGGCCTGGGAAATGGAAGTGCCGGAACGCACTTACCAGGATTATGATAATCTGCTTAGAAATCGTGGATGGATCCCTTGTCAGGGAATGATAGATGGAGTTTCGGGGTTTGAATTGGCAGGGTGGGTAGAGCGTATGCTTATCGAAAAGCTTGAAAAAAAAGTGGAAGGCATTGAAACCATTCTGCATGCTTCAAAAAATGACTGGCAGGAAGTCCTGTTTATTGTGTTATCCCGAAATTTTGGATTTGGTTTAAATGGAGACCCTTTTGAAAGATTGGCCCGTCAAACTCCATGGAAAATAGTGGCAAGGAATTCTGATGCACCTGAAAAACTTGAGGCTCTTTTTCTTGGACAAGCTGGTTTCCTGAATCAGGGGCGGACTGACGATCGCTATATGTCACTGCTTCAGCGGGAGTACAATCTGATAAAACACAAATATGGACTTGAGCCCATTCCTGCCCATAACTGGAAGTTTTTGCGTTTAAGGCCCGGAAATTTTCCAACAATTCGTTTGGTTCAGTTGGCCGCACTCATAGCCCGGAGCCCTTTTCTTTTTGACCATTTACTGCGGTGCAATAATTTGTCTGATGTTCGTTCACTTTTTTACTCAGAGCCACAACCATACTGGATCAACCACTATCGACCCTTCGCTTCTGCCCCTGAAAAATCTAAGAAGCTTGGGAAACAGGCTGTTGATTTGATAATCATAAACACTGTGGTTCCTCTGTTTTTTTCGTATGGGAGATTACGCGGACAGGAATATTTTAAAAACAAAGCCATTGACTGGTTGAATCAATTACCTGCGGAAAAAAATCAAATTGTAAATGGATGGAAAAAACCGGGAATAGAGCTTGACATATCTTCGGCAGCCGAAAGTCAGGGGTTGGTTTATTTGAAAAAGATGTATTGCGATCAAAGAAAATGTTTATCTTGCCGCGTCGGACATAGGGTTGTTTCACAAAATACTACGCGGATTTAAATTCTGGTTCGTTTTTTGATATGACTATTGTTGTTAAAAAATATTAATTTCTGGTACACAAAAATTTGAACGTTATGAAACCAAATTATTTATTAATTGTCGCTCTTTCCCTTTTTATGATTGCTGGTTTATCCAGTTGTAAATCAAAAAAGAAAGTATCTGCCAAGAGTGAAATTGGTGATATCATTGAAGAGCTTCCTTGTGAAAATAAAGGTCAGTCGGACAAAAACTATTTTCGGGCTAGTGCCATGTCTACCAGTGCCGATTTGAGCCTTGCTAAAGAAAAAGCTTTGTTGCAAGCCAAGCAACGATTGGTGACTTTGATCAATTCCAATACCAAATCGGTAACAGATCGTTATGTCAATGAACGCGAAATTGGTGATGCTTCCGAGTTTGAGCAGAAATTTGAGAACATGACCCGTGAAGTGGCTGATGAAACGATCAATAATATTGTAGTGATTTGTGAAAAGGCCAGTGTCATGGACAATGGTAAATACCATGGTTTTGTTGCTATTGAAGTGCATCGGGATGATGTTTTAAAGGGCATTGATGATCGTATTTCAAACAATGACAGACTTCAACTGGATTATGATAAAAAGAAATTCCAGGAGATCTTTGAAGAAGAAATGGAGGAGATGGCTGAAGAAAGAGGCTATTAATTTGATGTTGTCCCAAGCAAGCGTGACGGCGCAAATGGTACTTTATGGACCGACACTAAGTAGTCTCTGTCCATAAACTAAGCGTTTTTCACGTGTTTGAACTAGAAAGTTCAAATTCAAGGCGTGTGAAAAATCTAAACCGCAGAATACTATTGTATTTGAGGATTTAGATTTTGAGCAACAACGCAGAAGTTGGACTTTATAGACAAACACTAAGTAGTGCCAGCGAGAAAACTCATGCTTTTCATCTGTGTCTGCATGAAGGCGTCAAGTGCAAGGCTTGCGATGTCAGAAAAGCAGGAGTCCCGATGCTTCGGGATGACTGTTTTGAAGACAAGCATTGAGTTTACCCCGACCCTTCGGGGCAGCAATTGTCGTTTTCTTGCAAACACTAAGTAATTGCATTTAATAAAAACCGGATACAAACAATTTGCATTGCGCCAAATTATTATCTATCTTTGCGGCCTATTTGTAAATCATATATTTAAAAAGGTCGTATGCATCTGACAAAAGAAGAAAAACAAGAGATCTTTGCGAAGTACGGGAAGTCGAATTCTGACACTGGTTCACCTGAAAGCCAGATAGCATTATTTACCAACCGTATCGCACACTTGACTGGACACCTGAAGTCTAATAAGAAAGATTTCAGTACTGAGTATGCTCTTAAAAAGATGGTGGGTAAACGTCGTCGTTTACTTGACTATTTAAAGGCAAAAGATATTGAAAAATATCGTGCTTTGATTAAAGAGCTCAACATCCGTAAGTAAGTCAAGAAGGATAGTATTGAAGAGGCAGTTCTCCGGGAGAATTGCCTCTTGTTTTTTGTAGACTGATCATTTTTTCTGAATATTTGACAGCAATGATGCAAAAAAAATGAATAATGTAAGGCTCAGAATTTAGATATTATCTATATTTGGAGCTGACTAAGAGATTGTAAGAAAAATAGAGATTTATTTATGATTAAGCCGATTGAAAAAAATATTGACCTTGGAGATGGAAGGTCAATCGTAATTGAAACTGGAAAGTTGGCCAAGCAGGCCGACGGATCGGTCGTTGTTAGAATGGGCAATACGTATTTGCTCGCTACTGTGGTTTCTGCAAAAGAAGCGAAACCTGATGTCGATTTTATGCCACTCTCTGTTGATTACAGGGAGAAATTTTCTGCTGCGGGTCGTTTCCCCGGTGGTTTTCAAAAGAGGGAAGCGCGTCCTTCAGATTATGAGATTTTAGTATCCAGACTGGTCGACCGTGCATTACGTCCTCTTTTCCCTGAAGATTATCATGCTGATACATTTGTCAATGTGAGTTTGATTTCCGGTGATGCCGAGAGTACTCCGGATGCTTTAGCCGGACTGGCTGCTTCTGCTGCATTGGCTGTTTCCGATATTCCTTTTGGAGGTCCTATTTCAGAAGTAAGAGTAGGCCGGATTAATGGCGAACTGAAAATCAATCCTACTGCCTCAGAAGTAAAAGAGGCAGATATGGAGATTATAGTTGCTGCTTCCAAAGAAAACATTATGATGGTGGAAGGAGAAATGGATGAGGTTTCAGAAGCTGAGCTTCTGGAAGCTATGAAATTTGCCCATGAAGCTATCAAGGTTCAATGTGATGCTCAGATTGAGCTTGCTCAAATGGTAGAAGGCGCTAATGAAAAGCGTGAATACTCACATGAAAACAATGATGAGGATCTTCGTCAGAAGGTTTGGGACGCCACCTTTGAAAAAGCTAAGGAAGTGGCACGTTCTGCCAATCCAAACAAACAAGAGCGTTTCGCTGCTTTTGATGAAATTGTAACCGAATTCATTGAGAATAATTACAATGCTGAAGAAGACGAAATTCCTGAAGGACTAATTAAACGCTACTTTCACGATGTTGAGAAAGACGCGGTACGTCGCGTAATGCTGGATGAAAACATTCGTTTGGATGGCCGCGCCATGGACGAGATTCGTCCTATCTGGTGTGAAGTCGATTCTTTGCCTGGTCCTCATGGTTCTGCGATTTTTACACGTGGAGAAACTCAGTCATTGACCACCGTTACATTAGGCTCCAAGCTTGACGAGAAAATTGTTGACAATGTACTGGAGAAAAGTGTTGACCGCTTCTTGTTACATTATAATTTCCCTCCTTTCTCTACCAATGATGCCAAGCCATACAGAGGTGTTGGTCGTCGCGAGATTGGTCACGGAAATCTGGCACACAGAGCATTGAAGAGAATGCTTCCAGATGAACTGCCGTATGTTTTGAGGGTGGTTTCTGATATCCTGGAATCCAACGGTTCTTCGTCGATGGCAACTGTATGTGCAGGAACAATGGCACTTATGGATGCAGGTATTAAATTTAAAAAACCTGTATCTGGTATTGCTATGGGATTGATCACAGATAAAGACAGTGATAAATATGTGGTACTTTCAGATATTCTTGGTGATGAAGACCACCTTGGAGATATGGACTTCAAAGTGACCGGTACCCGTGATGGAATCACTGCTACCCAGATGGACATTAAGGTGGACGGACTCTCTTATGAAGTACTTGAGAAAGCACTTGAGCAAGCCAAACAAGGACGTTTCCACATTCTGGACAAGATTACCGAAACCATTGATAAACCGCGCGAAGATTACAAACCTCATGCTCCGCGTATCGTTACTTTGAAGATACCTAAAGAGATGATTGGTGCTGTAATTGGACCAGGTGGAAAAATCATTCAGGAAATTCAGGCTGAAACTGAGACTTCAATTGCTATTGACGAGGACGAAAACTTTGGTATTGTTGATATCTCTGCCAGCAATAAAGATAATATTGACAGGGCCCTTTCACGAATTGAAGCTATTGTTGCTGTTCCTGAGGTAGGGAAAGTATATACCGGAAAAGTGAAGTCGATTGTGCCTTTTGGTGCTTTTATTGAGATTCTGCCCGGAAAAGACGGCTTGCTTCATATCTCAGAAATTGAGTGGCGTCGACTTGAGAAAGTTGAAGATGTGCTGAAAGAAGGAGAAGAAGTTGAGGTAAAACTGATCGATGTTGACCAGCGTTCAGGAAAACTTAAGTTGTCTCGCAAAGTACTTTTACCTCGTCCGGAGCGTAACAATAAGTAATTATTAATACTTTATTCCATTATTGATTTTTGTATAATGGTTTATCAGAATATCAACAAATCCCCGGTGGTAAAGGTTATACCATCGGGGATTTTGTTTTTCGCTCTGTTTTATTTAATTTGAATCGCTGATAAGAGGCGCGTTCTGTCTTTCTTTTTTATTTTGAAAATCTGATATCTGCTATGAGCCATTACAGGACAATTCAACAATGGTACGAAATTCTTAGTAATCGTTTAAAAGGTGCTCCGCGTGAAAGCATTCGTTTTTATAGCCTTGAAGCTTTTCCAAGGTTAATGCATCATCTGGAATCCCATAAATCTGAATGCTCAGTTTGCGCAAGTCACTTCCAGGCGTTGGATGAAATGAGCTTTGAATTAGGGCAGTGGATGAAAAATGATGCACCTGAAATGTCAAAGTTTCAGGTTGAGTTGGAAGAAAGTGTTCGGCATTTAAGGACAGACCATCAGGTTTTTCCCAAAGGCCTTTGGCTGTCGCGTTTTGTTTTGATGGGCATTTTAGTGGGTGTTCTTGGGGCTCTGATTACTATTGTTGTTGTGGCAGGTGTTGTGATTGGTGGCGTTTTGCTGACCGGGGCTTTTATTGGAATGCTTGTAGGCTGGATTGCCGGAAAAAGTAAGGAGAAGAGAATCAAAAAACAAAATCGTTTATATTAACCGGAATAAGGGGCACAGGCTGTCATTATTCAACACTTTGAGCCAAGGTTTGCCTGCAAAACAAACATCTAACGTGTTTGAGTTAAAAGATTGAAATGTACTTATTTTTAATCTTGAGTTAGATGAGAGGTGAAATATATATTATTGAAAATCCGCATTCTAATTCAAAAAGTATTTTAGGGGTAAGTGAGCGAATTTGAGGATCTTTCAAAATCATAACGGAGTATTGATCTAAAAACCAAATAGTTAAAAAATGAAACACCGTATTTTATTTATAGTATTGTTGACTATGGCAACATTTTATTCTTGTAAAAATGGTCCCGACAAACCCGATTATCCGGAAACCAAGAAGGTGGACACTGTGGATATTTATTATGGAACAGAGGTGAGTGACCCATACCGATGGTTAGAGGATGATCAATCGGAAGAAACAAAGGAGTGGGTTAAAAAGCAGGTTGCTGTTACCAATAAATATCTGGAGCAAATTCCCTTCAGGACTAAGATTGAAGAAAGACTAACCGAAGTCTGGAATTATACCAGACAGGGAACTCCTTTGCGCAAGGGGGATAAATGGTTTTTTATGCGTAATGACGGATTGCAGGACCAGTCAGTTCTTTATGTAAAGGAGGGGGAAGACGGGAATGAGCGTGTTTTGCTGGATCCTAACAATCTTTCTGAAGATGGAACTGTCGCTCTTGCCGATTATGAGATTTCAGAGGACGGAAAATATATGGCTTATGCTATTTCCAGAGGTGGATCCGACTGGCGCGAGATTTATGTCAGGGATGTAAAAACCGGTAAGGACCTTGATGATCATCTGAAATGGGCTAAGTTTTCCAATATTTCCTGGGTTGCTGAATCTGGTTTTTATTACAGTCGTTACGATGCCCCTGCAAAAGGAGAGGAACTTACAAATTTGAATGAGTTTCAACAGGTTTATTTTCACAAGATAGGTCAACCTCAAGCTGAGGACGAACTTGTTTTTAAAGATTCTGAGAATGCTCTTCGCAACTATACAGCCAGTGTAGATGATGATGGTGAGTATTTGTTGCTTTATGGTACACGGTCAACCAATAATAACTCATTAATGATAAAAGCCATTGGTGAACAGAATTGGATGGTTGCCGATACCACATTTGAGAATAATACCAGTTATCTGGGAACAGTCGATGGTAAATACTGGGTGTTGACCGATTTTGGAGCTCCCCGCTACCGGGTTATGACCATTGATCCTGAAAATCCCGGGATAG
Organism: Marinilabilia rubra; assembly: GCF_003121985.1. Lineage (GTDB taxonomy): Bacteria > Bacteroidota > Bacteroidia > Bacteroidales > Marinilabiliaceae > Marinilabilia > Marinilabilia rubra. The sequence continues at coordinate 200,254 of NZ_QEWP01000008.1, forward strand.
AAAACTGGACGGAAGTAATTGCGGAAGAGTCTGGTGTTTTGAAAAATGTAAGTCTTTCAAAATCATTTGCAGTTGCAATGTATGTGATTGATGCAGAATCACATCTTAAAGTTTTCAATCAGAAAGGCGGGCATGAATACGATATTGAGTTACCAGCCCCCGGATCTGTTGGATCATTGCGTACCATTCACGGCAATGACCGCATTTTTTATTCATTCGAGTCATACAATGTTCCCAATAAAATATTCAGTTACAATCTGGAACGTCGGAATCAGCAGATTGAGTTTGCCTCTGATGTTGACTTTGACGGAGATCAGTATGTAACCAGGTTGGTTTTTGCGGAAGCTTCCGATGGGGCCCAGGTGCCTATGCATATTGTCCATAAAAAAGGCATCCGGATGGATGGTTCAAACCCTCTTATGCTTTATGGTTACGGTGGCTTTAATATTGTTTATCAGCCCGGGTTTGATGTACGTTTGATTCCCTGGTTAGAGAATGGCGGTGTTTATGTTAATGCTCATATCCGTGGAGGAGGAGAGTATGGAGAAGACTGGCATCAGGCCGGTACCAAAATGAATAAGCAACGGGTTTTTGATGACTTTATTCTTGCCGCCGAGACGGTTATTGAAATGGGATATACCAACTCCGACAAAATTGCCATCCGAGGTGGATCGAATGGGGGATTGTTACTCGGAGCTGTAGCCAATCAGCGCCCGGACCTTTTTGAGGTTTCTCTTCCCGCTGTAGGTGTGATGGATATGCTGAGATATCACAACTTTACAATTGGTTGGGCCTGGGCCAGTGACTATGGACGAAGTGATGACAGTGAAGAGATGTTTCGTTATTTGTATGGATATTCTCCGGTCCACAACATTAAAAGCGGACTTGATTATCCCGCAACACTGGTTTTTACTGCTGATCATGACGACCGTGTAGTTCCTGCGCACTCATTTAAATATATTGCAACACTACAGGATAAATACAAGGGTGAAAAACCCGTTTTGATCAGAATTGAAACTAAAGCGGGTCATGGGGCAGGAAAACCTGTTTCTAAGCAAATTGATGAAGTGGCTGATATGTATGCCTTTACTTTCTACAATATGGAGGAAGAACCTTATCAATAAAGCCATGGGCAATACAGATTGCCTTTGCATTTAGTTTATTGAAAAGTGAAAGAAAAAGTTGAATATCCCATGGGCGATGCAGCTCTTGGGGTATTTAGTGCCAGTAAGAAAACTCATGCTTTTCATTTGTGTTTGCATGAAGGCGTCAAGTGCAAGGCTTGCGATGTCTGAAAAGCAGGAGTTTACTTTCGTAAATAACTGATTTGAAGACAAGCATAACGCAGCAATTGACGCCTTCATGCAAACACTATTTATGATCCTGAGCCCAACGGGGCAATGATTAGTTCACAGTTCTGATAATTATTGATGGAACTTTTTCTGCCACTTTCATTCGTCTGTATACTTTATGCGGGAAATAAATGAAGTTAATGGCATTTATCTATCCTGTTTGTTGATTTAGAGTGTTTTATTCTTGTGTTTTTGTTTTGAAAAACCATAAAATGGACAGGAATGTAACAGGAGACACATTATTTCTTTATATTCACGCTCTGCAAGGCAATAATACCTGAAGATGAATTTGTTTTATTGCTAAAAAATATTTATTTTGATAGTTCATTTTGTAAAGTATAGGAATTGTTGATTAATTCTTTTTTTTGAGGGTGCGAAATTTAAGTGGAATTTTTCACTTGAAAAACTTCAGCGATTGTCTATATTTGCAATAAAACATGGGCTAAGTGTTTTATTTATTAAAAACATTCCTAAATTTGTATAGAAGATAGGATTTATTCAAGAACAAATAATTCGGTTAACATTATGAAAAGAACAAGAATTAATCTTTTTGCAACTGTAGCTCTTGCAGCATTGCTGGCAAGTTGCTCCGGTTTGGATAAGATGAAAGAAAATGCACCTGACGTTAACTACACTGTTACTCCAGAGGTTTTAGAAACTCATGGCGGACAGGTGCCCGTAACCATTAAGGTGCAGATACCTGGTGGCTATTTCGATAAAAAGACTGAGCTGGAAGCAACTCCGGTATTAGTTTATGAAGGTGGAGAAACTGCTTATGCTCCTTACAAACTTCAGGGGGAGAGTGTAGATGGAAACGCCAAAGTCATTTCATATGCCAATGGTGGCCAGTTTACTTACGAAGGAACTGTTGATTATAATGAGAATATGCGTGTTTCTGACCTTGTTGTTCGTATGACTGCAACAAGAGGAGAAACTACTCTGGACTTCGAGCCTGTAAAGATTGCAGAAGGAGTTATCTCAACAGCTCATCTTCTTGGTAAAAAAGGTGCTGTTGCTGCTTTAGGAGAAGACAACTTCCAGCGTATTACTCCCGAAACAGGTGAAGCTGATATTCACTATGTGATTCAGCGTTCATACGTTCGTCGTTCAGAGTTGTCAGAAGACGATATCAAAGCACTGGAAGAATTTGTTAAGGCTGCTAAAGAGGCTGAAAATAAAGAATTCAAAGGTGTGAACATTTCAGCTTATGCTTCTCCTGACGGACCTATTGACTTGAACACCAGACTTGCTGAAGAGCGTGAAGAGTCCGCAAAAGAGTACATGACTGAAGCATTGGAAGATGCAGAAGTGGAAGGTGCTGACGCAGAAGATTTCTATGAATTGCGTAACACTCCTGAAGATTGGGAAGGTTTCAAAGAGCTTGTTCAGAATAGCGATATTGAAGATAAGGATATGATTCTTCGTGTTCTTTCTACTCATAACGATCCTGAGGTTCGCGAAACAGAAATTAAGAATATGGCTGCCACTTACAAAGTATTGGCAGAAGATATTCTTCCTGAACTTCGTCGTTCAAAACTTAACGTAAATGTTGAAGTTATTGGTAAGTCAGATGAAGAAATTTCTGAACTTGCAGAATCAAATCCTTCAGAGCTGAAGCTTGAAGAAATTCTTTATGCTGCTACTTTGACCGAAGATCTTGATAAGCAACTTGAGATTTATGAAACTGCCCTTGAACAGCATTCTAATTGCTGGAGAGCTCAAAACAACATCGGTGTTGTTCATTTCGAAAAAGGCGATATCGATGGTGCAAAAGGCGCTTTTGAGAAAGCTAATGAAATGAAAGCTAATCAGCCTGAAGTATTAAATAACCTTGGTGTTATTGCACTCTATGAAGACGATGTAGAAGGTGCTCAGGAATATTTCGACTCAGCTGCAGGTGCTGGTGCTGCTTTGGATAACAACCTTGGTGTATTGGCAATTTACAATGGTAACTATGACGAAGCTGTTCGTTATTTCGGAAACAGCAACAGTTGCAATGCTGCTCTTGCTAAGCTTTTGAATGGCAATTATGATGCAGCTTTGGCTACATTGAATGCCAATGATAATGAAGTAGCTGTTAAGTATTATCTGAAAGCTATTATTGGTGCTCGTCAAAATGACACTGATATGCTTTTCGAAGAGCTTGGAAAAGCTGTTGAATTGAATCCTGAAATGAAAGAAACTGCAGCTTCCGATATGGAGTTTGCTCGTTACTTTGAGGATGCATCATTCAAAGAAATTGTTCAGTAAGCAACAATCTCTTGTTTAAATAAACTAAAAAAGGCAGCGCGGAAGCGCTGCCTTTTTTAGTTATAATTAATACTCTTTACTGTTTCCTGAGCCAGGGTTTTGCAAGTTCCCATAGTACGATTCCTGCCGTTACTGATACATTAAAGGAGTGCTTTGTCCCATACTGCGGAATCTCAATACAACTATCACACTGATTAATGACTTTTTGATCAACCCCTTTTACTTCATTTCCAAAAACAACTGCATATTTTAGTTCTGTGTCGGGTTTAAAAGTATTCAGATCTGTGCTGCCTTCTACCTGTTCAATCCCAATAGCTAAATATCCTTCACTTTTCAACTTTTCTACTGCATCTGTTGTTTCATTAAAGTAATGCCATTCAACAGAGTCTTGGGCTCCCAGTGCAGTTTTGTGAATTTCTTTGTGAGGCGGGGTTGAAGTGATGCCACAAAGATAAACTGCTTCCAGTCGAAAAGCATCGGAAGTGCGAAAAATACTTCCCACATTGTGGAGGCTTCGGACATTGTCCAATACTACTACAATAGGTGTTTTTTCAGACTCTTTGAATTCATTGACCGAAATGCGGCCCAGTTCATTAAGTTTTAGTTTTCGCATTTTGTTTTTGTTTTTTCAGAGATGGCAAAAGTAGTTAAAGTTCTGCATTCGATTTATGTTTGCTTTAATCAAATAAGAATCAAAATTTTAAAATGCTAATTTTTAATAATCAAATCCTTGTTATATGAATATTCATGAATATCAGGCCAAAGCCATTCTAAAAAAGCATGGGGTTACAATTCAGGAGGGAATAACCGCTTCTACCCCGAATGAAGCCGTTGATGCGGCAAAAAAACTACAGGAAGAAACCGGCACCCAATGGTGGGTTTTAAAAGCCCAGATTCACGCCGGAGGTCGAGGCAAAGGCGGAGGTGTTAAACTTGCTAAAAGTCTGGAAGAGGTTGCGAAAATTGCAGAGGGCATGATAGGAATGCAGTTGGTTACTCACCAAACAGGTCCCGAAGGCAGGAAAGTCCATAAAATTTTGGTTGCACAGGATGTATATTATCCCGGACCTTCTGGGAAAATGGAGTTTTATATGGGCGTCCTTTTAAATCGGCAAACAGGTAAGAATACCGTAATGTATTCTACCGAAGGCGGAGTTGATATTGAAGATGTCGCTGACAAAACACCGGAATTGATATTTAAGGAAGAGGTTGATCCGGCAACCGGTATTCTTCCATTTCAGGCGCGAAAAATTGCTTTTAATCTTGGTTTGAGCGGACAGGCCTTTAAGCAGATGACACGCTTTGTTCAGTCATTATATGAGGCATATGTTTCAGTTGATGCTTCTCTTTTCGAAATTAATCCTGTACTCAAAGCAACCGATGATAAAATTCTGGCTGTAGATGCTAAAGTTGGTCTTGACGACAATGCATTATTCAGACATCCGGAACTTGCAGCTATGCGTGATCTTTCAGAAGAAGATGCTACTGAGGTGGAAGCGGGCAAGCACAACCTCAATTTTGTGAAACTTGATGGTAATGTAGGGTGTATGGTGAACGGTGCCGGTTTGGCCATGGCTACTATGGATATTATCAAATTGAGTGGGGGTGATCCGGCTAACTTTCTTGATGTGGGAGGGGGAGCCAATGCACAAACTGTAGAAGCAGGATTGAGAATCATCCTCGATGATCCTGCAGTAAAGGCAGTTTTGATTAATGTTTTTGGTGGCATTGTAAGGTGCGACCGGGTGGCTGCAGGTGTCGTTGAAGCTTACAAAAAACTTGGTAACATTCAGGTTCCGGTTATAGTGAGGTTGCAGGGCACAAATGCCGAAGAAGGAAAAGAAGTGATTGATAATTCCGGCCTTAAAGTGCGTTCTGCCATTTCATTAAAAGAGGCTGCAGACATTGTTAAGGAGGTTGTTTAATAAAATTTATCTTTAGATTTTGAGACATAAGACAAGTCTTAAAATGCCGAAAGTCAGGTTTGTGTCAAGTTTGTTGCAACTGTATTAAATGATTGGTAATGGTATTTTACAATACTCTGTTGAATTTTTGTAAAAATCTGTAAATCAACTTTTTGGAATCATATGCAAAATTGCTTGAAAGCTCTTTTTATTAGCGTTATATGGTTTGTCTTAAATCTGATATCTAAAAATCTAACGATCTATTGATTTTATAAAACCTTGATAAATTATTGTAAAATCTGAATTAATCTTATCCTTTTCATGTTATTTGATTTGAATCAAAAATCCCGGGGTTCTTTGTTGAACCCCGGGTTTGTAATATTTACCATTTTATATTTTTTCGTCTTACCGGCATTGTCATACATCGGGCGCCACCACCTCCGCGAGGGAGCTCTGATCCTTCAATGGTGACCACATATTTCTCATAATCATCCAAATTGACGGCATTATTAATTACTTCTGAAGCCTTAATTATTTTGTAACCAATTTTGCTTAGAGCCTCGAGAGTGTGGCCATTTCTTGCATATCCCATAAGCTTGCCGGGACCTATGGCAAAGAAGTTAGCTCCGCTATGCCACTGTTCTCTTTCCTGATGCCACAATTCAGTGCCGCCGCAGGGGACTGGTTTTAAATTCATTCCCAGGTTTCCTAATGCTTTCAGTAAGCCCGGCTGACGTGTTATTTTGGTGACTTTGCCATTATCAATAGTCATCAGGATCGTGGCATAAGTATGCTCGTGTTTTATCATTGGTTCATATACCATACATGTTTCCCGGTCCAATAAGGTAAAGACCATATCAAGATGAATAAATGATTCAGGCGACCTGGGTAGTTGCTGAACAATTATATGCTTTCTGCCTTTTTGCTTTTTCATTTGCTCTGCCAGAAAATCAATCCCTTGAGAAGAAGTTCTGGCACCGTTTCCAATGATTAATATGTCATCTCTGGCGATGAGTACGTCACCTCCCTCAATAAACGTCTCTTCTCCAACATGCCAGGTATTCATGGGGTTTAGGGTGGAGGTTTTAAAATGTGGTGAATGGTTGAATATTGCATCCATAATAATTGATTCCCTTTCCCGTACTTTATTGGCCATTTTAGAGATCATCACTTCGTTATAAACAGTGACTGAAGCATCTCTGGTAAAAAAGAAATTATGCAGCGGTCGAAGTGCGTACCTTTCATCTGACAAGTAAGTGGTGAGAGAATCTCTTTTGAGCGCGACTCCTTCAATAAGTTGAGTGGCCAGTTCCTTGTGATTAAGTGCCAAAAGATCCTCTTTTATATTGAGGACTTTCTCCTGGGTACAAATTCTTTCAACAAGTGAAACTTTAAGCTCGGGATCTATCAGTATTTCTGCTAAAAGTTCTTTTACCTGAAATGTTTTGGTGACTTTCTCCAAAACACCCTTAAGTTGATTGTATTCTTCCCGTGCCACTGGCAGGTTGAGTATGTCACTGTAGAGGGCTCTCTCGGCATTTCCCGGTGTCATGTTTTCCACTTCGGGGCCGGGTGTATGTAAAATCACAGCTTCCAAATCTCCAATCTCTGAAGTCACGCGGGGAATAATGGGGGTGCTCATAAATGGTTGTTTTTAGGTTTCAAAATGCATTTTAGGTATTCATCACGCAATTTACGAATAGTTTCAGAGAAAAATTCTGACTTTTGTCTACTGACTGTAGCGGTTAAAACAACCATCCGGGTTATTAAAAAAAGGCCGGCAAATGCCAGCCCTTTAATATGGAATAATTAAATGTTTTTCGTCATCGGCCTTAACTCCTAAATCGCATCGGTCTCAACGACTTTTCCCAGAATGTCGGCATAAGGAACCAATAGAAAACTCTTGCTCTCAAATTCAAGTTCGGTGCCTGAAAATTCTTTGTAAAGAACTACGTCACCAACAGCTATCTCGGGATTTTCAATGTTGCTGATACCTGACACTTTTCCTGTTTTTTCTTTGCTTTGGGCACTCTCGGGAATAATGATGCCCGATGCTGTTGTTTGCTCCGCTTTGTCGTCCTGCAACTCAAGCAAAACATTCTGATTAATGGGTTGTAACTCTTTCATGGATATTGCTAATTTTTAGTTGTTTAAAATGGTTTATGCTTTTATCTCTAATAAACTGTTTATTTTGTTTCTGTCAAATCCAACTACGGCCTGTCCGTTAATTAAACTTTGAGGAACGCCCTGTTGACCGCTCCTTTTAACCATATCAGCAGCTGCTTTTTCATCTTTGCTGACATCTATCTCCCGAAACTTTATGCGATTATTGGTCAGATAATCTTTAAGGGTTCGGCACCATGAACAGGTTGGGGTTGTGTAAACGATGACTTGCTTCTGCGGTTTATCGTCATCCTTGTCAAAATGACAGTTTTGACAGAAGTAGTGTTATTATTTACACAAGATTATTCTTTGGATTAATTATCTTGCACAATTATGAAAACGAATATTAACTTTCAAAATACAGAGCAAATGGCAACAAAATTTATAGGAGCTCATGTTAGTGCAGCAGGTGGTGTAGAAAATGCCCCGGTGAATGCTTCCAAAATAGGAGCAACGGCTTTTGCGTTGTTTACAAAAAACCAGCGACAGTGGAAAGCAAAACCGCTGACGGATGAGAATATAGAAAAGTTTAAAAGTAATTGTAAAGAATATGGCTTTTCTCCCAGGCATATCCTGCCTCACGATAGTTATTTAATAAATTTGGGACACCCCGAGAAGGCAGGTATTGAAAAGTCCCGTGATGCGTTTTTGGATGAGATGCAGCGTTGTGAGCAGTTGGGACTTGAGTTGTTGAATTTTCATCCCGGAAGCTATTTGAAAAAGATTTCTGAAGATGACTGTTTGAAAAGGGTTGCTGAGTCGGTGAACATTGCCTTGGATAAAACGAATGGTGTAACAGCAGTGCTAGAAAATACAGCCGGCCAGGGAACCAATGTTGGGTATAAATTCGAGCATCTTGCACGTATCATTGAGTTAGTTGATGATAAATCAAGGGTGGGTGTTTGTATAGATACCTGCCATGGATGGGCCGGTGGATATGATTTTCTATCAGATGATGGTTATGAAAACAGTTGGAATGCCTTTGATGATATTGTAGGTTTTAAATATCTGCGGGGTATTCATCTGAACGATGCAAAAAAAGATGTTGGCAGCAAAGTGGACCGGCATGCCAGTTTAGGAGAAGGATATATGGAAAAGAAAACTTTCTCACGGATGATGAAAGATAAGCGTTTTGATGATGTTCCCATTATTCTGGAAACACCCAATCCCGATATTTGGGCTGATGAGATCGAATGGCTGAAGAAGGAGGCAGGTAAATAAAATTAGTATCTCTTGATTATTGGGAAAATAGATGGAACAACCCTTTAGCTGGAAAATATATTTTGGCATTGCACTTGTTGTACTGAATTCAGGTATAAATAATGAAGTTGTTTTTTAAGTATATGATTCTTCCTGGCATCCTGCTGTTTTGTGGGATGGGTTCTGTTGCTCAGGTGGTTAAAACCACTGAAATGGCAGGAGAGGAGGTGCATATGCTTGAATCAAGAGTAATTAATGGAGATACCATTCCTCATATAGTATTGGCTGAAGTAAAAGTTGTCCCTGAATGGAAATACCGAAGTAACCGGGAGCGTAGAAAATACAATCGATTTGTGAAGAGTATAAAAGTGGCACTTCCTTATGCGCGGGTTGCAGCCCATAAACTTGAGGTAATTAATGCCAATCTTGCCCGTATTGAGAATGAAAAGGAACGCAAGGAGTATCTGAAGAAAGCCGAAAAGAAGTTATTTAAAGAATTTGAGAAGCCGCTCAGAAAATTGACCTTTTCTCAGGGACGAATGCTTATTAAGCTCATTGACAGAGAGACAGGAGATACCAGTTATGACTTAATCAAAGAGTATAAAGGTGGTTTTTCGGCTTTTTTCTGGCAATCTGTAGCCCGTTTATTTGGCTCCAATTTGAAAGATGAATATCATGGCGATCGTGAAGACCACATGGTAGAGCATATTATCATTTTGATAGATAATGGGATGTTGTAGAGATCATAAACAGACCTCTACAACATTCCAATTTCATTTAAGAGGTCATCTTCATAACTGCATTTACAATATTTTCCGCCCCTTCTGCAATCTGGGTTATTTTAGCATCCAGCATATAACAGGGCGTGGTTGCTATTTTCAGATTTTTGTCGGTAACTACTTCTCCATGTGTGGTGTTTACATGCGAAGCCCCCATGGCCTGTAAGGCATCTGCAACGCTTTGATCCGAACCAATGGTCAACTTGGCTTCACCAAATATTTTGGCCATTATTACCGGGGTAATGCACAAAGCACCAATGGGCTTGTCTGCTTTATGGGTTTCACGGACTGCTTTTTCAACTTCGGGATGAATGGAGCATTCCGGGCCATCAAAAGCAAAACTACTCAGGTTCTTGGCTGCACCAAAACCGCCCGGAAACATGAGAGCATCATAATTCTCAGCATTGAATCCACTGAGAGGTTTTATGTCTCCGCGCACAATTCTGGCAGCTTCTACCAAAACATTGCGGGCTTCTTGCATTTCTTCTCCATTGATGTGATTGATTACCTGACGTTGCTCCATGTCGGGTGCAAAAACTTCATATTCAGCACCAGCTTTTTCGATGGCCAACAAGGTAGTAACGGTTTCTGTAATTTCAGCACCATCGTAAACGCCGCATCCTGATAAAACAACTGCAAATTTCTTTTTTTCAGACATATTATATGTATTTTGGTTTTACAAAATAGAAATTTCTTATGTCCCTTTTGTAGAAAGGCGACTTTCTCAGGCTAATTTAAAATATTTACGACCATTGTGCAAAATCAAACTTTATGAGTAAACTCAGGACCTTTGTGGCGACCCCTGTTATTGATATCGAATATTTGAAAAAGTGGGTATTTAATTTGAGGAAGCAGCCAGTTTCGGGCAAAATCAAATGGACCAATCCGGATTTGTGGCATCTGACGTTTAAATTTATTGGTGATATAGAAAAAGGGCAACTTAGCTCTTTAATAGAATCAATGTCCCAGGCGCTGGATGGATGTAATGCAGGAAAACTACATTTTGAGGGGGCAGGATATTTTGGATCCACTAAAAATCCCAAGGTAATCTGGGCCGGTGTCAGGAAAAATGAATGGCTGGATTATATAAAGAAACAAGTAGACCGGGGAGTTTCTGTTCTTGATCTTTTCATTGATGATCGCCCCTTCAGACCTCACTTAACACTGGCAAGGGTTAAATATCTTAAAGATTCTAGACCTTTGATTGAAGCTGTAAATGGGAAAGATGATTCCATATGGGGCGATTTTGAACTAAACCGGGTTGTTTTGTACAAGAGTCAATTGACTTCTGACGGGCCGGTATATTCCGAGCTGAAAAGCTTTGAGCTTATAAGGGATGCAAAATGACAAATAAAAAAACTGATACCCCGGATTTTGGGAATATCAGTCTTTGAAGTGGTTTAAAATTAAAAAACTACTGTGTGGTATAAATCTTATATTCCCAGGGCTGAAGCAGTTCTCCTTTCACGGGGAGTGTAACATTTTTGCCAGAGCCTGCTTCTGCGAAAGTGCCTTCAGGTCCACCTTCAAAAAATACACTGACGGATTCGCCCGAAAGGTTGAAAAGTGCTATTACTGTATTATCGTCTTTCTGGCGGGCAAAACAGAAAATCGACTCCGGACTATTGGTTACAATGGATTGCAAATCACCTCCTGCTGTACCGTTCCATAAAGCAGGGTTCGCTTTCTTTAAGTTGATGAGGGATTTATAAAAATCGGTCATTTCAGATTTTTTCCACTGAATGGTGTCTTTTTCGAAAAACTCCAGGCTTTTATTCAAGCCTGCTTCCTGTCCTGAGTATATCAGTGGCATTCCTTCTACTGTAAAGGTCAGGGCAGTCATGGTTTTAAAGGCTTTCCCCATCCGCTCATAAGCAGTGCCATTCCAGCTGTTTTCATCATGATTGGTGGTAAACTGCAGAGGCCAGGTTCCGGAAGGTAACAGGGTGTCTGTTTTTTCGAAGAATCCGGAAACATCGAGGGCATTTTTTTCACCTTTAGCCACATCGTTCATAATATGATGCAATTCCCAGGCGTAATTGGCATTGAAGGCATTTTCCAAAAGTCCCGTTTCCATTTCATCTTCTGCCAGCATCCATACGGGCTTGATATTTTCAATGTCCGCACGTGCGTTTTCCCAGAAATCGACAGGTACCATTCCTGCCATATCGCACCGATAACCGTCAATATTAGTTTCCTCAACCCAGAAGGTAAGTGCGTCAATCATGGCTGCTCTCATTTCTTGATTGGAGTAGTTCAGGTCAGCTACATCGGACCAGTCTTCTACCGGAGCTACTATTTCTCCTTTTTCATTTTTTGTGTACCATTCAGGATGCTCCTCAATCCAGGGATGATCCCAGGCAGTATGGTTTGCTACCCAGTCCAGAACAATATGCATGTCCATCTCATGAATCTTTTTTACCAGGGATTTAAAATCTTCCATGGTTCCAAATTCCGGATTGATGTTCTTAAAATCCTTAATGCTGTAATAGGATCCCAATGTTCCTTTCCGGTTTTTCTCGCCAATGGGATAAACCGGCATCAGCCAAAGAATATCCACTCCTAACTCCCTAAGGCGGGGAAGATGTTCGGCAAAGGCATTGATTGTTCCTTCCTCCGTGTACTGCCTGATATTGACTTCATAAATAACGGCATCCTTACTCCACTTGGGAGTAGGGGTATTGCTGGTGTATTGGTTGTCACCTTCCTGCCCTTCGCGGGTAGAAGTTTGGCAGGCAGAGAATAGTAATATGGCCGACAGAAGCCAATAAATGGGATTGAATTTTTGCATATTTCAGTGTTTGGTGTGTTCCAATGAATCGTATAACAATAAGTCGCATTAAAATACTGAAATTTCCCCACCTTTTTATTAAAGGTGAGGATTTCAGTTTGGGATTTTAGAAAAACATGGACTTAAAAACTGGTTTGTTGTTTATTTAAGTTCTATTATTCTGGCCGACTTGGCCGGAATTTCAAAACTCTCAAATGACGAAATGTTTTCTCCGGTCATGACGTCCTTTCCTGAATGGTATTTCTCAAGGATTTCCACAAATCGTTTACCATCGATGGTTCTTGATTCGTCGTTGGAATTGTTCAGCATGACCATTACAGCTTCGTCTTCCAGATATCTGAAATAGACGTAAACATTATTCTGAGGCACAAAATGTAACGTTTTACCATAATGGATAGGTTTGCTGGTTTTGCGGTATTCCAGTATTTTTTTCAAATAATCGTAAATTTCATTTTGCTCCTCAGTCCGGCCGTCCCTGGTAAAGGCGTTGGTCTCATCACCGGCCCAACCACCAGGAAAGTCATGACGAATATGCGAGTGTCCCTCATATCCGTTGCCATCCATCAACAATTCTGTGCCATAATACCATTGTGGAATTCCTCTGATAGTTCCGGTAAAAGCAGTCACCATTTTAAGACTGTTTAAGTCCTTGTTGAGAATGTTGTAGATGCGGCTTACATCATGATTTTCCGGGAATATCACAATGTTTTGAACATCTGCATAGATGAAATCATTGGCCAAAACATCGTACAAGCGCATGAGACCGTCGCTCCAGCCACCTCCATTTTCATTAAAGGCTTTGTGCATGGCATCCATTAAAGGAAAGTCCATGATAGATTTTAGATGAGAGTTGAACCCATCACTGTTATTGGCGTCTTTCTGCCAATAGCTGAGCTTGGACGCTTCTCCAATCCAGCATTCTCCCACAATGTTGAAGTTGGGGTACTCCTGGTTGATGCGTTTGTTCCATTCTGCCATTCCGTATTTATCAGGATACGGATAGGTGTCCTGTCTTATTCCCTGAAGTCCGGCATATTCAATCCACCAAATGCTGTTCTGAATAAGATAATTGAGCATGAGGTCGTTTTCGAGGTTCAGATCAGGCATAGCTCTGGCAAACCATCCTTCCGTGGCCAATTTCAGATCGGCTTTAGAGGCATGAGGATCTGAAATAGATGACAAACGGTAGTTGGACTGCACAAAGCTGTCGTAATTGATCCAATCTTCAGTAGGAAGATCTTCCATCCACCAATGTTTGCTGCCACAGTGATTAAAGATCATGTCTTTGATCACCTTTAAACCCTTTTCGTTGGCTTTTTGGATGAGTTCTTTATAATCTTCATTGCTTCCAAACCGGGGGTCAACCTGGTAATAATCAGTCGTAGCATAACCATGATAGGAGCCTTCAGGTTGATTGTTTTCCAGGACAGGATTCAGCCAAATGGCAGTGAACCCCATATCGGCAATGTAATCCAGGTGATCCGAAATGCCTTTTAGGTCACCACCATGACGACCATAAGGGGCATCGGGGTCTGCTTCCTCTGCCATGCCATCTACGTTATCGTTATCCGGATTACCATTCGCAAACCGATCAGGCATCAGCAAATAAATGGCATCGGTGGTGTTGAATCCTTCGCGCATGGCAGATCCTTTGCTGCGTTCCTGAAGCTCAAGGGCCATTGTTCTTTTAACGACCTCACCATCCACAAAATTGATCTCGACCTCGCCTGGTTTAGCATCCCCGGCAATGCGGATGTCAATAAAGAGGTAATTGGGATTCTCTACTGCTGTCGATTTCTCAATGGTTACACCAGTGTGATTGATTTCAGGTCTCAGCAAACCAATATCTTCACTGTATGCCATTACCTGTACTACAGGATTCTTGAAGCCAATCCACCACGATGGTGGTTCCAGTCGTGGTTTAATTTCGGATTGTGCAAAAGTGTTCAGGGCTCCTGCAGTAATTAAAAAAAACGACAAAAATATGGATACGATATTACTTTTTGACATGATACTTAATATTAAGAGGGATGGTGACTGATTTTCCTGCGGGGATGCTTATTTCCTTGTCGTAAAGGGTTAAAGTGGCTTCATCTTTTGCATGAGAGATAATCTCTACTTGTTCCTGATCTACCCGTACTTCCAGATCATGTCTGCGGAAACGGATTCTAAAAGAATACTCTTTCCATTGCTCAGGAATAATAGGGTACAAACGAAGCTTGCCATCTTTGTAAACGCGCTTGCCACCAAATCCTTCAACTATCGACATCCAGGTGCCGGCCATGCTTGTAATGTGAAGACCTTCGTGAACCTCTCTGTTATAGTCATCAATGTCCAGACGGCTGGTTCGAAGGTACATTTCATAAGCCTTGTCCAAATCGCCAATGCGGGCAGCCAGTATGTTGTGGACGCAAGGGGAAAGCGACGATTCGTGAACCGTGCGGGGTTCATAAAATTTGAAGTTTCTGCGAATAGTTTCAGTATCGAATTCTTCTTCAAATAAGTACATTCCTTGCAAAGTGTCTGCCTGCTTGATGAAACAGGAGCGCAAAATCCGGTCCCACGACCAATGCTGATTCAATGGTCGAACCGAAGGACTCAACTCATCAGCCATGATTTGTTCCTTATCCATAAAGCCATCCTGTTGCAGGAAAACTTCTTCTTCTTCATTGTAAGGCAGATGAATGTTTCCGGCCACTGATTTCCATACGCCCATTTCAGTGGGGGGGTCCATGTTGACTTTTTTAGTGATTTCGCTAAAACGCCCGGGATTGTTCTTTTTAACAATTTCTGATGCCTCCCTTGCATAGTTCAGACACCACTGTGCAATTTTATTGGTATACCAATTGTTGTTAACGTTGTTTTCGTATTCGTTAGGGCCTGTAACGCCCAATATCACGAATTTCTTTTTATCATGAGAGAATGTTGCTCTTTGACTCCAGAACCGGGCGATACCGATTAGTACTTCAAGACCATATTCTTCAAGATATTTCTCATCTCCGGTATGCCTGATGTAGTTGTGAATGGCAAATGCAATGGCTCCGTTCCGATGAATCTCCTCAAAGGTGATTTCCCACTCGTTGTGGCATTCTTCACCGTTCATAGTTACCATTGGATAAAGAGCAGCTCCGTTTGTGAATCCAAGTTTTTCAGCGTTTTCAATGGCTTTCCGGAGATGCTTATAACGGTAAATTAAGAGGTTTCGAACCACTTTTTGGGGGGATGTCATCAGGAAGAAAGGGATGCAATAAGCCTCGGTGTCCCAATAGGTACTCCCTCCGTATTTTTCACCGGTAAAGCCTTTTGGACCAACGTTGAGACGCTCGTCTTCACCTGTATAGGTCTGATTGAGATGGAAGATATTGAAACGGATGCCTTGCTGAGCTGCGATATCTCCCTTTATTTTAATATCGCTGTGCTCCCATATCTCGTTCCAGTGCGCAATTTGCTCTTTCAGGAGAGTGTCATAACCAAGAGTTTTAGCTTCCGAGGCTTTTTTTCTGGCAACAGAGAGCAATTCGTCTTTCTCGTGGTTCATAGAATTGGCGACCCCAACATATTTGGTTAAAGAAATTTCTTTTCCTTTAGAGGCCAAAACAGGGATGTGGTTGCCTGAGTGCAACTCGTCGCTGAAAGGCTGTTCCTCGGAGGCTTCAGCTCCAACCAGTTCTGTTTCCATCGCATAAGAAACCCTGAAATCCAGTTTTTTGGTCTGGCAAAGCAAGTCTGCCTTATTTAAAACGGCATTGGTTTCCAGAATATTCCAGAATTTCTCATCGTAGTTGGCGTCTTCATTTTCAACATCTCCATTAATGTAAGGGGTGAAAATGATTTTACAATCTTCATTGGGAGTCATGGTGTATTTTACGACTCCGGTTTCGGGGCGTTCCATGCTCAGAAACCGATCGGTTTTTACTGTCAGTCGTTTCCCATTATTAAGTATCACCGAAAATCGACGGCTTAAAACACCATTTTTCATATCCAGGATACGCTCGAAGTTATCCACCTTTTGCGCTTTAAAGAGATCAAGCATCTCACCGTCAACGGTCACATTAATGCCTATCCAGTTGGGAGAGTTGAGCACTTTTGCAAAGTACTCGGGATATCCGTTTTTCCACCACCCCACACGGGTTTTGTCAGGATAATAGACTCCTGCTATATAACTGCCTTGCAAAGTAGGACCGCTCCAGGCCTCCTCAAAATTGGCCCGCTGCCCCATTTGTCCGTTGCCAAGGCTGAAAATACTTTCTGATGCTTTATGGTGATCAGGATCAAATCCTTCCTCTATTATCCGCCACTCGTCTTGCTTCAAATATTGTTTCATCTTTTTCTTTTTTAATGTGTTTAGAAAGCTTATTGGGGGAGGGGCTTTGATTTAAAAGCTTTCTAAAACAACATATTGTCCTTACGAATTATATCCCTGGATGAATCTATAACCGGGACAACTTTTCAATATCCATTTCGTGAAGTCCCGGCACCACAAGGTTGGCTTTGCCCAATACTTCAGGTGATCCAATTCCAACGCATTTCATCCCTCCTGCAAGGGCTGCTTCCACACCTGCTTCAGCATCTTCGAATACCACGCATTCAGACGGAGGGAGATTTAAGGCTTCAGCCCCTTTTAGAAATACCTCCGGGTCGGGTTTTGCATTGGAAACTTTGGTGCCATCAATAACAGCATCGAACCACGAGGTTAACTCAAGTCTGTCGAGTATGGTCATGGCATTTTTGCTGGCAGATCCCAGGGCAATTTTTAAGTCGTTGTCTTTGAGTTCTTTGATGAACTTCATGGCTCCAGGCAGTATTTCATCGGGAGTCATCTCGAGAATAAATGAGCGGTAGTGTTCATTTTTTCTTTTGGCAAGTTCTTCTTTCTTTTCTTTAGGAAGATCCAAGCCGCCAATTTCCAGAAGAATATCGAGGGAAGTCATTCGGCTAACCCCTTTAAGGCGTTCATTGTCCTTCTCGGTGAAATCAAATCCCAGTTCGTCTGCAAGGGCTTTCCACGCAATAAAGTGATAACGGGCTGTGTCCACTATAACGCCGTCCAAATCGAATATACAAGCTTTTATCATTTTATTCTTCTTTATCTTCAACAAAATAGACTGAGATAGCCGCAATAAGTAAACTTACTCCTGCGATGATTAATGCATAGATAGCCTGAGAATTGAACAGACTCTTTATAATAGGGCCACTAAATACCCCATTTACAATTTGAGGTATGGTGATGAAAAAGTTAAAAAGCCCCATGTAAATACCCATTTTTTTAGCAGGAAGAGCTCCTGAAAGAATGGCGTAGGGCATGGACAGAATACTTGCCCAGGCTATGCCAATACCAATCATTGGGAAAATAAGAGCGTCCGGGTCATTTATGAAATATATTGAAATAAGTCCTGCAGCTCCGAACAGCAGAGAAATGGCATGTGTGGTTTTTCTGCTGGTCATTTTGGCGATAAATGGCAACAGGAATGCATAAAGAGCTGCCACGCCATTGTATACGGCAAAAAGAACCCCCACCCAGTTGCCGGCATCGTTATACAATTCAGAACTGGTGTCGGAAACAGGAAGGTTATATACGTGCTGGGCAATAGCCGGGGTTGTATATACCCACATGCCAAAAAGAGCCAGCCATGAAAAAAACTGGACAACACCAAGCTCTTTCATGGTACGGGGCATGGCTGCAAAATCTTTGAATATTTGCATAATGCCATGATCTTTTTCAGCTTTCGCGACTTCTTTGTCTTCCTTTTCTCCTGTATATTCTTCCAGTTCCCGGGGAGAATATTCTTTGGTAGATACCACCGTCCATATAATGGAGATGATCAAAACCGCTGCTCCAATGTAGAAGGAATAGACAACATTATCCGGCACGCTCCCTGATGGAGCTACTTTATCGACATTAAACCATTCGGCCATGGCATAAGTGATCCAGGAGCCTACCACTGCTCCGACACCGATAAGTGATGATTGAACCGAAAACCCCATAGTTCTTTGGTCTAGAGGTAGTTTATCTGCCACCAAAGCCCTGAACGGTTCCATTGAAATATTAATGGAGGCGTCCATAATCATGAGTAATCCGGCGCCAACAAACATTGGGGGAATGAGGGCTGCTAAAATTTCCGCATTGGGCATAAATATTAGGGCGAGAGAAGCGAAAACAGCACCAAAAAGGAAGAATGGGCGGCGACGTCCTAAACGGGTCCAGGTGCGATCACTGTAATGTCCTACCAATGGCTGAATGAGCATTCCTGTAATGGGCGCAGCAAGCCAGAACCATCCCAGGTGTTCTATGTCAGCTCCAAATGTTTGTAAAATCCTGCTGGCATTGGCATTCTGAAGTGCAAACCCAAACTGGATGCCCAGGAAACCAATGCTCATGTTCCATATCTGGCGTTTTGTTAAACGAGGTAATTGTTTCATGTTTCTGCTAATTCCTTTAAATCAGAAAATAATTCAGCTTGTTAACGACCCTTAAATTAATAAAGCCGATGGTTTTTAATTGCTGAATTTACGTGTCTTTGAAATCCCGACAATTCTAAATATCCGAACCTTATAAAAAGGTTAAAGTTCAGATAGTCTGAATAACACTGGTCAGAAAAAATGACTTTGGACTGATGTTCTATTAATGAAGTGAACTACGGGGTTTCGGAAATGGGATTCCAAACCTCGTTAAAGGGGGAAATGTCAGGAAATAAAGTTTTATAGATCAGACCATGTGTGGGGAAAATCTTAGTTCCCCAATGGTTGATTTATAAAATGAATCTCACAGAATTAAAATACGGTACATTGCAAATGTAAGCATTCCTATCTTTCAAAAGCAATATTTCATTTGCTGAAAAATGTGGAAACAGCTTAAAATATCAGGTTTTATCCTATTTCAAACGATTGCGGTTTTTGTTGAAAAAGTGATAAAAAACTGATTGTTAAAAATCGCAAACGATTTCGGAGCGTTGACTTCCTGGTTAATGAGAGTAATAATTTTACAATATCCAGCGGTTGTTGGAAATGCTTAAAAGGCAATTTTTATGAATTGTTCAATAATAATATTTTGCTGAGCTCTTTTGAATGGATAAAAATCAATTTTTTATAATTCAGGCACAACTGCAATAAAGCTCCGTTTATCAGTATTATATGGTTCGTCTTAAATCTAATATCTAAAAATCTAACGATCTATTGATATAAGGGAAGCCTCAGTATTAACGATCTATTGTAATAATAGGATAGATGGTAATTTTGGAGTTTCCCGGCTAAAGGAATTTAAAACACAGCTCATTATTATGTGGACTGGCGTTGTTTTAAATTGGGCGTCAGGACTTTTGTTGAAAAGTTAATTTCTATTCCCGGGTTCTCCAACCTTTGAAGAAGCAACCTCATTGCCTCCCGTCCGGTTTCATAACCTTTCTGCTCTACGGTACTTAATGGGGGATAAGCTATGTTGGCATTTGGACCATCTCCAAAGCCAATTACTTTAATGTCCTCCGGAATGCTGTATCCGGCTGATTGGAGGACTTGCATAACGGCTATAGCCGTACTGTCATTTACCCCGAAAATACCGGTTATGTGTTTTTCTTTTATGAGTTTGAGCAGATGTTCCTGCATGCTGAATACATAATCTCTTGTGTCGCACTTTACGATTAATTCTTCGTCTACCTCTATGCCGTTTTCATTGAGTGCCTGGATATAGCCTTCTTTTCTTTGTTTGCCAATAACAAGGTGTTGAGGAGCAGATAAATGAAGGATTTTTGTGCAGCCTTTTTCTATTAAATGAGACGTAGCAATATTTGCCCCCTTTAAGTCATCAGTAATAACACGGTCTGTTTGCAGATCTTCGCATATCCTGTCAAAGAAAACCATGGGGATGCCGTTTTCATAAGCATTTTTCAGATGCGAAAAATCGCGGGTTGTTTTACTTACCGAGACTAATATGCCATCTACTCTGTGATCAATTAGAGCTTGTGTGTCAATTACCTCGCGTTGGTAGTTTTCGTTTGACTGGCATATCATAACATTATATCCTTCGCCATAGGCCAGATCCTCGATTCCGCTAATCACGGAAGAGAAGAAATGATGGACTATCTCCGGAATAATTAATCCGATGGTGTTGGTTTTTTGGCGGCGCAGACTTAATGCCAAAGCATTGGGCCGATAATTAACCTTTTCGGCAAAAGTTTTTACGAGCTTCTTGGTTTCTTCATTGATGTCCGGATGATCTTTCAACGCTCTGGAGACCGTAGAAGGGGATAATTCAAGAATTCTGGCTATATCTTTTAGTGTTACGTGACTTGACTTCATGTTCCTGTCTATATTAATAAAGGTGTTTCCTGGTCGTCAGAGATTAAGATAAGTTATTCCGGTTCTTTTGGGGAATGGATAAAGAGTATCATTGTTTAAATATATAAAAAAGTGTGGGTATAATATATAAATGTCCTGTATAAACTGATTTATTAAGTGGACGCCCTGATTACTCATTTGTGACATTTTTCTATACTTCCTCTCCGAAATGTAAATAAAAGTTAACAGAGTTGTGGATTTCTGAATACTTCAAAATAAGAGAGCAGGATTTACTATCAAATGCCCTTTGTTTATGGTTTCGAAAACGATTGCAGAAATAATGCAGAGATGTTGTAAAACAGGCCGTTTTTCTGCAAACGATGTCGCAAACGATGCCGCAAACGTTTGCAGTGATTTTTGTGTGAAAAGGCAAGAATCAATGTTAACAAATGTTTACTCCGGGCGGTTTTATTCATAATTTTGTAGAGTTAAGAAAAATGATTTTGTCCTGTTTCTAATCGTCTGTTGAAAGTGTAACGACATTGTTTAATTGGTAGTTAGTCAGGTTTTTGATTGTTTTTCACAGAAAAAATCCGGTACAGCAAAGGCTTCCAAAAGAGGAAATGCCTAAAAAGATGTTTAATCAAGTTTATTTTTAAATTAAGGTTTTATGAAAAAACAGTTTAATTTCTACAAGATCCTGTTTCTCTTTTTAGGGCTGGGCTTATTTATAAGCGCTTCTGCCCAGGAGATAACAGTGACAGGAACGGTAACGGATGCCGATAATGGCGAACCGCTGCCGGGCGTAACTGTAGTTATAAAAGGAACACAACAGGGTGCTATTACTCAGCCAGACGGAACTTATTCTGTTCAGGCACCTGAAGAGGCAGTATTGGCTTTTTCATTTATAGGGTATAAAACTTCTGAAGTAGCAATTGATGGCCAGAATGTTATAAATGTAGGTCTTCGACCTGATGTGCTTGGTCTTGAAGAAGTTGTTGTTATTGGATATGGAGTTTCCAAGAAAAAGGATCTTACAGGTTCAGTGCAGACTGTTTCAGCTGATGATTTTAATCAAGGGTCGATTACTTCTCCACAACAACTGATGAATGGTAAGGTAGCAGGTGTACAGATTACTGATGGAGGTGGTGCCCCTGGTAGTGGTACAACCATTCGAATTCGTGGTGGATCCTCATTGTCAGCGAGTAACGATCCTTTGATTATTATTGATGGAGTGCCCATTGACAACGAAGATGTATCCGGGATGCGTAACCCATTGAATGTGGTTAACCCCAATGATATTGAAACTTTTACTGTTTTGAAGGATGCCTCCGCTACTGCCATTTACGGTAGTCGGGCTTCGAACGGTGTTATTTTAATTACCACTAAAAAAGGAAAAACCGGCGAACTGAAAATTGACTATACCGGGAAGATGTCTGTTCACCAGCCTACCGAAATGGTCGATGTTGTTGATGCAGGACAATACCGTGAAATGTTAGGAAAATTTTTCCCTGAGAATACTAATCTTATGGGAGATGCATCCACCGATTGGCAGGATGAGATTTATGAGACAGCTATAAGTACTGATCATAATATTGCTTTTTCTGGTACAGTAAAAGATGCTCTTCCTTTTAGGGCTTCTGTTGGATACAATAATTCCAATGGTATTCTCAAGAAATCCAGTATGGAAAGGGTGACAGCTGCTTTAAACCTCAATCCATCATTTTTTGGGGATCATCTTAGAATTAATACCTCTCTCAAAGGGATGTCTATAAAAAATAATTTCTCAAATGAAGATGCCATTGGAGATGCCATAGCAATGGATCCCACTCAACCCATAAAGGCTGATGAATATGATCGATTTGGAGGTTATTATGCCTGGACCAACGCAAGTGGTAATCCCAATAATATTGCACCACAAAATGCGGTAGCACGTATCAACCAAAGAACTGACTTATCTATGGTACAACGTTTTGTTGGTAATTTTCAGGCAGATTACAAATTCCACTTCCTTCCTGAATTGAGAGCCAATTTAAACGTTGGTATGGACTACTCCAAGAGTGAGGATGATGGAGGGGTTCAAACTCCTGCCAATGCAGCCTGGGATACAGAAGCGTTCCTCAGGGGAGGAGCTTATAGTCATTATGCTCAGGAAAAACGGAATGAGTTATTGGACTTCTATCTTCAATATACAAAACCCCTGGATGATATTGATAGTAGAATTGATGTGATGGGGGGATATTCCTGGCAGCATTTCTGGAGAAATAATGAAGATGAGGCTTACTTTAATGAGGCCGATAGCGAAGGTAGTTTTGTTAGAGATCCATATAATTTAACTAAAACAGAGAACTACCTGGTATCCTTTTTCGGGCGTTTAAATTATGTCTTTAAAGAAAAGTACTTCCTCACTTTTACTTTGAGAAATGACGGATCATCACGTTTTTCAGAAGAAAACCGCTGGGGCTTGTTCCCATCAATGGCATTGGCCTGGAATATTAGTGATGAAGCCTTCCTTGAGCAGAGCTCCGCGGTTTCGAACTTAAAGCTTCGTTTGGGATATGGTGTTACAGGTCAGCAAAACATTGGAAGTGATTACGGGTATTTTGGAACCTACCGCACAGGCCAGCCAACCGCGCAGTATGTTTACTATAATCCACAATCAGGAAATTATGTGAAGATTCCTGTAACAACTTTAAGACCGGAAGGGTATGACAAAAACCTTAAGTGGGAAGAAACAACTACTTACAACGTGGGGCTTGATTATGGTTTCATGAATGACAGAATTTATGGTAGTCTGGATGTTTATCTTAGGAAAACAGAAGATCTGTTGAATGAAATCCCGGTTCCGGCCGGAGCCAATCTGACCAATCAACTTTTTACCAATGTGGGTAACCTGGAAAACAAAGGGTTCGAGATATCCTTGAATACAATTCCATACGAATCAAATGATTTCACATGGGAATTGGGTGCCAATTTCACCTATAATGAAAATGAAATAACCAAACTTACTCAGGTAGATGATCCCAATTATCTGGGAGTTCAACATGGTGGAATCAGTGGAGGTACCGGTAATAATATCAAAATTCATCAGGTAGGTCAGCCCGCAGGATCCTTCTTTGTATATGAGCAGGTATATGATGCCGATGGTCGTCCTCTTGAAGGGGTTTATGTGGACCAGAATGAAGATGGCCAAATTAACGAATCGGATCTTTATGTTGCAGGAAGTGCTTCTCCAAAATATATAATTGGTTTAAATACGTCATTACGTTATAAGAATTGGGACTTGAGCGTTTCAGGCCGGGCAAATCTGGATATGTATGTGTATAACAACATGGCATCGAATGGTGCTTTTTACAATAAACTGCAGGTTAATGGAAACTTTCTAAACAATATTCACAGTGATATTTATAACACAGGTTTCTACGATCCAAATTATTTCTCTGATTACTATGTTCAGAATGCTTCTTTTTTCCGTCTCGATAATGTGACTTTAGGTTACAATGTAAATGATTTATTGAATTCAGGTTTAAAGATTCGTGTTTATGGTTCTGTGGATAATGTACTAGTAGTCTCAGAATATGACGGAATTGATCCTGAGATTAGCGATGGAATAGATAATAATATGTATCCTCGTCCACGTACCTATATGATGGGTGTTAATGTGTCATTCTAAAAAAATCAATGAACGATGAAGAAAATAACAATTCAAAATATTGCAATAGCACTGTTTTTCATCATTGGCCTGGGTTCGTGTGTCGATGATCTGGAACTGGTGCCTATAGATCCCAATCTTGATACTGCTGATAAAGTGTATACAAGTGAGGAGAAGTTTGAACAAGGTCTGGCCAAAATTTATGCAGGATTTGCAGTGTCAGGACAAACCGGTCCTGACGGTGAGGGCGACCTTGGTGGATTTGATGAAGGCCACAGCCAATATTGGCGTGGGTACTTTGTGCTTCAGCAATTGCCTACAGATGAAACAGTGAATGGTTGGGCTGACGGGAATCTTCCAAAAATCAGCCAGGTTAATTGGGGGGCAAACAATGAATTTATTCGTTCTTTCTATTACCGGGCGTTATACCAGGTTTCTTTGGCCAATGAATTTATTCGTCAGGCCAATAACAATGCACAAGAGGATTGGAACGGTGTGCCTCAAATGGTGGCTGAAGCTCGTTTTTTGAGAGCTCTTTCATATTGGCATGCTCTGGATTTATTCGGTAACAGAATTCCTTTTGTGGATGAAAATTCTCCTATTGGGTCAACTTTACCTGAACCTGCTGGTGAAAATGTTCGGGGGCCTGAACTGTTTAACTTTATTGAGTCCGAACTTCTTGAGATTACCGGCGAACAAGGAGATTCTCAAAATATTCTCCCTGATCATTCAAATGCGATGGTCGGTCAGGCCAGTAAAGGTGCTGCCTGGATGCTTTTAGGGAAATTGTATTTGAATCATGCCGTTTATTTGGGACAGGAAAATGATGAGTATTACCAACAAGCAAAAGTTTTTGTTGATAAAGTGATCAACGAAGGTGGGTTTAGTTTGGTTGACGCAGAAGATGTTTCACCGAATGATTCTGCATACAATACTCCTTATGAGTACTTGTTCCTGGCTGATAACTACAGATGTAATAATGAGATTATCTTCTCAATCAACTTTGATGGTGACAACAGTAAAACCTGGGGAGGTACTCCATACATATTGAATGCTTCCATTGGAGGCGAAATGATTCCTTCTGATTATGGTACCAGCGAAGCTTGGGGGGGAAACAGGACTACTGCAAAACTGGTTTCAAAATTTGATAATAGTGATTTGAGGGCTATGTGGTTCACTGAAGGACAGAGTCTTGATATCGCCCAGCTTGATCAGTTTACGCAGGGGTATGCGGTGACCAAGTATAAAAATATTACGCGTGAAGGAGGTTTTGGGTCCAATGGAGGCAATAGTGCTTTTGTTGACATTAATGCACCCGTCTTCAGATTGGCAGATGCTTACTTAATGGCTGCTGAAATTGATTTGAGGTTGAACGGTTCTGTTTCATCAGCCAGCCAGAACTACATAGCTGCTTTGCGCGACAGAGCAGGCGTAGGCATGCCAGGGACCATCGATCTTGATTTTATACTGGATGAGCGGGCCCGCGAGTTATACTGGGAGTGTCACCGACGTACTGACCTGGTACGTTTTGGCAAGTTCTCTGGAGGTGACTATGTATGGCCTTTTAAAGGAGGAGCGGTAAATGGTACCTCAGTAGATGCCAAATTCGATTTGATGCCCATTCCGTTTACCGACATTACAGCTAACCCCAAACTTGAGCAAAACCCGGATTATTAATCGTTAACAATGAGAGAAATGAAAAATATTAAAATATTTGCACTGTTTTTTATGGTGATCGGTTTATTTTCGTCTTGTGAAGATGAACTGGATCCCAAAGTACCTTCCGATGCGGTGGGGCCTGAACTGCTTTCTCCCTCAGGAGGAGGTTCATATGTACTGGAAAAAGTGAATGAAGATCAGGTGTTTGCTACGTTTGATTGGACTGAGGCAGATTTTAAACTACCTGTTGTTGTGGAGTATGCTCTGGAAGTGGATGTTCAGGGTGGTGATTTTTCTAAGCGCAACATATTGCTTTCCAATATTGAGACACCATTAGAAATTTCGGTTTCAGATTTCAATAAAGGATTATTAGCTGCCGGATTTGAAGAAGGTACGGCTCATGATATACAGGTTCGTGTGGTGGCAAATCATGAATTAGTTACTGAACCTATTAACATGACAGTCACTCCTTATTTCGACGTTGATTCATGGACCGTAATCGGAAGTGCGGTAGGAGGCTGGAACCCAGAGAATGACCAGTATATGGACTACGACAAAGAGGCGGGAGTTTACAGGCTTACTCTTGATCTTTCACCGGGTGAGTTTAAATTCAGAGCACCTAATAAAGATGCTGACAATCCCTGGGCGTTTAACCTAGGGCTGGATGGTGATCCACGTACTATATTCGATGAGGAGAATGTAGTGTTAAGTGATGGAGGCGCTAATATTGGTACTACAGGAGGTAACTATACTCTTATTTTGGATGTAAATGCTGGAACATTTACCATTATTCAAAATGAAGCGCCTGAATTGACTGATTGGACAGGAGTTGTCCTTGATGCTGTTGGGTCCGGAATTAGTTCAGATAACCCTGATGCCACAGCTGATGGCAGTAGTTGGAATTGGGGCAATGTGCTTGTTGCTGATAACGAGGGAGCACCCACTTCAAGTGCAGGCGTTTATACCTGGACATGGGAAGGAATCATTCTCGAGGCCAACGAAGGCTTTAAGCTCCGGACTCTTAACGGGGAACCAGCTCCGCAAAATGAGATAGCTTTTGATTTAGGTTATGGTGCACTTGATGTTGATAATAGTTCTGAATTAGTAGTTGATGCTGACGGAAATCTTTCTGTAACAGAGAAAGGGGAGTATGATATTACTCTTGTTGTTGATGCCATAAACGGTGACATTAAAACTGTTACTATCACTGAATCCGCTCCTGCAACCTTGTACATGATTGGTGGTACCATCGGCGGATGGGACTGGGCTGCTAACAGCATTGAAATGATTCCTGTTCATAGCCATGAAAATCTGTACTGGAAAATTGTTTGGATGGAAGCTGGTACTGATGGGTTTAAGTTTTCACCTGTTATGGACTGGGGAGATGATTTTGGAATGGCCGAAGATCTTGGCGGAGGTGAGTACTCTTTTGGGGGAGATAATATTTCTGCTCCTGTCGAGAGTGGTTATTACATGGTAGTTGTTGATTTGGAGGCAGAAAAGATTTCAGTTGTTGAACCTGAGGTTTACCTTATTGGTGATGCAGTAGGAAGCTGGGATGCCGCTAATGAGGCTGCTAAATTCACCATTGACAATGCCAATGAAAAACTTTCATTCCAGGGAACGCTCAACAATGCAGAGCTTAGAATGTATGCATGGCATTCGTATTTTACCGACTGGTGGCAGTCAGAATTTATGATCTTTGATGGTAATATCGAATATCGTGGTAATGGTGGTGATCAGGACCGTGTAAATGTGGATGCAGGTGATTATATTATAGATCTGAATTTTAAGAATGAAACCGGCTCAGTTACTTTGCAGTAACATTGGCTTTACTATTATTCACGGGATCAGGATTCTCTGGTCCCGTGTTTTTCTTTTCAGACTATTACTTTTTATCAAAAGGACATATTGTATGAAACAAATCTTTTTAATAATTGCCTTGTTGTTTATGGGTATTTCCGGAATAGCCCAGGTCGTTACTTCCGATCCGGCTTTACCTACTGCCGATTCTGGAGTGACCATTACATTTCATGCCGATCAGGGCACAGGTGGACTGAAGGATTATACAGGAGATGTGTATGCCCATACCGGGGTTATTACCAACGCTAGTACTGATGGTGGTGACTGGATGCATGTCATTGCAGATTGGGGAGTGAATGTGGATGCGGCTAAAATGACTCGTGTTTCAGATAACACTTATGAATTACAGATATCTCCGGACATCCTTACATATTATGGTGTTGATGAAACAGAGACGGTTTTGCAGATGGCTTTTGTTTTCCGAAGTGGAGAGCAAGTTGGAGGCTCGTACCTGGAAGGAAAGGCTGAGGGAGGCGAGAATATCTTTGTAGATGTATATGAAGCCGGTTTAACCGCTGTTATTTCCACCCCTGATGATGGCGTACTCTTTAGCCCCGGCGAAACAGTTGATGTTGAAGGACAAGGACAACAATCCACCTCTCTGGAGTTGTTTCTGAACGGCAACTCTGTTGCTACTTCTGCTTTACAGGAATTAAATCATACTTTTTCTGCTCCTTCTTCGGGAAGTCATGAGTTAGTGTTGGTAGCCACTGCTGATGGAGAAACGGATGCTGATACGGTTAATTTTTATATCAAAGAACCTGTTGTTAATGAAGCTTTACCGGCAGGACTAAATAAAGGAGTAAATATTATTGATGACAACACTGCGACCTTCGTTCTTCAAGCTCCAGAAAAATCTTATGTGTATATAATAGGCGATTTTAATGATTGGGAACCTCGTCCCGAAGCCCAGATGAAAAAAGACGGTGAGATGTTTTGGTTAACTGTTGCAGATCTTCAGCCAAACACAGAGTATGCTTACCAATATTACATAGATGGTGATGTGAAAGTGGCTGATCCTTATACCAATAAAGTGCTTGATCCTTGGAATGATAAATATATTCCTGAAGATATTTATCCAAATCTTAAGCCGTATCCCAAAGCAAATGGTGCAGAAGGAATTATTTCTGTATTTAGTACCACTCCTGATGTCTATCAATGGAAAACATCCGACTTTACACCTCCGGCCAGCGAAGATCTGGTGATTTATGAATTATTGATCCGAGATTTTACCGCCAACCAGGATATTAAAACGGTCACCGATACGCTTGATTATCTTCAAAGATTGGGTGTGAATGCCATTGAATTAATGCCTTTTAATGAGTTTGAAGGCAATGATAGTTGGGGATACAATCCTTCATTTTACTTTGCAACAGACAAGGCTTACGGAACCTTAAATGACTATAAAGAGTTTGTGGATGAGTGCCACGCCCGCGGTATTGCCGTGATTATGGATATGGTTTTGAACCATAGTTACAGTCAGTCGGCTTTTGCTCAGATGTACCTGGATGGAGGAAAACCAGCTTCCAATAATCCCTGGTACAACAGAGATCACAATATGGAAAATACCGCTGCTCAGTGGGGATACGACTTTAATCATGAGAGTCCTTATACAAGAGAATTGGTTGATAGTATTAATTCTTTCTGGATGTCTGAGTTAAGAGTCGATGGCTTTCGCTTCGACTTTACCAAAGGTTTTACTAATAAAACTTATGGTCCCAGTTCATGGGCAAGTGAGTACGATGCCAGTCGCATTCAAATTCTAACACGGATGGCAGGTGAAATATGGAGCCAAAACCCAGATGCTTTTGTCATCTTCGAGCATCTCGCTGATAATTCAGAAGAAAAAGTCTTAGCGAATAATGGCATTCTCCTTTGGGGAAATATGAATCATCCTTTTAGTGAAGCCATTATGGGGTATCATGAAGATAGCAAGTCAGATTTTTCCTGGGCCTCTTATAATTTAAGAGGATGGAATAACCCTAATGTTCTTGCATACATGGAAAGCCACGATGAAGAACGCGTAATGTACAGAGCTTTAAATTATGGGAATGCTGCTGCTGGATATCAGGTTTCAGAACTGGAAAATGCCTGTATGAGGGTAGGAATGGCATCTGTGTTTTTAATGTCTATTCCCGGCCCCAAGATGATTTGGCAGTTTGGAGAGTTGGGGTATGACATTAGCATCGATGAAGGTGGGCGTCTTGGGCAAAAACCCCCAAAATGGGATTATCTGGAAAATTATGCTCGCGAATCATTATGGGAGTTTTATGCCAATATTATTAACCTTAAGGTAAACCAGTCTGTGTTTCGAACAGCTGACTATGAGATGGATGTGGCCAATTCTGTTAAGAGGATTAGTTTAAATGGTGAAGAGGTTGATGTTAGACTTGTAGGTAATTTCGGGCTAACCAATTCAGGGAAGGCTCCTTTTTTTAGTCGTACCGGTTGGTGGTACAATCATTTCCAGGGTGATAGTATTAATGTTACGGATCCTAATATGGTGGTTACCCTTCGTCCGGGTGAGTTTGCTTTTTTTACATCTAAGAAGTTGGAAGGGTTCAAAAACGTCACCTCCTCAGGACCTGAAATATTTGAACATACCTCTGATATTGAAATTTTCCCAAATCCGGTTGATGATGAGCTGAATATTTTGAGCGAAAGGACAACGGATATCGGAAACATCTTTGTTTATGATTTGTCTGGTCGTGTAGTATTTGAAAGAAAGGCCGGCGGTCAAACTACTTTTAATTTAGAGGGCTTGGCTTCAGGTCTTTATCTTTTGGAGATTAGGATGAAAGATGAGCGTTCCTCATGGCAAAAGTTTATAAAGAAGTAGAGGGAAATAAAGAGATTAGATTAAAGCACCCCAAAAGGCAGGGATTGGTCCCGGCCTTTTGGGGTGCTAGTGTGACAATTACTAAATTCATTCACTAATTTCAGGCGCTTTTTTCCTTTCTGCTTCGTTGGGGTTTGCTAACCATAGCTAAGGCTATGCTTAGCAAACCCCGCCTTGCATAAAGAAAAAAATCACATAAAATTCAAGTAAACCAATTTAATAAATATCACACTAGCTGTTTATCTTGCTCTTAAGCGTGAGCCACCGAATCAGAGGTTCATTTGAGTTTGTGAGCGTTTTAATTTGAGCTTCTCTTTTGATTTTTCGTTTTGGCGAGGGATCGTAAAAAGTTTTCAGAAAAATGTATCGCACAGTATTTGCCAATATCTTCAGATCCATTAAGAAGGTGGGATTGTTGAGATAAACAATGTCATAATAGAGGCGATCTGTCATCTCCGTTACCGAACTTGCATAGCCATATTTAATCATTCCCAGAGACGTTAATCCAGGCTTCTCCTGGTAAATAATTTTGTAATATGGAATCTTGTTGGTTAAGAGTTCTGCAAAGTGGGGTCTTTCAGGTCTTGGACCAACCAGGGCCATGTCTCCCTTCAGAATATTCCAAAATTGGGGTAGTTCATCCATATGCCAGTATCTTAGTATCTTCCCTGCAGTAGTAATTCTTTTGTCACTGTCAGACGATAGTTGAGGTCCCCTTGCTTCTGCCGAAAGATACATTGTTCTGAATTTATATAGGTAAAAGGGTTTTGCATACAATCCTAACCGTTTTTGTTTGTAAAATATTGGGCCTTTAGAAGTAGCTTTTATGAAAATTGCCATAAACGGGAAGACAAGAGTTGTGATAAAAATTCCTGCCAGGGCAATTGCATAGTTGAAAATTGTTTTTAAGCTTTTATCAATAAGGCTTTTGTGATTGGAAAGAAGTCTGATGTGAGGGAGGTCGTTGCTTTTGTTAACTTGAATGAGGGATGAAAAAAGATCGAACTTCACCGGCACTAATTTTATCGTTGCACGTGAAAGTCTGAGAGAAACAAGTAATTCCTGAGAAATTTCATTTCTTTCAGGAGATCCGACAATTAAAATCTGAGATGGAGGGTTTTTCAGGATCTCTGTATGGAAGTCAGTTGTGCCACCAAGCCTTGCGAAAGATTCCGGCAGTTCTTCTTTCCCAAAATACCCGTAGTTGCTGCAGTTAAGCGATTCAAGGTACTCTTCAATTCTTTCAAGGATTATTTTTGAGGGAGTTTTGAAAAACAAAAGAAATACGGTGGTTTTTTTTTTCTTTTTCATTGTTTTCCTGAATGTGATTCCTATATTTTAAACTTTATTAGTTCTTGTAACAGTTTATCCTTGTGGTTATATACTTAAATATAACAGAAAAGGTTATTGCTGTCAAAGGTGTATCTTTTATTCCTATACTATCTAAGTACGTATTATTTCTGATTTTGGTATTCAGCCAATCCGAAAAAGTTGCTTCGGGTTGAGACAAGGTTTTTGCTTTCCAGTTATGTTAATGCTATTTTTGCCTTTATGGAATCAAATGACTCGTTTAGGCATAAAGGGTTACGTAATCGGCTTGTTCAGGAAATTCAAAAAAAAGGCATTTCTGACCAGAAAGTTCTTCAGGCAATAGGAAAAGTTCCCAGACATCTTTTCATGGACAGCTCCTTTATTCAAATGGCCTATAAAGATCAGGCATTCCCTATTGGCCAGGGACAGACTATTTCACAGCCTTATACAGTGGCCATCCAAACCAGCTTATTGGAGGTTGAACCCGGTGATCGAATTATGGAAATAGGTACCGGATCAGGATATCAGGCAGCTGTTTTAGATGATATGGGGGCTTCTGTTTTCTCCATTGAGCGTCAAAAGCGATTGTTTCAAAAAACTTCCAGATTTCTTCCTTCCATAGGTTATAAAGATATACGTTTGTTTCTGGGAGATGGCAACGAAGGTCTGCCGGCTTTTGCCCCCTTTGATAAGATTATTGTTACAGCAGGCATTTCTGATATTCCTGCAAGCCTGCTTGTTCAGTTAAAACCTGGTGGCTATATGGTAATTCCTCTCGGCGAGCGATCGCAAACAATGACCCGCATCAAGCGTTTAAATGAAGACGACTTTGAACAGGAAACTTTTGGTGAGTTCGCTTTTGTGCCTATGTTGAAAGGCATTGCAAAATAATATTTGAAAGAAAAACATCTAAAGAATATTGTGATTATGATTTATGTAGAAAATCTCGTTTTTAATCCATTTCAGGAAAACACCTATATTGTCTATAATGATAAAAAGGATTGTGCCATTGTTGATCCCGGGATGTTGTTTCCCCAGGAGGAGGAGATGCTGGTTGACCGGATTAACTCATTGGGTTTAACCCCAAAGCTTTTGTTACAAACACACCTTCATGTGGATCATGTTCTTGGAGCAGCCTTTGTCGCCAAAACATGGGGCATTTTACCGATGGCCCATGAAGGAGATGATTTTTTAGTTGGACAGGCAAAAAATATGGCAGCCGGCTTTGGAATGGACTTAAAAGAAAATCCACCTGCACCTGATAAGCATTTACGAGAAGGTGACATTATTGAGTTGGGAGAGGTTAAGTTTGAAGTGATTCATCTTCCGGGGCATTCCCCTGGAGGTATTGCCTTTTATGCCAAAGATGAAAAAGTACTCCTGGTTGGCGATGTTTTGTTTAAAGGAAGTGTTGGCCGATCAGATTTACCCGGTGGTAATCAGCATGAATTAATTGATGCTATACAAACAAAACTATTGGTTTTGCCCGAGGATGTTAAGGTTTATTCAGGGCATGGACCGGTAACGACTATTGGAGAGGAGAAAAGAACCAATCCTTTTTTGCAGTAAGATAAATTGTTCCTCAGGTTTTGATAAAAATCATTGGACCGTATTCTATAAAATTAGTTCTTTTGGTACATCTTAAGTTGAGCGGTTGGAATTAAATAAACAAACGCTTTTCTTATCCCGAAACATCGGGACGAAATAGATAATTTTAGTTTTTCATCTTTGATACAAGGAGAAAATCTTACATTTTTTTGATCGATTGTATTAGGATCGGTCAAGCAGGGTGATACTTATTAATGTTTTTTTATTATCCAACTATTACGATATGAGTCAATTTGCAGACCGGCACATTGGTCCGTGTGCCACCGAGGTGGATCTGATGCTTGAAAAGATTGGTGCTACATCTCTTGATGATCTTATTTACCAGGCTGTTCCTGATGGTATCAGACTAAAGGAAGAGTTGAATCTTTCTCCGGCCCTTTCGGAGCAGGAATACATGCAGAGAATAAGGGGCATAGCCTCCAAGAACAAAGTGTTTAAGACTTATATCGGGATGGGGTATTATGATACCATAAGTCCTTCAGTCATTATCCGAAATGTTCTGGAGAATCCTGTATGGTATACCTCCTACACTCCTTATCAGGCCGAAATTTCTCAAGGCCGATTGGAAGCTTTGTTGAATTTTCAAACAATGGTTTCCGAACTTACAGGTATGGCACTGGCCAATGCATCCCTTTTGGATGAGGCCACTGCTGCCGCTGAAGCCATGATTATGATGTTCAATACCCGAAGCAGAAGTCAGGCGAAAGCGGGGGTCAACACTTGTTTTGTAGATGCTGTCGTCTGGCCGCAAACAAAAACTGTTCTGGAGACTCGTGCCACTCCGTTGGGTATTAATCTTGAATTTGGAGAAGCTGGCAAAGATTCTTTTGATTCTGAAAAGCATTTTGGTGCCATTGTGCAATTTCCTGATGCAAACGGGGAGATTCGGGACTTTAGTGCCTTTGCAGGTGAGGTCCACAATGCAGGTGGAAAATTAGCTGTTGGCGCTGATCTGCTGTCGCTTTCAATAATTTCACCTCCCGGAGAATGGGGGGCAGATATTGTCTTCGGGTCCTCGCAAAGATTTGGCGTTCCCCTTTACTATGGAGGACCACATGCCGCTTTCTTTGCAGCAGGAGAGGAGTTTAAAAGACATATGCCGGGACGTATTATCGGTGTTTCAAAAGATGCCACCGGAAAACCGGCTTTAAGAATGGCACTTCAGACGCGTGAACAGCATATAAAAAGAGAAAGGGCGACCTCAAATATTTGTACAGCCCAGGCCTTATTGGCAACTATGGCCGGTTTTTATGGAGTATGGCATGGGGCTGACGGACTTAAAGAGATTGCTTCTAAAATTCACGGATTGGCCACTCGTTTAAATGAGGCTCTTGATAGTAAAGGATTCAAAGCTCTCAATAAAACATATTTCGACACTTTGCGATTTAAGCTTCCGGAATCGATAGTAGTTGACGAATTGAGGGCGATGATGTTGGAGAAGGGTATTAATCTTCGGTATTTTGAAGACTCAACCCTGATCGGAATCAGTATCGATGAAACCACTTCTGAAGAAGATGTTCAGGATTTAATAGATATTTTGCTGCATGTTGCTGATCAAACAAGTGTCAACATTCATGATATAAAAGGGAACGAAGGTATTCCTGCGGAAATGAAGCGGAAATCTAAGTTTATGGAACAGGAGGTTTTTAACAACTGCCGTTCCGAAACGGAGATGATGCGCTACATCAAGCGTCTGGAGCGCAAAGATATATCTCTTGCCCACTCAATGATTTCATTGGGTTCATGCACGATGAAACTTAATGCCGCATCAGAGTTGTTTTCGCTTACATGGCCTGAATTTACCTCTATCCATCCATTTGTTCCGGTTGACCAGGCAAGAGGTTATCATGAAATGATGGATGAACTAAGGGCAGATCTTGCCGAAATTACAGGATTGGCAGATGTCAGCCTTCAGCCTAATTCAGGAGCTGCGGGAGAGTATGCAGGGTTGATGGTTATTCGTACATACCACCAAAGCAGAAATGAAGGCCATCGAAATGTTGCCCTGATTCCCTCTTCGGCTCATGGAACCAATCCGGCAAGTGCTGTAATGGCGGGGATGAAGGTCGTTGTCGTAAAGTGTGATGAGATGGGTAATATTGACATGAATGATCTTCGTGAGAAAGCTGAAAAGCATAGTAAAGAGCTTTCCTGCATTATGGTTACCTATCCTTCTACTCATGGTGTTTTTGAATCATCCATAAAGGAGTTGTGCAATGTTATTCATCACCATGGTGGCCAGGTTTACATGGATGGTGCCAATATGAATGCTCAGGTAGGTATTACCAGTCCCGGACTTATTGGTGCTGATGTTTGCCATCTTAATCTTCATAAAACTTTTTCCATCCCTCACGGTGGCGGAGGGCCGGGTGTCGGGCCTATTGCTGTGGCATCGCATCTTGCAGTATTCCTGCCCGGACATGCCGTGATTGATAATATGCGTGATGGTATTTCTGCCGTCGCAGCTGCTCCCTGGGGTAGTCCCGGTGTTCTGCCTATTACTTATGGCTACATAAAAATGATGGGTGCAGGGGGCTTGAAGAAAGCCACTCAGGTTGCTATCCTGAACGCTAATTACCTGGCCGTTGAGCTCAAGGATGATTATGGTATTTTATATACCGGAGAGAGTGGACGTGTAGGCCACGAGATGATTCTTGAATGCCGGAAACTTAAAGCCGCTACCGGAATTAGTGAAATAGATATTGCCAAGCGTTTGATCGATTATGGTTATCATGCACCAACAGTGTCTTTCCCGGTTCATGGAACTTTGATGATTGAGCCTACGGAAAGTGAATCTAAAGAGGAGATGGATCGTTTTTTAGATGCATTGAAGGCTATTTATGCCGAAATAAAAGAGGTGGAAGCAGGTATTGCTGATAAAGCTGATAATGTGTTGAAAAATGCTCCCCATCCGGATTATGTTGTTGTTACGGATGCCTGGGAACGCCCTTATGGCCGGGAGAAAGCAGCATTCCCTTTAGCCTGGGTGCGCGAAAATAAATTTTGGCCTGCCATTGCTCGGGTAGATGATGCATATGGCGATCGAAATTTAGTTTGCACCTGCGAACCGCTTGAAAATTATCAGGATAATTAAAATATAAAAAAGCCCGGGGCTCATTTTCAGTTCCGGGCTTTTTTTTGTGATTAAAATTTCCTGTAAAGGCTTATTTCAATAATTCGGCAATGGCGGTATGGCCATTTTGACTGGCAAAAGCAGCAGCATTATCTCCGTCAATGTCTGTAAGGCTTTTGTCAGCACCGTGTTTGATCAATACTTTTACAACTTCCGTATTCCCCTCGGCAGCTGCATACATCAGTGGGGTAAAATGCTCAATACTGTCGATGGCGTTGATATCACTTCCTTTTTCGAGTAAGGATTCAACGGTTGTGGGATATGGGCCTGAAGCTGCAAAGTGAAGCGGTGTTAAACCCTTTTGATCAGATATGTTTATTGAGGCTCCTTTTTCTATTAATAATTTTACAGCATCGGTATGACCATTAAAAGCAGCCAGCATCAATGGGGTGTGTCCATCACCGTTAAGTAAATCTGCCTCAGTGTTCGAATTTAAACTTTTCTCTAATGCTTCAACGTTTCCTTCAAACGCAGCCTGGTGGATGGGGACACCCGGATCAGGCTGAGAGTTTTGTGTTGGTTCTGTTTTGCTTTCTTGTTGTGGCTTCTTTTGGTCAGAGCTGGTTTTACAGGACCATAAAGCAATGGTTAAACCCAGAGTAAGTGCCAGAATCGTTTTTGTCATTTTGATTATCCTTATTGTGTTTTAATTTATAAACGTCAAAACTAATGTATTATTGATCCATTTGAAAGAAAAACGGATAATGCTTTTACAAAATTATATTCGTCTAAAATTACTGTTAACGGTCGGCGAATTCTGATTTCTAAATGGTTTTGGCCCGTGTTTCCCGAATAAGCGGGACTTTTTAGGAGGAAAGCAAAACATCTGTTAACTTAAAAAAAGTAAATGCTCACGGTTTTTTGTTGTTTTGAGAGAATGCTTTTCTACTTAAAAATTTAAAATCACCAGCCTTGTGAATGGTTTTGTGACACTTGTTGCTTTTTAACAAAAAAATGTTTCCACTGCAAGTAATGAACTGCTGTTTTAATATTTTATTACCATGTTTGGTGAAAAAGGGGTGGTATTGTCAAAAATGCTTTCGTGATCCCAATTAGTCTGTCAAAAATTAATTGTATGTGAAATAAATATAGTTAAATGTTTATTCGATGCTCCAAAAATAGGGGTATGGTTAAGAATTTGTAAAATAAAGGACTTTTTTATCGTAAAATTTGGTGACTGCTTCAAACCGGTTTATGTTTGCAGTGTGTTCTTACAAAAAGGCACAAGAACTAAAGTTTTACTTAAAAATTTTCAACTATGAAAGCAAAAAAGTTTTTATCAGTAGTAGCACTATCCGTGCTAATGGTTGCAGGAGTTTCTTCAGCTTTTGCCAAAGGGAAAATTACTGTTTATCCTTATTTGGATACTAACTATGCATTAGTATCTGCGTTGAACGAAGAATTAGTTGATTTCTCTGTCGAGATTAAAGCAACAAATGGTGACCTGGTTTATTCGAGTGGAAAAGTAGGTAGCAGTGCTCATTTCAATAAGTTGTTTGACTTTTCAGAGCTGAGTGACGGAAAGTACATAGCTGTATTGAAAAGCGGAAACAAAACTTTTCTTGAAGATGAGTTTGTGGTTTCAGGCGGAAAACTGAAAAGCAAAAAAGCTGTTTCTGAAAAAGATGAAGAATTAGCAGCCAAAGTATGGACAAAAAGCGATTTTCTTTTTGTGAGTTATTTGAACAGGTCTTATGAAAACTATAAGTTGAAATTGAAAGACGAAAGCGGGAATGTCTTGTTCGAATCCTCATTGCCTAAAAAACTGACTTATTCCGGAAAATTTGATGTTTCAACGTTGCCTTCCGGTAAGTATTATGTAAGTTTAGTTTCAGGAAAAAATGTGAGTAGTTATGCAATCAGAAAGTAATCAACAGGACGACCATCAATCCCACCAACAGCTGAATGGCTGTGTTCTTTACCCGGGTGTATCTTCAGAGTTTAAGATGCACCCGTTATTTTTTATAAGCGTTGCTGCGTTCAATGTTGACTTCCCAAAACTCCAAACTCTCAACTTAGAACCCAGAGTTCTTATACCCGACTACCCCCTTTCGATCGCATCTTCAATAATATCTGTTATAACTTCCTGCATAGTCATACCAAGTGCTTCCACCTGTTGGGGGATAAAGCTCGTGGGGGTCATGCCGGGGGTTGTGTTTACCTCCAGCATAAATATCTTCTTGTCGGTAATGATGTAATCGACCCTCACAATGCCTTTGCAGTTCAGGATGTCATAGATTAGTGAGGTTATTTTCTGAATCTTTTCTGTTAATTCGTCTGAGATCCTGGCAGGTGTTATTTCTATGGCTTTTTCAGCATTGTATTTGGCCTCAAAATCGAAGAATTCATTTTTGCTTATGACTTCTGTTAATGGCATTACAACTTCTTTCTCTGTGGTTTTGTAAATGCCACAGGTTACCTCTGTGCCTTCCATCAGGCCTTCAACCAATGCTTCGTTGCTTTCTTCAAAAGCTTTATCAAAGGCCGGGGCTAACTCTTCAGGGGTTTTTACTTTAGAAATTCCAAAGCTGGACCCGCCTGCATTGGGTTTTACAAAACAAGGTATGCCAATTCTTCCAATAATGTCTTCGGAGTTGTACTCACGGCCTTTTCTAAGAAGTATAGAATCAGCAACAGCCACCCCAAAACCTTTAAGATAGGTATTGCAGGTAAATTTGTTAAAGGTAAGGGCTGCAGGAAGTACATCGCTGGTTGTGTGGGGAATGCCCAGCATTTTTAAATAGCCCTGAAGCAATCCGTCCTCTCCGGGTGTGCCATGAATTGTAATGTAGAGACAATCAAAGTTGATTCTTTCTCCATCCTGAATGAATGTGAAATCGTTTTTATCTATTGGTATTTCCTGATCGTCATAGGTTACAACCCATTTTTTGTCTGTGATAAGAACTGAAAAAACATTGTATCTGGATGGATCGATGAAGGAGCGAATGCCTTCAGCACTTTTTCGGCTAACGACTAGTTCTGAAGAGTAGCCTCCGTATATGATTCCTACGTTCTTCATGCTTTGGGGGTTTTATTGCCCTGATTTTGAATTAATCAATGTCCCTTCCTGAAATATAACCTTTCCATTTTTCAATGGCTTTTACCATGTCATTGGGAAGAGAGGTGTCAAATTCCATAAATTCCCCTGTTTCGGGGTGTTCAAATCCCAGTGTTTTGGCATGCAGCGCCTGTCTGGGAAGTATCTTAAAACAGTTGTTTACGAACTGTTTGTATTTGGTGAAAGTGGTGCCCTTTAGAATTTGGTCACCTCCATAACGTTCATCATTGAATAGTGTATGTCCAATGTGCTTGAGATGAACACGGATTTGGTGTGTTCTTCCGGTCTCCAGTTTGCACTGCACCAAAGTAACATAACCCAATCTCTCCAAAACTTTGAAGTGCGTAACGGCGGGTTTTCCATGAGATTCATCAGCATAAACAGTCATTTGTTTGCGGTCGCGGATGCTTCGGCCAATGTTTCCGGTTATAGTACCTTCATCATCTTTGATTGTTCCCCAAACAATGGCCTGATAGGTGCGGGCTGTTGTTTTGTGAAAAAACTGACGGGCCAGATGTGTTTTGGCTTCTTCAGTTTTGGCAACAACAAGTAGTCCGGATGTGTCCTTGTCAATTCGATGCACCAATCCCGGACGAGGGTCGTTGCTCTGAAACCAGGGGTGGTCTTTGAGGTGCCAGGCCAATGCATTGACCAATGTTCCTGTGTAGTTACCGTAACCTGGGTGCACCACCATGCCGGGTGCTTTGTTGACAACAATCAGTGTGTCATCTTCATAAACTATGTTTAGGGGAATGTCTTCCGGGATGATCTCAATCTCCCGGGGCGGCCAGGCCATTTCGATGGTGATAACATCTCCCGGCTTTACTTTATAGTTGGCTTTGACTGGGTTGCCATTTACCAGAATGCTGCCAGCAGCCGCTGCGTCCTGAATTTTGTTTCTGGACGCGTTTTCAATCCTGTTTACCAGAAATTTGTCAATTCTAAGGGCGTTTTGACCTGCGTCTGCAACAAAACGATAATGTTCGTAAAGCGTTTGGCTTGCATTTTCTTCGGAGCCATCGTTAATTATCTCGTCCAGTTCGTCTGTCTCTTCAAATTCTTGTTCGTCCTTCATGCCTTTTGCTGTTTAGAAAGCTTCCCGAACCAGCGGGAAATAAACGATGGTATTTGTTTAAAAGAATTTTTCTTCCTCTTCGGTCGATTCAAAGTCTTCGTTGTTGTCAATTATTATTTCCTCCTGTAGTTCTATGTCAACCGAATCTGTTAAAGCAGAATCAGGCATAATGAAGGAGGAATCAGTGGTGAGCCAAATATCGATAGAAGCACCCAGCCTGAGCTGTCTGTCGCTGGATTCATCAGGACGCTGTTTCCATATAAACGCATTTAGCGTATCCTCTTTGCTTACTACCGTTGTGTCATAAATCTGAGCGCCTATGTTTAGGGAAAGGTTTTGACTTACCTCCCTGGCTTCATCAAAATAAAGACCAATAAGATCAGGAACTGCCGTTGTCTGGTTACTTAAACCTTTACCTACTATCAGGTCAATCACTGCTCCTCTTTCGAGAGGCTTGCCGGCTTCGATGGGTTTGCCTTTGTAATGTTGGCCTAACACCAGGTTGGTATACTCCGAAGGCACATAAATCAATTGGCCTACCTTAAGTCCGAATGATTCCAGCATTACCCTTGCGTTTCTGATGCTGTAGTCAATAACATCCGGCATCTGCACCTTCTCGGGGGCCCATGAGTTAATGGTGAAGAAGATGTTGCGGTTTTTTTTGACCATGCTTCCCGCTTCCGGAGTTTGCTCAATCACAATTCCCGGAGGGACATCGTCTACATAAATGGAATCGACAATGGCATATCTCAGATCATTCTTATCAACAATTGGCTTGAATTGTTTTTCGGTGAGTCCTGTGAAATCGGGGACTTCAAAACCGTTTCCATGACGGGTATAGAGTCTCAGCCCCATGAAGGCTAAGAAGATAATGAGACACCCTGCAAGAAATAAAATGCCCACATGTTTGCCAAAAGGTTTGCTGAATATGGTTTTAAAAAATGACATCGTACCTGGTTTTTGAATGTCTTCAAAAATAACACAAAATCACCAAACAAAAGGAACGAATTGTGTTGATAAAAAGAAAGGGCCTCTTGAGGCCCTTTGCTTTTGTTTTGTTCCTTTCCTG
Organism: Marinilabilia rubra; assembly: GCF_003121985.1. Classification (GTDB taxonomy): domain Bacteria; phylum Bacteroidota; class Bacteroidia; order Bacteroidales; family Marinilabiliaceae; genus Marinilabilia; species Marinilabilia rubra. The sequence continues at coordinate 242,231 of NZ_QEWP01000008.1, forward strand.
AAAGAATAAAGTTCATTCAGGAATAATGTGGTTTTGCCTGATATAAAAGACGCAATTAAGGACATGTGAACTTAATTACTATGGCATATCTAATGGTCTAATGGCCGTTTGTGACAAACAACCTGAGTCTCCACTATTATGCTTTATGCCTTTTTTCGTTACTTACAGTAAGTCTTTTCCGGCCTTTGGCGCGACGAGATGCCAATACACGACGTCCATTGACTGTGGTCATTCTTGATCGGAAGCCATGCTTATTTCTTCTCTTACGGTTCGATGGTTGAAATGTCCTTTTCATTTGATTGATTTTTTGTTTAAGCCTTTTGAAAAATTGCCTTTTCGAATGCTTTCCTTAAGAGAAAGGGTCTTGAAGCAATCTATTCGTTGGCTATGTTTTTATTAATGCCTTATTTTCAGAAATTCGGACTGCAAAAATACAAGTTTTTTTTGTCTCCCAAAAACTTTATGCTTTAATTTTCACAAAGGAAGGTGGATTACTTTCTTGGTTTCGAAAAATGGTTCATCAAACCACTCACTGATTTCGTTGACAAAAATCCGGTTTTTAAAGGGGCTTAACTCTGCTTCAAGGTTGCCTCCTTTAAGGTAAAGGATGCCATTTGGAATGGCATTTTGGGGCTTGGTGGAGACAAGGTGCCGTGATTGTTTGACAAAGTCGGGCAGGTTGGTGACTGCGCGGCTAACAATGAAATCAAATTTCCCTTTAAAATCTTCGGAGCGTGACTGGACTGCCTTTGTGTTTTTTAAGCCTAACTCACCGGAGACTGCATTGACCACTTTTATTTTCTTAGCAATTGAATCTAAAAGGGTGAATTTTACCTCAGGAAACAATATACTGAGAGGGATTCCCGGAAAACCCCCACCGGTTCCTACATCAATGATTTTTGTTCCCGGGGTGAAGGTTATAAATCTTGCAATTGCCAGAGAATGCAGTACATGATGTGTATAAAACATGTCCATGTCTTTTCTGGAGATTACATTTATTTTGCTGTTCCAATCCTGGTAAAGGTGCTGTAGTGCTTTGAACTGCTCTTTTTGTAAAGGGGAGAGATTCGGGAAATATTTATGAATTATGTCCATGTTGGGTATTCAAGTTGTCTGTGAGGGGCAATGACTTGATTTTTTTTAAGCCACTGCAAATGTGTTATACCTGAATAAAAGGCTTCTGTAATATTCGAAACCAATTTCCGGGGTTAAAAATCTTTGTTGAAAATGGAATAGACGTCAATGTTTCTTGACTTCAGAGTTTTTAAGTGTGTTGAAAAGTAGTTCGCGGGCCCTGAACAGTTGTGCTTTAACCGTTCCCAAAGGGAGATCCAGTTCATCTGATATTTCTTCGTAAGAGTATTCTTTGAAATATCTTAGTTCAATCAGTGTACGGTAACGTGGTTTTAATTTTTTCACCACTGTACGCATGAGTACTACCTTTTGCGACCTGATCATGAACTCTTCAGGGTCCGGGGTTTCATCTTTGAGGTGAACCTGGGGTTCAGTTTCTTTTTCTTCTGAACTAAAACTCCCGTCAATGCTGACGTGATTGTTTCGCTTTTTGCGCAGGTAGTCAATGCAATTATTTGAGGCTATTTTAAACAACCAGGTACTAAATGCATAATTTGGAGAATACTGACTCAGGTTTTTGAATGCTTTTCCGAAAGCTTCTATGGTAAGATCCTCTGCATCCGTCTTATTGTTGATCATTTTGAGCAGCATGAAATAGATGGCATCGCGATAACGCGCCATAAGCTCTGCGTAAGCTTTTTGGTCACCTTCCACAGCTTTCTCAACCAATTCAAGGTCATACCTTGCCTTGTCTGATAAGTTCGGATTTATTTCCATTTCCTTTTTTTTGACCCTGTCAGATTTTCGAAATGAATAAAACCGAGGATTATTGGTTGAATAATGTCAAACAAAAACAATCCCCAGAATATTTTTCCCATTCCGGTTTTATCTGCCGCCTTTTTCCACAATAATAATTTGAATAACAACAATAGTAATGAAAAAGGCAATACTATTGTTGCAAAATTAGGAAAAAATATAAAAATAACAGTAAGAGTCCAGAATAATTCCCTTGTTAAGGGTTCCATTATCAGCGGGGATTTGGTGCCTGTACTGTAATGAGCGGAGGTTGAAAGGTGCCTTTGTTTTTGCTCTTTCCATTTTTTAAACGATCGGGGCGGAACACTCAATGTGTGAGCTTTGGAGTTTAGGCAAACAGCAGTGTTCGATTTGGTTGCAGCTTCCTGAACAAATAGATCGTCATCTCCGGAAGCAATATAGATGTGTTTTTTAAATCCCTTGGTTCGGTTAAACAGCGTTTTGGTATATGCCATATTCCTGCCTGTGGCCATGTATGGTTTGCCGCTAAGGGCAAATCCCAGATATTGCATGGCAATGGTAAAAGTGTCATATCTAAGCCATAAATTGTTTAACCCTTTCTCTTTTTTGTAATTGCCAATGCCGAGGGTTAATTCTTTATCCTGCTGAATGAGCGATGATACCATGTGCCTCAACCACTCCTCAGAGGATGGTTGGCAATCTGCATCTGTCATAACCATATGCTCGTGTTTGGCTGCTTTAATGCCTAACGATAGCGGCAATTTTTTTCCATGGTAAAACTTTTTGTCAGGAGCAATCGTGGTATAGTACAAATTATCGTATTTGGCTTTAAACCGCGCAAGTACCATGTCGGTTTCATCCTCGGAGCCATCATTAACCACCACCACCTGAAACTCCGGATAATCCTGTTCCAGTACTGAGGGCAAAAACTTTTCCAGATTTTTGGCTTCATTGCGTGCGCTGATGACGACAGATACAGGAGGGAGCGACTCAGAGATTGGTGCTTCGGTTTGGTATAAGGCCACTGGTCTGATTCTTCTTAAAAGAAACACAAATTGCCATATCCAAACAAATCCCATAAGGGATAAGGCGATGATTTCAAGTGTGTTTGGTTGTGGAATGTTCATAATTATCATTGGTAATGAAGGCCAAAAGTGCGATTTTTTTTCTTACGTTACAATTAACCTACCGTAAAAACGGTCAAGACTTATATCTTTGCAACTTTAAATCTAACCTGAACGATTTGCGAACTTTTCTGGTTATGAATAAAGTTCGGTTTAAACTGGGCCTTGCTACAGCTAAACTTAAAAAAAGTATTTGCTGAATCCTGGTTGCTGTGGCAATCAGGGATTATTTGCATGAATAACCCGGGCAAAATTTTATATTGACTTACCATAGAGGGCAATCCAAAACAGATGCAATTTACACTCGAAAAAACAGATAATCAAACCTCAGCCCGTGCAGGGGAAATCATCACTGATCATGGAAAGATTCCTACCCCGGTATTTATGCCTGTGGGGACTGTGGGTTCTGTAAAAGGAATTCATGTAAAAGACCTTGAGGAGGAAGTGAAGGCTCATATTATATTGGGCAATACTTATCATTTATACCTTCGCCCGGGGCTTGATGTCTTAAAGCAGGCGGGTGGTCTCCATCGATTTAACGGCTGGAACAGGCCAATACTGACCGATAGTGGAGGATTTCAGGTGTTTTCATTGAGCGATAAGCGGAAACTCTCTCATGAGGGGGCTGAGTTCCGGTCTCATCTGGATGGATCGAAGCATATGTTTACGCCTGAAAATGTTGTAGATATACAAAGAGTTATTGGAGCAGATATTATTATGGCATTCGATGAATGCCCTCCGGGGGATTCAGACTTTAAATACGCGTTTCAGTCCATGGAGTTGACCCATAAATGGCTGAAGCGTGGAATTGAACGTTTTGATTCTACCGATCCTGTTTATGATTACAGTCAAACCTTCTTTCCCATTGTTCAGGGGGGCAGCTTTCCAGAACTTAGAAGAAAGTCAGCAGAGTACATCGCTTCTTTTAACCGGGAAGGGAATGCCATCGGCGGACTAGCCGTAGGAGAGCCCGAGGAGGTGATGTATGAAATGGTTGAAGTAGTCAACGATATTCTTCCTGAGGATAAACCCCGTTACCTGATGGGGGTGGGAAACCCGGTAAATATACTGGAAGCCATTAGCCGTGGAGTGGATATGTTCGACTGCGTAATGCCTACACGTAATGGCAGAAATGGTATGCTTTTTACCAGCCGGGGAATCATCAATATAAAAAATGAGAAATGGAAAGCTGATTTTTCTCCCATTGATCCCGACGGACACTGTTCGTTTGATACATTATATTCCAAATCTTACTTGCGGCACCTGTTTGTTTCGCGTGAGATGTTGGGGCCACAAATTGCGTCTATTCACAACTTATCTTTTTATCTTTGGTTGGTTACTGAAGCCCGAAGGCAGATTCAGAATGATACCTTTGCAGCATGGAAAGACGGCATGGTGAAACAACTGGCAAGGCGTTTGTAATAATGAGTTGAATTTTTGTTCTTTTGTAGCATTAATAAGGTCGTTTTGAGGAAATTAGATTTTTACATACTAAAAAAGTTTCTGGGAACTTTCTTCTTTGCCATTATGCTTATTTTAAGCATTTCTGTAGTGTTCGATCTGGCAGAGAAAATTGATGACTTTTTGGAGACCAACGCCCCACTGGAGGCTATTTTGTTTGATTATTACCAGAATTTCATACCGTATTTTGCCAATCTGTTTACCCCGCTATTTGTTTTTATTGCTGTCATTTTCTTTACCTCAAAGATGGCTTACGATACCGAAATTATTGCCATTCTTTCAAGCGGGGTGAGTTTTAAAAGATTAATGTACCCCTATTTTATGGGGGCAGCCATCCTTACAGCTTTTTCTTATGTTATGGGCGGTTATATTATTCCTCCGGCCAATAAAGTCAGAATTGATTTTGAAAATACCTATGTAAAAGAGATCAGGGAAACCGGGATGAATAACATACATATGCAGATTGAACCCGGTTTGTTTATTTACATGAGGCGTTACTCCAGTTACAGAGAAAGGGGAGATGATTTCAGCCTGGAGAAAATTGATGGCAAAGATTTAAAATTTAAGATCACGGCAGAAAGGGTTTCTTACGACAGTACCGATGGAAAATGGATTTTTGAAGATTATGTTCGCAGAGATTTTCTCGAAGACGGTGGTATGAAAATAACCAAAGGAGAAAAGATGGATACCCTGGTGAATATGAAACCGGCCGATTTTAAAGAAGAAAGAAAGTTTTTTGAAACGATGACCAACCCTGAGCTGGATGCCTACATCACAGAACAGCGCGAAAGAGGGGTTGGCAATATTGAACCTTATTTGATTGAAAAGCACCGCCGGATTGCTTCGCCTTTTTCTGCATTTATTCTCACATTGATAGGTGTTTCTCTGGCTTCACGAAAAACCCGGGGGGGAATGGGACTTCATATTGGGGTTGGCATTGCCCTTAGTTTTTCGTATATTTTGTTCATGACCATATCCACTACATTTGCCATTAATGGCAATTTGTCTCCAGTTGTGGCAACCTGGTTACCCAATTTTGTGTTTGCAGGCGTTGGTGTGCTCTTATATTACAGAGCGCCCAAATAGCCCTGCAGAAAAAGTCAAAAGGGCAAAATTTACAAGCCGGCCAACCGAATGAGTATTGAAATACTTCGAGATTCGGGCGGTGAGGTAAATTTTAGTCTTTTGATTAGCGATTTTCAAATTGTCAATTGCGAAGAAGGCCGGGTGTTTAATAATCCCTTTAATACTATCGTGCTTAAATAGTGGAGTTAGGAATAATGCATTTTTTAATTCTTTTCTTTCGTGCGATTTAACCTGATTTTTTGATTGTCTGAATCGTTTATCCCTTTGATAAAGGGAATAATCATATTATTTGCCTTTGCCTTGCTCTGTGAAAAAAATAGTCTAAATTTTAGTTGCTGTTAATCAGTGTTTTGAGATGTTTTTTGTTAAATTATTCAAATTTTCATGCATCTCTTTAATGTAAATTTAGTAATTATGCACCCTGATTTTATCAACACATTCATTATTGATGGTTGATTGTTAGGTGATTAACCAAAACTTTTTGAGTATGTCATTAAAAAAGTACATCCTTGACCTTCGGAAAAGGAGAGAAAGAGTACAGCAGGGAGGTGGCGAAAAAGCCATTGAGAAACAAACTGCAATGGGTAAAATGACCGCCCGCGAGCGAATTCTGGCCTTGCTGGACAAAGATTCTTTTACCGAGTATGACCTTTTTGTTGAGCACGAAGCACGTGACTTCGGTATGGACAAAAAGCAATTGCATGGTGATGGTGTAATAATTGGTACCGGAACCATTTATGGTGCACCGGTATGTGTGTTTGCGCAGGATTTTACGGTTGCAGGTGGTTCTTTGGGACTTATGCACGCCCGTAAGATCACCAAAATCATGGACCATGCATTGAAAATGAGGGTGCCACTTATTGGTATCAACGACTCTGGTGGTGCACGTATCCAGGAAGGTGTTAACTCTCTTGCAGGATATGGTGAGATCTTCTATCGAAACACCATTGCATCAGGCGTTATTCCTCAGATTTCGGTAATTCTCGGACCATGTGCCGGAGGCGCTGTATACTCGCCTGCACTGACTGACTTTGTGTTTACTGTAGACAAAATCAGTAAGATGTTTATTACCGGACCAAGTGTAATCAAGACCGTTCTGGGAGAGGAAATCTCTATGGAAGATCTTGGTGGTGCCCGTGTTCATGCCGAGATTACCGGTAATGCGCACTTCTTTGCTGAAAGTGAGCAGGAATGTTTCGACCAGATTAAAAAGCTTATTACCTACATTCCATGGAATAATAAGCAGAAGGCCAAGGCTTTCCCGCCGAAGCCGCCAAAGTTCAAGAAGAATATTGATGACATCATTCCCGGAGATCCGCGTCAGCCTTATGATGTGAGGGATGTTATCAAAGCTATAGCTGATGATTCTGACTTTTTCGAAATTCAGGAACTGTTTGCTGCCAATATTGTAATCGGATTTGGGCGCATGAACGGAGAAACTGTAGGTTTTGTAGCTAACCAACCTCTGGTTCTCGCAGGAGTACTGGATACAGACAGCTCTGATAAAGCCGCTCGTTTTATTCGTTACTGTGATGCCTTCAATATTCCTATTATTACACTTGAAGACATGCCCGGATATCTGCCTGGTATTGACCAGGAGCATGCAGGTGTAATTCGTCACGGAGCTAAAGTTCTTTACGCTTACTCAGAAGCAACTGTGCCTAAAATAACAGTGATTCTTAGAAAAGCTTATGGCGGAGGTTACATTGCGATGAACTCGCGGCATATGCATGCTGACTTCATGTTTGCATGGCCTACTGCCGAGATTGCGGTTATGGGACCTGAAGGTGCTGCCAACATTATCTTCAAGAAAGAAATTGAGGAGGCCGATAATCCTGATGAAATGCGTAAGCTTAAGGTGCAGGAGTATAAAGAGAAATTTGCTAATCCTTATGTGGCTGCTGCCAAAGGGTATATTGACTCAGTTATTGAGCCTGATGAAACCCGTCAGATGTTGCTGCACGCTCTTGATGTTTCTGTTAGCAAAGAGGACCATCGTCCTGATAAAAAGCACGGAGTACCACCATTTTAACAAAAGAATGGCATTTGACCGTGTGGCATAAAGCCTTTCAAAGCCATTTTATTTTAATAATGGGGCTTTGACGAATCATAAAATACCGGTGTTCCGGTCATTATGAATTTAAAAATGTGCAATTATGAAGGATGATAATCAAGAATTGGCCGATTTTCAGGTTCACAGTCTTAAATACAAGACACGACTGACCAGAAAATATAAAGAGCGTAAGCCATATGAAGTTCCCAATCCTATGGAGCTTCGCTCCGTTATTCCCGGCACTGTTGTAGATATTAAAGCTAAGGAAGGACAGAGCCTGAAGGAAGGGGAGGTAATTTTGTTGCTCGAAGCCATGAAGATGATCAATGAAATTCACATGCCTTTTGATGCAAAGATTAAAAAGATCCATGTTGAAAAAGGGCAGGGAATTGCTAAGAACTACCTGATGGTGGAGTTGGAGTAAGAGCTTTCACGCTAAAGACTTAAGCAGCCGGTAGCCCTGAGGTGCCGGCTGTTTTATTTCAGATAGAATGCTATTTAAAACACTTACAAATTACCTTATTTAGAAGGGTTTCTTTTTTTTTAAAAGAAAAAAGCAGATAATTTTGTCTGCGAATAATCATCTAATCATTAAAAAAGAAAGACAATGGCATACGTAATTAATGACGATTGTATTGCATGCGGTACCTGCATTGATGAGTGCCCGGTAGATGCTATCTCTGAAGGTGAGATCTATAAAATTGATGCTGAATTGTGTACCGATTGTGGTTCTTGTGCTGATGTTTGCCCTACTGAGGCCATACTTCCCGCATAAGTTTTACAAAAAGATTTAAAAAAACCCGTCTGCACTTAACAGATGGGTTTTTTGTTTTATAGTGGTTTGTATATGACTCTGTCCAACGGGATATCATGAGCTTCTATGGGAATCTTATCCACCATTTGAAAGGGAAATGCAAGCCCTATCTTTTGTGCCTGCTCCAGAAAGGGCAGCGTCCGGTCGTAATATCCGCCACCCCGGCCCATACGAAAACCATTTTCTGTGAATGCAATTCCAGGCACGATGGCCAGGTCAATTATATCCAAATCGCAAGCAACAGGGCCGGTGGGCTCCTCTATGCCAAAAGAATCTTCTGAAGTTAATGATTCTATACCTGTGTATTCTCTTAGTTCCAGATGATCACCAACAATTCGGGGCAGGATAAATGTCTTTTCTTTCCTCCATTTCTCAATGAATTCATGTGTCGGCACTTCATTGGGCAATGACCAGTAGATAAATATCTTTTTTGCCTTCTGAAATTCCGGAATTTTTTCAAGCTGATGAATGACATCGAAACCAATCGCTTTAAGTGCTTCCAGGGTATATTGCTTTTTTAGCTTTCTGATGTGTTTGCGAAGGCTCTTTTTCTGTTGTTGCAGACTTGGTGTATTTGGCGTTTCTCCAAGTGTGTAAATGTCCTCTCTCCTATCATCAAAGGCATCATTCATTGGCGTCATTTGCTTTTCGAGCGCCTCATTTAGATTGATTTCAAATGCTTTTCCTGCCTCTTCATTCTCAGTGAAATTCAAAAGATATTCTCCTTTTGGATTAACAAAAACCGACTGCCCCGTGAACTCGAGATCTCCGTCCTTACCTATGCGGTTGGTAGTGGCAATAAAAATGCGGTTATTGAGCGAAATTCCCGGCATGGCAGATTGGCAAAATGGCAAAACAAGATTGGATGGATGGCAAATCAGTTGGGCGCCTTTTAATGCCATTATTCTCCAGACTTCAGGAAACATCCAGTCGAAGCAGACCAGTATGCCGATTTTTCCAAAAGGCGTGTCAAATAATGGGATTCCCATATTTCCGGGAGTAAAGAAGAGTTTTTCTCTATTGAATAAATGCAGCTTTCGGTATATTCCTTCCAAACCGTCCGGACTAATTAAAACAGCACTGTTGTATAATTTGTCACCATCCCTTTCATTAATGCCGGATACAATCCAGGTATTGAGGCTTTGGGCTTTTTGATTAAGGAAAGTGATAAATTCACTGTTATCAAGCTCTTCAGAACAGGCCATGGCTTCTTCAAATGTAGAAAAATTGTATCCCGAAGACGCCAGTTCCGGTAATACCCATATATCAGCCTTTTCGCTGTTGCTTAGTAAGTTGTCAATTTTGTCAATATTGGCTGAGATATTGCCCCTTTGTGGAGCAAACTGCAAAAGACCGACTTTTGTGTTTGAAGAATGACTCATGGTTGAAACGTTTAGGGTCGATAAGCTGCTTTGGCCAGTATCTTATGAGGATCGGTTTGTTGCATCATTTCCCTGAAGCTTTTGCCGGGGTGTTCATCTATCCATGATTGCATAAGCTGATATCCCAGATATCGCCCGGTTCGTCCGGGAGACTCCTGTCCAAAAACACTGGTGAATGGCGCTTCCCCTACATATTTTCTGATAAGCATGGGGTCTGTCGAGAACAGGTGCTTATATTCTACAATGGAGCTCCACATAAAATCTTCATTCTGTTTGCACCACTCTACTTCGCGGGGGGAATACCCAAAAAGTAAGGAATCAGGAATATCGGGGATGGTATGTTTTACAAATTGAAGAATTTTTCCGTGATAAATCATTTGGCTGATGAGGTCGTCAATGGAATCGTTGTATGCATATTCAGTCATGCCAAGGGCTTTCATTACATCAGGAACCACCATTTCGGGTTTCATTTGGCTGCGCAGATACATGGGGGTGCCCAATCGGTCGTAAAAGACACAATCACGGCCAAGGTATTTTTCCACACTTACTGAAACCCATCCCGAATCAACAACCATGGATTGGTTAAATCCGGAAATGTGGAGATATACATCGGGAACAGTTCTTTCGGGATAATAATAGTTGTAGTAGCGGAAAGCCCTGCCTAAATCATTTTTCAAAGCAGCTTTGTCTGCAAAAACCTCACGACAGGTGTCAACGACCTCCTGATTAGGTGGATACGCCAGAAATTGTGATAAATTTTCTGCGTATTCATCGTCATCCGGATGGCCCACCCCAATTACCCCTTCACTATAGGCTGTCAAATAATCTTTATATTTAGCTTTGAAAGGATCCAGATTTTCCTCTACACTGTCAGGGTCAATGGCAAACAGGTCTTCGTAGAAAGGAATGACTTCGAAGTCCACATCAATGTGCGAAACGTCCGGCGATGAATCAAATATTGAGCATCCTGCAAATGTAAACATTGAAAAAAGAAAAAAAATCCCTGTAAGCCTCATATTTAGCACAACTATTATCTGAAAATTTGTAATTAATCTATCTTTGTCTTTTATTGTTGAAATAATATGTGCTAAGATATTAATTTTAGCCTGAATTACGTTAGTGTCATATCAAGTATAGGATGTATGTTAAGCCGCCGCTATATTGTACCTTGTGTAAATCAACAAAAAAGTAAGCATAGCCATAGCTACGTGAGCCTTTTTTTGAGAAACGCAAGGTAGAAAGAGCAAGGCTTGGTCTGTCAGATTATGCTTGACTTGACACTGGTTGATACGTAATGGTTTACCTGCTTAAAATTTACCTTATGAAGAAATTTATTTTGTCCATAACTTTTTTGGTCGCTTCAGTTGCCTTTATCAACGCACAGGAGGCCAATAGTATCCGTTTGTCTTTTGTTGCAGAACCTCAGTTTTCATGGTTAAAGCCGGATATTGACGGGGTTGAATCCCGGGGAAGCAAAGGAGGCTATAACTTTGGGGTTGTGCTCGATCGTTTCTTTGCCGATAACTATGCGTTTTCGACGGGATTGACAATTAACACCACAGGTGGGAAATTAAGATATACTACGCCCGGGGGGCTGCCGGAAGGGGAGGTTTTACCGGATGGAGCGCCCCAGGGAGATAAGGAATACAAACTTCGGTATATTGAGATTCCTCTGGGTTTGAAATTAAGATCGAATGATTTTAGAAGATCTAACTTTTATGGGCGGTTTGGTCTTACCCCGCAAATAAATATTGAAGCAAGGGATGGGGATGACAACTCCATCAGTGATGAGATAAATATATTCGATTTGGGCTATCATCTGGGGGCTGGCATTGAGTATTCCATTGGTGGGACTAATGCGCTTATGTTCGGGCTGGTTTACCACAATGGCTTTACCGACATAACAGATGAGCCGGGATACGACGATAAAACCGTTCTTAACCGTTTGGTGTTTGAAATAGGGTTTATTTTTTAAGGACGCTGGGGGTTTTGACTTTACGGGTTGATCTTATTCCATATCTGTAGTCTCCCTTTTTCCGGATTCCTGAATCTTACCATTTGAAAATTATTTAAAGACAGCATTATGAAACTGGCTCTGGTACAGTTAAACTACCACATAGGCAACTTTGAAGAAAACAGTAAGAAAATAATACATCACATTCAAAAGGCGAAAGATAGAGGTGTTGATTTAGTGGCTTTTTCAGAGCTGGCCATTTGTGGCTACCCACCACTTGACTTGTTGACAAGACAGGAGTTTGTGGAAGCAGCCATCAGGTCTATTGAGGAAATTGCCACTTATTGCAATGGCATTGCCGCTGTGGTCGGAGGACCAAGCCTGAATCCTCTGGCTCGTGGAAAACAGCTTCATAATTCGGCGTGGTTTCTGGCAGATGGGGAGGTGAAAGAAATAATCCATAAAACGCTTCTGCCAAACTATGATGTGTTTGATGAGTACCGTTATTTTCAGGCCAATCAGGATTTTAGAGTGGTTAACTATAAAGGAAGACGCATTGCTCTTACCATTTGTGAGGATTTATGGGATGATCAGCCAACAGAGGCAGCTTTTGCCAGAAATAGTCTTTACACGTTGTCTCCTATGCAAAAACTGGCTGCATTGAAGGCTGATTTCATGGTTAACATTGCGGCTTCACCATTTTCGTACCATCAGGAAAATGTCAGGAAGCAGGTGGTTTGTAAAAAAGCTGCCGGATATAAGGTGCCGGTTGCATATGTGAATCAGGTTGGTGCCAATACCGAGTTGATTTTTGATGGTGGTTCGATGATGGTCAACAGCGAAGGGAATATTACTCATAAAGTGCCTACTTTCCGTGAAGGATGGGTAGATGTGGAAACCGATGACGTGGATCAGGAAACAACCAACGCTCTGGTGGAAACGGATCCCATTGAATTGATCCATGATGGACTTATTCTGGGTGTCAGGGATTATTTCCGAAAATCGGGCCTCAAGAAAGCCGTGATAGGACTTTCAGGAGGTATTGACTCGGCCGTAACGGCTGCTGTGGCTGTCAAAGCTCTTGGGGCGGAAAATGTACATGGTGTATTGCTGCCATCACAATACAGTTCGGGACACAGTGTAACGGATGCTGAGAAATTGGCCGAAAATCTGGGTATCGAAATAAATACCGTGGCCATCAAAGAAATTTATGAGAGCGTGGAAAATGCTTTAAGCCCGGTTTTTGAAGATCGGGAACCTGATGTAACTGAAGAAAATATTCAGGCCAGGATTCGCGGACTTTTGTTGATGGCTTATTCCAATAAATTTGGTCATATCCTCCTCAATACATCGAATAAAAGTGAAGCGGCCGTTGGGTATGGAACACTTTACGGTGACATGAACGGCGGTTTAAGTGTGTTAGGCGATGTTTATAAAACAGATGTTTTTAAACTGGCCCGTTATTTCAACAGGAATGGAGAGATGGTGCCTGAAAATACCATTGTAAAGCCGCCGTCGGCAGAGCTGCGTCCCGATCAGAAAGACTCTGATTCCTTGCCTGATTATGATGTGCTTGACAGTGTGTTGTTTCGTTATATCGAGTTGAACCATTCGCCTAAGAGTATTATTGAAGAAGGATTTAAAGAAGAGGTGGTTAGGAAAGCGGTTCGCCTTGTCAACTTCAATGAATATAAACGTTTCCAGACACCACCTATTCTCAGGGTTTCGGGCAAAGCATTTGGTGTAGGCCGCCGAATGCCGCTTGTGGCCAAGTACGATAAGCTATAGGTTTTAGGTAGTGCCTGTCTATAAACTAAGTAAAATTTGTTTTTAGTCATGTGTCTGGTCAGAAAGTGCCAGTTGCAAGGCTTGCGAAGCTGCCAAAAGCGGAGTTTACTTGGGTAAATGAGTATTTTGGCAGCAAGCATAACGACGCAAATGGTACTTTATGGACAGACTCTAAGTAGAGGCTAAGGTTGAGTAACAGGAGAAGCTATCTCTCAACCTCAACCTCAACCTCAATCTCAACCTCAATCTCAACCTCAACCTCAATCTCAACCTCAATCTCAACCTCAATCTCAACCTCAATCTCAACCTCAACCTCAGCCTCAACCTCAACCTAAACCTCTATTTCCCCCGACCAGGTTATATACTTCTCCGGCCATTCAATTTCAGGTTGCTTCCTGAATAGTCCGAATACTGCCGATCCACTGCCTGACATTGCAGAATAGAAGGCGCCTTTATTGTAAAACATCTCTTTGATACTTCTCAGTTCTGTGTGTTTTGTGAACGCATTTTCTTCAAAATCATTAATCAATTCGTCTTTCCATATTTCCGGATCTTTAGTCAAAATTTTATCAAGATGAATATACGGTTTTTGTGGTTTGATATTTTGGTAAGCTTCAGGTGTGGAAAGATGAATTGGTGGAATGATTAATTCAATCCATGTTTTAGAGGGTTTCCGGGTTACAGGCTGGAATTCATTGCCAATTCCTGTGGCGATGGTGGGGGTGTTCCGTATAAAAAAAGCACAATCGGCGCCCAGCTTGGCTGCTTTCTTCTCCAAATCTTCAGTAGAAATACCAAGCTTAAATTGTTGGTTCAACAAATTCAGCATAAAAGCAGCATCACTTGATCCTCCACCTAAGCCTGCACCTGAAGGAATAGCTTTATGTAAATGAATCTTTAATGACGGGATTTGATGGTCGTTGCGGAGGAGTTTTAAAGCTTTAATCACAAGATTGTCTTCAGGCTTAGCATCCGTGGGAATACCTGATGTGCTTAGTCCATCATTGGAGGAGTCAGTATTTTCAATAACTTCTAAAACATCTGTAAAACCTTTAACCGGAAAGAAGGCTGTTTCAATATTATGAAAGCCATCCGGCCTTTTTTCGGTAATAAATAGGCCTAAATTGATTTTTGCATTGGGAAATACCACCATAATAATTTAATTTTACTGCAAAGAAACAATAGTTAGCTAAAAAAATAATTAAACAATAAAAAACGCTCCATGAAAATGAGAATTTCCATTTTAACAACCCTGCTTTTAGGGGGATTTTTTTTAATCCTTACCTCCTGCAGGGAATCTTATCCCCCTACAGATATGCATCGAAACAGCGTGATTCCTAAGCCGGTTTCAGTAGTTGCATCCAACGGAACTTTTGTACTGGATGAAGGTACTTCTATTTATGTACAAACCGGGAATGAAGGGCTGAAGAAAAGTGCCGTTTATCTGGCAGAAATGCTTAGAAATGCCACCGGATTTGAACTGGAGATCGAGGAGACAGACGATAAACCCTGGCGAGGCAATATCTTTTTAACTTCTAACGTGAGCGAAACAGAAAACTCCTCAAAGGAGTATTATGAATTAAACATTACTGAAAAACTCGTGACAATTGCTTCAACCGGAGCTGAAGGCAGCTTTTATGGGATTCAGACGCTCAGACAGCTTTTGCCTGCCGGTATAGAAACTGCCGGAGCGCTTGAGGAGCCGCTGCTGTTGCCAACAGGAACGATTAAAGACTGGCCGCAATATGAATACCGTGGAGCAATGCTGGATGTGGCGCGTCACTTTTTTGATGTTGAAACGGTTAAGCGCTTTATTGATTATCTGGCCCTTTACAAAATGAACTTTTTACATTTGCATCTTACCGATGATCAGGGGTGGCGCATCGAGATCGAATCATGGCCCAATCTCACCAAACATGGTGGAAGTACTGAAGTTGGCGGAGGTGAAGGTGGTTACTTCACAAAAGCAGATTACAAAGAGATCATCCAATATGCTGCTGATAAGCATATCACAATTGTTCCGGAGGTGGATATGCCGGGCCACACCAATGCAGCGCTCGCCTCTTATCCTGAACTTAACTGTGACGGAAAAGCGACAGATCTTTACACCGGTATGAAGGTCGGATTTAGCACCCTTTGTACTGATAAAGAGGTAGTTTATGAATTTGTAGACGACGTTGTGCGTGAGATTTCAGAAATGACACCCGGGCCTTACTTCCATATCGGGGGAGACGAATCTCATTCTACTGAACAAGACGATTATGTATATTTCATAAATCGTGCAATGGATATTGTAAAATCATATGGAAAGACGATGATTGGCTGGGATGAAGTTGCTCATGCTGAAATTAATTCAGAAGATGTGGTGCAGTATTGGTCAAAAGAGGAGAATGCCTCGTTAGGTGTTGAGAAGGGGGCTAAGGTTCTGATATCTCCTGCAAAGCATGCTTATCTGGATATGAAATATGATTCGACCACTGTTCTTGGGCTTACCTGGGCAGGAGTAACTGAAGTGGATAAGGCCTATAACTGGTCTCCGGAGAAACTCGTGGATGGCATTACTAAGGAAAATATTCTCGGAGTTGAAGCGCCGTTATGGTCAGAGACAGTGGAGACTTTGGATGATATTGAGTTTTTGATCTTCCCAAGACTTGCCGGGCATGCAGAGGTGGGATGGACTGCCTCCAAAGACAGATCCTGGGATGAATACAAGGAGCGTTTAGGACGTCATCAAAACCGCTTTAAAGCTTTAGGTATTGATTTTTACCAATCACCTCTTGTGCCATGGCAGGACGAAGGGGACTTTTTTGTTCAGGAAGAAAACAAAGGTACTTCTGAATAAATAGGTGGATCTGGGATTAATCGCCAGCGATTTAAAAAAAATAAGGGTTTTGCATGGGAAATGGATTTCTGTGCAAAACCCTTTTTTTAAAAGGCTGTAGTTTTAAAATGCGATTTTCCTAAAGTCCCCGAATGCCCGCCGGTCGCCCTGTCTGCCGGTAGGCAGAAAAGAGAGGGAAATAAATTTAGATACCCCAGGGCATACCTGCCCTGAGTTGAACATTAGGATAAGATTGGTCTCTGAAAAAGGACAACATCTCATAATCCACTACAATACCCGGAACAGTTAGCCCTTTATCAGGGGTCGAACAAAAACATTGATCATCTAAAAAGCCTCCCTCTTACAGAAGAATATCCCTGTCGCTGAAAGCGGTAAATCCGGATAACCCCGGGGCGAAAGTCCCGGGGATTGGATTGCAATAGGTGAGGGCACAGTATCCTGTTCCCCATCTGTTGAAACGGGGAAATACCTTATTTTCTTGTATCCAGAAGGAAGTAGCAGTTTTGATGTCTCTTATAAAATCGGCCAGCGCTATGGACGGATGAAGATCGGTGAGTAAATGAAGGTACTCCTCCATGCCATTGATTCGGAACAGGTTGCATTTTTTTTTCTTTGATAATTCCCCAGATGTAATTATAGAGGTCAGGTAACTTTTCCTGAGTTAAGACTTTCTCGCTGTTTCTGGTTCTAAAGACCAGGTGATAGTAGATTTGGCGGTAGTTTGACATAGTATTTTAGTTAGGTTTGAATTGAATAAGAGCAATATAGTTGATTTTTGGGTGATTCACAATTTACTTATCGGAAAAGTTGGCCCCCTCCGGGGCATAGCCGTCAGGCTAAGCAGATTGATGCAATGGAATATTCACAAAATCAAAGGTTTGGTTTATCATTTCTAATATGTGGATACTCGAAAATGTTTTATTTTTTGGTTCTACATTCTGTTCCTTCC
>NZ_QEWP01000009.1 GCF_003121985.1 Marinilabilia rubra
CGAATTACTGGTTTGTTGGTATTTTTGTTTCGCCTGAAGAGTCCCATATATAAATTGTTTTTGTGGTGAAAACAAAAATATTGGATTCTTCGGGCTTTTAAAAATTAAGACTTTCGGATGACAGTGAAAGCAGGTTAAAGTTTCGCTTCTAAAATTTTAAGGTTTTGAAGAAGGTTCAGAAAAAATCAGGCCTGTAGGCATATGCCTTTAGCAATGCATTCAGGCTCTTCCAGTTACGTCCCTAAAAAGAGTTACTCCTGAATAAACCGGTTTAACATACGGTTGAGAAATATTTCCAGATTTGTAAATTTGCTTCCATGCGGTTTATGGTGCAATTCCTGTGGCAGACATTCCTGAATATGGATTCTTTTATGTGAAAGCTCTGTATTTATATCCAGCTCATCATCCGTTTGAATAATCCGTCCTGAAACATTCTTAATATTTCCAATAATCAAACTATCAATAGCATCCCTGTTTTGAGGTTTAGCTCCTGAGCTTTCCGAGAGAACACCCAATAAGTTAACAGCGGGAGTCATGTCAGAAACTGAAGGATTAAAAGGTCTTTTGGTTACCGGCCTGAAATTTTCAGTTTTATCAAAAAGCTGTTCCCCCCAATAATCCAAAACCCTTCCTTCATGAAGAGTCAGGTTGCCTTGCCAGAAAACCGCCAAAGTATCAGGGGCATTGGCATGAATTGACAACAAATAACGGTTCATATTATCCGGACCAGTTATGTAAAGATTATTTTCCAGCAGCATATGTAAAGGTCTGTTCCTGCCGGCTCTTGTGCCCAAATATACTGCATGGGAAGCCGAATTATAGATCAGGTTATTAATCACCTCTACATTGGTGGATCCTCCACTGACATTAGGGTTTCTGTCATGATTAAAAGCAAAAATATTATTGATTAAACTTACTTTTTCTGCGCCAGAAACCAACATCCCGCAGGAATGGCCCAGCTTATGAAGTCCATAACCAATAATGGAATTACTAATGGTAATACCCGGACCTACTTTCAGCAGCCCCAGGTTTTCATCCAGCCCGAAAGCAAAGGAACATCTGTCAAAAACGACATTGAATACATTAGAGTCCCGGCCTCCAAAACTCACACAATCACTTTGACGAGGGTAATCAGCACCTAACCTGAACCTCAAATCCTGTATCAGCACATCATGTGTTCTGACAATAAAAGGAGCCCCAACAACTGAAATACCTTTTCCAGGTGCCGACTGACCGGCAAGAAACAAATAAGGATCATTCACGATTAGGGCCATATTGGAATGAATGGTGCCCGATACATTAAAAAGCACAATTCGCGGAAATTCCTGACTAAGGGCATCTCTTAAAGAACCGGGCCCGGAATCATTCAGGTTATCCACATAAAGAATTTCAGGAAGACTGTCTCCTGCATAGGCTCCCCTGGATTCGGTGCCAAACCCTGCAGAACCCGGAAAAATATTTTGACCGGAAACTTTAAATGTCACGAGAAGAATCCATCCAAATATCAATATTCTAGTCATTCTTTGCATTTTTCTTCCTGAAATAATCCGTCAACATTTCCTTTTTTTCCTTATAGGTCATTCCTTTGGAATTAAACCGGAACTTGCTCATCAACATTAATCTTTTTTGCATGTCAGTAGACATTACCACTTTGGCCGGGTTGCCAAAGACGACTGAATTGGGAGGTATTTTTCCTTTTACAATAGACCCGGCAGCCACAATTGAATTATCTCCGATTTCAGTATTGGGGAGCAATATCACATTAAACCCCAGGCAAACATTATCCCCTACTTTAATCGAACCAAAAATATCCAGATCAGGATGTTCTTTCCGAAAGACCCAAACAGCTCCGTCATGAGTCAAAAAACGAACATTATTTGAGACCACCACATGGTTTCCAACCTCAACAAGATATGGCTCGGTGCCCCAATCTGCCTTAAAAAGCCTGCAATGCTCACCAATTTTAACACCAATTTTGCGCAGCATCCAGGCCCTGGCCTTACTAACAGGAATCCAACGAACCAGCCTTAAGACAACTTTAACTAAGTACCTCATTATTTATCGTTTGGATAAAAAAAAACACTTAAGCAGGCATTTGTTTTAATCTGCAGATATTACTGAACCAGTTTTGACTCTTTTGATTTTACAAATGCCCCTGTTAAGCTCATCCACATTTCAGACTAAGAAGTGTCTTTCCTTAAATTACCATTTGCGTCGTTGCGCTTGCCGCCCAAATACTCATCCCGAAGCATCGGGACTCCGTTTTTGGCGGCTTCGCTCCCGAAGAATCGGGATGCAACTGGCACTTTCTGACCAGACACGTTATAACAAATACACTATCCCGACTTATTAGACGGGCACCAAGCAAAACCACACTCCTGCATTAAAGCCTAAAAAAGCAAGGGAGTGTGTGACAATCTTATCTTCCTGTAACATTCCCCGTATCCCCATTGCTTTCCAGCACATCCACTATTCTTTGACAGAACAATGGATAAACAGTTCTTGAAAAAGAATGAGAGGGATGCGGGTCCTTCTCGCCGGAAGCATTTTTAGGAAGTAGATAATTCCCCCCCTCTGTTTCTAAAACTCGAAAGTCCCAAACAAAAATATTATCACCAGGTTTATCCCACTCATTAACAACCCAGTTTGAAAAATCTGTAGCTGCCTGAGCGGCTTCAGGATTGGTAATAGCTTTGGTTAATGCCGGGGGCGTCCACAAAATGAACTTAGTGTCCGGATACTTAAGGAGCTCTTCTTGCAAGGCCTGGTATTGCATTTTATAATTCTCAACCATTTTTCTGTCTGAGTCAATGTCCGGCTCTCCGTCAAAAACAATTTTACTAGCCGGAAAGCAGTGTTTGAATATGATCACATCATACTCCGGGGCTAAAGTCTTAAGGGTTGGCTCCTCCATGTAATAATCCCGGTCACCGTTTTTCACCCAAATATTATAGTAATCATAGGGATAGTTTTTCCATCCATATGGAGATTTTTTAGGAAATTCCTTATCCTGAATCAAATAAGATGTTCCATTCTTTTTATTGTAACGGCGAAACCATTTCTCAACACCCCCTTTTAAGCCAAGTTTGCCTTTTACTTTGGTAACAAAACTATTTCCCCCCTGCCATATGTTTTTACCTGTACTATGATGGAGAAATAAAATCTTCTTTGTTTGTTGGTTATTCATATCATCTGATTTAGAATTTTGACAACCAGTAGTTAAAATCATAATAAAAACTATACTGAAAAAAATCGCTAATTGATTCCTCATGGCACAATGTTTTAATTGGTACTTACATCAGGGAAAATAAAGCAGACATTACTGAATGTCCAGTTTTTTTTGACCAATCCATCTACTGAGGCGATAAAAAAACTTAACATATAAGATTAGCCATACCGAACAAAAGTTTTCCACTTTCAGACAATTGCCTGATTTTTTGACGAAAAGACCCCTTTTTTAGACTAATTACATTAACATTTTTTAACCTACCAGCACCAACACCAATAAAGACGGACTTCTTTAAAAGAAATATTTCCGGAATAACTTCAATAATTTATTGACGAAATAACATTTTGAAAAGATCAACGTAATCATGGTCAAAACAAGCAAAAAAGATTACAAACATTTTTTTACTAAAGGCCATGAAGAAATTTTTTTTGAACAGGACACTTTTGTCCATTGGGTTAGTTGGGTTTTTATTTGTTGGATGTGAGCTGGAGAACATTTCCCCGGTAACTGATCCAAAGGTGGACAGAGACCAGGAAGATATTGTAGCCGAGCAACCAACTGAAGAAGAAACGCAAACCCCGGAAGACACCTCTGATACTTCTAATGAATTTAAAGTTCCTGCATTTAATGAAACAAAAGCATTTCCTTCCGCTGAAGGTTATGGACGATTTACAAAAGGCGGACGCGGAGGAAGAACTGTATATGTTACCTCACTGGAAGACAATTCGAATCCGGGCACTTTAAGATATGCCCTTGAAGTGGTATCGGAACCAAGAACAGTTTTATTTAAGGTATCGGGTATCATAGAACTAAATTCTGTCATAAAAATTAAGGATCCTTATGTAACCATAGCGGGTCAAACAGCACCGGGTTCGGGTATCACCATCAAAAATGCTGCTATTCAGGTTGAGACTCATGACATAATCATAAGAAACATCAGATTAAGACCTGGAGATTCTTCAACTGGTGAAGCCCCATCTGACAGGGATGCATTTCGACTTTATAAAAACCGTAACTGTCACAACATCATGCTTGATCAGGTTTCCTTCACCTGGGGAATTGATGAAAACGTTGACTTCTCTACCGGATCGAACAATGTTACAATCCAGAAGTGTATCATTGCAGAAGGACTTTCAAACAGTCTGCACGAAGAAGGCGAGCACTCCAAGGGAATATTGATGCTGAATGACCTTGACAATATTTCTATAGTAAACAATCTGTTTGCTCACAACATGAATCGCAATCCTCTAATGTCAAGCAACAGCCGCAATATCCATGTTGTTAACAACCTTATTTACAACTGGGGACATATGGCTCCCGGATATGGGACGCATTGCCAGATATTCAAAGACGAGATTCCAATCAATGATGCAGTCATTTTCAGAAACGTATACAGAAAAGGTGAAACTTCTCATGATGTACCGCTTTACAGAACAGGTAACTTCTACCTGGTTGACGGATCTTCCTTCTTCATTGATGAAAACTACATGGACGAAAACGGAACCTTGCACGATCTTAAAGATGTAAGTCCCTCTTATAACAAGTACACCGACTTCTATACATTTATCATGGAGTCAGCGCCAAGCGGATGGAGTTCAGGCTATTCTGAAATCCACCAGGCAGATAATGTGGTTGACTACGTGCTTTCCAATGCAGGAGCCAGAAAACCAATCCTGGATGCCGTTGATGAGCGTATTATTGAAGAGTCAAGAAACTTTACCGGTAACTTTGTAGATTCCCCAAGCGACAGAGGTGGTTACCCGGAGCAATATCAAGGGACTGTACCAACTGATTCTGATGAGGATGGTATTCCTGACAAATGGGAAAACGCAAAAGGACTTGATCCGGAAGTAAGTGGCGATGCACAAGAGAACACACTGTCTCCATATTACACTAACCTGGAAATGTACCTCAACGAGCTTGCCGGAGATTACACATTGTAAACCATTCAATTTGCAATAGACCGTTAGATTTTTAGATTTGAGATGTAAGATAAATCGTATAACACTGAAAAACGGCGCATTACCCCAAATCAAAGCATCCCTGAAAACAACTAATTACAAGTACATTGTAAAAATTTAACAGAGTATCGAATATAAGGAATAGCTTTTTTATAGACAAAATTGAGATTACTTATTTCCCCTGGAACGCATCATTATTGCGGTTCAGGGGTTTTTTATGCTCTATCAGCCAATTGTAAATATCAGCATACCTCTGCGCCAAAGTTTCCCAGTCATAATCCTTCCTCAAACGCTCATACCCCCTTCTGGCAACCGCCTCTGCTATCTCCCTGTTCTCCAAGGCATAATTGATCTTTTTGGCCAAATCATCTGGTTCTCCCGTTTTAAAGAAAAAGACTTCTCCTTCGTCAAATACCTGTTCATTTTCAGGAATATCACTACAAATAACTGGAACCTGCGCAGAGACAGCTTCCAAAAGCATATTAGACATACCCTCATGAAAACTTGGAAAAACGAACATTCTGGAATTACGCAAATACGCCATCAGAAGATCTTTATTTTTAATAATATCGATAAATCTTACATTTAATGATTCGGCCAGTTGTTCCAACTTTTCAGAATATCCGGGAGAATGGTCACGGTTACCAATAATCAGCACCCGGCCCTGATAATTGAGTTGATTAAGGGATTGTAACATTACATGTGCCCCTTTAGATGATATCACCCGCCCTGAAGCAAATAATATGTAATCCTTTTCCTTAATATCATAAGGTTTTGGATTATTTTTAAATACAATCCCGTTCGGGATAAAGAATATCTTACGCCTGGTGCGATTTTGAAATAAACCCACAATTGGTTTGCTTACAGAAGTTACCACATCAGCGGGCATTTTAAAGAACAGCCATTCCATAAAAACGAAATACTGCCTGACAACGGAGTTCCACTTTGCAGCTAACTGAGGTCTGGCTCTATGTCCCGATACAACCCGGTATCTTAAGCGGAGCAAAGGCACAATAAACGCCGCATCTACGTGATAAACATGAATGACATCAAAACCTCCTTTAAACAAACAATAAAAAGTAGAAAGCAGGTAATAGTAAATCGTATTAAGCGACTTTATAAAAAACTTCTTAAAAACCACTTGCTCTATTTCGTCATAAACACCGGTTTTACGACTTGTATGTGTCGTGGTGTTGAAAACCACAAAATGGAAATCATCTCTAAGGAAAGCCATCATATTTTCTCCTGCACGGGCAGATCCTCCGTAGGCAGGAAATCCTTTAAGGCCAATAACTCCTATTTTAGGTTTTCTATCTAATTGTTTATTCCTCATGATCTAAAATTTGCAGGTATTGATTCAGAAAATTTTGGGTCGAGAACTTCTCTTTTAAATGTTGATAACCTCTAATGCCCATATTCATGCGCAATGACTTATCATTGATAAGATTCTCAAGGGCATCGGCAAGGGAAGCAACATCTCCAATTCCGGTTAGGAACCCATTCCTTCCTTCTTTAACAAGAAACCGGTTATCCCCTACATTTGTTGCAACTACAGGTAGTCCGGCATTTAGTGCCTCCATAATTGAGTTTGAAAGACCTTCTTTTAGTGAAGTACTTAAATAAATATTGGATTGTAAAAACAGTTCAGGAAGATTATCAGGTGAAATTTTCACTTCTGTCCTATCATTCAGGCCTAACTCCCCAATCCAATTTCGAATTTCCTCCTCCTGCTGACCGTATCCGGCAATAACATATTTAAATTCTGCTCCACGTTCCTTTAATACCTGCAAGGCCTTCAATGCAGTATAATGGTCTTTTTGGGGAAGAAACCGGGCTGCAGTAAAAATAAGGGTTTTCCCATTCTCTTCCTGTGAAGCAGTAACACGTTGAATATCTATCCCGTTGTGAATAACCGTAATCTTCTCCGGGTCAAATCCTCGTTTTGAAAGCACATCAGCCCCTGCCTGATTATTAAAAATGGTTTTATGAGAGACATGATTGTGAAGGAATCTCTGAAGGAAGAACTTGGTTTTCGCGATCTCACAATTCCTTATTCCTCCATAAATTCTCTTAACACCGGAAAGCCTTCCAATAATTCCTCCCACAAAATTATTGATCAATAAGAAGTTGAAAATATGAGTTACCTTTTCCTTCCTTATAATTCTCCAAAACTGAATCATGCGTGAAAGGACAGAACCTTTCAGAAATCTCACCGACAGGTTATTCTCATCAATAAACCGGGCATAACTGGGAGCCACAACCTTTTGCGTCCACACCACCAGAAAAACCTTGTGTTTTTTTTGTAATTCGCGAGACAATAAAAGACTTTGCTTTTCGGCTCCTCCAACACTTAATTGCCTTATAAAAACGAGTACAACCATATTTAAAATTCACTTTTACTTGTCCAACTCATGATATTATTAGTCATCACACGTAACAGTCTCCTATGATGTGATCGCCATAAAGAGCAACGGTGTGAAAAGAAGACATAGGCTTGTTAACAGGAAACCTGAACTCACCCAATACTCTTTCTTCATATCTTTCTTCTGAAAGCTCCAGAACTTCGCAAAACTGAAGCCCCCCTCCATATTTATTATGACAATTCTGAGCCGGACGAATCAACCTTCCTTCATAAAAAAACAGAGCTCCGCCTCCTCTGGCATGCCTTACATCTGAAACAACAGGATTGCAGGGATGCACCTGCCAGTCATCTTTTAAAATATCATCGCAATAAAACAAATAAAGATCCTGATAAGATGATCCATAGTCGGCTACTTTCCGGACTGAAAAAATCCACCACTTCCCTTTGAAAAAAAACGGGGTTGTATCAACCCATTTAGAACCCGAAAAAACTGTTTTGAAATGTGTCCATTCAAAAGGAAAAGCCTCTGCTTTATAAATAGAAAGATCATTGGCAGCGCTATTCTCCGGTATCATGTACCATTGTTCATCTACATTTAAAACAAAAGGATAGGATAAATGTGTTTCTTTCTCCATCACAGTTTTGGAAGGTCCCTGGGGTGACAGACTTTTCCTGTTCAACTCCAAAACAGAAAGCTGTCCCTTCCCTTGCACGATTTCTTCGAAAAACAAAAAGAGTCCTTCACCACTGTCTGCAATAAATGGATCAGCCCATCCCTCTCCTGAGAACAAAGGAATCAGAGTTTCATCAACGGAGGTAAACCTTTCAAGTGATTTTCGACTCATTTTCACCAGTTGCCAGTTAGCCTTCAATACTTTTCTTTTAATTTTTTGAAGAAACTGCCAAAATGGATAGCGAATGTATTCCCGTATTGGAAAATGGACAAAGTCGTTATTAGACCAAACCGGATAACCATGCGGTTTGTCATAAATCAGAAAGTCTAAAATCTTCTCAAGGTTAAAACGCAGGAAACCAAGATTCCGGGAGAGTTTAAAATCACGTGTCTGAAAGAATATACTGAATCTTTGTTGAGTTTTGCTATTTGAAAAAACCAATGGATGTCCTAACCAAAAAAAAGTATGAAAGAAATTAAACCAACCTCTTAAACCTGAAGCCGCTAAATCACTTCCCTTCTCTAAAATCCAGACATTGGCATTTGATGATCCGGCACAAAAATTCTGACAATCACCAAAACAAAGCAAAGGCTCATCCTGATCTAATTCTTGAGGCGAAAGGCAATTTTCAAGTTTTTTGGATGCCCAAAAGCGGATAATATTTTTAGGTAACCACTTTTCCCAAATAGCCCCCCCTTTCCCGGAAGTTCTTAGGCAAGCAAATGAAATTTCCACCTCATTAGCTTTGCCATAACACTCCAATACCTCTGCAAACCAGCGGGCCACAAAATTACTTTCTAAAACTATAGTTACTTTTTGTCTCATCATTTAAGCACCTCAGAATAAACCGATTCGAATGCTGATACCATCTGGTCAATGGAATAATTATTATTCACAAACTCCTTTCCCGCTGTCCCCATTTTCATCGACAATTCAGAATTCTCCAACAGGTCATCAATTTTTTCATGCATAGAATGATAATCATTTGAAGGTACCAGAAAACCATTAACCCCCTCTTCAATTACCTCATTCACACCATATACATCTGTGGCAACAACAGGTTTCCCCAAAAGCATATATTCCAGAAGACTGTTTGAAGTGCCCTCTCCGAAAGAAGCAAGCACCCCGACATCAAAAAGAGATACCACTTCTTCAACATTTCTGATTTTACCTGTGAAAATAAAATGATTATTCAACCCTGAAGGTATCAGTTTTTGTATTTCCTCTTTATCGGGACCATCGCCGACAATAAAAAACGTGACATCGTTTCTTTCTGAAAGTAATTCCAGAGCCGCTTTGACATACATTGGAAAATTCTTTCGCCAGTCAATAGTGGCTACCATCCCTACTACTTTCTGACGCACATTCAATCCATAGAATTTCCGGATTTCATCTTTGTCTTTTAAGTCCACCAACCGGTCAAGATTAATTCCGTTCCGAATCAATCTCTTTTTATCGTCAGGTACTTTGTATACATCTAATCCTATTTGGGAATTGGCAATAATGACATCCGAAAATGGGAAAGTCCATTTTGTGCGAAACCATTCCCGTGACAAAAATTTAAGTCTGGAATTGGCGATCATGCCGTTGACAAAAGGTTTTCGGGATGTAAGTACGTAAGGTAAAGATACCATTGAGGGCAAACCACCCCATGAATGAACAATATCGGGATTAAATCCCCGGGCAATCCTCAGAAAAGAAAAGAAAACCCGTGGATCCAGGCGAAAGCCCCGCTTCAAATAATGAACTTTAACTCCCTTTAATTCTGAAGCT
Source organism: Marinilabilia rubra (assembly GCF_003121985.1). Lineage (GTDB taxonomy): Bacteria > Bacteroidota > Bacteroidia > Bacteroidales > Marinilabiliaceae > Marinilabilia > Marinilabilia rubra. The sequence goes on from NZ_QEWP01000009.1 coordinate 10,000, forward strand.
TCCTCATAATGCATATTGTCCTTCAATACCAAAACAAGAATCGAGTACTCTCTTTTGGCAGACAAGATCCGCAACAACTCAATCATTCGTCGCTGTTTGCCACCATCCCTCAAACTTTCTATGATCATCAATAACTTCATGTATCCAAAACCAGATTTTACAAAGTGAATAAAAGAAACTGTTAAAGAGTTCAGCTAATTCGACCGGACAACCAGTCAAATATTAAAGACGCCCTCTTTTTCCAGGTGTAATAATTGATAAATTCCTGATAAGCTTTGTCAGCCATATTCTCTCTCTTATCTTTATCCTGCTTCAGATCTTTTACGGCTCTCACCCAGGCTGACGAATCGCCCGATGGAACCATCATGGCCGTTTCTTCACTTAATACTTCTTTTAGAACAGGCATGTCGCTCACGATAATTGGCTTTCGGGCCGACATGTATTCAAAAATTTTCAAAGGTGACATGTAAGAACTCGTGGAAAAAGCCTGCTTAGCAGATACAAAAACATCGGGCTGATAAGGAGCCAACAAAACATCACACGCGTTTCGAAACTGATGCACCTCGGAAGGTGAAACAAATCCGTAAAACATCAGATTCTGCGGAATATGACCATTATGATTCACCTGATTCTTTTCACCTCCAAAAATATGAAAACCTGTTTCCGGCATCCTTTCAGCCATTTCAATAATTACATCCACTCCTCTACCTGCGAATACACTGCCAAAATAACCTGCATTAAAAGCATAACCTCCTGTCAACTCACCCAAATAATTAAGTGACTTTTCATCTGCTCCATCATGGGCAACAAAGATGTTTTTTTCGGCAATACCTTTTTCTACATACATCTTTTTCAAAGCCTCAGAGATTACAACCAAGCCAAGGAAAGAAGATTTCTGAATGAGTTTTTTAAAAAAGTATTGGGCATAACCCTTTTTCTTTTGGAATAAAAAGGTGTGTGCTTCGAAAGCAGTTTTGCCCGCCACTAAAGACATAAAATAGGCAGACACAACAGATCTTGTATATGCAATGGAAGGCTTGAATCGTAAAACCTGAAAAAATGCAGTTATAGCCAGCCAAAACGCTGCGATTCTTCCGGTTCCGGGAGCATTCACCAATTTGACATCCATGTCTCCATCGATCCCATAATAATCCAACAAAGAAGATTTGTTTTTAAAGGTGGGTGACCGAAACGCTAACAAACGAACCTGAATACCCTGATTCGCGAATGCCTTACACATTCTCATAACATGGATACTACTGGCTTTTTGACCAGGTAAATGCACTTCAGCTGCATATAGTAATTTGGGTTGCTTCATATCACAATGTTTTACCGGCTTTCAAATGAATTTCTAAAGAAAAAAGTCCCTGAATAAGTTGAGTATGATCCATCACTCTTCTTTGATGTTCCTCCCATATTTTTAAGGGACTAAAATCATCCAGAATTTGACGTCTCTGCAGATCAACCAATTGCCCTTTTACCATGGTTTTCAGCTCAGGATCATCTATGAACCGGTTTGAAAGATCAAAATAGTTTATGTTGGGATCTTTTTTCAACCCCATTTTATGTCTTAATTTCAGCCACTTTTTTCTCATTTTTGGCTTCCACTCCGCCACCCCAAGAGGATATCCCATCATACCCTTTACCGGCAAATCAAACAAAGATGGTTTCCACCACATTAGAAACTCATAGAAAAATTTTTGATTCCTTTTTTGCTCGGCGGTTAAGCCCAAAAAGAATTTAATCAACGCGGGATCATTAAACGGAGCTCTGTGTTCAAACCCATTAAGCATAACATGAGGAGCCACATATTTGTCCTGGCGGTTCATCATATCCAAAGGCTCTTCAAAAGTCAGAAAGCCATGATCCGGAGAGGCATATCTTAAGCATTCACTGGCATATTGTCTTGAATCACTTAAATAAAAATTGTCATCCCCTTTTAAAAATTGATTTTTCACGAAAAACCGCTCCCTTGCCTCATCCAAAGATTTGGTCAGCTCCCCTCCAATATGGCTCCCGGCAATAACATCGCCCAAAAAACCAGACCAATGAACCGCTTCCTTAAACTCACGTTCGACAAAACCTAGCGGGGCATGAAAGAACATATGAGTTTGATGATCCATTCTTTTTGAAACTTCAATCAACTCGTTTACCGAAAACCGGTATTTATTCAGATCAATCCTTATATTTTCGACCCCTATCTCACGTGCAACCTGTCCTCCAATTTCATAGTCATAGGAACCAGGTGATCCATAGGTATAGGTCATGATATTAGAAGCCTCGGTAAATTGAAGCAGCCCACCCAGAATAGCTCTGCTATCGCATCCTCCGCTCAGGGGAACGACACAAATCTGACCTGGAGCAAACCCCTGGTCAAAAGCTTTTAGAAGCTTCTGCCTTACAGTCATAAAAAGTTCTGTCTGAGATACACCTTTCTGGTCGAGAGGCTCTATCTTATCCGGAAAATTAATGGTTTGTTTCGGATAATCGATAAAATACCCCATCTCCAGGAAGGAAGATATTTTAGGATTTTGTATCATAATCAATGAATTGTATATCTAAATCCTTTTTTGTGCTTTTCACAATAGTCAATAACCTCATCGGTAAACTCCCGAAATAACGGGCCATTGCTTCGCTGGATAGATTCTACACCAATATCGATGTTATTAATTTCAATGAGTCGCACCTGATCATTTTCATCAACACAGAAATCAAACCCCAGAAAACGACTGTAAAACTGAGTGGCTGCGACTTCTTTGGCTCTCTTCTGCACTTCATCAAACATATAAACATCAAGCCCATTGCTCAAATCAACGTCTCTTACTTTACTAAAAACCTCGCCTGCCGAACTATTGGCACATTTCTTAAACTTCCCTTCATGTGTAATGCCAATGGCTTTTCCGCCCCCGGACATATTATCCACCAAAGAGCCCTCCTTTCCAACTCTGAGCATGGCATGAAGCACATGTATTACATCGTCTTTAACCGAACGATAGGTATAAACCCGCATGGTATTTAATGACGAAGGATTGAACCTTGCATAAAAGGGATGCTGCTGAACGAAACGCTGAATCAGAAAATTATCGCCTACATTTTTTTCGAGCCAGTCGTTATCAACTATCTGCCCCCTTAAGAAAAGTTTTCCGTTTTCACTTTTTAGCAAATATATTTTCTTTCCTCCCCGGGAATCGATGGCCGGTTTTAAAATAAATTTGGCTTCTTCAGTGGAAGCAAGATGAGTTATTTTTCCATCTACGTCTTCAACATGCTGATAATTCTGATCCAGATACTGACCGTGAATCTTACGCAAAACTACGGCCGGTTGCAAAGAGGTATCAAACAGTTTTGCATACATATTCTTATCTGCAAAACTAATCGAGTAAGTATAATTATTAAGAATTGGTTCGATAATGTTGTAGAAAAGCGGGCTGGGAACAAAATCAGGGCTCTCAATTCCGGTAAATGAGGGATATATTTTAATAAAGGATTTGGGCACGGTTGATTCCAGACGCTTCCATTTCGACCTATATTCATTTTCTACTTTTTTATCTACTACTCTAATCGATGGCTTCATCGTTAAAAGAGTTCGCAGAGCTACCAACTTGATATCCATATTGTGGTGATGGTATGAACATCTTCTGAGAATCTTCTTTAACCCCCTATAACCGTAGCCATAGTAATGACGATAACTCTTCAGTATTTCGTATTTTATCTTTTTTATCATCAGCAAACAAATTATTAGTGAAAACAGCTAATTCGGTTCAGACGCGCAGTATATCCTCTTTCTTATGAGATTTACAATACTCTATCACCTCCTCAGTGTAATCACCAAACAGAGGAATTCCGAATATTTGGATAGCTATGCCGGCGTCGTAGTTGTTCAATTCAATCACCCTGGGCTTTCCATTCTTATCCAGGTTGGTGTCAAAAGCAATTAAACGGTTGTAAGGAACTTTTTCAGCAACCTTCACCGCTAATGCTTTCATATCATCCAAACCGGGGGCTTTCCCTAATTCACTGAATTTAACTTCAGGCTCAAGGGGAAAAGATAAGAACCTTTTCATTTGGGAATTAAAGCCGTACCTCACAATGCCATCGCTATCTATGTAAACCGGCATCCCCCCGGCTTTTACATTGTCTACTACACTTCCCTTGCCCCCAATTCGCATTACCGAATGCATAACTCTTGGTTTTTCATCTTTGGGAGATCGATAAACGTAGAGTCTGATAGTATTGAACGAAGATGGGTTAAAACGGCTGTAAAAAGGATGCTGTTCCACATATTCCTGAACCACATAATTATTACCGTAAAACCTCTGTAAAACAGAGAGGTTTAAATCCAGTTCGTCGTTCAGACATTGCCATTTCCCATTTCTATCTCGTTCAAAAACCGCTATTTTTTTGCCTCCACTTGAATCAACTGCGGGTTTTACCAATATCTTTTGTTGCTCTTTCAGGCTCTCATTTAAAAATTGCTCCGGCTCTTTTACCGGATGTCCTTTAAAGTCATAAAAAATGCCATTGAGATTTCTGAAAAGCGACAAAGGCTCGTTGTCAATATCAAACATCCGGGCATAATTTCCTTTTTGAGCATACCCCCATGCCATCAGTCGATTATTGATGGTGGCATTGATGGTATTAAAATAAACTCCAATGGGAACAAAATCAGGTCGCTGAACCCCACTTAAAGAGTAGTACAAATCCATTTCTGTGCGAGGAAGCCTGAAGGATTCACTCCACCCCAGCCACATCTTTCTATGCTGGCGAAGAACTTCATTATCCACCCTGAGCTTCTTTTCCAACTTACTGTAATCCTCCCTGAACTCTTCATTAATTTCAAGATCGCGCCTCAGATAAAAAAGCTTGGAGGCCAAGGTTCTTGTTACCTTATATGCCAAACTAACGGGTTTCGAAAGATTAACCATACCCCTTGATTTTAGTTAGATTAAAAAGAATTGCTATTGAAAACACAGGTTGGGGAGGATTAATTCCAAATAAACGATTCAGGTATTAGCGATTAAATCTCTGATTTCTTCTCTCATTAACCTTCGTTTTTTCTTATTTCTTTCATAGGCCTGCCTTACCAGGTTGATATATCTACTTAAACGTCTGAAGAAACGAATTCTTGAAAGTGTTGATGAATATTGCTTCCTCAGGTATTTAATTTCTTTAATGGCCTTATCAGACTTAGTTTTTCCCAAGCCATACACAGATTTCGATTCTTCATGATCGCGGTAAGCAGCAATAAAGAAAGGGATATGCAAGAATGAAGTTTCTCTCATAAATCGCATCCATAAATCAGCATCCATGGCAAAATGAAGAGACTCGTTGAGGCCATTTACTTTTTTCCAGAGCTTCCCGGTAAAAAAAGTGGCTTCCTGAGGAATACGAAAATTGAAAGCGGCCAAAGTACGGTTCACCGAGACCGGTTCAAACGCATCAATAATGCGTCCTTTGCCGTCAATGACGATCCTGTCGCCATAGACCACCTCATTTTGGGGATATTTCTGCATGTAATGAACCGCAATTTTAACCGCATCCGGGTACAAAATATCATCTGAATTCAGCCAGTTATAGATATCCCCGGTTGCATGTTTAAATCCCTTATTAATGGCATCACTCTGACCATTATCGGGCTCACTCACCCACCAGGCAAGCTTATCTTCGTATTTTTTGATGATATCAACACTGCCATCTGTCGAACCTCCATCCACAATAATGTATTCTATATTGGGGTATGTCTGGTTTAAGACAGATTGTATTGTATCCTCAAGGAAGTCTGCCTGATTGTAAGAAGGCGTAACAATTGTTACTTTAGGTAAATCTGTTTTACTCATAGTCTTTCTTCAATATTGATTGAAAAATTTGGTTTAATCTGTTCCCTACTACTTCTCTTGAAAAATGATCCTCAATTTTCTTGCGGGCAGATTTCTGCATTCTCTGATATTTCTCTTCCGGCATTTTCACCATTTCTTCAAGAGAATCTGCTAAAAGATTCGTATCTGTTTCATCCACCAGAAATCCATTGGATTGATGATCGATCATATCAGAAATGCCTCCAATATCAAATGCTACAACGGGTGTTCCGCAGCCCAGGGATTCAAGTACCGTATTGGGAAGATTGTCTTCCAACGATGGCAGAACAAAGGCTGTACTTGCTGCGTAATATTTGGCCAAATCTTCTTTTTCGCTCACAAAGCCAAGATTTATAACTCTGAAGGGAACGGACTCTAAAGCGGGAGATTCTTTGGCTCCAAATACCAAAAAGACCAGATCATCAGCCGGCACTCTGTTTTCCAGCTTTTTGAGGGCATCCACCAATAGATGGGCGCCTTTTCGGGTATCGTGCATAGAGTTTACGGCACCAAACAGCAAGACCTTTTGGTGTGACTTTATGCCCAGACTCTCCCGAAAAGTCTCACTGTCCATGGGTTTAAAAATGTCCAGTTCAATACTGTAAGGACATACTTCAACACGTTTTTTACCAAACAGTTTACTCTCTTTCACCTTTCGAGCCATCCAGTTACTGGGACAAAGAATGGTTATGTCTTTATCGGCCCAGTTTTTATATTTCTGCATCCACAAATATCGACTCCAGTCCTGATCATGCGAATATTTAAGTTTCGGACAATTGCCACATCCTGTTTGAAAGCCGATGCAATCGCCAGGATAATGACAGCCTCCGGTTACAGCCCATAAATCATGGAAAACCCAAACAACCGGGGCATTAAAGTCACCAATTTCTTTAACAGATAAAAAATCATCATTGATCCAGTTAAGACATAAAAGATCAGGCTTCAATTTTTCTATTTTATTTTTAAAGAATCTGGGTTTAACAGAAACAGACCAATACCCCTCTCCGGGAATTTTTCTTCTTAAAGTTTTCTTTTTCTCACTTTTAAACAAGTATTTCACCAGTTTCTTCTTCAGAAAAGAACGCTTTAACTGCACAATACCATTACCCGGCTTTTGAACATGGGGACTGGCATAAATGGAGGTTCCACCAACACTTCTATAAGCATCGAAGTAGCGGTTGGCAGCAATAGCAGCACCTCCCTTTGTCTGATTTGTACTTAAGAAAACAACATTCATCCGTGTAAAAATTTTTTTTAAAGCTCCTGCGAAACCAGTATGCAAGAACTTACAACAGTTCTTTGTGAATTAAACTTTAATATGCCCGTTTCATCAGAACTTATTTTACTGGTTCCAGATTCCTCTGGCAGTTCCGTTAATAATCCTTTTATATTGAATGGGATGCAGTATTGCCCCAAATGAGAGACATACTATTGTTCCCAGGATAACACCTGAAGATCCCATTTCAAGATTCTTGGCAAAAAATATAGACAATGGAATATTTATCACTGCAATAATTAATGACATGTACAATTGCATCCTTATTTTTCCCACCCCATTGATGAGATAAACAAAGACATTATTCCATGATTTGATCATGTAGAAAAACATCATCAAAACTGACAAACGGAGGGGGACTGAAACCATATCACCAATCCAGATTTCATAAACCCAGCCTGAAAGAGACAGCATAATCAGACTACCAACGACTGAAAGTCCCCATAAAAACAACAATTGCTTAATAGATTTTCGTATCCAGCTATATTCCTTTTTGGTATATGCCTGAGTAAAAGCTGACCAAAAAGGTTCCAATACAATCAGGAAAAGCATTTCAACGATCCCAAAATATTTCCGGGCCACATTGTAAGGAACAACATCCTCAGGCCCGGTTATCTGTGATATGATAATGTTGTCGGTTGAGAACATTATTATGACAGAAATCTGGACAATAAAAAACTGAACACCAATAGATGCCAGGCTTTTAAATTTGTGCCAGTCGATAAACCTGAGCGAGGGCCGAATGTGACGGTAACGTTTGGAAAAGAGAATTATCGAGGCTGCAATTTGAACCAACAGGACCGATCCACTCGATAAAACACCTATCATTACCAAATTTCCGTACATGATGCGATACTTCAGAGCCAGCCATATTCCTATAAAGAAAATAACACTGGCTATTGAGCGAATTGCCTGACTCACTGCCGGTCGTTGGTCGGCTACCAAAATGGTGCTCACCAGCTTGAGAACAAACCGCATAGAGAAAAAGGAAAATACAATAAGCAGGGTGGCTGCTAACATACTCTTGTACGTATCGGGAACAGCTAATATCTTAGGCCAGTTTAGCACAAAAACACTCCCACCAAGCAATAAAAACATAATCAGGCTAATGATCCCAATAATGGCATAGGTTGAACTCACATAACTTCGGGCCAGCGAAATTTCATTCTTTGCAAGAGCTTCTGCCAGTTTGTTTCTTAATCCGGTTCCTAACCCAACATTAAAGAAGCTAAACCAGTTGATGATGCCACCCAATGTCAGCCAGACACCATGAAGCTCTGTTCCCAGGAACTTCAATGTCAGTGGAAAACGCAGATAGCTAACCCCCACATCCACGCCTCTGAGTGCCAGAAGACCTAAGATATTTTTCTTAAGTCCTTCGCCTCTTTTGCTTCCGGACTTAAGAAAACGTTTTTTTAGTATATCAAGTAAGTTCTTTTTCTTTTGACTCATAATAAGATGAAAACAAATAACACAATGCCAGACCGAAAGTAAAAACCCAATAAAAAACCATTGTCACATTGGCCCATAAAAAGACCATAAACCCAAAAAAACTACCGTAGAAACCAGTTATTCTGGCCACTCGCCATAATCTTCTTGCAATTAAGACCCAAAAAAACAGAGCCAGGGAAGTTCCAACTAGTCCGTATGAAAAAAGATGATTTAAGTATCCCACGTGTATTTGGGATGACCTGTCAGCCAATGCCACTTCTACCTGGTGGGTCATGTGCACCCCTGTTCCAAAGAAGGGGGCCTCGGGGAAAAACCGGTTGAAAATTTCAAATGCCAATAATCTTGAGCTCCCGGAATCATCCAATAGCCTTTCCTGCACATACCGGTCAATGTCATATCCTATAGCCTGTAGAATTACTGCCATCAACAAAACCATCAGGATTAAGCTTATCCCCGCATAAACACTGTTCCGTAAAATTTTTCCCTGATAAAACAAGGCCGGGGCTGCAGCCACAAAAAAACCAAGTTGGATGTATCGGGAATTATTAACCACTGCAATAAAAAATCCCAATACAAGGGTTAATATAGGTATCTTTCCGTTCTTTTTTATTTCATGCCCGGTAATTAATGCAATCATTGGCAAAAAAGACAATCCAACGTCATTGACATCTGTAAAGCCAAATATAGACAGCCGCCGGACATGCAAGGTATTGGTTCCCCAATCATATCTGGTCATAAACTGCATAAACTTCTCCGGGGTAAAAAAGAACGGATCATAAATAACCTGCAGCAACGAAACCAAGGCACCTACCACGATTAACCCCTTCATCATACCCACCAGCACATCAATCAGTCTCTTGGAGAACAAAAGGTTATCAACAATAAAAAGAACGGCAACTGCGTGTAATGTTTTATTCAACAGAAACTCATAAAAGATACCTTTCCGGGCTACAGTGGATTGCCACAAAACAATATCCCAGGTAGCATAATAGACTGCCAATATGATCCCTATCGTTATATATGCCTTGATTACTACATTTCCTATACCCCGGCTTATTAAAAGAAGCAGGGCCAAAAGAATAATTGTGGCCCCGTAAATCTTATCAAACCCCTGATCTACTGAATAGTAATCAACAAAACAAACAAACGGGGCAAGCACCAGGGCAAAGAAATACCAGTGCGCCCAAAATCGAACAGAATATAAATTACTATTGTCTATAACCATATTTGTAATTGTAATATCGTCTGTTCAACCCCATAGTTACATCATTTAGTATAACCCCCACTTTTCCTGCTTTGAATTCCTTCATGTTATCGAAGGTCTTCTTAAGCACATTGAGGGGTGTGTAACCGGCACGTGCCACCATTACTACGGCATCGGCTAGTGCAAGGGTTGCTCTGGTATCTGCAACAATAAGTGGAGCTGAGTCTAATACAACAAACTCAAAGTGTTTCTTCACTTCCTCCAACATTTCCCTGAACTTTTCAGATTCGAGAATCTCACTTGGATTGGGAGACATTGTACCTGCCGGTATGACATAAAACCCTTCATCTGAAGTTGGATAAATAATACTTTTCAGATCCGTTTCACCCGTAACGTAATCGACCAGGCCTGGTCGGCCTTTGAACTCGGGAATGTAGTTGCTTACCAATCGTGGACGTCTTAAATCCAATTCAATGAGAAGCGTTGGACGCTCGAGCCGTGCGAGTCCTCTACTCAGGAAAAAGGAGGTGAAAGTTTTCCCTTCTCCCTGAACCGATGAGGATATCAGAATTAACTCCGACTTTGCCTTATGGGGCTGCCCATCTTTACAGAAGGCCAATACATGGCTTCTGAGTGTTCGTAAAGATTCCGCCTGAGCAGAAAACTGGTTCTTTCCTGAAAGTTTTTTAAGCGAACTTGTATGCAGTACTTCCCCAAGAAAATGAGTATTGTCGAGATCTGCCAGATCCTTTTCATCTTTCACTTTTCCAAAAGCATTATCATAAATCAAGGCTAAAAGGGTGGCAAATGCCAATGCCAGAAAAATAGCAAACCCTGTGATACGCTTAGCTTTTGGGCTCACCAATGAAGCATAAGAAGGCGGATCAAACACCTCATAATCCGGCAAATTAGAAGCCCTGGCAATTTGAGATTCGGCTTTCTTCTGCATCAGGTATGTGTAAGTGTCATCGTTCAGCCTGAAATCACGTTTAAAAGTCTGAAGGTTGCGTTGAGTTTCCGGAAGTTGCCTCATCTGACTTTGAATCGAAGCCAGTCTGGAATTAGCTTTCCGCAAATCCTGCTCAGCAATATTCAAAGAGTACCGCACATTTTCACGAATGGTTTGTCGCAAATTGCTGATTCGCGATTCAATCTGACTCAACAAAGGACTTTTTGTTTGCTGATTTTCAATAAGCCGGTTTCTTTGAGCAACCAATCCGATATACTCCTCCATTAATATACTCAGGGAGTTATTATTGAGCGCCATAACCGCCGACATGGAATATTCAGTATAGTTATCATCCTGAGTAATTTGCTCAGACAAATATCTCAGATAATCAACCTGGGATTCATATTCTGTCCTTTGCTCTTTTACTCTTGATAATTCCTCATAAAGTCTCTCCGCACTTTGGGTAACATCCAGAACATCTCTGGCAGATTGATAACTCTGAAGGGTACGCTCAGCCTGACGTAATGAATCAGATACTGATTCAAGAAGCGAATCAATGTAATTGATGGTAGAGTTAGCAATATGATTTTTGCGCTCAAGGTTGTAATTAATAACGGTTTCCAGAAAAGCATCAAGAAAATCCATTCCTTTGACAGCATTATCTGTCCTGAACCAAACATTGACAACCGTACCATTTAAATTGGCCGGTTCCAATGTAAGACGGCTTTTAAAGTTGGCCACTAATTGATCATCGGTTCGAATAAAGAACTTGTATTTCTGCTCCAGCAAAGTAGTAAGATCATCCTGCTCAAGAAAAATCGTGAACTTGAAATTGTCGGTTTCAAAGGGTTTACCAAACTCCCCAACTGCCGAAAAGTTAAGCTCTTCAATTCTTCTTGTGAAAGTGTTATTAATAAAATCGTAAACCCCGCCATTACCTTTCTCTATGGTAATTCGATATTGAGTCTCGGATAATACTTCCAGTTGATAAGGAACGCTTACTAATTGAGGCACCGCTCCATCCATTACAACATTAAAGGGGCTTGAATTGTATAATTCCTCATCAAACATCCAGTTGGCCTGATAGTATTCAATCCTTGTATTAAACTTAGAAATGGTCTCACGGATAATTGGCGAAGCCTGAATGGTGAGCAAGCTGTTCTCAAAATTATTGCGCCCGGCAAACAATTCGGAACCCGGCAAAAAAGAAGATGGATCCACCACTCCCCTTTCCCGCTCATGCACCACAAGCTTGGCATTCAATTCATGGATACTTGGCTTTGACCTAATGTATAAAAAAGCCAATCCCACAAAAATCACCAAAAAGACAGGATATAATTTCCAATATTTAAGAAGACGACGAAATACATTTCTTACATCGTCAGAAACTTGATTTCTTTGAATCATAATTAGTTCCCATTTATATAGTCAAAAATCAATAATGAAGTAGTAGCTGCAGACAGAATAAGTGAAAATGGCACCCGATCAATTCCCCAAACGCGACGGTTAAGGGGTTCTACATAGATAACATCCCCCGAGTCGAGATAGTAATAGTCGGATATAAAAATGCTTTTGTCTGTCAGATCTACTTTATCTTTCATTATACGTCCGTTTTTTTCGCGAATAATGACAACTTCTTCGCGGTTTCCGTATTCACCAATATCTCCTGCCAATCCCAATGCCTGAAAAATATTAATGTTCTCCCCGGAATAAAAGTAGCGTCCGGGACTGGCAACCATACCAACAATCGTGATATTCTTATTTACAAAGGAGACTTTAACCGAAGGTGAGTAGAAGTAGCTTTTTAACTCTTCCTGCACTTCTTCGGCCACCTGATCAACGGTTTTTCCAGCAACATGGGTTTTTCCCAACAGAGGAAGATCAATGTTCCCGTCTTCATCAACCTGATAAGATATCAGAGAATAATCAGTACTGTTGCGCCCCCCCATTCTAACTTCACCGGAGGATAGCATATCGGGGTTTTCTTCGCTAAAACTACTGACATTCACATAAAGTTCATCAAAAGTTTGAATCAAGGCCCGATTTTGTTCATTAACAAATTCATTCCCCAAATCTTTCCTTTTTGATTCATCTTGAATGTAGGCAACCCGATTATTGGTCATACAGCCCGAAAAAATTACGAGCATCAAAATTGAAACAGATATTTTCCACATAGAATTTTGTCTTTCTTTTTAAACAAAAATAGATGAAGTATGATCAGAATGTCAATCGCATTTTTACTGGACTTTTCATCAAAAAACACGGTTTACATCTTACTTTCAGCATCATAAAAAAGACACTAATAACTGTATATCTGACATTTATAAAAATAAAAAAAGTTCAATCCCTCACAAGGCGCCAAAAATCACCATTTGACAAATAAGAGCCCTTACGGGGTGAAGGTTGCACAAAACAGGATAAAAAACACAGGCTTTTCCCTATTTTCAAGCCATTTTCGACTGCAATCCCTTATTAAAATTGATTCTAGTTTAAGTTTTCCCTAAATTATATGAACATAAAGCAGTATTCACCATGTCATTTGCATAGACAGCACGAGTAAATATTGAATGGTTTCGTTTCCGGAGAGATCAAATGCGCAAATACCGCTTATAAAAACAGCCTCTTATATCAACTTGAAAAAAAATTCTTCAAAAAGAAAAAGTCATGGCTAAAACAATCTGGGTATGTTCAAAAAAGCAACTGGGAGAGTTTACTGAAAAAAAACTTCAAAACATTTGTTCCTGCCTGACACCGGACAACATCACCCCCAATAAGCCCGAAATACTTGTTGAGGATAAATTGGCTTTTGCCGTGGTAAACCCAAATGGGACTCAACAGACAAAGGAAAACAGCCTGGCGCTTGGAGTATTCTTTGATGAAATTAAGAACTGGCATATTCCACAAAAACATTATCCCGACGGCTCCTATTCCATGTTTCGTTACGATGAAAAATTCCTGGAATTGGTTTCTGATGCAACAGCCTCTCGTGCCATTTGGTATTACATGGATGACCAACAATTCATTGCTTCAAGTTCTCAAAGGGCTATTATTTTATACCTGGATAACTTTGAATTTAATGAAAATGTAATCCCCTGGATGATGTCAACAGGATGTCTGGGCCCCTCTTTGTCCTGGGACAAAAGATTGAACTTTGTTCCTCCGGACTCTTCTGTAGTTTTGAACAGAAAAGACTGGAGACTTAAGACAAGCACCACTCCTATTGTTTTTAAAGAGGAAAAAAGCACCGAGAAAACCCACCGGAAACATTTGGAAAATGCTCTCCAAAAGACTTTTGAATCGATCAAATTCGATTACAAAAGATGGGCTCTCCCCCTGTCCGGAGGTTACGACAGCAGAGGGATTTTAAGCTATTTACTATCAACCAGCGACACAAAAGATTTAAAAACCCTGACGTGGGGACTGAAATCGTCTTTATCAGATAAAAAGAATGATGCTTATTTGGCTAAAAGACTTTCCGGGGAATTCAATATATCTAACCAATACTACTTCACCAACCTCTCTGAGGAGCCGGCTGAGAAAGTCCTGGACAGATTTCTGATAAACGGAGAGGGCCGTTTGGATAATTTTGCCGGTTACATGGATGGTTTTAAGTTATGGAAAACTCTTTTTGATTCAGGCATCCAGGGCATAATAAGAGGAGATGAAGGAATGGGTTGGACCGATGTATCCTCATCTCTTACAGTAAGATTATCCGTTGGACTTGCCCTTTGTTCTGATTACTCAAACCTGCGGTACATTGCCAAAAAGCATTTCCCAGATCAGGAGATTCCGGAATCGTTGAAACAAAGAAAGAACGAATCGTTAAAACAATGGCAGGACCGTTTATACCAGGGTTACCATACCCCTTTTATCCTGTCATCATTAGGTGATTTAAAGCTTTCATATGTAGAAATGGCAAACCCCCTCTTATCCAGAAAAATACTCTCTGCCGTTCGTACACTCCCGGATTACCTGCGAAAGGACAGAGCCCTGTACAAAAAAATAGTAAACTCAAGAATGCCTAAAATTCCTATTGCCAGGCATCATGCTGAAGCGGTTATATCCAACAGCGTGAGACAAAAAAAGGTAGTTGACCTAATAATTAAAGCATTAAATTCAAATCTCGCCAGCGAATTATTTCCTGAGGAATTGCTGAATCAGGTTTTATCAAAAATCAAGATATCAGATAGTAAGAAGCATAATGAGGCTCGTCCCTTTTCTGTTCCTTTAATCTTGAAAAGGCTTTTGCCCCTCAAAATAAAGAATTTCCTGAAAGACCATGCTTCTTCACGAATGTTTATGGATAATAATTTAATGGCTTTCAGAATGTTTATCATCATAAAAATGAATGAATTATTACAAGAAAAGCATGAAATATAAAAGATTGTATTTTATCACAATAGATCGCCAGATTTTAAGATAAAAGATTCGAGACAAGTCTCAATACACTGAACACATACCCCTTAACGCTAAATTATAACAAAATAGCATCGAAATATTCTTCACAAAAAAAGCCCCAAAAGAGTAATCACTTGCCCTTCTGAGACCTGAATCTTAAAATATTTCAATTCTATTGCTTTGGCAATTTTATGCGATAGCCTACATTCACCTTGCCTTTAGTAATGGCATTCAATTTGCCTTTTAACAAACGTTTTTTCAATGGCGCCAAATGGTCGACAAACAAGATTCCGTCGATGTGGTCGTATTCATGCTGAATAACCCTTGCTGCCCAACCTTCATAAACCTCATCATATTCATTAAAATCCTCATCCACATATTGAATACGGATGCGGGAGGGCCGCCCTACTTCTTCGCTTATTCCGGGTAAACTTAAGCATCCTTCATTGTCACTCATTTTATCCCCGTCTCGTTCAATGATGCGGGCATTGATGAATGCTTTTTTAAAGTCTCCCAATTCGGGAAAATCTTCTGCCAAAGGAGATGCGTCAATAACAAAAATTCGTTTTGAAAGCCCTATTTGCGGGCCGGCCAGGCCAAGACCATCGGCTTTGTACATAGTCTCATACATATCACTGATCAACTGCTTGAGATCATCTTTCTCTTCGGGCACAAAATCGTCAGCTTTCTTTCTCAACAACGGATGCCCGTAAACTACAATTGGATATATCATTACTCAAAAGATTGTTAGATACAAGATTTTTAGATATAAGATTTTTAGATAATAGACAATTTTATTTTCGCCTTTACTTTCTGTTATCTGACTATTAAAGGGGCCTGTTTTCTTCCAGATAGGTCTGAAGAATAATGGTGGCACTGATTTTATCTACCAGCATTTTATCTTGTCGTTTCTTTTTACTCAAACCAGCATCAATCATGGTTTGAAATGCCATTTTACTGGTATAACGCTCATCAACCATAAAAACAGGGATGTGGGGATATTTGTTTTCTAAAGACCTTACAAACGGACGAATCTGCTTCATTGACTCAGAGTCTTCTCCAGAATCTTTGGTCGCATGTCCCACAACAAATGCTTCGACTTCCTCCTTTTCAAGATAATCCTTTAAAAAGGTGTATATTTTGGCCGAAGGAACTGTTTCCAGACCATTGGCAATTATTTTTAACGGATCGGTAACTGCTACACCTATTTTCTTTTTCCCGTAATCAAAAGCAAGTATTCGTCCCACAGCATCAGTTTTTTCAGGGGTACAAAATTAACAAAAAAAGCGGGAACCGCCAGATTCCCGCTTTCTTTCAATTATTTAAAACGTTGCTTATTGCTCACGTGCAGCTGCCTGAGCTGCTGCCAAGCGTGCGATAGGCACACGATATGGAGAACAACTTACATAGTTCATCCCTGTACGGTGGCAGAACTCAACAGAAGAGGGTTCCCCGCCGTGCTCACCACAAATACCTACTTTCAGGTTATCATTGGCACCGCGACCAAGCTTGGTTCCGGTCTGAACAAGTTGACCAACACCTTCCTGATCCAACACCTGGAAAGGATCATCTTTAAGAACACCTTTTTCAAGATAAATTGGCAGGAATTTACCGGCATCGTCACGAGAATAACCGAAGGTCATCTGCGTAAGGTCATTGGTTCCGAATGAGAAGAAATCAGCTTCTTTGGCAATTTCGTTAGCCGTAAGAGCTGCACGAGGAATCTCGATCATGGTACCTACCAGGTAATCGATCTTATCACCACGTTCTTTAAACACAGCCTTTGCAGTAGCATTGATAATTTCAGCCTGCATCCTAAACTCTTTAACGGTTCCAATAAGAGGCACCATGATTTCAGGACGGGCATCCACGCCTTTTTTCTTGAGATTAAGCGCTGCCTCGATAATGGCACGTGCCTGCATCTCGGTAATCTCAGGATAAGTGATTCCCAAACGACAACCACGATGTCCCAACATGGGGTTGAATTCTTCCAGATCAGCAACAGTATTGCGAATTTGCTCGATGGGCACTCCCATTTCCTCTGCCAAAGATTTCTGAGTAGCCTGTTGGTGAGGCACAAATTCGTGCAATGGTGGATCTAACAAACGAACTGTCACACCGTATCCGGCCATAGCTTCGAAGATACCTTCAAAATCCTCACGCTGATAAGGCAACAATTTGGCAAGTGCTTTCTTACGCCCTTCTACCGTTGAAGAAAGAATCATCTCACGCATTGCTTTGATACGCTCTCCTTCAAAGAACATGTGCTCAGTACGGCAAAGTCCGATACCTTTAGCACCGAAGTCACGGGCAACTTTAGCATCATTTGGAGAATCGGCATTGGTCCGAACACTCATTGTGGCAAACTTATCAGAAATCTCCATGATCAAACCAAAGTCACCGCTCAAATCCGGTTTACGGGTTTCAACTTTCCCTTCGTAAACTTCACCGGTTGAACCGTTAAGAGAAATCCAGTCACCCTCCTTGTAAGTTTTTCCATCGATGGTCATGGTACGAGCACGGTAGTCGAGCTTTACATTACCCGCTCCTGACACACAACATTTACCCATTCCGCGTGCAACCACAGCAGCGTGAGAAGTCATACCACCACGAGCTGTCAGAATACCGCGAGCCACATTCATACCTTCAAGGTCTTCAGGAGAAGTCTCAGTACGAACCAGGATGGACTTTTCGAACTTAGTAGCTTCATCAGCAAAGAAAACAACCTGACCGGTAGCAGCACCAGGAGATGCAGGAAGTCCTTTGGCCAATACTTTGGCAGAACGGATCGCTACTGAGTCAAAAACAGGGTGTAACAACTCATCAAGTTTACCGGGCTCAAGACGAAGCAAAGCAGTTTTTTCATCTATGAATTTATCACGATACATATCCATCGCAATTTTCACCATAGCAGCACCGGTACGTTTTCCGTTACGGGTTTGCAACAACCAGAGCTTGCCTTCCTGAATGGTAAACTCAAGATCCTGCATATCTTTATAGTGATTCTCAAGTTTCCTCTGAACTTCAAATAGTTCTTTGTAAAGTTCGGGCATAGTTTCTTCGAGAGAAGGGAATTTACTTGAGCGCTCTTCTTCAGAAATACCCTGGAGTTTGGCCCAACGCTTACTTCCTTCAAGAGTAATTTCCTGTGGGGTGCGGATACCTGCTACAACATCTTCACCCTGTGCGTTAATCAGGTATTCGCCATTGAAAATATTTTCGCCTGTGGCAGCATCACGTGAGAATGCCACACCGGTTGCTGAAGTATCGCCCATGTTTCCGAATACCATGGCCTGAACATTCACAGCAGTTCCCCACTCGTCAGGAATACCATTCAAACGACGATAGTAAACAGCACGACTATTGGTCCAACTGTCAAATACAGCGGCAACTGCTCCCCACAACTGCTCGTAAGCATCAACAGGAAAATCCTTTCCGGTGCGTTTTTTAACAGCATCTTTGAATTTCTGTACAAGGCTTTTCAGATCCTCAACAGTGAATTGGGTATCAAGTTCAATACCTTTCTCTTCTTTCACTTTTTCCATGATTTCCTCAAAAGGATCGGAATCTTCTTTTGATTCTGGTTTGAGGCCCATTACCACATCACCGTACATTTGGATAAAACGACGGTATGAGTCCCATGCAAATCGATCATTACCGGTTTTTTTAGCCATTCCTTCTACTACTTCGTCGTTCAGACCAAGGTTAAGAATAGTATCCATCATACCTGGCATAGAGGCACGAGCTCCTGAACGAACAGAAACCAACAAAGGGTTTTCATTGTCACCAAATTTGGTTCCGGTCTGCTCCTCAACCTGAGCAATGGCCTTCTCAACTTCGTCTTTAAGAAGTTCAACCACTTTATCGTGACCTAACTCATTGTACTCCGTACAAACATCGGTGGTGATCGTAAAACCCGGAGGTACAGGCACTCCAATAAGATTCATCTCGGCAAGGTTGGCACCTTTACCTCCAAGGAGCTCCTTCATACCAGCTTTACCCTCGGCTTTTCCGTTTCCAAATGTGTAAACACGCTTTTCACTCATAATTGCTTTTTTTGTAATGTTTTATGATTAAAGCCTAATAATTTTTTAATTCACGGCCCTAAAATTAATTAAATTTCTATCGTTTTTTCAACATTTTAAGACATTAGATTTCTTTTATTAGGTTTTTTTAAAACCTACTCCTATATCTGACTGCAAATGGTATGGTGAACCAGGCCTAAGAACAAACGACCTATACAGCCTTACAATTCAACACATAAACAAGAATAATCAACCCCACACTAACAAACTAATTCGTCAAAACACAACAATAATGGTCCCTGACCATTTTTTTAAAGCCCAATAATTTATTCAAAAAATTCATAAAAAAACCGGCCTGTTTTTTAATCAGCCCGGTTTTTTTTCAATTCTTTGCTACGAATTACCGCATTGGATATTTCTTAAAATACTCTTTCCCTTTCATCAAGAAATCAACATACTGCCCTCTCTTATAGGCAAATGGCTCAGTTATCCGGCTATGGGCCATTTTCCCTTTGAAGTCATCAATGGACTGGTAACCTTTTTCCTTCATCCATTCTGCCAGTTCATCCAGCATCTTAGTAATTTGGTCGGCCCCGTTTCGATAAATGGTACTAACAACCTGAGCAACGTCGGCTCCGGCCAGAAGCGCTGCAATAAAGTCTTCTCCATCAAGAATCCCGGTATTGGCTGCTAAATTTGCATGAATGCGTCCGTGTAACAACCCAATATAGCGAAGAGCCAGACGACTATCCCCTTTATGACTCAAGTTATAAGGCATTTCAAAGCTTTCCTGCCAGATATTGATATCAGGCTGAAATAAGCGGTTAAACAACACCAAACCATCGGCACCATCTTCTGCCAAACGGTTAATAAACTCCAAAGCATTAGTGTAGAAAGGACTCAGCTTTACTGAAATTGGAATATCAATCTTTCGCTTAACTCTTTTCAGAATCTCAATACGGTTCTGTTCGATTTCCTGCGGTGTTTTGTTAGGATCGGTAATGGTACTGTAAAAGTTAATTTCCAGTCCGTCGACTCCGGTTGATGCCAATTGCTCGGCATATTCTTCCCATGTCTGATCATAGATACAATTAAGACTAGCTATAACCGGAACAGAGACCGATTCTTTAAGTTCCTTAACTGCCATGAGATGAGCCCTGGGGCCCGAATGTTCAACCTTGGGAAAGAGATCGATCATTTCGGCATGCCGGTCATCATATTCATGAAGATCTTCCTCAAGCTCTGCAGCCTCAAGGTTAATTTGCTCCTCAAAAAGAGATTTGTAAACAATGGCGGACGCACCTGCTTCTTCAAGTTTTTTTACCATCTTTTTGTCGGTTACCAGATTACTGGCTCCAACTACTAAAGGGTTTTTAAGGGGAATCCCCATGTAATGCGTAGATAAGTCCATATTTCCAGGGTCTGTTTTTATGGTTATTAAATCTGAGAGTTACTTTATTAACATATTCAAAGGCTTTTTTGTTGAAAAAAGCATAATAATTAACAGGGGCCAAATAGAATTAAAAACACAACAAACTTCAATTCCCTTGAAAACAAGAATCTATCTTTTTTAGATTCATGACAATTAGGAGTTTAATAAAACATTCAAAATCTCCCCCCAATAATACCTCCCAAAGTAAGCTACTTTCGTTTCAATTTTAAATAAAACAAATCATTCACAATTTAGCAAAGCTATCCCAACAAATCAACTGCAAATTTTTATCACTAAAAAAGGGCAGCTCCGGAACCGGAGCTGCCCTTCAAAGGACTATAATGATTACTTATTATTCAGCATCGTATGCCATAGCTGCAAAGCGCTGGTACGTATTGTAACGCCACTTTGCATTATCCTGAGCTGCCTTGAAAAGCTCTTCCGCCTGTTCGGGGAATGATTTCATAAGGGCAGTATAACGAACCTCGCCTTTCAGGAAGTTCTGGAATTTATCCCAGTCGGGTTCTTTAGAATCCATAACAAATGGGTTCTTTCCTTCAGCCTCAAGCAATGGGTTGTAACGGAACAAGTGCCAGTAACCACACTCAACAGCTTTTTTAGACTCTTCCTGCGATGCTCCCATACCACCTTTCAACCCATGATTGATACATGGAGAGTAAGCGATAATAATAGAAGGACCAGGATAAGCTTCTGCCTCCTTAAGCGCTTTGAAGTATTGGTTCTGATTAGCTCCCATTGCCACCTGGGCAACATAAACGTATCCATAAGTAGTGGCCATCAAACCAAGATCTTTCTTGCGAATTTGTTTACCTGCGGCAGCAAACTTGGCAACTGCACCAACCGGAGTTGACTTGGAAGCCTGACCTCCAGTATTGGAGTAAACCTCGGTATCCATAACCAGGATATTGATATCGCGACCTGAAGCAATCACGTGATCCAATCCACCGTAACCGATGTCATATGCCCATCCGTCACCACCGAATACCCAAACGGATTTTTTCACCAGGTAATCTTTAATGGCAAGGATTTCTTTGGCAACAGCATGTTTCTCATTCTCCAGAGCTTTAACAACTGCATTGGATACTTCACGGGTCTTTTCTCCGTCTTCTTTAGCCTCAATCCATGCTTCAAAAGCAGCTTTGGTATCAGCAGCTACCTCAGACAAACTTTCAGTCATCAGACGTTCGATACGATCACGAAGTTTGTCAACACCAACAGCCATACCCATTCCGTACTCAGCATTGTCTTCAAACAATGAGTTGGCCCAGGCAGGTCCGTGACCGTTTTTATCGGTACAGTAAGGAGTAGCAGGGGCAGAACCACCATAGATAGAAGAACAGCCAGTTGCATTGGCAACCATCATACGATCACCGTAAAGCTGGGTGATCAATTTGATATAAGGCGTTTCACCACAACCGGCACAAGCCCCCGAAAACTCAAACAATGGCTGTGCGAACTGAGATGCCTTAAGATTGGTTGACTTGGGTGTAATATTATCTTTAATAGATACTTTCTCAGACATGTAATCCCAACGCTCTGTTTCTTGCATCTGAGAATCAAGCGGCTTCATGATCAAAGACTTTTGCTTGGAAGGACAAACATCAGCACAGTTTCCACAACCGGTACAGTCAAGCACACTTACCTGAATGCGGAATTGCAGTCCGGCAAAAGCTTTTCCGTTGGCCTTTTTAGCTTCAGTACCCTCAGGCGCATTGGCCAGCTCTTCTTCATCCAATAAGAATGGACGGATACAAGCATGAGGACAAACATATGCACATTGGTTACACTGGATACAGTTGTCCATCTGCCATTCAGGAACATCTACAGCAATACCGCGCTTCTCGTAAGCTGTAGTTCCTGCAGGGAAGGTACCATCTTCGCGGCCTTTAAAAGCACTTACCGGAAGATCGTCTCCTTTTTGAGCATTAATAGGGAATACAATATTACTGATGAATTCAGGCACCTGTTTTCCGTTCGAAGCTGCTTCAGGCTGAACCTTGGTCCAATCTGCAGGAACTTCAATTTTAGTTACGTTACCACCTTCTTCAACAGCCTTAAAGTTCATATATACGATGTCTTCACCTTTTTTTGAGAAAGACTTAACGATGAACTTCTTCATTTCTTCAACAGCCTGGTCGTAAGGTATCACTTCAGCAATCTTAAAGAAAGCGGACTGCATGATTGTGTTGGTGCGGTTACCCAAACCAATTTCCTGTGCAATCTTAGTGGCATTGATGATGTAGAACTTAATGTCATTCTCAGCCATGTACTTCTTCATATCGGCCGGAATCTTGTTCTTGGTTTCTTCTTCGTCCCAAATACTGTTGAGCAGGAATGTACCTCCTTTTTTAAGCCCTTTAAGCATGTCGTATTTGCCCAGATATGAAGGAACG
Source organism: Marinilabilia rubra (assembly GCF_003121985.1). Classification (GTDB taxonomy): domain Bacteria; phylum Bacteroidota; class Bacteroidia; order Bacteroidales; family Marinilabiliaceae; genus Marinilabilia; species Marinilabilia rubra. The sequence goes on from NZ_QEWP01000009.1 coordinate 33,005, forward strand.
TGACAAGCAACAAAGTCGGGAGTATTCACCAGGTAGGGTGAGCGGATTATTTCGTCACCAAAACGGAGGTGAGAAATGGTAATACCACCGGATTTTTTAGAGTCGTAAGCGAAGTAAGCCTGAGCAGACTTATCGGTATTTTCACCAATAATCTTAATAGAGTTTTTGTTGGCACCTACAGTTCCGTCAGATCCCAAACCATAGAATTTACCAGCGAAAGTACCTTTTGGTGCAAGGTCAATCTCTTCCTTCAATGGAAGTGACTTGAATGTCACATCGTCAACGATACCTACGGTAAAGTCATTCTTTGGCTCATTCATTTTCAGATTTTCAAATACTGAAACGATCTGAGCCGGAGTAGTGTCTTTTGAAGAAAGACCATAACGTCCACCAACAACAACAGGGGCATCTTCTTTACCATAGAAAAGGTCACGAATATCAAGATAAAGAGGATTACCGTTTGCTCCAGGTTCTTTAGTACGGTCAAGAACTGCAATGCGTTTGGTGCTTTTTGGAAAAGCTTCGAAGAAATATTTTGCTGAAAAAGGACGGTAAAGATGAACAGCGATCAATCCAACCTTCTCTCCCTGAGCATTCATGTAGTCAACAGTCTCTTTAATGGTATCGGTAACAGATCCCATTGCAACCACAATATGCTCAGCATCTTCTGCACCGTAATAGTCGAAAGGACGGTACTTACGGCCGGTAATTTCAGAAATCTTATCCATGTATTCAGCAACCATATCAGGCACTGCATCATAGAAAGAGTTTGAAGCCTCACGCGACTGGAAGTAAATATCAGGGTTCTGAGCTGTACCACGTGTAACCGGATGTTCAGGATTCAAAGCATTGTCACGGAACTTCTGCAAAGCATCGCGGTCAACCAGTTTGGCCAACTCATCCTGATCAATGGCTTCAATTTTCTGAATTTCATGCGAGGTACGGAAACCATCGAAGAAGTGAAGGAAAGGAATGCGGCTTTCGATAGAGGCAAGGTGAGCAACTCCGGCAAGATCCATAACTTCCTGAACACTACCGGTTGCCAACATAGCAAACCCGGTTTGACGAGCAGACATAACGTCACTGTGATCGCCAAAGATAGAAAGTGCCTGGGCAGCCAAACTACGAGCACTCACGTGAAAAACGCCTGGAAGCAATTCACCGGAAATTTTGTACATGTTAGGGATCATCAGCAATAACCCCTGAGAAGCCGTAAAAGTAGAAGTCAATGCTCCCGCTTGCAAAGATCCGTGTACAGCACCTGCTGCCCCAGCCTCTGATTGCATTTCTTCAACTTTTACAGTCTCTCCAAAAATGTTTTTCCGTCCGCTGGCCGCCCACTCATCAATGTTTTCGGCCATGTTCGATGACGGTGTAATGGGGTAGATAGCGGCTACCTCACTGAACATATAAGCTACGTGAGATGCAGCATAGTTCCCATCACAGGTAATGAACTTTTTGTTTTTAACCATTTGTCTGTTCTCCTTATTGTTTAAAAAATCAGTTTATTTTTTTCACAGCCCGTATTCTGAGCTGTTCTGTCAACCACTTAATTTATTTTTCCAGGTTCCCGTGAGCATTTAGCTTAAAACAAAAAGCCAAACAACCATAGAGGAATCTGATTTCCGGATCCAATCTCGACCATATCACGGGCAAAATAACCTTTTTTGTTGCGGCTTTTCTTTTCAATATTGCGTCCGCCAATAAAAAACGGTTTGTCTCCATCCACTAAAAAGTCGGCATCGCTACTTTTATTTATCCGACTCAAATATCCTACCTGATTGTAGAAAAAGGTTTTATGCAACACATCCATTTCCACATCCCCTCTTGCTACAGAATAAACCAAATTGGGGTTTTGCATAAATACGCAAGCAGGTTTTTTAAGCGGATCAGCTTCCTCTTCATACAGCAAACTAACCAGTCGTCCCTGTTTGAGGTAATTCAGATAATTCATAATGGTTGCCCTGCTGGTTTCCACATCAATACTCAGCCTGCTGATATTTGGCTGAAAAGGGGCAGATTTGCCCACAATATAAAGCAATTTCCGCAATTTGGGAAGATATTTCAATTCAATCTGTTGCAGGTAACTGATGTCTATTTCCAACACCAGATTGATGGTCTTAAGCAGATTTTCAAGATAATTGCGCTTTTCAAGGAAAAACGGATAATAACCATGATGCAAATAATCGGTGAAATATGCCAGTGGCCTTACCTTATCCACAATCTCCGAGGCAATGATCTCATGGTTATTGAGCAATTCATCAAAACTTACCGGCTTAAAATCATTACCGGTCTTAAGGTTAAGGAACTCCCTAAATGTAAACCCCTCAAGATTATACACCTTAGCACGATTGTCCAATTGTGAATTCTCTTCATCAAGCCGCATCAATGGCGATCCACTGAAAACAATTTTCAAATCATCAAAATGGTCGTAACAATACTTAAGTTCCTCAGCCCAGTTTGGGTACTTATACACCTGATCAAGTATGAGAATTTTGCCCCCGGTCTTCCGGAATTCATCAGCAAAAGTAACAACACTGGTTTCGGCAAAATAAAGATTGTTCAGGTTGACATACAGGCAGGCCTTGTCATTGCCATAATGGGTTTTGGCATAATCCAATAAGAAAGTCGTTTTCCCTACACCACGAGAGCCCTGAATACCAATAAGGCGATGTTCCCAGTCGATATACTCGAGCAAATACCGATTAACCTGAACATTCAGGTGATCCAGCAAATAACGGTGCGTTTTTATAAATGCCTGCATCAAAACAATTAGGTTTTGTTGGCAAATTTAAACAATGCAACGAGCTTTTTGCAACTTGCAGATTACATTTTTTAGTCTTGTTTGTTATTTATATTTAGTAAAGATAAATGTAAAAGACTTCTCAAGGCCATGAAACCTTACTAAATCAAAAGCATCCTATTACCAAAGAAACAAAAGGATCCAAAAAACAAACTCGAAAACAATCCATGATTGGCCGCATCCAATAGTTGCCAATGTTTCTTTTTTTCGATATTTACACATCTTACATGGATTATCTTTTTATTAACAATCCGAAAAGCCTTATCCAAAAAAAAACATGATATTCATCACCAAAAACAAGTCATTCATCATTAATTACCCCCCCCATTATTTGTAAAAATGATTTTTTTTATCAATATTTGTAAAAGTAAAAATTACTCTTAAACTCAATAATTATGATACGCACCCTACCCCGTGCTTCATTTATTATTTTTCTCATTTTGACAGTCCTGCTCTTTGCATCGATTTTTGCAATCAAGGCTGATTTCTTCCAATTTCTCGTAACCGCAAAACAATGGAGACTTGAGAAAACATCGCTGGTTGTCATTGCTTTTCTTGTACTTTGGCTCCCATTTGCCAGGAGAGTTAAAATAAGTCTTATTGATGCAGGTGTTCTGTTACTCTCGATTTGGTGGGTATTAAATGAAGTAATTCTTCAAACAAATTATGCTTCTTTCGGGCAAACCATCTTTCAGGTAGTATTGTGGCTTTCCATTTATTTATTCATCCACACCGGGGCATCAAACAATAAATTCATAGCCGGTGTGGCCATAGTATTTCTCTTCACAACATTTTTGCAAAGCGGTTTAGGGCTTCTGCAGTTGTATGGGGTTCAACCTTCATTTCATTCGCTTTTCAGGATTACCGGAACTTTTCATAATCCCGGGCCATTTTCGGGATTCGTGGTGAGCGCGTTGCCGTTGGCAGTTATTTGCTACACAACTTGTCCTGATCTTTCGGGAGAGTTTCACAGAAAAGACACAGAGAAACACGGAGAGAAAGATGCCAGAGTAATACCTGTTAAATGGTCGAAGGCAAGATTTCCAGCCAATAAAATTTTACAGCAAGGCATTAAGTGGCTTTCGTTGCTTACCATTATCTCTATTCTTCTGATTATACCAGCAGCACAGTCCCGCGCGGCATGGCTGGCCGGTATTGCCGGGTGTCTTTATGTTTTCCTGACGTACCCGGGGTCAATTTCGCTCAGGGACAAGCTTAAGGCATCCTTCAAACGATTGCGTTTGTTTACCCGCTTTTTAATTATCACGGGCGCTATCATTGTCATCATCGGCGCGGGCACGGGGCTCTACCTCATGAAACAAGGCTCGGCCAACGGGCGGTTGCTCATGTGGCAGATCACCGCGCAATTAATCAAAGACCGCCCCTTGACCGGTCACGGCAACGGTGCTTTCAGTGCCCTTTACATGGACGAACAGGCCAACTGGTTCGAGAGTGGTAATGGCACAAATGCCCAGACAGCGGTGGCCGGCTCTCCGGAAGCGCCTTTTAATGAGCCTCTGAAACTGTGGCTGGAAAAGGGATTGATTGGGTTGTTGCTGGCGGGAGCGGTGCTGGGAATAATCTTCTTTCCAGGAACTTTCAACAAGAAACCAGAAACTCTAAACTATGAACCCATAAAACCCCACCCTATACCCCCTAACCCCCTTGAGGGGGAACCCCAAACCCGCGATCACAGCACACCCAAAACGGAACCAGAAACTCGAAACAAGAAACTCAAAACAAGAAACTCGAAACCCAACACTCTCAACTCAAAACTTAGATACCCCCAGACATCCGGGAAGTCCCCCTTGGGGGGATTTAGGGGGCTCTCAACTCTTATTTCCGGTCTCAAAGGCACTCTTGTATCCCTTCTCACATTCAGTATCTTCTCCTACCCCTTCGACATCAGTTCTTTCATATTGCAACTGGTCGTAGTTGTCGCACTGTTATCTGCCACAACTCCAGCGTTGATAACCACTAAGGGGCGAAAAAGCCTTCTTCTTACCGTGTCCGTTGTCGGGATGCTTATTGCCGCCGGCATCTGGCACTTCCCAAAGCGGCAGGTACATTACGCTGCACTGAAAACCTGGCAGGAAGCTGCGCAGTTTTACAATATGCGCTCTTATGGTATTGCCACGGAAGCTTATGAAGAGGTATTTCCTGTATTGAAACACAACGGACTTTTTCTTCAAATGTACGGCAAGGCCCTCAGCATGAATGAACAATACAAAAAAAGCAACAAAATCCTGACCTTGGCGCAAAACCACTTGAGCAGTTACATCATCCAAAATACCCTTGGCGACAATTACAAAGCACTTGGCAATTACAAGAAAGCAGAAACGGCCTACAGGAAAAGTGCATCCATGGTCCCCTCTATGCTCCTGCCTAAATATTTGCTGGCAAAACTGTACGTGAAAAGCGACCAACATCAAAAAGCAAAACAAACAGCACAAGGCATATTGAACAGCCCTGTAAAAATAGAATCCACAGCAACAAAGAAAATTATGACTGAAATGAAAGAAATTGTCACACAGAGTAACACGAAGGGATCAAAAAGTTACACAGAGATAACAAATAATCCTCTATGTCTCTCCGTGGCCTCTGTGTAACAAAAAAGATAAATGAGTTATGAAACAACCCGGAATACCACAAGGATACAATGAGAATCACCAAAAATATTACAAAATATTTCTCCGTGAATCTCTGCGTCTCCTCTGTGTGCTCCGTGTAACAAACTGGGAAAAAGAAGAGGAAGCCAAACGCTGTCCAAGCCCACGCTTCCTCTTCCAGCTCCCTTTCCTAAAAAAGAAAGGAGGTGATATGACACAAAGATAATGATAAACCAAACACGATAATCACACTAAGTGGTTACAAACAATGTTCCCTGCCAGGCAGGATAACATTGCACTTTTAAGAAATCAACGACTTCGGTCGTTGAAAATTGAATTTTTATCATTTAAAATTTTAGAAAATGAATCTTAAGAAAAAAGTAATATTTGGAGTGGTTGCAGGCTTCTTTGCCGTGGCTACGATTTTTAACATGGGCTTGTTGAATGATAATGGGACAGGGGATTTGTCACTGGATGCTATTGCGATTATGGCGCAGGCGCAAAGTGAAGGACCAGATTATTCAGTAGGCTATATCAATAATCCTGAAGAATGTACAATCACTGAAACAGTGGAGTGTACAATAGGGGGAATAATATACACACAGTGGGGGCCTATCGATTGCACCATAGGTTTTAGTTACCCCATCACCCACGATGGGACACAAAATTATTGTACCTACACCGGTGGTCCCGGGGGATGTTCATTCCATACTTGCCAAAAAAACAACTAGATAAATAAAAAGCACTACTGCCTAAATAAGCTTTAATACAAAATTTGAATCCAATTAAAATAAACTGAAAAACATAGTTTATTTAGGCAGTATTCAAGAAAGATAATTATGAATTATAGCAATTTAAAAGTACTGACTTTTGCCTTTTATACTTTTGGGATTTTATCTTCATCATGCAATAAGGATAATTCAGGACAAATTGTCAAAATGCAAGACAATGCTACTACAATTAATATTAACCCAATGAAAAAGGATTGGGATAAAACCGATGAGATTATTAAAGAAATTAAGGTCATTCCTTTAGAGACATCACCTGAAGCATTAATTGGAAGAGTTGAAGATATTCAATTTAAAAATAGCAAAATTTTTGTTCATGATGGAACATCTCAAGAAATTAAAATTTTCAACAAAAAGGGCATGTTCTTAAGCAAGATTTCCAATCAAAATAGAGGCCCGGAAGGATATCTCGACATATCGGGTTTTTCGTTATGCGATAATGACAGTTTAATTGAAATTTACGATAACAGAAACCATTCGTTTAAAACCTATACCATAGAAAATAAATTTGTTAAAAGACAAAAAATTGATTACATGGTTACCGATTTCCGAAATATTTGCAACCATAGAAAGATAGTTTATTCTGGATTTATGCCTTCGTATAATTTAAAAAGTTTTCCTTCATTATCGCGTGTACTTTTCTGTAACCAAAATTCTAAAATTTATAAAACAGCTTTGCCTTTTGAATACAAGGAAAACTCAGAAATTCATATGTTTTCCCGCCCAAAAAACAATCTAAGCTATTACAAAGACACAGTTGTATTAGCAGGTGAAAAGCTAACTAATGCTGTTTATCATATACACGGAGACTCTATTAGCAAAAAATATTTTTTAAATTTTGGTAAAAAATATAACATCCCATTAAACTACTGGTCTTCAGAGCACGAATTAAAAGATCTCAGAAAGTCAAATAAATTTAATAATTACGTAAAAATACGCTCAGTATTGGAATCTAAAAATCATCTTTATGTAAAATATTCTTTAAATAACAAGATTTGTTTTTACATATTCAATAAATCTAATCTAAAAGGATATAATATTCCATTATTCTTTAGACGCCAAAGCGATGTATTAAATTTACCTATGCCTTCCTTTAAATGGGATGAGCATTTTGTTGGAATAAAAGACGCATATACGGTAAAAAAAGAGATAACTGAATATAAAAATAAAGAACTTGAGTTACCTATTCCTCTTAAAGACATAGATAATAAAATTACAAACCAAAGCAATCCTTTGCTTTTTTTAATTCAATGGAAATGAAAACAAAATATTTCTTTTTTTTCATCTTATTGGTAATTCTAATCATTTCCGGATGTACTAATAAAAAAATCAAAGAATGTTTTTTAACAAATATTCAAAATCAATGCTCCTTTTCACTATCAGGGAACATATCTTTGTTAGACATAAATGCCAATCAACTATTTATTAATGATTTAACATTAAAAAACACCACATTAGCCCTAAGAATACCGCCAAATGCTCCAATAGCAACATGGCAAACAGAAATAGACTTTATTAAAAGTCAAGCCATAGATGAATCCGAAGTTTTATTGATTTTTTCGGAAAAAAATCTAACTGATCTAAAACTAAAATACAACAAAAATAACTATAATTTTTTTGCAGTCAATTTATATGATTATGAATACGTATTTCCCGAAAATTTAGAAAATTACAAACAACCTTATTACTTTACTATAAGTCAAAATCATACATGTAACAATGTTTTTTTCCCTCATTCAAAATTATTCAACTATAGAGAAATATATATTGATCATATAAAAAGAACTAGTTTATTTCAAAACCATATTAAACAGTCAGAATTTGAACGCTTATTTCAAAGCCGAAGAATTGATATTGGAGAAATAAACTATAAAGACTCAAAACAAATCAGGTTAACTTTCGAAAACACTATAGATAAAACAATTACAATAGAAAGCATAAAAAGCAATTGTGGTTGTATTGTCACTAGTTTGAGCAAAAGAACGATTATGCCAAAAGAAACATTTTCAATTATTGTAACTTATACAGCATTAGATTTCGCTCAATTTTACAAGCATTTCTATTTAAATATAAAAGATAAAGATTCCCCAGTTCGTTTTACCATATGTGGTGTAGTAATAGAATAAGTTAACCTTACATTTTTTATATAACAGAATAACTTTCAATAATTGCAAAAACACCTTATTATGAGCTTTTCACACCCCAAAGATTTTCTTTTGTGGGCTTGCACCAGCTTACTTCAAAAAGAAGAGAAACCTCGGAAAATGGTGAATAAGTCTCTTAAACTTGAAAAATTTGAAATTGTCCAACAAGCAATCACCCTATTGACATTAGAGGAAAAAAGACAAACCCATAAATACCTTTCCATGGTTTACCTACAAAACAGTTGCAATCCCAGCTACCCCAAATTCATCGAGTGGCAGCAAAAAATGGATGCCATTGACACTTTAGACTTACCCCTTACAAAAAGGCTTCATTCCTATTTTGGAAATAAAGACTCTTTTGACCAGCATCTATTATCATTATTGATGCTCATCAGAAAACCACACCCTTTCATAAACATAACCATATTTCAATGAAAAATTTTCTATTTTTAGTAGGAACAGTATTTCTACTTTTCTCATGCAACAACCTTCCCCCAAAGGAAAAGGAACTTCGTAAAATACTGAATAAATCTCTTAACCTTGACAATTTTGAAACCGTCCAACAAGGAAACACCCTATGGTCTTTGGACGAGCTAAAGCAAAACCACGGATACCTCTCCGTGGTTTATCTCCAAAACAGTTGCAACCCCTGCTACCCCAAATTTATCGAGTGGCAGCAAAAAATGGATTCCATCAACACCCCTAACAGTTATACCGTATTATTCGTCATCAAAGGCAACAGTTATGGTGAGTTCATGACCAATGTTCTGGACATCGAATACGTGGAGGATAAGTACTACACAATCATGGACCCCGAGGGAAAATTTCTGGCAAACAACAGCGATATTCCACGGTGGATTATCGACAATTCCATACTTATCGATTCCGAAAACAAGATAAAAATGGTGGGGGCGCCTTTCGCAACGCCGGAAATGACGGAGTTGTTTTATGAGGTATGCCAAAAGCCTTTAAAATAAAAAATCCCTATTTTTTGCATCATTGAAAACCAAACAAACTTATATACCATGAAAAAACACCTAACAATAATCCAAATCCTCTTTCTTTTCTCTATTGCATCGTGCAACAACAGAGAAGCATGCCGCATATCTCCAGAAGTACAGGCAAGATGCGACAGCATAAAGCAGGAGATAAGCCGCTTATCAACAGACATCAACGACACACTAAAACTTGAAGCTCTGCAATTTCTACTGAAACATGTTCCCTATCGCACGCATTACAAAGTTCCTAACATGGGCATTTACAGCGATACTATAAAAAAGTATACCTCAACCCCGAAACTGCAGGAAGAAAAATTACGAGAACTGGCACGCCTTTATTCTCATCAAAACAGGAAGGAGGTCGTAAATGATGCATTTCATTTAACAGGAGAACAACTGGTTGAACATGTTTCCAAGGTAACTGATTTTTATCAACTCACACCTTGGTCTGACCAAATTCCCTTACACGTTTTTCAGGAATATTTATTGCCCTATAACATTTATTCCAATGGAAACAATTCTTGGATTAATTATTACAGGAAACAATTTTTTCAGGAAAACGACAGTGCAATTTTAGATGTGCCACTGGTAGATGCATTTAAAATAGTCCACAATTGGATTTACAAAAAAACAAAAGGATTCAGAGTACGTTGGGGAAATAAGGCACTTAACCTCCCTGATTTAAGCCCACAAACATACAACTTTTTGCGTGCAGGCTCATGTGATGATATCAGCAAGTTTTCATTGATCTTAATGCGCTCACTAAGTATACCCACTTCAATAGATTTTACGCCCACCTATTTAAACCGACCCTCTGGTCACAGTTGGAACATCGCAGTCATCTCAGAAAAAAAATTCATCCCCTATATTAGCAATAATGGGACTCCAGGTAAATACAAAAATGCCAATTTTAAACTTGCAAAAGTTTATCGGCAGTCCTTCTCGGGACAAACCAAACAACAAAAACACTTTTCTAACCCACTAAAACCGCAAAGTTCATTACCCGGATTTATCTTCTTTTCGGATGTAACAGACCAATATACAGAAACCTCAGATTTGGTAATACCCTTGAAAAAACGTTTTTTTCAAGATAATAATATTGGATGGCTGAGCGTTTTCACCCGCGAAGGCTGGGCTCCTGTTGCCAGGGCAAAAGCAACAAAAAACTCACTGACTTTTAGCAAAGTGGGTCGTGGAGGTGTATATAATGTATTAAACGCTCAAGGCAAAAATATAACAAAAAAAAATGCTCCTTTTTTATTAAAACCCAATGGTGAAATTCTGTATTTCATTCCGGACACCTCTCACAGGACAACAATTAATCTGTTTCGTAAATATACTTTTTACGACCGCAATGCTAAATGGTTGGAACGAATGATAGGAGGCCGATTCGAGGGTGCCAACTCTCCGGATTTTAGCGACCGTGAAATTCTGTCAGAAATTACTGAACGCCCATCAGAACACTTCAACACATTGCATATAGAAAATAATACCCATTATAGGTATGTGCGATACCTGTCACCTCCACAATCACGAGGAAATGTTGCTGAAATTATATTTTTTGGTTCCGACAGCATACAGTCCTCTTTAAAGGGAGATGTGATTGGAACCAAAAACTATAATAACGTAAGAGAATTAGCCTTTGATGATAACCCCCTAACTTTCGTTAATATTTGGAAAGAAAATATCTGGGTAGGTATGAAGTTCAATAAACCGGAAGTCATAAGTAAAATAAAGTACATGCCCCGCAATGATATGAACGCAATCCAACCTGGCGATGAATATGAACTGTTCTACTGGAACGAAGAATGGAAATCATTAGGTCGAAAAACAGCCGACTCAACCACGCTTCAATACGACAATGCACCGTCAAATGCCCTCTTCTGGCTAAGAAATCATTCAGCCGGCCGAGAGGAAAGGATTTTTTCTTACGAGAATGGCAAACAGGTTTGGTGGTAATTTATTATTTAACGGACCGCAAAGCAAAACAAACAGCACAAAATATATTGAACAGCCCTGTAAAAATTGAATCCACAGCAACAAGGAAAATTATGACTGAAATGAAAGAAATTGTTACACATAGTACCACGGAGTAGTCACAAAGAAACACAGAGATTAGAAATAATCCTATGTGAATCACTGTTACTCCTCCGATCGCTCCGTGTAACCAAAAAAGACAAATAAATTATGAAACAACCCGGTATATCACAAGAACACCATGAGAATCACCTAAAATATCTCTCCATGAATCTCCGTGTCTTCTCTGTGTGCTCCGTGTAACAAACTGGGAAAAAGAAGAGGAAGCCAAACGCTGTCCAAGCCCACGCTTCCTCTTCCGGCTCCCTTTCCTAAAAAAGAAAGGAGGTGATGTGATCCCGAATAAGAGGATGTAAGCATTTTCGAGAAAATGCAACATTCACTAAACCGGGACAAGTAGCAAAGATAAGAAATTAAAAACCCCAGTAATCAACTTTTGATTACGAACAATGCTACCTGCAAGGCAGGAGGGCATTGAATTTTGAAACAAAACGGGAACACTGAAAAATCACCAAGTTGCCGGAAAATCAATTTTTTATCTTAAAATTTTATTGTTATGAAAATTCGTAAGAAAGTTTTTATCGGAATGGCTACAATGTTATTTGCTGTAGCCACAGTTTTTAATATGAATCTGTTGAACGAGAAAGGAATCATGGATATTACGTTAGATGCTTTTAATCTGGTAGCGCAGGCTAATCCGGAAGGAACAGGCGACTATGCAGCTGAAAGGAAATATATTAGTGGAAGTAGTACTACGAGTTGTGAAAAAAGCGACGGAACTAGTGGTACAAGATCCTATGATTATTGGGGATACGATTGTTTGGGAACAGGTAATTTAGCTTGTACTACAAGCATTACTTTTGTGTACACATCAAGCTGCAACTAAATAAAAAAATGGGATATCTTACCAACTCATATATTGAAGATAATTCAAAAATTTATTTTTGATAATATTCCCCAATGTTAGATATTAGTAAATATTTGGAAATAAATTAATCAAGTATTGGAGAAGGTTAGATATCCCATTATAAACGTTAACTTCAGTTACATTTTTGATCAAATTTAAAAACATGAAAAAAATATTTTTTACAACAGCCTTTATTTTCTTCCTTATAGCTTCTTGCAATGAAAGCAATGTTGAAAAAAAAGATATTGAAAAGATCTTTGTAGATTGTGATGATGTTGAAGGAATAAGCCACAATGATTATTTTGAAAACATAGAATTAATAAATTTAGAAACTTCTCAAAAGTCTTTAATTCATAAAATCAATCGGTTATATTTTTTCAAAGAAAAAATATACATACTTGATAAAAAACAAAATTCAATCTTTGTGTTTGACAAGACTGGTAGATTTTTTAGAAAAATCAGGAATGTAGGCAGGGGGCCTGGAGAGTATATTCAAATTGGAGATTTCACTATTGATGAAAAGAATAATGAAATAATTGTAAGCATGGAAATCCCCAAAAAAGTCTATAGATATAATTTATCAGGTAATTTTAATAACAGTTTTAAAGTAAATGATTGTTATGGCGCTTTTATTTCCATTGTTGGTAACAAAATTGTTCTCTCGGGCATAAATGAAAAATATGATTATACTACACACGAGTATAATAAATCCACCGGAGAATTTATTAAAAGTACTGATAAAAAATGCAAAAATAGCTATAATTACCCAATGATCAGGGGAATGTATCCCAATATGATCAAAAGTAGCAAGAGTTACTATAATCAGCCATTGGACAGATATATTTTTTCGCTCAATGATAGTGCAAAGAGACGTAGGTATTTAATTGATTTTGGTGAAAATAATTTGCCCATTAACATCAAAAACAAATTAGTCGATTTCAACATTTTAGGTTATTGTCGTGAAAATAATTTTAAAACCCTAATAAATAGCTTTAGGGACAATGAAGACTATTTATTTTTCAGATACGAACCTGCTTCATTTGTTTTATATAATAAAGAAACCCAGCATACCCAAGTGTTTAATCATATAATGGATTCGAATACAGGGATGAACATCTATAATATTTTCCCCCATGATGGTTCGTTTAACGGTGTAGTCTCGATTATGAACCCAATCAATATTATTTCTCGAGCAGAATTAATAGAAAAAAACAATATTGAGATTGAAGATTCAACTTTATTTAACCTTCGTAGTAAAGTTACAGAGTCAGATAACCCCATAATACTAAGATATGCGTTTAGATAGATTTATTATACTGATAACCTTTCCTTTATTTTCATGCCAATGCAGTTTTTTTAATACTGACAGACCAACGGATCACAAAAAAATTGAGATTAAATGCCTTAGCAATGGTTGCCAGATAAATAACGAATCGGTTATTATAGTGCTAAACAAAAAAGATTGTCAAAGATGCACAGAGAAAGTTGAAAGATTAGCCGAAATAATTTCAGAGAAGATAACCAAAAAACGCATAGTTTTTATCATTAAAAATTATGATAAGAATACTTTAGCGGCATATAAACGCAGCCTGAGTGGTATTTCAAATCAAATTCTGGAAGACAACGGAGAGGTAACAATGCATTCGAACATTAAGGGCATGAGCCATTTTATTGTTTTTGAAGAGTCAACAGCTAAATACAAAACTTTTTTGCCAGATCAGTTTAATGAAATGTCAAACTTATTAAACTATTAGAAAAGGATTTGCATGAAAAAATTATGCGTTATTATACTACTTTCGTTTAAATTGATTAGTGTTTGTGGTCAGGAACGTTATTATTTTGACATCTCAGAAGGCACTGACGCCTTACATGAAATTGATCTCTATAATACAATAAACCATAGTGAAGGCAATTTGGATTTTGAAATTGAATCTTTCACGCTTTTGAGATCCCGAAAAGCATGGCGGATTAACAGGATTAGAAAAACAGAAATGACTGATGATTTCATCTATGTCACAGATATAAGTAATCGAAACCTATTCATCTATGATTTACAGGGTGAAGCCAAGAACAAAATTGATATCACCAATTACGATGAGAAAGCCTGGATAACTGATTACACAGTATACAATGATACAATTTACATTGTTGATAAAAAATCTTTATTATTATTTAAATTCAACAAACATGGAAACTTCCTATCCCGGGATTTATTAACATTTAATTTTGACGATTTTACGGTTAATCGGGAGGGATTTTTTTTTATTTGCAAGCATGAAAAAGCAAGTAAGGGAAACACAATAAGAATTAATGTATTTGACCGTTCGTTGATGCTATTGAAACAATACTTTGTGTCAAGCCAAAAAAATAAATATTACTTTAAACCAGAATTCTTTTTAACTGAAGATGAAGATGAAATCTTGTTTTCTATTGCCCAAAATAATGAAATGTATAAAATCGTTAACGATTCGGTATTTAGATATCTTAAAATCAAAAATGCAAAAATAATTCATTCTTTATCACATGCACATGGGCTTCATGCCTTTCAGGCATCGAAGAAAAACATAAAGAATGGTGAGCTCTTGTGGACATGCTATTTTAAAAAGGGTGTCATGGAAGCAATTAGATTTGACACAATTAGAAGTGACGATCTTTCAATATTCCTCTATGATGGTCTTGATAATGGTATTTATCAAGATAGTTATCTTAGTGTCCTGGACTTCAATACTCGTCCTTTTCTACGATCAATTCCTGATATGGATTGGTCTTATGCATCCTCAAAAATAAAGAGGAAATTTTTCAACATAATCGAACAAATAAACGAAAGGCAACGCCACGTGGTTATTCGGTATAAAATAATAGATAATACTTCTCTGGAAGATTAAATGAAGGAAGATGATCTTAAGGGAACGAACATTTTTTTAACCTGAATTGCTGCAAAGTCTGGAAATTTCAAAAAAAACAGTAACTCTTTTTTGTAATACACCCAAAGGCATTGAAACGCTTATAATAAAAGGAACCGTCAAATAGAAACAACTATCCCCCATGAGAAAATTTATGCATGTTATTTTTTTACCCTTCATCCTGTTCGCCTGCGACACCTCCCGGGCCGAAGATAACAGTGAAGAAGAGGCCGCCCGCCTCTCCCACACAGAAGCCACGGTAACCGAAGTAGGTACCACTCCGGTAGTTTATGGCCAATTCCCGATGGAGCTGGTGAGCAACGGAAACCTCCAGGCCCGCCAAAAAGCAGTTGTGCCCTTCAGGGTACAGGAACTTATTACCGCTGTAAATGTGCAGGAGGGCGACCGCGTTAAGGCAGGCCAGATGCTGGGCAAGGTGGAATCGTTCAATTACCGTAAACAGCTGAACGATGCACGAAACCAATACGAGAAGGCGCTTATCGACCTGGAAGACCTGCTGCTCGGTCATGGTTACGCTCTCAGCGACACGGCATCCATGCCCGTCAACATCCTGAAAATGGTGCGCATCCGCAGCGGGTACAACAATGCCCTGTCGAACCTCGCCCAGGCAAAAAGAAATCTGACCCAAACGGTGATAAAAGCGCCAATAAGCGGCGTGGTAAGCAACCTGCAAGCCCAAACCAACAATCCATCGGGCAACTACAAGATGTTTTGCGAAATTCTCGACATCGGGGCAATGGAGTTGGAATTCCACCTCTTAGAAACGGAAATCCCAAAGGTGAAAACCGGCCTGTCCGTGGACATGAGGCCCTTTGGGATGCCCGATACGACTTTCAAGGGCAGGGTTGTCAGCATCAATCCCGCTGTCAACGATAAGGGAATGGTACGCATCACGGCCAGCGTGCCCAACCCGGGGGGTGAACTAATGGATGGCATGAATGCGCGTGTCTTGCTCAAACATCTTGTGCCCGGGTGCCTCATCATCCCCAAGGAGGCTGTACTGTATCGCCAAAACCGTGAAGTGGTTTTTGTTTTGGAGGATGGAAAGGCTATTTGGAGATACGTGGAAACGAGCAGGGAAAACAGTACTCATGTGGCCATCAGTGACGGCCTAAAGGCAGGGGATGAAGTGATAGTGGAGAATAATCTGAATCTGGCACATGAGAGTGAGGTTGTTAAAAACAACTGACTTTTAGGCATTTTACCACAAAGGCAACGAAGGATAACACAAAGTATCGCAAAGTAAATAATTTTTATCCTTTGTGTCCCTTAGTGATAACCCTTAGAGCGCCTTAGTGGTTGAACCTTTAAGTGTTTTTTTACCACGAAGGCGAAAAAGGGTGGCACGAAGTATCTCAAAGTAAAATATTTTAACCTTTGCGTACCTTAGTGATAACCCTTAGTGTTCCTTGGTGGTTAAACCTTTAAGTTTTTTAACCACAAAGGCAACGAAGGATACCGCCAAGTTTCGCAAAGTAAATATCTAATCATGAATATAGAAGAAATATTTAAAAAGGTTTTAGACTGCTCTTTTCAGGTTCATACTGCACTTGGTCCGGGATTACTTGAAAGCGCTTATGAAGAATGTCTGTATTATGAATTATGCCAAATTGGTTTAAAAGTTGAAAAGCAAAAGGCATTACCATTAGTTTACAAAGAAGTAAACCTTGAAGCGGGCTATAGAATTGATTTAATCGTGGAAAATAGTATAATCATAGAAATAAAAGCAGTCGTTTCATTATCAGACATTCATTTGGCACAAATTTTAACTTATTTAAAATTATCAAACTGCAAATTAGGTCTATTAGTTAATTTCAATGTAAGACACTTAAAAGAAGGCATAAAAAGGGTTATTTTATAATTTTTCCCTTTGTGTGCCTTTGTGATATCCTTTGAGTCCCTTTGTGGTAAGATAAAACTCTCAACTCGTGAAAAACGCCTTCTCCATAAACATCATATTCCTCCTGCTGACCATTGTTGGCCTGGCCCTCGTGCCCAAACTACCTGTGCAACTACAGCCCGACGATACCGGCGAACGCGTGCACGTCAGTTATCAGTGGCGGGGCATGGGCCCCGAAGTAATCGAAAAAGAAGTAACCTCCCCCATCGAAGGAACACTCTCCTCCATGAGGGGATTGAAGCGGGTAACGTCCAACTCGTACAGCAACCGGGGCCGTGTAACCCTTGTTTTTAAAGACGGAACCGACATGGATGCGGCCCGTTTCGAGGTGATGTCGTTGATGCGTGGCCTGCACAGCAGATTGCCCGATGGCGTGAAACTGCCACAGGTAGGCTACAAAAGAGGCAACGCCGACGACAACCCCCTGCTGATGGTATATACCATTAACGGGGAAGGCAACAGCTATTCCCTTCAGCAATATGCCGAGCGATACATTGCACCGGGCATCAGCAACCTGCCGGAAATTAGCAACGTTTCGGTTACCGGGGCATCGCCAATGGAATGGAACATCACGTACCGTAAAGAGCATCTGAAACAGGCCGGACTGGACGTGAATGCATTGCAAACCGCCATTCGCGACCACCTGAACGTTCGGGAAATCGGCAGTGCTACTGTTCATAAAGGCACGAACAAGGAATTGATCAACCTCACCTACAGTGCCAAGCCGGGCGATTCACTAATATGGAACGAACTGGTGGTCGGGAAACAGGGCAATCGCGTTTTAAAGCTTACCGATGTGGCCAAACCCGAACTCCGCGAAAGTGAACCCCGCTCGTATTTCCGTGTAAACGGGCTCAACACGGTTTACCTTGTAATCAACTCGGCCAAAGGGGCCAACCAGGTGGATCTCGCCGGGCGTGTCAAACAGGAAATAGAACGGCAAAAAACATCGTTCCCCGAAAATTTTTCCATGCTCGTGAATTACGATGCATCGAAAGAGATCAGTCGCGAGGTGGAAAAAATTACTTCCCGGGCGTTGCTGGCCATCATCATCCTGCTGGTATTTGTTTTACTGGTAAGCCGCAACTGGCGGTATCTGCTCATCGTGGGCCTTAGTCTCGGGGCCAACCTCAGCATTGCTGTTATCTTCTATTACATCCTGGGTATTGAAATACATATTTACAGTCTGGCAGGCATCACGGTGTCGCTGGGGATGATTATCGACAATACGATTGTAATGACCGACCATCTGCGGCACAGCAATAACCGGCGGGCATTTCTGGCCATCCTCGCGGCCACGCTCACCACCATGGGGGCTTTGGTGGTTATTTTCTTCCTTAAAGAAGAACAAAAACTCAATCTCATCGACTTTGCCGTGGTAATGATTGTCAACCTGAGTGTTTCCCTTGGCATCGCCCTTTGGCTGGTTCCATCCCTAATGGATCGCCTTCCCCTGAGCTCTTCAACGGGTCGTGGTTTCCGGCGGCGAAAGCGGCGGATTGTCAGGCTTACCCGTGGCTATGCCACCTTCCTTAAATTCGGGTTGCGCTGGCGCCGGGCCTTTATCGTTATTTTTATTTTGGGCTTCGGGTTGCCGGTTTTTCTTTTGCCCGATAAGCTTGAGGCGGAAAAGGACGAAGAACTCGCCTGGTATCAGAAAACCTATAACAGCACACTGGGCAACGACAGTTATACCTCGGTGGTTAAGCCCTGGGTAAACCGCATCCTTGGCGGAAGCTGGTACTATTTTTCCAACTATTTCTCGTCGGGGAATTTCAATTGGGACAACAACCGCACTAAACTCTATATGCGGGGTTCCATGCCCGATGGCTCGTCCGTTCACCAGATGAACGATGTATTTACAGATATCGAGAATTACCTCGCGGGATTCGAAGAGGTCGATCTCTTCACTTCTCGTATTTACAGCATCGAAAATGCCTCCATCGAAATTACATTTACCGATGAAGCAGAAAACAGCTCCTTCCCGCATGTTCTCAAAAACAGGCTTATAAGTAAAGCGAACCAGATTGGCAGTTCCGACTTTACCATCTACGGCGTAGGTCAGGGATTCAGCAATAGAACCCGTGACGGGATGCGCAATAACCGCATTGAACTGAGAGGTTACAATTACGACTTGATATTAGAAGAAGCCGGTGTTTTCAGCGATTCGCTGCTGAAAAATCCGCGCATACAGGAAGTCATCATCCAAACCGGCAGCTCGTGGCGTGGAAAACCCAGGTATGGTTTTGTCATGGGCCTCGAACCCGCCCGCCTCGAAGAAGTGGGAAGTTCCCTGCGCAACGTCTATCAAAATCTGCTCTACCAGGCTCCCAACGATGTAAAAGCCGCTTATATACCCGGGAAGAACGGCACCGTGGCCGTTACGTTAAGCGAGGCCAACCAGGGCAAAACATCAGTGTGGGATATGCAGAACAACCTCCTGTACTCCGGCGAATCCGGTTTCAGACTCAAAGATGTGGGCTTCCTGACCAAAGAACGCACGGGGGATGTTATTCGCAAGCAAAACCAGGAATACGTACTCATGGTTGAATACGACTTTATCGGCCCCTACCAACTCAACCGCCGGGTACGCGAGCGTTTCATGGAACAGCTCAACGAGGAACTTCCCGTGGGGTTTTCAGCAGTCAGTAAAAGCGGATGGGGCGGATGGAACCGTGAGGATAAAACCCAGTACTGGCTTCTTTTAATTGTTGCAGCCGTTATTTTTTTCCTTTGCTCGGTGCTTTTCGAGTCGCTTCGGCAACCACTCGTTGTTATTTCAGCTATTCCCGTATCGTTTATCGGCCTGTTTCTAACGTTTGCCATTTTTAAAATCAATTTCGACCAGGGTGGCTACGCCGCCATGATATTATTGTGCGGACTAACAGTTAATGCTGCCCTGTACATCATAAACGACTATAACAACATGAGAAAAAGTAACCAAACCCAGTCGAAATTTAAGCTGTATTTAAAGGCCTTTAACCATAAAATCATCCCCATCGCGCTCACCACCCTCTCCACCATCATGGGGCTTCTGCCGTTTTTACTGGCAGGCCCTGACGAGGGCTTCTGGTTTTCACTGGCCGCCGGCGCAACGGGAGGACTGGTGTTTTCGCTAATTGCCGTGGCTGTATTTATGCCAATTATTCAGTTACCAAAATCTCAGAATGCCATACCCGGGCCCACTAACCCATTAAAGGGGGAACCACAAACCCGCGATCACAGCACACTCAACAAGAAACACGCAAAACAAAACCCCAAACCAAAAACGCCCTGAAAGGGCAACTCAATTCAGCCCGGTGGCAACGCCCCGGGAAAAAAGTTAGCCAACAACAAGCGCCCTGAAAGGGCAACTTAAACATTATAATTAATCATGGAAACCAATAGCATTAAACTGCCCTTTCAGGGCGAAAAAACACAACATCATCAATCCCCGGGGCGACGCTGCGCTTTGCCCCGGGCTAATATAAACCGGGCTTTCAGCCCGTAACAAGAAACTCGAAACTCAAAACACGAAACAAAAAACATGATAAAATTCCTCATCCACCGTCCCATAGCCGTATTGATGACCTTCCTGGCCATCCTCACCCTGGGTGTTATTGCATCCCGGTTTCTGCCCATGTCGCTGATGCCCGATATTGACATTCCCGAAATCACCATACAGGTAAACCGGCCCGGCGAATCGGCGCGACAAATTGAAGATGGCACCGTCAACCCCATGCGTTACCACCTGATGCAAATTCCACATCTCGATGACATTACCACCGAGAGTCGTGACGGACGGGCAACCATCCGGCTGCGGTTCAACTACGGGGCCGATATCAACTACGCCTTCATCGATGCCAACGAAAAAGTAGATGCCGCCATGCGCAATCTGCCCCCCGATATGGAACGCCCGGCCATTATAAAAGCCACGGCATCCGACCTGCCGGTATTTTACATTAACCTCTGGATGGAAGATGCCGGCAACCTGGAATTTATGGAACTCAGTGAGCTGGCCCGCTCAGTAATGGTAAAGCGTCTGGAACAACTGAACGAGGTGGCCATGGTTGATGTCACCGGTCATTTAACCCCGGAGCTTTACATCCAACCCAACGAGGAACTCCTGAAATCCTTAAATCTGCATCACGGGCACATCACACAGGCCCTGGAACAGAACAACATGTCTGTGGGCTCCATTGAAGTGGCCGATGGTCAGTATCGTTTCAACATCCGGTTTGCCAACAGACTGCGAACCGTGGAGGATGTGAAAAACATCCGCCTGAAAGCGGGGCCCCGATTGATGAAGCTGAGTGAAATTGCCGAAATAGGACTTCGCCCTGCCAAGCAGCAAGGGGCTTTTCTGAAAGGCAATACACCTGCATTGTCACTGGCCGTCATCAAACAATCCGATGCCAGGATGGACGAGCTAAAAGAGAGCGTTGACCGGATGCTTAATCGTTTCGAACGGGACTACCCCAGGGTAAATGTTGAAATCGTGCGGGATCAAACGGCCCTTCTCGACTATTCCATCAGCAATCTTCAACAAAATCTGCTATTTGGAGGCTCACTGGCTTTTCTCATCCTTTTCTTTTTCCTGAAAGATGCACGCTCCCCATGGCTTATCGGAATATCTGTCCCCGCCTCACTCGTCATCAGTCTCCTGTTTTTCCACATCGCCGGTTTGTCCATCAACATCATATCTCTTTCCGGGCTGATACTTGGCGTGGGGATGATGATCGACAATGCCATTATCGTAATCGACAACATTACCCAGCACGCCGAAAGAGGCAAATCGCTGGCCGAGTCGTGCATCAGGGGGACCAATGAAGTCATACGCCCGCTGATCTCCTCGGTGCTGACGACCTGCGCGGTTTTCGTGCCGCTCATCTTCATCAGCGGCATATCCGGGGCCCTGTTTTACGACCAGGCCATGGCCGTGGGCATTGGGCTCCTCGCCTCGCTAATCGTCTCCATCACGTTAATCCCGGTGCTTTACCATATTTTCAGCCGCAGGGCGGAAAAGAAAGGAAACATTCAGGGTGGAAAAATCACCAGAGTGTTTCAAAACATCAACCTTTTTCAGACATCGGAGCTATACGAAAAAGGCTTCGACCGTGTTTTTAAGCATCGAAAAGCCTTTATTTCCTTTTTCCTGTTTTTAATCATTCCCGCCCTGCTGGGGGGATTGTACATGACCAAAGAGCGTTTCCCCTCTTTCAGTCGAGATGACGTGTTTCTGAAAATTGACTGGAACCGGAAAATCAATCTTGAGGAGAACATCAAACGGGTTAACGCCCTGAACGGGTTTATCTCCGGGACGGTTAAAAACAGCAATACCTACGCGGGCACTCAAAAATACATGCTGCACAAAGACATGGATCAGTCGGTCTCCGAGGCCCTCTTGTATTTCAAAGCAAACAGCCGGCAAGACATCGAAAAAGTAAAAGAACAAGTATCTGCCCGGATAAAAGAAAATTGGCCTGCTGCTGTTTTCTCGTTCCGCCCACCGGGAACCATCTTTGAAAAATTGTTTCAGGAAGATGAGGCATTACTCGTGGCCCGTGTCAGCGATAATAAACAAAGGGGAATACCCGAAATCGGCAAGATGGAACGTATTACTAAATACATGTCGGATACACTAACCCGGGAAAAACTACCGCCCCCGGTGGCCGGATCGCATATTGAAGTACAAGCCAAACCTGAAATTATGGCCCTTTATGATGTAAAACACCGGATATTATTCAACCGGCTTCAATCGGCTCTCAATGCCTGGGAAGTGGATGTTTTACACACCGGCTCGCAATATGTACCCATCGTGATAGGCAATGCACCCGCACCTGTACATCAGCTGATTAATGAGCTCAAGGTTAACAATCAAAAAGGCACCGAAATTCCGGTAAAAGAACTGGTATCGCTCCAGACCAAAAACGATTACAAAATACTGTACGGCAGTTCAGAGGGTGCTTTTGTGCCGGTGGACATCAATGCCATTCCCGGTGACAATGCCCAACCATTCATGAAAAAGGTCAGTCGTCACCTTAAACAGAAGTTTGACGTGGACACGGCTTTCACGGGTAGCTGGTTCTCTTCGCGACAACTCGTGGGCGAATTGCTCATCGTGCTGCTTATTGCACTGTCGTTGCTCTATTTCATCCTGGCGGCGCAGTTCGAGTCGCTGCGCCAGCCACTTATCATCCTTCTGGAAGTCCCCATCGACATTGCCGGTGCGCTTTTCCTTTTATGGCTATTCGGGGGCACCATCAACATCATGTCCATGATAGGGATCGTAGTGATGAGCGGTATCATCGTCAACGATTCCATCCTGAAAATAGACACCATCAACCGGCTGTATCGCTACGAAAACATGCCGCTTTTATCCGCCATCCGGGAAGGCGGTCACCGACGTTTAAAACCCATTATAATGACCAGTGTCACCACCATCCTGGCCCTCGTGCCGGTAATTTGGGGCAGCGGCATGGGCAGCGAGTTGCAACGCCCGTTGGCACTGACTGTCATCGGAGGTATGATATTGGGAACCTTTGTTAGTTTGTATTTTATACCGTTGTGTTATTATTATTTAGTGCGGGAAAAGAACAGCAAGGAACGTATTTAATCTTCGCCCTGAAAGGGCAACTAAATTCAGCCCGGTGGCAACGCCCCGGGGGTTAAATGTAAACATCAACAGGCGCCCTGAAAGGGCAATTTAAATAACATAATTAATCATGGAAACAAATAACATTAACCTGCCCTTTCAGGGCGAAAAAACAAACCATTATCCATCCCGGGGCGACGCGATGCTTTGCCCCGGGCTGATATAAATTGGGCTTTCAGCCCGGAAAAAAATATTATTCCAAATACACCGGAAAAAACCATTCCAAAACACATTAAACAACCCATAAATGAAAAAACTATTCATTCTCCTAATCATTCAACTCCTTCTGATATTAGAAATTTCAGCTCAGGAAATCACCGTGCGCCTGTCGCTAAACGATGCACTGGAACTGGCCCGCGAACAATCGCTCCAGGCATTTCTCAACGAACACTA
Organism: Marinilabilia rubra; assembly: GCF_003121985.1. Taxonomy (GTDB): domain Bacteria; phylum Bacteroidota; class Bacteroidia; order Bacteroidales; family Marinilabiliaceae; genus Marinilabilia; species Marinilabilia rubra. The sequence goes on from NZ_QEWP01000009.1 coordinate 57,142, forward strand.
TTACATGGCCCATTACTGGGCCTACCGCAGCTACCGGGCCGATTACCTGCCATCGGTCAGTTTACAGGCCAATCCTCTCTCCTATTCCAATGCTTCAAGATTGAGATACAATTCAAACACACAAACCGATGAATACATAAGAACCGAAAATCTTAGCTCGGATTTGCAGATGAACATCTCCCAAAAACTGGCAGCCACGGGCGGTACTTTCTTTTTGGAGTCGGAATTGGGACGCATAGAGAACTTTGGCAACAATGATTATCAACAATACTCATCAGTCCCTTTCAGGCTTAGGTACCGGCAAAAACTTTTTGGTTTCAATCCCATGAAATGGCAACGAAAAATTGAGCCTTTAAAATTTGAAAAGGCCAAAAAAGAATACATTCAGTCGGTGGAAGAAATGCACATCTCCACCATCAGGCACTTCTTTAACCTCATAAGAGCCACCATCAGCCTGGAAATGGCCGAAACAAACATGAAAAACACCAAAAATCTGCTGAAGACAGCCCGCCGGCGATTTGAACTGGGAACGGTAAGCCGCGAAGAGTTGCTGGACCTGCGCCTCTCCGAAAACAATGACGGAATCGCCTGGCAGGAGGCCAAACTCAATTACAGGGAAGCCAACGAGAACCTTCTGAATTTCCTGATGCTCCCGGTTGATACCGAACTGGACATTAAAATCCCCGATAAAATGCCTGTTACCGGAGTGGATGTTGAACGGGTACTCCAAAACGCCCTGGATAACAATCCTGAACTCCTGCAGCTAAAACAGCAAATACTTGAAAATAAAAGAAATGTGGCTGAGGCAAAAGCAGGCAGACACTTCAGTGCTGATATCAATGTTTCATACGGAATAAGCAAAGATGATGGAAATCTGATGAAGGACGGAAATATTGGTACCGTTTACCAACCAGATTTTGACAACCATCAAATGGTATCGGTAGGGGTTAACATTCCAATACTCGACTGGGGACGCAAAAAAGGACAATATGAAATGGCCAAATCACGAAAACAGATTGCCGAAGTATCAGCACGAAAAACCTTACAGCAATTCGAACAAAATGCTATGACCAGAGCCATTGCCTTCAACATACAGAAGTCCAAAGTGGAATCGGCAGCTTTATCAGACACCCTCGCATCGGAAAGCTATGAACTCACCATGACAAGATTCAAAACCGGAAAAGCGGATGTTTTGCGCCTCACAAACTCTCAAAAGGCCAAAGACAAAGCCACGCTGCAATACATCAACGCGCTCTCCGAGTACTGGGACAGCTATTTCTACCTGCGAAAACTCACTTTGTATGATTTTGAAAATGAAGAAGTTTTGGAGTTTGAGGAGTTTTGAGTTAAAGATTGAGCGTTTAATTAGTCTTTGCAAGAAAACACCAACTACTTCGTTATTCTTGTTATTGAATCAGTCATTTACGAAAAGTAAACTCCTTGGATTCAATAACTTCGAAAGCCTCGTATTTGGCGCTTTCTTATCAAAGACTGAAAATACCGGGGTTTTTCTGCTGACACTAATTATGAATTCAAAACTCATTTAAAAATAAAAGCAAAGAAAGTATTTATGATTTTTTAGTGAACATCATTATAACAATTTGCCGTATATGAAAAATGTATTAAAAGTTCAAAATACTGAAGGTTTTTATATTATACCTTATCAGGAAATATATTATTTAGAAGGTGATGGAAGATGCACGATAATCCATACTAAAATGACCGGGGACTTAAAACAAGTCTCCAGTAGCTACAACCTTAAAACCTTTGAGGAAGAACTGAAGCATCCTGATTTCTATAGGGTTTGCAAATCTCATATTGTAAATTTAAAGGAAATAGCAAATATATCATCGAGAAATAAATCGGTAATTATTAAAAACGGTAAAAATATAGATATTCCCAAAGCGAGAATCTATAAATTAAAACAAAAAATGCAATAACCACATTTCGTTACATTATTGTCCCGTTTGGTTACATATTTGACCCGCTTGGTTACATAATCCACCCATTTGGTTCTTTGCAAATAAAAATCACTTGGAATTAAATATTTAGGAGAATACTTTTACAGAAATGACTCAGCTGGCAAGGAGGAAAGAATCTTTTCTTTTGAAAACGACTAACAGGTTTGCTGATAAATTATTATTCAATTGATTTTTAATCGCTAAACTCCATTAAAAAGATATCAAAACTATGAAGCAAAACAAACAGCACAAAATATATTAAACAGCCCTGTAAAAATAGAATCCACAGCAACAAAGAAAATTATGACTGAAATGAAAAACATAATCAATGAGCAATGATCAGTTATCAATTATCAGTTGAAAAAGCCAATTCTCAAAGTGTTATTGGTCACTGATTATTGGTAATTGGTCATTGTTTTTAGGGAAAAAGAAGAGGAAGCCAACAAGCTCACCAGCAACCGCTTCCTCTTCCGGCTCCCTTTCTTAAAAAAGAAAGGAGGTGATGTGATCCCGAATAAGAGAATGTAAGCATTTTCGAGAAAATGCAACATTCACTAAATCGGGACTGACAGTACAAAGATAATGCCCCTAATTGAGTGATTCTCACTCACGATAAAGAAATAGTAAAGTTTCCGCCTCATTCATTCGGTGTAAACCAACAATTTCTAAATCGGGGTTATACCTAAGTAAAGCGCTACTTTGCTAAACTCGTACCGCTCAACTTAGGAATAATAAACCAAATACGATAACCTCGCTAAGTGGTTACAAACAATGTTCCCTGCCAGGCAGGAAAACATTGCATTTTTGAAAAATCAACGACTTCGATCGTTGAAAATCAAGTATCTTATCATTTAAAATTTTATTACAATGAATTCAAAGAAAAAAGTTATATTCGGAATGATTGCAGGCTTCTTTGCTGTGGCTACAGTTTTTAACATGGGAATTGAAACACATCAAAAGAGTTCAGATACTTTTTTGGACGTTTTTTCCCACATTGCAACTGCGGGCAGCGAAAGTAACTACGATGAAGGTTGTTCAGGCTTTGGATGCTCCGGTGAAGGTTCCGGGTGCACATTTCAAAGTGATGAAGGATACCCTGTGGGCGTAGGAGGATGTAAAAACTGAAATATTTAAATAAACTAATGTGGGTGCAAATGTTCCCACATTAGTTTATATTACAGAACAAAAGTCCTCTTTCTTAATGATCGGCTTTACACAAGTACAACTTAAAAAAACAAAATATATTAATATTTTAAAATATTTATTCAGCCTAAAACCAATAAAGCGCTTATCATCAAACAAAAGAATTTTAGGTAAAAAAAACAATCATGAAACACGCTATTTATATCTTCTATTGGATAATTGGACTTTTAACCATTTCCTGTTCTACAAATGAATCAGGAAGAGTTGATTTCGATGAATCCTCTTTTGCTGAGAAACATTTACTGAAAGATGGCCGTTTTCTTTTCGAAGACACCCTGGACCTTGAATTATTAGACCCGCGATGGATTCGTTATCATCCAGACTCCTTCCTTGTATTGCAAGAGTTAAGAGCCCCGGAACTAATAAAAATAATTGATTTAAAAACCCTTACAACTCAAAGCCTGGTAAAAAGCGGGCGTGGCCCTAAAGAAGTAATAAGCGGCTGGGGCATTTTCATTGTTGGCAAGGACATTTGGTTATATGATGCTCAAAAGCCTAAACTTTTAAGGTTAGCTAAGTCTGATAACCGAACATTTAAAGTAGCTGAGCAGGTAAAAATTAACGCTTTGCACCTCACACCTCCGGGTTTTTTAAATGCTGACACAAATTACATTGGTTTGCTTTACAATTCAAAACACAGATTATCAATGTACAACCCGAGAGGTGACCTCATAAAGCAAACCGGAACACCTCCGCACTTTCAGCATGACAATAAGTCGAAACCCGAATTAAGTACCATATTTCGATCAACGATATCGGCATCTCCCGATGGTCAACGAATTGTTTTGGGATGTGAAAACACCGATATTATTGAAATCTATGACTTTGATAAAGGTTTTCAAAAGCGTTTTCACGGACCATTTGGTCATAAATTTCACGTGGAGACTACAAAAAGCGGTAATCTGACAGGCCAAAAAGTTAGACCAAGCTTAAGAGCGTACAGGAATGCTATTGGAACAGAAAAAGGGTTTTACATTGGCTATAATGGGTTGTATAAAGAAAATAAGAAACAAATTACTGAAAATTCCAGACTCATACCGAAACATATCTTTTATTTTTCCTGGGAAGGCAACCCATTAAAACATTATGAGCTTGATTCGTCTTTTCGTTCATTCGATTTTAGCACCAACAAAGAAAAACTCTTTTGTATTACCCTGACACCTGCCCCCAAAATTATGGTCTATGACTTTCCAAATTAATATTCCCGTGAAAAAAATCAATCATAAAAAATATCATGCGAGAGCGAAGCGGTTCCATTCGTTCTCAATTTTTTTTAATTAGTTTGTCTATCAGTCAATTACAAAATTTCAAACGAATGAAAGTCTGCTATTACATCATCGTTTTATTCCTGATCACCATCAGTTGTAGCGAGAAGAGTACTTCCCTTAAAATACCTGATCAACTTGCATCTGAAATCAACATTGACATTAATGAAAAGAATAAAATAGACAAAAAGATTAAAATACTGGTATTCTTTGATGGTAATTGTCCTGCCTGTTTTGGGATTATAGGGGCAGTAGCTGATAATTTCCCCTCAATTCCATTGTTTGCAATATCAAATGCCGTTGATACCGTATCCATAAATTACAATTTTGAAAAACTCAACATCAACGGTTCGCTGGTTTATGATCCTCAAGACCTGTTTTTTCAAAAAAATAAGTCACTGCTGGTAGAACATCAAATATTTCTTTTGAAAGGAAATATTATAATTGCGAAACATGAATTTTTATTTGATAATAGTTTGAAAAAAACTTTTGAAACTGCAATTAAGAAGGAATTTGATAGTGAATAGTTTTTGCAAGAAAACGCCAAGTGCTGCCACGATAAAAAAAAGAGGTAAACCCAAATTCCCGTTTTTAAAACCAACGCATTAACAAAGAGTAAACCACTTTTTTACATCCATCCCGGACGAAAGAGACCAATAAAACCAGGGCAGGTTTTATATATTTGACGCTTTAGCCTGTTTTATTCATGGATTATCGCTTACATCAATAAGAACCCTCATGAAATCAAAACTCATTATTCCTGTCATCTTCATTTGCTTATCAGCAGCATTGCTTCTCGTTTTAACCCCTACAGGTGATGATGACCAACTAACGAAAGCCAAAACAGACCTGCTCCCGGATAAAGCTAATTTGAAAGAGGACATTAAATCCAGTATTGGCCACATAGCGGTTAACATTGCATCCCCGGCCGAGTTAGCAACTTCCATTAAAAGCGCAGGAGGTGCCTTTTCGCGAAACATACTGCTAAATACCGATGTAGACAAATACATAACACCCAAAGACAAAGCATTGGCCCTAGGAGGTATAGGCGTTGACCTGGTATATATCAACTTATTTGAAAACCGCTCAGCGACAATTGTTCCTTTAAACCAAATCCGAAAGCTATCAAACGATCTCTACCTGTCGCAATATTTCGATTTCGAATCGCTCAAAAAACTTGCAACCACCAGCCTTACAAAAAAAGAGATGGACTCTCTGGCCCTCATGACAAATGTAAGACTTAACAGCATTGAAGAGCAAATGCTGAAACCCGGCAGAGCTGAAACCGGAATTTTCATGATAATCGGGGCATGGGCCGAGGGCTTGTTCCTCTTAACCCATTACGCTCAGAACTCCGACTCTAAAGAAATAATAGACAAAGTGGCAGAACAGCAGATATCCTTCAAAGAGTTGCTAAAATGGCTCGATAAATTTCAGCACATTAAAGAGGTAAATGAAATCCTAAAAGAAATAAAACCTCTCAAAAAAGAAGTTCTGTCTGCTCAGATAAAGTATGAAAAGATTGGCCCCCCCATAAATACAGTGGATATAGATGGAAATGAAATTTCTTATCGACAAGAAATAAGTATCGCAGTTATTGACTCCACGCAACTCTCAAACATTGCTAGAGAATCTGCCAAGTTTAGAAATAAAATATTCAAATTAAACTAAATTTCCTTCTAATCTAAATATGAATCTTAAATAATTGTAGTAAGGTAATTAGTTAAAACAACATTAACATCCACAATTTTGAAAAAGAAGATAACAATTTTAATTCCGGCAATAATCGCGCTAATACACCTCCTCATGGGGATGTGGTGGTTAACAGCTGCATTTTTGCTGGTTACAGCAATCGCATGGTTGTTCGTGAGTGAGCACAAAGCTGTTGCAGCTTTCAGGAATACGACCATTGTTGTTATCCCACTACTTCTTACCGGAGCTGTTCTACTTGCCATAAGCTTGCGTGTACTGGTATTTGGCGTGTTCACAATTCCTTCGCAATCCATGGAGCGCACCATCGTTCCGGGTGATTTGGTTTGGGTAAACAAGCTTGCTTACGGGCCACGCCTGCCTTCAAATGCTTATGAAATCCCATGGATAAACCTGATAGCATGGCTAACGGAAGATCCAGATACCGACCGGGAGAAATCAACCTGGCCATACCGGCGTTTAAAGGGTTACACCACCCCTCGGCCCGGGGCCGTAGTGATTTTTAATGAACCGCACAAAAAAACCGTGTTCATAAAAAGATGCGCAGCAACGCCCGGCGATACCCTGCAGATTACAAATGGTCAGGTTTATATTAACGGGGAAAAGTTAAACGATCCGGCGGGAGTTATTTACTACAGCAGGGTTGCTTACACGGATATGCGTCTGGCCAGGCAGGTTATCGACAGCCTTGGTCTTAATCTCCACAAAAGCCACAAAAAAAATACATTCAACGGATTCCTTTCAAGAGGTGATGTAAAAAAACTTCTGAAAAGTCCTCATATTCTTTCCGCGGGTATCGAGCCAGAAAGAGCCGATACTGCATGGAAAGTGTACCCGCGCCGTGAAGAACTGGACTGGAATATCGACAATTACGGCCCATACGTCATCCCGCGAAAAAACCTCGAAATACCACTGAACGACAGCACATTTGCCATTTACAGGCAGGTTATGCGAAAATTTGAAAAAACAAAAATTCATAATTCTGACGGACAATACATTGTTAACGGCCTTCCCGCCGACAGCTTTACTTTTTCGAGGGATTATTATTTCATGATGGGTGATAACCGACATGACAGCCGGGACTCCAGGTATTTCGGGCCGGTTCCCGAATCGGATATTATTGGAAGAGCTACATCGATACTTCTCTCCACCAGTACAAAAATACCCTGGTATCAGAGAATCCTAAAAAAACTCAAATAAAAAAGGCCGCCACCAGGCGGCCTTTTTTATTTTATATCTTTGTATTCAAGAACGTCCGACGAAACGTTAAAGATAAGCATCTCATCTACTGACCATTCTCTACAAACTCCTCACTTAATTATCCATCATTCATAGACACCAGAAACTCTTCATTCGAACGCGTCTTCCTCATTCGATCTCTCAAGAACTCCATGGCTTCAACAGGATTCATATCAGCCAGATAGTTACGCAGAATCCAGATGCGGTTCATAGTTTCTTTGTCTAACAACAACTCTTCGCGACGAGTGCTTGAAGCATTGATATCCACAGAAGGATAAATGCGCTTGTTCGACAAGCGACGATCGAGCTGAAGCTCCATATTACCCGTTCCTTTAAACTCTTCAAATATCACATCATCCATCTTAGAACCTGTCTCGGTGAGGGCAGTAGCCAAAATAGTCAGCGATCCGCCACCCTCAATATTACGGGCAGCACCAAAGAAACGTTTGGGACGATGCAATGCATTGGCATCCACACCACCCGAAAGGACTTTTCCTGATGCAGGAGAAACAGTATTGTAGGCACGTGCCAGACGAGTTATGGAGTCAAGCAGAATAACAACATCGTGACCACACTCTACCAAACGCTTAGCTTTTTCAAGAACAATATTGGCCACTTTCACATGACGCTCTGCAGGCTCATCAAAAGTAGAAGAAATCACCTCAGCATCAACACTTCGAGCCATATCGGTCACCTCCTCAGGACGTTCATCAATCAGCAATATCAGCATGTACACCTCAGGATGATTACTGGCAATGGCATTGGCCACATCTTTCAGCAACACAGTTTTACCTGTTTTTGGCTGGGCTACAATCAATCCACGTTGTCCTTTACCAATTGGGGCAAACATATCAACAACCCGGGTAGATATATTACTATAGGGCCCTTGTGTTAGTACAAATTTTTGATCGGGGAACACCGGCACCAAGTGATCGAAAGGCACACGGTCACGCACAAAGTCGGGCGTGCGACCATTAATGGATTCCACTTTGATTAATGGGAAATACTTCTCACCTTCTTTCGGAGGGCGAATACTTCCTTCCACGGTATCTCCGGTCTTCAAACCAAACAGTTTAATCTGAGACTGAGAAACATAAATATCATCAGGAGAATTAAAATAGTTGTAATCTGAAGAACGCAGAAAACCATAACCATCAGGCATAATCTCAAGAACACCGGCGGCTGTTACAATGCCTTCAAATTCGAAAGCTTTATCATTCCGGTTATCCTGCTGTTTATCATGATGTTTACGCTGATGTTGCTGATCACGTCCCTGACCTCCCTGCTGTTTGTCTCGTTGCTGCCACTTGCCCTGTTGTTTGCGGGAAGATGGCTGATCAACCCGGGAAGCTTCATCTTTAGGCTGTTGAGGCTTGCTTTTTTGCTTATTAGATGCATCTGCCGAAATTCCTGCAGGTTTTTCAACAGGTTTATCTTCAGCAGGTTTTGTCTGCCCCCTCTCTTTACCAGGCTGAATTTCCTTCTTTTCTTCTTTGGCGGGCACCTCTTCTTTAGCAGGCTTGGGGGCCTTATCACTTTTTGCCTTCTCAACTTCAGAACTTTTGGGGGGTTCTGATTTCTGCTCCACAGGTTTTGAAGCTTCTACGACTTTCTTTGGTGGGCGTCCCCTTCTGGGGCGCTTTTCAACTTTGCCTGGATCTTCTGCAGGTTTTTTATTTTCAGGTTTTTTCTTTCTTTCTGATTCCTGAATAGCTTGTTCGTCAAGAATCCTGTAAACCAGGTCTTGTTTCTTGTAGGATTCAACGCGGCGAATACCCAAATCTTTGGCTATTTGACGCAATTCAACAAGCTTTTTGCTGTTTAATTCAATAATATCAAGCATATGAATGTAATACTGACTTTTAGTATAAAATTGGAATTTATTATTTGATTTCTTGTGTATCCGAAATAAAGATAACAGGTTAAATTAAGAATGGCTTTTATTTAAAGGCAAAACCGGTGTGGCAAACGAATGGCCAGCCGGGATGGAAATACACTGCAAACATACACCATAAATATTAATTCTGCAAAATTTTTTTCCATGCCGGACAACAACCTCATCCTTTGGTCCTTACCGAGTTTGATTTTGGTTTCAATTTCAAAAACTGAACAATCATTTCGACCAGCAATATTTATTCTCGTTTTAATTTTTCTATTATGTGAAACAAACAATAGATCGTTAGATTTTTAGATAAAAGTAGCCCAGCCGCGCGGAAGCCGGAAGCTGGAGGCTGGAAGTTAGAAGCTGGAAACTTTCGAATATAAGAAATTTTGATTCTTTTTGCGGCATACCTAAAAAATTACGAAAATTATAAAAAACACATTTTAAATGGTTTATGACTTTACTTAGATGAAAGATTTAAGATAAACCATATAGCGCTAAAAACCAAAACTTTAAAGCAATTACGTGTATAATTCCAAAAAGTTAATTGATAGCCTTTTACAATCCCGAACCATCGGGATAACGGAGCATTGAAATACAAAAACAGAGCTGAAATTAATTCAAATTCCCAGAAGCTGGAGATAGCAGGCACTCTCAGTCCTATACTCAAGAAATCAAATCTCTCTATTAAAATATTAGCATGTCAAATGCGTTTGCATAATAAGCCCCATAAAGTTCGACTTGCAACAGCCTTTATTCTTTCAAAATCAGACCTGTTTATCCCAGGATAAAAAAACTTGAAGTTAAATTTTTCTGATCAAAAAAAGAATAAATAATAAACACCGAAAGAAGATTTTTGTTAATATTACAATCCCTAAACACAGTAACCAAGTTTTTATGAGACAACTAAAAATAACCAAACAGGTTACAAACCGAGAATCCCCGTCACTTGACAAATACCTTCACGAAATTGGAAAGGTTCAATTAATTACAGCTGAAGAAGAGGTTGTTTTGGCAAAAAAGATCAAACAGGGTGATGAAAAAGCCCTGGGGCAATTGATTAATGCCAACCTGCGCTTTGTCGTTTCTGTTGCTAAACAATATCAGAATCAAGGCCTAAGCTTGCCCGATCTAATAAACGAGGGTAATCTGGGGCTCATAAAAGCAGCTCAGAGATTTGATGAAACCCGGGGTTTTAAGTTTATTTCCTATGCTGTATGGTGGATTCGTCAATCTATATTACAGGCACTGGCAGAACAAGCCCGGATAGTTCGTTTGCCTCTCAATAAAATAGGTAGCGTCAATAAGGTTAATAATACCTTCTCAAAACTGGAACAGGAATTTCAAAGGGAACCAACCTCCGAAGAAATTGCTGATATTCTGGATATGGCCCCCAAAGACGTTAAAGAAGCTTTAAAAGTTTCCAACAGACACGTATCCATGGATGCCCCTCTTAAGCCGGATGAAGAAAACACCCTCTATGATGTACTTCTGGCCTCAGACACATTAAGTCCGGATGCCGATCTGTTAGATGATTCGCTTCGACGTGAAATAGAACGTTCTTTATCCACTCTCTCTGCCCGCGAAGCTGACATTATTAAGCTTTATTATGGGCTAAACGGAGAACCTCCCTACTCATTGGAAGAGATTGGAAAGTTATTCAACCTCACCCGCGAAAGAGTACGCCAAATCAAAGAAAAAGCCATTAAGAGGCTTAAACACACCTATAGAAGCCGGATACTAAGGAACTTCATCAATGATGATTAACAATCCGCACTATACCTGAGTTTATGCCCGTTTGTTAGGTCATCCTCCAATACAAACATTTTTGTTCTAATGAATAAAGAGACGTACTTTTGTGCGTCTTTTCCTTTTTTATTCACGAATCAACAAAAATAGTACATTGTTCCTACTGAATGAATTTTTCTTCAAAATCTGATTAACCCTGAAAAGATGAGATCTTATTATTTAATTTCTAAAAGAAACATATACTGATGAATAAAATGGTTGCTCCTTCTCTCCTGTCCGCAGACTTTGCAAACCTGTCGAAAGATATAGAAATGATCAATGAGAGTGATGCCGATTGGTTTCACCTGGATATAATGGACGGTGTTTTTGTGCCAAACATTTCTTTCGGCATTCCGGTGGTTGAGGCCGTCAATAAACTGGCAAAAAAGCCTCTTGATGTTCATTTAATGATCATTCAACCGGAAAAATACATCAACACCTTTAAGGCTGCCGGGGCTGATCTTCTGAATGTTCACTATGAAGCATGCACTCATCTTCACCGCACAATAGAAGAAATCCAAAATGCCGGAATGAAAGCCGGTGTAACACTGAACCCCCACACTCCTGTTAATTTACTTGAAGACATTATTGATTTGCTTGATTTGGTCTTAATCATGTCTGTAAACCCGGGATTTGGAGGACAAAGTTTCATTGAAAACACCTATTCCAAGATTGAAAAGCTCAGAAATTTGATTGAAAAAAAGAACAGTAAGGCTTTGATTGAAGTCGATGGCGGCGTTTCAACTGCCAATTCGGCACAACTCTACCAAGCTGGTGCAGATGTTTTGGTTTCGGGAAGTTTTATTTTCAAATCTGACAACCCGAAAAATACTATTGCCCAATTAAAGAAATAATCATATTAGGTATTCTTCCTTTCTGGGAAAAAGTCTAAAGAAAAGAAAAACTGCCTTGGCAAACCACAAAAAGGCACTATCTTTGCAGTTCTATAAATAACACCGCCATTATCGGGGCTGACATGGAATTGACAGCAAGGTAAAGTGGTAAGTAAGCATGCCGAGCGTTGTGAAGCTGGCTCGTAAATCCCAGGGCTCAACTTTTTTAACTGGCGAAGACAATTACGCTCTTGCTGCGTAACCGAATAACAGTAGGTTATGCTTAATCCCGGCCCGAGGGGCCGGGACGAGACATCTTCCGGATGCCGTCGTTTCGGGGCTATCCGATCAGAAGGTGCAGATAAACCGAAGCTAGTCTTAGGCCCGCTCCGAGCCTGAGGCGAAATAAAGGAGCTAAGGTCTGGTTCGGGTGTCGCTACCCTCGCCTGACCCGACAATCAAGAAGCGACTAAGCATGTAGAAAGCTTATGGCTTCCTTGTCTGGACCGGGGTTCGATTCCCCGCAGCTCCACTCTGAAATGAAAAAGGCTAAACAAATCATTTCATTTTCGGATATTTATATTCATTCCATCATCCTTCTTGAGAACAAAATTCTCAAGTTATTTCCAGATTTGTTTTACAAATGTTTAACAAAAATGGAAATAACTTGAATGCGACAGCCTAATTAATTCTTCGAAGATGTAACTTAAGCAAAGAAAACAAGGAATCCGGAAAAATGAAAATCATTTCTCTCTCAGGAAAATTTTTGATACTTTAAAATTAAATATCCATTTGCTTATTTTGACTTTAAAAGAATAATACTCCAAGACAAACTGGCCATCAGAAAAGGAAAAACTTTTTTCATTTTAACCGGATCAAAAAACAAATGAAACCTGTTATCAAAAGATTTATGAACAATTATACTTAAATGAGTGCTCTGAGATTCTTATTCCGGTTCATTAAGGAAAAAGATCCAACAAATTCGCATATTCACTTCTAAACGATTAATAGATACTCGCAGTCAAAGATCTTTCCTTATTGCTTGATAAAGCAGACTCATATTACTGAGGGTTACAATCATTTTATTCCCGGAGACAAGATGTATTAAAGATTGTTTTTTATTTGATGTACTCTAACCTTTCAGCTCCGCTGAATATGTCTTACCCTCCAGCAATCTTTTATCAACTTATAAATCGATCTACTATGAAATTTAAATCTACTCACAAAAAACGTGGTGAAAACATCTATCATCTAAGGTTACTGCAATTAAGGCTCAATTTCTTATGGCTTTTTTTTATAGTAACTTTCCCCGGCACATTATATGCTGCAATTGATGATGAGGCAAACTTCTACACCCCGCCTACAAGCTTTAACGTTACTAAAAATCTTGTAACAGATTACAATGTTGACAATTCTTTCAACACAGATGACAGCCAGATTTTACAGCAGGCTTTAGATGATATTACCTCATTAGGAGGAGGAAAACTTGTGATTCCGGCCGGGGATTACACACTATCGGAAATATCCATCCCCTCAAATGTACATATAGAAATTGACTCCGGGACCATTATAAGACCCTCTACAAGGCCTGACAATAAGAATTATGGGATATTCAGGATTGGAGAAAAAACTCCGGACACAGTAACAGCCACACAGAATGTCAGCATTGTCGGAATAAATGGCAATTTCACTATTGATTTACGATATGCCAATAACAAAAATGTAAGATGTTTCTTTTATCGAAACTGTAGTAATTTCTATCTGGCAAATCTCACTGTACTGGATACTAAATCGATATTTGCAGCTGTAGAGTATGGAGGAGTAAATATTGACGGAACAGTTTATGGCCCCAACAATGGAATATTAAAAAATATTGAAGTGTATGACGCTCATTATGGATACGGGGTTGTTCAAGTTCAATATGGGAGAAATATTTTATTTAAAAACCTATTTGGTTTAGGTGGTACAACTTTAAGATTAGAGTCCCATTATAAAACCTATTACGGCACAGACTGCTTAAACTACATCGATGATATTGTAGGCAGAGGCATATCAAGTGAAAATGGTAATAGCTCAGTAATGCTATCTCCCCATTTTGTAAAAAACGGATATGTAGATATTAGTGATATTACATCCAAAGGCTCCGGATTTGCAGTAAGAGTAGAAAAAGGATATACTACTTCTGATGAACAAGCGGCAGGTCTAACCCCCGGTTGGTTTATCTCAACCTCTACATTAAGCAATATAAAGGCGAAATTTTCATTAAGCGAAGCTCAGCTAAAAGAGAAGCATTTCGAATACATGCCATGCTATTTGCGCCCTTACATACTTGAAGATTCAAGTTCGATAATTTATTCCGGCCCATCAATAGCCGCCGTTGTAGATCGTAACAACTATGACCTCAGTGTGAATGAATCCGAGATAACTGTCAGTGGAGGATTCAGAAGTTCTGAGAAAATCGTCACGGAAATTGACAGTAAGAGTGATACAGAATGCACAGGTATTGATGCAGACAATGATCTTCTTGCTATTTATGCACCTTCAAACGCCCAGGCAGGCCAGACTGGTAAAATCACTATTGATTACACTGCCAATCAGACTCTTGATCTTCATGCAGAGCTCATACAAAAAACGACAGGGGAAGTTATTGAAGAAAAACAAACTGCCATAAGCACAGTTGCAGGAGCAAAGGATATTGATATTACAATTCCAACCGATGCCAATGGAGAGTATTTATGGAGAGTTTGGACAGCCCTCCCGGGAAGCACCTATAGCAACAGACTTGAAGAACTATCCCAAGATGTAACTATCCGGAGGGTCTTTTATATTGTCAATCGCTTTACAAGTAAAAAAATAAAACCTGTTGCAGATAGTCTGAAAGCACCAATTATCCATGCACCATCGACAGCAACGCATGATTCTGTAAGGTGGGAAAAAGTTGATGCAGGCGATGGATATTTTTATCTCAAAAATGTAGCTACAGGAATGTATTTCAGACCAAATGGAGTAGCTGATTACGCTCCTTTATATCAATGCCCAACCAGCTGGAATGGCGATTACACCAGATGGACTCAAATTGAAACGGATGGAGATTACTTCCATTTACAGAATAAATCCACCGGTAAATTTATTAGACCTGAGTTTTGGGCAGACGGGTGTAATATTCTTCAATATCCAACCAGTAGCACAGGCAACTGGACTCAATGGAGTTTTGTTGATGTGATAACAGCAGCCAATTTAAAATCTGCTGCTGCAAAACAAGCAATCACTAATAATACTTATATTCGGATATACCCAACCCCGACAACAGATTTTCTGAATATTATATTAGATATTGATGTTCAGCCTAATGCTATAATACAAATTCTAAATCTACAGGGCAAAACCGTAATGGAAGAAAGCCTGGCAGTGTCAAACAAATTGAATGTTCATGATTTGAAATGTGGTGCCTACATAATGCATATCATAAACGGGGAAAAAAAAACGGTACATAAGATAATAAAACAATAAGGAGCGAGCAATGAAAATATACACAAGCCCAATTAGCGTGGGGATTGTGCTGTAACAGATACCATCGATGATTAATTTTGTCGGTGGTATTCCTTTATATCACTAGTAGTAGAAAACAATGTGAAAGTTTCTTTTATCTCCAAAAGTCCTATAGAAGTTAAGAGCTGTTTCGAATTATTGCTTTCAAAAATAATCTGATTCCCTTCTCCGGACACACTTGAAATGTTGATCCAAAATTGAGAGTATCTTTTTTTCAGGCTGAAGCTTTAACCAGTTTACTTTCGACTTAAAAGACAATGATTCAATTTCCATTAAAGGACATGCATCCATCCTTTTCAAATGAGGGCAACGATAGGCAATACCGCATACTATAAACATTTCTTCCATATAACCTTTGTTATAAACCTTGGATAACCTTCTTTCTGAAAAGATTCATTAAAAAAGCCGTTAATTATTAAAACTAACGGCCTTTTTAATTTAAGCACTAAAGAAATGACCTAGTTAAGGCCTTTCTTCCAGTTCAACAAATGAAATGTCATCCACATAAAGCAATTGTGGGCCTGAAACATCCGAGTTATCAGCTTTGTGAACCTGCAATTTCATTTCAGTATACTCTTTATCGAAAGTAAAATCTTTACTCAGGGTAACCCACTCTCCTTTATTTGCATTACTAATATCCCATTGAATCAAATTCCAGGGAATTATTGGCGTTCGAATACCTTGAATGGTTGTTCCCGGATCTATCCAGACTTTTAGGGACATTCTGTACTTTCCGGGAGGTACTGACATACCAAGTTCGGCAGCTGTTCCATGGAGGGTTGAGACATTTGGTGCGGACGAATAATCGTCTATCTGATACTGCATGGAAGCAGAACCGACAGACTGGTCTTCCGACCTGGACCATTGAGGATGTTGTCCCCACCAACCCAAGGCTCCTCCATTCTTATCAGCTGGTGTTTCAAAACCAAAGACATCCTGATTGCTTAGAATACTTGCACCTAAATACATTTGTACCGTTTCAGGACCAAAATCTTCTAATGGACGTTCATCCAAAGACATGATTGCACCACCTGAATAAGAAACAGTAACCAGATCTGTGTTATAGATAGATTCAGCAAGAGTAAGTTCGATAATAGTGGCGTCATTGGGATTTACTTCAACAGATTCAACCTCAATAGTCCCTTCAAATCCTGCCACATCATTCGATACATTAACGATGAAATTATCTTCTTCATTAAAGAAGGGGGCTGTTTCTCCGGTAACATTAAAAGATATCTTTTCAGATTCATGCTCCATCAAATTCCCATCAAAAACGAATGGCTGAGACGATTTAACCACATTTATTTTCAGAGGTATATATTTAAAAGCGGATCCCGGAGGCAACTCATTCCCCTGTCTTCTGGAAGATATAGATCCAAAATAGCTACCCATCTTGTAATAGGACACTGTTACAATAGAGTCTCCACCCGAAGAAGGCTTTCCTCCCATCAGGTTCCATGTCCTTGCATTAGGACGGCCATTGCTTGTCAGATCAACATAAGTTAAGGACTCCCCTGCTTCAATTGTTATTTCAGGCCAGGAAGCTGAATCTTCTATTTGAACGCCATCCTCTCCCGATACATTAATTATTTCTTCATCACCATTCAAGACTTTAAAAGCAGGACGGATACTATCAAAAACATCAATTTCAAAAGTCTTGTCGATGATCCATAAATCATCGACCTTCTCTGCGTATAATGTATCTTCACCGGTAAAAGCAACCGAGTCCTCAAAAGTAGTATATAAACGTACTCTGTTTATTCCAGGATTGGAGAATAGAACATGAACGGTGGTTTCCTCAGAAATCAATCCGGCATCTTCATCTATAAAACTATCCAGCACTGAATCGTTTCTGGTAAATCCTTCCTTCAAAAAGAAATTACCTTCCTCAATTTCCCATTGATGAGTTAACTTTCCAGGAGAGGGGTTTCTGAAGGAAACAAAACCTCCGGCCGATACCTGATAAGGGGTTCCGGGACGGATGCTCGTGTACCAGGTAACATCCGAAAAAGACTCCGGAGCTACATACTCGTCTTTCTCACAACTTACCCCAAGAAGTAAAGAGAAAAATCCGGCTATTATTATTGAAATATTTTTCATCATTAGTCTCCTTTTAATTATTTGAAAGGTTGGGATTGGTCAGGATTTCGCCCAACGGAATTGGATAATATGCATGCACCTCTGCTTTGTAATTGTCAGCAGCCTGTTCATAATCTTTTATTACAATAGAGTTTGAATCCGAAGGCTTTTCTCCTTTAACCAAATGACTTAAAGGTTTGATTTTTGTAATGCCCTCCTGATCAACATACGAATAATCCTCAACATAATAATTCTCCTCTGAGAGGTTATTGAACCGTTCTTCAATAATACCCCAACGGCGCATATCGATCCACCTAATGGAGTGACCTTCAATAGACATCTCAAGCGGTTTCTCAACGTAAATCAAATGATCCATTAATGTTTCAGAATCGTAATTGATCCCATTATAGTCATGTGCAGAGTTTTTGGCAGGACCAACAAGTTGAAGTCCCCAGCGTTTGCGCACAGCATTAATAGCATCCAAAGCTCCATCAATGTCACCGGTTTTTATCAAACATTCTGCATACATTAGATAAACATCAGCCAACCGGTTAACTGTCACATTCTTACCGGAGCGCCATGATCCATAGGGAAGATCCAGTTCTGTCGCTACAATATCATGGTTGGTATATTTCTTATAATATCCAAACTCAAACTGGGTAAATGGTGCTTGTTGTTGGGTGGTACCATCCAAATAATACATCGACTGATCGTCTTCAACCAATGCTATCATTGAAGAAGCCCTGAGTGAAACATTTCTAAGCTTCGAACCACCCTCACCGTCACTCACCCAGTTTCTGGGATCTTTGGTATCCAAAGGCTCATTTTGATATTGATAGGTAATCCAGGCCACGGGAAGAATTCCCCTTCCTGCACCAAACTGCCCCGGACCTGTACGTCCCAGTCGATTGGACATACTTTCCTCATCCCATTGACCAAGCTCCGGCTTATGCTCAAGATTATAGGCAATTTCAAAAATCGACTCATCATTAAATTCGCCGGCATTTGTGAATAACAGATCAAGATCCTTTACCAACCTATACCCATATTCCGGATTGTTTATGACATCTTCAAAATAAACCATTGCCTGGTCATATTCTTCTTCGTAAAGATGGCTGGTTCCAAGAATAGTAGCTGCTGTTCCGGCAGTAACACGACCCAGGTCTTTCTTTTCTCCCCATTTTGCAGGTAAATGCATATAGGCATACTCAAGATCCTCCCTGAAAAATTCAATCACCTCTTCTGAAGAAGAAACCGGTAAATTAAAATCCTCTGCAGATTTAGGTACGAAATCACGAATTATAATACGACCCTCATTGAATGAAGAGTGCAAATAAAAATGCAATAACCCTCTGAAAAACCGGGCTTCTGCCATATGCGTTTCCCATCTATCTTTATCTTCAACAGATCCTTCCATTTTTTCAAGCCCTTCAATAACCTGGTTTGCCCGAAATATCCCTTCATAACAGGCCTCCCATTTTCGCTCGATATATTGATTACTGTTTCCATAAATTTGGTTATACCATACAACCATATCACCGCTGGGACTTGGGCGGTTCCAACCAGGATAACCCATATCAGATCGCATTGCATCTGGCTGAATATTCAAAATATAATGATTGAGCATTGTTGTATAAAGTGTAACAACTCCTGCATAAGACTGATCAAGTGATGTCCAATAACTATCAGTGGCCACTTCAGTAGGGTTGGTTTCTTCAAGAAATTCCTCATTGCAAGAACTCATTGAGATAATCAAAGTGAGTAATCCTGCAAAAACTATTATTCTATTTTTCATATCGTTCTGTTTTTTCAGTTTAAAAGTCCAGTTTAAGACCAACCAAATAAAAAGCTGTCACCGGGTAATTTCCCTTATCCAGACCTCTTGAGGTCACTCCATCTCCTCCAATCTCAGGGTCAAAACCTTCATAACCCGTAAATGTGAGTGCATTCTGTGCTGACACATAAACTCTCATTTTACCGATTCCCAATCTGCTATTAACACTTTTTGGTAATGTATATCCAAGAGTAATATCCTTCAACCGAACAAAGGTTCCATCTTCTAACCAAAGGTCGGTAAAGCCGGCATAGTTTACATGGGCTTTACTATCTCCTCTGTAAGCAGGTATAGTGGACGTTGGATTCGCCTCTGACCAGGCATAAAGCAGATCCTTATGACGACGGAAGCTGTAAGCTGCAGCCTTGCTGCCATTCATTATTTCATGTCCAAAAGAACCATACCACATCATATTCAGATCAAATCCTTTATACTTAAAGTTCATATTCAAACCGGTTTCAAAATCAGGCAAACCGCTTCCTGCATAAACCCTGTCAGCATCAGTGATATCACCACTTCCATTGGCATCCTTGTAAATAAGATCCCCCATTTGAGCATCAGGTTTAATGGTCTGATATTCGGCGAGTTTTTCTTCAGTATCAACCACGCCGTCAGTTTCATTTATGAAGAAAGCACCTGCTTCATAACCTTCAGCCAGTACTGTAATTTTTGAATTAGGATCTCCACCAATTAAGCCACCGTCACTTGTGAAGATAAAGTCACTGTCCCCACTCATATGTGTAATCTCATTTTCATTTTTAGAGAAAGTACCGGCAATTGAGATATCCATTTGTCCTATCTTATCCCGGTATTGCAGGGATAGTTCAGTACCTATATTGGTCATATTACCAACATTTAAAGTAAGACGTGAATTCCCCCCGGATCCTACGCCCGCAGACCTGGGTAACTGGACAGGAAACAACATGTCCTCTTTCTGTGTATTGTAGTAGTCGGCTGTGAACGTCACCTTGTTCCTGAAAAGCGTTAAATCAATCCCCACATTGGCCTGTACAGATGTCTCCCATTTTACTAATGCATTGGCATAAGAGGTTTGAGCAGCACCATTTACAAGGACATCACTTCCGGAGCGACCAAATGCATAAGCAATCCCCTGTGTTATGGATGATGAGTAACTGTAAGGAGAAAAATTCTGGTTACCCGTCGTTCCATAGCTACCTCTTAATTTCAAACTATTGGCAATTTCTGAAAGACCTGCCCAAAACGGCTCCTCAGAAACATTCCAGGCTGCAGAAACAGAAGGAAAGACTCCCCACCTGTTCTCCTCTGAAAACCGGGATGACCCATCCTGTCTGATACTGGCACTTAACATGTAACGACTGTTAAAATCATATTGAATTCGTCCCAGGATACCAATTAAGCTATTTGTATAATCATTTCCGGAATAAATAAAAGGATCTACGGTGGCACCGTTTATTACTTTAATGTTGTTATCGGTTACACCATAGCGGCCTCCGTAAAATGCCTTATGCGTATAGCTCTCTACCGTATAAGCAGCTAATGCTTTGATATTATGATTTCGGATTCTTTTTGAATAGCTTATCCGTGAGTCCCAGCTCCAGGATTGCCACCTGTCACTGTATTCTGAAATAGAACTTTCATTAGGATTATTCAGCAACTGACCCTGCGAATCATAATTCTCAAAAACAGGTCTGAATACCGTACGATTCAAATTTGTAACGTTGGACCCTACTCTTGTTGACAACTTAAGTCCTTTAATGGCCTCATAAGTAACATTAATGTTTCCATTTAATTTGTCACGTTTGCCATCGTCTTCATTTTTCAGACTCCTCATCACCCAGTTAAGGGCAGTAGCTTCGGGTGAGAAACCGGAACCGGGAGACTCAACCTGAACGTCATTGTCAGGATCAAATTGTGGCTGGTAGGGAAAATACCTGACTGATTGGGCAATCAACGCAGACGGTTCATTACTTATATCTTCCAACGATATCCCAAGACCAGCATTAATGGACCATTTATCCTTCTTATAAGAAGTATTAGCCCTTGCATTAAATCTTTCAAACCCGGAATTTCTAATTACTCCATCTTCTTTGTAATACCCCCCCACGACGTTGTAGGTAATATCCTCAGATCCACCCGAAACATTGACACTGTACTCCTGGGTAGGAGCATTATTAATGTATACAAGGTCACCCAGGTTTGTTTCATTCTGAAAGTAATAAGGATTTTGAACCAATGATAGTATTATCTCCTCATCATGGTTATTATTCACGTTTCTATTGAAAACAATGTCCACGTAAGTTTGCTCTTCCGCCGTCAACAAAGGAGTTCCTGAGGTTATCCTTCTGATTCCGTAGGATCCTGATGCATTAACCCTTAACTCTCCCTTCTCTCCTCTTTTAGTAGTAATCAATATTACACCCGCAGAACCTCTTGTTCCATATATCGCGCTGGATGCCGCATCCTTTAATACATCAATTGACTCAATTTCATTAATGCTTAGCCGGGGATCTCCTTCCTGAGGAATTCCATCTACAACAAACAATGGTGTATTAGAACCTGATATTGATGAAATACCACGAATCTGGATATTCGAAGATGCTCCCGGAGCTCCTGAACTTGCTGTTACATTAACCCCGGCGACCTGTCCCTGCAGAGCTGTTCCCAAATCAGAACTCACAGTTTTTTCCAACTCCTCCGATCTTACTCTGGCTACGGCACCCGTAATTTCTTTTTTCCTGACAGATCCGTACCCAATAGCAATAACTTCATCAAGGGCAACAAAATCGGATTGCATCTCAACATCAATCACGGAACCATTAACGGTTTTATTTACCGTTTTCATTCCAATAAAGCTAAAACGTAAAACATCTCCTATTGAGGCATCAATAGAATATCTACCTTCTGAATCGGTAATTGTTCCGGTTGAAGTTTCTTCTATTAACACTGAAACCCCAGGAACAGGACCATTGTCGTCAATAACGGTTCCGGAAACAGTTATTTCTTGCGCCTGAATACTTATACTTCCTATCAACGCGAGAATCGATAGAAGTAACCATCTTCCGGGCCGATTGTCTAAAATCAAAAATTTCTTTCTTTTCATAGTCTGAATATAAATACATTAACAAATGTCATTGCACATAAAATGCTGATTAAAACTTGTTTGTTTTTAAATACCGGTTTTCCCAGTTAAATAAAACCAGAAAAATTAATAGTTTTCGTCATAGGTCTTTATCTTTAATCAAACTCAATTTTTTCTGTTACGTCATTGGTCTCCAAGATTCTATTCGCATTTCCTGAATATTTATTATTCTTAAATTCAATTTTCTCCGAGGCTTTAACAGAAACTGCAGGATTTTGAGGAAACAACTTTGGGAATTTTTCTGAATGAGAAATCACATTACCCCTGAACAGAAGATCCTGGGTATTATTGATTTCAAGAATCAAATTATCAAACTGAATAAATTCGTTGTTCAATATTTTAACTCCGTGAAAAGCAATGTTTTTATTATCATCATCGGTAACAAATCGGATAACACCCCTGTTAAAGCCGCTGTGATTACAATTTTCAAACTTGTTATTCACGATAGTAAGATCTGTGACACTACCTGATTCATACCAGTGATTACTCTCCACAGGAATAAGAAGAGCTTCCATTTCAGTGTGAAAATAGTTGTTTCGGATAACAGTTCTTTTGGGGGTTGATAAAAGTAGTCCTCTTGCCCGGTTATTACTGATGTTACAGTTTTCGACCAATAACTCGGGATACGCATCTAAATTCTCTATCAGATCGCCTGCTTTAATGTTATCAGTCAACGGTTTTTTTAACTTAATTAAATGGAACCGCCCATTAATGAAAGTAACTTCTTCAATTTCATTTTCTTCAAAAGCAAAGAACGAATTAGCTAGCCGGACAAATCCTATTTTATCTCCAGGCTTTCCAATCGTAAAGCCAAGTTGTTGATAATGGCCAATCCTTACGCCAATTGTAAATTCATCAATTTTCTTAACAACTTTCTGGTAGGTTCCGTGAACATTAGAGGCATCATCCAACTGGTTTTGGAATGTGCAGTTTTTTAACTCCACCTTGCCTCTGCATCCAACGAAATGAGTTGCATCCGCAGTCGTAGAAACCATTCTCCCTTTGGAGGGGGTTACATTGAAACTATCAAGAATTAAATCAGCGCTGCTTTCGGCAATTAATCCCATTCCTCCCGCATGATGAACATTAATATTGTTTGCGGTAAACCCATAAGTATTTACAATATGAAAAGCCGGTGCCAGGCGATTCTGGTTCTGCTCTCCTTTAGATACCAATATTAATCCTACCCTGGGTAATTTCTTATTATGATTATACACTCTTACACGACCGGGTTCTATTTCTTTAACCCTTAAGCGGTTTTCTTTACCCATTCTGGAATGCTGGGGATCTCTGGGATCCTCTTCATACTTATATTTAATCTCAGAAAGATATTCAGAACTAACTGAATTCTTATACAATGTTAAAGGGGTATGAGATTCAGTGTCATAAGCTATTGCCTTTCTTTCGGGATTATACAAAATTGCTTGTCCTAAGTTATGCTCATAATACTCCTTAACAAACACAAGCTGGTCATTACGAATTTCATAAGGATATTCTTTGGTTATTTTCAAGTCAAAAGAGTTTTCTTCCTGATCATTTGCAACGACCAAAGCTTCGCTGTGAAAAGGCATTGCCCAATCTATTGAAAGGTTTTTAATCTTAAACTTTTCAGAATTATCAATTATAAAAGGAATCATTCGTCCGTGAAAAATAAACTCTGAGCCTTGTCCGTCTATCGTCAACCCGTCATAATTGTCAATAGGGAAAGCCGTTCTTATCAATTCATCATTGTGATTGGAAATATAACGATACATTTCAAGGCCTCTTTCCGGATAAAAATGATAAATCCCTTTTTCAAATTTTATTTCGGATATTTCTTTTTCTGTATCGGATAAAAAGGTTTCTAAAACCTTAAAAGTAGCATCATCCTGTATTTCTTTAGTGAAGAATACTTTTTGTTGAGCCAACGTAATTGGTGCACAACTAAATAGTATTACAAAAAGAGTTATCCAGGTAAAACTCATCTTTATCTTTACCATATTAAAAGGATTAAAATTTAATTCAAATTATTAATACTTGTAAAAGTGCTTATTATTGGCGGCAGAGGATTATTCCATAGTAAATCCCATGTCTTTTTTAGTCAATATGATCCTCCCAATCTCCTTAAAAGACTGACTAGATGCGACTTACATGTTTTAAAAAAAGCACAAATTGAATATCTGATGAAAAGACAGTTTATATGAAGAGAGAAACACAGCTCCAACCAATTACAGGAACTCAGGAAAAAGGCGCTTTCTCAGAAAAAAACAATTTCCATTTACCTGCAGATACCTTTCAAAAACCCATGAATACAAATTATACTCAAAAAAAAACAACTTTTGTATCCAAGATGAAAACTATCTAAACAATAAAATCTTTAAGCCATGAAATCATCTATACACCCGAATTATCTACGAATTTTAATAATTCTTTCTATTTGTTGTTCTTGTAGTCTATTGACTGCCCAAACTCTTGAAGATCAAATTTCAGACAAGATCAATCAGCTGGAGCTGTTGATTCAGGAAGCCCAAGGGCAAGAGATCGATGTTCGAAAAGAGAAAATGACCATAAGAACAGCAGAGATATTTGTAAAATATGCGGAATGGGATGAAAATAACGTGGCCACAAACAAAGAGTATTTTGAACTGGTACCGGATTTTAAGAATGAAGCTCAAAGATATGCTGAAGAGTTACCTGACCTGATACGAAATAATACTATAGAGATGCTTGACGAAGCCATTTCAAATATGAATCTATTAATTAATGGTGAAATATATCGTGAACCCATTCCGGAAATTGATTGGACGCAAGTAACTCATGAAAGTGATATTCTAAGATATAATGGACGTCCTGTTTTTTTGGCCGATTATAACTGGAAACCCAGAATTCCTGAATTGACAGAGTTTTACGGGAACCAAAATGAATTATATTTTGACCCCAACAGAATTAAAAATGAGCAGGGAGATATTGCTCCCTGGTTTGTAAGTGAATTAGAAAACAAACCAGATGGTGAAATTGGCTTCATTTTCCTGGGCAACAAATCTGTGCCTCAGTGGGCAGAGGATAAATATGGCCCCGGATTCAAAATGCGGGAAAATACCTACACAGGTTATGACATCGATAATCCAGGGGCCAGAGAAATGATGGAATTTCTTTTTGAAGGAACTGTACCCTTTATGGCCGGAAAAAAATATTCAGAACTGGGTTACATGTTGTGCAATGAACCTCATTTTTATACAACTAAAAATTCCTGGGCTACTGGTCCTGTTTCTGAATATACAAAAGAAAAATTCAGAACATGGCTCAGCAACAAGCATGAATCGATAAATGTTTTGAACGAACTTTGGGAAACCAACTTCTCATCTTTCGATGATGTAACAATTGAAATCCCAATCGATCAAAATCTTCAGGGAACCCCTAAATGGTACGATT
Organism: Marinilabilia rubra; assembly: GCF_003121985.1. GTDB lineage: Bacteria > Bacteroidota > Bacteroidia > Bacteroidales > Marinilabiliaceae > Marinilabilia > Marinilabilia rubra. The sequence goes on from NZ_QEWP01000009.1 coordinate 83,017, forward strand.
GGGTAATATTTAATAATTTCAGAGTAACCGAATGGTATAAGTTTCTCAAATCAGAACTACAAAAACATGATCCAAACACCAAGGTTCATATCAAAATAATGCCCAATTTATGGTCGGACAACAAACGAAATCACGGAATTGACTTTGAAGCCCTTACGCAATTGAGTGAAATAAGTGGGAATGATGCTGGTGCAGAAAACTCCTACATGTGGGGAGGGCCTAAAGACTGGGAAGAACATTATTCCTGGGACTGGCGCGAATTGTGCATGAGCTATGATTTTATGAAGTCAGTAAGTCCGGATAATATCATTTACAATACCGAACTCCATTTTTTATCCAAAATACCATTCAGGGACCGTCACATGGATCCTGCTTATGTTCGAACAACATTTTGGACGGCACACATGCAGGGATTAAATGCAAGTCAGATTTGGGTCTGGGCACGATATCAGGATGGTTCAATAAATGCTCAAGCCGGGAAAGGATATGCCGGAACTTTTAACCAACAACCCAAGATCGTGAATGAAATTCATTCCACGATGATGGACTTAAATTCATACGCAGAAGAAATAACCGCTGTGCAGCGGCAAAGAAAACCAATCCGGGTTTTTTATTCGGAAACATCGGCCACTAACAAAACCAGTCACATGGACGATGTCTTTGAAATGTATGAATCTTTGTTTTTTGAAGGTATACCTATTGGTTTTGCAACCAAAAATATTCTTAACAATCAGAATCACTCCAATTGGGATGTTGTCCTTGTTCACAAAACCCAATTCGTTACAGAATCAGAATTGGAGGCACTTCAAACCTATTTAAACAACGGGGGAACAGTAATAATTGACGATGTAAGTCTCTCGGGAAACGAATATGGAAATAGCTTGTCCACATTGAATCAAGGTACAGGGGCGTTAATTAAAGTTAACTCCATTGAACAAATAAAAGAAGAAGCCCTGAATATTATTGACCAAAAAGGGCTTTTCCCTGAGGTAGAAGTAACTGAAACAAATACAGGGGGGCATAAGGGATGTGTTTGGAGAGTCGTAAAAAACGAGGCTGGGAACAATGTTTTATCTGTTGTTAACCTGGGAAAAACTGAAGCATCATTAACAATTAATCTCAAAGATGCTCAAGTAGGTACTGCTTGTAAAGACCTGCTAAAAGGAATTCCGGTAACAAACAAACCGAAACTAAAACCCTATGAAGTTTATTTTGTAGAAATCACTGATGATGAAGAAGTTTCAGCCATTTTTGGAATTGACTCTCCTTCAGATGATATTGCCATTATTTATCCAAACCCTTCAAAAGGAGAATTTGCAATTGATTTGAATAGTTTTCATGATAAAATAGACATGTCAATTTCTAACATTTCGGGGCAACCGATATTTGAACATCGTTTTTTCGCAACTAATCGCATATTCCACAACATGGGATCAAGTCCCGATGGCTCTTACATTGTGAACATTAAAACTAAAGATGCCTCACAAAGTTTTTTTTTAATTAAACAATAAGATTTGCATTGTGAGGATATGTTCAGAATCATTCTGCCCTAAAACAGCGCACCTCAAAATTAACTAAATAACATTCAACATGTTTCTAAAAAACATCATTATAGGATTAACCCTTTTTATCACATTAGCGTCATGCTCTACTACCCGCAAGGAGAAAGACACCCAAAAGTCAATGCCCAATATTATTTACATCCTGGCCGATGATTTAGGTTACGGTGATTTGGGTTGTTATGGCCAAACTAAAATTGAAACACCCAATTTAGATCAAATGGCCAATGAAGGAATTCTATTTACACAACATTATTCCGGAAATACGGTTTGTGCCCCTTCAAGAAGTGTAATGTTAACGGGCCAACATACAGGACATACCCCCATCAGAGGAAACAAGGAACTTTCCCCCAATGACGGTCAGTTTCCCTTGAAGAAAGAATCTGTCACCATTGCTGAGATGCTAAAAAATGCTGGTTATGAAACAGGAGCTTTTGGAAAATGGGGACTGGGAATTACAGGCTCTGAAGGAGATCCTAACAACCAGGGATTTAATGTGTTTTATGGGTATAACTGTCAGCGACAAGCTCACCGTTATTTTCCTAAATACCTTTGGCATAATAGCGAAAAGGTGTTATTGAAAGGCAACGATTTCAAAAATAAAGTAGTCTATGCCCCAGACGATATACATAAAAAAGCCCTGAAGTTTATTGATGAAAACAAAGACAAACCCTTTTTTATGTATTACCCTCATATTGCACCTCATGCAGAATTAATAATACCTGAAGGGGAGTTAATGGAAAAATATCGTGGTCGCTTTGAAGAAACACCTTTTATTAATAATCGTCCGGGAGCCGATTACGGGGATGACAATTTTATGGTGAAATATTACTGTTCGCAACCCGAACCCAGAGCAACTTATGCAGCAATGGTTTCTCTGCTTGACAAACACGTTGGCCAAGTATTAGCGAAACTCAAGAAATTAGGCATTGAAGAAAATACTCTGGTCATTTTCACATCGGACAATGGACCTCACGTTGAAGGGGGTGCTGATCCTGATTTTTTTAACAGCACCGGAGGTTTAAGAGGAGTAAAGAGGGATTTGTATGAGGGAGGAATTCGTGTTCCAATGATTGTAAAGTGGCCCAATCATATTAAAGGAGGTACCAAAACCGACCATATTTCTGCTTTTTGGGATGTGATGCCAACTCTTGCTGAAGCCTCCGGTATATCGATTCCTGAAAACATTGACGGAATTTCTTTCCTCCCGGAATTATTGGGTAAAGAACAGAAAACGCATGATCATCTATATTGGGAATTTCATGAGCGTGGAGGGAAAAAAGCTGTGAGAAAAGGAAAATGGAAAGCGGTAAAAATCAATTGCTTTAATGAGAGCAAGACACGTATAGAACTTTATAACCTTGAAGAAGATAGAAACGAGTCCAATAATATCGCTGAAAACCATCCGGAAATTGTAGCTGAAATGGAAAGCATAATGGACGAGGAACATACCCCAAATCCAAATTTTCCTTTTGAAAAGAACTGAGTTTTAAATAACGGTGGCTTTTCATTACCCTTTTCTAATAATGAATGGTCAAGAAGATAAAGGCTGTCTCAAAAACAAGATTTGAGATGGCCTTTTTAATCATTTAGTAACCAACTAAAAAGAGATGTTTGTGGCTGTAGCTTAAAAATGCGTTTTTGCCCTCGGAGATTAAATAGTGCAAGGCCTTGCAAGGTCAAAGTCACCATATTAAAGTAAAAAAAGGCATCATTGGTACTCCTGAAAAGGTAGTACCGAATTAGGTCTGGCGGATTCCGATCCGCCACCAGAGGTAAAACGGCGGATCGGCTTCGGCTCTGCCGCTTTCCCAGAAAGAATCCGCCGCACCTGATCTTCCATTGGTAAGGTTCGATCCCCAAAAACACGCAAAAATAAACTTAAGCCATGTTTGTTTTGAGATTAAAAAGAGGTGGTCTGTTTTTTTACATTCTCTTAAAGCATTATTGAGTATCTCTTTTAAATAAGATTCAAATCTATCTCAATAGATCGTTAGACTTCCTGCCTATCGGCAGGCAGGTTAGATAGAAGATTTAAGATAAATCATAAAATATTGATAATATGCCACTTAATACAAAAACCCAATCAATCACAAACACCTGAACTTTAGGCTTTTATAAAAGTTCAACAGAGTATTGTATCTAAAACCAATTATTATCTCAAGTAAGCAATTTGCCAATAAGCTGAACAAACAAACTTCAATTAAACAAGTCACAATCCCACACTATTGGCTTCTTTCAGATTGGTTCTGATAGGAGTAACTCTTAAAATATAGTTTTATTGCTATATCACAAAAACCAGGAGATTCTTCCTTCCTAGCAAATCTTTCTTCAATGAGTATGCACAAGGAGGTAATTAGTTCACCAATATCATAAAAACGCATCATTGCTTGCTCTTTATGATGGGCTAAAGCAGGTACAAAGACCTTGTCCCTCATTCATAAACCAACGTTGAATGATAAAGGTAGTTGAATGAAAATCGTGATAACAGGTATTTGGGCAAAATGTAAAAAGAGAGGCTACCATGTTTTGACAGCCTCTCTTTTTAAAAATTACTCAACCCTAAGTTCATCAACACATAATCCCCCATCTTCAAGAGCCTTTAATTGTATTGTATTGGCCCCTATTTTTAAGGGTACCTTAACTTCATAAACCTGCCAAACATTTCGGAAATTCTTATTTGAGGGTAATGTCAATTCCTGTGATTCATCGTTTACTGTCAGTAATACTTTATGGGTATCTCTTATCCACTCCGAAGCACTGTAACGGACTTTTAATTTATAGGTTCCGGGACTGCCATCATTTTCCTGATACCATTCCACGTAACCTCCACTGTTTCTGCCAAAATAAACATATCCATCACCATTATAGTTACTCCCCTCGACAGAGATACCAGCAAATTCAATTTTAGCGTCCTCGGCCTGATCAGCTCCCGGAACCTCAGGATAGGCAGCGGCATCCCAAACAAATCCTTCATCCTGGGCAAACCTTTCTTCCATTATATGTACTGCCTCTCCGTTTAATAAAACTAAAGCCTTCACAGTTGTTCCCAAACTTACGTTAAAAGGTGAGGTATACCGCATGGATTTTACGGTTGGCAATGATCCATCAGTTGTGTAAAATACCTCTATATCAGCTTCAGGTATTGAACCTCGTAAAGAGAGTAATTGAACATCAATACTCACTTGATCAGAAGAAATTTGCTTTTTTTCTCCCAAAATTGCCGAGGCAAGGAGTGCAATATTACCGGTCTCATTATTCGACTCAATGTAGGCCCTTGCGAGACCAAAGAATGCAATTCGGTTTGTCGCTTCAAAATGTTTTTCTGTGTCAATCGGACTCCCATTATCAAGGGCTCTTATCTTAGCAGGGCCTATGACATGGAAATAGTTCCTGTTTTCACCATATGGATAAAATTCCCCTTTTTGATCGAGCGTGGCAACTCTAATCTGGACAATATCTTTTCCCCTTTCTTTTAATGGCTCCCCATCAACCGAAAGAGCAATTCTTCCAGGGGCATCAGCCGTTTTTATGGTTTGTTCAGCAACAACAAACCCATCATTGTAGCCAATTGCTTTTAATTCACCGGGAGACCATCCCACCATCCATTCACATTGCATTTCGTCCCAATTATTTCCAGGCCTTTCTTTTCCTAAAGACTTACCATTTAAAAACAATTCTACTTCATCACAATTAGAATAAACCCACACAGGGATATCCGTTCCCTCCTCCATGGAAGGGTGTGTCCAATGAGGCAGAATATGAACCATTGGCTCATCAGTCCATTGGCTTTGATAAAGATAATAAAGGTCCTTTTCAAAATTGGCCAAATCTATTGCTCCGCCCATGAAAGCTTTAAATGGCCAACCTCCATGCACGTAAGAGGCCTCCCCTAAATAATCATGCCCTGTCCATCGGAAAGATCCCGCATAATAAGAGATATCCCGCAATTGCTGAATATTTTGGCGGGAGGTAAGTCTCACCATTGCGTTATCATAGCTTGAGTTAAAGACCTGCTTAAAATTTTTTCTACCAGCTGCGTTGGTCCAGTCATATGAAAAAACCTCTTTTTCTGTCAGATCCGGATAGTAATATGGCATTTGTCTCTCATTGGGATAACCATCCCGATACCAGGTTTGAGTACGATAGAAGCCGCGAACCTGCCAGGTATGTGTATTTTCAGTACCTACAAAGACCCGATCTGTCTCCAGGTTTTGAATAAATCCCTTCCTTTCGCTATGCCCGTTTACGCCTAAAATATCCATATACTCCGAAGCAGAATGACCAGATGTTACAGGCCGGGTGGGGTCTAGTTCATGACAGCGGGCAACCAATTTTTCGCCAATCTCTCCATGTGTTTCATTGCCTACGCTATAGATTACGACAGATGGATGATTACGGTCCCTTTTTATCCAGTCAGTCAAATCACGGTTCCACCATTTATCAAAAGCATGTGCGCCATAATCATGTTCGGCTTTTTGTGACCAACCATCAAAAATCTCGTTCATGACCAGAATGCCCATCTCATCACACATATCATAAAATTGAGGAGTTTGAGGATTGTGTGCAGTACGTATAGCATTTACACCCATATCCTTGAGTTGCCTAAGACGATAACGCAAAATTTTATCCGGGACAGCAGCACCAAGTGCTCCGGCATCCTGATGGTTACAAACCCCATGCAACTTAATATTCTTGTCATTAAGCCACATTCCGGTTTCAGGCTTCCACTCAATATCACGAACCCCAAACCGGGTTTCAACCTTGTCTATAACCTGACCATTATGCTCTATTTCACTTATCAGAGTGTACAAATAAGGTGATGCCGGATACCAAAGATTAGGATTGTTAATAATGAGATCCTGACTTGTTTTCTTTATTTCATCTTTGCCCGCTTTTACTCTCTGCTTGTGTTTGGATACGACCTTCCCCCCGGCATCTCTGACAGAAGTTATTAATAAAGCATTCTGTTTGCTGGAGAGGGTATTTTTTATCTCGGTATCCACAATTACTTTATTTCCATTCGTGCGAACAAAAATTCCTGAATCAGGAATATGAATCTTGTTTTTTACCCTTATCCATGTATTGGCATATATTCCACTACCCGTATACCAGCGGGCGGAAGGTTGTTTATCATTATCTACCCTCACAGCAAAAGTTATAGAATCAGAATTAGAAACCAGATTGCTGATATCATAACCAAAGGAGATCCATCCGTATGGCCGATGCCCCAGCTTTTGGCCGTTGGCCCAGACGGTACTGTTCATAAAAATGCCATCAAAGGCTATTTCTATATATTTATCTTTCCATCCATCAGGAACCTTTATCGTTTTTCGATACCAGCCTATTCCGGCAGGCAAATAACCACATTGCCCACCCATCGGATTATTCTTTTTGTATTCTCCTTCAATGCTCCAATCGTGAGGTAAGTCAAGTGTACGCCAGTCTTTATCAATATCTGTAACACTTTTAGCTTCAGGAAAATCTCCTAATGAAAATTTCCAGTTCTCATTAAAGTCGATATTTGTTTGACCATTAATGCCTAACGACAAAGACATTAAAAAAAATAAAAACAATTTTCTCATATAACAACCCAATTTAAAAATCTATTAAAACCCTTAATTTCAACCAAATTGTAATTCGTGATGCATCCTATTAAAGATTCTCAATCTACTTTGTAACCAAAAAATCAACAGCGCCATTTAAACCCTTTTCAGATTTTGCAGCTAAAGAAATGGACCCTCCGGTTTTCCCAATTCGGACTAGAGCCGTTGCAATACCAGCTTCAGCTTGAACTTTGCCAACATTCATGATCTCAGCATCTCCATCTAGTAAAAGATCAATTTTCTCCGTAAAATCCGGCACAATGGTGCCATTTTCATCAACTCCGGCGATATATAAAAACAATAAATCATTACAACCGGCTTCAGGTTCTTTATTGCTTTTGTCTACCCAAAGTTTCAAAGAGACAGGATCTTCGGGTGTTTTCACAACATGCTCTGTAATCAATTGATCCTCAATATAACCTTTGGCCTTTAGTTCTCCGGGGCTAAACTCATCAATACTAAAAGTAAAAGGAGGATGTTTAAGATTATAAGAAATAGAATCTGAATCCGGCTTGCGCTTCTCAATCAGCTCATCGTTCAGGTAAAGAGCAACTTCATCACAGTTGCTAAAAACTTTAACATCCAACGGGGAATCATTATTCCAGTAGGAGGCAATAAAGAGAGTGGTATCCTTAATAATATCTCTCTGGCTTTTAAAAAAGTAAGTTGAAAATTTAGGCAACCGGAAAATATCCATAATTCCCGAGTGTTCTATTTCATCATCATACCCCCTGTTATAATCGTACATAACCCAGTATCCATCAGCAAAAGCGGGAGTATTAAGATTATCATTGTGGGCCTCCTGAACATTTTCCACTTGCTGAAGCAGGCGAGACTCCCCAAAACCTCGTTTCTGACGACTACTCAGTTCATAACGAAGTTCTTTACCATATTCATGCTGATTTAAACCGGCATTCATCGAAAAATATTCCCAATCACCATACTCTGAAACAACATAAGGTTTGATCTGAATTGAATCATAATGCTTGATTCGATGCTGACGAGCCTGAAAGTAAATATCATAGACTTCGTTTTTCCAACCTGCAGTATATGTATTTTCCCCCGGATACTGGCGATGTACAATATCATGGAGTTCCTGCATAAAAAACCGTGGCATTTGAGTTTCATTAAGTGACACCTCCCACGCTAAAACTGAAGCATGATTTCGGTCACGGTAAACCAAATCACGGGCTGAACGATAGCAATACTCTCTAAAGGCATCGCTATCTAAATAATACTGCCAACCAAGAATGGCATCTATGGAAACCAGTCCCAACTCATCACAAGCATCCATAAAAGCCGGAGAATGGGGATAATGAGACAATCGCACATAATCATACCCTGCCTCTTTGATTTTCCATGCGTCACGGTATTGGGCATTATCGGAGAGGGCATACCCGACAAATGGATATTCCTGATGACGATTTACACCCCTCAAAAAGGTTTTCTCCCCATTTATATAGAGTTCATTACCCTTAAATTCAAAAGATCTGATGCCAAAACGTGTATCCTGAGAATCAACAACAACCTGATCTATTAAAACTTTTGTTTTTAAATTGTATAATTTAGGAGAATCAGGAGACCACAACCTTGCATTATCCACCTTTATCGTCTGTAAATTTTCAATATCTTCCCCCGGCTTAACAAGCAAATCATTTTTGCTAGTTTGTTCCAGAATCAAATTTCCGTCTAATAATAACTCCTGAACAATTTTTACGGATTGAATGCTATCTGAATTATTTTTTATATGGGTTTTAACATTAACAACAGACTGCTTTTCATCAACAACAGGTGTTGTAATAAAGATGCCCCCACCGGCTTCTTTCTGTTCCAATACGGGGTGGGAGATGTGTACTTTGTTTTTTACAATGAGCCAGGCATTCCGATATAATCCTCCATACATGTTAAAATCAAGAATCGTTAATGGCTTGGGACCTGTCACCGGATTATCTTCATTATTTAATCTCACCGTAACTACATTTTCTTTCCCGGGAATAATAAAATCTGTGGCATCTACAACCACGGGGAGGTAACCACCATTATTCTCAGAAACTTCAATCCCGTTAATCCAAATTAACGAGTGGTTCATGGCTGCCTCAAATTCAATCCAAATCTCTTTTTCATCATAAATTTCCGGAACAAAAAACGATTTTCTGTACCAACAAGAGCCCTGCCATTGATCATTCACTGTTAATGGTTCGAGTTTTGCGGTGTGGGGCAAACAAACATTTTCCCAACTTGAGTCATCAAAATCGGACTGAAAAAAGGCACTGTTCTGCATTACAGAATCATCCTGAATCATAAACCTCCAGTCATCATTAAAACTAAGTTTTCCAGCTCTTTCACCATCAGCACAACTGCTCAGCAACACCAGAAATAATAAGATAGAAAAAAACGAAATCTTCATTGTTAATTTATTGTTAAATAAAGTTTGCCTGCATTCTGTGTATGTCAGAATTGATTCTCTCACTGACCACCTTTACCAATTTTCAGCTAAACAATCGTGAATTATGTCTATGTGCTTTAAGATTGTATCATTTTTTGAGTTGGAGACATTTCTTTGGTTATCCGCTGTGTGCATTCAAAAGACAACTGAAATTTACAATGCGGAAGCTATTTGTACCTTAACCTCTTTGAAGCTACTGTTACCAGCGACATCAATCGTCTGAATTTTTAATTTGTATTGCCCAATAGTCGTATTTTCAGGAATAAAGCCAAACGGACTTTCATTCTTCAATTCAAAGGATTTTTCAGAAATATGGTAGCCAACCGGATCTGGTTGAAATGAAACTGGATCCGATATACTTGCAACGACATCTTGAGTATTTAATTCTTCTTTTAATGAAAGGCTTTTCAAATTAGTGGATAGGGTGACAATACAAGTATCCAACCCGACATTATCAGTGAATTGAGCTGTTATTTCTATTTCATCTAGTCCGGACAGAAATGAATCACCATCAGCAGGTTTTTCAATAGTAATCTCCGGAGAAATTTCATCCACCGGGGTTTCTTCACTTTCATCACCCTTTCCACAACCGGTAAACAAAAACATTGGAATTAAAACACCTATAAAACTATATCTTACAATCCTATTCATTCCATTTCAATTTTTAATACCCTCTAACCTGCTAAATAAAACAAGCATGAACTTCGGATAGCCAGTATTAAAAAAGGCCTTCCGAAATTCATTTAAAACAACTCTAAGTAATTAGGAGTTAACAACATCCCGGAACCCACATAAAGAAAACAGTATTACTTAATTGTGATTTTCTCAACGATAGTTCTTTTATCTCCTTTGACTCTTAAGATATAAAGGCCTGAAGGAATCCCTGCCAAAGACAGCCTCTCCAAATCAGATTTAGCAACCAGGGTTTTAACTAAAGTTCCCGTAATATTATAAATTGAGACCTGGCTTCCTTTTAAATCTTTTAAATAAATATATTCTGTTGCAGGATTTGGGTAGACCTTAATTGACTGCTTATTAACCAAAGAAGCCAAAGAAGAAGGAGTCGTTTCCACAACAGAAATATCATCTACACGAAAAGTACCAGAACCTGTTTCAGGAAGATTCTCATTTGGTACACGAACGACCATCAATCGTGAAACGATATCGCCCTCGGATAATCCTCCTCCGGTATATTCAATAACCTGGGTCTTTTCTATCCATTGACCTCTCTGGGATATTTCATCTAAATTCCAGGAAATGCTTTGAAAACCAATTCCACTTTCTCCTTTTATATTTGTTTCAAATCCAGATGGAAATGCAGCTCCGGCTATATCCTCCATAAAAACCTTAACTCTAATTTCATAGAATTTCCCCATCTCAAGTTCTAAACGACCTTCAGGAATATCTTTTGATGTTGCCATTACATTTACGCTGCTTCCGACAGTAGAATAATCGGCAAAAGAACACTGCAATGAAAAAATTCCGGTGGCAGATTCTAAATGATTTACCTCTACGAATTCTTTGTGAGCAGGTTGTATCCACCAACTATCACTACCTGCCTCAAAACTAAAATAATTTTCATCAATCTGTGTTCCTGCATCATCAAGATCCACAGCTTCCAATACCTCTATGTCATCTACGTAAAAGGCACCAGATCCTGTCATCCCTGAAAAGGTGCTTTTGAAGACCTGAACTAAAAATCCTCCATCAACAATATCATTAGGTAACGATATGGTTTGCATCAGCTCAACCCACTCGCCTTTTTTAACATCAGTAAGATCCCAGTCTACCTGAACCCAATCAGTTTTAAAAATGGTTTTTAATAACGATGGTGCATTATCTTCAACATATACTTTTACTTTCATATAATAGGTCCCTGCTGTCAAATCAACTTTTGCCCCATCACCTACTACCGTCTCTGCTGCAACGGATGTAGAACCATCACTCAAGGTAGTATAATCAGAGAAGTTAAATTTCAAACTGGAAGTTCCTGTTGCTGCTTGCTCAGTGGATATCTCCAAATATGGTGAACTCGCAGCGTTTATCCACCACCCATCGGGACTTTCATTCTCAAAACCAAAAAATCCTGAAGGCATCAGATTAGTTTGGGCCATTATTAGGCCGGTAAAAGTAAAAAACACAAAAGACCAAAAACCTCTTCGTAAATAATTTTTCATAGCACAAAAATTTAGATTAATACATTAGTGTACTACAAATCACGAGATTTAACTTTTCTTTAAATTATCTTTGAATAAACCAAATGTCTTCAGGAGTAAATATGTAGCATTCAATAGCCCGCCGTAATGCTATTCTTGGGCTTTTTAAAAAGAACATTTACGTGGCTTGCATCAAAAAACACCCACGCAGGCAGATCGGAAAGGTGGAAAAATCACCGCTCCTTTGAACAGAAAATATTCTTTAACGCCTGTTACATTATGGGGTTGATAAGATACAGGTGACTTCTGATGGAAAAATTTCAGGACTTTCTTCAATTTTAAATTCATATTCTTCTACAGAACTATTTCCATATATATCACGTGCCATGGTTTTTACAGTGGTCGTTTTGGTAATTTTCAATTGTATTTCAGGATAAAAAAACTCATTCCAGGTGGCTCCATCATCTAAACTATAGTAACCTCTCCTTTCTCCAGGATATCTATTATCGTGGTAAGGCTCCGCCAAAGTCAATGTCAATGTAAACGACGCATTTCTAGCGATCCCGCTATCCTCAGATGCAGATATTGTTGGAGGAATATATTCTTTCGAAGTAAAAGTGGCTATTTCGCCGTCCTCATGGCATACTATCGTTATATGGCCATGAGTCCCTAACATGAATGATTTTAAGCCTGTATCACTTCCCCAGGTATAATTGTAAAGCTTGTCAAACGATGCATGTGTTAACTCGCCATGACCTGGATTATTACCTGGCATGGTTTGCTTAGTGATAATACCATATTTAGGTTGTATAATTTTCATAAAATACCCCACAGAAAAATGGTCATCTAACTCAAATTGAGTATGGTGCCCGTATTTCAAAACATCAGCTTTAAGTTCATTCCCATAAGCATTGATAAGTTCCCTATTTTGATATTCCATGCCATCGCCCATATATAAGAATTTTCTTCCATTGCGCAAATCGGTAATCATACATGCCGCAGAACCGTCATTTTTTCCTGATTTTGGGTAAGGATCAGGGGGAAATAGTGTTTTGATTTCCACTTCAGGGTCAAGATTTATTAAGGATCCTCTTTTAATTACTTTATATTTAACCTCCTGATTTAGACTAAAAGGCAGGATCAAAGTGTTAAAAACTGCCTTGGAATCATTTTCATCTACTCCATAAAATTCCGACACATGATACGTTGCAAGAATCCCGTCCTTTCCTGTCAACCCCCCGTAATGGTCACTATGAGCATGCGTGAGATATACAGCATCAATAGTGGTAATATTCTCCCTCTCTATAAAATTTTTTATTCGATTTACATGCCAGGAACTACCCGCATCAATAAGCATGGTTTTACCATTGGGCGTTTGAACTAAGTGTGCATCACCATGCACATGTATGCTATGTATCTTTAAACTTTGAGAAAAAATAATATTTACACTCAAAAGCATGAGGCTCAATACAATAATCAGCCTTATTTTAATGTCTATCATTGTTAATCTCGCTTAATGCTTTAAAAAACAAGGCTGGGTTCATTCCCTATTGCGGCAAAATGCCATAAGCAGCCTGCAATCTACCGTGCATAGTCTTGACAACCGTTAATCAAATCTCAATCCTACAAAGCCGTATATCCTGGTGACCATGGAAAAATCATTCCGCAGATAATTTTTTCTTCATCTCATCTGCATATTTTCCCGGAGTAACAGAGTATTTGTCCTTAAAAATTTTACTAAAGTGCGTACGACTTTTAAACCCTGTCATCATTGATACCTCAGCAACCGGAACATCCCCATTTACTAACAAATCGGCAGCTTTTTTAAGTCTAAAGGCCTTTAATAACTCAAAGGGTGTGTATCCTGTAATTGCCTTTACTTTCTGATAAAAATGAGTCCGATTTAGATAAAGTTCTCGGGCAAAGACATTTATATCCAAATCCTGGTTATCAATATTTTCAGAAATAAGTTGGTAAAGTTTCTCCAGAAAAGCATGGTCTTTTCCCGTATCATTCTCCTTGTCAAGAGTAAGCGGAAAGTCCATCTGAAAACGTTCTCGTAATTGCTTTCTTCCTTGAAGCAGCGACTCAATTGAAGCAACAAGATGTTCAATATTGAAAGGTTTTCCTATGTAGGAATCGGCACCTCCCTTTATTCCTTTAATTTGATCTTCTATATCTGTACAGGCGGTTAAAAGAATGACTGGGATATGGCATGTTTTAATATCGCATTTTATTTTATCACACAGTTCAAATCCATTAATATTTGGCATTAATACATCACTCACAATAATATCAGGCCATTCTTCATTTAAAGCCTGATGGCATTTTTCTCCATCAGGGAAAGATTCTACAATAAAAAACTCAGACAAAATATCAGAAATAAATTTCCGCATATCAGCATTGTCTTCAGCTAAAAACACCTTTGAATTCTTAAATTCGGGATCAACAGATAGTGTTGGATTATTACGCAATTCCAGGTAATTGATACTTGAATGTTTTTCTATTTCTAATATTTTTTGGATATTTTCTTCCTCGCTCAGTTCTCCATTTTCTGACAGAATCGGTAACCTGATTGAAAAACTTGTTCCTTTACCTACTTCACTTTCCACGCTAATAAAACCGTAATGCATCTCAACCAATCTTCTGGTAAAAGCCAATCCAATTCCGGAGCCACCAATATTTTGATGTTTAGGTGATGAAGTGGATTGAAAAAAGCGATCGAAAACAAATGAAAGGTCTTCCGAAGAAATACCTTGCCCTGTATCACTAATCACTATAAGTAGCTCATCATTCTTTTTTATATATGAAACACTGATCCCATCTCCTTCGGAAGTAAATTTGAAAGCATTATTTAAAATATTACTTAGAATTTTCTCTATTTTATCCCTATCCGCTTTAACCCATGTTTCTGATCCATCTTTTCGATCAATTTTCAGGTTTTTGCCTTCCTGCGAAGCAATGAAATCAAAGTCCTTTATTACATCTGTCAGAAAATCATCAAACAAAAATGTTGAATAGTTCAATTTTAATCTTTGATTTTCCGATTTATGAAAGTCTTGAACTTGTTCAACCAATTGGTTCATTCTCTTTAACTGCCTCTTAACCATGAACAATTGATTCTGTAGCGTTGTATTTCCTCTAAAATGTTCAGAAATAAAGCTAAATGTTCCACCTATTAACGTCAGGGGAGTTTTTATTTCATGTGAAATATTTACAAAGAACCGAAGCTTTTCATCGTTAATCTCTTGGACCTTTTCTTTTTCTACGTGTTCAATTTCCAAATTATGTTTAAGGTTTTGTATTCTCAAGACAATCACAATTATCCCGGAAATTATCACCAAAAACAATAAAAAGTAGATACCGTATGCCCAACCGGTTTCCCAAAAAGGAGGGGATATTTTAATCACTATTTGTCGTGGGGGAGTCCACTTGTTAAAAGAATTTGAAGCCATAACGGAGAATTTATACTCTCCTGGCTTCAATCCCGTAAAGTTTATATATTTCTGATCAGAAACAACTTTTATCCATTCGGGACTAACAGGGTCAAGTTTGTATTTTATGTAATGATTTTCGGGTGTTGAAAAATGAATCGATTTGACTTCAATCGAAAAAACATTCTCATTATACCTTAAATCCAGTTCTGACAAATTATTCAAGCGCTTTGTTAATAGTACTCTGCCATTTACAGTATCTCCCGGGAATACTGTTTCATTAAACATCTTTAAGTCTCCAAATGTCAGATCCGGCAAGGGTTCTTTATCGGGAATATTCTCAGCATCAAAATAAAAGAAGCCATCCAATCCTGAAAACACAAAGTTCCCATTATCCAATTGTGCTGTTGAGTAGGTAAAATCTTCAAAGGGCAAACCATCCTCCTCATGATAATTCTTTACATCTAATTTTCTGGGATCAATTCTATTAAGTCCTATATTAGTGGGAATCCACAGGTTGTTCTTATCATCAAATACAATGGCTTTTACAACATTATTAGACAATCCGTCTTTTTCAGAAAAAGACACAAACCTCGGATCTCCATTACTATCCAGAACTTTAAAAATTCCACCACCTTCAGTCCCTACCCACAACTGTGTATTGGTCACACGGGTTATTGATGTCACGAAGTTGCTCGATAAAGAAAGTGGTTCATTATTAATAAATTGACACTGATAAATCTTTGCATTTATTAAACTCACATTTGCCCCGTTTTCAATTCGAAGTAATCCATCTTTCATCGTTCCAACCCAAATATAATTATACTCCGGATCCTCATATATGGCGAAAACAGGTGAGATTTTTTCAAATTTTATTCCGGCATTGTTGTTTATTGATTCTATTTTCTGGATCTCATGCACATCATTTAATACCACCTTGTAAAGATCGTTTTGTGTCCCAAACCAAAGATTGCCACGGCTGTCTTCATAAATCTTTTTTGGTGCTATTTGATTGAATTGAGGGAAAAACGATGGATCAACCTTTTTGATGTAACGGGTTCCATTTTTCACCACTCCAAGTCCCAAAGCACCTGGAATTCTTAACCAGATATTCTTATGAGAATCGACAAAAACTGATGTAATGCTAACCGGGTCAACGCCATCTGGCAAATCAAAGGGTAATGGCTCAAATAAATTATTTTTAGTATTAAAAAGACCACTCCCTCCCCTGTGAGTTGAGATAAAAACCCGGTCTTCATCAAAAACTGACATCTGAAGTACTTCATTTGATTTTACACCATGGTTCAACCCCATCGAAGAATTATAATAAAAAAAAGGACTTTCATCCAGATCAAAACGAAAGATACCATGGGTGAAAGTTCCTACCCAGCAACCTGAATTTGAAGAAGTATAGACCAAACTCCCTCTTGTACCCGGAGTGTCACGTTCCCAA
Organism: Marinilabilia rubra; assembly: GCF_003121985.1. GTDB lineage: Bacteria > Bacteroidota > Bacteroidia > Bacteroidales > Marinilabiliaceae > Marinilabilia > Marinilabilia rubra. Next base: position 99,671 of record NZ_QEWP01000009.1, read on the forward strand.
GTCAAAAAACTAAAATCATTCCCTGTTATAAAATCATTAGTATTCGTAATTTTAATAATACCATTGTATAAGGACCCCAGCCATAAGTGCCCCTTTACATCTAAAGAAGCAGTATTAAATATTTTATCTTCAAAATTTCTCTTTTTTAGATAAAACTCATACTTATCTGCCCTGGAATCATATTTTATTAGTCCGACTCCAGTTCTCATGCCTACTAACAGATAGTTATTATCCAGGGATAAAACGAAATTCGAAACATCGATTTTCCCGCCAAGAACTTTATTAAATTCTCCATTTTGGATATTAAAAACAAATAAACCATTACTTGTTGCACACAAATAATCTTTATTGGAAAGCTTTAAGGTTCCATTGAAAACAGGCGGGGGAACATCTGAAGAAAGAGATGGGGTATATTGTCCTATAAATTGTTGCTGATCGTCAAAAACAATTATTCCTTCACTTTCAGTACCACATAAAACCCTTCCTTCATCAATCAATATATCAAGGACTATAGGGCCTCCTTCCGTACCAATCTTATCTTTTAAATACAGATTCCTGAAATCATTGTTATTATAATTGTAGATTGTAATCCCTTCGTCAGTTCCTATCCAAATATTACCCCTTTCATCCTCAGCTAAAGACCTGATTCTATTACTCTTTAAAATACTTTTGCCATTCCTGTTTTTGAAGGTTCTAAGATCATAACCATCATACAAATTTAATCCATCATACGTCCCTAACCACACAAGTCCGTTTCCGGATTGAATAATTGAGGTTACACCATTATGAGCCAACCCATTGGATATGGATAAATGGGCTGTATAATCTAATGCCTGCCCATATGAATGTGATTGGGAAAAGCCCAATACAAAACAAATAAGTAATATGTGAAAATGAAACCTCATATGATGCAAAGTCAACCTACCTTTTATTTTTCATAATTCACTCACATTAAAACCCTTCGATGACTCCAAAATTAATTCTTCCCAAAAAATAAAATATATTTTTTGGGGTTAATATACCTATTTAATTGGATAAAAATATGGGTCTGTATTTATTTACGTTTAAAAGTCTCCAAAAGTTAAAACCCAAAAAGGCTGTCACACTTATATAAGCATCACAACCTCTTTTTCGATAGCGAATAATATACTTTAATTCAGCTTTAAAATTTCAATTTCTCCATGATCTTTCCCTCTGATTTTTTTAAAGGCATTCACCATTTCATATAATTTCTCAGGTTTTTCCTTCGCCATATTATGTTTCTGTCCTATATCATTTGACAAATTATACAATTGATATTCTGAGGAATTTCCCAACTCTATATTGACTTTTTCATTTTTTACCGGCCCCTTATATGGGGGAATCATAACCCAGTCCCCTTTTCGAAAGGCAGTTCGGGTTGTGGCCTCAAGCACCAGCTGATCGCGTCCCTTCTTGCTTTCCCCCATTAAAACATTCATCAAATTTTGACTATCAGGACCTTCTAAATCACTACCTACTAGTGAGGCTATGGATGAAAAAAGATCCAACTGACTCACCAATGCATCGGATACTCCAGGCTGAATAGTTCCTTTCCAATAAGTAATGAAAGGCACACGGGTTCCTGCTTCAAACAAACTGTACTTACCGCCTCTCAAGGGACCTGCTGGAGTATGATCACCAAGTTTTTCAACCGCATCATCGTAATAACCATCATTGAGAACAGGCCCGTTATCACTAGAAAAGACGATCAAGGTATTTTCCATAAATTCTTCTTCTTCAAGAGTCTTCATAAATTCACCAATGCACCAGTCGGCCTCCAGAATTACATCTCCCCGTGGGCCCATGCCGGACTTTCCAACAAAACGAGGGTGGGGCGTTCTTGGGACGTGGGGCTGTTGCATAGCGTAATAGAGAAAGAATGGTCGATCATCTTTCTGTGATTTGACATACTGCTGAGCTTTCTCCAAAAAATGATCAGCCATATCCACATCACTCCATTTGGCACTTTCTCCACCTTTCATATAACCAATACGTGGAACACCATTAACTATCGTGGAATTATGTCCATGATGCCACATCATATCACATAATTCCGGATTATCTTTACCCGTTGGCTCTCCTTCAAAATTATTCTTATAATCCACTTGAATGGGATCTTCAGGATCCAGCCCCACTACATACCCGTTTTTTAGATAAACGGTTGGAACCCGGTCTTGTGTTGCTGCCATGTAATAGGCATAATCAAACCCCACTTCATTGGGGCCGGGAGAAACACGCTTATTCCAATCAACCACTCCGGTTCCGAGGCCAAGATGCCACTTACCCACTAAAGCAGTTTGATAGCCTTCAATTCTTAATAATTTCGGCAATGTCATCCGCGCAGTATCAATAATTAAAGGCGCCGTTCCCGGGAGAATTTTGGCATTTTTATTCCTCCACGGATACTGACCTGTCATCAATGCGTAACGACTGGGGGTACAGGTGGCAGAAGAGGCATATCCCTGTGTAAATCGCACACCGCCCTTCGCCAGATTATCAATATTTGGGGTTTCAAGTTCGGTAGCCCCGTAAGCACTCACATCGCCATACCCAAGATCATCAAGATAAATAAAAACAATGTTGGGGGATTGTGTTTTTTGATTAGATTTTTCGCCGGAAGGCAAGACATTACATGCTAAGAAGAAGGTACTCATAACAAATAAAACCGCTATGTGACAAATATTTGGCTGGCACCTCAATGGTTTACTTTTTCTTTTCATTTATTAGTGTTTTAGTATTAGTTGATTATAAAACGATAGGACAAGTATTCACACAAACATTTTATTCCCCTTGCAAACTCAATTCAATTAGTAAATTAAAAAATGTTGATTAATTAAACTGATCAAATTCAGGACTAACATCAGCATTTTTAAATATGGGCCTGTCTTTCCACAGGTCGTAAGTCGCCTTTAGCTGAACCGAATCCTCAAGATACTGCCCCTGGTCGTCAGTTTCTTTAATCCACCTCCCCAGCAAATCCCTGTGAAATTCAAGAATATCCTGATATTTGGTTTTATCTGCCAGGTTATTCATTTGGTGAGGATCTTTTTCAATATCATATAGTTCTTCCCGAGGTCTTAATCCAAACCAATGATTAGACTGATATTCATTTAGATCACCATCCTTATGTAATTTCTTTAAATCTTTAACAATACGGCTGTTGTCTCTATAACCTGCCTGCAGCATAGGTCTGTGTGGGAAGTAATTTCTGATATACCGAAACCGCTCTGTGCGTACAGATCTTATTCTGTCAATAGTATAATCGCAACGGTCTCTCGCTCCAATTACATATTCTCTGGGTTGGTAATTATCGCTAAACAAATCCTGTCCATCCAGATATTCTGGTAATTTCACTCCTCCCAATGCTAATGTCGTTGCAGAAACGTCTAATAAGGAAACTAAATCTTGTACCACCTCACCTTTTTGAAATGCCGGATGATTGCCGGAAATAATTAAAGGCACGTGGAGTCCCCCTTCGTAACAAAACTGTTTGTGTCTCAAGGACGTATTACTTCCATGATCGGAAAAGAAGAAAACAATGGTATTTTCAAGCTCTTTGTCTGCCTTCAGTTGATTTAATATTTCCTCAACTTGTGCGTCTGTTCCTCTGCATGCATTGTATTGGTCCGTCCAGGCTTTTCTTTGAGATTTAATATCAGGGAAGTATGGAGGTGGTGTTAATGCGAAATCATCTAATTTCTCACCTTCACGAACATGCCTGGCAAAAGCTTTCCCTCCTTTCAGCATTATTTGCCCAAACCATGGCTGGGATTTATCTTTTCTGGCATTCCATGTGTCTTTTGTAAATGACATCGAATACTCAGCCATATTTCCCTGCCAACCATTCATCCCAGGCAAATAACTATCCGGAGTTCCTACTTCGTATAACTGATTTCTATCATAATGAAAGTTGTAATCATCCTTACCACTATTAAAGGTAAAATAACCTGCAGATTTCATTAATTCAGGAATTGTATTTACATGTTTTGGGAGATAGATTCTTGCCTTTTCAGGGACTACTTTTCCGTCTGTCCACCTGCTTGATCGATGATTATGCGTACCCGTAGTAGTTTGCATAATACCTGTAATGATTGCTGATCTACAGGGTGAACACACAGGAGAGCTGGCATAGGCCCTTGAAAAAAGAACTCCTTCTTCTGCAAGGCCATCTATAGCCGGAGTGTGTCCTTTGTTTATGGAATCTCCATAACAACCAAAAAAAGGTGATATATCTTCGGGGAAAATCCATAGGATATTTGGTTGGGGTGTTGCTTTTTCTTCTTTACAGCCATAAAAGGCAAAAAGGAGAACCAACAAAATGAAAAAGGACCAACCTGGTGAAAGTTTTCTCATTATTATCTATTTTTAGTGGTAGTAGTTCTAAAATCAAAAATGAATGAAAACGCCAAAGACTTCGTATCCCTGAATATATTAATTGTATTCCAGGGTAAAATCGATTAAACATAAATCTATTGGATAGGTTATAACCGATTAATCAAAGGGAGCGATTCGACTTCCAGCTATACCTGATCTTTGAAATTATCAATATTGAGATGTGCTTCAAAAGCTGACATCCGCTTATTTACCGGGATGACGAAAGTTTTCTCGGCTGGTGTGATTAATGTGTAATTAAAAATTATTCTAAGATAATTAAAGCAGGACAAGAAATACTATAATTAATCCATCTTGAAAATGGAGACGATTATCCCGGGATGTTCTGGAAAATTAAACCTTTCACCCGTAAATGATTTTATTTCACCCGTGGCAGAAAGACATATCTCCCTTCATGTTTAAACATGGTTAAATCATCGTAAAACACTTCCCGAACCAGCTCATGGTTGAAAGTTTCTGCAGAATCGACTTCATGCACTTTGCGGTTATGCACAAAGAGAAATCTTTCCCCAAATAAATTAGCCATATTAGGGTCGTGAAGTACTGCAACGATAGTCAGGTTTTGATTTGTCAACGAACTAAGCATTTTCAAAACCCGCAGCTGATTATTGTAATCAAGATGGCTAATGGGCTCATCCAACATCAATACCTCAGGCTTTTGAGCAATAAGACGTGCTATCATAACCAATTGTTGCTCACCTCCTGAAAGATCGGAATAAACCCGATCTTTCAGGGCTGATATTCCTAAAAGTTCCAGTGCTTTATCAACCTCATAAACATCCTTTTTTCCGGGAGTAAAATTCACATAAGAAGCCCTCCCCGTAAGAACCACTTCGGATACTTTAAACGGGAAAACCGGTTTATGATGCTGGGGAAGAAAGCCAATTTTACGGGCTCTTTCTTTAGGCTTTAATTCTCTGACTTCGCTCCCCTTTGCCTTCACAGTCCCGAAATGATAAGGCAAAATCCCGGCTGTCATCCTTAATAAAGTAGATTTCCCGGAACCATTTTGTCCCATTATAACGGTAAACTGATTTTCAGGAATGGAAAATGAGACATCCTGCAAAACCGGTTTTCCATTAACATAGGAATGGGAAAGACGATTTACCGTTATCGCTGGTTTGTCGACTATTGCTGCCATCCTATTTTTGATTTTTTAAGTAGCCAAATGAAAAAAGGAGCACATATCAGCATAGTAAAAACCCCAACCGGAATTTCAAAACCTTTGAAAGACCTGGAGAAATTATCAATAATCACTAAAAAGCTTCCTCCCAGTAGAATATTTATCATCATGGTGGTTTTATTATTAACACCCATAAGCATTCTGACGATATGAGGCACTATCAAGCCATACAAACCAATAATCCCTGAAACAGCTATTACTGCGGAACTTGCCAGTGTTGCAGATAACAAGATCCAGATTTTTATGCGTCCCGGATTAAGGCCTGCCGACATAGATTCTTCATCCCCAAGAGCCAACACATTCAGTTTCCACCTAAAAAGGTAAAGCACTATCCCCCCGGCCACAACGGGAAAAAGGACCATGTTCAGTTCATCCCAATTGGCCGAATGAAAACTTCCCATTATCCAATGCACAATACTTTGTAGTTGAAGGGGGTTACTGATAATCTGTACAACCGTTAATAATGAAGTAAAAATGCCGTTGGTAATTACGCCAGCCAAAATAAGTCCTACAACCGAGATCTGCCTGTTTTTACGAGCCATCATATAACTCAGGCCCACAGCTGCTAAGCCAAAAATAAAAGCCGATAACTGAACCGGGATAAACAATACAGAAACAGCCAAAGCTGCCCCAAAAGCAGCACCTGAAGACAGCCCAAGAATATATGGGTCTACCAATGGATTTCGAAAAACGGCCTGCATCGCAGAGCCGGAAACAGCCAGTACTGCCCCCGTAATAAACACAAGTAGTATTCTGGGCAAACGCACATGAAAAAGAATGGTATGAGCCAAATTGGAACCGGAGGTATTTGTCCAAAATTCATAACTAAAGATTTTGGCTAAGGAAATACTCTCGGAAGCCCCTACCAATAGAGAAAGCAGCAATATCGGCAGCGGTAAAACAACTATCAGTTTTGTCAAAATTCCCTTTTTCATTTCATCAGCTTTTTGCCATACAACACCTCATACATTCGTCTCAATTCCCTTTCCAAGATCTCACTTTGAATTTCTTCGGCATATGCCCACTCTGCAATTAATCGAGCCGGATATTGCATTTTCAAAGTCCAGAAATCACATGAAAAAACTTCAGGCAGTTCATATACCCGACCGTTTTGAATTGCACTAAGTCCCTGGAGCAATGGATCTTTCAGCACATCCTCAGGATCCATCCCCTTGTTATTCCACATAACAATCATATCCGGGTCCCAGTCATATATTTTTTCAACACTGACTGTTACATGTTCAGAGGGCATATCACATGCATTTTCAACTACTGCGGTCTGAAACAACTGAGTCACGGTACTGTTTTTACCAGAAGTTTCGTTTATTCCCTCTGACCACATAAAATAAGCACTTTTTTTATTTTGGGTTGAAGAGTATTTCTCCCGAAGGTTTTCCAATGTTCCTGCTGTATATTTAATAAGAGAGTCTGCGCGCTCCTCACAGTTCATTATTTTACCAAAATCTTCAATTTCCTTATACACGTCTTCAAAACTGTGCAGCATCACGGCATACACCGGAATCCCAAATTGCTCTATACTTGAAATAGCATCAGTTTGTGAGGCCCATATTATTACCAAATCAGGCTCCAGTTCTATTATTTGCTCAAGACTAATAAAATCCCAATCTCCTGGAGTCGGCAATGTTTGCTCCTTTATTCGCTCATCAAGGCGGGAGTAATAGCTATAAAGCTCCTGATCATAGACACTTGATGGTACGCCTACCACCCTGTTTTGCTGACCCAGCATATAGATTCCAGACAAAGCACTCTCTATGAGACAGACAACTTTTTGGGGAGGCTCAGTAAATACCAGTTCCTTTCCCCTGAAGTCGGTTACCTTAAGTTTACCGGTCTTTTCTCCTGACTCTGTTGTTCCCGGACAACCGTAAAGCCCTGCAAGCATCAGAACACATAACACCCAGGTTACGATCTTTATCGTTACTCCCCGCTTCAGTCTCATTACATAGTTGTTTTAATAATTGATGAATATCCGATTACGTCCCTAATTGAAAATCCAGACAGGCTGTCCAAAAATTCATGAATTTTTAGCCTTTTGTCATTCTGAACGTAGTTAAGAATCTTTTCGTTTGATATACAAACGTTTCGCCTACGCTTAACATGACAACCTTTTGGTGTTTTTAACTTTTTGGACAGCCCCCTTAAACCCCAATTACTTTTTTGTCTTGACACAAAAAAGTAATCAAAAAAAGTCAAGGCTGTGACCGCTTCACTCAAAAAAAACAGCGTTTGATGGCTAAAATCTTTTAAACTCTCCTATCGGCTCAAACAGAAAAGATTTTTTAACGCCATCTTCACTTGTTTTTTTGGCTCACCGGTCAAGGCCGTCCTTTTAGGCGGGTCTGCTTTCAAGTTGGGTATAAAAACGGATACTCATTTTATCTTAAATCTAATATCTAAGGATCTACTGGTAACGGATACTCATGTGAAAAAATTCTATTTGGGTAGTCGCTAATTAGTGCGTGTCCATAAAGTCCCATTTACTGCGTTACGCTTGCCCGAAAATTACTCATTTACAAAAGTAAACTGCGTATTTTAGGGCTTCGCAAGCCTTGTAAATGAAACTTTCTGAACACTCACATAAATTTTGACACTGTTTTGCTTAGTTTATAGACCGACGCTAATTAAAAGTGACTTTGAAACCTCCTGAAATGGCAATACCTGTATTTTTGAATTGCCAGGGCATTTCAAACCGATTATCTGTCAAATTGTATACTTCAGTAAATAAATCAATCGCATAAGCTTTCTCCTCAGCCAGGCGTTGGGACCCAAAAAAATTAATTACAACACCAGGCTCAAATTCGTTCCTGCCCGACTTTGAACTACTGTCGTAATAAGCTCCGGTATAATTCAATACGGGTCTCAGGGTCAACCCGAAGTCAGTAGTCAACAGAATTCCCGCATTGCCAACCAGCTCAGGAGCAAAAGGGACCGATGCGCCATCCTGATCGTCATCGCGATCATTGGAGATCCGGGTCTCCATGCTTGTGGCATTGGCAAACCAAGAGAAACCTGGACTTAATTCCTGTCTGAATTCCAATTCAAAACCTGAAGATCTGGTACCACCCGCATTGATTGATTGTGATTGAGAAGGGTTTTCACTCACGCGAATATCAATAATGGCATCATCCACTGAAATGTAGAAAGCCCTTAGATCCAGAAAAAGATTATTTCCAATCGATACATTACCCCCGAGGTCAAATGCCCGGCCCAATTCAGGATCCAGATCGGGGTTTGGCAACTGCCCGTGTTTCCCGGGTTCATTTCTGTCTTCAGGATCCAGTGTTCCACCCATTGATTTTAACCCGGGCGCCATGAAGCTGTTTCCGCCATTGGCAAATAATGATACAGCTGTTGAAAGATGGTATTTCAGCCCTGCACTCCACAAGAATCTATGGTAAGCAATCTCTGGTTCACCGGGATTACTTCCGGCAAAAAGATCAATTTGGGTGTTCAAACTATTGTAACGCAAACCTCCGCGAAGGGTGAGATCTCCAAAATTCAATTCCTCCTGCAAGTAAACGCCAGCCTGGGTAGCCCTGAATTTATTGCCATACTGCTCATAACCATTCACAGGATTTGAAGTGGTATTATAAGAAGCATTCTGATAATCGGCTCCAAAGGTCAGCAGATGCGCTTCTCCATGTCCCAGAGTGAAATTAACATCAAAGGGTAATATCCTTTGGTTGGCACCATTTTCTGAAACCAGACTGTCAACCATATTGAAATTACTTTCCTGCCAACTGCGGTCATAGAGCCGCATTCCTGCAGAGGCATTAAAGGTGAAATTTTCAGACAACTTTGATGACTGAGCAATATTTACCGTTGTGTACTCATGCGCAAATCCGCGGTAAACGCGGCCGGCATCTCCATTATGCCAGGTTTTATTGATAAAAACAGATAGCTGATGATCGTCATTCTCACCAAATAAGAAATTAGCCCCACCAAAGATTTTAAACTTTTCATACTCCGGGTCTTTCTGCATATTCAACCACGAATCAGATGTTCCATAGTTAGTATAATCTGATTTTTCATAATTGACACCTCCAAAATAATTCAAGTTATCATTCCCGTTCTGATAGTAGGTTTGGGTGTTAAAGGTATTATAAGAGCCGTAAGATGATTTAAAAACCGCCTTTTCGTCCTCGAAGTTTTCTTTTAAAATGAGGTTTACAGTCCCGGCCAAAGGACTTTGATTACCTGCAAAATCCTGCGATAAGTAACCGGGATACAATACCGATGCAGGACCACGTTGTATCTCGATACGCTCAACAGCCATTAAATCCAGAGCCATCGGATCAATAAAGGCATCCACCGGGAGTCCGTTCAGCATATAAGTGCTGTATTTGGGACCAATGCCGGCGTATGTGCCCCAGTTGGCATCATTACGGGACAATGCACTTACAGAAACTCCGGGTTTACCTCTTAAAACTTCAGCAATATTGTTGTTGCCGGAAACCGCATTCTCAAGATCCCTGGTTTTTAGAACATCAATTTTTTGAGTGACATTTCCGGCAGAACGATATCTTTTGCTCCCGGTCACCACCACTTCTTTCAATGCCACCGAATCACTGACCATCTCCTGAGAAATCACGGGCAAAGACAACAAAAAGAAAAGGAACAAAAATGTCCCTTTCAGAACAATAAATGACAACTCTTTCGCATAACATCTTCCACAATAATTCTGATTAGCAGGTATTCTGTTGAGGAATTCGCCTTTAAACAAGTCCGGTTTTGAGAAATTTGAATGTTTCATCTTTAATGTCGTTGTTACTTTTTATATTTTCGTGTCACCAATTGATCAAAAAAATTTAGCTGGCCCGTGTCATAGTCAGCTTTCCATGCTGCATTCCTTTAAGGGCAATGAGTTTATCGGCAAGTTCGGTAAGTTTAACAGCTTTCCCTTTTACTGCTATAATTTCCAAACACAAATCTTTGTCGAGATGAAAATGCTGGGATGACAAAATTTCTTCGTGGTAATCATGTTGCAAATCCATAAGTTTCGTCAACAAATCCCGTTTGTGATGATCATATACTAAAGTAATAGAACCCGCAACAATATTATTGCACTGCCATTTCGAGGTTACCGTATTTTTATTTATGAGGTTTCGGATTGCCTGGGACCGGTTTGTAAAATGGTTGTCTTTCACATATTTGTCCAGAACCTCCATCAACTCCTTTTCAAGAGATACCCCAAATCGAACAATAGACATCGTGTTACTATTTATAAATTCGTAATACCAACAGATCAAAGGTAAATAATTAATGTAAATAGGAGCGAAAAAGGATTATATTAAAAAAGCAGTTCTTTACACCCACCTTGCATCGCACCTGCTTCGGCACATAGCCGTGCCCACTCCTCTGTAAAGTCATATTAAAGTCAAATTAAATTCAATTAGAATAGTATTTAGTTAGGCTTTAATACGATTTAAATACATCTTGAAAAAGACTTTAATGTGAATTTGAGACGGAGTTGTTTCGAAACTGAAACGAAGCTGTTTAGGACAGGGAAAACTACTTTATTTGCAGAAGTACTAATTTTGCCAGATCATTCAATGCTAAAATAAAAGATTTCAGAAGGCAGTTCAGGGGCGTGACGGATGTGAAGTTCTTCCTTTATAGATTAGCTAAAGTTTATGCCTAGACCAAGGTTTTGCATGTGGTCCCTGGCTCCTTTGAAATAAAAAAGGTTGTAATCCTTTTCAGAACTACAACCCTTATTCTGTAGCGAGAGGCGGGTTTGAACCGCCGACCTCATGATTATGAATCATGCGCTCTAACCAACTGAGCTACCTCGCCATTCCTTTTTTGCGGTTGCAAATGTATGCGATTTAGGGATATTCTCCAATAAAAATTTGACATTTTTTTCATCCCATCCCCAGCCCCAGCCATAATCTATTCGTTTACCGAAACTTGCAATTCACTATTTTTTGTCATGCAAACTCTTAAGTTCTTTAAAAAGCCTTTCTTCTTCAGCTGACAGATTGGTCGGGATTTCCACCTTAAGCCTTAGAAGTAAGTCTCCGTGCTTCCCGGATTTGTCCTGATAAGGCATTCCTTTCCCCCTCAATCTAAACACTTTTCCAGGCTGAGTTCCCTTTGGAATGTTTACATTAACAACACCTGCAAGGGTTTTCATCCTTATTTTTCCACCTAAAACAGCTGTATAAAAATCAACAGGAACATTCTTTATTAAATTTGCACCCTCAATCTGATACTCATCATCCGGAACAATCTTAATACGAAGATAGATATCCCCATTAGGCCCACCTCCAACTCCCGGTGAACCATTTCCTTTAATCCGGAGTTCCTGCCCATTCCAGGCACCCGGCTTGGTATTTACTCTCAGTTTTTTCCCATTCACATTAAGAATTCGGGATGTACCGTGGAAAGCCTCATAGACCGACAATTCCAATTCGGCTTTTAAGTCCTGTCCTTTAGTAGCTCTTCTACCACTAAAGCCCCCTGCTGAAGAGGCCCCCATTCCTCCAAAGAACATATTAAAGAAATCGGAAAAACCACCTGCGGATTTACCAAACATATCGCCAAGGTCTCCTTCAAAGTGATTGGAACCACTGCCCGGTCGACCTCCGAATTGAGACCAGTCAAATCCACTAAAGTCACCACCCTGGTTGCCATAGCCTGCATGCTCATATTGCTTCCAATTAGCGCCTAACTGATCATATTTTTTACGCTTTTCCTGATCTTTTAAAACTTCATAAGCTTCATTTATTTCTTTAAAACGATTTTCTGTCTCCTGGTCATCAGGATTCTTATCAGGATGATATTTAACAGCCAGTTTTCTGTAGGCTTTTTTTATTTCATCCTGACTTGCACCTTTCGATACACCCAGAGTTTTATAGTAATCTTTATAATGCATTTTTGGATAATCTTTTCTTTTTTTAGCACAAAGTCCACGCCAATAACAAAACCGTAACCACAAACAGCCAAATTGACCTAAACACATAACAGCAAGCGCCTTAACTTGACATTTTGGCACTAAAAACAAAACAGGAAACCTTTAAAACCAAGCCATTCATCTTCTCTGAAAACATTATATATTTGCAAAAAACACGATACAATGGAAAAGAAAAAAATACTTTTTGTTTGTCTTGGAAATATTTGTCGTTCTCCAAGTGCAGAAGCTGTTTTCAGGGGATTAATAGAAAAGGAGGGCATTCAGGACCAAATGCACGTAGACTCGGCTGGCATTACCGATTACCATGCCGGTGAACCAGCAGACCAAAGAATGCAGGAGCATGCAATAAAAAGAGGCTACAACCTTACCAGCATTAGCAGACCGGTTAATCCACGGTTTGACTTCAAAGAATTTGATATGGTCATCGGCATGGACAATCAAAACATAAGGGACCTGGAGCGTCTTGCCGATGGCGAGTCAGATTTGAGTAAAATCTTTAAGATGACGGACTTCTGCAAAGAATGCTTTTACGACGAAGTTCCTGATCCATATTATGGTGGAGATGAAGGTTTTGAATTGGTATTAGACCTGTTAGAAAAGTCATGCACAGGCCTGCTGAACTTTCTTAAAACAACTGAATAAAACACAGAAACCATGAAAAAAGAAATGCTGGAAGAAATATTGAACGAAAAACTCACAGGCATGTCGTCTGTGGGGGGAGGATGTATTGCCGACTCACAGGTCATCTCAACACAATCCGGAAGAAAATATTTTCTTAAGCAAGGCTTTTCAAATGGCATGTTCCGAAATGAGGCCAATGGTCTAAAAGAACTCGCAAAACCCAACGCAATAAAAACCCCTGAAGTCATTGACTTTGGTGAAGATTACCTAATTCTTGAACACATTGAGCAGGGTTCCCGGAAAAAAAATTTCTTTGAAGAATTTGGTCGCAAGTTTGCAGAACTACACCGCTTCAGCTCAGATAAATTTGGTTTTTTCGAGGACAATTTCATTGGCTCCACTCCTCAAAAAAATCTGCCTGCGGAGGACGAAGCCGCAAATTGGGCTAATTTTTACTGGAATAAAAGGTTAATGTTTCAACTAAAACTAGCTGAAGAAAATGGTTATGCTGACGAAAAAATGCTTCGCCATTTCTCCCGCCTGGAAGAGATTTATGAATCACTTCTTAATGGAAGTGAGGAGCCACCTGCACTGATGCATGGTGATCTTTGGAGCGGAAATTACATGTCGGATATCGACGGAAACCCGGTAATAATCGACCCTGCTGTTTATTATGGCCACCGGGAAGCAGACCTGGCAATGACAAAACTTTTTGGAGGTTTTTCCGGTACATTTTACAAGACATATAACGAAACCTGGCCATTAAAGGATGGAGCTGAAAGAAGAGAGCCTCTGTATCTTTTATATCATGTAATGAACCACCTGAACTTATTTGGACCGGGCTACTACGGACAAGCAATAAACTTAATTGAAAAACTGACCCGGGAAAAAGCTTAGTGTCAAGTCAAGCATAGTCTGACGGCCCAAGCCTTGCTCTTTCTACCTTGTGCTTCTCAAAAAAAGACTCACGTAGCTACGGCTATGCTTACTTTTTTGTTGTTTTCCACAAGGCGAAAAATAGCGGTGGCTTACCCGACATTCTACACTTGACTTGACACTAGTGTCTGAAAAAAAAGGGGGGGAGATGGAAAAAACTCACCCCTGGCAACCTCTTCATTCACCGGAAACAGATTAAACCACAAAGCCTCTGGATTCGGCAAGAATCACTATACTTTCAATAATCTCTTCATCCGACAGAGTTGAACAGTTAAAAAAGAGATCGAAAAAATCAATATCGGGCCGTTCTTTTTCAAAATAATTGCGGAAAAGGGACCGACGATGATCCATTTCTATTGCCTCTCTTTTAGCCTCCTGAATATTCATCCCCTGAGAATCGGCAACTATTTTTGCCCTCCAGTCAAGTGGTGCCTGCAATTTCACATGAAGTGAATTAGCAAAATTTTTGGTAATAGCCTCAGCAGCACGACCTACAATAACAACACTTCCTTCAACGGAGGCATTGTATATAAATTTCGCAATGGTATTTTTAATTTTTACATCACTGGGATAATATTCATCGGAAAAGAAAAGAGCAAGATTTTCAAAAAAGCCACGCTCTTTATATTCCGATAAATCCTGCATCAACGAAGGAGAAAGCTTAAGTTCTCTGGCAGATTCTTCAATAATTTCTTTGCTAATCCACCTCCAGGTCCTGTTATTGCCGAAGGATTTATTTTTTTCGGTAAGCGTCTCCGATAATTTACGGGCAATTCTTCGACCAGGACAACCATACTCACGAGAAATTGTAATTACAGGTCCTGGAGATTCAAAACTGGGTCCCGGACTCTTTTTCCGTCCGGTGCGTTCACGCATGTATTTCAAAAACAGATTATCCATAAATTACGAGATTGGTGTGCAACAAGCCCTAACCGATTCCAACAGGAATAAATTCTGGCTATCTGTTTTAAAAATACGGTTTTTTGTCTAAATACACAAAATAAAAAAGGGCAGAATAATTCTGCCCTTTCCCTTTAAATCAGCATTTGCTAACCAAATCCAAGTCTATGAAAAAAATCTACACTGCAAAAGTGAGAAATATTTCCTTTAATAACACTAAAACTCGCTTAAAGCTTGTTAAAGAATTTTCATGGGCAAATACTCTAAAACAACTCTGTCCTTAGAATAGATCGTTAGACCCTAACTTTCGGGATAAATACCTGCCTGGTTGAAGTCAAACAACATCTATGGGAAACCAAGTGTCAAGTCAAGCATAGTCTGACGGGCCAAGCCTTGCTCTTTCTACCTTGTGCTTCTCAAAAAAAAGACTCACGTAGCTTCGGCTATGCTTACTTTTTTGTTGATTTGCACAAGGTGATAAATAGCGGCGGATTACCCGATATTCTACACTTGACTTGACACTGGTAATGCTGATAAGCTTAGAACTTACACAGACACACCTGCAGCTTAAACCAATTGAATTTTAGATATTCACAAATATATGCCGAAGTATTGCTCTCAGATTTGGTCAAAAAAAAAGGACAGCGTTTTTAAAACCCCTGCCCTTTTCCCTTAAATCAGCTTTGTTAACCAAATCCAAATCTATGAAAAAAAATCTATATCAAATATAGCCATTCATTCAATTAAAAAAATCCAACGATGGTTAAATGAGGTTAAAAAAATGACTGAATAAAAAAGGAACATTGCTCCTTAATCAATCCAGTCATTTTTAAATCCAAGTTTTATGAAAAAATCCCAATACAAAGATGACTAATTAAGTGCAAAAAGCACAGTTATTTGAGTTAATATTTGTTAATCAACAGGCAGCAAAACATCATTCTATAACTTCAAAGCACCTGAAAATTACATTCCTCAATCCGTTGAGAGATATTAATTGCAATATGAAACACACCACTTTTATTCCGGGGCTCCCCAAAACGCTCTATTGCTCAAAAGCCATTTAGGGGTATCTGATAATACCTTCCTAAATGGCTTCCATGAAAATCACATAGTCCTTGTCTGAAAAACAAAGCCCCATTGTAAGGTGAAGATGTATTTCTTTTTTAAAGTCTCTCTCATTCACCTAAAGTAATTTCCTTCCTTTTTTTTCTTGTCAAAAGATAAAAACCCAAAAGGGCAATTCCCCCAAACAAAAGCACCATTGAAATATAAGAAACTCCTTCACTCATAACCCCATTCATTGCCAAAGAATCTCCAACCATAAAACCAATGGCAATTCCAATAAGAAATATCCCGTATTTCAAAGAACTGATTTTACTTTTTTTCTCTTCCTCCTCGAAAATTGAGGCGTCCCTGCCTGATGCGATCAGGGCTGTGCGTTCCATTCGTTTGTTACGGTAATAAGTAACCAACACAATAATCCCAAATATCATTGCAAAAAACGCTACCGGTACAATTACTTCTACGTCGCTCATAATTATTGATTTTTATTTGTTTTGTCCATTGGACGCCTCAATTTTCTTTTTGGTTACACATTCTTCCCCCGGTTTATCCTTTTTTATTAAAATTCATATTAACTTGTAACCAACACGGAACAAACAGCGTCATAATATCAAATGGCAGCAAAAGAAGACAAACATATTATTAAACAAATAAAGAATGGAGATGTAGCCGCGTATTCGGTTCTCATTGAAAGATACCGTCATATGGTTTTCACTTTGGCTTTGCAGTTATTAAAAAATGAGGCCGATGCAGAAGAGGTAGCCCAGGATGCATTTCTTAAAGCCTACAGAGCTTTAGATAAATTTGAGGGGCGTTCTTCTTTTTCAACCTGGATATATAAAATCACCTATTTTCAGGCCATATCAAAATTAAGGAAATCAAAGAAAAAAGAAGTAGGCTATGACGAAGATTTCAACGGTTATGAAAAAAGCCAATTTACAGAAGATTTAGGCACCGATCTTTTAGAAGCCCAGGACAGAAGCCGCTTTTTAAAAATAGCTTTAGGAAAAATTAAAGGAGAAGAAGCCACGGTTCTGACACTTTTCTATTTTGAAGACCTTAAAACAGAAGAGATTGCCGAAATAACAGGAATGAGTGTATCTAACGTCAAAGTAAGGCTGCATCGGGGAAGGCAAAATTTGCTCAAAGAACTTAAAGTGGCATTAAAGAAAGAAGCAGCTTCTTTGTTGTAACCGCTTTCTATCGCCGATAAAAGATGAATTTTTAGCCCAGGCCCAGCTTAATCTTAAGCAAAAGTTGCTTAAAAAACGCTTGAGATCTTTCATTCAAAAAAGACAGGAAATGAAAAAAAACAAACATAAAACAGAAGACCAGGTCATTAGAGAGTTATTTCAAAATAGCTTTCAACCAGGTCAGATTAAATCTGAGGACTTTAACCGCAACATAATGGATCAGGTAATGAGCGAATGGGTATCGCAATCTAATTATTACCAACCATTGGTAGACAAAAAGAACCGATGGTGGATTTTGCCCGGAATCGCCGTGCTTTTTATTGTTGGTTATTTATTTGATTTGACCAGGATCGGCTCTGCAAGCAAGGAAGCAATGTTGCTGAGCAACATGGCATCAGCTCTCCAGTCACTTTATTCCTGGATTGAACCAATACATATTATTATTCTCGGAGCATCTGCGGCCATTGGTTTATTGCTAGCCCTGGATCGTTTTTTTCAAAAATTATCCAATATATAGTATTTGCAAGGAAACAACAATTGCTGCTTTATGCTTGTCTTCAAAACAGTTATTTAGGAAAAGCAAACACCTCTTTTCAGAAATCGCAAGCCTTGCACTTGACGTCTTCTTTCAAGCACAGATGAAAAACATGTTTTTTCTTGCAGGGTTTCCTGAGCTGGCAACAATATTAAAGCCTGCAAAACGAAAGAGTATCAAAAATCATTCAGGTAAAAAAATTCAGCCCCACAAAAATCAAATGAGCCGTAATTCCCGCAATCAAACCTCCAACAGTATGCGCCAGTAATGCCCTTGAGGTCAAACTCCTATACCCGAGAGTATCCAGCATCGCAGTATGTGTACTTAAATATCCGCTCCAACACATTCCCATCGCTGTAAATACTGCAATTTCATTAGTACCTACAATACCTTGAGCCACAAAAGCTTTCACCATCGACAAGGCAGCTCCAACTGCTCCTAAAGAAGTAACGGGAAAGGCAATCAATTCAGGATTCTCAAATCCGAAAAGGAACTCAAAAATCCACGAGCAATAACCTGCCAGGCGCGGCAAAACAGGAACTCCCTCATAAGCAAGCCCCTGGTAGCCGACCGACGGATCATTTACTGAAAACGTAACCACCATTATGAAGGTACTGATTACCAAAACTCCGGGAATAATTGACAGTCCCAGATCCACTCCCGATTTCCCTCCATCAAGAATGGCATTCAAAAAACGCTGGAATGTGGGCCCGCGGGAATCAAAGCGAATTTTTTCAACATTCTGTTTTTCCTCTGCAATGGTTGTCTCCTCAAAGGAAACATTTTTTAACAGAGCCTGCATTAAACGCGTACTCACTATGGCTCCGGCCAATGCACCAACCAGGCCAATCATCGCTCCTTTAAAAAAACCAAGGCTGCTCATAAAAGCCAGAACAATCAGTCCCATTCCAAATGCTGTCCCAAAATTAGTCAGCGACAATAACTCACGCTTCTTAAAGAAACTATTAAAATGCCTGTCATGCGAGAGACCGATAATTGCCGGATTGTCAGAAAAAAAAGTCATTAATCCTGCAAGCGAAGCTACCCCCGGAAGTCTAAACAAGGGGCGCATAAGTGGTGCAAGAACCAGCTCCAGTAATCGTACCACTCCAAATTCGATCATCAATTTGCCAAGAGCTCCCGTTAGAACTGTTATGCCAAGAATAAACAACACGGTATTCATAAGTAAGTCATGAGCCGTTCGCATTAAGGTGTTAAGCAAATTGGTGACTCCCATTTCACTTCCGAGATAACCAAAAAATAACCCAAAAACCATTAAAAACACAACCGCTTCATAGCGCCTGCGTTCCAGGTAACCCCTTTCTTTCAATTTTTTGACTGGTCCCATACCATCTATCCTAAAAACATATTAATCATGGTGGCTAAAATAATTTGGGAATTCTAAAAAAAACAAGACGAAACTCAGGCTTTTCAACTAACGCTACATGAATTATATCAGCGATTTAGATTGATAATTACCATAAAAAAGTGCTGCACCCAATCTTTTATTTATTTTTGCAAAAAAATGAAGACACGTGATTTATCCAACCACATTTGAATCAAAGTTATATTTCGATAAAATAAGAGAATTAGTCAGAGGAAACTGTCTTAGCCCTATGGGGCAGGAACGGGTTGACAAGATGACTTTTTCCGACAATTATGAGAATATCACCACCTGGTTGCGTCAAACGCACGAAATGATGCATGTCTCTGATGACGGACAGGAAATGCCGGTGGGGCACTTCTATGACTTAAGAAAACCACTTAAGAAATTAAGAGTAGAAGGCCTTTTTCTCGAAATACAGGAACTTTATGACCTTAGAAGGGCCTTAGGAAGCGTTCGTGATATACTCCGTTTCCTCCAAACAAAAGACAAGGAAGACTTTCCGGCTCTATTCAAATTAGCAGATCCGGTAATGGTATACCCGGCTGTGCTGGATAGGATAGACACTGTCATCAATAAGCATGGCGAAATACGAGACAATGCTTCCCCTGATTTATTGCGGATACGTCGGGAAATACGGAGCAAGCAAAGCAGTATTTCAGGAAAAATGTCTGCCATTTTGCGCCGTGCTCAACAAGCAGGCATAGTGGATTCGGAAGCAACGATAGCTATCCGGGACGGAAGAGCTGTAATCCCAGTACTTTCTGCTAATAAACGCAAACTTGCCGGCATCGTTCAGGATGAATCGGCTACAGGAAAAACGTCTTACATTGAACCGGCAGAAATAGTTGAAATCAACAATGAAATACGAGAACTGAGCTATGCTGAAAGAAGGGAGATCGCCAAGGTGCTTTCAGAGCTTTCTGTTTTCCTGAAGCCTTATCTGGAAGAGATATTATATGCGTTCCGTTTTATAGGCATAATCGATTTCATCAGAGCCAAAGCACGTTTTGCAAAACGAATAGAAGCCATTGTCCCCAATGTTTCCAACGAAACATCCTTTGTCTGGGAAAAAGCCATGCACCCCTTGCTTTTTATCCAAAATAAAGCCGCAGACAAACCGATTGTTCCATTGGATATTGAACTCAACGAGGAACAAAGGATATTGTTGATTTCCGGACCCAATGCCGGAGGTAAATCTGTATGTCTCCAAACAGTAGGTCTGCTTCAGTATATGCTTCAATGCGGTCTTGCTGTTCCGGTTGGAGATAATTCCAGAATGGGCCTTTTCAGCAGCATTTTCATGGATATGGGCGACGAACAATCCATCGAAAACGATCTAAGCACCTACAGTTCCCATCTTCTGAACATGAAAAACTTCCTGCGACATTGCAATGAAAAATCATTGCTTTTAATTGATGAGTTTGGAACGGGAACAGAACCAATGCTGGGAGGGGCCATTGCAGAGGCAGTTCTGGAACAACTAAATCAGCAACAGGTATACGGGGTAATCACCACGCATTACACCAATCTGAAACATTTTGCCTCAGAACATGAGGGGATAGTGAATGGGGCAATGCTGTTTGATACACACCATATACAACCACTTTTTAAGCTGGAGATGGGACAACCAGGCAGCTCCTTTGCTTTCGAGATTGCCAGAAAAACAGGTTTGCCTGAGGATATACTTCAAAAAGCTAAAAACCGGCTGGGTGAAGATCACATCAATTTCGACAAGCACTTGCGGGAAATCATCCGGGACAAGAGATATTGGGAAAAGAAAAGGCAATCTGTTCGTGACCGGAACAAAAAACTTGAAGATACGATTGCCAGATACGAAAAAGACCTGGAAAAATTAAAGAGTGAACGCAGCCAGATCCTGGATTCAGCAAGAAACCAGGCAAAAGAAATGCTGAGTTCTACCAACCGGGAAATAGAGAAAACCATACGTGAAATAAAAGAGGCCCAGGCAGAAAAAGAGAAAACACGAAACCTTCGAAAAGACCTTGATTCTTTTAAAGAAAAGATTGAAGACAATAGTGTAAATGAAGAAGAGCAGAAAAAACTGGAAAAAAAGATCAGAAAAATAAAAGATAAACAAGCCGGCAAAAAGAATAAAAAAGAGAGTCAGCCAAAATTAGCAGAAGAAAAGAAGTCCGGCAAAAAAATCAAAGAGGAGCAACCCAGACAACTAGAGGCTGGAGATCCGGTAAAACTTGAAGACCAAAATGTACCCGGAGAGATAATTCAAATAAATGGAAAAGAAGCACTTGTCGCTTTTGGACAGTTAATGACATCTGTAAAAATAAACCGACTGGAACGAATCAGTAAAAACGAATACAAAAAAAGTTTGCGCCAATCGGGCAGCATATCCACTCCCAACTATAGTGATCAGGTTCGTGAAAAGAAACTCTCATTCACCCCTGACATTGACGTGAGAGGCATGCGCGCCGAAGATGCTATTTCAAGAGTTTTAGAGCATCTGGATGAAGCATTGCTCTGCGGAGCGGAAACCGTCAAAATCCTTCATGGGAAAGGCAATGGTGTACTAAGAGAGCTCATTCGTCAACATCTTGCAACTCTTAGCTTTGTTTCACGTTATTATGACGAACATGTTCAGTATGGAGGTAGCGGGATAACCATTGTTGAACTGGAATAAAACGTTTATGGTATTTCTGATAAAAAGTTCCACTTTTCGAATATATTTATCAGACCCGTTTACATCACTGAATAAAATCTTTTTATATTTCGGCATGCTTGCACCGGTGAAAAATATATTCTTTTGCAATCTGGGACTTTTAAAAAAAACGACCCTGTGTTTTTTTATGCTTTTCACTTTCTTAGTCAGTAAAAGCCAGAATAATAATGGTCCGGTGCATTTCGAAAACCTTTCCAGGGCAAACGGACTGGTGCAGTCGAATATTAGCTCCATAACCTGCGACCACAGAGGATTTGTATGGTTTGGTTCGTCTGATGGTTTATATGAATGGGACGGATTGTCTCTTTCCATATACACCAGCGAAAAAGGTGATTCGCTAAGTCTGAGCGATGATAATATAAGTTGCCTCCATCCCGATCCCAATCAAAAAGGATTATGGATAGGAACCGTTTTTGGGGGTATAAACTATTTCGACTACGACAAAAAAGAGTTTCATTCATTTTTACCCTCAATAAACAATGAGAATGGAGTCAAAAACTATCTCAACAACATAAGAAGCCTTTGCAAAATAAACGACTCTACATTACTTATCGGAACCAAAGCCCAGGGCCTTATAAAGCTCATTATCAAAGGCAAAAAAATAAAATCCCTTGAAAGAATCAGCACTTCTGCCGATGAACTGAACTTCAGAGTTTACAAAATAAAAAAAATCAATACTCAGATATTTGTTGGCAGCTCCAGGGGCCTTCTAATTCTAACAGAAGAAGGAAAGCTCACTGAGCACTATTCTCCTTTCACCTTCTCAAAAAACAGCAGAACACTTTTCAAGGACTTTACAACTCTTCCTTCGGGGCAGATTGTATTGGCTTCAGTAAATAACTTATGGTATTGGAATCAAAAAAACAATTCTGCCTCCATTCTAGCCATGGACGAAAGCATTTCCAATATAACCTGCTTATCCACCGATCACAAAGGACGACTTTGGATAGGAACTATCAGTGAAGGTTTATATAGTTTTGACACAAAAAAAAGAAAACTAAGACACTACACTTCGGATTACCAAAACACACATAACTCGGGATTAATCAACAATCAGGTGAATGATCTGGTTTTTTACAAACATCAACCATTTTTAATGATAGCCACCCCGACGGGTATTTCTTCGATAGACTTTAACCGCTATCTCTTTAAAAGCTACGACATTCAGAAACTTTCAGAAGCCAGCAACACTTCTGTATTCTTTCAGCTCAAACATCCGGATAATACACGCTGGTTTTGGACACTAGATGGTCTTTACAGACAATCGCAACCTGACCAGGAATTTCAGAAAGTTCTCCATAGTGATATTGGGAAAAGAGTCAATCTGATCAACAAAGGAATTGTCGAAAACCGCACTATTTGGTTTGCGACATCTAATGGTTTACTTGAAATGCGGGAAAATCAAAAGATGGGAAAATGGCACTTTTTTGAGCATCCTGATTTGCCTGCAAAAAAGCTCAATGATTTTGGCAGCCTGAAAGCAGATGAAAACGGAATGATTTGGCTGGCTTCACGAGCCGGTTTAGTCGTATTTGACACCACTGATAATAATTATACGGTATATCCTTTCCCCCTTAATGAATGGGGTCTGGATATAGTTCCGGTTACAGATCTGGTACTGACAAACAATCGGGAAGCCTGCTGGATTGGGAGTAAAAGTGAGTTTCTCATAAAATTTGACAGGAAAACCAAAGAATATTATCAAGTACCTGCGTGGGTAGAAGCCACCGATTCAACCCGTCACTCCAAAGCCAACTATGTTTTATCAATGGTGACCGATGAAGATAACCGATTGTGGCTGGCAACCTATGGCAACGGATTGTTATACATGAATCCGGATTCACCTCAACTACAGGACGTCTTTGCTAAAAGCACCCTGGCAGGAAATACTTATGCCCTTACTTTTGGAAGCGACAGCAGCCTTTGGATTTCAACCGATTACGGCATCACTCAATTAAACCCAAAAACCGAAAAAATGATGGAATTTGGGTTAGACGAAGGAACTTTTTGCCAGGAGTTTAATGAAGGTGCTGTTTTCCAAACTTCTGAGGGAGAAATATTAATGGGGGGAATGAATGGCTTCATTGAATTTGATCCTCATAAAATAAAGCTCAACAAATACATTCCTCCGGTTTATATCACAAGCTATTCTATCGGATCATCCAATGTCACCATTGGCGGACAGGTTTTACGGGATGTGGAATCTGTCAAAAGTAAGGAAATTGAAATTCCTTACGGAAAAGACATCATCTCCTTTGAAGCTTCAGTTCTAAACTTTAGTCATCCTCTTAAAAATCAAATATCGTGGAAGCTGGAGGGCTTTGATGAAAAATGGTCTAATGCTCCCTCTTATCATGTCATAACCTACTCCAACCTTCCTCCCGGCAATTACCGGCTGAGAGTAAGGGGAGCCAATAACCACGAGGTTTGGAATAGCGAGGGAGATTATCTTGATATCATTGTTAAGGCACCGTTTCACCTTCAGCCATGGTTCCCCTGGCTTATTGGAGGTCTCATTTTAGTACTTATTGTTCTTGTTTACTGGCTTCAAACACGTTTACTTCAACGACAAAAAACATTGCTTTCGAAGATGGTACGGGAGCGCACAAAAAGCCTTCAGGAGGCGTACAGTGAATTAAAGAAAAGCCAGCAAAAAGTAATGGTTCAAAACCAGGAACTGGAAATGCACCGGCATGACCTGAAAAAACTCGTTGCTGAAAGAACAGCGGACCTTGAAAAAGCCAAGAAAAAAGCTGAAGAATCAGATCGTTTAAAAACAGCCTTTCTGGCCAATCTATCCCATGAGATACGTACGC
Source organism: Marinilabilia rubra (assembly GCF_003121985.1). Classification (GTDB taxonomy): domain Bacteria; phylum Bacteroidota; class Bacteroidia; order Bacteroidales; family Marinilabiliaceae; genus Marinilabilia; species Marinilabilia rubra. The sequence continues at coordinate 124,349 of NZ_QEWP01000009.1, forward strand.
CAATGAATGCCATTGTTGGGTTTTCAACACTGCTTTCAAATATAGATTTATCGGATGAGGATAAAGATGAGTTTGTTAAAATGATTCAACAGTCAGGAGATAATCTTCTGGCCTTAATTAATGATATTATTGATATCAGCCGCGTTGAGACCGGTCAAATGATCCTCCATAAAGAGGAATTCATCCTGGGTCCCTTCCTACAGGAAATCATCAAGACTTTAAAAATGCAGCCACAGAAGAAAAGCCAGGTAAGCATTAATCTTGATGTCCCGGAACATCTTTTTAACCAACCTCTAAAAACAGACAAACAAAGGCTAAATCAAGTCATTACCAACCTCATGGGAAATGGCATGAAATTCACAGCAGACGGACAAGTAAAGCTCTCTCTTGAAGCCCTTAAAGGCTCTGAACTCCTCAGCTTTATTCCATGGTTTGAAGTGGAATCAATTCCGGAAGATGTTCTTCTTTTCATTGTAGAAGATACGGGAATAGGCATTTCTGAAAAAAATCAAAAAAACATTTTCCAACCGTTTAGCAGAGTCGAAAACTCAGGAGAATCAATTTATGGTGGCATGGGACTGGGCCTCAGCATCGTGAAAAGCATCCTTCCTCCTCTTGGCGGAGATATTACCCTGAAATCCCGTCAGGGAGAAGGTACAACCTTTTATTTCTATCTGCCAGTCAACAATAACCTGCCAGATTCTTAAGCTTTAGATTATCTATTAATAGAAAATCACCTCTTCCGTTTAATCAGGAAGCGCTGAAAACACATATTTCATTAACTATCAAATCCTTACACTACATCAACAAACACTTAAGTGAAAGGTTATTTCACAATACACTCAAATTTCTTTGCATTGGACTATATTAAAATAGCTAATCAAAAGAATAAAATTTACTTCACCCCCACAACCTCAAAGTATTTACACATTCCTTCGATTGGGCGGCTTGTAAATTATGCCAATTTGACTTTTTCAGCAGTCCCTTCTTAGTGTTTGCAAGAAAACGACAATTGCGGCGTTATGCTTGCACTTTCTGACCAGACACATGACTAAAAACAAATTTTACTTAGTTTATAGACAGGCACTACTTATAAAACTTTCTTCTTCCGGTTTTGAAGATTGTATAATACAAGGGAAATGCCAATAATAATCATCCCGACGACCTGAAGAAGAGTTGGATTTTCTGACTCAATCAAAAGCCAACTAAAAAAGGCCCCGAAAACAGGTATAATAAATTTCCAGATATTCAAATCGGACACTTTTACAGCGGGCCGGTTCAACAAGGTAAACCAAAGTGAAAATGCTGCAGCAGATAAAAAACTTAGCCATAATAAAGAAACGTAATACGGCCATTCAAAATCAAACCCATTGAATGGCTCTACCCATAATGAGATTACAAATAACCCGGCTCCTCCTAACATCAATTGGACAGAGCTAAGGCTCACGGGTGAAATATCAAGTTGGCTTTGCCGGCTGACCAAGACATTTCCATACCCTGAAGCAATATTGGCTAATACTAATAAACCAATACCCCCCAACTGAGACAACAATCCAGCACCACTAAAGCTCAGCCCCTTCTCTATCGCCACCAGAATAATCCCTGCAATGCCTATCACAATGGTTTGAAATTTCTTCATGGTAAGAAGGTCATTCTTCATGGCAACATGGGCAACCAGGGCGGTAAACAATGGTTGGGAGCCAATAATTATTGCTGTTGTTGCTCCTTCCACAAGGTTTATACCCTGATAAAACAAGGTATACAAAACAAAAGTCTGGAAAAAGGCAATTTTCAGAAAAACCAATGGGTATTGGACAAGGGCGCTGCCCAGTTTTTTCCAGGATGGCACCAGAGGTAAGAGCATTGCCCCGGCAATAAAAAACCGGGTCCCGGCAAACTGCATTGGACTCGTATATTCCAAACCTATTTTGATTCCCACAAAAGCAGTAGACCATAAAAGACAAGCCAATATGGCCAAAAATGAAGTACTCTTAAACCCTGACGACATGCAATTTGTATTCAAATTAATAGGGAGCTCCGAAAAACGCATATTTCATTAACTATTAGAACTTTAAACCATCTCAACAAACACTTAAGTGCAAGTTTATCTCACAATATACTCGAATTTCTTTGCACTTGATTATATGTAAAATGGCTAATCAAAAGAACAAAATATACTACACCGGGTCAATCCCGAAGCATTTCAATACTCCTTCGATTGGGCGGCTTGTAAATTCTGCCCTTTTGACTTTTTCAGCAGCTCCTAAATAATCCCGTATCCTGAGAAGGAAATCCTGGAACTTTTTTTGCTGTTTTCCGTTAACAAAGATATATATTTGAGGTAATTTTCCTGTATGGCCAGAGGTCAGAATAAACTGAAATTTCTTTAAAAAATTTAATGCCATACACTTTTCTAAAGGCAGAGATCATGGGGTTATCGGATAGGAACATGAAGTTCTTCTTTATCATATTGTTTGGAGTATTCCTTTTTATTTCATCCATCCAGAATACTTATGCTGTAGGGGCTTACCCTTACCCGCAAGAAGTAAAGCAGCCAGATGGCAGTTCACTCACAATAAAAATACATGGCGATGAATGGTATAACTGGATAACAACAACCGATGGCTATCGTATCTTAAAAACTGAAAATGGTTTTTTTGAGTATGCTTCTTTGTTAAAATCAGGAGAAGTTGTCAATTCCGGCATTAGAGCATCCAATCCTGATAAAAGAGAGACATCTGAAACAAACTTTCTCAATTCCATCTCCCAAAACATTGGAGTCAGCAGAGATGCTTTCAATAAAAAAAGAGACGAAAAATACGGATCGTTCCTCAAAAGTTCGACCATGTCAACCTTCTATCCTTCTTCCGGGGAAAATAACCTATTACTTATTCTTGCTAATTTTTCGGATACAGACACCACTTACTCAAGCAATAAGTTTGATGATTTCATGAATCAGGCCGATTACGATGGCACCGGAAGCTTTAGAGATTACTACCAGGAGGTAAGTAAAGGTGCATTAACCATTAACACCACTGTCAGTGAATGGGTAGAAGTGCCAGGTAACCACGATTACTACGGTTCGGAAGAAAAATGGGGTGAATTTGCCCTTCAGGCAGTCCAACAAGCTGCCGCTTCAGGAATCGATTTTTCCCAATTCGACAATGATGGAGATGGCGTTGTTGAGGGAATTGCCATCATTCATCAGGGGGCCGGCCAAGAAGTAACCTCCGATGAAACGGACATATGGTCGCACTCCTATTCTTTCTCATCCTGGGGGGTTTCAGAATCAGAAAGAACATTTAACGGCGTTGTAGTCGATCAATACACCATCCAGCCCGAATGGCGCAGTACCTCAGGCGATATAAACACCATTGGAGTGATATGTCACGAATTTGGGCACAACCTTGGTCTTCTGGATTTCTACGATACGAATGAGGAGACCGATGGGCAATATCCGGGAACAGGTGTATGGGATATAATGGCCAGTGGAACATACAACGGTTCACCGAGCGGCTCCACTCCTGCCCACCACAATCCATTCTCAAAAGCTGAATTGGGATGGGTGGATGTCACTGTTATTGATGAGCCTGCCGGTATAACTCTTAATCCGGTTTACAATTCGGGAGAAGTTTTGAGGATCAACAGCCCTGTCGCTAATGAATATATTTTACTTGAAAACAGACAGAAAACCGGGTTTGATGCCTATTTGCCCGGCGGAGGAATGTTGGTTTATCATGTAGACGGAAACCTGATAGAAGAACGACGCCAAAGCAACACCATCAATGTGGACTCGCACCAGGCCTTTTACCCCATTGCTGCAAATGGAACCATCGGGAATGCATCGTGCCCTTTCCCCGGATCAGCCAATGTAACAGCACTTACAGATGACACCTCCCCTGCCATGGAAACCTGGGATGGACAAGGGTTTAACAGAAGTATGACCGCCATTGGCAAGACCGATGATGTCATTACATTTGATTTCATGAGCATTCAGGATGGGTCTCCTATCGATTTTGACGCCATTGCTGCAGATGATCAAAACATAGATCTCTCCTGGACCCCTGCAACCGAGAACTATCCGGTTTTAGTAGCCTGGAGTTCCGATGGCACTTTTGGAGCCCCTGTAGATGGACAAACATATTCTGTAGGCGAAACTATTTCTGGAGGAGGAACTGTACTTTATTATGGAGACAGCCAAACAGCTGAAACCCATACAAACCTTAATTCATTAACCAACTATCATTACTCCATTTGGAGTAACAAAGGCGACATCTATTCAGCAAATTTAAAAGACAGTGCCCAAACAAAGCCGGCTGCAGTATCCAGTTTCCCATGGACAGACGGTTTTGAAAGTGAGCTCATCAACTGGTCCCAGGAATTCAGGTCAGGAGATACACAATGGGGTACCGGCCCGGTAAAAGTGAACAATATCGAGGTAGCTCCATATGAGGGAACGTTATACGCATCATTTTTTCAGGAAGGTTATACAAGTCCTGCTACCAGGTTAATTTCACCACCTCTAAACCTGGAAAGCACCGAATCTTATCAATTAAAATTCAGACACATTCAGTCGGAATGGGAAGGAGACCAGGACGAAATGAGAGTGCTTGTAAGAACTCAAAGCTCGGGGGTTTGGGAAGAGATAGCCTATTATGGGGCTCACACCCCTGAGTGGGCTGAAAGAATAATTGACATACCTTATTCAGAGTCACTTGAAATAGCTTTTGAAGGAACTTCCAACTATGGCTACGGCATTGGCATTGATGAAGTAACAGTTTACAACACAAGCCCCTGTCAGGTAAAGCCAGATATTTCAGTTTCTAACATTTCCAGCTCCGACTCCACTAAAACAACTATTAATCTGACATGGGACCGTGGTAATGGAGATGCACTGCTTGTACTTGCAAGAAAAGACTCCGCAATTTATGAGATTCCGGATGATGGTATTTCGTATACAGCTAATTCAAATTTTGGATCAGGAGAAAAGCTTGGCAACAACACTTATGTAATTTACAATGGAACAGGCAACGACATTTCATTGTCAGGACTTGAGCACACATCCGATTATTATTTTGCATTCTATGAATACTATTCATCAGACCACTGTTATCAAACGGATGCAGTAACAGAATTATTTGAAACAGAACCCAACATCTACGATATCACCGTTTCGGTCACTGATCCGGAAAATGCAGCTATTGAAAATGCTATGGTGGTCTATAATGACAAAGACACACTTTATACTGATGGTTCGGGTCAAACACTATTCCAGGCCATTCATAATGAATTATACCAACATATTGATGTTTTCAAAAATGAATATACTGCAAAATCATACCGATTCATTACTGATGCATCAAAAACTCTGTCAATCGCCCTCAAACCGTTTGATCCTATTGCCCCATCAAATTTATCATACACAAAGGATTACCAAACCATTGATTTAAAGTGGGATCCGGTCATTAATGATAATTTTGACCATTACCACTCCTTCCACACCTCCATTGACGGATGGCAATTTATCGACAATGATCAATCTGAAACCTATGGAATTGGCGGGGTTACCTTCCAGAATGAAGGCAACCCTATGGCATTTATGGTATTTGATGCATTTTCAGAAGAAGTACTCCAGACAGGATATGATATGGCACCATGGTCAGGAGACAAAGTCCTGGCGGCTTTTGCAGCTGCAGAGCCTCTTACACCCAATAACGACTGGATTATCTCTCCCGAATTTACCGTAAAAGAGGGAGACTTTTTCTCATTTATGGGAAAAACGCTTTATGAAGGATCTGGTGAGGGTGCATGGGGCAAAGAAATTATTAACATCAAAGTTAAACCATCGGGTCAAACAACCTGGACAACGTTGCTCCAGGAAGAACCAGTTCCCACTTCCTGGTCTCGCTTTGAATCTGACCTTTCATCCTATGTAGGACAAAAAATTCAGGTGGCCATCCAAAGTGTGGGCAACGACACCTTTGTTCTGTTGCTTGATGATTTAAGAGTAGGACCTGAACTTGGAGCATTATCAATGGAGCCAACCTTTCCGGCTCCTAACACTACTTTTTCTAAAGCAGAAAGACACAAAGAGAACATTTCAAAACCCCGAAAAAATCCACGTAAAACTCAAAGTACTGCATCCAGTGCCCCTTCAATGTATGTTGGGAACGTTGAATATGCAATTTACAAAGATGGCTCCGAGATAAGCAGAACTTTTGGTTTTGGAAACGCGCTTTATACTGACATAGTTTCTGACTGCTCCCTTTATGATTATACAGTAAGTGCAATCTACGGAGACGTCAATATGGAATCAGCTACTGCCACAACAATACAGATTCAACCGTGTTATTCTGTGACTTTCATAATAAAAGATGAATTTGGCAATCCAATACAAAATGCTTCTATCACATTTAACAATGAAACAATGATTACTGATGCCAACGGAGAAACCCGGTTTTCGGGCGTCTCCTCCGGTGCGGGGCAATCGTATACTATAACAATGACTGATTATGACCAATATGAGGATGTTGTTGATGTAAATAGTGACACGTCGGTTCAAATAGCCATGACTGTATCTAACACCGCTATTAGTGAAGAGTGGAAAGAACAACTTAAATTCAACCCGAACCCGGTAAATACCAATGGTACAATAACCGGCTTACCCCACGGCACTTTTGAAATAGAGTTGTATGATATCACAGGCAAAATGATAGAACGCAGGACTATCTTTGGTGGTCAGGATATTATTTGGCCTTTTAGTGTACATAAGCCAGGCTTATATATGATGCTGATAAAAAACGAGGACGGACAGGCTCATCGCCTGAAAATCATTAAAAAGCACTAAAAACAAAAAGCCTTCACAAATTAATCTTGTGAAGGCTTTTTTATTGAGCCAATGACGGGATTTGAACCCGTGACCTCTTCCTTACCAAGGAAGCGCTCTACCACTGAGCTACATCGGCAATAACATACTTTTAAGTGATAAAAAAAAAGGGAATCCAACTAAGGAAAAAACCCTTTCTATCTTTCTAACAATTGAGTTTTCATTTTCTCAAAACTCAAAGAATATTTTATATTTCTTCGTTAAGAAATAATGCTTGAGCGAAAAACGGGACTCGAACCCGCGACCCCGACCTTGGCAAGGTCGTGCTCTACCAACTGAGCTATTTTCGCATTTCCCATCAGGCTTTCCCCTGTCAGGCGGTGCAAAAGTAGAAAAAATTTCTTTCACGCAAAACTATTTCGAATAAAAAACACACTCCAAAACGCGAAAAAGTCGCCACAAACGTTTTTGCAGCGACTTTTAAATTATGGAGAGCAGAAAAACAATTTACTTAGGGACAGCTGAAAAAGTCAAAAGTGCAAAGAAATCCGATTTTGATGTGGAATAATCTTACACTTAGGAGTTTGTTGATGTGATTTAAAATTTTAAACGCTAATAAAGTAGGCGCTTTTCAGCGCTCCCTGCTTATTAACCTACAAGTAAGAAATCTAACCTTACTCACCCGTACCCCTTAAAAAGCCGGAGGCCCTACTGAAAATATTACAAAAAGCCTCATCTACATTTCCTGATACAGAACTATCCCGGATTGGGAAAGGATTTTCATGGCTGTGCTTAAAGTCAAAGTCTGACAAAGAAAAATTATTGAAAAATCCCCCCATGGAAATTGTATTGTAAATAGCATCTGCGGGAATAACTTTATCAAGTTTTAATCCAATAGCATAAACCCTTCCGGATAAAAGATCAAGAGCGGACTTGTAGTTGTCCTGCCACTTATTCAATGTAACCAATGAGGAAAATGACTGAATTAAGGCATTCCCATATGGAATGATTCCCTTAGGGAGTAAAGAAATTAAGTTGAAAAAATCAGATTTAGTGACAAATTCTCTCAATGAGCTAAAAGCACGATTGTCCAAAATACTTCTGGAACGCCCATCCATTTGATCAAAAGTAGAGCCACCGCAAAAAAAGAAGGCTTTACTTCGGGAGTAGAGTTTCATTGGATTAGCCATTAGCAAAACTTCAGTTACCAGGGCGCCAATTGAGTAAGCAAAAAAATCAACTTCGGCACCCCTCCTAAAAAGGGAATGTTTGCCTGAACGAATAGAACCTGTAAGTTTTACTATATCAGAAATACTTTGAAGGCCGGATGACATAAAAACCTGAGGACAATGATCAATTCTGGAGCTCAGAGCAGCATTAACGAAAGAACTATTAGGAATTTTTCCATAAAAATTTTGACGCTTTTTCACTACATCTGCCATCTTTCTGGGGAAACTCCACCATTCCGGTGAGCGATTAATGTGATTGGCCAAAGGAAATAAAACAACCGGCTTCCTGGTAAGATTGGTCAAATTGTAAGCCCATGTCAAATACTTGTCCCAACTCCTTTCATTCAGCCCGTGTAACAATATGATGGCACGCTCTCTATCACCTCCTCCGGCCGGACTAAAAACAGCATATCGAAAATCTCCGTTTCTGTCATTTTGGGCAACCAATTCGCCATCTCCTATTTTTTTATTCTTTTCAGTATGTGACGAAAACTCATTTTTCATCTCAGAAGAAAAAGCATATGTATGACAAACAACTTTGTCATCAAACGCCAGGAATGGTTTATTAATGTCGAATTGTTGACGCAGTAAATCATCCAGTTCATTTAAAAACGCCATAGATTAGAAATTTTGGTGCAACTCGGTTTTCCTTTTACAAAGGAGCAATATTTTCTATAAACACCGACCTCAAATGTAGTAATCAACAGCCTTTTGGGATAAACAACACAAGGAGTGGGACGAATAAACTTCTTGAGGGGTCAGTGAAACACATGACAATTATCACAAAAAACATTCTCTTGAACAACACTTTTTATTAAATACAAAATGTAATTTTGAATCTTAAAAATTCAAAATTCAAAAAAGAGATCATCATTACAATAGATCGTTAGATTTTGAGACACATGACCAAATAATAACATTAAAGAACTGAATGAATTGCCATTACCAAGCTGACTAGTTTAATATCAAAAGACTGGTAACAGGTCATTAAAAAATCATTCCCACACCAATGAAATGAGCCATCACCGGCTATTCTCTGCTGTTAATAGTACAGGAAGCCCAAATCATATATTATTGATTTCTGACAAATATCATTAATTTTGACTTTTAAGCAGCTAAAATTTATCCCAAAACCAATCATAAAAAAATGAAGAAGGGACAACGGCTTATACCTGAATATTTTATTACAAAAAAGAATACAATACTCCAGGTACTGTTCACCACTTTATTTGCATATGTTTTCATTAACATTTATCGCCCTTTTGGTTCAGGCGATTGGTACAATGTAAGCTGGTGGGAGTTTTCACTCTACTCCGGTTTATTGGTTATAGCCGGAATGCTTGTGGTTTTAATCAGCCGCTTATTATTAATGTTTCTTATAAAAAAGAAGAAGCCCGTAACTATCCGGTACTATGTACTCATGGTAATCGGGGAAATCCTTTTCATGGCAGCAATTTATGCCATAGCCGAAAAAGCATTCATCAAAGATGAACGTAAATTTGGCCACTTGTTATACCTCGCCATTCAAAATACAGCTCTCATCCTCCTAATACCTTATGTAATAAGCATTCTGTTTTTTGCATGGAAAGCTAAAACCATCAGCCTGAACAATCTATTAAAACAGCTGAGGCACAATTCAAATTTCATCCCCTTCCGCGATGAAAAGGGTGTATTACGAATTTCCTTAAAGGCGGAAGATTTATTATACATTGAATCTTCAGACAACTATATATCAATAAAGTATTTACAAAACGACCAGCATAAATCTATTCTAATCAGAAACACCCTGAAAAACCTTGAAAAAGAATTTGAAAACTCTTTATTACTCAGGTGTCACAGATCTTATATGGTGAATGTAAAACGAGTCAGCATGGTTAAGAAAGAAGGCCATAACCTGAAATTACTTTTATCCAGTCCGGAAAACGAAAAAATCCCGGTATCCAGGGGGTATCATGCCGTCGTTAAGAATTTTTTTGAGAATTAATCAGAGGAACACCAGAAAACCTTAATTTTATAAGTAACTCGAAATGCAAAAGGTAGTTATTGTCGATGATGAGCCAGGTGCTCTTTCAGTTATCAGTCGGATGGTTAGTGATTTTTTTGACTTCAATATAGTGGGAGAATTTACAGACGCAGATCAATTGGTCGAAAAAATTGCAACACTCAGACCGGATGTCCTTTTTCTGGATATCCACCTTGGCGATAAATCGGGAATGGAAATTGCGAAAGAGCTTTACCATGCCAGATTTAATACAAAAATTGTCATTGTCTCAGCTCACCAGGAATATGCCATTCAAGCATTTGAATACAATATCATTGATTACATTCTAAAACCTGTCAGCAGGGAGAGGCTTAACCGTTGTATCCAAAAATTAAAAAAGCCCGCCATTGAAGCAATGGAAAGAGACAAAGAAAACAATGTTTCAGGATTGGATGACAACACGGTGCGCTTTAAAACCAAAAACGGATTTATCCTGATTAATCCCATTGAAATAGTTTGTCTTGAGGCTGACCAAATGTATACAAAAATGGTTTTGGCAAAACAAACAGATCATTTTTTGGCCCAAAACATGGGCAAGATTCTTTCAAAAATTGATCAAAGTAATTTCCTCCGAATTTCAAGATCAATTGTAATTAACCTCAAATATCTTAGAGAAGTCAATCGCACCCAGCGAAAATGTATGATGTTTGATGGAATTGAAGAGTATGAATTGCTGATTACTAAGTCAGGAATGAAGGTTTTGGATGAATATTTCGATAAAAAAGCCCTTTCTGATTAACATAAAATGTTCCATTCGGAAAGCCAACCCCGCCATTCAGAAAGTAAACCCCGCCATTCAGAAAGTAACTCGAAAATCTCTTTTTTATATCATTATTATCCACCAACTTTGAACTGCATTTAATTATGTAGTGCAACCCAGCATCTTAATCCGGACAATGGCCTTTTTGTTTCTCTTTTTTTCCAAAAGAGGATTGAGAAGTTTTTCTATTGTCCGGATTTTTTAAGAGATTCTTCTTAAGCCCAAATCCTATAACAGAAATGCCCAAATGTCAGTAATGAAACTCTGGCTTCATCTTAACCTTTAATTAAAAACGGGTTCACAGGAGTAAAATGGCTTTTACTTTTCTCAACATGGTCTTAATAGTTGGCCTGCTCCGTGAACCTGTTTTTAGCCCTTGAATTTAACCCCGCTCAAGATCCTTAACCGGTCCCAGAAGTTAAAGAGAAAACGCGCATTCCCAAACACTGCGCGTTTTCTTTTTTCTAACTTTACCTTTCACAATAGATCGTTAATTTTTAAATACCTGCCTGGCGGCCATCAGGAAAGATTTAAGACGATCCATATAGCGCTAATAAACAGAGCTTAAAAGCAACCACACGTAACCCCAAAAGCTGTTTGATAGCCTTTTACAAAAGTTTAACGGAGTATTGCTTTCAAACAAGAGACCTTTTTCCGAACAAGATGTAAAAGTTTTTTTCTCCAATTTTTTGGCTATAAACATGGACAAGAGAACCAAATCACCCTCCAATTCCAATTCATCAAAAAAAGACCTTAAATTTGAATTCAAATTATCAATGCTATGCAAAAAAGCCAAGTTCCATCATATAGTTTTTCGCCTCTAAAAGGCTATGAGAATTTTGAAGCCACAACTCAAATCATTATCTCCGAAATATTAGAGCGAGGACTGCCATTTGAAATTCTTGATACTGAGAACAATTTGGTAGCTGTTCAATACAACAATAAAGAATACGTCATTCATGAGGGCACTATTTCGGACGCCAACAGCCTTATTGCGTATTGGATTTCAAATGACAAGTGGATGACAAAACTATTCCTGAAAAGAAACAATATTCACCATGCATCAGGAGTTCTATTGCAATCTACCTACAATGACAAAGACTTTAAATCACTGCAATTTCCACTTGTGGTTAAACCCACTGATACTGATCATGGAATAGCTGTAAGCACCAATATCCAAAATCAGGAAGATCTACATCAAGCCATAAACTATGCCTTCAGACATTCTGACAAGGTCATTGCAGAGGAATATTTCCCTGGCCGGGAATATCGTTTTTTGGTTATTGACTATCAGGTCAGGGCCATTGCGTTTCGTGAACCTGCCAATGTGATGGGCGACGGTCAATCCACCATTCAACAATTAATAAATAACAAAAATGCAAACCGGGGGGAAGATTACACCCATCCCCTCTTAAAAATAAAAACAGATGAAGAGGTTGACAGGCATCTGAAAGCACAGTCTCTCTCTTTAACTTCAGTCCTTCCAAATGGCCAAAAAGTTTACTTGCGAAAGAATTCCAACCTAAGTACAGGGGGAGACAGCATCGACGTAACAGATGAAATGCCTGATTATTACAAAGAAGTAGCAGTTAAGGCAGCAAAATCAGCAGGACTTAAGATTGCCGGTATTGATATTATTATCTGTAACCTAAATAAAGAACCTTCATTCAACAACTATATTGTAGTTGAGCTTAATGCACCGGCAATGCTTTCCATGCACAATTTTCCCTACATCGGTAAAAACAGACATGTTGAAAAGTATGTCTTAGATGCCATTTTAAATGCAAAATAAAAAGCTGTCAATATTAAGAAACTGTTTAAGTTTTATCCTTTGGGATGTTTTCTGGTCTTGAGCTCTTAAACTTTATCAAAATTTCCTTAAATAGCGTTGCTATTCGTGTCAATTTTGACTTGTCTAAGAACTCAATTCTTCAAAAACATCTTCCAAAAACAAAATTTAAACAGTTTCTAAATTCAATCCACACTGAAGGAATAAACCTAAGATTTAAGAACTATTACAAACATTAACGCTTTGTTCCATCTGTAATTAATACCTTTGCGGCTGAAAGGCTAAATACTCAAGAAGCCTCCATTCGGGAAGTTATTCCAGTCTTTTTGAAACAATTTCTTGTGTCATTTAACGGAGTTACTCAACCAGGTTCACAAAGCGGTTTTCAATAACATTTTGACCGGACCATTAAGCCCAACCCGGGTGAACAAAAACAAAGCATTATCCTTATTCGGTTATCATCATCCATTATTGAGCAATGACCAAAAAAAACGAAACAGAAATAAACAGCAAAAGCCAACTTATTGACTACTTTGAAAAGGGCAATAAACCCCCTGATCAATGGGGAATCGGCACCGAACACGAAAAATTTCTTTTCCGAAAGGATAATTTAGAAAGGCTTAGTCATAACACCCGTCCCGGAATAGGGATGGTGATGCAACACATGCAAGATAGCGGATGGCATCCGGTGACTGAAAACGACAAAATCATTGCCTTAAAGAAGGACGGGGCCTCCATTACAATAGAGCCTGGAGGTCAGTTTGAACTTTCGGGTAAGAATTTCGGAAACATCCATCAAACCTTTGGTGAAACCAGAAAACACTTTGAGGACTTAAGTGAAATCTGCAAAGAAATTGATGCTATTACACTGGCCCTGGGCTTTGACCCCATCCAGCCCCGCCACAAAATGCCCTGGATGCCCAAAGAACGTTATCGCATTATGAAAGCCTACATGCCAACAAAAGGCAACCTGGGCCTTGACATGATGACACGTACTGCCACCATTCAGGTAAACCTGGATTATAGTAGTGAGCAAGACATGATAAAGAAAATGCGTGTTGGACAGGCATTGCAGGGAATTGCAACAGCCATATTTGCCAACTCCCCTTTTACCGAAGGAAGGCCCAACGGATATTTAAGCTACAGAGCTAAAATCTGGGACGACACAGATCCGGATCGTTGCGGTTTTCTTCCCTTTATCTTTAATCAGGATTTTGGCTTTGAACGCTGGACAGATTATCTTCTGGATGTCCCAATGTACTTTATTCTCAGGGACGGTCAATACATTGACAGTCAAAAAATAACTTTCCGGGAATTCATGAACGGACAACATCAGTTAAGACCAACGATGGAAGACTGGGAAACCCATGTATCAACTGTATTTCCGGACATTCGACTTAAAAAATTCATCGAAATGCGGGGAGCTGATGCAAGTTGTGTTTCGCACATAGCCGCACTTTCTGCATTTTGGGTAGGACTGCTCTACGATCAGGATGCACTGAATGAAGCTTATGAAATCACTCAATCATGGGGGATTGAAGCGATCAGGGATATAAGAGAACAGGTACCAAGGCTGGCACTTAATGCCAAGTCAGGTTCATTAAATGCAAGAAAAATTGCTCATCAAATGATTGCCCTTTCAGCACAAGGACTGGCAAGACGCTCTCATGAACTGAACATTGAAGATGAAGGAAAGTATCTTGCCCCTATTGTCGAAATTGCAGAATCCGGCATTACTCAGGCCGAGAAACATCTTAATAAGTTTCACAAAGAATGGAATGGAGATGTTTCCAAACTTATGCAATGCTGGCCACAAGCCGAACCTTTGCAATAGATTATACCTCTGTCATAGCGACTGTAATTACAGGCATCCACACCTTCAACGACTATATTAACAACATGCTCTCAAAACTAAAATTTTTACTTCGATACACACACCGTTACAAATGGTGGTACACAGGAGGTTTTTTATTTCTGGGCCTGACCATTTGGACCTCCGTTACCATTCCCGAGTACATTCAGAAGAGCATTGATATCATATCTCAAGGCGAAACGGGCAATCGTGAGGATTTTTACAATTACGTTCTGATAATTCTTGGAATGGCACTGGTACTTATTCTCATACGTACATTGTCGCGTGTGCTTATATTTGTTCCCGGGCGGCTTATAGAAAAGCAACTTAAAGGGGAAATGTTTCGAAAACTGTCCTTTTTTGGCAAAGATTATTACGACAGCAACAGCACAGGCTCCATTATATCGAGGATCAACAACGACATCAACGGGGTTAGAATGATTACCGGTTTTGGTCTTCTTCAAACAGGAAACATTCTTTTTTCCCTTTCGCTTACGCCATACAAAATGTGGAATCTCTCCCCTGCCCTGACGCTCTATTGTATCGCACCTATGATTATCATATTCATTCTTGTAAGGATTGGTATGGTAATAATGGTAAAAAACACCCACAGAAGAATGGATACCCTTCAACAATTATCAGGTAAAACCATCTCTTTTCTCTCGGGCAACGGAGTCATAAAAAGCTACAACATACACAAATGGGCCGAGCAGGAAGTAGAAAAAGAGAATACTTCCCTCTTCAACTATACCCTGAAAATAACATGGGTCAGATCATTCATTATTCCACTTCTGGCAAACCTAGAGCAGGTATTGAAAATAGTCGTTCTTTTTGTAGGCGGAATGTATGTAATTGAGGGCAAGTTCACCATTGGGCAGTTGACGGAATACATCGCCTATTCAGCTCTCCTCACCCATCCAATAATGGGACTTGGATGGGTGTTAACAGTATTCCAGCAGGGATTTGTAGGCATTTCCAGTATTCAAACCATTATGGGACGCAAAGGCCAGGATGAAGATAAAAAACACCTTCCTGTGTCAAATCAAAGACAGCTGTTTGATAAAGGCATTCACCTTAGAGATCTGACATATACTTACCACAATGGCGAACACCCTGAACTGAAGAATATCTCATTCAGTATAAAGCCGGGACAAGTGGTGGGAATAACAGGCAAAGTTGGATCCGGAAAAACCACTTTGATCAATCTTCTTAATGGATATTTACGTCCTGAGAAGGGCCAATTATATATGGGTGATAAAGACGTGACAGATCTCACCGCTTCCGACATAAGGTCTGTTGTAAAAACGGTGACCCAGGAAGTCTTCCTCTTTTCGGATACTATTAAAAACAACGTCATCTTTGGATCTGAGCAGGCTGAAAGCACCAATGACTTTACAGATGTGATTTACAAAAGTGCATTTGCCGATGAACTGACACGCTTTCCCAAGCAGGCAGAGACACTGGTTGGAGAAAAAGGCATTATGCTATCGGGGGGGCAGAAACAAAGAATCAGCCTGGCAAGAGCCCTTTATGCACCTTGCAAATTATTGATATTAGACGATGTATTCTCGGCCGTAGATACCGATACAGAGAGATTTCTGATAAAACAAATATTTGAAAACCACCCGTCCGAAAGTCTGGTCATTGTTTCCAATCGCACCAGCGTATTGGAAAAAACAGACTTCACAGTGGTACTGGAAAATGGCGAAATAGAAACCATTGGAAACCACAAAGAATTATTAAAAAGATCAGATTTTTACCGTGAAACCTGGGAATTGCAGAAATAAATTATGACCAAACTACTTACATATAAAGACTGGCAACTATTAAAGAAGTTTGCTCATTATTTTGTACCGCATAAAAAGTGGCTCATTATCAGTCTGTCTTCCATTCCTGTAACCACAGCTGCAGGCATAATGTTTTTGTGGCTGGTAGAGAGAATTATTGACGATTATATTGTACCCGGAGATTTTTCAGGTTTGAAATTGTATGCGGGACTCCTTTCCGGAGTACTCCTCCTCAATCTTCTTTTTGACGGCATTTACAGCTACACTTTCTCCAAAGCCGGAGGCCTGGCGATTGTGGATCTGCGCCGCGAGCTTTTCGGAAAAGCCATAAGATTTCCCATGAGTTATTACGACAAACACCCAATAGGTGTGACTTTGAGCCGACTCACCAGCGACATGGAATCCATCAGCGAATCCTTTGCAGCAGGGATATTAGGTTTGCTATCTGAAAGCATCAAAACACTGGCATTGGTAAGTTATCTTTTTTACCTCAACTGGCGTCTGACTTTGGTATTGCTCATTGTGGTGCCATTGATTGTATTGGTAATGCGTTATTTGCGCCGAAAGATCCGCAGAGCTTACAATGACTCGAGAAGTAGCCTGGCCAAATCTGCAGCTTACCTTCAGGAATCGCTTAACGGAATGAAAACCATCCAGCTCTACAATGCAGAAGATGAAGCCTGGACAAAATACAATTCCCTGAACAAAGAATACTGTGATGCCCAAAACCGCTCCAATGTATATGATTCAGCCCTTTACTCAATTGTTGAAGGCATCACTTCAATAGCAACAGCGCTGGTTCTATGGTACGGAGCCATTCAGATATGGGATTACGGATATACAATGGGAGTTCTGGTTGTTTTTATAACTACCCTGGGACGGTTATTCATTCCGGTGCGCCAGTTTGCCCAGCAGATTTCCACCATTCAAAGAGCTTTATCAGCGCTGGAGCACATCAGCCATCTATTCGGACAAGATACAGAAGAAAGGGAATCATCGGAAAACGAACTCCCAATTCCCTTAAACGAAATTGAATTTAACAATGTCTCGTTCCGCTATAGCGAAGACACTCCTGATGTATTAAAAAATGTCTCATTTAAACTTAACAAGGGAGACCGAATCGCCCTTGTAGGAACCACCGGATCCGGAAAATCAACCATAATCAGGCTGTTAACGAAAACTTACACCGGGTATCGGGGGGCAATAAAAATAAATGGACAGGAGTTAAGAGACATTCCGCTTTCGACCATTCGCGCCAGTATGGCACTTATGCAACAGGATATTTTCATGTTCAATGATACCATCAAATTCAACATTGCACTTGGCAGAAACGGCATATCTGATATGGACGTTGAAAAAGCCGCTTCATTTGTTTATGCAGACAGATTTATCAGCACTCTGCCCGGTAAATTTGATTATATCATTCAAGACAATGGAGACAATTTAAGTAAAGGACAGGCGCAGTTAATTTCTTTTGCCCGGGCCATCAGTGGAAATAACGAACTCATTATCCTTGATGAGGCCACGAGCGCAGTAGATTCTCTCACCGAACAATACATTCAGAAAGCCATTGAAAACATTTTCTCGGCCCGCACAGTAATAGCTGTCGCTCACAGGCTAAGCACCATCAAACATTCAGATCTTATTCTTGTACTCGAAAACGGAAAAATTATTGAACGTGGGAATCATGAGGAGCTGGTAGATCAGAAAGGAAAATATGCTCATTTGGTAAAGAGCTGGGAAGAAGAAAAGGAAGAGTAAACATCTTAACTCCGGAAAAATTTGAGCTTTCGCAAAAAGATACCCAAAATTCCCCAAAGAGGTTTTTGGGGTTTTATTTTTTTTTATGGATAAATCCACTATATTGTGAGCGTAAACAAAAAAACCTAATTCCAATGGCAGACAGTTTAGCAAGAATTGAGCTGGAATATTTGCTCAAAACATCGCCGGCCATCTTATTTAACCGGCTGGCCACACCCAGTGGCCTATCAGAGTGGTTTGCCGATAATGTAAACGTTAAAGGGAAGGTATTTACATTTATCTGGGAAGGTAGTGAGCAACAAGCCGAACAAACTCTAAAAAAAGAAAACAAAATGGTCCGTTTTCAATGGCTGGACGAAGGCATGGAAGACATGTGGTTTGAATTCAACATAGATGTTGATGAACTTACCGGAGATGTAGCCCTGCTAATTACCGACCATGTTGAGGCCGATGACAAAGAAGACAGTATTGAGCTTTGGGACCAGCAGGTAGACGTATTAAAACACGGTTTGGGCTCTGCCTGATTTTTTGACGTTTTATCGCAACGATTCATTAACTTTGCATTCAAAATATGGTACATATTTTGAATGCTTTTTTTATGCCTTAAAACGGCAAAACACAACCTGGTTGCCATGAAGAAAGTCCATCTTTTCATTCTTAAAAGCTATCTCGGCCCTTTGCTGATGACCTTTTTTATTTCCATGTTTATATTGGTCATGCAGTTTCTGTGGCGATATGTCGACGACCTCGTAGGTAAAGGACTGGAGTGGGATGTCCTGGCTGAATTGCTCTTTTATGCTTCATTGCAGGTGGTGCCCATGGCTTTGCCACTTGCCATTTTGCTTGCTTCATTAATGACATTTGGCAATCTGGGAGAAAACTATGAGCTCACAGCTCTAAAGTCAGCAGGAATTTCACTGCCACGCATTATGCTCCCGCTTATTATCCTCACAGTACTCACTTCATTTGGAGCATATAAATTCTCCAACAATGTACTTCCTGTGGCCAATTTAAAGCTGGTTTCCATCCTCCATGGCATTAAAGAAACGCGCCTTGAACTGGACATTAAAGAGAATGTATTTTATCAGGGAGTAGATGATTTTAGTATAAAAGTTAAGAAAAAAGACCCCTCCAAAAACATGCTTTACGACGTGATGATTTATGACCATCGCGACCGTTATGCACGAAACAGCAACGTAACGATTGCCGACTCAGGAAAGCTGCTTATGTCTGACGACAAAAAATTTCTGAAACTAATCCTTTACAACGGCATACGGTATGATGAGAAAGTTGGATTGGAAAAGAGTCGACGACAGCGTGATGAAAACATGTTCAGGAAAGATCATTTTAAGGAGCAAACGGCAATCATCCCCCTTAAAGGATTCGACTTCTCTAAAACCGATGAGAATCTTTTTAAGCACAGTGACCGAATGAAAAATCTGGATCAAATCACACATGATCTGGACTCTATTAATCATGAAAGAATAAAGTTTGTAGATAATCTGGAGAGCCGCTCCAAATCATTCTATTTTTCCCGACTTAAATACAATCCAAGTGGATCAGGAAACAACCCTAAAGACATTGCTCAAATTGATTCCGTTAAATCGGCCAATACAGACAGTGTTTTCGAAACTTTTTCAGAGTCTAAGCAACAAATGATCTTTGACACCGCACTGAGAAAGGCAAGAAACACTAAACAGACCATTGATGAGAGATTAAAATTCATTGAGAAAAAAGACAGCAATATCAGACGTCACAAAATGGAGTTGCACCGAAAATTCACCTTGCCTTTTGCCTGTTTGATATTTTTCTTTATTGGTGCTCCACTTGGAGCCATCATCAGAAAAGGAGGGCTCGGGATGCCGGTGGTTATATCCGTATTGTTTTTTGTAGCCTACTATATCATCGATACCATGGGCGCAAAAATGGCCCGGGAAGGGGTTTGGATGGTCTTTCAGGGAATCTGGTTATCATCAGCCATACTGCTTCCCCTGGGCATTTTCCTGACTTACAAATCGGCAACCGATTCTTCCATAATGAATGCAGATGCCTATACCATTTTCTTCCAAAAATTGCTTTCAAAATTCAAAAAACACAGAAAATGGAAGAACATGGATAGTGAATAGAAAATAAAAAGAACCTCAATGTGAAAAGCAAAAACTGTAAAAGAAAAAATCGAATTTTGCGTTAGGCCTCAACCAGTCAAGGAACTAAAATCAAATTAATTCATGTTTGCCGGGAAACCACAATTCCGGTAAACAAGTTTAATTCATAAGGTTTAACCAACCCATTGCGCCCATTTCTTAAACCCAACCGATAACTGTAAATTAGTCATTGCTACTGATTAATATTTGTTTAATTTTGCAATCTTAAAATGACAACCAAAATAGGCATGGGCAATAATTCCGATATTCAACTGAATACCATCGATGAGGCGATTGAAGCATTCCGTAAAGGTGAACTGATCATTGTAGTGGATGACGAGGATCGTGAAAACGAAGGTGATTTTATCACTTCAGCAGAATTAATAACACCGGAAAAGGTCAATTTCATGACCAAGTACGGAAGAGGCTTGATTTGCACCCCCCTCATTGAGGAGCGTTGCGAAGAACTGGAGCTTGAATTAATGGTAGGCAAAAACACCTCTCTTCATGCCACTCCATTTACAATTTCCGTGGATTTATTAGGACAAGGTTGCACAACCGGAATTTCAGCTTCAGACAGATCTAAAACAATCAAAGCGCTGAGCGATCCCAATACGAAACCAGAAGATCTTGGCCGGCCGGGACATATATTCCCGCTCAAGGCCAAAGAACGTGGGGTATTAAGAAGATCCGGACATACAGAGGCAACCATTGATCTGGCCAGACTTGCAGGCCAATCCCCTTCGGGAGTGTTGGTGGAAATAATGAATGATGACGGCACCATGGCTCGTTTACCCGAGCTTGCAGAGATTGCCAAAAAATTCGACCTCAAGATCATCACGATAAAAGATCTTATTGCTTACCGTCTTCAAAAAGAAAGCCTTATCATCAAAGGAGTTCAGGTGCATTTACCCACTGCTCATGGCGATTTTCAATTCATTCCTTTCAAACAAAAATCGAATGGCTTGGAACACATGGCACTGATCAAGGGTACCTGGGACAAAGATGACCCCATTCTGGTGAGAGTCCATTCATCGTGTGCGACGGGAGATATATTCGGCTCCCTACGATGTGAATGCGGTGAGCAATTGCATAAAGCGATGGAAACCATCGAAAAAGAAGGGAAAGGCGTCATTGTTTACATGAATCAGGAAGGACGTGGAATTGGCCTCATGAATAAGATCAAAGCTTATAAGCTGCAGGAAGAAGGCCGGGATACAGTAGATGCCAATACTGACCTCGGATTTGAGGCCGATGAACGCGATTATGGTGTGGGAGCCCAGATTTTAAGAGAGTTGGGGGTAAGCAAAATGCGACTGATGACCAACAATCCCATAAAACGAATTGGCCTTCAAGGCTATGGACTTACCATTGAAGAAAATGTCCCCATTGAAGTTGAGCCAAATCCATACAACGAATTTTACATGCACACCAAGAAGGAAAAGATGGGGCACAATCTCAAGTTTTTTAAGTATATGAATTCTTCGTCTTATTCTAAAGATAAAGACGAATAAACATTCTTTTAATAATTTTTCAGCCGGTCTCTTATCCAGGACCGGTTTTTTTATTTATAATCCAGGGCTTTATAAAAAATGACTGAACGCCTCATTTTTTCTATATTTGTTCAAAAACAAAAGATATTATGCAGGACCTGAAAATTGTATTCATGGGAACCCCCGATTTTGCAACAGAAAGTCTTAAAGCTTTGCTGAACGCCGGGGCTAATGTTGTTGGGGTTGTTACAGCTCCTGATAAACCTGCCGGCAGGGGTAGAAAACTGACCCCTCCTCCGGTTAAACAATTTGCTGCAGAAAAGGGATTAAAAGTCCTGCAGCCGGAGAAACTAAAGGCGCCTGATTTTCTTGAAGAATTGGCTAATCTGAAAGCCGACCTGCAGGTAGTTGTCGCATTTCGCATGCTTCCCGAAGTGGTATGGAATATGCCGTGTAAAGGAACCTTCAACCTTCACGCCTCCCTTTTACCGGAATACCGGGGAGCAGCCCCCATTAACTGGGCAGTTATCAACGGTGAAAGCAAAACCGGCGTAACCACCTTCTTTCTCAAACATGAAATAGATACCGGTGACATTATTTTCCAGGAAGAGGTCGCCATTTCCTCTGAAGACACAGCAGGAACTGTTCATGACAAATTGATGGTAAAAGGAGCCGAACTTGTAGTTAAAACTGTTGAAGCAGTCTCAAAAGACGAGGTTACACCAATCCCTCAACCAGAAAAAGAATTAAAACCAGCGCCAAAGATCTTTAAAAATGACTGCCGCATTGACTGGCAACAAAGTGCAGAAAACATCTACAATAAAATCAGGGGATTAAGTCCTTACCCGGCAGCCTGGACGGAATTATCAACTCCTGAGGAAAAGAATAAATCCGTAAAAATATTATTAACAGAAAAGGCCCGATCAAAGAATCTTAAACCTGGTGAAATTTTTTGTGACGAAAAAAAGCAGATACTGGCCGGAACCGCCGATGAAGATCTAGTAATTAATGAATTACAAGTTGCCGGCAAAAAAAGAATGAAAACGGAGGACTTCCTTAGAGGCCATAGTATTTCTGAGGGATCTTACTTTGTATAAAAAACGAAAATTGACAAATAAAAAAAACGCAATGAAAGGGATAATTTTCCTTTCATTGCGTTTTTTTTATTTAGGGTGCACTAAAAACATCGATAATACTGAAAGATAATTTGTTATAGCAAAATTAAATCATTCAGATGCAAAGCTTTTTAATGCAACAGATTAACTGGCGCCTGAGACAAAGAAATTTGCCAGCCGAAAGGAAAAAATTTTCTTCACCAACAAAATCTCGAAGTATTCCAATACATTTTCGAATTGTAAATTATGCCCTTTTGACATTTTCAGCAGTCCCTATTGGCAGAGGTTTCTGGATGTATCAGGCATTCTCATCATAATACACAAATGTCACCTTATGCCCTTTCCCTTTGTTATTAAATATGTTATCGAAGAATGCAGCCGCTGCCTGAATTTTAATCTTCTCACCCAACTTATTCAGAACATCCCAATACCTGACAATTTCATATTCATTCTTAATAAACATATCATGTGCCGTTTGCAGTCGCTGCCTCAATTCGGGAGGAACAACATCTGTAAAATGTTTACCTACGAGTTCACCGGGGGTGTATTTGTAGATTTCATTGTATCGATCGTTGACATAGGTATAGTACCCCCTCTCATCTGTAACACAAATGCCCAACACTGACTCAGCATCAATAATGTCCTGAGCTTTTCGTGGACTATCTGAAATAGCTTGTTTAATTTCTTTTGTTTTTAAAATGTTAATTCTTCCCATAATGGTTTCTGTTGATTTAAAAATTCCACTTTTTATTTAAAAACCAATAAACCATATTTTTGTTTAATATTTTTGAGTTATGTATAAACAAAACAAATTAACGCAATACCAACCGCTCCCCGGGACGAGGTTTTTCCCCTTCGCTCATATCATTTAATTTATTCAAATTCTTAAGTTTAACCCCGTATATTTGAGCAATTTCAAACATGGATTGATTCTCCTTTACCACATGAGATTCATGATCGGGATGGGCATTTTTTCTTTTTGGATCAATGTACAAATAGTTGTAATCAGTAGCTCGCCCACCTCCGGGTAAATCGTTGTAGCGTGGCAATTCCCAATCACGCAAATCAAATTCTTTCGAAATCGATGAAAAAGTATCTCCTTCTTTTATTCTAACATATCGTACACCATTGTTGAAATGCACTTCATGTTTTACAAAAGGGTCCACTACATAATGGTCACTGGTACCTCCACCATTTGACTTCCGCCAGGCAACAGCACCTTTATTGTCTTTATCAAAGAGATACAACTTATTATCTTCTATTAAATCAATCAATCTTTTGGCATAATTGGGATCAGTAGCATAGCCTGCCTTTTTCAAGCCCCTCGCCCATCCTTTGTAATCTGTTATTCTCAGGTCAAACAACGAAGCATATCGGGAACGTGTTGTAAGAAAACGGGCATGATCGGCAAACGAGTCGTAGACTGAATTATACTTCCGAAAGCACTCATTTCTGCGATCGTCATGGTGATAAACTTTTTTGCCGGTCCAATCGTGACACTTAATACCAAAATGATTCTTAGCGTCAACGGCCAACCTGCTGTTTCCGTTTCGGGATTCCAGCATCCCCTGCGCCAGCGTAATACTAGCGGGGACACCACTCCGTTTCATATTCATTACAGCCCACTCCTGATAACGTTCGATGTACTCCTCGCGTGTCATCTCATCAGAAACTTGAGCCACAGAAGCTATAGAAAAAATAAAAAGAACCGCAATGAAAAATATTTTTATCTGCATGATTTGAAAATTGATTATACAGGCATGATGTACCTATTTTGATAATATTGCCAACAAATATAAAAAAACGGAACATCAAAAAACTATCCAATTATATTTTTTATTCGGTTAGCACTAATCAAACTTGCTCTGGCTTTGGCATTAAGGTAGAAACTGTTACTTTTAAAGAAAGAAAACCGGTATGAACGCAAACAAAAATTCCATATACAAATTCCCCTTTGAGGAATATTCCTCAGAAGCAGCACTTTCCGAGCAGGAACAAGAGCTCATAAAAAAAGCCAGGGAGGCTGCTCAAGATGCCTATTCACAATATTCCAAATTTAGTGTAGGGGCAGCTGTGTTATTAAAAAACGGCGAAATTATCACTGGCAGTAATCAGGAAAATGCAGCTTATCCCTCCGGCCTTTGCGCAGAACGGGTGGCTCTTTTTTATGCAGCTTCTCAATATCCGGATGTCCCGGTAAAAAAGCTTGTTGTCACCGCTCTTCGAAAACAAAAACCTATCAAGGAACCCGTTCCTCCCTGCGGAAGTTGCCGACAGGTTTTTATTGAATGGGAAAAGCGCTTCGGTCAGCCATTTGAAGTGATCATGGCAGGCACCCGGAAAATCATCAAGATTAAACAAGCAGGATGGCTGTTACCTTTTAATTTTCAGGCCGATTTTCTATAAAACGGAAGGAATTATTCTTCCATTTCCTTCAGGACTTTCTCCACCTCTTCTTCGGTCGTTTTTAGTTTGTTGCGACAGTAAGTCACCAGTTCGGAGACTCTTTTTACCTTCTCGGACAGCTCATCCACATCAAGTTCGTCGCTTTCCATACGCTCCAGAATCTCCTCGATCTCAGTAATAGCCTCGTTGTATGACAGTTTTTTCTTTGGCATAACAATTTAATATTTGTTGTTATTATTCTTCTTATTTACCATTTCAACTACCCCCTTAATTTCCCCGTTAGAGATGCGGGTTGTTATCTGATCTCCCTTTTTAACCAGTGATACATCCTTAACCAATTGGCCATTGACATATGAAAGAGAATATCCTTTTTTAAGCAACTTAACCGGATCATTGAGAACAGCTGTTTGTTCCAGATATTTCAGTTTCCTGTCTTCTTCCAGAAAACGTTTAAAAGGGAGAGTCGAGACCTTTTGAAGATTTGTCTTCAAACTATTTCTCTCTCCTCTAATAATTTGTATTGAAAGACTCCCTGATTTATCAGCAATCCTACTGAGTTTATTAAAGGCATCCCCCAATCTTCGGGATACTGTTACGGGCAGTCGTCCCACTTGCCTTTCCAACCGTGCCTGACGCTTTTGCAAATCCATCTTAACCAAAGGCACATATGCCGAAGCTAAATTCTCAGTTCGTTGCTTTTCCTGTTGAAGGCGTTCCCGGGCAATATCGGCAATCCAGGCTGATTTCTCATCTATAATCTGTATAAAAGCACCTGCTCTTTCAATTAAAAAAGCGGCCACAGCAGTAGGCGTTTTTAAAGTAGTATTGGCCACCAAATCGGCTACGGATTCATCGCGCTCATGACCAATTCCAGTGATCACCGGCAAGGGAAATTGAGCAAGGTGATAAGCCACCCAATAACTATCGAAACAAAGCAGGTCAATAGAAGCCCCTCCTCCACGGATTAAAACCACGGCATCAAAAAATCCAACGTACTCAAAAACCTTATCAAAGGCTTCTGCAATGGAAGACTCTGCATTTTCGCCTTGCATAACGGCAGGGAAAAGGTGATGATAGAATTTTATTCCCCAATGATTTGTCTCCAGTTGATCAACAAAATCACCATATCCGGCGGCAGTTGGAGAAGAAATAATAGCAATTTTCTGAATCACATCCGCCAATTGAAGTTCTTTGTTCATCTCAAGAACACCCTCCTCTTCTAGCTTCAACAGAACCTCACGTCTTTTACGGGCAAGATCACCCATGGTATAAGACGGATCAATATCAGAAATCACCAAACTCATACCAAACACTTCCTGAAACTGGACAGAAACCTTCACCAGAACTTTAAGTCCGGTTGTTAGCGACTGACCTGTAGTTGACTCGAAATAGGCCTTCAGCATCCGAAAATTACGGGCCCAAATCATAGCACGTGAACGAGCTTTGAGTTGATCCGTATCATCACTCTTTTCAATTAAATCCAGGTAACAATGCCCGTTTCGGTTGACACGGAGTTCCCCTATTTCAGCCTTTACCCAGATAGAAGTAAGTAAGGCATCATCAATGATGCCCTTTATTCTTTGATTGAGTTGAAATAATGTTATGGCTTCCTGCCCCATTGATTGATCTGTTTTTAAAGAATTTTAAGGCCACATCAGACTAATTCGAATTTCTGATAAATTCCTCCGGTCTTCCCTGAAAGTTCTCAGGATCTTTCAGTCGTTTACGATTCTCTTCATAGCGTCTGAATTCCTCTCGTTCCATTTCATTCAGGAGATCCTCATTTTGCAGTTCTCCTTTTTCAAACACGAGGGTAAATCTTTTGTTTCCCCTGGCATCATAAAACACCCAGTTTCCATCCCTCATATTATCGGTGTATTGGCCTTCTATTTCTTTTTGCCCGTTTTCAAAAAACACAGAGTAAGGGCCATTCAATTCTCCATCTTCATAATTAACGATCACACGAAGATCTCCATCGGGATAAAATCTTTTTTCAACTCCCTGTTTCTTTCCTTTTTCGTAATGGGCAACAGCCGCCAAACGACCTGAATCAAAAAACACTCTTGACTCTCCTTCCCTCTTGTCAAACTGATACATTTCTTTAGACTTCAGGTTTCCCGCTTCATCGTAAAACCGCCAGGTACTGTCTTTTTGCATATTCAAATAAAAGCCCTCTGCCAGAAGATCTCCCTGTTCGGAAAAAAACTTTACTTCTCCACGATTCGTCTCTTCTTCAAAGACAATCTCTACAAACTTTTCTCCGTTTTTGTAATACCGTGTCAGCGTATCAATGGGTTGATCATCCTTAAAACGCGCTTTATAAGCAGGCTTCCCGTTGGGATGAAACCGCATCCACTCGCCCTGGCGTCTGCCTTTCTCGTCGCGCCGGTTCTCATAAGGATTCTCTGTTTTTTTCATTTTTCGTGAAGCTTCAGGTTTTTCGAAAAGTCCAACCTGGGCCTTGGCAGAAATTCCAAATCCTGCGAAAAGAACTAATATCAGAAGTCGTTGCAGCATATCATTTGTTTAATTGGCCTATGCAATTTTTATGCAAAGTATTAATCTTGACTGATGACAAAAGTACCAAAATTAAAAAAGGTTGCCCGTAATGGACAACCTTCTTTTTTTAAAACAGCTCTCAACAATGAGTGAGATATATATTTGTTTATTTGACTTCTTCAAAGTCAACATCTGTCACCTCATCATCGTCGTCACCTTTTTTACCTGACTGATCTCCCTGAGGCTGCTCACCGCCTGGTTGCTGCCCCCCCTGGGCCTCCTGACTGGCGTTATACATCTCCTGAGAAGCGGCCTGGAAAACGGTATTCAGTTCTTCAGTAGCTTTGTCAATGGCTGCAACATCCTGGCTCTTGTGAGCTTCCTTCAGCTTAGCCAAAGCATCTTCGATGGGCTTTTTCTTTTCTGCCGGAATCTTATCTCCAAACTCTTTCATTTGCTTTTCTGTCTGGAAAATCAGACTGTCAGCAGAGTTGAGTTTGTCAATCTTTTCTTTGGCCTGTTTATCTGCATCCGCATTAGCTTCAGCTTCTTCTTTCATTTTCTTGATTTCGTCTTCCGACAAACCTGAAGAAGCTTCGATTCGGATGCTTTGCTCTTTGCCGGTTGCTTTATCCTTAGCTCTAACATGTAAGATACCGTTGGCATCGATATCAAAAGTCACTTCAACCTGAGGTGTACCACGTGGCGCCGGTGGAATACCGTCGAGGTGGAATCGACCAATGGTCTTATTATCTTTTGCCATTGGGCGCTCACCCTGCAATACATGAATCTCAACCGATGGCTGATTGTCAGCTGCAGTGGTAAAGGTTTCAGACTTCTTGGTAGGGATTGTTGTGTTGGCTTCGATCAGCTTAGTCATAACACCCCCCATGGTTTCAATACCAAGAGAAAGCGGAGTAACATCCAACAACAATACATCTTTAACTTCTCCGGTCAGTACACCACCCTGAATGGCAGCACCAATAGCAACCACCTCATCAGGATTTACTCCCTTAGAAGCTTTTTTTCCAAAGAAATTCTCAACTACTGACTGAATAGCAGGGATACGAGTAGATCCCCCAACAAGAATTACTTCATCAACATCAGATGCACTCATTCCGGCATCTTTAAGTGCCAACTTACAAGGCTCAAGTGTACGCTGAACCAATTCATCGGTAAGCTGATCGAACTTAGAACGTGACAAGCTCTTAACAAGGTGCTTGGGCACACCATCTACCGGCATAATATATGGCAGGTTGATTTCAGTATTTCCTGAACTTGAAAGCTCAATCTTAGCTTTCTCAGCAGCATCCTTCAAACGCTGAAGCGCCATAGGATCTTTTCTCAAATCAACACCTTCATCACTCTGGAATTCATCAGCCAGCCAGTTCATAACGACATCATCGAAGTCATCACCCCCCAGGTGAGTATCACCATTGGTTGATTTCACTTCGAATACACCATCACCCAATTCAAGGATACTGATATCGAAAGTACCACCACCAAGGTCAAATACAGCCACTTTCATATCCTGGCCTTTTTTGTCAAGACCATAAGCAAGAGATGCGGCAGTAGGCTCGTTGATGATACGACGAACTTTCAAACCGGCGATTTCACCAGCTTCTTTGGTAGCCTGACGCTGAGAGTCGTTAAAGTAAGCAGGAACAGTAACAACAGCTTCAGTCACCTCTTCGCCAAGATAATCCTCAGCAGTTTTCTTCATTTTTTGAAGAACCATGGCTGAAATCTCCTGGGGAGTATACTGACGGTCGTCAACCTGAACACGTGGCGTGTTATTTTCACCCTTAACCACTTTATAGGAAACCCTCTGAACCTCTTTGGGGATTTCATCATAGAGGTCTCCCATAAATCTTTTGATCGAATATATTGTTTTTTCAGGGTTGGTAATAGCCTGACGCTTTGCAGGGTCACCCACCTTACGCTCACCATTCTCTACAAATGCAACAATAGATGGTGTGGTACGTTTTCCTTCACTGTTGGGAATTACAACAGCCTCATTACCCTCCATCACTGAAACACATGAGTTGGTTGTACCTAAGTCAATTCCAATTATTTTTCCCATTGTATAAATTATTTTTCGTTCTCAATATTTTCGTAATTGCTCCTCTACTAAATCAAAGCATGTGCCAATTCATTTTTAACTCAAAAAGATGCAATAATGACACCGGAGAACAAAAAAATACCCGGATCCTGTCAGAATCCGGGTGACAAATCGGCAGAACCGGGTATTTATTTAGTTACAGTCTCTTTGGAATAAACCGAGTCAAGAGACTGATCGAATTGCTTTTTACTTTTGCGGTCATCGGCAATGGCACAGGGGCCGGACAAGCATCCTCCTTCGCAGGCCATCACTTCTATAAAACTACCGGGCGCTTTTCCGCGGGCATAGGCCTTAAGCACATTAAGAGACTTCTTGTCAAGACCATTAATGATGACCTCTTTAATGTAAATGTCCTCGCCGGCTTTTTTTACTGCATTGGTAACACCGTTGCTTTTGGCAAATCCTCTAGCCTCGCGTGGAACATCCACCAGGGGTGCATTGTCAGGCATTTCGCTGACTTTTATGCCCAACCCTTCAAAGATGGCATCCAACTCCTCGAAGGTCAGCACAAAATCAACCAGTCCTGAATCTTTGGCTTCTTTACGTTTGGCAACACACGGCCCGATAAAAACCGTTTTAGTATCCGGAAAACGTTCTTTAGCCAAACGGGCTGAAAAGATCATTGGAGAAGGGGTTTCACTTACCAATTTTTTTAATGCCGGCACATGCTTATTCACAGCCTGTACATAACTTGGGCAGCAGGAAGTCGTCATTAGAGAGCAGCCTTCTTCCAGGCGTTCCTGAAGCTCAGCCGCCTCGGCACGGGCTGTCATATCGGCTCCTTCTGCCACTTCGGCAACATTAGTAAAGCCAACTTTTTTAATGGCATTTATGACCTGACTGGGCTTAACTCCGTACTGGCCATGTAAGGCCGGAGCAACCATTGCTGTCAACTCTCCACCCTTTTTTATATGGCTGAGAACATCTACAACTTGTGACATTTCGAAAATAGAACCAAAAGGACAGGCATTGATGCAGCGTCCACACATAATACATTTGTCCTCATCAATCTCTTCTACGCCGTCATCATTCTTTTTTATAGCACCTACGGGGCATGCTTCTTCACATGGAACGGGAACATAGATAACAGCATGGTAGGGACAAGCCTTGTGGCAAATACCGCAACTAATGCAATCTTCTTCAACAATCTGAGCTTTTCCGGCTGCATTTATTACAATGGCATCCTTGGGACAGTTCATCTGACATGACCGGGCCACGCAACCACGGCACAGATTACTTACCACATAATTGACTTTTACACAACTGGTGCAAGCCTCATCAACTACTGTAAGGGTACTTTTATTGCTGGCTTTTTCACGATCAAGAGCCACATTG
Organism: Marinilabilia rubra; assembly: GCF_003121985.1. Lineage (GTDB taxonomy): Bacteria > Bacteroidota > Bacteroidia > Bacteroidales > Marinilabiliaceae > Marinilabilia > Marinilabilia rubra. The sequence goes on from NZ_QEWP01000009.1 coordinate 155,508, forward strand.
GCATAATCTGCCAGGGGAGTCAACTCATCCTCTTCATCATCGGGACTAAATCCTAAAAGAGGCATGGTTTTATACTTAATAACTGCCCGTTCTTTGTGATGACAACAGCGGCGACGCGCCCCTTTCTCTTTAGGAGCCATTTCCAGCGGTATGCGGTCAATTTTCTCGGCAAGTTGGTCTTCATGGATTAGTTTGGCCAATCGGGCAATAATTTCGCGCCTGATGACCATGGTGTTTTGGACGTAAGCCATAGGATAAAAAGGGATTTTTGAGGTTTTGCTTAATACGCCGCAAAAGTAGAGATTATTAAAGAAAAGTATCTGTAATTGCTGTTAAAAAAGAAAAATTTCTTTAATCGTGACAAATTATATTTTATCCTGAGAATAGAAAAAAGGAATTGAATACTTCGCTGGCACAAAGTTATTCAACATGGATAGTATGTTGCCTCACCCACTCAAACAAGCAAACACTTGCCGCATGAGAGACATTCATCGATTTCACCATCCCATGCATGGGAATATGAACGTTTTGCTGATTAGGATAATTCACATCAACAGGAATCCCGGAACGCTCACTCCCCACCATCAAAGCCATTTTCTCAGGTAAAACCTCATTATACAAATTGGAAGATTCGGGGGAAGTCTCAAGAGCGATAAATGTATAATCGGAAGGTACCATTTGCTCCACCTCTTGTGGCAAACAATATTTCCAATTAATATTTTTAGCTGCCTGTCCGGCCACATATTTCATTTTGGCCGATTTGAAGTTCACTTCTTCCTCCTCCTTTACAAATAACACCAACCTGCAACCCACATTAGCTGCCAGACGCATAAGGTGACCGGCATTTTCTGGTGTTTGAAGATGCCAGGCAATGAGAATTGGGGCCCTTTCTTTAGAAATGGGCTCATAATTTTGGTACTCGAAGAATTTATTGGCCTGATTCAAGATATAGAGTTTTGAGTTTTGAGTTCGGGGTTCGGGGTTCGGGGTTCGGGGTTCAGAACTCTTCACCTCCCCAACCCAAGCTCCTTCCCTTTTTTCAACATATACTCATGTGCTTCCTGGTAGTCATTATGTATTTCTCCCTCCAAAATAGCCTCCTTGATAGCTGCTTTTATTTCGCCAACCGTCTGACAAGGTGGCAAATTAAATGCTTCCATAATTTCTTCGCCAGAAACTGGCGGCTGAAAATTCCTGACCCGGTCTTTTTCTTCAATTTCTTTTAGTTTCTGACGAACAATCTTAAAATTTCGCAGAAACTTACGGACTTTCGCTTCATTCTTAGAGGTGATATCAGCCTCGCAAAGCGTCATTAAACTGTCAATATCATCTCCGGCCTCAAACAGCAAGCGTCTGACGGCAGAATCGGTCACAATATCTTCACTCAATACGATGGGACGCATGTGAAGCTCCACCATTTTTTGGACAAACTTCATTTTTTCATTCTGAGGCAAACGAAGCCGTTTAAAAATATTGGGAACCATTTTCATCCCAACAAAATTATGAGCATGAAATGTCCATCCCAGTTTTGGGTCAAATCGCTTGGTACGAGGCTTTGCAATATCATGCAACAAGGCTGCCCACCGCAGCCAAAGGTCATCTGAATTGGGCACCAACTGATCCAGAACCTCAAGAGTATGATAAAAATTATCTTTATGCCCTACTCCTTTTACCTTCTCAACCCCTTTCATATCCTGAAGCTCGGGAAGAATCATGGGCAACAATCCGGTTTTCTCCAACAGCTTAAATCCAAGTGACGGCTTTTGGGACATCATCATTTTATTGAGTTCTTCAGCCACCCGCTCCATGGAGATGATCTTCAACCGGTCCTTCTGAGCAACAATACCATCATATGTCTTTTCCTCAATTCGAAAGTTAAGCTGTGTAGCAAACCTGATAGCGCGGAGCATCCTCAAAGGATCATCGGAAAAGGTAACCATAGGATCCAGCGGAGTACGAATAATCCCTGCCTCTAGGTCCTTAATGCCATCAAATGGATCAACCAGCTGTCCAAAGGTATTTTCATTTAAAGACAAAGCCAGAGCATTGATGGTAAAATCTCTTCGGTTTTGATCGTCTTCAAGAGTTCCATCTTCAACAATCGGCTTTCTGCTGTTACGCTGATAAGATTCACGTCGTGCACCAACAAACTCTACATCCATGCCCCGGTACTTAAACATGGCCGTTCCGAAGTTCTTAAAAACACTCACTTTAAGCCCACCTAATTCGCGGGCCACAGCCTCAGCCAGGCCAATGCCGCTACCAACTACCACCACATCTATATCGGTAGTAGGCCTATTCAGAATTAGATCCCTGACAAAACCGCCGATAACATATGCCTCTTTGTCGTATTGATCTGCAACTTTGGAAATGATTTTAAAAACCGGAGACTGTAAATGTTTCTTCATATGCCACTAAACCCCTATAAAAAAGGAATCTGCCTGTTAAAGATTTATATTAGAATTGTATTCTCCCAAACATCTTATTAACTTGAATGTTTAAATAAAATGAAAAGAGCTGTATTCAATCGCTTCAGTTACATGCCGTTTTTTTAAAAAACCGACACATGCGACATTGAACCTTAAAGGGCCAAAATTACAATTTAAATCCCATTCAGACTAAGGAGTTGACAAAAGTCCGTTTTTTGGCATGGTGATTGTATTAAGATATTTACAGATTTAGATATTTTGAATATTTCGAAAGAAATCATTATTTTTGAACCAATATTAAAAAGCAACAAGTATTATGGTTGAATTTTTGACAAAAGAGACTTTCAAAGAAAAAGTATTTGACTTTGAAAACAACAAAGAGTGGAAGTTTGAAGGAGAAAAGCCCTGTCTGATTGATTTTTATGCCGATTGGTGTCAGCCTTGTAAGATGGTAGCACCTATTCTTGACGAGCTATCGGATGAGTATGACGGAAAAGTGGATATTTACAAGATTGACACAGAAGCCCAACAAGAACTAGCAGGTATGTTTGGCATTCAGAGTATTCCTTCATTGCTTTTTGTTCCAACTGAAGGACAACCTCAAATGGCACAAGGTGCATTGCCAAAGGACACATTTGAGCGAGCAATTAAAGATGTACTGAAGGTGGAAAAATAATTTTCCGCCTTCACCCAGAAAAACAAGGAGATTATCAGTCATGAGGAAGAACGTATCAGCTATATTCTTAACAGCCGCCCTGCTTTTTGCGGGAACGAGTTTTACTAATGCCAATGAGCCTTCGAAAGGTGAAAGCCCCGAGAATGGAGTAATAACTCTGGATAAGTCAGCCTTTATTCAAAAGGTTTTTGATTACGAAAACAATCAGGATTGGGACTATAAAGGTAACAAACCTGCCATTGTGGACTTTTACGCCGATTGGTGTGGACCTTGCCGAAAATTATCCCCATTACTCGAGGAAATTCAACAGGAATACAACGGTAAACTCCAGGTGTACAAAGTTGATACAGAGAAATCCAGGCAACTTTCTGCCGCATTCGGCATCCGAAGTTTACCTACAATTGTGTTTATTCCCATGGATGGCGAACCAAGAGCAGTGCTGGGATATGTTCCCAAGGAGCAATTGACCAAAATGATCACTGATATTTTAAAAGTATCGAAATAATCATACTTTATTCCTGATTTGATTTTATTTGTCGAAACAAAAAAGCTGCCCCTGGGGGCAGCTTTTTTTTGCTTTAGTTTTCAAATATGGGTGTGAAACCAACTCTGAATTACTTTTGAACCGGCATTAATTTATAAATCATTAAATTTATAGCAATAGATCGTTAGATTTTTAGATACCTGCCTGACGGCAGTCAGGTTAGATTTAAGACAAAACACATAGTACTAATAAACAAAACCTTAAAGCAACAATGCATATAAATCCCAAAAGTTGATTTATAGCCTTTCACAAAAGTTTAACAGAGTATTGTATAGAATGCAAACCGGGAAATAATTAAGATCCTGCGGTGCAAGATTAATATCCCTGTATTAAATCGAACCACAATCTTATTTCACAATGGAGGAAAACACAGAAAAATCGGCTAATTACGCACTTCTGGAAGAACGTATTGCCAGACTTAATAAAAAAAACTTCGACTGGACGGCATGGAAAAAAGGTACCCTTTTGGTTCTGGAGAAGATTTTCGGATATGACAGTCTTTACGTCAAGGAACTTTCAGAAACAGATTATCACTACAACAGCTGGTCGCTTAGAGATACGGCGGGAAGTGAAGATCCCGTAAAAGCCAGTGTTCGCGAACTTTTAAACATCTGTCTTACCGACGTGGAACACAGATCAACCGAGCCCCTTGCTCAAAACCAGGGAGAAAAGTCAAACCTGACAAATCTCCTCAGCCAATTTCTTGACAATGACACAGTGGCAGAATTTAAAAAAATTGCTTCATCCGGAGGTCCATTGGTGATGAAAGAAGAACAGGCCAAAGACCTTATAAATGAAAAATTGCCCAAGCATCAGGATGTGTTGCTGGGCAAAATTCTGCTAGATTATTTTTCGAAAAGATAGTTCAAAGGCGCAAATTCATGCGCCTTTATTGTATCCTTACATACGCTCGGGAACATCAATGCCCATTAACCACATGCCTTGCTTAATGGTTTGACCTACTGCCTGACTCAATGTCAGACGCATGGACCTTATGGCATCGTTTTCCTCATAAACAATTGGGGATTCATGATAGAACTGGTTAAATTCTTTAGCCAAATCATATATGTAATTGGCCACCAGTGCCGGACTGTAAACCTCTCCTGCATCGTTCACCACATTGGGGAAATTTCCTATCATTTTCAACACACTGGCTTCCTTTTCTGTCAACTCCAATCCGGCTTCTATTTTCGTTGAAGTATCAATACCTTTTTCATTTGCTTTCCTGAAAATGGACTGAACGCGGGCGTAAGTATACTGAATAAAAGGTCCTGTATTTCCGTTAAAGTCAATCGATTCGCGTGGATCAAAAGTCATGTTTTTCCTGGGATCCACTTTCAGAATGAAGTATTTCAACGCGGCCAAAGCAATAGTGCGGTAAATTCGCTCGGCTTCTTCATCAGAATAGCCATCCAGTTTACCTAGCTCCTTAGACATTTCGCGGGCAGTATCAATCATGCCTGCCACCAAATCATCAGCATCTACAACAGTTCCTTCGCGGGATTTCATTTTTCCTTCGGGCAGCTCAACCATTCCGTAACTGAAATGTGCCAGATCTTTTCCCCATTCGAAACCAAGACGATCCAAAAGAATAGACAGCACCTTAAAGTGATAGTCCTGCTCATTTCCTACCACATAGACCATCTTGTCAATTTTGTAGTCCTCGAAACGCATTTTGGCCGTTCCGATATCCTGCGTCATGTAAACGGAGGTACCATCAGAACGAAGCAAGATCTTTTCATCCAGACCTTTTTCGGAGAGGTCAGCCCAGACACTTCCATCTTCATGGCGGTAAAACAGACCTTTCTCCAACCCTTCGAGCACCATTTCACGACCAACAGTATAAGTCTGAGATTCGTAATAAATCTTATCAAAATCTACCCCGAGCGCCTTATAGGTCTCATCAAACCCTTCATAAACCCATTCATTCATGGTTTTCCAGAGTCCAACCACCTCTTCATCATCTGCCTCCCATGCAAGAAGCATTTCTCGGGCTTCCTGCATCAATTTCGACTCTTTTTCAGCCTCCTCTTTGGAAAGTCCATTTTCCATGAGGCTATTCAATTCTTTTTTATATTCCTTATCGAATTTCACATAGAAATCTCCCACCAGGTGATCACCTTTTTTCCCGGTAGATGCGGGCGTTTGTCCTTCACCCCATTTTTTCCATGCCAACATGGATTTGCAAATGTGAATACCACGATCGTTCACAATATTGGTTTTCACAACCTGGCGTCCGGTAGCGGCTGCGATGCGTGAGAGTGAGTAACCAAGGAGGTTGTTACGAATGTGTCCCAGGTGCAGAGGTTTGTTGGTATTGGGGGATGAGTACTCAATCATCATCAAAGGACTGTTCTCATCAGCACGGGTAAAACCGAAGTTTTCATCTCCAATTACCTGTTCCAGAATACTGAGCCAATAGGAATGAGACAATGTAAGGTTTAAGAACCCTTTAATTACCTCAAAAGAAGCAATAGAAGTAAGTTCCTTTTTAAGAAAGTCCCCAATTTCATTAGCAGTATCTTCAGGCTTTTTGCGGGAAATGCGCAACAAAGGAAACACCACCACGGTAAAGTCGCCCGTTTGATCCTTTCGTGTCAATTCCAAAGGCACATTATCAACTTCAAAATCGGCCCCATACAACTCTTTTATGGCCCGGACCACGGCCTCTTTGATATGCTGTTCAATTCCCATTATGATGAATGATTTTTACGTTCAGATTCTCTTTTTTTCACCGAACCTGTTTCGAGCGCACTAAGAAAGCAGAGAAACAGGTAAAAGGCAGAAGAAAAATCTTTTCTGCCTCATATACTTCGAAAAGTGAGTGCAAAGATAACAAAACACAGGAAAAGGAGAATATTTTATTGATAGCAGTCCATATAGCCGACATGGGCACAAAAGGCAGTTTACCTTACTTTTTTCAGGTAGCAATGCAAACATCCCACCACTACATTGATACTCACCTGTTCATTTAAAGCCCTGTCATAAAACCTTTCCCGAACATCAGAGTATCAAACACCCAATTTCACTTTGTTCTTTGCACTATTAAATTATCCTATTCCAAATAAGTATAGCCGTACAATCCGGAACGGTAATTCGATAAAAATTCTTTGCCTTCCTCAGCTGAAATTACTCCGGATTTAACAGAAGACATCACCCAGGTTTCCACTGCACGCACCATTTTTTTAGGACTGTACTGCACATACTCAAGCACTTCAGCCACTGTTTCACCATCAATGATTTGATCTATATTATAACCATCCTCATTAACAGAAACATGAACCGCATTGGTATCACCAAAAAGGTTATGCATATCGCCCAATATTTCCTGATATGCCCCAACCAAAAAGACACCTATGTAATAAGATTCCCCTTTTTTCAATTTGTGCACAGGCAGATAGTAAGAAAAATTGCGTGTGGCAATGAAATTATCGATTTTGCCATCCGAGTCGCAAGTCGCATCCTGAAAGGTAGCAAGCCGGTCCGGTTTTTCATCCAGACGATGTATAGGAATAACCGGAAAAATCTGATCAATGGCCCAGCTGTCGGGAAGTGACTGAAACAATGAAAAATTGCAGAAATACCTGTCTGCCAATAATTTCTTCAGGTTCATCAACTCCCCCGGCACATGTTTGAGCTTGGAGGCCATATCCTGAACATCTTTGGCAATTGACCAAAACAGGCGTTCAACACGAGCACGGGTGCGCAAGTCAATCAGGCCAAAGCTGAAACGATCCAGTGCTTCCTCCCTGATTTGCTGGGCATCGTGCCAGGTTTCAAGCATTCTGGGTTGATTAAGTGTGTCCCATAAAGCAAAAAGGTCACGAACCAACTCATGGTCTTCTTTTGTTACCTCCTCATCTTCGTCCCATTCGGGAATAGAGGTGGATTCAATGGCTTCAAAAATTAAAACTGAATGATGGGCTGTCAACGACCTTCCGGACTCGGTAATAATATTGGGATGTGGTATTTCATGGCGATTACTGGCCTCAACCATGGTGTAAACCGCATCATTGACGTATTCCTGTATGCTGTAATTAATGCTACTCTCGCTATTTGCCGAACGAGTACCATCGTAATCCACTCCAAGTCCACCGCCAATGTCAACGAATTCAACACTAAATCCCATTTTAAAGAGCTCCACATAAAACTGTGCGGCTTCTCTGAGTGCATTTTTTATTCGTCGTATTTTGTTTACCTGACTGCCAATATGAAAATGAACAAGTTTAAGACAATCTTTCAGCTCCTGGGTTTCCAAATAATCAAGTGCCTGAATGAGTTCGCTGGAGGTAAGTCCAAACTTACTCACATCACCCCCCGAATCTTCCCACTTGCCACTTCCGGAACTAGCCAGTTTGATTCGAATACCAATATTGGGACGGACCTTCAATTGACGGGCAAGGCGGATAATGAGCTTCAATTCGTGAAGTTTCTCAACCACCAGGAAAATGCGTCGTCCCATTTTCTGAGCCAGCAGGGCCAGTTCTATGTATGCTTCATCCTTATAGCCATTACAAACGATAAGAGAATCACTATCGGTGTTGGTAGCAATAACCGCGTGCAACTCTGGTTTTGATCCGGCTTCCAGACCAATATTAACCTTCTTTCCATGACCCACAATCTCCTCTACAACAGGTCGCATCTGATTTACCTTAATGGGGTAAACGATGAAATTCTGACCCTTAAACTGGTATTCATCCCGGGCCTGCCAGAAACATTTCTGCATGGTTTCAATCCGGCTATCCAGAATATCCGGAAAGCGAATAAGCATGGGAGCTTCCACATCTCTTAAAGTAAGCTCATCCACCAGCTCTTTGAGATCAACTTCAACACCTTTTCCTCGAGGAGTTACCGCAACGTTCCCTTTTTCATTTACTGAAAAGTAGTCTATTCCCCAGCCATTGATATTGTACAATTCGGCAGAATCTTCGCTACGCCATTTTCTCATTACTGCAGCGTTAAGTTTGGTTAAAAAAATGATTAACTCACGTAAATATTACTCAATTAGAAAGAATATCCGGCTCCAACTCTAAAATTAATTCCCTGCATCGGATATCCCGACCATCGATAATATTTAGCTGCAAATATATTCTGAATTCGCCCGAAAAAATGCAGCCTCTTATTAAATTGATAATCGGCCCCTAAATTAAAATCGGTTACCGCATCCAGCTGTTTAAAACCATCCGGACTATTAAGGTCCAGGGCTTTTCTTTCTCCCAGCACATTGAATGCCGCATCCACCCTCAGTTCTTCACTAAAAATGTAACCGGCCCTTATACTTATCTCCATCTCTGGCTTGTGCCATGCCTCAGCCAAAACGTCAGTCTGCCAACCATAGTAGGCTCCTTTCAGAACAACATCAAGCTCACGAACAGGTCTTACCAGTAGTTCGCCGGAGAGGGTCAACAGTGTAACATCATCGTAAACCGGAGTAAAAAGATTACTCATCCCGAATTGTGTTTCAGATCCGGAAAATGGAAAGAAACGGTTTACGAAGAAATGCTCATTTTCGATAAACTCATAATCAAGCCGGGCAGTAAAAGAGGTGGCGCTGCTGAAATTCCCTTTAACACCCGCAAATCCTCTGATATTCGAATGAGCGGTTTCCACAAGTTGGTCGGGTGACACAAAGGGGTTTTCTTCCATAATAGCTCTGTAGCTGTCCTCATGAACTTCGCCGGTCATTCCCATAAAAGTGGAAACAATACCTTCGGCAATTACCAGTTCTCCCTTTACATGAGGCGATAAATAAAAATCTTCGGTTTCGGCAAACTCTCCTGTAAGATTTACGCCCACTTCCAAATTCAATTTTTCTCCGGGAATTACCAAACGAGGGTCCATGGTCAAGAAGATCTGCTCACGATCATCGAATGTCCACAAATCAGGCATTTTATCATCTCCCGATGGCTTATGAACATTTCGATAAGCAGCACCTCCATTAACATAAAGTGCCATATTACTGAATGGCAATTTAAGATCGCCACTCAACTCAAAAACATTCTCTCCTACGCCGGTATAATTATTAAAAGCCCCATAGTCAAAACCGACATGATAGCGTGTTTCATCCTCATCGGCTTGTTGGCCCAACAATCCAATATGAAGGTCAAAAGCCGTTTGCCTTTGTTTACGGTCAGGAATCAGGTTTTCTCCGGAAATGGCATCATCAGAGTCATTGGGATCATACAACACTGAAGGGTCCACATTATGAAAACCATAATATTCGTAAGCATACCTGTCAAAATCCAGATCAAACTCAAGTGTTTTATCATCGAAAAAATGCCTTAGATAAAGACTTCCGTCAGTTTGATGATAAGGAGCTTCGGAATCGCTTCCATCTTCCAGCTCAAGTTTGCCCCAGGATGATTGTTGTCCCAAATGAAGAGCAAAAGCAAATTCCTCATTACGGGTAATATTATAAAAGATATCTCCAAAAAGCGTTTGGTAATTGCCCAGTCCGCCACGAACGTAAGACGGAAACAAATCACCTTTTCTCCGGCGGGCCAGCCTCGCAGCTTTCAACGATTCAACATCAGGGTTCCCGACCAGAGCATGCCCCATCACGTTGTAATTAAATTCGGGGGAAACTTCAATGGTATCCTCCCGCTCAGGCATCTGATTGATTTTCATAGCATCCGAAACGGTAGGATCAAATTCCCTCACAACACGAACATCCTGACTCAAAGGTTCCTGTGCATTTACGCCTATGGCTATGTAAAAAGCAAATATCAAGGTTAATATACTGAAGCTCTTCATAATATATATGGTAAATTCTCTTTAATCCTTATTTCTAATCCACTCTTTGCGTTGTTACGATCTTACTTGAAACATTACCCCCGGGCCTCTTTCAATTCCTCTAATCGTGCATTTGCCCTTTCCCGGATGTCATCCTCACGATCCTGATAATTTTCCAGTAAGCTCTCAATATATTGTCTGGCCTGAAATAACTCACCCCGCTCTTCATAAATATCAGCCAACAACAAGAAGCACCTGGCTATCCAATACTGATGGGGCGTACCAACGTTTACAAAATCGAAGATTTCCTCTTCAGCTGATTCCATTTTCCCATTGTCGAACAGTATTTGTGCAACACGGTATCGGGCTTCTGCTCCTTCAGGTGAACTGGGATTATCTTTCAATTTTTCAAATTCTTCAAGAGCAAGATCTTTTTCCCCCAGCTCAAGATGGGCATCAGCTTTCATGTATCTGGCCTCCCTGGCAATTTCAGGAGAGGTTTTAGGATCTTCCAAAATGCGTTCAGCCAGACGGGTAACAAAGCCCGGACGATCGCCCATGTGGGACAGACAACGCATCTGCCCTATCAAAGCTTCACGTCTGTTTTCCATATCCTCAGCTTCATTTTCCAATCGCTCATAATAGCCCAGAGCATCGTTGTAACGCTCCTGATGATAGCTGATACGGGCAACACCAATCAATGCATCCTCAATAAAAATATTACCCGGGCGGCTCACCACAAACTCGAAAGACTGACGAGCACCGTCATAGTCTTTGTTGCGATACTGACAATCGGCTTTATAGAAGTGTGCATTAACCGCAAATCGGCCATTGGGATAGTTCCTCAGATAAGACTCAAACTGATTGATGGCCTGTAAACATTTGTTTTGCATATACAGTTTTTCAGCTGTCACATACGAGAGTGAATCTTCCTGACGCTGATCAATACTTGCAAAGCCACCTACCTGACGGGTATATTTAATATAACCATCAGCATCGTTGCGATCGATGTAAATATTTTTTATTCCAAGTAAGGCATCCTCTGCTTCGGGAGTACCAGGAAACTCGTTAACCACCCGCTTGTAAAATGCCAGCGACTGATCCAGATCATCATTGTTGTAATAAACCAATCCAAGCTGCAACATGGCCTTCTTGGCGAAGTTGCTGCGTGGATACTTTTCCTTGATGGTTTTGTACATGCGAATAGCGGAGGTCAAATCATTCAAAGCAACATATGACCGTCCCATCTCATACAGTGCATCATCCACATAAGACGATTCGGGGAAACGATCGTTCAACTCCTGCAACTGACGGATTTTTCCTCTGTGATCTTTATTGATTCCCATGGCAAAGGCTTTCTGGTACATGGCATAATCAGCATTGGCCCCGGGAACATTGGTGGCTCGCTCATAATAATCGATAGCCCGCGAAAAATCACGTTGCATAAAAAAGGCATCGCCAATCCGGTTAAGAGCATCTCCAAGCATAGGCGACTGACGGCCATCCATCAGGTTTTCATACTTGCGGAACCAGGAAGCGGCCTCCTGATAATTCTTCTGCTTAAACCAGGCATAACCAATATTATAATGAGCCGTTTTGAATTCATCCAACCGGTATGATCCGGGTGTGCGAATAAACGTATCAAAGCTTTCGATGGCTCTGTCGTAGTTTCCCTGACGATAATAAGCCTCTCCCAGCCAATAATAAGCCTTTACTTTGAGGTTGCGATTGTACTCACCATACTGAAGGCTGTATTGCAACATATCGATGGCCTGGGTAAATCTTAAATTAGTAAACAGCTCCAGACCACGATGGTAAGCGATGCGCTGAAGTGCCCGATAGTTATCTGCGGTTTTATTCTGCACCTGCTCCAATGCCTCAAGAGCTTCTCGATAGTTGTTACTGGTAAGGAGGGCTTGGCCAAGATATTGCCAGGCTTCATCGATGTAACGGCTATTTGGAAACCGGTCAATAAAACTCAAAAAACTGTCAATAATTTCATTGAACGGGGAAAATGACAACTCATAATTGAGCTTAATATAATTAAACATGGCATCCTCCGTGATGGCCACATCAAAATCATATTCTGAAGCCGCTTCAAAAGCAACTCTGGCCCTTTTTTTATCGTCCAGTCTTAAATAACAATCTCCCAGGTGATAATAGGCATTCTGAGCCATCAAATCTTTTTCTTCGGTTACCTGAGATAAAGCTCCCGCTGCTTTATCAAATTGTTTCTGATGGTAATAACTCATCCCCAGGTGGTAAAAATCCTGCCGGGCAGGTTCTTTGTTCAGCTCAACAGCCAGAGACAGAAACCTGGCAGCATTTTGGTAATCGGCCATTGCATAATAGGCATTGCCTACCACCTGCGCCATTTCTCCTTTTCTTACACCACGCGCGTCTTCAACCAATGGAGAACCATAATCAACAGCCTTTTGGTAATCTTCCTGGAGATAGTATATCTGAGCAATGTAAAAAGGAACCTCAGCACCAAAACCGGGTTCATCTTTTAGCTTTTCGAAGATGGCAAGAGCAGGTTTGTAATTTCCCTGCTCGTATTGAATATGTGCATAATAGTAATTGGCTGCCGACCACCATTGAGAATCAACATTCCGGATTTCGGCAAAAGCAGAAAGAGCCTGATCATATTCCTCTTCCATAAAATGACAGTATCCGGACTTAAACCTGAAGTCGTAACGGGTATCACGATCCAGCTTTCGGGCATCTACATATTTGTAATTACGTCCGGCCTGGCGGTATTTCCCATCTTCGTATTCCATGTCGCCTAATCTCTTGTAGACATAAGGGCGCATGCCACTTTCAGGAAAATCGATCAAGAATGCTTCCAGCATATCTTCGGCATCTTCATTTTCCAGTTTGGAAGCCGACATTGCCTCGTAATAGGCAGCTTCTGCTTTAAGGTTACTTTGTCCGGGAGCGAATTTCTGTTGAAGTTCTTCAAACATAGATCGAGCTAATCCATATCGCTCATTACGATATTGCTTAAGGGCTTCATCAAAAAGTCGCTCGGGTTGCCGACTGTCGTATGATTGTTGCCCAAAAGTAAAGGGTGCTGAAATAATTAACAGAAATAAAACCGAAAGGGTGCATAATTTTGTCATGGTACCACAAAGATATTGTTCTATTGGTATTTCCTGAATTTGTCCTGCTTTATTCATGAATTATCGTTATGAGATGTTCAAATATCAAGAAATACAATTAACCGCAAATAAAATGGATGCAGGAAATAATGAATTATTTTCAAATCCATCTTTATAGAGGACGGTTGTATTTTGCCGATAGTTGGACATCGGAATAGAAAATTTGTGAATAAAGCAGGTTATATTAATCAACGAAAATAGAGAAAATTTGGTGTATATCCTGATTGTTTTAGGATTTGTTTTTTAAGTCATCCCAATTTCAGACCTAAAAATCTTTTTCTCTTTTAAAAAACCTCTTACCTTTGCAGCAAATTACGGGGGTGCCCATTCAATGACTGAGAACAGACCCTTAGAACCTGAGACGGGTAATGGCGGCGCAGGAAGGAAGTCTCACCATTTTATAAACATTCCCGGAATTATAGGTTTTATAGTTATAGTGAGTAGTAGGTAGAAGTTTATTTATCAAGCGACTCTGCTTACCGTCTAACAACTGTAAACTACTTACTATCCACTAATCAAAACTACAATGGGGTGCCTGTCATCAGGCTGAGATCATACCCTTTGAACCTGGCCGGGTAATGCCGGCAAGGGAATGTATGATATCTTGTTCTTCCTCATTGCAGTTCGGTTTAATTGTTAAACTTTAACTGCTTTGTCATGCAAAAATTATTGTTATTCGTGGGCTTGATTTTCATCTCAGCCCAACTGTTTTCACAAAATGCTTTGAAAGGTCTGGTAAACACCACCAAAGGAGAACCTCTGGCCGGGGCTTCAGTTGTCATTAATCCGGGAAACCGCGGAGCTGTTACGAATCAGGAAGGTGAATTTACCTTCACAGAAATCACTCAAAACAACATTGAGGTGACCGCTTCCTTTTTGGGTTATGAAACGTGGAAACAAAATGTCGATCTCGCAAGCACCGGTTTCATTAAGATCACTATGACACCTAAATCTCATCTCACCGAAGAGGTGGTGGTAACAGCCTACCGTGCAGGCAATAAAACGCCGGTTGCTCATACCGACCTGGATGGTGAAGAGTTGAGATCTACCGGAGCCGGCAATGACATTCCATCACTTCTCAAGCTCACTCCATCTCTCATAACCACTTCTGAGAGCGGGACAGGTCTGGGATACACCGGTTTCCGCATCAGAGGAACCGATCCTACCCGCATCAATGTGACCATGAACGGAGTCCCGGTAAACGACTCCGAGAGCCAGGGCGTTTTCTGGGCCAACATGCCCGATTTTGCCAACTCTGTAGAAAATGTACAAATCCAGCGAGGTGTAGGTACTTCCACTCAGGGTCCGGCAGCTTTTGGAGCCACGGTCAATTTTCAAACACAGACCAGCGAACCTGAGGCTTTCGGAGAAATATCTTCAACGGCCGGGTCTTTCAATACCATCAAGAACAGTTTGAGACTTGGCACCGGAATGATCAATGATAAATTCTCTTTTGAAGGACGGTATTCCCGACTTAAAAGTGACGGTTACATTCAGAATGCTTTCTCCGATCATCAGTCGCTTTATTTGGGCGGAACCCTCCATCTGGATCACAGTTTTTTGAAAATGGTTCTACTCCATGGTGATCAACGAACAGGTATCAGCTGGTGGGGAGTTCCTCAGGAAATGCTGGATGAGAACCGTCGATATAACCCGGCAGGAGCTTATACCGATGAGTTTGGCAATGAACGTTATTATGATGATCAAACAGATAATTATAAACAAACGCATGCCCAGCTTTTTTACAGTCATGCCGTAAATGATCAGTTTTACTTTACAACAGCGTTGCATTATACAAGAGGTGACGGCTATTATGAGCAATACAAAGAGGATGAGCCTTTTTCAGTTTATGGACTCCCAAATATTACTATTTCGGATCAAACATTTGAAACAACCGACCTCATCCGCCGCAAATGGATGGGCAATGATTTCTATGGTGGCACCGTATCCGGAAATGCCAGGCTTTCACCCGGGGTTGAATTCATCTTTGGCGGTGGATGGAACCAATACGATGGTAATCACTTTGGCAGGTTAATCTGGATGCGATATGCCGGTAATACAGAGAAAGGACATGAGTGGTATTACAACAATGGGCTTAAAACCGATTACAATGTATTTACAAAGCTCAACTGGCAGGTTTCACCGCTCCTGAGAACTTTTGTTGATTTGCAATACAGGGGAATCAACTACGATATGTCGGGTGAAGATGACGACCTGTTATCTCTGGAGCAAGAGCATAACTTTAACTTCTTTAACCCGAAAGCCGGTTTTTATTTCACCCCAAATAACCGCCACAGTTTTTATGCTTTTGCAGGTATTTCGAATCGCGAACCTACCCGTACCAATTTTAAAGATGCCAAGAATGACCCGAGTGCCACTCCTCACCCGGAGCAACTGATAGATGTCGAGATCGGGCACAACTATCAATCCTCTGTTTTCAGCAGCGGAGTCAATTTCTATTATATGAATTACAAAGACCAGCTGGTACCAACCGGGGAAAAAAGCAATACGGGATACGACATCATGACCAACGTGCCCGACAGTTACCGGGCCGGGATTGAACTAGTGACTGCATTGCGCCCGCTTTCGTGGCTTACATGGGACATGAACGTTACCCTGAGCCGAAA
The DNA here is from genome assembly GCF_003121985.1 of Marinilabilia rubra. GTDB lineage: Bacteria > Bacteroidota > Bacteroidia > Bacteroidales > Marinilabiliaceae > Marinilabilia > Marinilabilia rubra. Next base: position 171,677 of record NZ_QEWP01000009.1, read on the forward strand.
CATCATTAACGATTATGTGGAGACTGCATCAAACAGTTACCCTGTCATGGAAAACGGAGAAGAAGTTTGGGAAACGGAAACCATCACAAAGGATTTGGGCAACACCCAAATTGCCTACTCACCATCGGTATCTGGAAGCAGTAATTTATCAGCTGAAGTGACTAAAGGTCTGAAGGCATCTTTAATCAGCAAATACGTTGGCGAGCAATATTTCGATAATACAGAAAGTGAAGTGCGAAAATTAGATGCTTATTTTGTCAATGACCTGCAATTCAGCTGGTCGTTATACCCCAAAGCTTTTAAGCAAATTAACCTGAAACTGACCGTACACAATGTTTTAGATCATGAATACTCATCTAATGCCTATGGGGGAAATTGGTATGAGCAGGGCGAAGAAAAAACCTGGGCATACTATTACACCATGGCAGGAAGGTATTTTATGGGACAGGTAGTATTGAAGTTTTAGAACAACACTCAGAGTCTACTTCTTTAAAAAACCCTGACAGGGTTTGAAACCCTGTCAGGGTTAAAGATGCGGTTAATAAATTTTTCTTCCAGTACAAAAATCACTTCATTGAGTAGCCACTTTCCCCCTGCTCACTTTAACTGTTAACTAATTAGTATCTGTCCATAAAGTACCATTTGCTGCATTACGCTTGCCGCCAAAATACTCATTTACCCAAGTAAACTCCTTTTTTAGCGGCTTCGCAAGCTTTGCAACTGGCACTTTCTGACCAGACACATGACTAAAGACAAACTTTACTTAGTTTATAGACAGACTCTAATTAATTTTCTTACATTTCTCAATCAAGCCGTCTAAAATCTCAGAAGCTCCATCAATTAATTGGGAACAGGTCTTTTCGAAAAGATTATTTTCACGAGCGTAATCGCGACCTTCAGAGGTACCGATATCAGCACCCAATAGTTGTTTGCAATCCAACCCATTAAAACGGTTCTCGAAAGTCTCCAGGAACTCCTTTTTAATCCTAAGGGCTCTCTCCTTTTCTGAAGGATTTTCAACAGATGAATATCCAAAGTGTAAACCTAAAACCATTAAGGCACCTGTAACAGCCCCGCAGGTGTGCCCTCTTCCACAAATGCCACCACCAAACCCGGAGGCCAGTTTTAATGCATACCCAGCATCCTTAAAAAACGCTTCACCATGACTCAACAGCACTGATTGAGCGCAATTAAAGCCTTTATTAAAAACAGAACTTGCCTTTTCCATAATATTATTGTTGAGCCCAGGAGGGTTCGTGTTTTAGTATTTCGTGATAAACCGGACACGACTCGATATGTGCGCCTGGAAGATATCCGGTACTCATCAGAAACTCATTCACAATTTCACCCCCTGTAAATTTAAAAGTTTTGCGAAATAACTTCACCCATTCCTCTTTAGACTTGGGGTGATGATGGTCCAGCCAGCTCTTAAAGGAGCCAAAATCCTTTTGAAGAGTCAATACCACGTTGGCATTGTGAATGGTGGCATCCACTTTTCTGCGATTTCGAATAATTCCGGCATCATTTAATAATCTCTCCCGGTCTTTTTCGCCATAACCGGCCACCTTTTTTATTTCAAAACCGTGAAATGCCTTTTTAAAATTATCCTGCTTTTTAAGAATGGTGGTCCAACTTAAACCAGCCTGATTGATTTCAAGAATCAGTCTTTCAAACAATTCATTGTCATTTTCAATGGGAAAGCCATAAGCCGTGTCGTGATAGACACGGTGAACGCTGTCGTCTTCCATTATCTCTACTGCTTCGCAATACGATTTGGGTTGTGCCATAAGATTTAATTTCATAAAGATTTCCGCCAACCAAATTAAAGGCTGGCCATACAGATAGGCGATGGTAAAAAATCCTGAACGAAGTTAAAAAAATTCCTGGCTTATTTATGGCATTAAAACCTCATCTTGCCTCCTTCAGTCCGGATAAGAAATTTTTCACACAAGCACCAAGAACTTCAAGGTTGTAACCCCCTTCCTGACAAATCAGAATAGGCAGATTCAGGGCTCCAAATTCTTTCCCAATGGTAAAAAAATCCTCAGTTTGAAGATTGAATCCACCAATTGGATCATCAACATGAGTATCAAATCCTGCAGACAAAATAAGCCAGGAGGGATTAAATTCCTTAATATGAGTAGTAATGCGTCTCACCGCTTCCAGGTATTCAGGCAAACCTGTTCCTTTGGGCAAAGGTTCGTTGTGATTTGAGCCAACACCCTGTCCCTTTCCGGTCTCCTCTGAATATCCCCAGAAATATGGATACTCATTTGAAGGATCGCAATGAATGGAGGAAGTAAAAACCGATTTGACTTCCTGGAAAAATTCCTGAGTGCCATTCCCATGATGATAATCCGTATCTACTATGGCCACGGTTCCGTGAGGTAACAGATATTCGGCTGCCGTAGCCGCATTATTGAAATAGCAATAGCCGCCAAATACCCGCGGACCGGCATGATGGCCTGATGGCCGGCAAAGTGCATAAACGAGGTCTGCATCCCCTTTATGGAGCATTTCGGCTCCGGTCAAAGCAGATTCGGCAGAGGCCCGTGCTACATCATAGGTCTTTTTCTTGATAGGAGTAACAGCATCTGTGCACCATATTCCGCCCCACAAAGGTGAATCAACCCTTTTGGGGAGATGCGCTCCTTCCCCCGGAAACAAATCGGGATAGAATTCCTCATCCTCTTTCATCTCAAGTGCTGTGTTGCGAATGTAATCATGGTAAGGATGTATTTTAGCAATATACCGTTCGGGGAATTTTCTGGCCTTAAAAAACTGAAAGTCTGCCTCATTACTCAAAGCTTGCTTTATGGTTTCAACCCGGTGCGGTGTATCCTTTATTTCATAAGATTCGGGCCCAAGCTGAAATTTCCAGTAAGGATTGTGAAGACTGTCGTTGTATTTTTCAATGACTATCATTTTTTTAGAACATTAGAAGTTAGAAACCAGAGGATAGAAACGCCATCTTAGAAAACTCATAGCTTTATTTAATCATGAAGCAAACTCAAATCTTTCTGCCCCCTTTTAATATTTCCACTACCCGATCGTGAGGAATTGGGGGACACCATCTTTGCATACGTCCGTTCATCCCTCCCGAGCAAAACATTGCATTCAGGACAGCTTCTTCAGTAGCTTCCACAACAGCTTCATAAACAATGTTAATATGAGCGTCAGAAATACACTTAAGGGTGATGAATTTATTTGTTGAAGAGGTGGACCTCGGCTTACGATTACCCGTGCTAAAAGCCACGATTATTTCTCCGCTTGTGGAAGCAGCAAAGCTCCCGGTTCGTCCCAACCCCAGCGCAGCCCGGCGGGACAAACGATTGAGCTGACTGCTGATCAAAGGCACATCGGTACCCACAACCACAATAACAGAACCTTCCGAAGCTTCCCGCCGGCTCAAATAATCAAACTCTTTATCCAGTTCACGACCCACTACCGCTCCATCCACGGTGAGGTTGCGCATTTTTCCAAAGTTAGACAATACCAATACCCCAACAGTAAAACCGCCGCCTTCGGGCATATCAATGATTCTGGATGATGTGCCAATTCCTCCGGCAAAATCGAAACTCGTCATTCCTGTACCGGCACCAACAGACCCCTGCAAAACGCCCTTATCAGTAGCCCTTTCTATGGCCTTTACAGTATCCTGTCCACTGCAATACCCAACTCTTACATCATTCAGAAAAGAATCATCCGCTTCCCCCACCACAGGTAATACCACATCGGTCACAGTACCCAACTTGGGATACTTTCTGATCATATGGTTTATTACACCGGAATAAACCCTCCCTACAGCGTGGGAGTTGGTCAATAAAACAGGTGTTTCCAACCAGCCGGTTTCCAAAACCTGGGTCAGGCCTGCCATCTCGCCAACCCCGTTGAGAATAAAGCCACCGGCCACCAACCTGTTAATGTAAGTATGTCCGGCCGGTAAAACAGCAGTAACTCCGGTTCTGATACTTGTCACCTCTGTATGTCCGGGAATTTTCACATTGTCCTCAATCCAGGAAAAATGCCCCACTCTCACTCCCTTAACATCTGTTATGGCATTTTGCAATCCCGGACTCAGATGACCGACTGAGACTCCAAGCTCTCTGGCCGTAGGTCTTTGAACGCCAATCTCATAATCCCCTTTCAGGCTTTTCCTAACCGGCCGAATAGCCAATCCATAGCGACGGGCAGCCGACCGGATTATCAGCCGGATAACATCACGAAACTCCAATCCCCTTTTTCTTGCGGCAACCATCAATGAGGCATTTGGATGAAGACTGGGAAGTGGATTTAGTTCAATAAAATAAGGCTTTCCACTTTTATCCAGCCTGATGTCGACCCTTCCCAAATCAGGACAAGTCATGAAATCAAAAACCTTCCGGGCCATTTCCAGAACAGCCCGTTCCTCTCTCGCACTTATTTCGGCCGGGCATTTAACATGAACAGCATCTTCATTTACGCCCTGTTTAAGCGAATAATCGTAAATATTAAATTTTCCTCCCGTTTTCTCAAGATCAAAGGTGTGTTCCACTATATCCAGAATTTTACCCGGATAACTTTCAATAAACGGAACGCTGAGCTCACGCCCCTGAATAAATTCCTCAACAACCAACCCGGCAGGATATTCACGCAACAGTTCATTAATGCGTTTTTGTGCAGTACGTGAATCCTCAACAACCGATTTCTGTGAGATCCCGATACTCGATCCCTCCGAGTTAGGTTTTATCATCAGTGGATAGTGAAGATTCCCCGGAATAATATGGTCTTTGGGAGTAACAAGGGATCCCAGAGGCACCCTGATTCCGCGTGAACCAAGAACAGTCTTCGTGAGGTGCTTATCCAGATTCAAATGCAAAAGAGAGGCATTTCCTCCCGTAAAAGGAATCCCCATTTGCTCGTATAAGCCGGGATAAAAAGCTTCACGGGAGCTTCCGATAGTACCTTCGGCCAGATTAAAAATCAAATCGGGCTCACTCTCCAAAAGTCTCTCAACTACATCGTTGGGCTTTCCCGAAACTTCAACCAATTTAACAGTGTGTTGCAAACTCGAAATGGCGTGAAAAATCCGCTCAATATCTTCTTTTGCAATCAACTCTGCGGATTGTTCCTCTTCATTATAACGAAGGTTAAATGCGATAGTAATTCTCATCTTTTGCCTTGAATTAACTTCTGATAAATGGACTTAATATCAATAATATAAATCTAAGCTGTTTTGATGCGCTAAGTCAATAGTTATTTCTCAGGGCCCGCTTGGCAACAAGACTCCGCCAGGCCTTCAAAATACACTCGTATTTAATTACTTGCAGACACCCATTAATTTAGACTAATGAACAGGTTTTCAGCACCATAAGATTTGCCACACCTCTTATATGACTCCCCGTCAGGCAGGTATCTAAAACTCTAACGATCTATTATGGTAAACTAACCCACAGAAATAACCGCCATGATAATATTTTAACCTTCAAATCAATTACTTGAAATTCGCATTCAAATATCACATCCCATATGACAACAGATTGTTACTTTAGAATTTTCACGCGCCTTGAATTTGAACTTTCTATCTCAAACACGTGAAAAACGCTTAGTTTATAGACAGACTCTAAGTAATCAACAGGCGGAAGTCTGAGAGACAGAAAGCAGAAGGAAAAAATTGACGCTCAGTCAGCATTCAACATTGTCAGAGGACGATTGCCTGAAAAGCAAACACCCAACTACATGCATTAAGGCTTTTACATAAAGCGGATTACAACCTGAGTTAGATAAAAGTAGCCCAGCCGCGCGGAAGCCGGAAGCTGGAGGCTGGAAGTTAGAAGCTGGAAACTTTCGAATATAAGAAATTTTGATTCTTTTTGCGGCATATTTAAAAAACTAAGAAAATCATAAAAAACACATTTTAAATGGTTTATGACTTTACTTAGATGAAAGATCTGAAATAAACCATATAACCTCCTAACCTGAGATTTTCACAGACACACACTTAATGATAAAACGTTGACTTATGGCTTTTTACAAAAGTTTAACGAGGTATTGATTTGAGAAATGAATCTATATTGGGGATTTTCCGTATAGATACTGTATTGACCGCCTACCCTTACTATTTGAACCAATTATACTTAACAAAAACAAAGCATTATAATACCATTGATTTCCTTTAAATGCAGGAAACAGAGTTTAGATCATTATGATTCAAATAACGAAACACAGCAACGAGACAAATTGAAAAGACGAGTACGAAAAGGGAATAAACAGGTTTTATGAAAAAGATTTCTAACAAAATTGTAACACTGGCAGTAACCGTTGCATTCATTATCGGGGGGACAACAGGACTTGTAACCACATATCTGCTCAACAACAAGCAAAAAAAGGATCTTCACCAACTGAATCAGATGTTAAAGAACAACTTCGACCAACTAATAAAATATGAAGTTGAGACCGCTGAAAGTATGCTTTTAAAAATAGATGAAGTGAAGCGGGAAGGTGTGATATCAGAAGACCAGAGTCAGATGCTCGCAGAAGAATTGCTTCGTGACCTCAGGTATGGTCCTGAAGGATATTTCTGGGCTGACACCAAAGAAGGAGATAATGTTGTATTGCTTGGAGGGGATAGCGAAGGGAAGAATCGGCTCGAATTACAAGATGAGAAAGGTAACTACCTGATCAAAGAGATTATTGATGCCGGACTTAAAGGTGGGGGTTATACAGACTACTGGTTTTCGAAAAAAGGCGGTGATGAGCCCCTGCCTAAAAGAAGCTTCAGCAAATATGTGGAGCCCTTTAACTGGATTATCGGAACTGGAAACTACATCGACGACATAGACAAAGTAATCGCCGAAATTGAAGAAGAAAACAAAGCTTATACCAGGAATATCATTCTTTCTTTGCTTGGAATCATCGTTTTACTCATCATTGTGAGTACCGGAGTCGCATGGATCATGGGAAAACGCATTTCCAATCCTATTGTTAAACTGACACGCACAGCCGGTGAAATTGCCAAAGGAAATCTGAAAGAAAAAATCACCACCCGAACAAATGATGAAGTAGGCATTCTGGCTGACAGCATGCGCCAGATGTCAGAAAAGCTTAAAGAAATTATTCTGAATATATCGCGGGCCTCACAGGATATCAATGGAGCCAGTAATCAGATTAGTGACAGTTCTCAATCACTTTCGCAGATTGCCCAGCAACAGGCCAGTGCCTCCGAAGAGGTATCTGCGTCCCTGGAAGAAATGTCTTCTAATATTTTCCAGAATGCGGAAAACTCAGGAAAAGCGCAGGAAATTGCTCAGGAGGCAACTCAAAGTATGCAAAAGATGGAGGAGTCAGGGCAGGAAAGCATACTAGCCATCCAGGATATTGCTGAAAAAATCACCATCATTAATGACATCGCATTCCAAACCAACATACTGGCTCTCAACGCTGCGGTTGAGTCAGCCAGAGCGGGAGAAGCAGGAAAAGGTTTTGCGGTGGTAGCAGCCGAGGTTCGTAAATTGGCCGAGCGAAGCAAAACCGCAGCGGATGAAATTGCTCAGCTTTCAAAATCCACCCACAGCATTTCGGAAGAATCTGCGACCATTATTAAAACATTGGTACCTGAAATTACCAACACCCACACTTTGGTTCAGGAAATTAACAGCGCCAGTCAGGAGCAGAACATTGGTGTTCAGCAAATCAACAATGCTCTGCAGGAACTCAATGAGTCGAGCCAGCAAAATGCTGCATCGTCCGAAGAGCTGGCTTCCAGCGCACAGCAGCTAACAGCCCAGTCAAAGGCCCTGGATGAACTGGTCGAGTTCTTTAAACTGTAAACCAAGCCGTTTTACTATATATAAAAAGGAGGTTGTCTCAAAAGTCCGAATTTGACGTAATTCTGAGCTTGTTGAAGAATCTTTTTGTTTTATATACAGATGTTTCGCCTACGCTCAACATGACAAGCCATTAATGTTTTGTACTTTTGGGACAGCTTCTTTTTTATGATGTAAAGCTCAAACTATAGCAAAAAATCGTTTTGCTGACTTAGTTGCTAAAACCTCATTTTCAAAAAAACCAATGGAGTAAAGTCAACTGCCTCCGCATCAATATAGGCTGTATTTAACTGGTCAAGCGGAATTTGTTCGAAACTTGAATATTTTACATTGTAATGGTCCAGGGCATTGAGCAGAGAGAGACCTAACTCTCCATCAATTTTGGAAAGCGAGAGACGATAAACTAAAGCAAGATCCAACCGGTTGTAATCCGGCTCGGTAAATCTATCACTCAAATAATTGGCGTAAAGCGGGAATCCCGTTCCAAATACATATGTAGCAGACACATGAATATCTTTAAACAAGTGCACCAGGGCTGCCATTTTCAATTCATGACGCTGATCGTGTGGTGCCCGGCGGTATTGCTGTTCCGGAAAATAAGGAAACAACTCTTCTGCCCGACCGACAGAATAAGATGTCCAGAAAGTGTGTCCTTTAAAATCTTTTTTCAAAAAAACATCAAGCCCATAGCTCTGTCCCGTTCCTTCATAAACCTCTTCCCGACTTTGGCTAAAGCGAACATAACGGGTAAATCCCTCCACACTTTTGTAATAACCGTCCAGACTGATGGTAAGGTCGTTATCAGCCCATGTCACACCCCCTACCCAGTGTTGTGAATTCATAACCGGAATGTTTTCTCCGTCGGCCAGCGACCAGGTGTACCTGAAATTATCCGTCTCATCAAACAATGAGCTTTTCACCAAAAACTGATGATACTGTCCCCAGGCTGCGTTCAGCTTAATGTTTTGTCCCAATTTATACTTAAGTTCAACCCTTGGATCCAGATAAGATTTAGAAGTATAAAGGGAATGGTTCATTCTAATTCCGGCTTTCAACTCAAAATGCTCACTTAACAACATTTTGTTCTGCAGAAAGCCGGCAATTCTGTATCCCTCAAAATCGGAGCTTATCCTTTCCATGTCTGAGGAATCTTCTGTGATATTCAAATGGTCCCTCACCAGTTCCAATCCTATGCGGGGAACATTTTTTGCTTTTCGCTGAAATTGATAATCGACCTTCAGTGCTCCTTCATCCACCTTAGTCACCGTCTCGTTATCCACTCTCGGAAACATCCGGTTAAAACGGAGGTTTTCAATATAACGTCTCACCCCATAAGTCGAATTCAGGCCCGACCAGGAGCCCTGTAATTTTAGGCGATCCCCGTTTTTAAAATTTTCTCCCCAGAATAGAGCCCCCCCATATTGATGGTTCTCCTCAGAAGTTGTTTGGGTAATAATGTTTTGTTGTCGTTCTTGTCTGGCCGAATAAGAAAAATCGTCATCGCCAAACAACATACTCACATAAAAGAGGCTGCCATCATCCTCCTGCCATGAATATTTGGCATTGAAATCGCGAAAACGATATTCAGGCTCCACATCAATTTTATATTCAAGGTCGCGGGAATCAGAAAAGTCAATATCCTCGGGTTCAAAAAGATTGTAGTAGGTTTGCCGAAAAGCCAACACCACTGACGATCTTTCCGACAAGGGTGTCTCCACCATGCCGTTAATGGTTTCGTTATTCAAAAACAAATTCACTCCCGCGCGATCCCGGCGGCCGGTTTTTCCGGCAATTTCGACCACACCACCGACCAAATCATCATGGGTAACATCATAACCGCCTTTAAAAACTGCCACATTTTTAGACATAAAAGGATTAACGGCACTGATGTTGTCATTAAAGTTTTTCAGTCCCCAGATGGTCATTCCATCGTATTTCACCTTACTGGTTCCTTCATAACTGCCCCAGATAATCAAATCATTGGGTTGTTCACCAGCTGCAACAATTCCGGGCTGAAGCCGCAACAAATTAAAAACGGCATTATCGCCGCTACCTGGCAAATAGCCGGCAATGTAAGAGTTCAAACTGATCATACCGGGTGCTTCCCCCATTTGAACGGACCTTTCAACCACGTTATGACTCACAATTACTTCCGGCAGATCATAAGCAAATGGCGTAAGCTCAATTCTATGACTTCTTCCGGGCAATAAAACGGTATCCATAACAAAGCACCCCAAATGGGATGCTTGAACCTGAAAGACAGAATCACCAGTGGCGGTGTAGCGAAATGCCCCATTAACATCAGTAACAGTCTGATATCCGTTTATTGAAAGATGCGAGAATGGCAAAGACTCACCTGTCTCTTCTTCAATTACCAGCCCCGACAAATAAAACTCCGGGGGAGCCTCCGGAATTTCTTTTTCATAAATCACATAAACCTCACCCATCAGTTCCCAGGAAAAAGGCAGTTCCCTGAAAATGGCATCCAGAAGTGCCGGTACTGAAGAAAAATTATGAGAGATAGAAACCGAAAACCGGGACAGTTTCTCGTCATCAAAAGAGAATTGCAAATCATATTGCTGGCGAAGTTCGATCAAAAGACGGTTCAGTGATTGATCGTGACAATCAACACGATAATCCTGAGATGAAGCAATTTTGCCAAAAATCAGGAAAACAGAAAGAATCAGAAAAACCCTTTGAAAGACACTCATTTTTGAACCTTAACAATTACAAATTCCTGACCAGAATTCCTGAATTGCAGCCCGTAAGGTTTACAAACCATTTTCAAAACCTGCTCCACTGTTTGATTACGCGAAAAATTGCCGGTATATAAGTAATCCAGATCAGCTTCCTCTGAGATCGCAATATTGTATTGACGCTCAATCTCATCAAACACCTCATTCAAAGGCGTTCCGGTAAACACAAACATATCATTCAGCCAGGAAGCAGCTTCTTCAGGATTTTTCAATTTGGATAATCGCAAGGAACCATCTCTGTTAAGAGCCGCCTGCTCATTGGGTATAATCTCCAGAACATGCCCGCTTTGCCGGGCAACAACCCGCACCTTTCCGGTAAAGCAGGTAACTTTGTATTGATTTTCCCTCGCATAAATATTAAAGCTGGTGCCTAAGACTATGGTCCTGCCTGCCTGGGAGTTCACTTCAAACTCCTCTCCCTTTTTTACCTCAAAAAAAGCTTCCCCTTCGAGATGAGTCTCGCGATTAAAAGGCCACCAAAATGGTTTATAACTTATCGACGAACCAGCATTGAGCTTCACCTCTGATCCATCCGGTAATTGAGCCAAAACGTGCTCTCCCAATGGAGCAATAACTTCAGTCGTGTAGAGACGCATAAAAAGACCTGTTCCCAAAACCACAATAACTGCTGCTGCCGCTATCATCCAAATTCGTCCCGGAAACATTTCCACCAGTGAACCGGACGATTCAGTTCCTGAAGCTTCAATGGATTTGGACAAAACGGCCCAAACCTCATCTTTTGATTTCTCAAAATCCAGATTGAGATCAGGAAGCCGGTTCAGATTCTCATCCAGCTTTTTATCAATATGTGATTCTTTTCTTTGCATCTGCTTCAAGGGATCAATCCCCATTCTAAATACCTAATAAACAAGTGCTTCTTTTAAAATACCCAATGCCTTTGTCATCCTCTTTTCAACTGTTTTAATACTGATTCCCAGTCTCTCTGAAATTTCCCGGTTTTTCAACTCTTCGGTTCGGCTCATCAGAAATACTACCCTCAGTTTTTCAGGCATTGCTTTTAGTACGCTTAAATATTTACTTTCCAACTCTTTGTATTGCATTTCTTCATGAGGTGAAGAAGAGTGATATTCTCCGTTAGTCCTCAATGCAAAATTCTCAACCACTTTGGCATGTCTGAATTTACTGATAAACAAATCATGACCTATTTTAAAGAGGAGACCCTTTAATTTGTCCGGGTCTCCTTTGGGTTGTTTTTCCCAGAGGCGAAGGAAGCATTCCTGGGCTATATCGGTGGCCAGATCTTTATCGCCCGACCGATAATAGAGATAGTTTCGCAATGCATCAAAATTGGCATCAAACAATGTTTTAAATACTTCCCTTGTCACCTCTTAATAGATCATTAGTCCCGAATGCTTCGGGATAGATATTAGATTTAAGATGTCTCTTAAGACACTGATAATATGAATTTAACAAGTGCCATCCCATGATGACCAATAGCTATATTGCAATTCATTAGAAAAGGTTAACAAACTGTTGACCTCTGAAAAAGATTATTTTTATTTTCCGCCCTGATTTTGATTTCTGTTTTGCACTCTTTCCCTTACGTGCTCTCCAATCCGAAACTGTTTTTCTTGCCCTGCCATATTAATTACAGCCACGTTATCACAAGTGCCATCGCCATAGTTAACAGATCCAAAAGCCAGTCCGTTGGCCGAGTATTCAACCTCTCCGCTAACCAGATAACGACAACCACCTCTTTTTTGGAGTTGCTCTTTTATCTCACGGGTATACTCATTGCCATCCGAATCTTTACAAGTGGCAAATCCGGTAATTCCCATCACATCATCACCATGGTAAAAAGGCGTTCCCATTCCCTGAATCCAGGTACGTTCCATTTCTGCATAATACTCAACTTCGGTACCATCCGGATAGGTTACCTCCAGGTCACGAACAATGTGTACAACCCGGCCATCTTCCAGGCTGACCACCTCTTTTTCAATATATCCGCTAACAACCAGAGAATCTACCGAAAAATCGGTAAAGGTAACCGTTCTGGTTGCCCCTTCGGTATTCATAGGAGCAGATACAACGATTTCAATTATTCCGCTGATAATCCGTCCGTTTTCAAGCTCAGTTTCCTCTCCATAGTCCAATGTTATGGTTCTTGGAAAATCTCCGTTATTCCAGTCAACAGAAACATCCGGCATGTTGCCCAATCTGTAACGATTGCGGTATTGCTCACGATTTCCCGCTTTCAACTGGTCCTCGATGGAAGCATCGCTACTCAAATCATCAATAGCACCCGTTGTACCGGAAAAAAGATCCACCTCATATTCTACTGATTCAACAGCATCTTCAATCGCTGCATCAGTAGTAACCACTGATTCAACAGTTACATTAAAATCAGGTTCTGCATAATCGCTGGCAGGAACAATTTCATCCTCATTATTACATGCGGAAAAAACAACTGCGGTTCCTATAACCAAGCCAAACAATAATTTTTTCATAACTCAAAAGTTTTAATTCTCAATTTCAATGTTTGCTTTTATATAGATACCGCATAAGATTTCGTTTACCCTCCTTTTTTTTCTAAAAAAAATTTCGCCCCCACATAATACATTATTTTTTAGACACTAAGGGGACAGAAAAATAAAAAGTTGTACCTTCTCCAAGTTCCGATTTCAGCCAGATTTCCCCACCCAGGAGTTCAATGTAGGCCTTGGAAATCGAAAGTCCGAGTCCGGCCCCTTCATAGCCACTGGCAAAACCCGAATCAACCTGGATGAAACGTTCCAGAACCTTTTGCTGGTTTTCTTTACTAATGCCAATACCGGTATCGGAGACATAAAACTCAAAATTATCCTTCTTTTTTATATATCCAAACCGGACACTTCCTTCATCGGTGAATTTAATGGCATTTTTAATTAAATTGGTCAGTATGGCGTAAAGCTTTTCTTTATCTGTCATCACTACGGCTTCATCATCAGACAAAGGGCTGGTATGGGATATCTCGATCCCTTTAGTTTTACCCTCTCCTTCAAAAAAGCCTTGCAGAAAACTCAGCTGAGAATTGATATTGGTTTCTTCAAACTTCACCTGCATCTGGCCCGATTCAATCTTTGAAATATTGATCAAATCATTGATGATGCCCAGTAATCGGTTCCCGCTTTTACGAATCATGGCCACGAATTCTGTTTTCTCCTGGTTCGAGAGATCAGGATCTTTCAACAAATCTGAAAACCCAAGAATTCCATTCATTGGGGTTCTGATTTCATGACTCATATTGGCCAGAAAAGCGGACTTCAACCGATCTGATTCTTCAGCCTTTTCTTTTGCAAGGATCAGTTCCTGATCAGCCTCTTTTCGTTTGGTAATATCCACCCAATATCCGATCATTTCCATAGGATCACCCTCGGAATCGTATAATATTTTGGTTTCATCCAAGATCCATATGTAAGAACCATCCTTGCAACGAAACCGGTACTCCATTATCAGGTGACCATCCAATACAATTTTGTCAAGTTTTTCAAGTGTCTCGGCCTGGTCATCGGGATGAACATGTTCTGACCAAAAAGACTGGCTGTACAAAAAATCTTCAGGCAAATAACCTGTTAAATCGCTTACATTTGCACTGATAAAAGTCCATTGATAAGGAGGTAAAACTTCAGACGTGTAAATAACAGCAGGATTGGATGAAAGTAAATGGTCCATCTTTTCGCTATTCCGTTTTAAAGCGTCCTGAGCATTAATTCTCTCAGTAATATCTTCATGCATCAGAACGATAAATTCCAGTTTTCCGTCGGATAAAAAAACCGGGAAAATTACCGATCCTATACAAATGGGGTTATCGGGATATTTGGGATCGAGAAGATGTGCATTGTACCAGATAGGTGGTGTTTGAACAATTTCCCCCTGAAAAACACGGTAAAGCCTTTCCTTCAACCCTCCCCCTGTAATCTGCTCATCCTGTAAAATTGACCACCCCTTATCAGGTTCCGTTTTAAACAAATTAAAAAAGGCTTTATTGGCACGAAGATGATAACCTTTTTGATCCAAAATTTGAATGCTGTAAGGGTTGTACTCAATAATCCTGTTGAGCACATCCGACATTTTCTGTGTTTCAAGCTGGGAAGTATGAACTTCGGTAATATCTTGTGTAATTCCAACTGCTTCAACAACATTTCCAGCACCATCTTTTACAGAAGGTGTCAGTTTCATAGAAAAAAAACGACCATCAAATAAAAAACCACGATACTCAACAGTTTTCCCTTCAAAAACCTGGTCATAATATGGTTTTAACCTGGAAAACGGCTCTCTGCCCATTACTTCTTCAAGCGTCCTCTCTTTAACATGGTCCGTTCGGATATTGTATAACCGGGCTAGTTTGCCTTCACTGAAGGTTGAATAATATTTTCCGTCCCCGCCTTTTTTACAGCGAAAGATATGACTCTCAAGTTTTTGTATTATCTGAAGGAGATTGATCTCTTTATCGTGAGACTTGGAAAGTTGTTCCTCAAGCTCTTTTATTCTGTCATGAGCTTGTTCTAATTGTTTTCGCTTACTCATAATCTTGGATTTACGGGTACAAAAAGTTCGAAATTTCCTCTTCCAGCATCAATTCCTTTTCAAAAAACTCCATATAATCGGATTCTATAACCAGAGATGCAATCCCCCTTTGGTTCAACAAATTATTAATATTATTGGTTTTCTTATGCATAATTTCACAATTCCGGAAAGAGAAATGGATTACTGCATCAACGTTATATTCATCGATGCTGTGCAGGATTTTATCCATGTCAAACTCCTTCACACAAGAACTGGAATTAATATCCACACATGCCAACATATATTTTGCAGCTGATTCGGATCCATTTTTGATCAGAATCTCATTCAAACGGGTTAATTCATAATTGATATTGGTAATGCCCATATCAATCTCTTCATAAACAATAATTCCGCCCGCATTTTCAATTACTCTGTAAATCTCACCAAAGGGTGGCATAATTCTGGGGGTTATGAGCATCACCCGCTTTCTTTTTCCTTCAGCGTCGTAACCAATATTCTCCGATGCCCGTTCCAACAACTCCTTTTCCAGCGTTTTTAGTCCACGGAGTAACTTACGGGGTTCTTCAACCAACATCAGTTGTTGAATCCAAAGGCTGTTTTTGCCGTTTATCGGGGGATTACTTAATTTCCTTAAGTTGAAGATCGACTGGTAAGTGTAGCGGATTTCGGAATATAAAGATGCATACTCAATAAGTCTTTTACTATTTAAGCCATTGCCACCGTTAATAGAGTTTACCCAATTCATAAAACCGGAAGTATTCACATTCAGTTTTCCTCCCCGGGCTTTATTCGTTTGCAGACAAAAAACATCAAACTCATCACTTATTTTTTCAATAATATCCGAAGTCTTTTTTAACGAAGGGCAAAGGTCCGAGGACAAAATATGATCGGCCAGATTGAAAAAAACACACATCCCTGATGACAGAAATCCGAGCAAGGATCTTGAAACTGAACACATTCCCTTTGAATATTCGTCAGCATAGGGCTCCACTTCACCAGCCCCCATGCAAACACTCACCGGAATAAAATTGCCCATGGCGTAAACCAGTTCCGGAGGCAATGAATTACAGATTAATGCCATAACATGATTGCCCTGCCGGCGATAAGCATATAAGTTCTTTACCCGGTCACCGTGCATTCCGTTCATCATTTCATCAAATAACGCCATGGCCTCAGGACGTTGAGTTTCGGAAGCAATTTCGGAAGAGAACCTCACCAGTTTCTGCTTCATTTGATGGTTAAGACGTACCTGCTCATCCCGGGGCACAAATCTGGATTTGTTTTTCCGATAAGCAACATCAGTAATTATATCTGACTTTTCAAAATTATCCATAGCAACGATCTATCAACTTATTAAACAAGGTTTGACCCCTTACCCATGGAAGGCAGGGACATGGATTAATCTTCAGGAATTAGCTTTCGTTTTCCAATAGGGGGAATCTCCGTTTTATCGATCAAAACATCGATCACCACAGGTTGGCCTAAAGCCAAGGCATCTTTGTAAGCCCTTGCAAAATCATGTGAATTATCAACTCTAAAACCGGTAACACCCATAGATTCTGCCATTTTTGCAAAGTTTGTATCCGAAAGACTTACGCCAATAGTTCTATTATACATTCGTTTGATGGAGGCCTCCGGCATGCCGTAACGTGAATCATTAAAAACAATCCATATTACCGGGATGTTAAACTGGCCGGCGGTGGCAACCTCATTACCACCCATTAAGAAAGAACCATCACCGCAAATACAAACCACCGGATTATCATTCCGGCTGAGTTTGATGCCAATGGCTGAGCCGATGGATGCGCCCATGGCGCCTAATCCAAGCGTTGGGTAGAAATTTCCGTTTTTCTTTATTTTCAGATAATGCATCGACCAGGCCCAATGAGAGCTTGAATCGGCCAAAAAAAGTGTATTGTCCGAAGAGATCTTATTGACCAATTCAAACAAACGCTGAGGTTTTAAAGGCACACTATTATCACCCATCTTCTCAGGATTCATAACCCTTCCAAGCGAGTTTATGAATTCACTTACTAATCGGCCGGAGGGTTTCGCCTTTATGCCGGCTTTCCGGATCATCAAATTCAACTGATGGATAATGATTTTAGCATTTCCTGTAAGCCCAATTTCAACGGGATAGTTTTTGCCAATCTCCCGATTATCAATATCAATTTGAATGATTTTCTTTTTGCTCAGAAAGCGGCTGTCCCAACCATAGGTGGAAAACTCACCAAAACTGGTTCCTACGGCAATTAATAAATCAGATTGATCAAATACATAATCAACGGCCACCTGATGACCGCAAATCCCAACTACCCCCAGACAAAGTGGATGATCTGAAGGAATGGCTCCCTTGCCCTGTATGGTCGTTGCCACAGGAATTTCAAGATTCTCCGATATTTCAATAATTTCTTTGTGAGCTTCACTCTGAACAGCGCCCCAACCAACAAGAAAAACCGGCTTTTGAGCTGAATCAAGCAATGAAAGAGCCTCCTTCAGTCCGGTGCTCTCTCCTACAATTCCATTGGTATGTGCACGAGAATTGAAATCCGGCTTTGAAAGGTCAATTTCAGCTTGTTGAATATCAAACGGGATATTAATGTGAACAGGCCCCATACGTCCCGATTGGGCACTTCGAATACCATATTCAATAGCATCCGCCACTTTAAGAGGGTTGATAGCAGCAAAACTTTCTTTGGTAACAGAACGGAAAAAATCGACAGTATCTATCGACTGCCCAAAACCTGTTGACTCCTGAAATGCCCCTTTCCCGTAATCCTGAGTGGAAACCTGGCCGGTAATAACCAGCATTGGAACCGAGTTCATAAAAGCCGTTGCAACGCCTGTAGCAAGATTGGTAGAGCCGCCGCCGGTGGAGCCGCAACACACACCAATATTCCCGCTGCCCTGGGCGTAACCATAGGCCATAAGAGCAGCTCCATTTTCATGCTTTGCGGCTATGTACTCTATCTGTTCATAATCAAGAAGGGCATCTAAAAAAGGGGCAATCGTTTTGCCGGTTACCCCAAACACGTATTCTACCTTTTTATTAATCAACAATTGAGCAATAACATTAGCGACACGTTTTTGCATAATTTGCCTGGTTTAAGGTTAAATTATAGTCGATCATATCGTTATTTACAATGACCATATTGGCCCAAACGGTCAGGAAAAAACGATCTATTCCGTAAGTTACAGAAAAAAATATTAAATCAAAAACCTGGTGGTAAGACCGATACTAACAATTGAACTCAATTTCTTTCCAAGAACCCTTTGTATTTTGTTGCAAAATAATAGTTGCCAAATCCTTATACACCCAGGTTAACAATATTTTAAGAACCATAGAATTAAAATATAAAATACTTAACTTTCGTTCAAAATTTTTCAAACAATGGATGCAGATTTTTTGCTGGTTATCGCAGTTTTTGAATCCCTTTTTCTCTTATTTCTGGTCCTGACAAAAAAGCATAAAAAACAGTCGGACTGGCTATTGGGAACCATTCTTTTCATAAATGCCCTTACCATCTTTCTGAGTTGGATGGAGATGTATAATCGAAAGAACGCTTATCCTTTCCCTTTCTTCATTAACAGCTCAACACCATTCATTCTTCTCCACGGCCCCGCATTGTGGTTATATGTCAAGTCGCTGACATCTGAGAAATTCTCACTAAAACCCAAGTATCTTATTCATGCACTCCCTTTTTTGATGCTCTTCACTTTTCTTAGCCTTGCTTATTACTCCCTTGCCCCGGAGGATAAAATCCTATCTGATTCCCAACAATTATTTCAACAACGCTTATCCTATCCAATAACCATCTTAGCCATTCTTGTTTTCACACAATATTATATTATCAGCAGCCTTTTGCATATAAAACGATACAGGAAAAAAGCTAAAACAGTTTTTTCAAGCATGGATAACTTCAACCTGAAGTGGTTACGCTTCGTTCTGTTCTCGGCCATGATTTTTTATGCCACCATAAGCGCAACTTATATTCTTGACTATTTTTTGAGTATTTTTCCATACAAAATATTGCAGCTAATCGGTTTCACCATTGCTTCCATTTACATTTTGGTGCTCGGATTTCAGGGTCTTAAACAAGGAAACATTTTTTCATCTCATAATTTGGAAAACATTCCATCTGTTGCCCCCATAAAACAGAAAAAGCCATTATTAAAAAAGGAAGAAATATTTGTTACCTCTTTGCTTCAATACATGAATGACCAGGAACCATTTCTTAACCCGGACCTGACATTGAGCACTCTGGCCAAAGAATTGTCTGTTACCCCGGAGTATTTATCCGACATATTAAACGGGCACCTCAAATCCAGTTTTTTCGACTTCATAAATCAATTTCGAGTAGAAAAATTCAAAGCCCTTTGCAAAACAAACAAACAAGAAACGCTCACTCTTATAGCCATTGCTTATGAGTGTGGTTTTAACTCAAAGGCTACCTTCAACAGAGTTTTTAAAAAGCGTACAGGTATAACACCGGGGGAGTATTCCCGGCAGGTCTCAGAAAGTTGAGACCTCTGTTTTGGGGAATTTCCGGAACATGAGACTTCATTTCCCCAAAAAGAGACTTCAGTGAAAATAGATTGTTCTTCATTTGCATCAAACACAAAGTCATGCAAAAAAGAACATCCTTTATCACATTATTTGAATTTCTAAGCCTTTTGGGATATAAAAGTTCCATCCTGAATTCTGAAAAAGAATCTTCTCCAACAAGATTGGTATCTAAAATTCAGGCTGGAGTCAACGCAAAATGTATTGTTGAGAGCAGAAATCCCGACAACGAGACGAGACTTGCAATAAATATCTTTGGCGGTGCAACAAAAACCGGGTTTAATTCCGGGCTCAAGCTCCACAAAGTTTTGCATGATTTATCATTTCAGCAGAATAAAAATTCTACAATCACCTTAAAATCACATACACCATGAAAACAGCCATTATTTATGCATCAAAGCATGGAACTACACAAAAAGTCGCCGATGAAATCTCAAACCATTTGGCCCGTCATGAGGTGGCCCTTTTTAATATCAGGAAACATTCTAAGATTGACCTTTCTCTTTATGATCAGGTTATTCTTGGTGGTTCTATCCATGCAGGAACCATACAACAATCACTGCAACGATTCATAAATCAGAACACAACCGTCCTGCTTCAGAAAAAACTAGCCCTGTTCCTTTGTTGCATGTACGAAAAAGAAGCGCAAAAACAATTTGAAAACGCGTTTCCGGAGATTCTCAGAAACCATGCCTCAAGTTGCCAATGTGTAGGAGGTGAATTTATTTTCGAGAACATGAACCTGCTTGAAAAACTAATGACCAAAAAGATAGCAGGCATCAGCCAGTCCGTTTCCAGGATAAATCACAAGAAAATTAAGGAACTTAGTCTTGCAATGGACTAATTTTCCTCTAAACGATTCAGAATAAAAAAACACCAATGAAGAGAGAATATTCCTTCGATTGGTGTCACCTTAGCGTTAAAAACTATCAAGACGAGTGTCAAATCAAGTGTAGAATAGCGGGTAAGCCGCCGCTGTTTTTCACCTTGTGCAAATCAACAAAAAGGTAAGCATACCCGTACCTACATGAGTCTATTTTTCGGGAAGCACAAGGTAGAAAGAGCAAGGCTTGGGCCGTCAGACTATGTTTGACTTGACACTAGTGTGATATTTATTAAATTGGTTTACTTGAATTTTATGTGATTTTTTTCTTTATGCAAGGCGGGGTTTGCTAAGCATAGCCTTAGCTATGGTTAAAAGCCCCAACGAAGCAGTAAGGAAAAAAGCGCCTGAAATTAGTGAATGAATTTAGTAATTGTCACACTAGCCCTTCATCACATTATCAAATTCCTTCCAGAGATTGTCATCCTGAGGAGTGGGAGCCTCAATTACAATCGGTTCCTGCTTTACAGGGTGAACAAACTCAATTCGGCGTGCATGGAGGGATATCCCTCCACTCTTGTTAGAGCGGGGAAATCCGTATTTCAAATCTCCTTTAATGGGGCATCCAATCTTAGCCAGCTGACTACGAATCTGATGGTGTCGGCCGGTTTTCAGATCCACTTCCAACAAATGATAGTTAGAAGTACTGGAAATAAGGCGATATTGAAGAATTCCTTCTTTGGACCCTAATCGTTTTTTGGGCAATGCATAAGACTTGTTTTTATTACTGTCCTTTAGCATGTAATGGCGTAATTCGCCTTCCTCCTGGGGAGGTAATTCCTTAACAACAGCCCAGTATGTTTTTTGAACCTTTTTTTCCTGAAAAAGCTTATTCATCCGGCTCAGTGCTTTGCTGGTGCGTGCAAATAAAACAACTCCGCTCACCGGCCTGTCCAGGCGATGAACCACACCCAGAAAAACATCCCCGGGTTTATTGTATTTTTCTTTTAAATAAGTCTTTACTTTCTCGCTTAAAGGCTCATCACCGGTTTCGTCTCCCTGCACCAGGTCCGATCCGGTTTTGTTTACAGCAATCAAATGATTGTCTTCGTATAATATATTCAAGTTCATACTCATTTTTTCCGGTTTCTTCTCGTTATCAGAAACAGTTTTGTTTTTTAAGTTAGAATGGGAAATTTCTCTTTAAAAAGCAGGTTAGTATTGTTCCCTTTCATTAGGGAAGTCGCCTGATTTCACATCTTCGATGTAATTTCCAACCGCACCCGTAATTTCAGCAAATAAATTGTGATAGCGCCGCAAAAACCTGGGAGAAAAAGCCTGATTGATCCCAAGCATATCATGCAATACCAAAACCTGACCGTCAACCCCGTTTCCGGCTCCAATTCCAATAACAGGAATTTTCAATTCTGAAGCCACTTTTTGAGCAAGGCTCGCAGGAATTTTTTCTAACACAATTCCAAAACAGCCTGCTTCCTCTAAAAGGTGGGCATCTTCAATTAATTTTTTGGCTTCCTCTTCCTGACGGGCCCGCACAGTGTAAGTCCCAAATTTATGAATAGACTGAGGCGTCAATCCCAGGTGTCCCATCACCGGAATTCCGGCAGAAATAATCCGCTTAACAGAGTCAATAACCTCAGCACCACCTTCCAGTTTAACAGCATCGGCAGCCGTCTCTTTCATTATTCGTATAGCCGACTGCAAAGCCTCAAGACTATTTCCCTGGTAGGATCCAAAAGGCATATCTACCACGACAAGGGCTGTTTTTACAGCCCTGACAACAGAGGCCCCATGATAGATCATCTGATCAAGGGTAATGGGCAAAGTAGTCTCCCAACCTGCCATTACATTGGAGGCCGAATCTCCAACAAGTATTACATCAACACCAGCCTGATCTACAATAGTAGCCAAAGAATAATCATAAGCGGTGAGCATCGAGATTCTCTCACCTTTCATTTTCATTTCACTCAAAACATGAGTTGTCACCTTTTTAGGACGTTCATTTGCAGCTGACATAACACAAATCTGTTTTATATTAAATCTAAACGGCAAAGTTATTACTTTAATTTGGAGAATGCCCACCTCTTTGAATTAAATACGAATGCCCTCTTCAAATAACCTCCGCTTCCCCCTCCAAAACAAAGGAACATTTAATGTGGCCTGCTTCCTGCCGCTGGATGAACACGATGAAGAATAATGCATCAATCATTTTTAAGAAAAGTAATGCGGACCGGTTGCAATCTAATTTTTATTTACACCTGCAACGAAATTCACAATCCGGCTAACTTTTCAGTGTCTGTGGAGAACATCTGGCGAATGCCATCAAAACCATTATCTTTGCATAGGCTCCGGAGGCAATTATCATGGGTGGGTCCGGACCTTAATTTTACGGGTTTTTGCACTATGGCTTAATGATAGAACTCAAAACTTTCCCATACACAGGAACCATTGAGAATTTAGAAATCTTGAGATCGGAAATTTCTGAAATAGTTATTTCAGGAGGAACAGCCCTCATATTATGAGAAAAACAAACACAAATAATCGCAGCTGAATGATCCAAATAGGACAATACAACAAACTAAAGGTTTCGGAGTTATCACAATTTGGAGCCTTTCTGGATGGCGGCAACCTGGGCAACATACTTTTGCCAAACCGGTATACAGAAGATGACCTGAAGCCCGGCATGGAAATCAGGGTTTTTATTTATCTGGACTCCGAAGACAGACTGGTAGCTACCACTGAAAAACCAATTGCAAGAGTAGGCGATTTTGCCTTTCTTAAGGTTTCGGCTGTAACCAATGTCGGTGCTTTTCTGGATTGGGGACTGGCCAAAGAGCTGCTGGTGCCGTTCCGTGAACAAAGAGTGCGAATGCAGGAAGGGGAAAAACATCTGGTATATATTTATTTGGATGATGCCACAAAAAGAATTGTTGCCTCTGCCAAAATCGATAAATTTTTGGACAACACATCTCCCAAATATGAACCAGGAGACAAAGTAGAATTGATCATCTCAGGTGAAACTGAAATTGGATTCAAAGCCATTATTAACCAGACTCATTCAGGTCTTTTATACAGGAATGAAACAAATGAGCAACTTAAAACAGGAGCTCACATACCAGGATACATTAAACGTATAAGAGAAGATGACAAAATCGATTTGTCTCTTTCCCCCCTTGGGATGCAAGCCATACAGGACAATTCTTCATTACTGCTGTCCCGGCTGGATCAGAACAACGGCTTACTGCCCCTTACCGACCAGTCCAGTCCTGAAGAAATAAAACTTCTTTTGGGAATAAGCAAAAAAGCATTCAAAAAAGCTGTTGGAACACTTTACAAACAGGGAAAAATAACACTGGAAAAAGATGGTATACAAAAAGTAAAATAACACCCCTGCCGATTTCATGGCAGGCTGGTCAAGCTTATCATCACGGGAAGATGATCGCTGTATCCACCATGGTATTTGTAGCCAATATAAGTCCGGTTCACTCTTACCCCCGGATATTCAGGATCTTTTTCTAACAGGAAAGGAAGTCCTTTTATTTGAAGCTGCACCTTTTTGAGAATGTATCCATGGGGCTTTTTATTTTGTAACAGTGCATTAGAAATCAAAATTTGGTCAAAAATTGCCCACTCAAACCGGTGTTTAATAGTACCTTCCACTTTTCCCTCAGCAAAAAAGCCCAGATTCACCAATTTTTGATCCGATTTATTGAAAACGGAATCACTTACCAATCTTAAACTAACATCCCCGGGTTCATCGTTAAAATCCCCCATTGCTATAATGCGGGCATTCGCATTAATTTTGAGCACCGAATCGCAGAGCTGTTTAAGTGTCAGGGCAGCTTTTTTGCGTTTTTCCCGGGTACTGGCCTCCCCACCCCAACGTGAAGGCCAGTGATTCACCATCACATGCAGAGTATCCAGTCCGTCAAGAAGTCCGCAAACATACAATATGTCGCGGGTAGGCCTGTCTTTTTCATTCATCCTCACCGCAACAGGATAAGAGCTTAAAACCCTAAAGCGATCCCTTCTGTACAGGAGTGCTACATCAATTCCCCTTTTGTCAGGTGAATCAAAATGCTCAAATGCATAACTAAGATTATTCAATCCGGTATTCCAGATAAGTCCTTTGAGAGATTTTTCATCTTCAACCTCACATAGTCCGACCAGAACAGGTGGATTCCACTGTCCTGAATACAATATCACCCGTGCAATATTATTCTGTTTCCTGACAGTCCGGGAGTAATTCCAGTGCCGCATTCCCTCCTCCGTAAATTCATCGTCATCCTTTTCCGGATTGTTTTCAGGATTGAATAAATTCTCGACATTGTAAAATAAAATACCCGCACTTTTATTAGCAGTATTCTGTGCTTTGGAAGAATGAATAATAAGGAAGAAGAGACCGGAAAACAATAAGAAATAAATTTTCATTATTTGGGTTTTAAGAGATGGGTTAACCTGAAACGAAAAACAAAGCCTTTAGCAAAAAAAGGGTGGAAAGTACCTGAACTGCATTTCTCAATGTAAGAGGTGTCCAAAAACACCTTTATCGACACTACTAAAAATCATATAAAATGAATATCCGGTTATTTACCTAATTCAAAATATTGAGGGGCTTTGCCTCTTGAACCCCAATTCCTTTTTTGTCTTGATACAAAAAAGCCTGCCTGCCGGTAGGCGGGGAATCAAAAAAATTATTTCATGATTATTGCTACACTCAGCATTGCTCAAGCAAGCTTGACACTGCTTTCGCTAATCGCAATAATCCAAGGCTGTGACCGCTTCACTGTGCATCCACACGCTCATAAGCACCCAGATCCGGGCCTTTATCTTCCAATCGACTAACACCAAGGGCATCCTTTGGATACTGTCGTGCAATTTCCACATTCCCTATGTCCTGAGCAAAGGAGAGGGAATCTAACTGATAATTATATTTAGAAACATCAATAAAGGCAGGATCTTCATTTAATAAAACATCCTTAAAAGTGTGCGAATAAACTTCTATTTCACTCTCCCCAACCTTAAGCATGGAGTTAGAAAAATTTACATCAACCCAGTCTGCAAGATCCTGATCTGCCTTCACTTTAAAGTCAAGACGTATTTCATTCGAATTCCGTCCAACAATTATCGAATTAAAAAAATCGGCATTCAATTTTGGATTAACCAATTTATCATTATTGTCGGTAAAATAGTTGGAAATAACCACAGCCGGTGTACTGCGAAAGTCCCAATTGAAATAATTGGCTATTGTACAGTGGTAGAATTCATAATGGCCTCCAACAGTAAGTGCTACCGAAGCACTCCCACAATCAGCAAAAACAGAGTTAGAGGCCTCAATTCTGGAGTTCTGGGCAATGAGCCCCTGCGAAGAAATATGCTCAATTCTTACATTATTCAACTTCAAAGGTGGTTCATCATCCTTTACCCCAACGGAATCAACCACCAGTCCCATAGTACTGTTTTTGATGATTGCATTATTAAAGTGGTGTTCACTACTTCCGGGCATCAATTGAATATAACCCCATTGACCCGGTTTGTCTTCATACCATTCATCAAGCCTGTCACTTGAAAACATAACGGGATTGTCAATTTCACCATTTACCCGGATAGATCCAAACACAATTAAAAAGGCATCTTTATGAAAATGCAGTCTGGCCCCTGGATCGATGGTAAGTGTTTCTGCACTGTCCACTACCACCCAGTCATAAATTAAGTAAGGCTTTTCATTTGTAAAAGTAGTGGACGTCAAGTTTTCCTTCCTTAAAGGCACTACATTTTGTCCGTAGGCCAAAAGTTGGACCTTATGAATTTTATTTTTGGTATAAAAGAAGATGGAATCCGAAACGACAAAAGGGGTATTTTCCGAAGTAGGATTGACATTAACCTCAACAAAAACAAAAAGACTATCGTTTCCTCTCAAAGGAATATCCCTGATCATACTACCGGCTGTTCCATTTACGTTCATTATAAAATCTGAGTCATCACCTCCTACCAGTTCAATGGCTTCAATTACCACATCATCGGGAACAGGATTATAAACCCTCAGGTTTTTAGTGGTAGATCCCACAGAAGTAAAAACAGTATCAAATGCCAACGTATCAACACTAAATGAAAGGTCCTCGCTTTCACCACGGAACACGTATTCTCTCTCGCAACTCTCAAAAATCGCGAAAGCCAACAAACAAACTATGACACAAATCCGTGACGACATACAATTAAATCTCTAAATCAACAACTTACCCAAAATATTTATTCTTCCCTTTTCTACTAAAATCTAATGTGCAAAATAAGTAAGGATTCAGGAAAACGCAATGGTTTTTTTATTAAAGTCGAACTATTTTTTACAAATATTAACAATGAAATTCTACGATTGTTCTATATTTAAGTTTCAAAATCCATTATATCTTTGAAAAAAACTTTCAGAACCCTACATATCAATCGTTAACCCAACGAATCAACATGCAAGCCGATTTTGGCTGCTTGTTTCATAACATAAATTATACCAATGGCATCAGAACATAATTCAAATAATAATCTTGATAATTTTTTTTCCGGTAAACCTTATACATTCGACAGAGTGGTCCGCATGCTCATTGCAGGGCTCGTCATCGCAGGACTTATACTCTTCGTCAGATATTTAAGCAACGTATTGGTTCCCTTTTTTATTGCCGTATTACTGGCTTATTTAATCGATCCGTTAGTAAATTTTGTTCAAACCAAAATAAAAATCCGTCATCGGGGTATTTCAGTTATTTTGTCACTGCTTTTTCTTTCGCTTATTATCACGGTAGTCTTATGGTGGTTAATTCCCCAATTCATGGGTGAAATGAAAAAAATGGCCCAACTTGTAAAATCATACCTTCAAAACACCTCTTACCACGACATGCTTCCTGCCGGCATTGACGAATGGCTCAGGGACATGCTTGCCCGCCAGGATCTTCAAAAACTGCTTAACACTACAGACATAACCGAAACATTAAAAGACATTTCGCAACCATTACTAAAAGTTTTTTCCGGCTCTCTGAGTATTCTATTTGGCACATTAGGTTTATTGATTGTTTTACTCTATTTAATATTTATCCTGATTGACTATCCAAAGCTGGAATCTGACTGGCCCAAATTGATTCCCCAAAAGTTCCGGCCTCTGGCAAAGGAGATTGCAGAGGATCTGAAAATCTCCATGCGCATCTATTTTCGCAATCAATTCATGATTGCGATGACAGTTGGCATTCTTATGGCCACCGGCTTTAAGATCATAGACCTTCCTATGGGTATTACTCTGGGCCTTCTCATCGGGGTCCTGAATATAGTCCCCTACCTCCAGGTAATTGGCTTTCTGCCGGCCATTCTTCTGGCACTGCTTAAATCTATGGAAACCGGTGATAGTTTTTGGCAAATACTGTTGTCAGTCTTCATTGTTATTGCTATCGTTCAGGTTTTACAGGATACCGTATTGGTGCCCAGGATCATGGGAAAAGCATACAATATGAATCCCGCCATCATCCTGCTCTCACTCTCCATATGGGGTTCTGTTATGGGCCTTTTAGGCATGCTTTTGGCCCTGCCGTTAACCACACTTATCATCTCTTATTACCGGCGCCTGATCATCAAAGAACCTCTAAATTCAGGCCCGCTGGCGAGTAAAAAAAACCCTCCGCAGCAGGAGGGCACAAACCACTAGTAGTGCGTTCGCTAAATAGTGTTTCAAATATTTTGCTTTCATTTTTTCTTTCTGCAAGGCAAAACTTTAAAGCATAGCCATAGCTACGTTGCAAAATTTTAACGATGCAGGAAGGGAAAAGGGATGTGAAATATGAAATAGTATTTTGTGATCGCACTACTAGTGTCAAGTCAAATGTAGAATATCGGGTAAGCCGACGCTATTTATCACCTTGTGCAAATCAACAAAAAGTAAGCATAGCCGTAGCTACGTGAGTCATTTTTTTGAGAAGCACAAGGTCGAAAGACCAAGGCTTGGGCCGTCAGAATATGCTTGACTTGCCACTATGATTAAAATCTATAAAGTTGCTAATCGGCTTCCTTAACCCGCCCTATACCGGAAATATTTGTAAATACCTCAGCCGGGTTACCCTTATAGCTGACAGAGCAGGCTCCTGAAAGGTCTACGTTCAATTGTTCGGAAACATAAACTTTAGCTTTTCCCGCACCTGAGAGATCCAGGTCAAAATTCTCAGTTTTCAATTCATAGGCTGAGATCTTGCCAGCCCCGGGAATATCGAGCTTCACTGTTTTCACATTTCCTCTTAAATCCAAATCTGAAGCACCTGACAAATCTGCCTCAAGCATCTCACCTTCAAGTTCCATATCCATTTTAAAAGCACCTGCACTTTCAATTTTAAGGGTAGTAAATTTAAAGGGTTTATCAGAAACAAATTTTGCCGATACTCTCACCTCGATATTCTCAAGAGAGGGAGCCTTTATAATTAATTCGGGCGTATCATAATTATCCCAAAGCTTTTCCTCCAGCGTTACCACTTTCAAAACCCCATGCTTAACCTCTGTGATGATCAATCTGTTCAATTCTTCATCTGCAAATACTTCAAGCGAACAGGTGTCTGAATTCTCCAGTCTCACAACATAATTTCCCTCCAGCTCTATAGATGAAAAATTTTCAACCTGACGGGTTTCCGCTTCACCCCTATCCTTTTTATAAGAATTTCCATTATTCTCATAAACGCAACCTATCATCCCTATCGGGATAACAAGAATGGCTAATATTATAATACGACGTAACATGGTTTTTTCCTCCTTAATCATTTTTCAATAAAGCAACACAATTCAGGCCAAACACATCAAAAACCTGATAAACAATCCACTTAAAACACCTAACAGATTTTATTACCTCAAAGATACTGTGCGATAGTGTATTTGATCTGTTCGAAAACGAACAAAAAAAATACCGGGGTTAAAAAGAACCCCGGTAAGTCTGTTTTTTTAAAGCAATAGGAGAATCGTATCAGCTCAGGCGATCCAGTACTGACATGACCTCTTTTACGTGTTGGCGACTGTCTTCAAGAAGCGCTTTTTCATCCTCGTTAAGATCAAGTTCAATCACCTTCTCTACTCCGTTTTTACCCAGAATAACAGGAACACCAAGATAGCAATCATCAATACCATATTCACCTTCCAGTTTAACACAAACAGGGAATACACGTCTCTGATCTTTAACAATGGCCTCTACCATTTGAGCAGCAGCGGATCCGGGAGCATACCAGGCTGAGGTACCCATCAATTTAACCAATTCTCCGCCACCAAACTTAGTGCGTTCAATAATGGCATCCAGCTTATCTTTCGCAATCATTTCAGTAACAGGAATTCCACCAACTGTTGTGTAACGCGGAAGAGGCACCATAGTATCTCCATGACCGCCCATCAAAACAGCCTGAATATCCTTGGGTGACACATTTAATTCTTCAGCTAAAAAGGCACGGTACCGGGCAGTATCAAGAATACCAGCCATTCCGATAACCTTATTACGTGAATTTTTTGAAGAAATATGAGCCTGATAAGTCATCACATCCAAAGGATTGGATACAATAACAATGGTGGCATCTGGAGAATACTTAATAATCTGTTCGGTAACAGACTTTACGATACCGGCATTTGTTTCTATCAAGTCATCCCGGGTCATTCCAGGCTTGCGTGGCAGACCGGAAGTAATCACCACTACTTCAGAACCTGCAGTTTTGGAGTAGTCGTTGGTCACACCCGTAGTCTTGGTGTCGTAGAGATTAATGGGGGCTTTTTGCCATACATCAAGGGCTTTCCCTTCAGCAACCCCCTCTTTAATATCAACCAGGATTACTTCATTGGCAATCTCTCGATAAGCCAATACATCGGCACATGTAGCGCCCACATTTCCGGCGCCAACAACGGTAACTTTCATAAATAATACTTTTGAAATTTAATAACTTTCTCTATTTCTTAATTCAAAAAAACCACTTCGTGTATGCCCCTTGATTTTCATAGAGACCTCTGATCACGAGGGCTAAAAAAAGAACAACAACGTAATTTTTGTCCGGACAAAGATAGCCAAGCCCTGTTGATTGAAGAAAAATTTCTTCATTTTTTTGTGTTACTTTAAACTAAAACTCTTTAATAATCCCAAACAACAAACCGTCACCAAACTTCAAACAGAAGGTGGTGACGGTTTGTTCAGAATACATTTATTTTGGCTGTAGTTTGGTTTTGCGATGATATTAACAATTAGGTTCTT
Source organism: Marinilabilia rubra (assembly GCF_003121985.1). Taxonomy (GTDB): domain Bacteria; phylum Bacteroidota; class Bacteroidia; order Bacteroidales; family Marinilabiliaceae; genus Marinilabilia; species Marinilabilia rubra. The sequence continues at coordinate 202,407 of NZ_QEWP01000009.1, forward strand.
TCTGTAAATCACATACTTTGTGAATGACACAAATAGGGCTAATCCATCAAGTCCCTGATAAGCTTGCCTGCCGGGAGGCAGGGGGCGAACTTAAATAACCCCGGGGCAAATGTCCCGGGGTTAAACATGCTCCCGGCACCGGGTCCCTGAAAGGGCATAGCCGTCAGGCTTACAAAGCCTAAGTGCTTGATTTGAAGATTGGTAAACAGACGCAACTCACCCCTTTCGGGATGATAGTCGAATTTTCTTCATATATTTGCTGTGATTTATTTAACAATAAAAAGGCCGATCTTGATTGGTGAATCTTAAAGCGATCGGCCTTATTTTACACTG